>NZ_JAYSFD010000003.1:0-381839 GCF_041913525.1 Hydrogenophaga sp. | reverse complement strand
CGCTACGTTCGGGACGTAGAGGCCGGAGGTTCGAATCCTCTCACCCCGACCAGGAATTCTTCAGCAAAATCAAGCACTTAGGTCAGTCCGCGCAACGCGGACAACGCGCAAAACAGCGCAAAACGGCCAAGCTGCTCCAAATCTGCTCCAGAAACGGTCGCGTAGGAGGCTTCGTGCCCCTGCGCGCCTTTGCGTTTCGCTGCACGGTGTTGCGCGCAACGAGGCTCTTAGAGCCCCTGCTGCTACACCCCCGTGCACCGCGCGTGACCTGGGTGTGTGACGTGTATGCACGCGTTCGCACGTCCCTAAAGCGGTTCTAAACACCACGCGCCGACTCCGTTCGCTTCACGGGTCTTCATCAACTTTTGGAGACTCCCATGGCATCCATCGTCAACCGTTCCGCCTTCACCGTGACCGTCCCCGGCTACCGCGGCAAAGACAAGAACAAGTACACCCGAAAGTTCGCCTACGGCAAGCTCAAGGACGCCGAGGCGTACATGCGCGCGCTCATCGAGCAGGGCCTGACACCCGATATCACCCAAGGCGAGACGACGTTCCAGGTCAAGGTCGTTCGCGTTGGGCATGAACCCCAATGCGAGACCTTCCACAGCCTCAGGGAAGCCGAGGCCTACGTGAAGCGCATCGAGGCAGAGGCCGAGGTGGACCTGTTCCGCGACTACACGCAAGCGGCCAAGACCACCACCGCTGACCTCATCCGCCGCTACATGGAAGAGGACTGCCCAGGCATGAAGGGCGGTGACAACTACATCATCATCCTGCGTGCCATGCTGGAAGACAGTTCGCACGAACTGCGCAAGCGCATCGCGCAGCGCAAGGCCGAAATCAAGGAGTTCGGCAAAGCATTGACCCCACTGGGCGCGAACCGCCAGCCGATGACGTCGCTGGAGTGGCTGCACCTGCCGCTGCACAAGGTGAAGCCGGAGCACATCGAGGACTTCATCGCCGACCGCCTGGAGTACGTCGAAGGCTCCACGGTGGACCGCCAAATCGACCTGCTCTCGTCCGTCTACACCCGCGCGCGCAAGGGGTGGCGCATCCACATGGACCTGTCGCCTCTCGAGGGAGTCAAGCGCCCACGCTACTTCAACGAGCGAGACCGCCGCTTGAAGGGCGACGAAGAGTTCCGTCTGCTCGAGGCCGCGCGCAGAGAAGACCAAATGGCCTCCATGGAAGCTCACGTGGAAGCCCTGGCCGCCGATGTAGTACGGGCTTATGTTTCGCTTATGAGGCAGCGCCGCCAACCCAGCCTGCTGAATCTCAGACTGGAGCTCGGGGCCGGCAGCTACTCGACGATTGCAGGGCACCTCGAAAAATTGAGTCTCGTGCAACGCTCCAGAAAATTCATCAGAACAAAGAAAAGGGGACGACCCAGTCGCCCCCAGATGTAAACAGGAAGTCTTGATTTGATTCCCGTCGGGAGACACCGATACGGCGCGGCATCCGTCGCGCCGTCTTTATTGGATTTCGTCTTCGGCTTCGACATAGGGCGCCAACTGGTCCATCAAGCTGGCGTGAAGCTCGCGAAGCTGCGCTTCAGAGGGCTGCTGGTCGTAGGGCGTTCGGACCATCACCTCGCTGACCGCATCCCAGTACCGGAAGTACTCAGCCACAAAGAACTCAAAGCTGTCGCAGATGACCGCTGCCGTTCGCCAAAAAATGAAGGGCCAGCTTTCGCGAGCCCTTCAGAATCAATGCACTATCTCCTGGGCCAAGGCCTTGAGCTCAGCCGTTGCGCGCACAAGCGACGGCGGAAGCACGGTCATGACCACCACATCGGGGCGGAGCGGCGGCCATTGACGCCCATCCGGATCGCCCATTCTCCAGCCGGCCACATCTCGGGAGAGTTCAAGCAACGCACCCAGCGTAAAGGCGGAGTCCTCGTTGTCATCTTCGACCATCGCGGCCAGGGCCTGAGAGCTGTCAGGCCCCATGCGCACCTTGAGATTCAGCTGCCTTCCGTCCTCTTCAGCCACCATGTAGAGACGAAGAGGCTCGTCGGGTGGCAGGCCTGCCAGCGCTTCTCGCAGTTCACGACCGAGCAGCGGCAGAACCAGCCGCAGCTGCACATCCCCCAGCTCGAAGCCCGCCACGAGCGCTGAACACAGGTCCGAGGTCGTCATCAACTCCGTGCAGCGTTTCCACTGCCCGCGCTTCATCCGCTCCAAGTACTTGGCCGGCACGATGTCGTGCAAGACCATCAGGCCAGGGCCTGCCTCGTGAGGGGCGCTGAGCCCGTGCTCGGTCTCGCGCAGCAGCGTTGCCACGGCGAACTGGCCGTTGTCCCGCATATGCGCCACGGCACGCAGCTGCTCGAGTTGCTGTTCATCTTCATTCATCACGTCGTGTCCTTTCACGCCCAGTTGCAGGCGCATGACGTGTAGGCACCTCAGATAGCTTGGTCGGCGGAGCCGATTCCTCACCGGGCCGGGTGCCCGTCAGACGGTCGCATCAGCTGAAATCAGGTTGAGCCTTCGCTTGATTTCTCCGCATTTGGATTGCGTCCGTGTCTTAACGCTCTCAGCACATGGGATGGACTCGGATGACTTTTTGCGGCGCTTACGAGTCCGGGTGCCTTCCGTCGGCCCCTGGGTTTCTGTCACGGGCAGACCAGGCGGCTGTGCGGCCTCCAGGGACTGCAGACACAGCTCCTGGGCTTGAGGCTGCAGCAGCTTTTCAAGCTGATGGGGTAGCCAGTACCGCTTACGGCCAATGCACAGGGGCTCCGGCAAGCGTCCTTGCTCGACCCAGTATTGGGTCGTACGCACAGAGATGCCGAGCAGGCCACAAACGTCTTTTCTGGACAGCGGCTTCTGGACCGTGCTGGCTGGCGTTGCGTTTGCGCTCGAAGCGTTCCGCAGCAGGGCGTGAGCGTTCTGCAGGACTTCGTCGGTCAGGTGGTCATCAGTCGATTGGCGGCTCTTGGTGGTGGTCATATGGGTCTCCAGTGAGTTGATGGAGACCCGTGTAGGCAACCTGCGCCCGGCTCTAAATTCGGCGACGCGACTACCCTTAGTCGACTTTAGAAGCCGTGCTTCTTTGAGCCGTCTGACTGCATGCGCGAGTGCTGTCCAAACTGCTCGCGAGCAGCCGCAGCTAACTGGCCAAGCGCTCGCGGAACCAGCCCACCCTCTTCCCGTCATCCCCGACCCTGTAGACCAGCTCGAACAGCTTGGACTCGCTGAGAACCTGCGGCCAGGTGCGGCAGCCGTACTTGCTCGGGGTCTGGTCCGGATGGTGGGCGGCTATCCAGTCGCGAGCCCGGTCCAGTCGGGTCAAGCCCCCCTCGGACAGGGCCTCGGACGCCTCGCGCAGCACTCGAACGATGCCGGTGTGCGTCCAATCAAAGGTTCCGTCGGGCGCGATGCCGTTCACCACCATGTCGTGAAAGACGTCGGTCTCGGCGAATGCCGCCATGTGCGCTCGTGCCTCGTCCATGGTCTTGGCCCACCCGACCAGTTCGTTGTGGTGGTGGTCGATACGCTGGTAGCAGTGCTCGAGGTGGTGCAAAGCAGCCTCGCAGCCCAGGTCGCTCCAGAGGTCAAATCGCTCGATGAAGTGATGCACCAGCTCGTTGCGCATCACGACCAGTTCCTCAATCTGGGCTCTGACCTCGGCGAGCCGCTCCGGAGCCATGGTCATGCGGTAGCTGATGGCCATGGAGATGCGGTCGGTCGGGACCTTGTCTTCCGGGAGCAACTCGCGCTCGAATCCGTCCGGTACCGCGTAGCTCTCGAAGAGGGACTTGACCAGCGTACCCAAGGTCTTGTCCGACACCTTCTCCAAGTTCGCGGCCCGCTGGGCCTCCAGCGTGTCGGCAGGCCCGGCGAGTTCGTGGTGGGCCAGCAGCGTCTTCATCAGCCGCTCGTACTGCTGCAACCGCAGCATGCACCGCCCCAGCCAACGCTGGACGTCGAGCTGGCCTTGGGGTCTGGGTTGGTCGGTCATCGCGTCAGTGTTCCATGGCGGAAGTACGGGGCCGGGCGGACCTCTGCAACCTCAGCCAATGTTTCGGAAAATCAGAAATACCACCTGACAGCGCATCGAGAGCTCTTCTGTTTCTGATTTACCGAAATTCTAGTTGATGAGCCCCCCAGAACCGCCTATGATTTCGGAATAACAGAAACTGTTTGCTTGAAGCGCAACCCAGAAGCCCTGCAACTGAAATTCCGAAATGACTGACTCTGCCACCCGCCGACCGACCCTGCTCCAGTCAGCCCCTGACCTGGGCCCGGTCGTGCGTGAGCGCCGCAAGTCGCAGTCGCTGCGCATCGATGATGCGGCGGGCCTGCTCGGCGTGTCGGTGGACCTCATGTCCCGACTCGAGAACGGCCAGGGCTCAGTGCGCCTAGACAAGGCCTTGGCCGTGCTCGATGGCCTGGGTCTGACGCTCATGGTGCTGCCCAAGGAGCACCCGTGGGCCCGAGAGGCGGCCTCATCAAGCGGCTTGGGCAGCTCAGGTAGCCAGACGGTTCCTCAAGCCGTCCCGAAGCCATGAGGCGGTCAGCATGACCCACGCACTGCACGTCTGGGCCGACGAAGCTCAGGTCGCCACCATCGAGCACGAAGGGCGCGACGACCGCTGGGGCCTGAGCTATGCCGAGCCCTGGGTCGCCGACGCCAAGTCTTACCCGCTGTCTCCGGCACTGCCCCTGGTTCGCCCGGCGCCTGACTACGCGTCCGCATCCATCAAGCGCTTCATCGAGCACCTGCTGCCCGAGGGGCGTGCGCTGGATGTGGCCGTGGCTTACAACGGTCTGGCCAAGACCAACGTCTTCGGCCTCATCTGGGCGCTTGGTGCCGAAACCGCGGGCGCCCTGCGCTTCACTGGAGATGCGAACCCGGCACCACCCACCGCCGAACCCATCCTGCGAGAAATCCCCCTCCAGGAGCTGGACCAGCGCATCGCCGAACGCGAGCACGTACCGCTGACGGTGTGGGACGGCAAGGTCCGCATGTCAGTGGCCGGCCTGCAAGACAAGCTGCTGGTCTACCTTGACCGTCCACTGCTGGAGGGCGGGCGAGTCTTTTTGGTGGACGGACAGCGACTGGCCTCCACCCACATCCTCAAGCCCGACACCGGCAATCCGCAGACGCCGCACCTGGCGGTCAACGAGCACTTCTGCATGTCGCTGGCCCGCCGCATGAAGCTGCCGGCCGCTGAGGTAAGCCTGTTGCGCACGCCCCGCCCGGTGCTGGTCGTGCGCCGCTTCGACCGCGAAGTCGAGACCGTCGGCGGCCAGCCGCGGGTTCACCGCCGGCACATCATCGACGCTGCCCAAGCCTGCGACCTGCCCGTGGCCTACAAGTACGAGCGCAACCTGGGCAGTGCCGAGGCGGTGCGCCACATCCGCGACGGCGTGAGCTTCGAACGATTGTTCGGCTGCGCCGACCTCACGGCCAACAAGGCGGCCACCCGGCTGGCCATGCTGCGCTGGGCGCTCTTCCAATTCTTGATTGGCAACAGCGACGCCCACGGCAAGAACTTCTCTTTCTTTGTGCGCCCAGGTGGCCTGCTGGAGCCGACGCCCTGGTACGACCTGGTCAGCGTGCTGCAGTACGACGGCTTCGACACCGAGCTGGCCATGGCCTACGGCGACGTCTTCAGCCACGCCGAGGTCTCGGCCTTTGCCTTGGCCGACTTTGCTGCCCGCTGCGGCGTTGACCGCAAGCTGATGCGCCGCGAAGGTCAGCGCCTGGCCAAGTTGGCCACAGCAGAAGCAGCAGCCCAGGCTCAGGCGGACGACTACGAGGGCGAGGCCGAGCTGGCCTTCGTGCAGGGCATCGCCGCCTTCGTGGCCCGCCAGGCCGACCGGCTGACCCAGCTGGTGGCCGACGCGGCGCGCTGGAAGGACGAGTACCTCTGACCCCCTGGCTGGACGCTGCCGGCGCGGGGTCCAAGGGCCGCCCCTGCCGGAGCCTCTGACCACCCGTATAAGCCGGTTCCTATACGACCCAGCTGGCTACGGTTTTCTGGAGCAGACCGTAGCTGCGCTGCTCCAAATCTGCTCCAGATGACCCTCGCGCAACGTCGTGCAACGCCATGCAAATCCGCGCTAAGATGTTGATTCTTCGCTCAGAAGAGGCCCGAAAAGGCGTCCGGATGAAATTCGGGACGTAGAGGCCGGAGGTTCGAATCCTCTCACCCCGACCAGATTTTTCTCAGTCATCCAAGACACAAAAGCCCCGTCCAGGGGCTTTTGGCTTTCTGGGTTGCTCCGAAGAGCCACGATTGGGTTCGTTCGGTCGCCGATCCAGGACACTCACCGCTCCCTCAGGTCACACGTAGACGACCAAACGCCTGACGCAAGATGACCTGGCCCGGCACAGCACACATGCAACGTTGACACCCGGGATTTGCCCGTTCGCCGGGCGAAACACCGCAAGGGCAGCGGCCAAGTTGTTGATTTACGTTAGATTACGCGGATATGGCCTCCCAAGAACCCTTCTCCACCGACCCCCCCTCAATGGCCCTGCCAGGCCTAGGCAGGGCGCTCGTGGCAGCGGGGAAGCTGGAACAGCGATCGGCCGAAGAGCTTTACCGAAAAGCCCAGAGCGGACGGACCAGTTTCATTGCCGAACTGATCGAGTCGGGCGCAGTGTCCGCCACAGACTTGGCCCACACGATGTCCACGGCGTTTGGTGCGCCCTTGCTGGACCTTGATGCGATTGACCTCCAGCGCCTGCCCACCAACCTGCTGGACCCTAAGATCTGCGCGGACAACCGCATCGTTGTCCTGAGCAAGCGCAACAACCGCTTGATCGTGGCCACCGCCGATCCAGCAGACCACCACGCGGCAGAGAAGATCAAGTTCGCCACCCAGATGGGGGTGGACTGGGTGATCGCCGAGTTCGACAAGTTGAGCAAGCTGGTCGAATCGCGCAGCGCCAGCGTCAATGAGACGATGGAAAGCATCGTCGGCAACGACATCGAGTTCGATGAGCTGGCGGCCGAGGCTACCACCACGGAGACCACCGACAAATCACCGGAAGTCGATGATGCCCCGGTGGTCAAGTTTCTGCACAAGATGCTGCTGGATGCGTTCAACATGCGCGCATCCGACCTGCATTTCGAGCCCTACGAGCACAACTACCGCGTGCGCTTCCGCATTGACGGCGAGTTGCGCGAGATCGCATCGCCGCCAGTGGCCATCAAGGACAAGCTGGCCTCCCGGATCAAAGTGATTTCTCGGATGGACATTTCCGAGAAGCGCGTGCCCCAGGACGGGCGCATGAAGCTCAAGGTGGGGCCTGACCGGGTGATCGATTTCCGCGTCAGCACCCTGCCCACGCTGTTCGGCGAAAAGATCGTGATCCGTATCCTTGACCCGAGCAGCGCCAAGCTGGGCATCGACGCGCTGGGCTATGAGCCTGAAGAGAAGGAACGGCTGCTGAACGCCATCGGCCGCCCCTACGGCATGGTGCTGGTGACTGGCCCCACCGGCTCCGGCAAGACGGTGTCGCTCTACACCTGCCTGAACATGCTCAACAAGCCGGGGGTAAACATCTCCACGGCGGAAGACCCCTCGGAAATCAACCTACCTGGCGTCAACCAGGTCAACGTGAACGAGAAAGCCGGGCTGACGTTCGCGGCGGCCCTCAAGGCTTTCCTGCGCCAGGATCCAGACGTGATCATGGTGGGCGAAATTCGTGACCTTGAAACGGCCGACATCTCGATCAAGGCCGCCCAGACCGGTCACTTGGTGCTGTCCACGCTGCACACCAACGACGCCCCCACCACGCTGACTCGAATGATGAACATGGGCATCCCCACGTTCAACATTGCTTCCAGCGTGATCCTGATCACTGCGCAGCGGCTGGCTCGCCGGCTGTGTGCCACCTGCAAGCAACCCCTGGACGTGCCTCGCAAGGCACTGCTGGAGGCGGGCTACCAACCCGAGGAACTCGACGGCACCTGGACACCCTACCGGCCGGTGGGGTGCTCGGCGTGCAACAACGGCTACAAAGGCCGGGTCGGCATTTACCAGGTCATGCCGATTTCAGAAGAAATTCAACGCATCATCCTGCGCGGTGGAAGCGCTCTGGACATTGCCCACCAGGCCAGCCTGGAGGGCGTTCGGACCCTGCGCGAGTCGGGCTTGCTGAAGGTCAAACAAGGCGTCACCTCATTGGACGAGGTGCTCAGCGTCACGAACGACTGAAGGCAGACGCCTTCAGCAACGACGCCCAAACGGACGAGGGAAATTCATGGCTACAGCCGCACCGAAAAACGCCAAAGAGTTCGTCTTCGAATGGGAAGGCAAGGACCGCAACGGCAAGCCCGTCAAAGGCGAAACACGGGCACAAGGTGAAAACCAGGTGCTGGCCATGTTGCGCCGGCAAGGGGTGGTGCCGGGCAAGATCAAGAAGCGGCGAATGGCCTCAGGCAAACGCATCAAGCCCAAGGACATCGCCATCTTCACCCGCCAACTGGCCACCATGATGAAAGCCGGCGTGCCTCTGCTGCAGTCGTTTGACATCGTGGGGCGCGGCAACGCCAACGCCAGCGTGACCAAGCTGCTGAACGACATCCGCTCGGATGTCGAAACAGGCACCTCGCTGAGCGCTGCCTTTCGCAAGCATCCTCTCTACTTCGACAGTCTCTACTGCAACCTGGTGGAAGCGGGTGAGGCCGCCGGTATTCTGGAATCCCTGCTCGACCGCCTGGCCACCTACATGGAGAAGACCGAGGCGATCAAATCCAAGATCAAGTCGGCGCTCATGTACCCAACCGCCGTGCTGATCGTGGCCTTCGTGGTGGTGTCGCTGATCATGATCTTCGTGATCCCCTCCTTCAAGGAAGTGTTCACCTCATTTGGAGCGGACCTGCCTGCGCCAACCCTGTTCGTGATCGGCATGAGCGAGTTTTTCGTGGAATGGTGGTGGCTGATCTTCGGCGTGGTGGGCGGTGGCGCCTACTTTGCCATGCAGGCGTGGAAACGCAATGAACGCGTCCAGCAGTTCATGGACCGCCTGCTGCTGAAGGTACCCGTCTTTGGCGCGCTGGTGGAAAAGTCGGTGGTGGCCCGTTGGACACGCACTTTGTCCACGATGTTCGCTGCAGGTGTGCCGCTGGTCGAAGCCCTTGACTCCGTGGGTGGCGCCTCCGGCAATTCGGTCTATGCCATCGCCACGGAAAAAATCCAGCAAGAGGTGTCCACCGGCACCAGCCTGACGATGGCCATGACCAATGCGAACCTGTTTCCCTCCATGGTCTTGCAGATGTGTGCCATTGGCGAAGAATCTGGGTCCATCGACCACATGCTGGGCAAGGCGGCCGACTTCTATGAGGCAGAGGTGGACGATATGGTCGCCGGCCTGTCGAGTCTCATGGAACCCATCATCATCGTGGTGCTTGGCACCATCATCGGCGGTATCGTGGTGTCCATGTACCTGCCCATCTTCAAGCTGGGGCAGGTGGTCTGATGGCGGATTTCCCGAGCGGGTGGCCCGCCGCCGCCGTGTTGGGCGTGCTCGGCCTTTTGGTGGGCAGCTTTCTGAATGTGGTCATTCACCGGCTGCCCAAAATGATGGAGCGACGTTGGGCCGAGGAGTGCGCCGAGTTCGAAGGCAAAGAGCCCCCGAATGCAGCCAAGGTCAACCTGATGGTGCCTCGGTCGGCCTGCCCGCACTGCGGTCACCCTATCGCATGGCACGAGAACATTCCTGTCCTGAGCTACCTATGGTTGCGGGGTCGCTGCAGCGATTGCAAAACTGGCATCTCCGTCCGCTATCCCCTGGTGGAAGTGGCCACTGGTCTGCTGTTTGCCTGGTGCGGCTGGCAATGGGGACTCTCGGAGCAGGCCCTCTTGTGGGCGGGCTTTTCGGCCACCGTTGTGTGTCTCGCAGGCATTGACTGGGACACCACACTGCTGCCGGACGACATCACACTGCCTTTGCTCTGGGCGGGTCTCTGTGCCGCGGCCCTTGATTGGCTTCCGCTGACGCTGAACGATGCGCTCTGGGGTGCAGTGGCGGGTTATCTCTCGCTGTGGCTGGTGTTCTGGGCTTTCAAGCTGACCACTGGCAAGGAAGGCATGGGTTATGGCGACTTCAAGCTATTCGCTGCCCTGGGCGCTTGGTTCGGCTGGCAGGCCCTGATACCCATCATCTTGATGGCCTCGGTGATCGGTGCAGTGGTGGGCATTGCCATCAAGTTCAAAGGTGCCCTGCGCGAGGGCGGTTACGTGCCCTTCGGTCCCTTTCTGGCATTGGGCGGTCTGACCGCCATGATCGCCGGCCCCGACGCCATTCTCCGGGCCATCGGGCTTTGAACGCCATGTGGCGGGTGGGCATCACCGGGGGCATTGGCAGCGGTAAAAGCACGGCGGCAGGCTTGATGCGGCAAATGGGGGCCGACGTGATCGACGCCGACGCCCTGGCGCGACAATGCACCGAGGCAGGTGGTCGGGCCATCCCCTCGATCCGTGAGCGGTTTGGTGCCGAGATGGTCACCGCCGAAGGCGCGATGGATCGGCAGCGCATGCGCGAACTGGTGTTCAGAGAACCGGCAGCCAAGCAAGCGCTGGAGGCCATCGTGCACCCCATGGTGGGCCTCGCCATTCAAGAGGCCACAGCAAAAAGCCATTCGCCGTGCCTGGTGTATGACATTCCGCTGCTGGTCGAGTCGCCTCGCTGGCGGCCTCAGTTAGACCGCGTGGTCGTGGTTGACTGCAACGAATCGACGCAGGTTCGGCGGGTACAGGCACGCAACGGCCTGGCGCCTGACATGATCGAGCGCATCATCTCGCAACAAGCCAGCCGGTCGCTGCGGCTGCAGGCGGCAGACGCCGTGCTGTACAACGATTCCGATGATCTCGAAGCACTGAAGGCCGACGTTGCGAAGTTGGTGCGTCGGTTCGGGCTATGATCTTTTTTCCTTCTGCGCGGCGACCCTTCGCCTCAAGCCGGTGATCCTGTACGAATACCCCTTCAACGAGCGTATCCGCACCTACTTGCGCCTCGAACACTTGTTCGATCGCATGGCGGAGTTGGTGCCACGAGCCCATCCGCTGGACCACCATTTTGCGATCCAGACCATCTTCGAAATCATGGACGTCGCCGCTCGGGCCGACATGAAATCCGACGTCCTCAAAGACATCGAACGACACAAGCAGCAGCTCAACGGTTACCGAGGCAACCCGGCCATCTCGGAGAAGGCGCTGGATGCGGTCATCGGACAGTTGGACGATTGCTTCCAGCAACTGACACAGGCCACGGGCAAAACCGGGCAAGGGCTGACAGAGAATGACTGGCTGATGAGCATCCGCAGCCGCATCAGCATCCCGGGCGGCACCTGCGAGTTTGACCTGCCTTCCTATTACCACTGGCAACACAAAGACCCCGCTGCGCGCCAGGCCGACCTCGATCGCTGGTCCTTGTCGCTGGCCCCCCTGGCGCAGGGCGTGGGCATGCTGCTGAAGCTGTTGCGGGATTCCGGTGTGCCACAAAAGGTGGTGGCGCCTGGCGGTCAGTTTCAGCAGAACCTGCCCCAGGGCCGTACCTTCCAATTGCTTCGTTTAAAGCTGGACCCAGCATCCGGCCTCATCCCCGAGATCAGTGGCAATCGACTGATGTTCTCAGTTCGGCTGATGCGCCAGGGGGAGGACGATCGTCTGCACGCCGCTGGAGAAGACGCGGCATTTGAACTCACCCTGTGCGCGTGATGACGCCCGAACCCAAGACAACCGAGCGCATCGTGCGCTGCCCCACGTGCGATGGCGACAGCGTCTATTCGCCCAGCAATCGCTTCCGCCCCTTCTGCAGCGAGCGCTGCAAACAAATCGATCTTGGCGCCTGGGCGAGCGAATCCTTCAGCGTACCTGAGCGCGAAGGCCAGAGCGACCCTCACTTCGAGCAAAGCTGACCGTCAGTTCGCCCGTTCAGCGGGCACTGGCCGCCTCATCGGCCAACCACTTGAGCACAGGCACGGTGCCTGGCAAGACCGGTTCGCAACCCACGGGCAGGGAATGCCACCCGTACGACTGCCCTTCCCTCATGTGCAACTCACCGGTCCAGTCGAACACCTTGCAGAAGTTGAGGCGCACCAGGGCATGGGGGTAATCGACCAACTGCGTGCGCCACAGGTGGGCTTTGCCGATGGTGACGCCGATCTCTTCTTCCAGTTCGCGGCGCAATGCCTGCTCAACCGTCTCGCCCGCTTCCAGCTTGCCGCCCGGAAATTCCCAGTAACCGGCGTACACCTTGCCCTCGGGCCTTGAGGTGAGCAAAAAGCGACCATCGGCAGCAACCAACACACCCACCGCCACCTCCACCACGGGGCGGTCGGCACCGCTTCGGGTGGGATCGCCATCGACGACCAGCACGTCGCTCATGCGGCGGTTTCGTGTGAGCCCGCGTAGTCGCGCGCAAACTGGTAAGCCACCCGGCCGCTGCGCGAGCCGCGCTCAAGCGCCCACACCAACGCCTTGGGCCGTGCCGCCTCGATGGCATGCGACGCCACCCCCAGCGAGGCCAGCCACTGGCCTACGATGGTGAGGTACTCCTCCTGACTGAAGGGGTAGAAGCTGACCCAAAGCCCGAAGCGTTCAGACAGGGAAATCTTCTCCTCCACCACCTCACCCGGGTGCACCTCACCGTCCGGGGTGTGCGTGTAGGTAAGGTTTTCCTTCATGTACTCAGGCAACAGGTGCCGGCGGTTGCTGGTGGCGTAGATCAGCACGTTCGGGCTGGCGGCCGACACAGAGCCATCCAGGATGGACTTGAGCGCCTTGTAGCCCGGTTCGCCGTCCTCGAAGCTGAGGTCGTCGCAGTAGACGATGAATTTCTCTGGGCGGTTGGCCACGACGTCCACGATATCTGGCAAATCCACCAGATCGGCCTTGTCAACCTCGATCAGGCGCAGGCCTTGCGGTGCGTAGGCGTTCAGGCAAGCCTTGACCAGCGACGACTTGCCAGTACCCCGTGCCCCGGTCAGCAGCACGTTGTTGGCCGGCAGTCCTTTCACGAACTGCTCGGTGTTGCGGCGGATCTTGTCCTTCTGGTCGTCGATTTCCTGCAAGTCGGCGAGCTGGATCGTCGCCACCTGGCGCACCGGCTCCAATGCCCCGTGCCCACTGCTGCGCTTGCGGTAGCGGAACGCCACCGAGGCCTCCCAGTCGGGTTCGCCCAGGGGTTGCGGCAGGACGGATTCGATGCGATCGATCAGCGCTTCGGCTCGGTGAAGCAGGCGCTCGAAGGATTCGTTCATGCTGTCTGACTCCCTGGCTAGGCCGATCAAGAGCGGTAGTCGGCGTTGATGGTCACATAGTCGTGGCTGAAGTCGCAGGTCCACACGGTTTCAGTGGCGCTGCCTCGACCCAGCGAGACGTGCACCAGAATCTCCGGCTCCTTCATCACGCGCGCACCATCTTCCTCGCGGTAGTCTGGGTTGCGGCCGCCTTGCTTCACCACGTGCACGTCGCCCAGGCGAAGATCGATGCCACGGATATCGAGGTCGTTGATGCCGGCATACCCGACCGCGGCCAGGATGCGGCCCAGGTTGGGGTCACTGGCGAAGAAGGCCGTCTTGACCAGCGGAGAATGGGCGATGGCATAGGCGGCCAGCAGGCACTCCTGGCTGTCGCGCCCGCCGTCCACCCGCACGGTGATGAACTTGGTGGCTCCCTCGCCATCACGAACGATGGCGTGGGCCAGGCGCTGGGCCAGGGGCGTCAGCGCCGCCACCAGGGCCTGCCCTGCGGGCGAGTCCAGATCGGTGACCACCGGCTGGCCGGCGCGTCCCGTGGCGATCACCACGAACGAGTCGTTGGTGCTGGTGTCGCCGTCCACCGTGACGCGGTTGAAGGACACATCGGCCAAGCGGCGGGCCAGGTCCCCCATCAGCGCCGGCGCCACGGCGGCGTCGGTGGCCAGAAAGCCCAACATGGTGGCCATGTTGGGCCGGATCATGCCGGCGCCCTTGGCGATACCGGTGGCGTGAATCGGCTTTCCCGCCAGATCGAAAGACACACTGGCGGCCTTGGGCAGGGTATCGGTGGTCATGATGCCCTGCGCCGCCGACAGCCACTGCGCCCCGCTGTCATGCTGGGGCTGGGCCGCATCGGCCAAGGCGGTGGGTAAGCCAGCCAGCAGGCGGTCCATGGGCAGCGGCTCCATGATCACGCCCGTGGAGAACGGCAGCACCTGCTCATGCGGGATGTTCAGGCAACGCGCCAAGGCCGTACAAGTCTGACGGGCGTCAGCCAGGCCCGGCTCACCTGTGCCAGCGTTGGCATTGCCGGTGTTGATCACCAAGGCGCGAGTGCCAGCGCCAGACGCCAGGTGCTCGCGACACACCTGCACTGGAGCGGCAGCGTATCGGTTCTGGGTGAACACCGCCCCCACCGCACAGCCTTCGTCCAGCAGAAAAACGGTGAGGTCTTTGCGGTTGGCCTTGCGGATGCCGGCCTGGGCCACGCCAATGCGAACGCCCTTGATGGGCAAGAGGTCATCCACCACGGGGGCGTTGAGTTGAACAGGCATGGAAAAGCTCCGAGATCGAACCAGATGGCCGGCGCAAGGGACAGCGAGATCAGTCCAGCTTGCCGTGGCAGTGCTTGTACTTCTTGCCGCTGCCGCAAGGGCACGGATCGTTGCGGCCCACGCGAGGCCACTGGCCAGCTGGCTGGCGGGCGGTGTTGGCGTCGGTGATGGTCTCCACCTCGCCCGTTTCGGTCGGCGCGGTGTAGGTGATGTTGCTCAGGCTCTCGGCCCGCTCTTCCAGCGTTTCGGCGGCCTGCGAAATCTGCTCGGCAGACTGCACGCGCACGTTCATCAAAATGCGGGTGACTTCGTTCTTCACGCTGTCGAGCAACTGAGCGAAGAGCTGGAAGGCTTCGCGCTTGTATTCCTGCTTGGGCTGCTTCTGGGCATAGCCACGCAGGTGAATGCCCTGGCGCAAGTAGTCGAGTGCGGCCAGGTGCTCGCGCCACTGGCTGTCGATGGTCTGCAGCAGCACCACGCGCTCAAAGGAGGTGAAGTTGTCCTCACCCACCAACTGCACCTTGGCGTCGAACGCCGCCTTGGCAGCCGCTTGCACACGCTCCACGACTTCGTTGTCGTCGATGGCCTCAGCGTCGGACACCCATGAGGTGACCGAGGCCTCCACCGCCCACTCTTCGCGCAGCACACGCTCAAGCTCGGGCAGGTTCCACTGCTCTTCCACACTGCCTTCGGGCACGTATTGGCGCACCAGATCGGCAAAGCAGCCCTCGCGCAGCGAATCGATCTGGGCGCGCAACGAGGCGGCGTCCAGAATGTCATTGCGCTGCTGGTAGATCACTTTACGCTGGTCGTTCGACACGTCGTCGTACTCCAGCAGCTGCTTGCGGATGTCGAAGTTGCGGGCCTCCACCTTGCGCTGCGCGCTCTCGATGCTGCGGGTGACGATGCTGGCCTCAATGGCTTCGCCTTCCGGCATCTTCAGGCGGTCCATGATGGCCCGCACGCGGTCACCCGCGAAGATGCGCATGAGCGAATCGTCCAGGCTCAGGTAGAAGCGAGAAGAACCCGGGTCACCCTGGCGGCCGGAGCGGCCGCGCAACTGGTTGTCGATGCGGCGCGATTCGTGGCGCTCGGTGGCAATGATGCGCAATCCGCCCAAGCCCTTGACCTGCTCATGGTCGGCCTTCCACTGCGCTCGGATGGCCTCGGCGCGCTGGGCCTTGGTGGCCTCGTCGAGGGACTCGTCCCGCTCCAGCGCATCGAGCAGCTTTTCCAAGTTGCCACCCAGCACGATGTCGGTGCCACGGCCGGCCATGTTGGTGGCGATGGTGATGGCGCCCGGGCGGCCCGCCTGGGCAATGATGTCCGCTTCGCGGGCGTGCTGCTTGGCGTTGAGCACCTCGTGCGGCAACTTGGCGGCCTGCAGCAACTGGGCAATGATTTCGGAGTTTTCGATCGACGAGGTGCCCACCAGCACGGGTTGGCCGCGCTCGTGGCACTCGCGGATATCGGCAATGGCCGCCGCGTACTTCTCCTGGGTGGTCTTATAAACGCGGTCGAGCTGGTCGTCGCGCTTGCTGGGACGGTTGGGCGGAATGACCACCGTCTCCAGTCCGTAAATCTCTTGGAACTCGTAGGCCTCGGTGTCGGCCGTACCGGTCATGCCCGAGAGCTTGTTGTAGAGGCGGAAGTAGTTTTGGAAGGTGATTGAGGCCAGCGTCTGGTTCTCGGGCTGGATGGCCACGCCTTCTTTTGCCTCGACGGCCTGGTGAAGGCCATCGCTCCAGCGCCGGCCCGACATCAGACGGCCGGTGAACTCATCGACGATGACGATCTCGCCGTTCTGGTTCACGTAGTGCTGATCGCGATGGTACAGGTGATGCGCCTTCAGCGAGGTGACGAGGTGGTGCAGCAGCGCGATGTTGGCGGGGTCGTACAGCGACGCGCCCTCGGCCAGCAAACCGGCCTGCGAGAGCAGGCGCTCGGCATTCTCGTGGCCTTGTTCGGTGAGGTGAACCTGGTGCGATTTCTCATCCACCGTGAAGTCGCCGGGCTTGATGACGCCCTCGCCCGTGCGCACGTCGGCTTCGCCTTCCTGGCGCGTGAGGTGCGGCACCAGGCGATTGATGGCGATGTACATCGGCGTCTGGTCGTCGGCCTGGCCGCTGATGATCAGGGGCGTGCGGGCTTCGTCGATAAGGATGGAGTCCACCTCGTCCACGATGGCGAAGTTCAGTCCGCGCTGCACACGATCCACTGCCTCGTAGACCATGTTGTCACGGAGGTAGTCAAAGCCGTATTCGTTGTTGGTGCCGTAGGTGATGTCGGCACCATAGGCGGCCTGCTTTTCTTCGCGAGGCGCCTGAGGCAGGTTGACGCCCACCGAGAGCCCCAGGAAGTTGTAGAGGCGGCCCATCCACTGGGCGTCGCGACTGGCCAGGTAGTCGTTCACGGTGACCACGTGCACGCCCTTGCCCGACAAGGCGTTGAGGTACACCGGCAGGGTAGCGGTCAACGTCTTGCCCTCGCCCGTGCGCATTTCGGCCACTTTGCCGTTGTGCAGCGCGATGCCGCCGAGCATCTGCACGTCGAAGTGGCGCATCTTCATGACGCGCTTGCTGGCTTCGCGCACCACAGCAAAGGCTTCGACCAGCAGATCGTCGAGCGAGGCACCATCGGCAATGCGGCGCTTGAACTCGTCGGTCTTGGCGCGCAAATCGGCGTCGCTGAGGCTCTCCAGCGAGGGCTCCAAGGCGTTGATGCGCTCCACCGTCTTGCGGTACTGCTTGAGCAGGCGGTCGTTGCGGCTGCCGAAAAGCTTGGTCAGAAGTTGAATGGCCATACGGTGGAAACGGGCCGGACACCCCAGGGGTTCCGGTCTGACGGTAGGGAGGTCAAAAGGCGCTGGGCCCCAAGGCCCGGGTACCAAACTGGCGAATGGCACCGCTGATCCGGGAAGCCCAGGCGAAACCCGGATTCTAGCCGGCGACCTTGACAGGCCGCGCCTCGGCTCTTTGGGTGTGGGGGCGTGTCACGAGTTCCTCGCGACATTCGGTTCACAAGGAGACGCCACCCAGCAACCCCTCCATCAAGTTCAAGGGCGCGCCGCTGGGCCGACGGTTCTGCTGCGACGGGAGTCGCGATAATCCAGAACACACTCAGTGACGCAACCAGCCATGCCGCCCACCGTTCGCACGAACACCGTTTTCACGCTTCATGAGGCAGCGGGCGCCGCCCCGTCCTTGGCGGCGCTGCAGGCCCGCATCCGGCAGTCGCAAGATTGCCTGCAACACATTCGCCCACTCATTCCAAGCACCATGCGCGCCCATGTGTCGGCCGGACCGCTGACGGACGATGAGTGGTGCCTGCTGGTGAAGAGCGCCGCCGCCTCGACGAAGTTGCGGCAATTGCTGCCGTCATTCCTGCAACGACTGAGCGACTGCGGGGTACCCCTGAGCCACATTCGCATCAAGGTGCAGACGCCAGGTCGTTGAGGGAGGTGCCACTTGGCGCTGACCGGCCAAGCTCACATCAATGCTGGTGCCGCTTGTCTGAATCGAACAGACGACCTATCGCTTACAAGGCGAGTGCTCTACCAACTGAGCTAAAGCGGCGAAGCCCAGGATTCTACGGTCACTTGATCCGTTTGAGCTGCGGTCTACCACCTGTGCGAGGCGCTCCGGGATCGGGGCTAGGCCCATCATCGGACGAACCGTCTTCCACACTTCGTGGCCCTGTCCGTTCAGCAGGCGCGGAGGCCAGCGCCGCTGGCGACGGCGCCGCTTGCGCTGCGGTGGTCGGTGGCGGGAACGCCATGCCCTGCCCGTTCTCCCGGGCATAGATGGCCACCACGTGCGTCAGTGGCACAAGAATTTCTCGAGCGACACCGCCAAACCGGGCCTTGAACTCGATGTAGTCGTTGCCCAGGCGCAAGCCACTGGTGGCGTCCATGCTCACGTTGAGCACGATCTCACCGTTCTTGACGAACTCCATGGGCACCTGCACCGAGCCATCCACCTGCACCGCAATGTAGGGCGTAAAGCCGTTGTCGCTGCACCACTCGTGCAGGGCACGAATCAGGTAGGGACGGGTGGAGGGGACAGACTCAGTGGCACTCATGGGCAACCTTACTTGCGCATGACCTTTTCGGACGGGGTCAGCGCCTCAATGTAGGCCGGGCGCGAGAAGATGCGCTCGGCGTACTTCAGCAAAGGCGCGGCGTTCTTGCTCAGTTCAATGCCGTAGAAGTCCAAACGCCAGAGCAAGGGCGCGATCGCCACGTCGAGCATCGAGAAGTTGTCGCCCAGCATGTACTTGTTCTTCAGGAACACGGGCGCGAGCTGGGTGAGGCGATCACGAATGTGCGCGCGGGCCTTCTCCAGGGCCTTTTCGTTGCCCTTGCTCGAGCGCGACTCCAGCGTGGACACGTGGGTGAACAGTTCCTTCTCAAAGTTGAGCAGGAAGAGACGCACGCGTGCGCGGTCCACCGGGTCACCAGGCATCAGCTGGGGATGGGGGAAGCGCTCGTCAATGTATTCATTGATGATGTTGGACTCGTACAGGATCAGGTCGCGCTCGACCAGGATGGGCACCTGGCCATACGGGTTCATGACGCTGATGTCCTCAGGCTTGTTGTACAGGTCGACATCCCGGATTTCGAAGTCCATCCCCTTTTCGAACAGAACGAAACGGCAACGGTGGGAATAGGGGCAGGTGGTGCCCGAGTACAGGACCATCATGGGAAGTCTCTCCTTAAAGCAAAAAACAGTGGATTGCCAAAACCCTTTCGGGCAGAGCAATCCACTGCGCCTGGGGCGGCGACCATCAGGCCACCGCGCCAGATGAGGTTACTTGACGTCTTTCCAATAGGCGGCGTTCAAACGCCAAGCCACGACGGTGAAGGCCGCCAGGAAAATCAGCACCCAAACGCCGATGCGAACGCGGCTGTTCTGGGCTGGCTCGGCCATCCACTGCAGATAGGCCACCAAGTCACCCACGTTTTGGTCGTATTCGGCTTGGCTCAGCTTGCCGGGCTTCACTTGTTCCCAGCCCTTGACCACCTCGACTTCATGGCCGTGGCTCTCCACCTTCTGGTACACCGGGCGCTGCTCGCCCTGGAGTTCCCAGAGCGGATGCGGCATGCCGATGTTGGGGAAGGTCTTGTTGTTCCAGCCGGTGGGCTTCTGCGGATCGCGGTAGTAGGTGCGCAGCAGGGTGTAGATGTAGTCGGCACCCGTACCAGCCGAGCTCGAACGCGAGCGGGCCACCAGGGTCAGGTCAGGCGGGTTGGCACCGAACCAGGCCTTGGCCTGCTTGGGATCGATCGAGGCCTTCATGGTGTCACCGATCTTGTCGGTGGTGAAGGTCAGGTTCTCGGCGATCTGCTTGTCGGTCAGGCCGATGTCGCGCAGGCGGTTGTAGCGCATGAAGGCGGCCGAGTGGCAGCTCAGGCAGTAGTTCACGAACAGCTTGGCGCCGTTCTGCAGGGCTGCCATGTCGTTCGTGCGCTTGGGGGCCTTGTCCAGCGTGACGGCGGGCCCTGCAGCGGTGGCCGCGGTGATGAGACCCAGGGAAAGCGCCAGGCCCAAGAGAATCTTTTTCATGTGGGAAAGCTCCGAATGACGCTTGGGATCAGTGAGGCTGGAAGGTGACGCGGTTGGGCACCGGCTTGAACTCACCCAAACGGCTCCACCAAGGCATCAGGAGGAAGAAGCCGAAATAGAACAACGTGCCCACTTGCGACACCCGCTCACCGATCGGCGACGGAGGCAGCACGCCCAGGTAGCCGAGGATCAGGAAGTTCACCACGAACACGAAGTACAGCCACTTGTTCCAGGTCGGGCGGTAGCGGATCGACTTCACCGGGCTGTTGTCCAGCCAAGGCAGGAAGAACAGGATGATGACGGCACCACCCATGGCGACCACACCCCAGAACTTGGCGTCGATGGCCAGCATCAGGGCCACCACCACCACGGCACCACCCACGATCACGGCCTTCAGGAAGCCGCTGACCTTGGCCTTGGCCACACCCAGCACAGCACCCAGCAGCACGCACGCGATCAGCGCGTACATCATTTCGCTGGTGATGGCACGCAGCATCGAGTAGAAGGGCGTGAAGTACCAGACCGGGGCAATGTGCAACGGCGTCACCAGCGGGTCGGCCGGAATGAAGTTGTTGTACTCGAGGAAGTAGCCACCGAACTCAGGCGCGAAGAACACGATGGCGGAGAACACCATCAGGAACACGGACACGCCCAGCACGTCGTGCACGGTGTAGTACGGGTGGAAGGGAATGCCATCCAAGGGCTTGCCGGAAGCGTCTTTGTTGGCCTTGATTTCCACGCCGTCGGGGTTGTTGGAACCCACTTCGTGCAGCGCAATGATGTGCGCCACCACCAGACCCAGCAGCACCAGCGGCACGGCGATCACGTGGAAGCTGAAGAAGCGGTTCAGCGTGGCGTCGCCCACCACGAAGTCACCACGGATCAGCAGGGCCAGATCGGGGCCGATGAAGGGGATGGCGGAGAACAGGTTCACGATCACCTGGGCGCCCCAGTACGACATCTGGCCCCAGGGCAGCAGGTAGCCCATGAAGGCCTCGGCCATCAGGCAGAGGAAGATCGCGCAACCAAAGACCCACACCAACTCACGCGGCTTGCGGTAGCTGCCGTAGATCAGGCCACGGAACATGTGCAGGTACACCACCACAAAGAAGGCGGAAGCACCAGTGGAGTGCATGTAGCGGATCAACCAGCCCCATGGCACATCGCGCATGATGTATTCGACCGATGCGAAAGCCACGTTGGCATCGGGCTTGTAGTGCATCACCAGGAAGATACCGGTGACGATCTGGATCACCAGCACCAACAGTGCCAGCGAACCAAAGAAGTACCAGAAGTTGAAGTTCTTCGGCGCGTAGTACTCGGCCAGGTGCTCGTTGTAGAGCTTGGTGAGCGGGAACCGGTTGTCGATCCAGTTCAGCAGCTTCTGGCCCGTCGGGGCGTCGGGGGAGATCTCTTTGAATTCAGCCATGGGGTTGCCTCAGGATTCCAGGGTCTTGTGACGGCGACGCGCCGACGATCAGGCCTTCTTTTCCTCGCCCACGAGCAGGACGGTGTCCGACACGTAGTAGTGAGGCGGCACTTCGAGGTTGTCGGGTGCAGGCTTGTTCTTGAACACGCGGCCGGCCACGTCGAAGGTGGAGCCGTGGCAGGCGCACAGGAAGCCGCCCTGCCAGTCATCTGGCAGCGAAGGCTGCGGACCGGGGGTGAGCTTGTCGCCGGGCGAGCAGCCCAGGTGCGTGCAGATGCCCACGGTCACCAGAAATTCCGGCTTGATGGAGCGATGGCGGTTCTTGGCGTATTCCGGCGTGGGATAGGCCTTGCGATCGGAGTTCGGATCGGCCAACTGGCCCTCGATCTTCTCCAGCGACGCGAGCTGCTCAGGCGTGCGGCGCAGAATCCAGACCGGCTTGCCCCGCCACTCGACCACCTTCTTCTCGCCCGGCGCGATGGTCGACAGATCGACCTCGACGGCAGCACCGGCGGCCTTGGCGCGCTCGGAGGGCTGGAAGGTGCTCACGAAGGGCACTGCGACGGCGGCGGCCCCGACGCCACCCATGGCGCAGGAGGTGATCAACCAGGTGCGGCGGCTGTTGTCCACAGCGCCATTAGCGGTAGCTTCACTCATGAGGATCTTTCAAGGGAACAGACGGGACATTAGGGACAACCCAGCATTGTACTGGAGCCCCTAGCGCTGATTTTCGATTGACCGAGCGTTGAAATGAAGTTTTTGCCCGCGCTCGTGTCAATCAGGGGACGCGCCGTGGCTGTCGCGAATCCCCTGGAGGGTATGTGAGAATGGCCACGGGCACCGCGGGGCGGTGCCACCCAATCCGGAGGAGAAGAACCCATGAGCATGCTCAAAGAATTCAAGGAATTTGCCGTCAAGGGCAACGTGATCGATCTGGCCGTTGGCGTGATCATCGGCGGCGCATTCGGCAAGATCGTGACCTCGATGGTCGAGGACATCATCATGCCAATCGTCGGGGCCATCTTCGGCAGCCTGGATTTCAGCAACCTCTTCCTCGCCCTGGGCAAGGTGCCCGAGGGCACAGCCCCCACACTGGCTGCGGTGAAGGCCGCCGGAGTGCCGGTGTTTGCCTACGGCAGCTTCATCACGGTGGCACTGAACTTCACGATCATGGCCTTCATCATTTTCATGATGGTCAAGCAGATCAACCGCCTCAAGCGTGAAGCCCCGCCCCCGCCGCCCGCCCCGCCCGCAGCCGACCCCGAGGACATCGTCCTGCTGCGAGAAATTCGCGACAGCCTGAAAAAGTAAACGTCAGTGACCCGCCTGATGGCGAGAGGCCGTGCGTGCGGCTTCGATGGCCGCCATCAGGCTATCGGCACCGGCCCGCCCGGTGCCTGCGATGTCAAAGGCAGTGCCATGGTCTGGGCTGGTGCGAACCATCGGCAACCCCAGGGTGGTGTTCACACCGTGCTCCACACCCAACAGCTTCACGGGAATCAGCCCCTGGTCGTGGTACATCGCCACCACCACGTCGAAGTGCCCCTGGCGCGCGCGCATGAACACGGTGTCTGGCGGGTGCGGCCCACTGACGTCCAGGCCCAGGGCCAGCGCCCGCTCGATGGCTGGCGCGATGTGGTCCACCTCCTCACGCCCAAATAACCCCCCCTCCCCTGCGTGTGGATTCAGACCGGCCACAGCAATACGCGGCCGATCGACCCCGGCACGGCGAAAGTGCTCGTGGGTAATGCGAATGGTCTCGAACACCGATTCGATCGACACCGCCTCGATGGCGGTTCGCAACGCCACGTGGATGCTCACCAGCACCGTGGCCAAACCCGGCGCACTCAACATCATGCGCACGGGCATGGCGCTGACCGGCACGCCCGCCTGTTCGGCAGCCAGCGCCTGCAGCATTTCGGTGTGGCCCGGGTGCTCCACACCCGCCGCTGCCAGGGCCTCCTTGTGCACAGGCGCCGTGACCATGGCACGAGCGTGCCCATGAAGCACCTGCCGGGCCGCCCATTCGATGCAATCGGCCGCCATGCGACCTGCCACTCCGTCCACCCGGCCCCAGGCGGGCAAAGCCCCCGCCACACAACCCTGCACAAACACCAGCGCACCAGGGGGCGCGGCCGGCAGAGCGGCAAGGCTGGACAGCTCCACCAAGGGCATGGCATCCAGCGCTGACCCGCGGTCAGGCCGGACCAGCGCCATCGCCCGCTGGAGCACGACCGCGTCACCGACCACGACAGTGTCGGAGCGCCAATCAGGACGACTCAGCAAGGACTTGACGACGATCTCGGGGCCAATGCCAGCCGGATCGCCCATGGTGACAAGGAGTGGAAGAGCCATGGCCTCAAGCCGGGTTGGGAATGTCGATGAATTCGTGCTCAAGGCTCAGTTGCGCAGCCACGTGCGCGCCCACGGCTGCCACGCCGAAGCGCTCGGAGGCGTGGTGCCCACAGGCGATGTAAGCCACGCCGCACTCGCGGGCGTAATGCGCCTGCGGTTCGGAAATTTCGCCAGTGATGAACACGTCGACACCGGCGGCAATCGCGGCCTCGAAATAGCCCTGAGCACCGCCAGTGCACAGCCCAATGCGACGCACAGCCCGCTCAGGCTCGGCCACCAGCGTCACCTGACGCCCCAGGCGAGCCGACACGTCGTCCGCCAAAGCAGACGCCGACGGCATGCTGCGCTGACCGATGAAACCCAGTCGCTGGTCGCCAAACCGGCTAGCATCACCCTCGTCCAGCCGAATGTCGAGCACGCGCGCCAGTTCGGCGTTGTTGCCCAGCGAGGGGTGCGCATCCAGCGGCAGGTGATAGGCAAACAAGTTCACCTCATTCGCCAGCAAGCGCGACAGGCGCCGTTTCATCCAGCCGGTGACCCGCCCGTCCTGGCCGCGCCAGAACAGACCATGGTGCACAAGAATGGCGTCTGCCCCGGCAGCGATGGCGGCATCAATCAGGGCCAGGCTGGCCGTCACACCGCTGACCAACTTACGAACCGGCTCGCGCCCCTCCACCTGAAGGCCATTGGGGCCGTAGTCGCGGAAAAGACCGGGCTGCAGCAGGCCGTCCAGGGTATCCAAAAGGGTTTGGCGCGAAACAACAGGGGCAGGGGAGCTATCGGTCATGAATCTGCAGGGCCGCAAGGGGTCAACCCCGCATTCTGACAGCCTCACCCTTGCTTGGAGGCCCGCTCAGACTCGGCCATCTTCCGCTTGAAAAAGCGCGAAAACCAGATCGCCATGCCGATCGTGAACGCAATCACGCCAATGCTGAAGAGGCCGTAATCCGTCGAGAACAGGTCCACCAGTGCCTTCATGGGGTTCCTCCTGGGTTGTGGGTTGACCGGTCATTGAAGCCTGCAAGACCTGGAAGCGCCTTGATTCACATCAAAGCAGCTTGAACCCCCGAGAGCGGACGCCATATGCGGGAGAATTCCGTTTCCACGCCGCAAACCCATTTCCCATGAAACGCCTCTGGCTCATTTTTGCCCAAACCGTGACCGTCCTGCTCGCGGTTTTTTTCGTGGTCGCCACGCTTCAGCCGCAGTGGCTGGGCCGGCGGGCCTCGATGCCGTCGGTGGTGCCCGTCTTTGAGGCACCGAGCCTTGGCGCCAGCACTGACGACAGCAACCCTCTGTCACTGCGAGGCGCCGCACGCAAGGCCGCGCCCACGGTGGTGAGCATCGTGACGAGCAAGGCGCCCGCCAACAACCCCCAGGCGGCCGATCCTTGGTTCCGCTTTTTCTTCGGTGATCAGGCACCCACACAACCACAAACCGGCCTGGGCTCCGGCGTCATCGTCAGCCCGGCCGGCTACATCCTGACCAACAACCACGTGATCGAAGAGGCCGACGAGATTCAAGTCAGCCTGAACGATGGCCGCGTGGCCCCCGCTCAGGTGATCGGCACCGACCCTGAGACCGACCTCGCCATTCTGAAGATTGCCCTGCCCGACCTGCCGGTGATCACCTTGGGTGACTCGGATGCGCTGGAAATCGGCGATTCGGTGCTGGCCATCGGCAACCCCTTCGGCGTTGGCCAGACGGTCACTGGCGGCATCGTGAGCGCACTCGGCCGCACCCAGTTGGGCATCAATACCTTCGAGAACTTCATTCAGACCGACGCCGCCATCAACCCCGGCAATTCGGGTGGCGCGTTGGTGGACGTCAATGGCCACCTGATGGGCATCAACACGGCCATCTACTCACGATCGGGCGGCTCCATGGGCATTGGGTTTGCCATTCCCACCTCCACAGCCCGCAGCGTGATGGAGGCCATCGTGAAAGATGGTCAAGTGACGCGCGGTTGGCTGGGGGTGGAGCCTCAAGAGATGAGCCCCGAACTGGCCGAAAGCTTCGGCTTGGCCAAAGGCCGCGGCGTGATCATTTCAGGCGTGCTGCAAAACGGCCCCGCGGCCCAGGCGGGCCTGCGCCCGGGCGATGTGATCGTGTCCATTGACAACCGGCCAGTGAACAGCGTGCCTGCCTTGCTGTCGACGGTGGCCGCACTCAAACCCGGCCAGAGCGCGCAAGTGGGGGTGTTGCGCCGCGAAGGTGAAACCACCATTCAGGTGACGGCGGGGCGCCGAAACATCGCACGAGCCAACGGCAGTCGCTGACCCCGGTCGGCTCGCTTCAAGCGGCCGACTCGCCCTCTTCTTCTTCGGCGGGTTTCTTCACGAACCAGCGAGCGCCCCAAATGCCCATTTCATAGAGCAGGCACATGGGCACCGCCAGCGCGAGCTGGGAAATCACGTCTGGCGGCGTGACCACAGCCGCCACCACGAAAGCCAGCACGATGAAATAGCCACGGAAGTCCTTGAGCTTCTGAATCGTGACCAGGCCCATCTTCACCAGCAGCACCACCACGATGGGCACCTGGAAGGCCAGACCAAACGCAAGGTAGAGCGACAGGATCGCCTCCACGTACGACGCGATGTCGGGCGTGGCCGCCACACTGGCCGGCGTGAACTTCTGAATGAAGCCAAACATCTTGTCCAGCACGAAAAACTGAACAAACCCAATGCCAATGTAGGCCAGCGCACTGCCCAGCACGATAAGAGGCACGGCAAAGCGCTTTTCGTGGCTGTAGAGGCCAGGGGCCACAAAGGCCCATAGCTGGTACATCCACCACGGCAGCGACATCAGCAGGGCAGCCATGGCCAGCACCTTCAGCGGCACGAAAAAGGGCGAAAACACCCCCACCGCGATGAGCTTGGCGTCAGGCGGCATGTGGGCCTTGATGGGCACGGCAATCAGGTCGATCAGCCCCCCCGGGCCGGGCCAAATGGCCAGGGCAGCCATGCACACCGCCAGACCGATAAAGGCGTAGACCAGCCGGTCACGCAACTCCATAAGGTGCTGGACAAAGGGCTGCTCCGAGCCGGCCAGCTCGTCTTGGGGGTCTTTGGAATCTGACATCAGCGGGAGATGGAGGTGGGGCGCGGCCGGAAGCGCGCCACGCGGGCGGCACCGGACTGAACCCTCGTGCGCACGCCAGCACGAGCCTTGTACCACTGGGGCATGGCTTTCTGCTTGAGGCGCCAGTTCTTTTTGGGGTGTTGGTAAACGGGGTGCGCTGGCGAGCCGAGGGCCCCCAGGGCATCCAAGGTGCCAGGCTCGCTCAAGGGCTCGTGCACATCCAGGCCAGCGGTGGCCTCGGACCAGGACTTCTCAAAATCTTGCGCGCCACTTTCCACCGAGGTTTTCACCTCACGGGCGGCACTCTCAACCGAGTCCTTCATTTTGCGGAGCTCATCAAGCTCCATGGAGCGGTTGACCTCTGCCTTCACGTCTGCCACGTAGCGCTGGGCCTTGCCCAACAGGGCACCCACGGTGCGGGCCACGCGGGGCAGCTTTTCAGGCCCGATGACAACCAGCGCCACCGCCCCGATAAGGGCGAGCTTCGAAATGCCCAGATCAATCATCTGTTGGCCGTCCTGGGGACAAACGGGGCCGCGAACGACCCCGGGTTAGGAACAAGCAAGGGCCTGGCGTTGCCGCCGAGGCATCAGCTCTTCTGCTTGGCCTCGACGTCGATGGTGGTCTTGTCGGCAGTGTTGCTCTGGGTGACCTGACCGGCGGGTGCCTGGGCGGGCGCGTCTGCCTGCCCGTCTTTCATGCCGTCCTTGAAGCCCTTGACCGCGCCCCCCAGGTCAGAGCCCAGGTTCTTGAGTTTCTTGGTGCCGAACACCATGACCACGATCAACAGCACGATGAGCCAGTGCCAGATGGAAAAGCTACCCATGGAATTCTCCAGAAATTGATGTCAAGCGCTCAGGCGCACGGGGTGGGATTCTAAGCGGGGCGAAGGGTTCTGGACCGGCTTGCCAGGCGATGACCATGCCGACCGGCGGTGCTCAGCCACGGGCCCATGGGCGCGGGCCGCCCATCACGTGCACGTGCAGGTGATGCACCTCCTGCCCACCCTCGGCGCCCGTGTTGCAAACGATGCGGAAACCGCCATGCGGGTATGGGTTGCAGCCCTGCTCCAGGGCCAAACGAGGGGCCAGCGTCATGATGCGCCCCATCACGCTTTCGTCCGCTGGCGTGATGTGGGCCATGGAGGCAATGTGGCGCTTGGGCACGATGAGAAAGTGCACCGGCGCCCAGGGATTGATGTCGTGAAAGGCGTACAGATCGTCGTCTTCGTGCACTTTGCGCGAAGGGATCTGGCCGGAGATGATCTTGCAGAAGATGCAGTTGGGGTCGTGATCAGCCATGGCAACAATCAGCGAGGCAGGGCTTGGTTGGCGTTCATGGCCACCATGCCCCGAACGATGCGGTAGAGGAACCAGATGGAAATGGCGATCCAGGCCATCATGCCGGGCACCAGGAAGGCCAACCACAGCGGTGCGGTCAGCAGGTAGAGGATGGCGGCCCAGATCACGGTGCGAATGCGCCAGCTGAAGTGACTGGCCTGCCAGGTGCCTTCGGCTTCGCTCTTTTTCACCAGATCGATGACCAGCGCGACGATGAGCAGCGCCACCCCGGGTTGCGTGCCCGGGATGACGGCACCCACGGCCACGATGAGGTGCAGGATGTAGCTGACCCAGCCGATGCTTTTCAGGTCTTGGGCCTTTTGGGAATCCGCGTCCTCGACGTCGATCACATCGCTCATGGTCACTCTCCCGATTCGCGGGCCTGGGCCTTGCGCAGGGCCTTTTCTTCCAGGCCGCTGAGGCCTTCGCGGCGCACCAATTCGGCCACCACGTCGGCGGGACCCCGGCCGTGGTGGGCCAGGGCGATCATGCTGTGAAACCAAAGGTCGGCCACCTCGTTCACCAGCTTCTGCGTGTCGCCACCGTGATCGGCGTCTTTGGCGGCCATCACGGCTTCGGTGGCCTCTTCCCCGATTTTCTTCAGGAAAGCGTCCGGCCCCTTGTGCAGGAGCCTGGCCACGTAGCTGGTTTGAGGGTCGCCGCCATTGGCGGGCTTGCGGCTTTCGATCACGGCCGCCAAGCGGTCCAGGTCATCGGTGAGGGACATGGCGTTCACTTGTAGATGGATTCCGGGTCTTTCAAGACGGGCTCGACGGCCTTCCAGCCACCGTCTTCCAGCCGCTGATAAAAGCAGCTGTGGCGCCCCGTGTGGCAGGCGATGCCGGGCTCGTGACCCAGCTGGGTGACCTTGAGCAGCACCACGTCGTTGTCGCAATCAAGGCGAATGTCGTGCACGGTCTGCACGTGCCCCGACTCTTCGCCCTTGAACCAGAGCTTGCCGCGCGAGCGGCTGAAGTACACGGCTCGACCCAGTTCTGCCGTTTTTTGCAGGGCCTCGCGGTTCATCCAGGCAAACATGAGCACGTCACCCGAGGCTGCCTCTTGCGCAATCACCGGCACCAAGCCCTGCGCATCCCACTTCACATCGTCAAGCCAAGTCATTCTGGGAATCTACCACGCACCCGCGACACGACGGCGGTCGCCAGGCGCGTGGGCGATACCATGGCGTTTTGAGTGGAGGTGCCCCATGAAAATCCGTTCCTTGCTGCTGGTTCTCTTCCTGGTCCTGGTGGTCGCCTTTGTGGCCCTGAACCTGGAACAGATCCTGCAGCCCACCTCCCTCAACCTGGGGCTGGCCACCATCCAGGCCCCGCTGGGCCTGGCGATGCTGAGCCTGCTGGCGCTGGCGCTGCTGGTGTTCGCGGTGGCGTTGGCCTACCTGCAGACCACGCACTTGATGGAGCTGCGCCGGGCCATGAAGGACGTGGCAGAGCAGCGCGGCCTGGCCGATCAGGCAGAAGCGTCGCGCTTCACCGCGCTGCAGCAATCCATGCGCACGGAGTTTCAGGAACTGAAGCTGGTGGTGGAACAGACTGGTAATGGACTGGCGGCCAGCCTGGGTGAGCTGGAGGACCGACTGGAGCGCCAGCAGAAACCCCCGAGCGCCTGAGGCCCGGGTGTCAGAGGCGCACCGGAATGCCTCGGCTGGCCATGTGGGCCTTGGCCTGGGCGATGGTGTACTCGCCGTAGTGGAAGATGCTGGCGGCCAGCACCGCGTCGGCGCCGCCTTGTTGCACACCGTCGGCCAGGTGGTCGAGGTTGCCCACGCCGCCGGAGGCGATCACCGGCACGTCCACCGCATCCGACACCGCGCGGGTGAGCGCCAGGTCAAACCCCGATTTGGTGCCGTCACGGTCCATGCTGGTCAGCAAGATCTCCCCTGCCCCCAGCTCTGCCATCCGGCGCGCCCATTGCACGGCGTCCAGGCCAGTGTTCTTGCGTCCGCCATGGCTGTACACATCCCACCCCTCGCCTCGCTGAGCCAGGTCGTCGCCCTGACGGCGCTTGGCGTCGATGGCCACCACGATGCATTGCGAACCGTACTTGTCAGAGGCCTCGCGAATCACCTGCGGGTTGGCGATGGCGGCTGAGTTGAAGCTGGTCTTGTCGGCACCCGCGTTCAGCAGGCGGCGCACGTCTTCTACCGTGCGAACGCCGCCCCCCACGGTGAGCGGAATGAAGACCTGAGAAGCCACCGCCTCGATGATGGGCAGGATCAGGTCTCGGCCGTCACTGGTGGCGGTGATGTCCAGAAAGGTGAGCTCGTCAGCGCCTTGCTCGTTGTAGCGAGCGGCGATCTCGACCGGGTCGCCCGCATCGCGCAGTTCGACGAAGTTCACGCCTTTGACGACGCGACCACCGGTCACGTCCAGGCAAGGGATGATGCGTTTGGCGAGCATGTGGGCTCCACTGAGGTCAGGTCACGGTGCAGGTCTGGCTGGCCTGCCAACTGGCACCGGGGGATAGGGTAATGGGGTCGAACACCTGCGCGGCCTCCACGCAGAGCGTGTGGCGGAAGCCATCGTCAGGCAAGTCGGCCATGGCCGCCGAGAGCATCGGGCCCGGGTTCCACACCACCGTGTGGGCCCATTCCGGGCTTTGCTCGATGCGCAGAGGAGATGGGCCACCGCTCAGGCGCAGTGGGCGCGAGGCGGCGGCGTACACGCGGTCATGCTCGCCGTGGATGTGCAGCGGCTCGGCCAGCCCGTCCAGGTGCGCGACATGAATGTCAAGCACCCGGAAATAGCTGTGCAGAGCACCGGTGAAGGCGAATGCTTGTTTGCCCGTGTTGTGCACCCCCAGGGTGAGCGCCAGGCAACCAGCAGACAACTCAACGGTGAGCGTTGCCTCGAACTCGTGCGGCCACTGCGATCGTGTGCGCTCGCTGGCCCGCAGGCGCAAGGTCAGCCGAGCACGATCGCTCTCAATGGAGGGCTCATCAGCGGTCCAGGCCAACAGTCGCGCGAATCCGTGCTTGACCAGACCGCCCCGCTGGTTGAACTGCGGGAAACACACCGGCACACCGCCACGAATCGCGGCCGATCCGTCCAGGGTCGCCAAGGGGCTGAGGTAGAGGCGCTCGGCACCGCCCGACACCCAAGACAGCACATGGGCCCCGTGAAGGGCCACTGTGGCGCAATCGCCGTTGGGCAAGCTCAGTTGCAGGGCGTCCAGGCCCTGGATGTGCACCGGGCGGCAAGCCGCCTGGGCGACGTCAGCCATTGAGCTCGTCGGCGAGCTTCTGGGCGGCTTCGAAGTCGAGGTCACCGCTGTAGATGGAGCGACCGCAGATCACGCCTTCCACGCCTTCTTCTTCCACCGCGCACAGGCGGCGTATGTCGTCCAGGTTGGACAAACCACCCGAGGCGATGACCGGAATGCTCACGGCCTGGGCCAGCTTCACCGTGGCCTCGATGTTGATGCCAGACAGCATGCCGTCGCGGCCGATGTCGGTGTAGATGATGGAGTCGACGCCGTAGTCTTCGAACTTCTTGGCCAGGTCCACCACCTCGTGCCCGGTGAGCTTGCTCCAGCCATCGGTGGCCACCTTGCCATCCTTGGCGTCCAGGCCCACGATGATGTGGCCGCCGAAGGCGGTGCAGGCGTCTTGCAGGAAACCCGGGTTCTTGACCGCGGCCGTGCCGATGATCACGTAGCGCAGGCCGGCGTCCAGGTAGCGCTCGATGGTGTCGAGGTCACGAATGCCGCCGCCGAGCTGCACGTCCACCTCGGAGCCCACCTCTTTGAGGATGCTCTTGATGGCCTGCTCGTTCTTGGGCTTGCCCGCGAACGCGCCGTTGAGGTCCACCAGGTGCACGCGACGGGCCCCTTTGTTGACCCAGTTGCGCGCCATGGCCGCGGGGTCCTCACTGAACACCGTGGATTGGTCCATGTCGCCCTGCTTGAGGCGAACGCATTGGCCGTCTTTCAGATCGATGGCGGGAATCAGCAGCATGATGGGTTAAGGACCGGGGAGGCCTCAGGGGTTCCAGGTGAGGAAGTTGCGATAGAGCGCCAGGCCTTGGGCCGCGCTTTTCTCGGGGTGAAACTGGGTGGCGAAAATATTATCCCGGGCGATGGCGGCCGCAAAGCGCCCGCCGTAGTCGGCCTCGCCTGCCACGTGCTGCGCCGACGCCGGCCGCGCGTAGTAGCTGTGAACGAAATAGAAGTAGGCGCCTTCGTCAATGCCGCGCCAAACAGGGTGCGCCGGGCCACGGCCCAACTCGTGGAACACCTGGTTCCACCCCATCTGGGGCACCTTGAAGCGGCTGCCATCGGCCTGCAAGCGGCCTTCCAGCTGGAAGCGCACCACATCGCCGGGAATGAGGCCCAGGCCCTGGGTGGGCCCTTCTTCGCTGCGGTCCAGCAGCATCTGCATGCCCACGCACACGCCGAACAAGGGTTTGTGGGCGGCCGCGTGCAACACCGCATCAAGCAGGCCAGAGGCACCCAATTCGCGCATGCAGTCGCCCATGTGGCCTTGGCCAGGCAGCACCACGCGTTCGGCCGCCATCACGTCTTGTGGGCGCTGGGTGACGATCACGTCTACCCCACTGCCCTGCGCGGCATGGATCACTGCCTGAGAGACCGAGCGCAGGTTGCCACTGCCGTAGTCCACCACGGCCACCGTTTTGGAAGTCATCGCGCCTGCCTGCTCAGAGCGAGCCCTTGGTGGAAGGAATCACGTCGCCCATGCGGGGGTCGCGCTCCAGGGCCGCGCGCAATGCACGGGCAAAGGCCTTGAACACGGTCTCGGCCTGGTGGTGGGCGTTTTCGCCGTGCAGGTTGTCGATGTGCAGGGTGACGCCGGCGTGGTTCACGAAGCCCTGGAAAAACTCATAGGTGAGCTGGGTGTCGAAGGCGCCGATGGTGCCGGCCTTGAAGGGCACGCGCATGTGCAGACCCGGGCGACCGGAGAAGTCGATCACCACGCGCGAGAGGGCTTCGTCCAGCGGCACGTAGGCATGGCCATAGCGGCGGATGCCCTTCTTGTCGCCCACGGCCTTGGCAAAGGCCTGGCCCAACGTGATGCCCACGTCTTCCACCGTGTGGTGGCCGTCGATGTGCAAATCGCCCTTGGCCTGAATCTCCAGGTCGATCAGGCCATGCCGCGCGATCTGGTCAAGCATGTGGTCAAAGAACCCGATGCCAGTGGACAGGATGGACACGCCGGTGCCGTCGAGGTTGACCCGCAGGCTGATCTGCGTCTCGTTGGTGTTGCGCTGCACATCGGCCGCGCGGTCGGTGGGCCCCGGAGTGGGAAAGGTGGGCGGGTTGGTCATAGGGCAGTCTGGAGAGCGCGAAGGAGTTGGGCGTTTTCCGCGGGCGTGCCCACTGTCAGCCGCAGGCACTGGGCCAGCAAGGGGTGCATTTTAGAAACATTCTTCACCAGCACCCCCTGGGCTTTGAGCCCCTCGAACGCGCGATGCGCGTCGGGCACGCGAACCAACACCATGTTGCCGTCGCTGGGGAAGGGTTGAACGCCCGGCAGGCGCGCCAGGGCGTCGATGAGCTGAGCGCGTTGCTCACGAATCTCGGCCGCCTGCACCGCGAACACATCGGCATGTTCCAGCGCGAACAGGGCGCACTCCGCATTGAGCACGCTCACGTTGTAGGGCGGGCGCAGCTTGTCGATCTCGTGCACCAGGGTCTGCGTGCCGATCATGTAGCCCAGCCGCACACCAGCCAGGCCGAACTTGGAGAGCGTGCGCATGAGCAGCACGTTGGCGTTGGCCGCCGGGTGCGCGCGCATTTCGTCCAGCCAGGTGGCGCTGGAGAAGGGTTGATAGGCCTCGTCCATCACCACCAGGCCGTCAAAGGTGGCGGCTTCGGCGATCAGGCGGCGAATCACCGCCGCGTCCCAGAGGTTGGCCGTGGGGTTGTTCGGGTAGGCCAGGTAAGTGATGGCGGGCTTGTGTTCGCGCATGGCCGCCAGCATGGCCGCCTCGTCCAGCTCGAAGTTGGCATCCAACGGCACACCCACAAAGCGCAAGCCCTGCAACTGGGCGCTCATGGCGTACATCACGAAGCCCGGTTCCGGCGCGAGGATGGTGGCGCCCGGCAGGTCGCAAGCCATGGCCAGCAAGGAGATCAACTCATCAGAGCCGTTGCCCAGCATCAGGGCATGGCCGCGAGGCAGGTCCACGTAATGGGCCAGCTCGAGCTTGAGGTCTTCGATGCGCGCACCGGGGTAGCGGTTGATGGCCACCGCGCCCAGGCGAGCACCCAGTTCGGACTGCAGCTCAGGCGACAGGCTGTAGGGGTTTTCCATCGCGTCGAGCTTGACCATGCCGGTCGAGTCTTGGATGGCATAGGCGTGCATGGACTGCACGTCCTGGCGGATGGATTTCAAGGGGTTCATGCTCATTGGGCGCCTCGCATCGGCGGCACATCGGTCAGGCGAAGCTCGGCCGCGCGGGCGTGGGCCTGCAGGCCTTCGCCATAAGCCAGCTCTGCAGCGACCACGCCCAGGCCCTGAGCGCCAGCCGCGCTCACCTCAATCAGGCTGCTGCGTTTCTGAAAGTCGTACACGCCCAGCGGCGAACTGAAGCGGGCGGTGCCACTGGTGGGCAACACGTGGTTGGGGCCGGCGCAATAGTCGCCCAGGCTTTCGCTGGTGTAGGCCCCCAGGAAGATGGCGCCAGCGTGGCGCAGCAGCGGCTCCCAGCGGTGCGGCTCGGCACTGGACACCTCCAGGTGCTCGGGCGCGATGCGGTTGCTGATGGCGCAGGCCTCTTCCATGCCGCGGGTGTGGATCAGCGCGCCCCGGTCGTTCAGGCTCTTGGCGATGATGGACGCGCGCGGCATGCTGGGCAGCAAGCGGTCAATGGCGGCCTGCACCTCGGCGATGTAGTCGGCATCAGGGCACAGCAAAATGCTCTGTGCCAGCTCGTCGTGCTCAGCCTGGCTGAACAGGTCCATGGCCACCCAGTCGGCCGGGGTGCTGCCGTCGGCCAGCACCAGAATCTCGCTGGGGCCGGCAATCATGTCGATGCCCACCAGACCAAACACGCGCTTCTTGGCACTGGCCACATAGGCGTTGCCGGGGCCGGTGATCTTGTCCACCTTGGGCACGGTGGCCGTGCCGTAGGCCAGTGCGGCCACGGCTTGAGCGCCACCGATGGTGAAGGCCCGGCTCACGCCGGCCACATAAGCCGCGGCCAAGACGAGCGGGTTCTTCTCACCGCGCGGCGTGGGCACCACCATGATGATTTCGGGCACGCCGGCCACGTGGGCCGGGATGGCGTTCATCAGCACGCTGGACGGGTAGGCCGCCTTGCCGCCGGGCACGTAGATGCCCACACGGTCCAGCGGCGTGACCTTCTGGCCCAGCAGGGTGCCGTCTTCGTCGCGATACGACCAGCTCTCGCCGTTGGCCTTTTTCTGGGCCTCGTGGTAGCGGCGCACGCGCTGCGCGGCCGACTCCAGGGCCGCCTTCTGCGCGATGGGCAGGCTGTCGAAGGCCGCCTTGAGTTCGGCCTGGGACAACTCCAACGCACGCAATTCGCTGGCGTTCAAGCCATCGAAGCGGGCGGTGTACTCCAGCACAGCGGCGTCACCACGCGCCTGCACGTCGGCCAGGATGTCCGCCACGCGCTGCTCGATCGCATGATCCGTCTCGCTGGACCAGTGCAGACGCGCCGCGAAGCGGGTCTCGAAGTCGGCGTCGAGGGTGGACAGGCGAAGGGGCGTGGCGGAAATGCTCATGGTCAGGTGGCCTTGTCGACAGCGTCGGCGAACGTGCGAATGAGGGGTCGAATGAGGGATTGCTTGAGCTTGAGGGCGGCCTGGTTCACCACCAGGCGGGAACTGATGTCCATGATGCGCTCCACCTCGACGAGGTGGTTGGCCTTGAGCGTGTTGCCGGTGGACACCAGGTCAACGATGGCATCGGCCAGGCCCGTCAGGGGCGCCAGTTCCATGCTGCCGTAGAGCTTGATCAGGTCAACGTGCACCCCCTTGCTGGCGAAGAACTCGCGGGCGATGGCGGTGTACTTGGTGGCCACACGCAGGCGAGAGCCCTGGCGCACGGCACTGGCGTAGTCGAAATCGGCGCGCACGGCCACGCTCACGCGGCAGCGGGCAATGTTCAGGTCCAGCGGCTGGTACAGGCCCTGGCCACCGTGTTCGATGAGGGTGTCCTTGCCGGTCACGCCCAGATCGGCGCCGCCGTGCTCCACGTAGGTGGGCACGTCGGTGGCCCGCACCAGCACCACGCGCACATTGGGTTGGTTGGTGGGCAGGATCAGCTTGCGCGACTTCTCGGGGTCTTCCAGCACCTCAATGCCGGCGGCGCGCAGTAGCGGCAGGGTTTCGTCAAAGATGCGGCCTTTGGACAGGGCCAGGGTGATGGTGTCGTTCATTTGATGCGCTCGATGTCCGCGCCAATGCCGCGCAGCTTCTCTTCCATCTGGTCGTAACCGCGGTCAAGGTGGTAGATGCGGTCCACGATGGTCTCGCCATCGGCCACGAGGCCAGCGATCACCAGGCTGGCCGAGGCCCGCAGGTCGGTGGCCATCACGGTGGCGCCGGAGAGGCGGGGCACGCCCTCGATCACCGCCACCTTGCCATCGGTCTGGATGTTGGCGCCCAGGCGCACCAGCTCGTTGACGTGCATGAAGCGGTTTTCAAAGATGGTCTCGGTGACCTTGCTGGCGCCTTCGGCGATGCAGTTGATCGCCATGAATTGCGCCTGCATGTCGGTGGGAAAGCCAGGGTATTCGGTCGTGCGGAAGCTCTGGGCCTTCAAGCGCCCGTTGGAGCGCACACGAATGAATGGGCCAGCGGCGTTTGAGCCGGCGTCAATCTCGGCGCCCGCGGCCACCAGCTTCTCGATGACCGCCTCCAGGTGGTCAGAGCGGGCATGGCGCAGCAGCACGTCGCCACCCGCCGCGGCCACGGCGCACAAAAAGGTGCCGGCTTCAATGCGGTCGGCCACCACGCGGTGCTCGCAGCCCTTCAGGCGGTCCACGCCCTGAATGTGAATGCGGCTGGTGCCGTGGCCTTCGATCTTGGCGCCCATGGCGATGAGCATCTCGGCCAGGTCGGTGATTTCGGGCTCTTGCGCGGCGTTCTCCAGCAGGGTTTCGCCCTGCGCCAGCGCCGCAGCCATCAGGAAGTTCTCGGTGCCGGTGACGGTGACCATGTCGGTGGCGATGCGGGCGCCGTGCAGGCGCGAACGCCCCTGCGGCAGCCGGGCCACCATGTAGCCATGCTCGACCACGATCTCGGCGCCCATGGCCTGCATGCCCTTGATGTGCTGATCCACCGGGCGCGACCCGATGGCGCAGCCGCCAGGCAGCGACACACGCGCATGGCCAAAACGCGCCAGCAGGGGCCCGAGCACCAGCACCGACGCCCGCATGGTTTTCACCAGGTCGTAAGGGGCTTCGGCGGTGATGGGGTCAGCGGCGCGCAGCACCATGCCGCCACGCTCACCCAGGGTTTGCGTCTGCACGCCCATGTTGTCGAGCAGGTGGCGCATGGTGGCCACGTCGCGCAGGCGAGGCACGTTGCTGAGCGTGACCGCCTCGTCGGTGAGCAGGGCCGCGCACAACTCGGGAAGCGCCGCGTTCTTGGCGCCCGAAATCTGCACTTCACCCGTGAGAACGCGGCCGCCGCGAATGCGCAATTTGTCCATGCTCAGCCTTGTGCCGCCCATTCGGCGGGCGTGTAGGTTTTCATTGACAAGGCGTGCACCTCGTCGGTGTGGATGCGCGCGCCCAAGGTGGCGTACACGCGCTGGTGGCGCTGAATCGCCCGCTTGCCCTCGAACTCGGGCGAGACGATCACGGCCGACCAGTGGCGGCCATCGCCCGCCACTTCAATGTGGTCGCACGCCAGGCCGGCAGCGATGATGGATTGCAGTTCTTCGGCGGTCATGCGGGTTCTCAATGGCGAATCTTGTAGCCGATCTTCAGCAGGTGCAAGGCGATGGCACTGACCACCGCCAGCGCAGCGCCCACCAGCCCCAGGCTGACCCAGGGCGACACGTCGCTCTGGCCGAAGAAGCCGTAGCGAAAGCCATCGATCATGTAGAAGAAGGGGTTGAGGTGGCTCACCTGCTGCCAGAAAGCTGGCAGGGAATGGATGGAATAGAACACGCCCGAGAGGAAGGTCATGGGCATGATGAGGAAGTTCTGAAACGCGGCCATCTGGTCGAACTTCTCGGCCCACAGCCCCGCAATCAGGCCCAGGCCGCCCAGCAAGGCCGCCCCCATGAAGGCGAACACCAGAATCCACAGCGGCGCCACCAGGGAGGGCTTGGCGAACCACCAGGCCACGGCCATCACCCCCGCGCCCACCACCAGGCCGCGCACGATGGACGAGCCCACATAGGCCACGAACCAGGCCCGGTGTGACAAGGGCGTGAGCAGCAAAAACACGATGTTGCCCATGATCTTGCTCTGGATCAGGGACGAACTGCTGTTGGCGAAGGCGTTCTGCAACACGCTCATCATCACCAGGCCGGGCAGCAGAAAAGCGGTGTAGTTCACCGAGTCGTACACCTGCACGCGGTCTTCAAGCACGTGGCCGAAGATCATCAGGTAGAGCAAGGCCGTGACGATGGGCGCCGCCACGGTCTGGAAGGCCACCTTCCAGAAGCGCAACACCTCTTTGTAGAACAGGGTTTGCCAACCGCTCATGCCTTCACCTCTTCACGGCTTGCATTGGCCGCCGACTGGCTGCCGGTCAGGTCAAGGAACACGTCTTCCAGATCGGCCTTGCGAATCTCGATGTCCTCCACCACCACGCCAGCCTCGCGCAGGCGGGCCAGCAGGCGCTCGACAGTGGCCACGTCGCCCGCCGGCAGCTGCACCACGCGCCCGGTGATGCGGGCCTGCGCGGCCAGCTCGGGCGGCAAGGCGCCATCGGTCTTGAAGCGCAGCACGTTGGACGAGGCCCGCGCCAGCAGGGAAGACGTGCTTTCCAGCGCCACCACCTGCCCTTGCTTGAGCATGGCGATGCGGCCACACAAGGCCTCGGCCTCTTCCAGGTAATGGGTGGTGAGCAGCACCGTGCTGCCCAGGCGTTTGTTCAGGCCCGAGACAAACTGCCACAAGGTCTGGCGCAGTTCCACGTCCACGCCGGCGGTGGGCTCGTCGAGCACGATCACAGGCGGCTTGTGCACCAAGGCCTGCGCGATCAGCACCCGCCGCTTCATGCCGCCCGAGAGCTGGCGCATGTTGGCATTGGCCTTGTCGCTCAAGCCCAGGCCCGCCAGTAGCTCATCGATCCAATCGTCGTTGTGGCGAATGCCGAAATAACCCGACTGGATTCGAAGCGCCTCGCGCACGTTGAAGAAGGGGTCGAACACCAGCTCTTGCGGCACCACACCCAGGTGGCGGCGCGCGGCCCGGTAATCAGATTGCACATCGTGCCCAAGCACCGTCACCCGGCCCGACGTGGGGCTGGCCAAACCCGCCAAGATGCTGATGAGCGTGGTCTTGCCCGCGCCGTTGGGGCCAAGCAGACCAAAGAATTCGCCCGGCTCGATGTCGAACGACACCGATCTCAGGGCCTGAAAATCGCCCCGCGACGTGCGGTAGGTTTTGGAAACGTTCTGGAAGGAGACGGCTGACATGCGCTGGTGAAACCGCTGGGGTCCCCGGCGGTTCGCAGACCATCTGCGGCGCGGAGAACCGGGTATTTTACGACCCGGGGGAAAGCACTGCCTCAGGCGGGCAGCAGTTCCTGCACACCGTACAAGGCCACCAGTTCCTGCAAGCGCCGGGGCCAGCGCACCACCCGCAACGATTTGCCCTGCGAGCTGAGCTGGCGGCGTAACTCCAGCAGCACCGCCACAGCCGAGGAATCGAATTCGCGCAGGCCGGCGGCGTCCAGCGAAACCTCTGGCCCTGCCTGCCGGGCCAGGGTGGCGCCCAGCTCGGCCAGGGTCTTGCCTGCCTCTTCCAGGGTCAGGCGCTCAGGGAGTTGGGCCGCTTCGGTGCTCATGTCGATCAACTGGCCTTGGCGCTGTTGCTTTTGTTGCGCTGGGCCAGCGAGGCGATCAAGCCATCAATGCCCTTGGCCCCGATTTCCTGCGCGAACTGGGTGCGGTAGGTTTCCACCAGCCACACACCCAGCACGTTCAGGTCATAGATCTTCCAGCCGCTGGGGGTCTTTTCCAGGCGGTAATCGAGCTGGATGGGCTCACCCTTGCCGCGCACCTCTGAACGCACCACCACCTCGGTGTCGGTGGGCTGCATGCGCATGGGCTTGAAGTGCAAGGTCTGGTCTTTCACCTCGCCCAGGGCACCCGAGTAGGTGCGCACCAGCAAGGTCTTGAACTCGTCTTGCAGTTGCTTTTGCTGCTCGGGCGTGGCCTGGCGCCAATAGCGGCCCACGGCAGAGGCGGTCATGCGCGTGAAGTTCACGTTGGGCATGATCTTGCCGTCCACCAGGGCGACGATGCGGTTCATGTCACCCGCCTGGATGGCGGGGTCTGCCTTGATGGTGGCCAGCACCTCACCCGAGATGCGCTTGACCAGAGCGTCCGGCGCCTCGTCGGCAGCGAAGGCCGGCAGGGCCAGGCTGGCAAAGGAAATGGCGGTGGCGGCGATCCAATGGCGGCGTTGCAGCATGGGGTTCCTTTCAGGCGCCGGCACGGGCGCCGGCGAGGTATCGATAGTAGGGATGTGAGGGCGTGGGCGTGTGTCGCGTTCCACCGATTTGGTTGCGAGACGTATCCCGGCTCACTCGCCGTTGCCCAGGCCGATGCCCTTGTCGATCATGTCGTCGATCTGGCTCTGCCGGCGGTTCAAATAGAAATCGCGGGTGAAGCTGTACTTGTCCAGCGCCGCGCCTTCCAGCACGTTGCCCGCGCCCAGCAGGCCCGCACGGGTGTCGATGACCCGCAGCGTGTACAGGCTGTTGCGGTTGGCCACACGGTCCACGTCGCCCACGAGGTCGGCGTTGGAATCCACCACCAGGCCGACGGTGTCGCGGAAGGACGAGGGCCCGAAGAACGGCAGCACCAGGTAAGGGCCAGAGCCCACGCCCCAGCGCCCCAGGGTTTGGCCGAAATCAATGCGGGTGCGCGGAATGCCCATCTCGGTGGCGATGTCCAGCAGACCTGCCAGACCGAAGGTGGTATTCACGCCAAAGCGCATCAGGTTCTCGGCGCTCTCGCGGGGGCGCAACTGCAGCGCCGCATTGACGGACGACCACAGGTCTCGCAGGTTGCCGAAGAAGTTGGTCACACCCGTGCGCACGGGGCTGGGCGTTACGTCCACATAGGTGGTGGCCACCGGCTTGAGCACTGCCTCGTCCACCGCGTCGTTGAAGCGCTGCACGCCGCGGTTGAACGGCTCCAGCGGGTCACGGGGGTTGGCATCAGGGCCGGTGGCGCAGCCGCTGGCCAGCGCCAGGGTAGCCGCCGCCAGCGCGACTTTGAGGGACAGGGTCGAGGATTTCATGGCATTCACTCCAGCGTCGATCACTGGGCAGGGGCCTTGTCGCCGCCTTCGGCGGCCTTGTTGAACAGGAACTGGCCGATCAGGTTTTCCAGCACCACGGCGGACTGGGTCTGGGTAATGACCGCTCCCGGTTGAAAGTTGTCCGGGTCACCACCGGGCTCGATGCCGATGTACTGCTCGCCCAGCAGGCCGCTGGTGAGAATTTTCAGCGAGCTGTCCTTGGGAAAGGCATAGCGCGATTCGAGCGTGAGGGTGACGCTGGCCTGGAACGTTTTGTCGTCAAAGCCGATGGACTCGACCCGCCCCACCACCACACCGGCACTGCGCACGGCCGACTTGGGCTTGAGACCGCCGATGTTGTCGAAACGAGCCGTCACCCGGTAGGTGGGCTCGAAATTCAGGCTCAGCAGGTTGGCCGATTGCAGCGCCAGGAACAGGACAGCGGCCGCGCCGATCAGCACGAACAAGCCCACCCAGAAGTCGTTTTTGGAAGATTGCATAGCCATTTACTCCGCAAATTGCCGCGGTCAGATGCTGAACATCATGGCGGTGAGGACGAAGTCGAGTCCAAGCACCGCCAGAGAGGCGACCACCACCGTGCGGGTGGTCGCGCGGGACACGCCCTCGGGCGTGGGCTGGGCCAGGTAGCCCTGCAGCAAAGCAATAAAGGTGACGGTGAAACCGAACACGACACTCTTGATGACGCCGTTGCCCACGTCGTCCCACACGTCCACGCCGCCCTGCATCTGGCTCCAGAAGGCGCCCCCGTCCAGGCCAATGAGCAGCACGCCCACCACCCAACCGCCGATCACACCCACGGCGCTGAACACCGCTGCCAACAGCGGCATGGTGATGACACCGGCCCAGAAGCGCGGCGCCAGCACACGGCGCACCGGGTCCACCGCCATCATCTCCATGGCACTGAGTTGCTCACCGGCCTTCATCAGGCCGATCTCGGCCGTGAGCGACGTGCCGGCCCGCCCGGCAAACAGCAGTGCGCTGACCACCGGCCCCAGCTCGCGCACCAGCGACAAGGTGACCAGCAAGCCCAAGGCTTCGGTGGCACCGTAGCGCTGCAGCGTGTAATAACCCTGCAGCCCAAGCACAAAGCCCACGAACAAGCCCGACACGCCAATGATGGCCAGCGAGTGGTTCCCCAGGAAATGGACCTGGTCGCGCACCAGGCCAAAACGGCGCATGGCCGGGCCGAACAAGGCCACCAGGCGCAGGAACAGGCGCGTGGCAAAGCCGATGGCCGTGATGTGCTGACGCACGGCGCGGCCCACGCGAGCGGGATGCAGGGCGTTCACAGGTGGCCTCCGTTGCCGAAATCGGTGGCGAGATCGGGCGCTGGGTGGTGAAAACGCACCGGGCCGTCGGGTAAGGCATTCACGAACTGCTGCACCAGCGGGTCTTCGCTGTGGCGCACCTCGTCGGGCGTGCCCTGCGCGGCGATTTTGCCGTTGGCCAGCACGATCACCTGATCGGCAATGTGAAAGGTCTCGTCCAGGTCGTGCGACACCACCACGCTGGTCAGCCCCATCGCGTCATTCAACTGGCGAATCAGGCGCGCGGCCGTGCCCAGCGAAATGGGGTCAAGGCCGGCAAAGGGCTCGTCGTACATGACCAGATCGGGGTCAAGCGCGATGGCCCTCGCCAGGGCCACCCGACGAGCCATGCCGCCCGACAGCTCACTGGGCATGAGGTTGCGCGCACCGCGCAGCCCCACCGCGTTGAGCTTCATGAGCACGATGTCGCGCACCAAGGCCTCGGGCAACTGGGTGTGTTCGCGCAGCGGGAAGGCCACGTTGTCGAACACGCTCATGTCGGTGAACAGCGCGCCAAACTGGAACAACATGCCCATGCGGCGACGCGCCGCGTACAGCTCATGCTGGCCCATGGTCGTGATGTCATGACCGTCGAACAGGGTCTGGCCGCTTTGCGCGCGGATCTGCCCGCCAATCAGGCGCAGCACCGTGGTCTTGCCCCCGCCAGACGCGCCCATGAGCGCCGTGACCTTGCCTCGCGGCACGGTCAGCGAAATGTTGTCGAGAATCACGCGAGGGCCGTACCCGAAGGTGACGCCGCGCAATTCCACCAAAGAGGGGGATTGGTTGGAGCGCATCAATGAAAAGCCGGGCAGTTCACCCGGCTTGTTCATGATAAGGGATGCGGGGAAACCCGAGTCATCGGGTATCCCAATGGGCCCGTGGGCCCGACAGGTCAACGCGGCAGGTCGGAAAAGCCCATCAGGAACTCGTCCACCGCCCGCGCGGCCTGGCGGCCTTCGCGAATGGCCCATACCACCAGCGACTGGCCACGGCGCATGTCGCCAGCGGCGAACACCTTGGCCACGTTGGTGGCGTAGCCGCCGGTGAACTCGGTCGAGGCCTTGGCGTTGCCGCGGGCGTCCTTGTCCACACCAAAAGCGTCCAGCACCGACGCCACCGGGTTCACGAAGCCCATGGCCAGCAGCACGAGGTCGGCCTTGTACTCCTTCTCGGTGCCAGGGATCTCGACCAGTTTGCCGTCCTTGAACTCGACATGCACCGTCTTCAGACCGGTGACCTTGCCGTTCTTGCCCACGAACTCCTTGGTGGAGATGGCGAACTCGCGCACGCAACCTTCTTCGTGGCTGGAGCTGGTGCGCAACTTCAGCGGCCAGTAGGGCCACACCAGGGGCTTGTTTTCCTGCTCGGGCGGCTGGGGCATGACCTCAAACTGGGTGACGCTGACCGCGCCGTGGCGGTTGCTGGTGCCCACGCAGTCGGAGCCGGTGTCGCCACCGCCGATCACGATGACGTGCTTGCCGTCGGCGCGAATCTGTCCCTTGAGTTTGTCACCCGCGTTCACCTTGTTCTGCTGCGGCAGGAACTCCATGGCGAAGTGCACGCCGTCGAGGTCACGGCCGGGCACGGGCAGGTCGCGGCTCTGCTCGGCGCCACCGGTCAGCAGCACAGCGTCGAATTCGCTCTTGAGCTGCTCGGCCGAGATGGTTTCCTTGGCCCAGTTCGTCACCTTGGTGTCGGCCGGCATGTTGCCCACCAGCACGCCGGTGCGGAACACCACGCCTTCGGCCTCCATCTGCGCCACGCGGCGGTCGATGTGCGACTTCTCCATCTTGAAGTCGGGAATGCCGTAACGCAGCAGGCCGCCGACGCGGTCGTTCTTCTCGAACACGGTCACGTCATGACCGACGCGGGCAAGCTGCTGGGCCGCGGCCAAGCCGGCCGGGCCAGAGCCGACCACCGCCACCTTCTTTCCCGTTTTGTGCTGCGCGGGCTGCGGCTTGACCCAACCGTTTTCCCAGGCCTTGTCGATGATGGCGTGCTCAATCGACTTGATGCCCACCGCGTCGTCGTTCACATTGAGCGTGCAGGCGGCTTCGCAAGGCGCCGGGCAGATGCGGCCGGTGAACTCGGGGAAGTTGTTGGTGCTGTGCAGCACAGTGATGGCGTTGCGCCAGTCGCTGCGGTACACGAGGTCGTTGAAGTCAGGAATGATGTTGTTGACCGGGCAGCCGTTGTTGCAGAACGGGGTGCCGCAGTCCATGCAACGCGCCGCCTGAACCTTGGCCTGCGCGTCATCGAGGCCGATGACGAATTCCTTGTAATGCTTCACGCGCTCGGCGACGGGCTTGTAGCCCTCTTCGAGACGCTCATATTCCATGAAGCCAGTGACTTTTCCCATGATGCGTGTCTTTCGTGGCGTGGTTGCTTACTTGGCGGCGGCGGTCTTCTTGGCGCTGCCCTGGGCCTTGCTGGTGGCCGCGGCGGCGGCCTTGCGAGCGTTGATCTCGCCAAGGGCGCGCTTGTACTCGGTGGGGAACACCTTCACGAACTTGGCGCGAGCGGTTTCCCAGTGGTCGAGCAGTTCGCGGGCACGCTTGCTGCCGGTCCAGCGGTTGTGGTCTTCCAGCAGCTTCTTGAGCTGGGCCTCGTCGGTCTGGTCACGGTGCCAGATGGCGCGGTCAACCGTGGCTTCCTGCTCTGCCGCGGGCAGCACCTTGTCCAGGGACACCATGGCGGTGTTGCAGCGCTTGGCGAACAGGCCGTCTTCGTCGTAGACGTAGGCCACGCCACCGCTCATGCCAGCGGCAAAGTTGCGCCCGGTCTTGCCCAGCACCACCACGGTGCCGCCGGTCATGTACTCGCAACCGTGGTCGCCAGTGCCTTCCACCACGGCGGTGGCACCCGACAGGCGCACGGCAAAGCGCTCACCGGCCACGCCGCTGAAGAAGGCCTCGCCCGTGGTGGCGCCGTACATCACCGTGTTGCCCACGATGATGTTGCGCGCGGCCTCACCACGGAACTCCAGGCTGGGGCGCACCACCACGCGGCCGCCCGACAGGCCCTTGCCGGTGTAGTCGTTGGCGTCACCAATCAGGTACAGCGTGATGCCGTTGCACAGGAATGCGCCAAACGATTGGCCGCCCGTGCCCTCAAGCTGGATGCGGATGGTGTCGTCGGGCAGGCCTTCGGGGTGCACCTTGGTGACCGCGCCGGACAGCATGGCGCCCACCGAGCGGTTCACGTTGCGGGCGCGCTCGATGAACTGCACCTTCTCGCCCTTGTCGATGGCGGGGCGCGACTTGGCGATCAGCACGTTGTCGAGCGACTTCTCCAGACCGTGGTCCTGGTTCTGGGTGTGCAGGCGCGGCACGTCGGCCGGCACGGCCGGGGTGGCCAGCAGGCGGCTGAAGTCCAGGCCACGGGCCTTCCAGTGCGCGATGCCTTGCTTCATGTCGAGCAGGTCGGCGCGGCCAATCAGCTCGTCGAAGGTGCGAATGCCCAGCTGCGCCATGATCTGGCGAGCCTCTTCGGCCACGAAGAAGAAGTAGTTGACGACGTGCTCGGGCTTGCCCGAGAACTTCTTGCGCAGCTCGGGGTCTTGCGTCGCCACGCCCACCGGGCAGGTGTTGAGGTGGCACTTGCGCATCATGATGCAGCCCTCGACCACCAGCGGTGCGGTGGCGAAGCCGAACTCATCGGCGCCCAGCAGCGCGCCGATGACAACGTCGCGGCCGGTCTTCATCTGGCCGTCGGCCTGCACACGAATGCGGCTGCGCAGGCGGTTGAGCACCAGGGTCTGCTGGGTCTCGGCCAGGCCGATTTCCCAGGGCGAGCCGGCGTGCTTGATGGACGACCAGGGCGAGGCGCCAGTGCCACCGTCGTGGCCAGCGATCACCACGTGGTCGGCCTTGCACTTGGCCACGCCAGCGGCAATGGTGCCCACGCCCACTTCCGACACCAGCTTCACCGAGATCGAGCTGTGCGGGGCCACGTTCTTCAGGTCGTGGATGAGCTGCGCCAAGTCTTCGATGGAGTAGATGTCGTGGTGCGGCGGCGGGGAGATCAGGCCCACGCCAGGCACGCTGTGGCGCAGCTTGCCGATGTAGTCGGACACCTTGCCGCCCGGCAGCTGGCCGCCCTCACCCGGCTTGGCGCCCTGGGCCATCTTGATCTGGATCTGGTCGGCGCTGGACAGGTACTCGGCGGTCACACCGAAGCGGCCCGAGGCCACCTGCTTGATGCGCGAGCGCAGCGAATCGCCTTCCTGCAGCGGGTAGTCCACCTCAAAGATGTTGCCCAGCAGGTCGGACATGGTCTGGCCCTGCTTGATGGGAATGCCCTTGAGTTCGTTGCGGTAGCGCAGCGCGTCTTCGCCGCCTTCGCCGGTGTTGCTCTTGCCGCCAATGCGGTTCATGGCCACGGCCAGGGTGGCGTGGGCCTCGGTGGAGATGGAGCCCAGCGACATGGCGCCGGTGGCGAAGCGCTTGACGATCTCTTTTGCCGGCTCCACCTCGTCGATGGAGATGGCCTTGGACGGGTCGATCTTGAACTCGAACAGACCGCGCAGCGTCATGTGGCGGCGGTTCTGGTCGTTGATGATCTGCGCGTATTCCTTGTAGGTGTTCCAGTTGTTGGCGCGCGTGCTGTGCTGCAGCTTGGCGATGGCGTCGGGCGTCCACATGTGCTCTTCGCCTCGGGCGCGCCAGGCGTACTCGCCACCGGTTTCCAGCATGGTGGCCAGCACCGGGTCATCGCCAAAGGCGGCCTTGTGCATGCGGATGGCCTCTTCGGCGATGTCGAACACGCCAATTCCCTCCACGCGGCTGGCGGTGCCGGTGAAATACTTGGCCACGGTCTCACTGTTCAGGCCGATGGCCTCGAACAGCTGGGCGCCGCAGTACGACATGTAGGTGCTCACGCCCATCTTGGACATGATCTTGGACAGGCCCTTGCCGATGGCCTTGACGTAGTTGTAGATGGCCTTCTCGGCCGACAAATCGGCGCCCAGGTCCTTGTGCAGGGCGGCCAGCGTTTCCATGGCCAGGTAGGGGTGCACGGCTTCGGCGCCGTAACCCGCCAACACGGCGAAGTGGTGCACTTCGCGGGCGGAGCCGGTCTCCACCACCAGGCCGGCGGTGGTGCGCAGGCCTTCACGCACCAGGTGCTGGTGGATGGCCGACAGCGCCAGCAGCGCGGGGATGGCCACCTGCTCGGCGCTCACGGCGCGGTCGCTGATGATGAGGATGTTGCTGCCGCTCTTGATGGCGTCCACGGCTTCGGCGCACAGCGAGGCCAGCTTGGCTTCCACGCCCTCACGGCCCCAGTTGGCGGGGTAGGTGATGTCCAGCGTGGCGCTCTTGAACTTGCCCTTGGTGGCCTGCTCGATGTTGCGCAGCTTGGCCATGTCGGCGAAGTCCAGCACCGGCTGGCTCACTTCGAGGCGCATCGGCGGGTTGACCTGGTTGATGTCCAGCAGGTTGGGCTTGGGGCCGATGAAGGACACCAGCGACATCACGATCGCTTCGCGGATCGGGTCGATCGGCGGGTTGGTCACCTGGGCGAACAGCTGCTTGAAGTAGTTGTAGAGCGGCTTGTTCTTGTCGGACAGCACCGCCAGCGGGCTGTCGTTGCCCATGGAGCCGATGCCCTCTTCGCCATTGGCGGCCATCGGGCTCATCAGGAACTTGATGTCTTCCTGGGTGAAGCCAAAAGCCTGCTGCAGGTCCAGCAGCTCAGGCGACACCTTCTCAGAGCCAGAGGATTGCGGTTCGGTGTTGGCCACCGGCTGCTCTTGCGCGTCTTCGCCGGCCACCGGGTGCTCGACGTCGTCCAGGCGGATGCGCAGGTTCTCGATCCACTGCTTGTAGGGCTTGCTGTTGGCGAGGTTGGCCTTGAGCTCCTCGTCGTCGATCATGCGGCCCTGCTCCAGATCGATCAGGAACATCTTGCCGGGCTGCAGGCGCCACTTGCGCACGATCTTGTTCTCGGGCACGGGCAGCACGCCCGACTCGGAGCCCATGATGACCAGGTCATCGTCGGTCACGCAGTAGCGCGAGGGGCGCAGGCCGTTGCGGTCCAGCGTGGCGCCGATCTGGCGGCCATCGGTGAACACGATGGAGGCCGGGCCGTCCCAGGGCTCCAGCATGGCGGCGTGGTACTCGTAGAACGCACGGCGGCGCTCGTCCATCATGGTGTGCTGTTCCCAAGGCTCGGGAATCATCATCATCACGGCCTGGCTGATGGGGTAGCCCGCCATGGTGAGCAGCTCAAGGCAGTTGTCGAAGGTGGCGGTATCGGACTGGCCGGCGAAGCTGATCGGGTAGAGCTTCTTGAGGTCTTCGCCCAGCACAGGCGAGGACATCACGCCTTCGCGCGCCTTCATCCAGTTGTAGTTGCCCTTGACGGTGTTGATCTCACCGTTGTGGGCCACGTAGCGGTAGGGGTGGGCCAGCGGCCACTCGGGGAAGGTGTTGGTGGAGAAGCGCTGGTGCACCAGGCCCAGGGCCGAGACGCAACGGGGGTCTTGCAAGTCCAGGAAGTAGGTGCCCACCTGGTCGGCCAGCAGCAGGCCCTTGTAAACCACGGTGCGGCTGCTCATGCTGGGCACGTAATACTCTTTGCTGTGCTTGAGCTTGAGCGCCTGGATGTGCGCACTGGCGGTCTTGCGGATCACGTACAGCTTGCGCTCCAGCGCGTCCTGCACGATCACGTCGGCGCCACGGCCGATGAAGACCTGCCGCATGATCGGCTCTTTCTCGCGCACGGTGGGGGACATGGGCATGTCCTTGTTCACCGGCACATCGCGCCAGCCCAGCAGCACCTGGCCCTCGGCCTTGATGGCGCGCTCCATCTCTTGTTCGCAGGCCAGGCGAGAGGCATGCTCCTTGGGCAGGAAGATCATGCCCACGCCGTATTCACCGGCGGGCGGCAGCGTCACGCCCTGCTTGGCCATTTCTTCGCGGTACAGCGCGTCGGGCAACTGGATCAGGATGCCGGCGCCATCGCCCATCAGCGGGTCGGCGCCCACGGCGCCACGGTGGTCGATGTTCTCCAGAATCTTGAGCGCCTGGGTCACGATGTCGTGGCGCTTCTCGCCCTTGATATGGGCCACGAAACCCACGCCGCACGCGTCGTGCTCGTTGGCCGGGTCGTACAGACCCTGTTGTTGAATTTGCTGCTGCTCGGCTGCCGTCGTCATGGCGCTTCCTTTAGGGTTCGGGGCGGACAGAAATGCGAATGCGCGAGCCTATCGCAACGCAACATCGATGCCAAGCAGATTAAATGGGGTCAGATTCTTATTTGAAGACTTAAAAAATCTTCATTGTTTAAATGGGGACAGATTAATCAGGGCAATGACTGACCCTTGAGAGATCGCCCGAGGGCGTTCAACGGGTCGCGTCGGATTTGTCGAGCGAGGGCGGCCGACCCGGGCGGCCACGGCTCACCCGCCGAGGAGTGCGCTGCTGCAGCTGGGCCAGAAACGCCGGGTCACCCAAGGCCCAGCCGTGCAGCGCGGCGTCCACGATGGCGCGCTCGATGGCGGCAGACAGCCCCTCTTTCACCAGGAGGGCGTAAGCGGCCTCGCGGGCAAAGGGCGTGTTGCCCAAGGCCCAGTAGGCCGCGGGCGGCGTCAGGCGGCGATCCACCAGTTGCCCCACGCCGTGCCGGTGGCTGGACCACGGGTACTGGGTCGGCTCCACCACCAGCCCGGCGCGCACCGGATTGAGGTCCAGATAGGCCATGCACTGCAGCACCAAGGGACCGTCCTGCACCACGGTGGAGCGGTACCTCCCCTCCCACAACGTGCCGCTGCGGTGATGCAAGTCATTGAAATACCGAACATAGCGGCGCCCCACCGCCTGCATCATCGCGGCCAACCCGGTCTCCGACTCGGGTGTGAGCAACAGGTGAAAGTGGGTGTCCATCAGCACATAGGCGTGCAGGGCCACCCGGTGTTGGCGCGCTTGCTCACCGAGCAGGTCCAGCAGGAACTGGCGATCGGCATCGCTGTGCACGATGGGCTGCCGGTTGTTGCCCCGCTGAATGACGTGGTGCACCTGACCGGGAACGGTGAGACGAGGCAGTCGGGCCATGGGAACAAACAGCCTCAGGCGTGGCCCGGGTGGCGGTGCGCGACCCATTCGCGTTGCAGACGCCAGGCCAGCACCAAGCCCAACAGGGCGGCAGAAGCCGTGACCCAGCCGGTGTAATGCCAGCCCCCAACCCGCGTGGCCACCCAGGCCACCACGGGCGGCCCCAGGAACTGGCCCAGCGACGAGAACTGCTGCATCCAGCCCACGGTGGTGGACACCGTGCCCTCCCCCGGCGCCACGGCCACCGCGACGCTGAACAAGGTGCCAGGGATCATGCCCCCCAGGGCCGAGAAAAGCACAACCGAGGCATAGGCCAGCAATGGCCACTCACGCACGCCGAAGGCCAGCAAAGCCCCCACCGCCATCGCCAGAAAAGCCACCGCCAGCAACACCCCGGGGCGGGCACCGCGGGCCAGCCAACGCCCGGCACCGATATTGCCCAGCATGTTGGAAGCCGCCACCGCCGCCGTGAGCGCTCCCGCCACCGGCCCCTGATAGCCGGCCTGCGCCAACAAGGCCGGCAGAAAACCGATCACGGCCAGCCACTGCGCCGAGTACAGAAAAAACGGCAGGGCCACCAGCCACGGGCCGGGTGCGCCCAGCGTGCGCCGCAGACGAGGCCCCAGTGCGGCAGCCGCGCCGGGCGCGGCAGGTGCGTCTGCAGGCACTTGGCGCGCCAGCGCCAGGGCAGCGATCAAGGCGAGCGCGCCGAGGCCCAGCCAGACCCAACGCCAGCCCACCGCCTCGATGGACACGCCCCCCAGGCCCAAAGCCAGGGCCGTGCCCAGCGGCATGTAGGCGCCCCACCAACCCAGGGACCTGGCCAGTGCTTGCGGTTGCGTCACGCAGCGCCGCAGCAAGCCAGGCGCCGGCAGCACCGCAAGCAAAAAACCCGCGCCCTCAAAGGCGCGAGCCACCAGCATGGCGTCCGGTGTCGGGGCCAGGGCGCCAGCGGCGCTGCTCAGCGCCAACAGGCACAGGCCCCACAGCATCACACGGCGCGGCCCAAAACGATCGGCCAGCAAGCCTGCCGGCAGCCCCAGGGCCATGCCCGCCACCTGCACCACCGACAACAGAAACCCGGCCTGCATCCAGCTCAGGCCCATGGTCTGCTGCAGCACCGGGATGGCCACCGGCAGTTTGCCGATGTGCAGCGCGCTGGCCACGCCAGCCAGCACCACGGTGGCGGCCAGGCCGGCCTCACTCACCGACCGGCTCATGGGAACAACACCTCACCGAGCAGGCGCTCGTGTTCACGGATGGCGAAGCGGTCGGTCATGCCGGCGATGTAATCGGCCACCCGGCGCGGGCCGTGTTCACGGCCTGGCGAAGGCGGCATTTCCTCGGGCCGCGCGAGGTAGCAGCGAAACAGCTCGTCCACCACTCGCCGGGCACGCCCGGTGGTCTCCACCACCTGGGGGTGGCGGTAGAGGTTGCGGAACAAGAAGGTTTTGAGCGCCTGACTGCGCTGGCGCATGCCATCGGAGAAGCCCACCAACGGGGCGCTTCGGCGGGCGGCGTCAGCGCTGTCCACGCCGCTGGCTGTTAGCCGCTCGCGGGAGGCGTCAATCACGTCGTACACCTGGTCACTCAACATCAGCCGCACCGATTCGTACAAGAGGCGCCGGCCCTGCAGATGGGGGTGCGCCGCCGACGCCTGCCGGCGGTAGTGGCCAAACAGCTCCACGGCCTCCAGTTGCTCCAGGGTGATCAGGCCCGAACGAACGCCATCGTCGATGTCGTGGGCGTTGTAGGCGATCTCATCGGCCAGGTTGCACAACTGCGCCTCCAGTGAGGGCGAGCCGCCGTGCAAAAACCGGTGGGCCACGCCGCCGGGTTCTTGCGCCTCCAGACGGCGAGCGTTGTGGCGCGAGCAGTGCTTGAGGATGCCCTCACGCGTCTCGAAACACAGGTTCAGGCCATCGAACGCGGGGTAGCGCTCCTCCAGTTCGTCCACCACCCGCAAGCTTTGCAGGTTGTGCTCAAAGCCCCATCCATCGGGCTCATCGTCCGTCGCGGGAACGGCTTGGAGGCTGGCGTGCAAGGCATCCTGACCGGCGTGCCCGAAGGGTGTGTGGCCCAGGTCGTGGGCGAGTGCAATGGCCTCCACCAGGTCCTCGTTCAGCCCCAGCGAGCGGGCAATGCTGCGGCCCAGTTGCGCCACTTCCAGCGAATGCGTCAGTCTCGTGCGAAACAGATCACCCTCGTGGTTGAGAAACACCTGCGTCTTGTAGACCAGGCGCCGAAAGGCGGTCGAGTGGATAACACGATCGCGATCGCGCTGGAAGGCACTGCGGGTAGGCGCAGGCGGCTCGTCGTGTCGACGCCCTCTGCTGTGAGACGGGTGGCTGGCGTAGGAGGCCAAGACCCCGCTGCCAATGGGCTGGTCTGTCATGCCGGCAAGCAACTGGCGCGAATCACCTCGGCCACCACCTCATCCGGTGCGGGTTCCACCGCCGCCTCACCCGGCCTTGCGATCACCACAAACTTGATCTGCCCAGCCTCGGCCTTCTTGTCAACGCGCATCAGCTCCAGGTACCGACCCACGTTGTCCTTGTCGTCCAGCACCGGGGCCACCACGGGAAGCCCGGCCCGCTCGATCAGGCGCGTCAGGCGCGCCACGAAAGCCGCGTCCACGTGACCCAGCGCCGCCGAGAGCCGGGCAGCCATCACCATGCCACACCCCACGGCCTCGCCGTGAAGCCACTGGCCGTAACCCATGCCGGCTTCGATCGCGTGGCCAAAGGTGTGGCCGAAATTCAGGATGGCGCGCACCCCGCTCTCTCGTTCGTCCTGCCCCACCACCAGGGCCTTGATTTCACAACTCCGGCGCACCGCGTGCGCCATGGCTTGGGGCTCGCGCACCAGCAGCGCATCGACATTGGCCTCGATCCAGGCCAGGAAATCCATGTCGGCGATGGGCCCGTACTTGATCACCTCGGCAAGCCCGGCACTGAGCTCGCGCGCCGGCAGCGTGGCCAGCGTGTCGAGGTCACACAGCACCCGCTGTGGCTGGTAGAAGGCGCCGATCATGTTCTTGCCCAAGGGGTGGTTGATGGCCGTCTTGCCCCCCACCGAAGAATCCACCTGGGCCAAGAGCGTGGTGGGCACCTGCACGAAGGGCACGCCGCGCATGAACGCAGCGGCGGCAAAGCCCGTCATGTCGCCCACCACCCCGCCGCCCAGGGCAAACAACACGGTCTTGCGGTCGCAGCCGTTGGCCAGCAGGGCATCGAAGATCAGGTTGAGGGTTTCCCAGGTCTTGTGGGCTTCGCCATCGGGCAGCTCCACCACCAGCACCCGCTGGTACTGGCGCGCCAGCACCACCCGCAGACGCTCGGCATACAAAGGCCCCACGGTGGTGTTCGTGACCACCATGCCGGTGGCCGCCTTGGGCAGATCTGCGAAATGCGCAGGATCGTCCAGAAGGCCCGATCCGATGCGGATGTCATAACGCCGGTCGCCGAGGTCGATCGACACCACGGCAGAGAGGTTCGAAGAGGAAGTGCCTTGCATCCCCGAAGTGTATGCGTTGCCCTTCGGGCCACGCGCAGCTCAACCCCGGGGTGCCCCCAGGTCAGGCGCCGGCACAGCGCCTGCCAACTCCAACTGCATCACGATCATATTGACCAAGGTGGACACGGATGGGCGGCCCGTCTCAATGACAAAGTGAGCAGTCTCACGGTAAAGAGGATCTCGCGCTGCAAACAGGTCGCGCAAGCGTTGCAGCGGATCGGCCACCTGCAAAAGTGGGCGAACCCGGTCGTGGCGCAAGCGCCGAAAGATTTCTTCCGGATGCGAACGCAAATACACCACATGCCCCCTCTCCCGAAGCCACTCGCGGTTGGCCTTGCGCAACACCGAACCACCACCGGTGGAGAGCACCACCCCGGGAAGACGGGTCAACTCATCCAGCACCTCGGACTCAAGATCGCGAAAACGATCTTCGCCTTCACGCTCGAAAAACTCTCGAATGGTGCAACCCAGCCGCTCTTCGATCACATGATCCGAGTCAAGAAAGGGCACACCCAGACGCTTGGCAAGGTGCCGTCCAACAGTTGACTTGCCAGACCCTGGCAAGCCCACCAAATAAAGAGGTGACGAACTCAATTGATGGCCGTGCGACCCAACACCCGAGGGGTGATGAAGATCAGCAATTCACTTTTGTCGTTGATGCGATTGCGCGTCTTGAACAGGTTGCCAAGACCAGGTAGGTCGCCAAGAAGCGGCACCTTGTCCACTTCGTTGCGCTCGGTCTGCTCGAAGATACCGCCGATCACCACGGTACCGCCGTTCTCCACCAGCACCTGGGTCTTCACGTGCTTGGTGTTGATGGCGATCCCGTCCACCGTGGTCTCGCCTCGGCTGTCCTTGTTGATGTCCAGGTCCAGGATGATGTTGCCTTCCGGCGTGATCTGGGGCGTGACTTCCAGCTTCAGGTTGGCCTTGCGGAAAGCGATGGCCGTGGCACCGCTGGAAGTGGCCGTCTGGTAGGGGAACTCGGTGCCCTGCTCGATCAATGCCTTGACCTGGTCAGCGGTGACCACGCGCGGGCTGGACACGATTCGCCCCTTGCCATCGGACTCGAGTGCCGATAGCTCCAGCGACAGGAACCGAGACTTGTTCGGGCTGAACAGCGACAGGGCATACGAGGCCGCCTGCGCACCTGACGGGTTGGCCGGCAGGTTGACGAAGGGCAGCGAGGTCATGGTCGGACCCGTGCTCACGGCACTGTAGGTGGAGCCAAAGTTGCCGTACACGTCGTTGCCGTTGTTGGAACCGACCTTGAAACCATTGATGCCGCCACCCAGTCGCACACCGATCGACTTGCTGAACGTGTCGTCCGCCTCAACGATGCGCGCTTCGATCATCACCTGGCGAATCGGAATATCGAGCTTGTTGATCAGCTCTTGCACGGCTTCCAGGCGAGAAGGCACATCGGTCACGAAGAGTTGGTTGGTGCGAGCCTCGGCGATCACGCTACCCCGACCCGACAAGATACGGGCGCCAGTGGTGCCCGACGTCGCGGCTTGACCCGCGGCGCCACCCGAGACCAACTGGGCAGCAATGTCGGCCGCCTTGGCGTAGTTCATCTGGAAGCCCTGGGTACGCAAGGTCTCCAGGCTCTCGATCGAGGCCTTGGCTTCCAACTCCTGCTTCTCACGCGCGGCAATCTCGTCCTTGGGTGCAATCCACAACACATTGCCCGACTTGCGCATGCCCAGGCCTTTGGCCTGCAGAATGATTTCCAGTGCCTGGTCCCAAGGCACATCCTTCAGGCGCAGGGTCACCGAGCCACTCACGGAATCGGACGTGACCACGTTGAAGTTGGTGAAGTCGGCAATCACCTGCAGGAGCGAGCGAACTTCGATGTTCTGGAAGTTCAGCGACAGCTTCTCTCCGCTGTAGCCTGGCCCTTTGCTGAGCTTGTTGCTGTCAATCTTCTGCTCCCGGATTTCCAGCACGAACTGGTTGTCGCTTTGGTAGGCCGAGTGTTCCCAATTGCCGGACGGCGTCACCACCATGCGAACACGGTCGCCCACCTGGGTGGTCACCACGCTCTGAACCGGGGTGCCGAAGTCGGTGACGTCAAGGCGCCGGCGCAGACCCTCTGGCAACGACGTTTTAAGGAAGTCGACCACCAGGCCCTGACCTTGCTGGCGAATGTCCACGCCCACCTGGCTGTTACCGAGTTCAACGATCACGCGGCCGGTATTGCCCACGCCTCGGCGGAAATCGATGTCACGCAGGGACACCACGTCCAGGTTGCGGCTTTCGGCGAACGCCTGTGGGGGCTGAGTGACGGCGGTGACCGCCTCCGAGCGGTCCAGCACCACCAACAACGTGTTGCCTTCCACCTTGGCCTGATAGCCCGCCGATTGCTTCAGATTGATCACCACGCGGGTGCGATCCCCGGCCTGGACCACATTGGCGGAACGGAGGTTGCCCTGGTTGATATCCACCAAGCTACGGCCGACACCGTTGGTCACACCAGAAAAATCCAACGCAATGCGCGCTGGGGACTGGATGGCGAAACTCGTGGGGACCGCCTTGAGCGGCTCTGCGGTGGTGATCCGAACGACCTCAACACCCGACTCGACGCCACCGGTTACAGACTGAATGGCGTTCTGCGCGTGGGCCACCAGCGAGCCCATCGCCAAGCACGCCCACAGAGCCCCTTTGGCCAACATCCGCTCCAAGGACGTGATCGACGATGCCTGGTTAGCCTTTTTCATTTGGAACCTTCCTCTACTAGCTTTAGCGCCGCGGGACGCTCAATCCACTCGCCGCCGCTGTCTTGCACGATCTCTCTGAGGGTGACCTCGGTCTCGCTGATGCGGGTCACCCGTCCATAGTTCTGGCCCAGGTACTGCCCAGGACGCACCTGGTAGAGCAAACCACCCACCTTGACCAGCGCGACCAGCTGCCCGCTGCGGTTCAGGCTGCCCACCATGCCCATGGTGTCCAGAGGGAATGCCTCCAGAGGCTCCTTGCGTCGGCGCAGCTCTGGCTCAATCAAGGCGGCGTTCACCACCGGCGCTGCGGTAAGCCCTCGCAGCACACCTGCCAGCTTCTCGGTACTGAACGGAGGTGCCGATCCCTCCCCGTCATAGGGATTGGGCTGAAACTTGGTCGGCTCAGGGATGGGCTGAACCGATGGCTTGATGCCACTGCGCTCGGCTTGCATCCAGGCGCTCAGATCGTCGTCGTTGGCGGAGGTACAGCCAACCACCAACAACGCGAGCGCCAAAAGCCCGGTCTGTGCTCGGTCAATCACTTCGCCCCCTTGCCCTTCTGCTGAGCCGCCACTTCCTCGGGGTCGAGGTAACGGTAGGTCTTAGCCACGCCATCCATGGTCAGCACGCCCTCTCGGTCACGCTGAGGATTCAAAGTCAGGTTGTTCAACGTCACAATGCGCGACAGGTTGGCGATATCGGCCGCAAATAGGCCAATGTCATGGTAAGTGCCCGTCACCCGAATCGAAATGGGTAACTCGGCATAGTATTCACTGACCGCCACCTGCCCAGGGCGGAACAACTCAAACTGCAGGCTGCGGCCCAACCCAGCCTGGTTGATGTCAGAGAGCAAGGCATCCATCTCAGCCTTGCTGGGCAGCTGCTTCTCCAGTTGGGTAACGTATTGCTGCACCTGTTCCAACTGCTTCTTCAGAGCGTCCAGGTTGACGGCCTGCACCAATTTGCCTTTGTAACTCTGCCGCAGTTGCTCCTCCTTGGCCTTCTCCGCCAGCAGCTCTTCGTCAGAGGACTGAATCCAGGCGAACCACAGCACCGCCACCACGGCCACGCACACGACCACGAAGAGTAGGTTGCGAGGGAACGAGGGCCATTGGGAAGGATCGTTGGGATCCAGATTGCGGAACTGAGACTGCAACCGAGCCTGAAGCGCCTGAAAGTCAAATGACATTGCGGTTTTGGGGGCCATGGTCTTTACACCTTCCCGGCGGGCGCCGCCTCAGTGGCGGGGCGTTTGACCACCACCCTGACCGTGAAATTGGCAACGCGCCTGGGCTGTCCGGCCACCGACGAACTGGCCGCGACAATTTCAACCAATTCAGGACGAGACAACCACTTGCTCTTGCCGCCCAGGTTTCTCAACAATTCGGAAACACGCTCTTGGGATTGAGCAACGCCAGTCAGCAAGACGTTTTCATTTTCTTGCCTCATGGTGTTCAGGAATATTCCATCAGGAATCTGCGCGACCAATTCTTCCAACAAATGCACAGGCAAATTGCGATTGGCCTGAAGGTTCTCGACAGCACCCTGACGAGCTCGCAGAGAAGCGATTTGCTGCTGCAAAGATGCAATATCCTTGATTTCCGCATCTAACTTGGAAATCTCAGTTTGCAAAAACTGGTTGCGCTCTTGCTGAGCGGCAATCTGGCCTTGGTACCAGGTGAACACAGCGCCGCCGATCAGGCCACCCAGAAGGGCAGAGGCACCCAAATGGGTAAAAAACTGCTCTTTGCGGCGCTTGCGGGCTGCCTCGCGGTGGGGCAGGAGGTTGATCAAAATCATTGGTAAAACCTCCGCAGAGCCAGCCCAGTCGAGGTCAAGTAGGAAGGCGCCTCGCGAGTGATCTTGCGCGCTTGCACGGAAGCCCCCATCTCCATGCCGTCGAATGGGTTGATCACCATGCAAGCGAACGAGGTCTGCAAGGTCACGGCGTCGGTCAACCCGGGCAAAGCCGCGCTTCCGCCTGCGATCAGAATGTGATCGACCTTGTTGTAAGGGGTACTCGTGAAGAAAAACTGCAGTGCGCGACCGATCTCCTGCGCCATGCTCTCAATGAACGGGCTCAGCACGGCACTGCCATAGTCCTCCGGCAAGTCGCCCGACCGCTTCTTGGCTTCCGCCTCGTCCGAAGAAAATCCATATTGGCGAACGATCAGCTGCGTCAGCTGGGCCCCACCAAACGCCTGATCGCGCTCATACAGCACCTCGTCGTTGCGCAGCACCTGCATGCTGGTGGTCATTGCACCCACTTCAAACAGGGCGACGACGGCGTCCACGCCCTGGTTGGGCAAGGTTTCAATCACTCGACCAGCCGCCAGGCGTGAGGCATACGACTCCACGTCCATCACCATCGGCTTCAAGCCGGCAGCTTCCGCCAGGCCTTGACGGTCAGACACCTTTTCCTTGCGCGAGGCCGCAATCAGGACTTCGACGTCACCCACCGACGAGGCACTGGGCCCGATCACGCAGAAATCCAGACTGACTTCATCGAGGGAGAAGGGGATGTACTGATTGGCCTCAGCCTCCACCTGCGCCTCCAAATCACGCTCAGAAAGACCGCCGGGCAGGGTGATCTTTTTGGTGATGACCGCAGAAGCGGGAAGGGCGAGCGCCACGTTTTTGGTCCGGCTGCCGCTTTTGCGCACGACGCGCCTGACGGCTTCGGCCACCTCATCGAAGTTCTCGATGTTGCCGTCGGTGATCCAGCCGCGCTCCAGCGGCTCGATCGCACAGCGCTCCAACACGAGATCCCCCGCGCGATTACGCCCCAGCTCAACCAGCTTGACACTCGAAGAACTGATGTCGATGCCCAACATCGGCACCGGTTCCCGGCTGAATAACGACCCCAGTGATGCCAAGGCAGCCCCCAAATTCTGTAGCGCAGCCGAGCTGCCGTACCTAATAATTCACATGAATGCTAGCAGCAAGGCCATTGAGCGGCAAAGAAATATTGCCCAGCTAGCATTTTGAAACGTTGTCAAAACAAGACGAATAAGCAGGTCTGACAGAAGCCGATACATTCACGCTTGCGCAGCGATCCGCCACGCTGACCAACCGTCCAACCCGTCTGCATCGGCACGCTGGGAGCGGTTTTTATAATTCCTGCTCGCCGCCTTGGACGATCTGAATGTCTTCAAACAAGAAACCCGCCACCAGCACAGCCGGTAAACAAGTATCAACGGGCCCCACGAACATGACCTGGCTGGGTCGCTTGGTGGTGGGCGTGGTCGGACTGGCGGTGGCGGCCGGGGTGACCCTGCTGATGGCCATCGGCATTGCGCTGGCGGTGGCCTACCCGAACTTGCCTGACGTCACGGGCCTGGCCGACTACCGACCCAAGCTGCCCCTGCGTGTGCTGGCGGCGGACGGCACGTTGATCAACGAGTTCGGCGAGGAGCGGCGCAACCTACTTCGTATTGACGAAATCCCCGACGTGATGAAAAACGCCGTGCTCGCGATCGAAGACTCACGGTTTTTTGAGCACAGTGGTGTCGACTACCGAGGCATGTTGCGTGCCGCGCTGGCCAACCTGAGACAGGCCAAGAGTCAGGGCGCGTCGACCATCACGATGCAAGTGGCTCGTAACGTCTACCTCTCGGCCGAGAAGAGCTACACCCGCAAGATCTATGAGGTGCTGCTGACCTTCAAGCTGGAGCACATGCTCACCAAAGAGCAGATCCTTGAGATCTACATGAACCAGATCTTTTTGGGCCAGCGAGCCTATGGGTTTGCCTCGGCATCGCAGATCTACTTTGGCAAGCCACTGAAGGACGTGTCCATCGCCGAGGCTGCCATGCTGGCAGGACTGCCACAGGCCCCATCGGCCTACAACCCCATTCGCAACCCGAGGAGGGCGCGGGCGCGGCAGCTTCACATCATCGATCGCATGGTGGAGAACGGCTTCATCACGGCCGAACAGGCAGAACAGGCCAAGAACGAGCAGCTCAAGTTGCGCATGCCGGGCAACCAGGACGGCATTCACGCCGAGTTCGTGGCCGAGATGGTGCGCCAGGCCATGGTGCAGCAGTACGGCGACGAGGCCTACACGCGAGGTCTCGTGGTGACCACCACACTGGATGCTGACGCTCAACTGGCGGCATACAAGGCGGTTCGAGATGGCGTGCTGGAGTACGAGCGTCGGCAGTTCTACCGTGGCCCGGAATTGTTCATTTCCCTGCCGACCGACCCCACCGAGCGCGACAACGCCATCGACGAGGCGCTGAACGAGCGACCGGACAACGGCGATCTGCTGTCGGCGGTGGTGCTGGACGCGAACCCGAAAAAGGTGGTGGCGGTGCGCTCGGACGGTGAACCGTTCGAGATCACGGGCGAAGGGCTCCGTCCCGCGCAGTCCGGCCTGTCGGACAAGGCTGGACCCAATGTGAAGATCCGCCCAGGCGCCGTGATCCGCGTGGTCAAAGTGGGCAACAGCGGCTGGCGCATCACCCAGCTGCCCGAGGTGGAATCGGCCTTCGTGGCCATGGACCCGCGCAACGGACACATCACCGCCCTGGTGGGTGGCTTTGACTTCCAGAAGAGCAAGTTCAACCACGTTACCCAGGCTTGGCGCCAGCCCGGCTCCAGCTTCAAGCCCTTCATTTACTCGGCTGCGCTCGAAAAGGGCTTGACCCCAAGCACCGTGGTGAACGACGCGCCACTGTTCTACAGCGCCGAGCAGACCGGCGGCAAACCGTGGGAACCCAAGAACTACGACGGGCAGTTCGAAGGGCCGATGTCGGTGCGCCGGGCACTGGCCAAGTCGAAAAACATGGTGTCGATCCGGGTGCTGCAATTGGTGGGTACCCAGAGTGCGCAGGAGTGGGTGAGCCGTTTTGGGTTTGATGCCGACAAACACCCGCCCTACCTCACCATGGCGCTGGGGGCCGGGTCGGTGACGCCGCTGCAGATGGCCACCGGCTATGCCGTGTTCGCCAACGGTGGCTACCGGGTGTCGCCCACGCTGATCACCAAAGTCACTGACCAGCGAGGCAAGGTGCTGTTTGAAGCACCGGAAAAGCCGCTTGACCAATCGCCCCGCGTCATCGATGCCCGCAACGCGTTCGTCATGAACAGCCTGCTGCAGGAAATTACGCGCACCGGCACCGCGGCAAGGGCTCAAGCCACCCTGAAGCGCCCCGACCTTTACGGAAAGACCGGCACCACGAACGACGCGGTCGACGCCTGGTTCGTGGGCTACCAGCCGACCCTGGTCGCCGCCGCCTGGGTGGGTTACGACACCCCGCGCAACCTGGGCAGCCGCGAGACCGGTGGCGGCCTGAGCCTGCCGATCTGGATTTCTTTCATGCAGACGGCATTGAAGAACGTGCCCGTCATGACCTATGACCCACCCACTGGCGTGACGAACATCGGCGGCGAGTGGTACTACGACGAGTTTGGTCCGGGCAACAGCGTGAACTCGCTGGGCATGTCAGACCCGGCAGCCCCCGGCAGTTCAGAGGGCGCCGCCAAACCCACGCCGACCGAAGAGCGGCGCAGCATTCTGGACTTGTTCAGGAATTGAAGCTCAAGGTCAAACCGGCCTGCTCGCTGGCGTAGCGGCTCAGGTTGGCGAAAAACTCACCATTGCCTTTGGTGTCCACCCAGGCCGCACCGTCGAACTTGTAGTGGAAGCCGCCAGCGCGAGCTGCAAGCCAGACCTCGTGTAGTGGCTTTTGCAGGTTGATGATGATCTGGCTGCGGTTGGCAAAGGTCAGGGTGATCATGCCGCCCACGCGCTGGTTGTCGATGTCGGCGTCGGTGGCCTCGTTGAGGCGATCGCAGGCCAGCTCGACCGCTTTGAGCAAGGCCTCTGCGCGGTCCTGGTATTCGGTGTCGGTCATTACAATGCGAGGATGTTTGGGATGCAGCGAATTCTAGGCCGGTGGTCCGGCCCCTCGCGGGTCATGGCCATGGCGTGCGTGCTGTTGGGCTTGGTCGGTTGCGGGCAAAAGGGTCCGCTGTATTTGCCCTCTGCCACCCCCACTCCAGCCAAGACCTCTGATGTCGCCCCTGCCCGCCTTCCTGACGCTCCGCAACGGTGAACTGCACTTTGAGGGCGTGCCGCTCTCGCGCCTGGCCCACGAGCACGGCACACCACTGTTCGTGTACAGCAAAGCCGCGATGCTGGAAGCCCTGGCCGCCTATCAGCGCGGCCTGAGCGGGCGCAAGCACCTTATCTGTTACGCGATGAAAGCCAATTCGTCGCTGGCCATTCTGCAAACCTTGGTGCGTGAAGGTTGCGGGCTGGACATCGTGTCCGGCGGTGAGCTTGAACGGGCCTTGGCGGCGGGGGTGGACCCGGCCAAGGTGATCTTCTCGGGCGTAGGCAAGACTCGCGCCGAGATGCGCCGAGCACTGGAAGTGGGCATTGGCTGCTTCAACGTCGAAAGCATTGCAGAACTCGACGTGCTGGACGAAGTGGCCCGTGGCATGGGCCTGCGCGCCCCGGTCAGTTTGCGCGTGAACCCCAATGTGGACGCCAAGACGCATCCCTACATTTCCACCGGCCTGAAGGGCAACAAGTTCGGCATTGCACACGAATCCGCCGTGGCCACCTACCGCCATGCCGCGTCTTGTGCCGGCCTGCGGGTGGTGGGCATCGATTGCCACATCGGCTCACAGATCACCCAGGTCGAGCCCTACCTCGACGCCATGGACCGGGTGCTCGATCTGGTGGAAGCGGTGGAGGCGGCTGGCGTTCACATCGGCCACATCGACTTCGGTGGTGGCCTGGGCATTGATTACAGCGGCGATGTGCCACCGGCCGCCGATGCACTCTGGGCCCAGTTGCTGGCCAAGCTGGACGCCCGCGGCTTCGGTGATCGCGCCATCTACATCGAGCCTGGCCGTTCTCTGGTGGGCAACGCGGGCGTGTGCCTGACCGAGGTGCTGTACCTCAAGCCCGGTGAGCAGAAGAACTTCCTGATCGTGGACGCGGCCATGAACGACCTGCCCCGCCCAGCGATGTACCAGGCCTACCACCGCATCGAGCCGGTGAAGCCCCGCGATGGCGAGGCATCCATCATGTGGGATGTGGTGGGGCCGGTGTGCGAGAGCGGCGACTGGTTGGGCCACGAACGCTCGCTGGCGGTGCAGCCCGGCGATCTGCTGGCGGTGCTGTCGGCTGGCGCCTATTGCATGAGCATGGCCAGCAACTACAACACCCGTGGACGCGCCGCAGAGGTGTTGGTGGACGGCGATCGGGCCACCGTCATTCGCCACCGCGAGACCGCCGCTGACCAGTTGCGGCTAGAGACCCTGCTGAGCTGAGGCAGCACCTCAGCGCGGGCCCCAGCGGCGCCAGGCACGCCAGCCCAGCAAGCCGATGAACACGGCCGCGTAGACGCTCACCTCGGTGAGGTCATTCTTGCTGCTGCGCATCCAATAAAAGTGCAGCACCGCGAGACCGGCCACCAGGTACACGAGGCGGTGCAGCCGCTGCCAGGCCTTGCCACCCAGGGCCCGAACCGCACCGTTGAACGAAGTGGCCGCCAGCGCTATCAGCAACACCCAGGCCAGCATGCCCACCAGAATGAAGGGCCGTTTGGCTGTGTCGTGCACCACCTCGGCCCAATCCCAGCCCGTGTCGAGCCAGGCGTAGGCCAGCAAGTGCATGCTGGCGTAGAACGCCACGAAGAGACCGCACATTCGACGCAGACGCACCAGGGCCGACCAGCCGGTGATGACGCGCAGAGGCGTCACGGCCAGCGCCAGCACCAGCGCGCGGAGGGTCCAGTCCCCCAGGGCTCGCACCATGGCCTGCGCTGGGTTGGCGCCCAGGGCGTCAGCAAAAGCGGCCCACACCAAATACAGCATGGGCAGAGACAAGGCCGCGAACAGCGTGGGCTTGGCCAGCGGGTGCATGACGATCCGGTTGGGCCAGGACAGGCGGGAACGAATGGCGCCCGCGTGGGCTGTGGTGCTCATGCTCAGTAGAACTTGCTCAGGTCCATGCCGGCATACAGCTGGCCCACCTGCTTTTCGTATCCGTTGAACATCAGCGTGGGGCGTCGCTTCGCGAACAGGCCGCCCTCTTCGCCGATGCGCCGCTCAGAGGCTTGGCTCCAGCGCGGGTGCGCGACCTGCGGGTTCACGTTGGAATAGAACCCGTACTCTTGCGGAGCCGCCTCGTTCCATGCCGTCTTGGGCTGCCGCTCGGTGAAGCGGATCTTGACGATCGACTTGGCGCTCTTGAAGCCGTATTTCCATGGCACCACCAGGCGCACCGGCGCACCGTTCTGGTTGGGCAGGACCTCGCCGTAGAGACCAAAGGCCAACAGGCTCAAGGGATGCAGGGCTTCGTCCAGGCGCAGGCCCTCGGTGTAGGGCCAGTCCAGCACGCGCGAGCGCAAGCCTGGCATCTGCTTGGGATCGGCCAGGGTCACGAACTCGACATACTTCGCGCTTCCCTGCGGTTCGACACGCTTGATGAGCGCTGACAGGGAATAGCCGACCCAGGGGATCACCATCGACCAGCCCTCCACGCAGCGCAGCCGGTAGATGCGCTCCTCCATCGGGGCCAGCTTGAGCAGGGCATCGAGGTCAAAGGTGCCAGGCTTGTTGACCAAGCCTTCCACCTGAACCGTCCAGGGTCTGGGCTTGAGGGAATCGGCTCGCGCAGCAGGATCGGATTTGCTGGTGCCGAATTCGTAGAAGTTGTTGTACTGGGTGACGTCTTGGTAAGACGTGAGCTTCTCTGCCGAGGTCGCCCCGTCCACCGCACTGCGCTGCCCTGGCAAGGCGGCCAGTCGGTTGGGGCGAGCCGAGCCTTGTGCGAATGCTTCGCGGCCGGCCCACGCCACGCCAGAAGCGGCCATGGCCGTCAGCCACAGCCGGCGAGAGAAGTACGCCTCACGGGGCGTGATATCGCTGCTGAGCGGGTGCTGGAAGCCGTCGCCGCCTGTTCGAATCAACATAAACGGTCCTTCTTCAAGAGAACAGGGGCGCCCTCCAAGGCGCCCCCACAGGTCTTTTCAGACCACCCAGCCAGCGAGAAGTTTCCGGATCACAGCTCGCCGTAGCTGTGCAGGCCCGACAGGAACATGTTCACGCCGAGGAAGGCGAAGGTGGTGATGGCCAGGCCCACCAGTGCCCACCAGGCAGCCACGGTGCCGCGCAGGCCTTTCATCAGGCGCATGTGCAGCCACGCCGCGTAGTTAAGCCACACGATCAGCGCCCAGGTTTCCTTGGGGTCCCAGCTCCAGTAACCGCCCCAGGCCTCGGCCGCCCAGAAGGCACCCAGCACGGTGGCGATGGTGAAGAAAGCGAAGCCCACGGCGATGGCCTTGTACATCACGTCGTCCAGCACCTCGAAGCTGGGCAGTCGCTCGGCAATGCGGCCACGGGCCGTGAGGATGCCGCCCACGATCAAAGCCGACACGCCGAAGTACACAAACCAGTAGCTGCCGCCTTTGTCCGCAGCGCCCTGGCGAAACACGATGGGCTCAAAGCAGAGCACCACGCCCAGCAGCCACAGCGGCGCGAGCTTGTACCACCGGGTTTCACCAGCGCTTTGCTTGATGAGGTAGGCGAACGCGAGCATCGCGGCAATGGCGAAGGTGCCGTAGCCGATGAAGTTGGCCGGCACGTGCAGCTTCATCCACCAGCTCTGCAGAGCTGGCACGAGCGGCTGAATCTGGTGGGCCTCGCGCACCACCGTGTACCACAGCAGAAAGCCCACCGCCGCGCTCACGATGAGCATGGCGAACGCTCCCATGGAGCGGGTCTTGTACTGGTCTTCGTAGTACAGGTAGAAGACGGCTGTCATCCAGCAGAACAGCACGAATACCTCGTAGAGGTTGCTGACCGGAATGTGGCCGATGCCGGTGCCAATCTGGTGACTCTCATACCAGCGCACCATGGTGCCGATCAGGGCCAGGCCGCTGGCCACCCAGGCCAGGCGCGAGCCCAGGGCCTCGAAGGTCTGGCCGCCGCGGGTGAGCAGGCCAATCCAGTAGAAGGCCGTGCTCATGAAGAACAGCATGCTCATCCACAGAATCGCGGACTGGCTGGAGATGAAGTACTTGAGCAGGAACACCTGATCGGCACGCGCCAAATCAGCCCCCGTCGGGGTTTGGTACAAGTTGATCGCGAGCAATGAAATCGCGGCCACCACCACCATCAGCGTGCGCAGGGGGCGCCAGAACCAACCCAGCCAGATCACGCTGGGCACGGTTCCCACCAGAATGGACTTTTCGTAGATGTCCATCGCAGCGCCGTAACGCTGAAACGCCACGCCGGCTCCCACCACGCAAAGCACGGCAAACAGCCAGTCCCACACGTTGCGGCGCGCCCAGTAACCGGGCGCCAGTCCCCCCTGGCCGCTGTGGCTTTTCTTGAGCTCGATGGTCTGGGTGGCGGTATTCATGGGTTCACCTTGAGCAATTGGGTCTTGAGCAGATCGAATTCGCGGTCAGCGTCCAGCGTCTTGCGGTTGGACGACAAGGCCATGGTGGCGGCAGAGCCAGATTCGCGGGGCGCCAGCCATACCCACAAGCGGCGTTCGCGGACGTACAGCATGGCGAAAACGCCGACGATGAGCAACACGCAGCCGAGGTAAACGATGTTCTGCCCCGGCGCACGCGCCACCTGGAACACGCTGGCCTGAACCTGCGTGAAGTCCTTGAGCAAGAAGGTCATGGGCGCGGGATAGAAGAAGGTGTCGCTCAGGCTGATGACCGCCTGGGTCATGAAGCGCTGGGTGGCCTCATCGCGCGCGGCGGGCGCCAAGCCAGCCCTCTCGCGGCTGAGCTGCAACAGCTCGAACAGGCTGCCATTAAGGATGCGCACCAGCACATCGCCCGCGCGCTCTCGATCGGCCTCGGGCACATTGGTCTCCAGGAAGGTGGACACCGCCTGCAAGCCGCCCGAAACCGGCGCCCCGCCATTGGCTGGCTTCACCGACTCGGCCCCCGCAAAGAGATCCAGCGCGCGGGTGGCCGATGCGGCCAGGGCCTCGGCCAGGTCGGCGCGACCTCCTTCGACTGAGCCTGCCGCGTAGCGGCGCACGGCCTGCTCGCGCAACACCGGGTCGGCCAGCGCCGCTCGCAGGCGGGCAAAACCGTCCATGCTGTCGTTCTCGTCAGCGGGCACCCGCAGGTAACGGAAGGGCTCTTGCGGGGTTTCGCGCATGCCCAGCAGGAACACGCGCTGACCGTCCAGCTCGACCGGCAGCATGTAGTTGTGGTACTCGATGGCCTGGCCGGCGCTGTCGCGCAGCTTGTAGTTGACGCTGGGGCCGACGTTGCGCAAGGTTTTTTCGGTGACCGTTTTGTGGCCAGAGCCCAGGCGGCTCTCGATCGACTGTCGCAGGTCTACCTTGCGCACGTCGGTGGCAGAACCTGCATTGGCGAAGTTCTCCACGTTGATGACGCGCAGGCCAGTGAACTCCAGCGTCATGCGCTGCTCACCATTGCTCAGTTCGGTGGAGCCGCCGATGTTGCCTTCCACATCAAAGGCCTTGGCCATGGGCTGCATGGGCACGGCCTGCAGCTTCACGCGCGAGCCACCATCGTCAAAGCTGGACTGGTAGATGTTGATGCCCCGGTGATTGGCGGGGTGGTTCACCTCCACGCGGGCTTCCTTCTTCTCGCCGGTTTCCAGGTCATGGATGACGATGTCGCTGGCAAAGAGGCGCGGCATGCCCGTTTCGTAGTACTCGACGATGAACTTCTTGAGTTCCACCGAGAAGGGCAGGTCTTGCAGCAGCACCCCGCTGGCCTGTGGCAGCACGGCGGTGCTGGACGATGTGCCTTCGCTGACCAGCAGGTTGCCCCGGAAGGTGGGGTTCTGGGGCGACAAACGGTGCTGGGCCGGCACGTCGGCAATGAGGCCGCCGCCGGTGAACGGGGTTTTGCCGTTGAACCAAGTCTGCGCCCGCACCACCAGGTCGCCATCAAGCAGACCACCAATGCACACCAGCACAATGGCGCCGTGCGCCGCCAGGTAGCCCACCTTGTTGGCCGCGCCTGCCTTGGCGGCCACCATCCAGCCGGTGCCCTGCGGCGTCTCGCGAGACTGCAGCTTCACCTTCCAGCCAGAGCCCAGCAGTTGCTGGCCAATGCGATGGGCCGCCGCCTCCGGCACTTCGTCCACCGAGCCTTCAGCGCGGTGGTGAAAGGCCTTGAGGCTCTGCTCGCGGATGTTCTCTTTGTAGGCCTTGAAGTCCGCGAAGATTTTCGGGGTGTTGCGGATGATGCACAGCGAGGTGCTGATGACCAAGAACGCCAGGATCAACAAGAACCACCAGGCGCTGTACACCGAGAACAGGCCAGCCGAGCCGAACACCTCGGCCCAGAACGGCCCGAACTGGTTGACGTAGTTGTTGATGGGCTCGTGCTGCTTGACCACCGTGCCGATGACCGACGCGATGCAAATCACGCTCAGCAGGGCGATGGCAAAGCGCATCGATGACAGCAACTCGGTTGCGTCACTGAGCCATTGGGAGCCGGAGCGCAGGCGCAGGCCTTGGGTGGAAACACTCATGGGGTGGGGGTACAAGAAAAAGGGCGGTTCCAGCTTGCCCGGAACGCGCCCTTCTCTGATGTTGTTTTCGGCTGGCGGTTCAACGCCGGCGCGGCAATTTGTGCATTTTGCCGTCAAACATTAATGACGGCTTATATCCCGGCCTGTGGCCGGGGGCTTGCTCAACGCAGGCCGGCGATGAAATCGGAGACGGCCTTGATTTCCATGTCGGTCATCTTGGCGGCCACGCCGGTCATCTGGACGTTGTTGGCGCGAGCGCCACTGCGGAACTGCTGCAGTTGAGCCGCGGTGTAATCGGCGTGCTGGCCGGACAGGCGGGGGTACTGGGCGGGAATGCCAGCGCCGTTGGGGCTGTGGCAGCCAGCGCAAGCAGCAATCTGACGATCGGCGATGCCGCCACGGTAAATGCGCTCACCCAGCTTCACCAGGTCTTTGTCGGTGGCAGCGCCACCCTTGGCTTTTTGGTCGGCCAGCCAGTAGGCAATGTTGCGCATGTCGTCGTCCGACAGGGCGGCAGCGAAGCCTTGCATCACGGCGTTCTTGCGCTTGCCCGACTTGAATTCCTGAAGCTGCTTGATCAGGTACTCAGGGTGCTGCTGGGCCAGCTTGGGGTTGGCCGGCGTGGTCGAGTTGCCATCGGCTGCGTGACAGGCCACGCAAACCGCGCCGTAAGTCGCCGCGCCTTTGGCCAGGTCGGGCTTGGCCGTTTGCGCCTGGGCGCTGAACGACAGGGCTGCGGCGGCAACGGCGCTGAAGAGGAAAGCAGGCAGTTTCATGACGGGGCGGGCGTCGGGTGCGACGGTTTCGGTTGATAAAGGATCTCGGATGGACCGGGCAAAGCCTGACGATTTTACAATGGCCGGCTAGATACCCCACTCAATGACCCAACACCCTGCTCCAGCCCCCCTGCCAGACCCGCGCACCCTGCACGGCTGGCTACACACCGCCCGCTTCCTCACGACGGCGCCCCAACTGGAGCACCTGCCGGCTCTGGACGTGCCGGAAATTGCGTTTGTCGGTCGCTCCAACGCGGGGAAATCCACCTGCATCAACACACTCACGCAGCAAAAGCGCTTGGCATTTGCCTCCAAGACGCCGGGGCGCACCCAGAGCATCAACCTGTTTGCCCTGGGCAAACAAGGTGTGGTCGATGCGGTCTTGGCCGACCTGCCGGGCTATGGCTACGCCGCCGTGCCGCAAGAGGCCAAGCTGCGCTGGCAGCGGGTCATGGCGAATTACCTGGTGACGCGGCGCAACCTGCGGGCCGTGGTGCTGCTGGTGGACCCACGCCTGGGCCTGACCGAGCTGGATGAAGCCCTCCTGGACGTCATCCGCCCACGGGTGCAAGAGGGCCTGAAGTTTTTGGTGCTGCTGACCAAGGCCGACAAGCTGAACCATGCCGAGGCCCAGAAAGCGCTGTCGATTGCGCGACTGCAATCCGGCGGGGGCGAAGCCAGACTGTTCTCTGCCCTGAAGAAGCAGGGCCTGGACGAGGTGGCGGGCCTGCTTTGGCAGTGGAGCCGCGAGCCGGTAACGCCCCCAGAAGACGAACCGCCCGCGCTCGACTGATGTCGGCGGGCCACTGGATGCCCGCCATGATCGAGACCTTCGACCTTGCCCTGCCGCACGGCATCACCCTGAGTTGCCGGGCCAGCGGTTCACCTGGCCGCCCAGTGCTGCTGTTTCTGCACGGCTTCCCGGAAGCGGCCTTTGTCTGGGATGCACTGCTTGAGCATTTTGCCCAGCCTGAACACGGTGGCTACCGCTGCGTGGCCCCCAACCTGCGGGGCTACGAACGCTCCAGTGCCCCAACCGAAGTGGCGGCCTATCAGGCCAAAGAGCTGGTGAAGGACATCGCCGCCACCGCAGCGGCCATCACCACACACTCCCCCACCCCAGGCCAGTTGGCGGCCTTGGTGGCCCACGACTGGGGTGGTGCCATCGCCTGGACCGTGGCGAACCAGCACCCGGCGTTGATGCAGCGGCTGGTGATCCTGAACGCACCGCACGCCGGCCCTTTTCTGCGCGAGCTGGCGTCATCGCCCGAGCAACAGGCGGCCAGCGCCTACATGAACTTTCTGATTCGGCCCGATGCCCCGGACCTGCTGGCCGAGAACGACTTCGCCCGTCTGTGGCCTTTTTTCACGAACATGGGCGCCGACACAGGCCCCAAAGCCTGGCTGGATGACGCCACCCGAGAGCGCTACCGCGAGGCGTGGCGCCACGGGCTGATAGGCCCATGCGCTTATTACGCCGCCTCCCCCCTTCGTCCACCTCGCCCGGGGGACCCGGCTGCCGCTGCGTTGACCGTGCCCCATGAACGCTTGGCAGTGGCCCTGCCCACCCTGGTGATCTGGGGCCTGAACGACAGCGCGTTGCCTCGCGGTTTGCTCAATGGTCTAGAGGCCTGGGTGCCCCAACTCACCGTGCACCTGGAGCCCGAGGCCAGCCACTGGATCGTGCATGAAATGCCCGACCGGGTGGCCGAGGTGATTGGCGCCTACCTGGCGCGCGCGAATCAATAAAACGACGGCTCGCCTGGTGGCCGCGTCTTGAAGCGCTTGTGCACCCAGTAGTACTGCTCGGGCATGGTGCGAATGTAGGCCTCAAGGTGGCGGTTCATGGTGGCGGTGTCCGCCGGCACATCGTCGGTGGGATAGGCCTCCCAGGGTGACAAAACGGTCACTTCGTAGCCCTCGGGGACCAGGCGACTGAGCACCGGCACCACCTTGGCCCGCGCCATGCGCGCGAAGCGCGAGAGCGAGGTGATGGTGGCGGTCTGCACGCCGAAGAAGGGCACGAACTCCGAGTCTCGGGTGCCATAGTCCATGTCCGGCAGCAGGTACAGGGGCATGCCCTGGCGCAAAGCGCTCACCAGGGGCTTGAGGCCCTGGCGCATGGCCACGATGTGCGGCTGGCCAAAGCGCTGGCGCCCCAAGGACATCCAGCGGTCGACATCGGCATTGAGCTGGCCGGCGTAGATGCCGCAGAAACGCCGATCCAGGTGGGCGGTCAGGGCCGTCCAGCCAGCGTCCATGCCCACGAAGTGCGGGGCGAACAGCACGGTGGGCGCCTGGCCCGCCAGGGCACTCAGGTCTCCTTTGAGCACCAGGCGGCGACGCACCACGTCGGGACGGGCCTCCCAAAGCCAGCCGCGGTCCAGCCAGGCCTGGGCAAACAGCACGAAGTGGCGGCGCACCGCCGCGTTGCGCTGGGCTTCGGTCTGCTCGGGAAAACACAAGGCCCAATTGGTGCGGGCCACGCGCCGGCGGCGCCCGGCCACGGCATGCAACACCTGCCCGAACACCCAGCCAGCGGCGCGCACGCATGGCAGCGGCAACCGGGCCAACAAGCGCATGAAGCCAATGCCCAGTCGGTTGACCCAATGACTCGACGCGTTCGGGTGATCGTTCGATGGAGCGAAAGCAGAATCGGGAGCGGTCATTCGCGCGGTGCCTTGTAACGGTCGTAAGACCACAGGTACTGGGTGGGCGATTCTCGCACCAGCGACTCCATGGCACGGTTGATCTGGGCGGCCGCCAGCCCGGCATCGGTGGACAAAGTCTCAGCAAGGGGTCTGACGTGCACCACGTAGCCGCGCCCCCAGGAAAGCCGCTCGCCCCAGCTCAGCAGCACCCGCACCGGCCCGGCATGGGCCAGCCTGGCGGACAGGGTCATGGTGTAGGCATCGCGCCCGAAAAACGGCGCCCACGCGCCCTGGCCCATAGGCGGCACCTGGTCTGGCAGCAAGCCCACCGCTTCGCCACCCTTGAGGGCCTTGAGCAGTTGCTTCACGCCCGCCAAAGTGGTGGGCGCAGTGCGCAAACCGGGGCGCTGGCGAGCCCCCGCCACCAGATCACGCAACCAGGGTTGTCGCGCAGGCCTGAACAGGACCGTCATGGGATGGAGAGCCCCAAAACGAGCGGCGTAGGCCTGGGCCGTGATTTCAAAGCACCCCAGGTGAGGGGTCAGAAACAGAAGCCCTTGGCCTTCTGCCAGGGCGGCCTCAATGTGCTCGGCGCCACGCCAATGCACTGGCACTGGCCGCCCCAGCCACAAGCGAGGCAACTCGGTGACCAGCTTGCCGGCCTCGGCCACCGACGCCCAAGCCTGCCGGCGCGGCACTTCGGCCAGGGCAGCGTTGGCCAACAGGCGCTGGCGATAACGGGCCGACAGCCAAAAGCTCAGCCAGCCCAAGGGCCAGCCCAGCGCGTGCAGCACCGGCAGGGGAAGGCAACTCAGGCCTCGGAACAAACAGTTAACGAAGGTGGACAAGGGCGGCCAGGGGGTTGGTGCGGATTGGCCTAGAATCGCGCCATCGCCGAGTTGATGAACTGATTGCGGGGCGATTCACAAATACCGCTAAAGCGTTCGCCGACTTCTGACAGACCGGCAACGCCGATCCACAGCACTTCAGGAGTTTAAATGGCGAACGATTTTCTTTTCACGTCCGAATCCGTGTCCGAAGGCCACCCCGACAAGGTGGCGGACCAGATCTCTGACGCCATCCTTGACGCGATCTTCGAGCAAGACCCGCGCAGCCGCGTGGCCGCCGAGACGCTGACCAACACCGGTCTGGTGGTGCTGGCCGGTGAAATCACCACCCAGGCCAACGTCGACTACATCCAGGTGGCGCGCGACACCATCAAGCGCATCGGTTACGACAACACCGAGTACGGCATCGACTACAAGGGCTGCGCCGTGTTGGTGGCCTATGACAAGCAGAGCAACGACATCGCCCAGGGCGTGGACCACGCCTCTGACGATTACCTGAACATTGGCGCTGGCGACCAGGGCCTGATGTTTGGCTACGCCTGCGACGAAACGCCCGAACTGATGCCGGCGCCCATCTACTACGCCCACCGCCTGGTGGAGCGCCAGGCGCAACTGCGCAAAGACGGCCGCCTGCCCTTCCTGCGCCCTGACGCCAAGAGCCAGGTGACCATGCGCTATGTCGACGGCAAGCCCCACAGCATTGACACCGTGGTGCTGTCCACCCAGCACAGCCCCGACCAGAGCGAAACCGCCACGAAAATGAAGCAGAGCTTCATTGACGCCGTGATCGAAGAAATCATCAAGCCGGTGCTGCCCAAGGAGTGGCTGCAGAACACGCGCTACCTGATCAACCCCACCGGCCGTTTCGTGATTGGTGGCCCGCAGGGCGACTGCGGCCTGACCGGTCGCAAGATCATTGTGGACACCTACGGCGGCGCCTGCCCCCACGGTGGCGGCGCCTTCTCGGGCAAAGACCCGTCCAAGGTGGACCGCTCTGCCGCCTACGCGGCCCGCTACGTGGCCAAGAACGTGGTGGCCGCTGGTCTGGCGCGCCAGTGCCAGGTGCAGGTGGCCTACGCCATCGGCGTGGCCAAGCCCATGAACGTGACGGTCTACACCGAAGGCACGGGCGTGATCCCCGACGAGAAGATTGCCGAGCTGGTGAACGAACACTTCGACCTGCGCCCGAAGGGCATCATCCAGATGCTGGACCTGTTGCGCCCGATTTACTCCAAGACGGCGGCCTACGGCCACTTCGGCCGTGAAGAGCCCGAGTTCACCTGGGAGCGCACCGACAAGGCCGCGGCCCTGCGCGCCGCCGCCGGACTCTGATCTCATCCCCGGTAAGGCTCTTGAGCCTACCCAAGACTTGACGGAACTCCGATCGAAAGCGAGCGCCCACCAACAAGACCCGCACTTTTCAGGTGCGGGTTTTTTTTCGCCCAACCGGCGTGTCAGATCGTACGCCAGGGCCATTGAATTTTCCGGTCCAGCTGTCGATAAGACCGAAGACTTTGTTGCCAGTTGCTCCGATCCGACGAGGCCAGACCATGGACATCATCTCTTCTTCTGCACCTGCCACCGAGAGCAACGCAGACCTGATCCAGCGAGTCGCCAACCGCATTCCCACGCGCTTGAGCTACTACGACAAGGACCTGGTTTGCCGGTTTGCCAACCTTGCCCATGCCCAAGGCTTCGGCAAGACCGCAGACGAGATTGTCGGCTTGAACATCAGCGAGATCATGCCGACCGAAACCCTGCCCGAGATCTTGCCCAAGGTGGCACAAGCGCTGAGCGGTGAATCCGTGAGCTTTGAAACTCAGCGAACACACGCAGATGGCTCCGAGCATTTCTACGAGATTCACTACATCCCCGACTTCCATGAATCGGAAGTCCGCGGAATCTTCATCGAGATGAGCGACATCACCGAACGTCGCCGCATTGAGGAAATGGTGCTCAGGGCCAACCATGACCTGGAAGAGCGCGTCCGCGAACGCAGCGCTGAGCTGTTCGAAAGCGAACAGCGATATCGATTGATGGTGGATGCCCTGCAGGACTACTGCATCTATTTCATTGACGAGACGGGCCTCGTGACGGACTGGACAGAGAGCGCACAACGCCTGCACGGCTACACCCACCAGCAAATGCTGGGGCAGAACAGCGATGCCCTACGACTGGTGGCCGAACCTGCCGATGAGACCGATCTGGATCAAGTTCTCCGATTGGCGATCGCCAATGGTCAGTGGGAAACACGGGGTTGGCGTCGACGCGAAGATGGGTCGCGGTTCTGGGGTCACACCGTGGTCACAGCGCTTCGCCATCAGACTGGCGAGTTACGTGGTCTATCTTGCATCACGCGCGACATGACCGCCGCCAAGCACCTCGAGGACGTGATGAACGATCTCAACCGGGAACTGGAAAAACGGGTGTCTGAGCGCACCCAGCAGCTCGTGGCCGCCAACAAAGACCTTGACGTGTTCTCGCACATGGTTTCCCACGACCTGCGGGCACCGCTGCGGCACATCTCGAACTTCATTGGCCTGCTGCAGGAGCAGCTGGCCGACTCAAATGACCCTGTCCTGAAACCCTACCTGCTGGCGATCGGCAAGGCTAGCAAGCGCATGGGAACCATGATCGAAGGCCTGTTGGAATACGCACGCCTCGGCAGGGTGGCGCTCGAAACCCAGCCTGTGCCGCTCTCCCCACTGATGCACGGCGTGATAGAGCACCTCAAACGTGAGCACGTCGATCGCCAGATCGAGTGGGTCGTTGACGAGGACATGCCGGTGGTGTTGGGTGACGCCATGATGCTGGCTCAAGCCATGGGCAAGCTGCTGGACAACGCGGTGAAATTCACCAGCAAGGTCGAGCACGCGCGCATCGAAATCGGCTGGCGATTGAACCCAGTTGGCGGCCGCATGTTCTACATCAAGGACAACGGCGCCGGGTTCGACCTGAGCAAGGCGCAAAACCTGTTCGTGATGTTCCAGCGCCAACATCACTCCATGGACTTCGAAGGCACTGGCACCGGCCTCTCCCTGAGTCAGCGCATCATTGAGCGTCATGGCGGTCGGCTGTGGTGCGAAACCGCGGTGGGCGAAGGCTGTACCTTCTTCTTCACATTGCCTTGCGAAGAGGTGGAGCCGGAAATCAGTTTTGGCTTCTCATCACTGGCCGAACTGACCAACTGAAGTTCCCCAGCTGTCGATAATGGTGGCGTGAACCTCCACCCTCAAGCCTGCTCTCCATCTCTCTTCCACCTCGCCGGGCGCACCGCCTTGGTGACGGGCGCCGCGCGTGGCTTAGGCCGCGAGATCGCGCATGCTTTTGCCGCCCATGGCGCCAACGTCTGGCTCTGTGGCCGAGATCAAGCCGCACTGCAAGAGGCCGCCCGTGGCATCGATGGTCAAGTTCACTTGCTGGCCTTCGACGTCGGTCACGAGACGGATACCAACGAAGGCATTCGCAACTTCCTTGAGCAAGCTGGTCGCTGGGATATTCTGGTCAACGCGGTGGGCCAACGACGGCGCGAGTCTCTCCAGCAGTTGCCTCCGCAGGCATTGCGAGAGCTGCTCGAGGTGAACCTAGTGGGTGCATGGAACCTGTGCCGCCAGGCAGCCGGCGTGATGCAGGCCCAGGGAAAGGGCAGCATTGTCAACATCACATCCATCGCGGGCCCCATCGCCCGGGCGGGCGACGCGGCTTACACCACATCCAAGGGTGCGGTCGAGGCAATGACGCGTGCCCTGGCGGCCGAATTGGGGCCACATGGTGTGCGCGTCAACGCCATTGCACCAGGCTACTTTGCCACCGAGACCAATGCAGCCATGGTGGAAGACGCTGGCGTGGCCGATTGGCTCAAGCGCCGCACCTCACTGGGCCGCTGGGGGCAAGCACCCGAAATCGCGGGTGCGGCGGTATTCCTGGCCAGCGACGCCGCCAGTTACGTGACGGGCCAGGTGCTGGCGGTGGACGGTGGCTACCTCGCGCACTTCTGAGGCATCGCTGCCGGCCGAGAGAAGACCACTCCCCTCGGCGCAGCAGCCACCAGCACTCAAGACGACTTCTTCTTGTTGATCAGGCGGTGCTCGATTTCGCCGACGATGCCACGGCGGAAGGCCAGCACGCAGACCACGAAGGTCAGGCCCATGATGATCGACACCATCGAGCCCAGGTCGGCCAGGTAGTTCTGCATGGTCACGATGATGGTCGCGCCCACGGCGGGCCCAAGGATGGTGCCCATGCCACCGAGCAGCGTCATCAGCACCACTTCTCCGGACATCTGCCAACTCACGTCGGTGAGCGTGGCGATGCCGAAAGCGATCGACTTGGTGGCACCGGCCATGCCAGCGATGGTGCCCGAGAGCACGAACGCCAGCAGCTTGTAGCGGTCGACGTTGTAGCCCAGCGAAAGGGCGCGCGGCTCGTTCTCGCGCACCGACTTCAGCACCTGCCCGAAGGGCGAGTGGATGATGCGGTAGATCAGAGCGAAACCGAACACGAAGACGGCGGCCACCAGGTAATACATGGCCGTGTCACTGGCCAGGTCGATCACGCCAAACAGCTTGCCGCGCGGAATGCTCTGGATGCCATCCTCCGCGTAAGTGAAGGGCGCCTGCACGCAGATGAAATACACCATCTGGGCCAGGGCCAGGGTCACCATGGCGAAGTAGATGCCCTGGCGACGCACCGCCAGCCAGCCCGTGACCACCGCAATGCCCGTGGCGCACAGCGTGCCGGCCAGGATGGACAGCTCAGGCGTCAGGCCCCAGACCTTGGCGGCGTGGCCCGACACATAGGCCGCGAAGCCAAAGAACATGGCGTGACCGAAGGACAGCAGGCCAGTGAAGCCAATGAGCAGGTTGAAGGCACACGCGAACAGCGCGAAGCACAGCACCTTCATCAGAAAGATGGGATAGCCCACGAAGGGAGCCACCATGAGCGCCGCGAACAGGACGCTGTACAGAATGCGGGTCTTGGACATCATTTCTCCCGACCGAACAGGCCCGCCGGGCGGAACATCAGAACGATGACCATGATGATGAACACCACGGTCGAGGACAGCTCGGCATAGAAGACCTTGGTCAGGCCCTCGATCAGGCCAAGCACCAGGCCGGTCAGGATGGAGCCCAGAATCGAGCCCATGCCGCCGATCACCACCACCGCGAACACGATAATGATGATGTTCGACCCCATCAGCGGACTGACCTGGTAAATGGGCGCGGCCATCACGCCAGCCAGACCCGCCAGGCCCACGCCGAAGGCGTAGGTCAGGGTGACCATCAGCGGCACGTTGATGCCGAAGGCCTTGACCATGTTGGGGTTCTCGGTGCCAGCCCGCAAATAGGCGCCGAGCTTGGTCTTCTCGATCACGAACCAGGTGGCCAGGCAGACGAAGATGGCGGCGAACACCACCCAGGCGCGGTACTTGGGCAGGAACATGAAGCCCAGGTCAAAACCACCCCGGAAAATCTCAGGCAGTTCGTAGGGCAGACCCGACGAACCATAAAACTCGCGGAACACACCTTCGAGCAACAGGGCCAGGCCAAAGGTGAGCAGCAGGCCGTAGAGGTGGTCCAGCCCATGCAGCCAGCGCAGCATGGTCTTCTCGATGACCACGCCGATCAGGCCCACCGCCAGCGGCGCCAGCAACAGCGCGAACCAGTAGTTCACGCCGGCGTAGTTCAGCAGCATCCACGCGATGAACGCGCCGGCCATGTACAGAGCGCCGTGCGCGAAGTTGACGATGTTGAGCATGCCGAAGATGACGGCCAGGCCCAAGGAGAGCAGCGCGTAAAAGGAACCGTTCACCAGCCCCAGCATGAGTTGCCCCATGAAGGCCGCTGTTGGTACGCCAAAAATTTGGTCCATTGCAGTCCGTTGAATGAGGACGGGCCGTGGCCAGCACGGCCCGTCTGTTCGGCTCGGTGAATCGGGCCGGCATCAGCCGGCCAGGTTTGTCACTTCTTGATGGCAGCGCAGCGGCTCTGGGCCAGCGGCTGGAACGCGTCGTCACCCTTCACGGTGCCCTTGAGGTTGTAGTAGTCCCAGGCGCCCTTGGACTCGGACGGCTTCTTCACCTGGAACAGGTACATGTCGTGCACCATGCGGCCGTCTTCGCGGATCTTGCCGCCCTTGGCGAACATGTCGTTGATCGGCATTTCCTTCATCTTGGCCATCACAGCCGCGGTGTCGTCGGTGCCGGCGGCCTGCACGGCCTTGAGGTAGTGCAGCGTGGCGGAGTAGACCGACGCGTGGTTGGAGTTCGGCTTGCGGCCGTTCATGACCTTGCTGAACTTGTCGGCCCAGGCGCGGGTGTCAGCGTTCAGGTCCCAGTACCAGCCCTCGGTCAGGTACAGGCCCTGGGCGGTGTTCAGGCCAATGGCGTGCACGTCGGTCAGCAGCATCAGCAGGGCGGCCAGGCTCTGCTTGCGGGTGATGCCGAACTCGGCAGCGGCCTTGATGCTGTTCACGGTGTCGCCGCCGGCGTTGGCCAGGCCCACCACCTTGGCGCCCGAGGTCTGGGCCTGCAGCAGGAAGGACGAGAAGTCGCTGGTGCCCAGCGGGTGGCGCACGGCGCCCAGAACCTTGCCGCCCGCGTTCTTCACGACATCACCGGTGTCTTTCTCCAGCGAGTGGCCGAAGGCGTAGTCGGCGGTCAGGAAGTACCAGCTGTCTCCGCCATCTTTCACGATGGCCTTGCCCACCACGTTGGACAGGGCAATGGTGTCCATCAGGTAGTGAATGCCGTTGGCCGGGGCGCAGTCTTCGTTGGTCAAGCGGGCGGTGGCCGCACCGGTGGTGATGGTGATCTTGTTCTTTTCTTTTGCCAGGGCTTGCACCGTCAGGGCCACGGCGGAGTTCAGGTTCTCCACCGAGATGTCTACGCCATCGCGGTCGAACCACTGCTGGGCCACGTTCTTGGCGATGTCGGGCTTGTTCTGGTGGTCGGCGTTGACCACCACGATGTCCTTGCCGAACATCTTGCCGCCGAAGTCCTGCACCGCCAGGCGGGCAGCGGCCACGGCACCAGGTCCGCCGTAGTCTGCGTACAGGCCAGACATGTCGGTCAGCACGCCGATCTTCACGGCATCCCCCGAAAGCTTGCCCTGCTGGGCCATGGCGAAAGGAGCACCGCCCGCCACAACGGCGGCGATGGCAGCAGCAATCAGTTTGCGTTTCATGGGTTGTCTCCAGATGAAAAGATGGCGTCAGACGCCGAGGTACTCGTGCAGCATGGCTGCTTTGCTCTCGAGTTCGTGCTTCTCCACGCTGGCCACGATCTGGCCGTGTTCCATCACGTAGTGACGGTCGGCAAGCGGAGCGGCAAAGCGGAAGTTCTGCTCCACCAGGATGATGGTGAGGCCCTTGGCCTTGAGCGCGCGGATCACGCGGCCCAAGGTTTGCACGATGACTGGAGCCAGGCCTTCGGTGATTTCGTCCAGCAGCAAGACCTTTGCCCCGGACCGCAGGATGCGCGCCATGGCCAGCATCTGCTGCTCGCCCCCCGACAGGCGCGTGCCTTGGCTGTGGCGGCGCTCTTTCAGGTTGGGGAACATCTCGTAGATCTCGTCCACGCTCATGCCACCCTCGCCCACCTTGGGCGGCAGCATCAGGTTTTCTTCGCAACTCAGCGAAGAGAAGATGCCCCGCTCTTCCGGGCAGTAGCCCAGGCCCAGCCGCGCGATGCGGTTGGTGGGCATGTGGATGGTCTCAACACCATCGATCGTGACCGAGCCCGTGCGCTTGCCCACCAGACCCAGGATGGACTTGATGGTGGTGCTGCGGCCCGCGCCGTTGCGCCCCAGCAGCGTGACGAGTTCACCGCGGTGAATTTCGAAGTTGACGCCGTGCAGGATGTGCGACTCGCCATACCAGGCGTGCAGGTCAGAGACCTTGAGCAAGGGCTGGCTCATGCGCTGGTCTCCTCGGTCGAACCCACATAGGCCTCCAGGACGCGTGGGTCCTGGGACACCGTCTCGTAAGGCCCTTCGGCCAAGACACTGCCCCGGGCCAGCACCGTGATGGTGTCGCACAGGTGGGACACCACGTTCATGTTGTGTTCCACCATGAGCACCGTTCGGTTGGCCGCCACGCGGCGAATCAGTTCCACCACACGGCCCACGTCTTCGTGGCCCATGCCCTGGGTGGGCTCGTCCAGCAGCATCAGCTCGGGCTCAAGCGCCAGGGTGGTGGCAATCTCCAGCGCGCGCTTTCGGCCGTAAGGCAGCTCGACGGTGACGGTGTCGGCGAAGCCGCCCAGGTCCACCTGCTCCAGCAGGTGCATGGCCTGGTCGTTGAGCTTGTAGAGCGAAGACTCGGACTTCCAGAAGTGAAAGCTGGTGCCCAACTGCCGCTGCAAGCCCACGCGCACGTTCTCCAGCACCGTGAGGTGGGGGAACACCGCCGAGATCTGGAAGGAGCGCACCATGCCGTCGCGCGCCACCTCGGCCGCCTTCAGCGGTGTGATGTCGCGCCCTTTGTAAAAAATCTGGCCCGAACTCACCGGCAGGAATTTGGTGAGCAGGTTGAACACCGTGGTCTTGCCCGCGCCGTTGGGGCCGATCAAGGCGTGAATGGAGCCGCGCCGCACGCGCAGGTTGACGTGGTCAACGGCCACAAAGCCTTTGAACTCGCGCGTCAGGTCCCGTGTTTCGAGGATGTAGTCGTTGCTCATCGGTCATGTCCGAACCGCCAGCGGAGGAGCCGCCGACATGCTGCGACGCATTGTTGGCAGAGTTGTGCACTGCACACACTGGGATTTCCCCCGGGAGGGTTCTCACGGCATTGACAAAGCGAACAAGGCGCTGCAAAAGCTGATCGCACATCATTCAGACGCTCACAATTTGATTGCGTAAGCACCGTTTTCGGCAGCGATTTCCCCCTTCATGCTCCCGGGCCTTTGGCCTGTGTCGTCAGCTATCAGCAAGGCGCCAAGGGCCGATTGACGGCCACACCGGGCCTTGGGCATGCCGGTGCAAACACGGGCATCGACAAAAAGTCGGCATGGCCTGTCTTGAAAACGCCATGGCCCGCCCTTATGATTAGCACTCGCTGGCGATGAGTGCTAACACCTCGCCAAGGCCCGGCGGTTCCGCCGGGTATCCCCTTCACCAAACCGTCCATTTCAGGAGATGCAATGAACCTTCGTCCTCTCGCCGATCGCGTGATCGTCAAGCGCATTGACAGCGAAACCAAGACCGCCTCGGGCATCGTGATCCCCGACGCCGCTGCCGAGAAGCCCGACCAGGGTGAAGTGCTGGCGGTCGGCCCCGGCAAGAAGAACGACAAGGGCGAGCTGCTGGCCATGAACGTGAAGGTCGGCGACCGCGTCCTGTTCGGCAAGTACAGCGGCCAGACCGTCAAGGTTGACGGCAATGAACTGCTCGTCATGAAGGAAGACGACCTGTTCGCCGTGATCGAGAAGTAATTTCCGATCGCATTCCCCCTCTTTCTCACTGAATCCGGAGTCATCAAATGGCAGCAAAAGACGTAGTTTTCGGCGGCGAAGCCCGCGCCCGCATGGTTGAAGGCGTGAACATCCTGGCCAACGCGGTCAAGGTCACCCTGGGCCCCAAGGGCCGCAACGTGGTGCTGGAGCGCTCGTTCGGCGCCCCCACCGTGACCAAGGACGGCGTGTCCGTGGCCAAGGAAATCGAACTGAAGGACAAGCTGCAGAACATGGGCGCCCAGCTCGTGAAGGAAGTGGCCTCCAAGACCAGCGACAACGCTGGTGACGGCACCACCACCGCCACCGTGCTGGCCCAGGCCATCGTGCGCGAAGGCTCCAAGTACGTGGCCGCCGGCCTGAACCCCATGGACCTGAAGCGCGGCATCGACAAGGCCGTGGAAGCCCTGATCGCCGAGCTGAAGAAGGCCTCCAAGCCCACCACCACCAGCAAGGAAATCGCTCAGGTTGGCTCCATCTCCGCCAACAGCGACACGTCCATCGGCGAAATCATCGCCAACGCCATGGACAAGGTCGGCAAGGAAGGCGTGATCACCGTTGAAGACGGCAAGTCCCTGCAGAACGAACTCGACGTGGTCGAGGGCATGCAGTTTGACCGCGGCTACCTGTCGCCCTACTTCATCAACAACCCCGAAAAGCAGGCCGCCCTGCTGGACAACCCCTTCGTGCTGCTGTTCGACAAGAAGATCAGCAACATCCGTGACCTGCTGCCCACCCTGGAGCAAGTCGCCAAGGCCGGCCGTCCGCTGCTGATCATTGCCGAAGACGTCGAGGGCGAAGCCCTGGCCACCCTGGTGGTGAACACCATCCGCGGCATCCTGAAGGTCGTGGCCGTGAAGGCCCCTGGCTTCGGCGACCGTCGCAAGGCCATGCTGGAAGACATCGCCATCCTGACCGGTGGCAAGGTGATCGCCGAAGAAGTGGGCCTGACCCTCGAGAAGGTGACCCTGGCCGACCTGGGCCAGGCCAAGCGCATCGAAGTGGGCAAGGAAAACACCACCATCATCGACGGTGCTGGCGCTGCCCAGGACATCGAAGCCCGCGTCAAGCAAATCCGCGTGCAGATCGAAGAAGCCACCAGCGACTACGACCGCGAGAAGCTGCAAGAGCGCGTGGCCAAGCTGGCCGGCGGCGTGGCCGTCATCAAGGTCGGTGCCGCCACCGAAGTCGAGATGAAGGAAAAGAAGGCCCGCGTGGAAGACGCCCTGCACGCCACCCGCGCTGCTGTGGAAGAAGGCATCGTGGCCGGCGGTGGCGTGGCCCTGCTGCGCGCCAAGCAAGCCATTGGTGAAGTCAAGGGCGACAACGCTGACCAAGACGCCGGCATCAAGCTGGTGCTCAAGGCCATCGAGGCCCCCCTGCGCGAGATCGTGGCCAACGCCGGTGGCGAGCCCTCGGTGGTGGTGAACAAGGTGCTGGAAGGCAAGGGCAACTTTGGCTTCAACGCCGCCAACGACACCTACGGCGACATGATCGAAATGGGCATCCTGGACCCGACCAAGGTGACCCGCACCGCCCTGCAGAACGCCGCATCCGTGGCTTCCCTGCTGCTGACCACCGAAGCCATGGTGGCCGAGGCCCCGAAGGACGATGCGCCCGCCGCTGGCGGTGGGATGCCGGACATGGGCGGCATGGGCGGCATGGGCATGTAATTGCTCCTTGCCTGAGACGCCATGCCGGCGTTGCAAGGGCTTGCCGTGGCGCTGCCACTGTCTGCGCCCTTGCGCCTTGGCCTGGCGCCTCATGCTGCGTCGAAGAGGCGTTGATTCGCTCGTGCCGACCGCAAAAAAAAACCCCGCGGGTTGCCTCGCGGGGTTTTTTCATTGGGCAAACGAACCACCGTGTGCCGTGGCGCTGCCGCTGTCTGCGCCCTTGCGCCTTGGCCTGGCGCCTCACGCTGCGTCGAAGGGGCGTTGATTCGCTCCTGCCAACCGCAAGAAAAAACCCCGCGAGTCACCTCGCGGGGTTTTTTCATTGGGCGGGCCTGAGGGGCTTACTTCATCATGCCTTCGAGCTTGACGGTGTCGGCCACGAAGGCGCGGATGCCTTCGGCGAGCTTTTCGGTGGCCATGGCGTCTTCGTTCAGGGCGAATCGGAAGCTGGCTTCGTTGTATTGCACGGGTGGCAGGTCCATGGCCTGGGCGGCCTGGGCGTCGAGGGCCTTGGCCAATGGGGCCTCGGTGGCGGCGAGTTGGGCCAGCAGGTCGGGGCTGATGGTGAGCAGGTCGCAGCCGGCCAGGGCGGTGATCTGGCCCACGTTGCGGAAGCTCGCGCCCATCACCTCGGTGGCGATGCCGTGCTTCTTGTAGTGGTTGTAGATGCGCTTGACGGACAACACGCCGGGGTCGTTGGCGCCGGCCATGGCGGCTTCGTCCCAGGTGGCACCGGCCTGCTTTTTGTACCAGTCGTAGATGCGGCCCACGAAGGGCGAGATCAGCTGCACCTTGGCCTGGCCGCAGGCCACGGCCTGGCAGAAGCTGAACAGCAGGGTGAGGTTGGTGCGGATGCCCTCGCGCTCCAGTTGGGCCGCGGCCTGGATGCCTTCCCAGGTGGAGGCGATCTTGATGAGCACGCGCTCGCGGGCCACGCCCTCGGCCTGGTACAGCTCGATGAGGCGGCGCGCGCGCGCCACGGTGGCGGCGGTGTCAAAGCTCAGGCGGGCGTCCACTTCGGTGGACACGCGGCCGGGAATCAGGCGCAGGATTTCGCAACCAAATCGCACCAGCAGGCGGTTCATCACCTCGTCTTTGCCCTGGCTGCCGTAACGGGCCACGGCGTCGGCCAGCAGTGGCGCGTACTCGGGCTTCTGCACCGCCTTGAGGATGAGCGAGGGGTTGGTGGTGGCGTCGCGCGGCGCGTAGGCGGCCAACTGGTGGAAGTCGCCGGTGTCGGCCACGACGGTGGTGAACTGTTTGAGGGCGTCGAGCTGGTTCATGCCGCCATTATCAAACGAGCGCGAAATAGAATTTCAGCACCCGCGACCATCCGATTGCCCCTCATGCTTGACCGCATCACCGCCTCCATGTCCTCGCTGGCCCCGGCCGAGCAGCGCGTGGCCCAGCTTGTGCTGGAAGACCCGCGCCGCTTTGCCAGCCTGCCCGTGAGCGAGCTGGCCGAGCGTGCCCACGTGAGCAAACCCACCGTGGTGCGCTTTTGCCGCAGCATGGGCTACGACGGGTTGAGCGACTTCAAGCTCAAGCTCATGGGCACGGTGAGCGAGGGCGTGCCTTATATCCACCGCAGCGTGGACGTGGACGACAAGACCAGCGACGTGCTGGTGAAAGTGATCGACAACACGGTGGCGGCGTTTCTGAAATACCGTAACGATGCCTCCACCCACGCCATTGAGCAGGCGGTGGACGCACTCATGGCCACCTACCACCAGCGCGGGCGCATCGAGTTCTTCGGCGCGGGCAATTCGGGCATCGTGGCGCAGGACGCGCAACACAAGTTCTTCCGCCTGGGCATCAACGCCATCGCGTACAGCGACGGCCACATGCAGGTGATGAGCGCCTCGCTGCTGAGGCCGGGCGATTGCGTGGTGATCATCTCGAACTCGGGCCGCACCCGAGACCTGATGGACGCGGCCGACATTGCGCGCCGCCACGGCGCCACGGTGATCACCATCACCGCCAGCGGCTCACCGTTGGCCAAGGTTGGCCACCTTCACCTGGCGGCCGACCACCCGGAGGGCTATGACCGCTACAGCCCCATGACCTCGCGGCTTCTGCACCTGATGATCATCGACGTGGTGGTGACTTGCCTGGCGCTGCGCATTGGCGGGCCGCAGCTGCAGCCCATGCTGAGTGAGATGAAGGACAACTTGCGGAGCAAGCGGTACGCGTGACCGTGCGCTTCGCGCACAGGTCACACGCCCCCCTGCGCCGCTGACGCGGCTTCCCCCCGAAGGGGGGACGATGCCTGCGGCTCGGCGGAGCCGAAGCCGCGGCATCCTCGGCTGGGGGCACGCGCGCCAGAAATGCCCTGGGATGAGGGGGGCTTCCCGCAGCGAAACAAAGGAGGAGGCCCGCGCAGCGGGCCGGGGGACATTCGCGGAGGGGAGCACCCATCAGCCACGCCAACGCCCAGGCGTCAGCGCGTCAGATCCTGCCTTCTTCCACCGCGTGGCAGGCCACGCGGATGCCGCCGATGGTCTGCAGGGTGGGCCGTTCCTGGCGGCAGCGGTCGTTGGCGTGGGGGCAGCGCGGGTTGAAGGCGCAGCCGGCGGGTGGGTTCAGGGGGTTGGGCACTTCGCCTTGCACCGGGGTGCGGGCCTTGCCGGTGTCGTGCATTTTGGGAATGGCGTCGAGCAGCATGCGCGTGTAAGGGTGGCGCGGGCTCTCGAACAGCGTCTTCTTGTCGGCCAGTTCCACCAGGCGGCCGAGGTACATCACGCCCACCTGGTCGCTCACGTGGCGCACCACGGCGAGGTTGTGGCTGATGAAGAGGTAGGTCAGGCCCTGCTGGCGCTGCAGGTCTTTCATGATGTTGAGCACCTGCGCCTGCACCGACACGTCCAGCGCGCTGGTGGGCTCGTCGCACACCAGGAAGTCGGGCTGGGTGGCCAGGGCGCGGGCGATCGAGATGCGCTGGCGCTGCCCGCCGCTGAACTGGTGCGGGTACTTCACGCGGTCTTGGCCCGACAGGCCCACCGATTGCAGCAGCGCGTCCACGCGCTCGCGCAGGCGCGCCGGGTCGGTCTCGATGCCGTGCTCACGCAGGGGCTCGGCGATGATGTCTTCCACCCGCCAGCGGGGGTTGAGGCTGGCGTACGGGTCTTGAAAAATCATCTGGATGCGCCGGCGCAGCACGCGGCCGGCCGGCGTCTTGAAGGCGGCGTGGGCGTCTTGGCCGTCGAACTCGAAGCCGCCCCGGGTGGGCTCGTACAGGCCCACCAGCAGGCGGGCCACGGTGCTCTTGCCGCAGCCCGACTCGCCCACCAGGGCCAGGGTCTGGCCACGGGCGATGTCGAACGACACGCCGTCCACCGCGCGCAGCAACTGGCGCGGCTTGCGCTCGATCACGCGGTTGAGCCAGGGGGCCGATACGTCGAAGGTCTTGGCCAGGTCGGTGGCGCGCACCAGGGGCTGGCCGGGGGTGGGCACTGGGCTCATGCGCGCGCTCCTGCGTCGTGAGCAGCGTGCAGCCAGCAGGCGGCGCGCGTGGCGCCGGCCGGCAGCAGGTCGGGGCGCTGCGAACGGCAGCGGTCAAACACGCGGTCGCAACGCGGGTTGAAGGCGCAGCCGGGCGGAATGGCGTTCAGGCGGGGCATGGCCCCGTCGATCTGGTGCAGGCGGTCGCGGTCCACGCTCATGTCGGGAATGCAGGCCATGAGGCCACGGGTGTAGGGGTGGGCCGGCTGGTTGATCACCTCGTGCACCGGGCCGATTTCGGCCACGCGGCCGGCGTACATCACGGCCACGCGGTCGCAGGTTTCGGCGATCACGCCCATGTCGTGGGTGATGAGCATCACCGCCGCGCCGCGCTCTTTGCAGATGCGCTTGAGCAGGCCAATGATCTGGGCCTGGATGGACACGTCCAGCGCGGTGGTGGGCTCGTCGGCCACGATCAGGCGCGGCTCGGCCGCCAGCGCCAGCGCGATCACCACCCGCTGGCGCATGCCGCCGCTGAACTGGTGCGGGTAGTGGTCGATGCGTTCTTCGGCCGCGGGAATGCCGGTGTCTTTCAGCAGGTCAATGGCGCGGCGGCGCGCCTCGGCGCGGCTCACCGGCAAGTGGGTGGTGATGGTCTCGATGAGTTGCCGCCCCACCGAGTACAGCGGGTTGAGCGAGGTGAGCGGGTCTTGAAAGATGGCCCCGATCTGGCGGCCGCGGATGCGGCGCATGGCCTCGGGTGGCAGGTGGTCGATGCGCTGGCCGTCCAGCACGATCTGGCCCGAGGCCACCCGGCCGGGCGGCTCCAGCAGGCCGATGATGGACGCGCCGGTGAGCGACTTGCCCGCCCCCGATTCGCCCACCACGCCCAGGATCTCGCCCGGGGCAATGTCAAACGACACATCGTCCAGCGCGCGCAACACGCCGCGCCGCGTGGGGAATTCCACCACCAGGTTCTGAACTTGCAACAAGGACATGCAGTGGGTGCGCTCAGCGCAGACGGGGGTTGAGGGCATCGCGCAGCCAGTCGCCGAGCAGGTTCACGCTCAGCGCGATCAGCACCAGCATCACGCCGGGAAAGATGGTGATCCACCACTCGCCCGAGAACAGGTAGTCGTTGCCCACGCGAATGAGCGTGCCCAGCGAGGGCGAGGTGGGCGGCGCCCCCACCCCCAGAAACGAGAGCGTGGCCTCGGTGATGATGGCCGTGGCCACCTGGATGGTGGCCAGCACCAGCACCGGGCCCATCACGTTGGGCAGCACGTGGCGGCGCATGATGCGCAGCGGCGCCACGCCAGTGACGCGGGCGGCCTGCACGTATTCCTTCTGGCGCTCCACCAGCGTGCTGCCGCGCACGGTGCGCGCGTACTGCACCCAGCCGGTGAGCGTGATGGACACCACCAGCACGCCAAAGGCCAGCGACTCGTGCGCCTCGGGGAACAGCACCCGGCCCACGCCGGCGATCAACAAGGCCACCAGGATGGCGGGAAAAGACAGCATCACGTCGCACACGCGCATCAGCAGCGAATCGACCCAGCCGCCCAGAAAGCCCGCCAGCAGCCCCAGCGCCACACCCAGCACCACCGACAAGACCACCGAGGCCAGGCCCACGGCCAGCGAGATGCGCGCGCCGTACATCAGGGCCGAGAGGATGTCGCGCCCCTGGTCGTCGGTGCCCAGCACAAACGATGGGTTGCCACCTTCGCTCCACATGGGCGGCAGGCGGGCGTTCATCAGGTCAAGCGAGGCCAGGTCAAAGGGGTTGTGCGGCGCCACCCAGGGCGCGAACACCGCACAGAAGACGCACACCAGGGCAATGGCGGCCGCCAGCACCGCGGTGGGCGAGGTGCGAAAGCTGTAACCCAGGTCGCTGTCGAAGGCACGGCGCAGCCGATCGATCATCCGGTCTCCTGCATCAAAGAAAGGGAAAACGCGCGCGCATCGCCTCAGGCCGCCAGGGGCATGCCCTGTTCGATGAGGCTGGCGTGCAAGGCCGCACCCAGGGGCAAGACCTCGTCGTTGAAGTCATACCGGGCGTTGTGCAGGAAGCAGCTCCCCACGCCGTTGTCGGCGCCCTGCCCCAGGCGCAGGTAGGCGCCGGGCTTGACCTGCAGCATGAAAGAGAAGTCTTCCGCGCCCATGCTCGGGTCCATGCTGCGGTCCACGTGCTCGTGGCCCACCAGACGCTGGGCCACGTCGGCCGCGAAGTGCGCCTCGCTCTGGGTGTTGATGGTGGCGGGGTAGATGCGTTCGTACTTCACGTGCGCGGTGGCGCCCAGGCCCAGGGCCACGCCTGAGCAGACCTCGTTCAGGCGGCGCTCCACCATGGCCTGCACCTCGGGGTTGAAGGTGCGCACCGTGCCCACCAGGGTGGCCTGGCCGGGAATCACGCTGAAGGCGCCCAGGTCGCCGGCCTGCATGGCGCACAGGCTGATGACCGCGCTGTCGATGGCGCGCACGTTGCGCGACACGATGCTTTGCACCGCCGTGATGATGTGCGCCGCCACCAGCACCGGGTCCACCGTCTGGTAGGGGTGGGCACCATGCCCGCCCTTGCCGGCAATCTCGATCGTCACGCGGTCGGCCGAGGCCATCATGGGCCCTGGGTTCACGCCCACCGTGCCCGGGCGCATCTGTGGCCAGTTGTGCATGGCAAAGACAGAGTCCACCGGGAAGCGGTCGAACAGGCCGTCTTCCACCATGGCCTTGGCGCCGGCAAAGCCCTCCTCGCCGGGCTGGAAGATGAGCACGGCGGTGCCGTCGAACTGGCGCGTTTCGGCCAGGTAGCGCGCGGCCCCCACCAGCATGGCGGTGTGGCCGTCGTGGCCGCAGCCGTGCATCAGCCCGGCGCGGGTGGAGCGCCAGGCAAAGTCGTTCTGTTCGGTCATGGGCAGGGCGTCCATGTCGGCGCGCAGGCCGATCAGGCGGCCCTGGGTGTCGCTGCGGCCGCGAATGGTGGCCACCACACCGGTCTTGCCAATGCCGGTGTGCACGCTGTCCACGCCGCACGCCTTGAGCGACTCCACCACGCGCTGCGCGGTGTAGTGCTCTTCAAAGCCCAGCTCGGGGTGGGCGTGCAACTCGCGGCGAAAGGCCGTGAGCTCGGGGTGGAAGGCGGCGATTTGCGCGAACGCGCGGCCGTGAACCTTGTAACGCGGCAGTGGCATGGTCAGTGGCCCCCGCCCTTGCCCACGCTCAGGCGAGGGTCAACGACGAAGTACAGCAAGTCGACGATGAGGTTGATCACCACAAAGATCAGGGCGATCAGGCACAGGTAGGCCGCCATCACCGGGATGTCGGCAAAGGTGACGGCCTGGATGAACAGCAGGCCCATGCCCGGCCACTGGAACACCGTCTCGGTGATGATGGCAAAGGCAATCAGGCCGCCGAGTTGCAGGCCGGTGATGGTCATCACCGGCACCAGGGTGTTCTTCAGCGCGTGGCCGAAGTGCACGGCACGGTCGGTGAGGCCACGGGCGCGGGCGAACTTGATGTAGTCGGTGCGCAGCACCTCCAGCATCTCGGCGCGCACCAGCCGCATGATGAGCGTGAGCTGGAAGATGGCCAGCGTGATGGCCGGCAGCACCAGGTGTTGCCAGCCGTCGGGGTGCAAGAGGCCGCTGGTCCAGCCGCCCACGCGCACCACCTCGCCACGGCCGAAGCTGGGCAGCCAGCCCAGGTGCACAGAGAACACCAGGATCAGCAGAATGCCGATCAGGAAAGTGGGCAGCGACACCCCCAGCAGCGAGATCGTCATGAAGACCTGGCTCAGGAAGTTGCCGCGCTTGAGCGCCGCGTAAATGCCCATGGGCACGCCCACCAGCAGCGCCAGAAAGGCGGCCACCAGCGCCAGCTCCAGCGTGGCGGGGAAGCGCTCGGCGATCAGGGTGGACACCTTGGCGCCCTGGCGCAGGCTGATGCCGAACTCGCCCTGCGCCGCGTTCACCAGGAAGTGCCAGAACTGCACGATGAAGGGCTGGTCCAGGCCGAGCGAGGCGCGCAGCTCGCGCACCTGCTCGGGCGTGGCGTCCTGCCCCAGCAGGAACACCACCGGGTCGCCCACGTACTGAAAGAGCATGAACGCGATCAGCGCCACGCTGGCCATCACCACCACGGCCTGCACCAGGCGCCGGAGAACAAACACAAGCATCGTTCAGGTCCGCGAAAGGGCGCCGTGTGGCCACGGCGCCCGAGGGTCGATGGTCACTTCACCTGGATCAGGCGCCAGTCCAGGCGGTTGTCGGCGCGGTGCACCACCTCGACATTCTTCTTCATGGCCCAGGGAATGATCTGGTTGTGCAGCGGAATGTGGGCCACGTCGCTGTTTTGCAGGGCCAGGGCCTTGGTCAGCAGTTCGGTGCGCAGCTTCAGGTCGGTTTCCTTCTTGGTGCGCTCCACCAGGGCGTCCATCTGCGGGTTGCTGTAGCGGCCCACGTTGTAGTTGCCGTCGCCACCGGCGCCCACCGAGCGCACCAGCGATTGCAGGCTGTACAGCGCGTCAAACGTGGGTACGCCCCAGCCCAGCATGTAGATGCTGGCCTCGTAGCGCTGGATCATGGGGAAGTAGGTCACCAGCGGCAGCGTGCGCAGCTTGGCTTTCACGCCCACCTTGGCCCACATGGCGGTGACGGCCTGGCAGATCGCCTCGTCGTTGATGTAGCGGTTGTTGGGGCAGGCGAAATCCACCTCGAAGCCGTTGGGGTAGCCCGCGGCGGCCAGCAGCTTCTGCGAGGCGGCCGGGTCAAAGGGCAGGCGCTTGTGCACGGCCTCGGTCCAGCCGTTGACCTGCGGCGCTACCAGCGCGCCCGTGGGCTGGCCCAGGCCACGCAGGGTGACGCGCGCGATGGTGTTCATGTCGATGGCCTGGTACAGGGCCTGGCGCACGCGCTGGTCTTTGAGCGGGTTCTTGCCCTTCACGTTGCTGCCCGGCAGCTCGTCGCGGAACTGGTCCATGCCCAGGAAGATGGTGCGGTTCTCCACCCCATCAATCACCTTCAGGTTGCGGTCCTGGCGCAGGCGGGGCAGGTCTTGCGGGCTGGGGTCCAGCACCAGGTCCACCTCGCCCGAGAGCAGCGCGGCGGTGCGCGTGGCGGTGGACTTGACCGGCGTGTACACCACCTCGGTCACGTTGCCCTCGGTCTTGCCCCACCAGGCGGGGTTGCGCGTGAGCACCAGCTTCTGGTCAGGCTGCCATTCCTTCAACATGAAGGGCCCGGTGCCGTTGGCGTTGCGGTGGGCGAAGTTTTCGTCCTGCGTCTTGATGTCCTTGGGCGCGGTCGAGCGGTTCTTCTCGGCCCAGGCCTTGTTCATGATGCGCAGCTCGGTGAGCTGGTTGAGCAGCACCGGGTTGGGGTCTTTGGTGAAGATGTCGATGGTGTTGTTGTCCACCTTGACCACGCGGTCGATGCCCTGCGCGTAGATGCCAAAGTTCGAGGTCTTGGCCATGGCGCGCTCGATCGAGAACACCGCGTCGTCGGCCGTGAAGGGTGCACCATCGTGGAACTTCACACCGGTGCGCAGCGTGAGCCGCAACTGCGTGGGCGACACCTGCTTCCAGCTGGTGGCCAGCACGGGCTCGGGCTTGAAGGTCTTGCTGTTGTAGTACACCAGCGACTCGTACACCGCCGCGTGAATGCCGTTGGACAGCGCGTTGTTCTGCGAATGAATGTCCCACGTGGGAATGTCGCTGGAACTCGTCCACTTGAAGGTCTTGGCCTGCGCGCCGACCGACAGGGTCGACAAGGCCGCCAGCATTGCCACCGAAACACCCGCGCGTGACCAGATAGAGTGCAGTTTCATTGGGCCCACCTGAAAATTGTGAAGCCCTGACTATGCAGCAAGCGTGCCAGAGCACGCATCCGATTTAACCCCGAACGATGGGGCCACCAGCCACCTCGGTCGCCCCAGTCGTCGCGTTGGTCAGTCGGGCGCCTGCTCCATTCGCAACGGGCCGTACCAGGCGGTCAGCCGGCTGCGCGTGTTGTCGGTGTCGGTCATCAAGGCCACCGAGGTGATGGGCCCCGGCTCCTCGCCGAACACATGCCGGAAATCGGCTTGCACATCTCGGCGGTGGTGCTGCCATTGGCCGATGCCCGATCTCCCCGAGTCGACCACCAGCTTGCGGATGCGGTCGGTGCGCGGGTTGGCAATCACCGTGCCCGGCGGGTGTTGCTCGCTCCACACATAGGCCAGCGTGGCGTAGGGCAGCTCTTCACCCGTGAGCAGGCGCGTGAGGTCAGACAGGCGATGCGTGCGCGGGCTCCAGCGGCTGCGGTCGCCGTCAAAGGCGACCATCACCCCCACGGGCGAGTCGGTTTTGTCCACGTCGGCCAGGTCGGCCTGGCGAGGCAAGCCGTCCACCTTCCAGTCAAAACTGAGCAGCACCTTCTGCGTGAGCGCGGGCTGCAAGCGCTGCCGAAGAATGCTCACCGAGCTGTCGGCACGAACACGCAGCGCATTGCCCTGCACCTCAAACGGGGCGAAGCGCTTGGCCGGCAAGGGCAAGGGCTGCCACGGCGCGGGCGGCGCGGGCAGGCGCAACAGCTGCTCGGTGGTAGCCGCCAGCGTGGCCCGCGCGGCGTCTTGCGCCGCCTCGTCGGCGGCCTCATCCACCGGTGCCGTGGTGGAGCAAGCGGCCAATGCGGCCACGACCCCGAACGCTGCTAGGCGATGGCGCCACGCGCGCCAACTGGGCAAACCCGGATTTTTCATTAACTCTTTTGACCTATATTTTTCGGGCGTGAAGCGTTCACGCGCAAAACCCAAAGGGAGAACTCCATGATCAAAACCCTGCTGGGCCTGTGCCTGGCCTTGTCTGCCCACCTCAGCTTTGCCGCCGTTGACCTGAACAAGGCCACGGCCGCCGATCTTGACAGCATCAAGGGCATCGGGCCAAGCACGTCCAGCCGAATCTTGAGCGAGCGCAAAAGCGCCCCGTTCAAAGACTGGCAAGACTTTATCCAGCGCGTGCCTGGCATTGGTGACAAGCGCGCGGCACAACTCTCCACCCACGGCCTCACGGTCAATGGCACGGGCTACAAGGCACCGGCCGCACCGGCCGCCAAGCCCGCGCGTTAAGGCCACCCGTCGCCCACAAAAAAGCCGCTCCCTGGAGCGGCTTTTTGTTGCCCAAAGGCGTTTGGCCATCGGCCATTAGCTCTGCTGCAAAGCGGCAATGCGCTCTTCGATCGGCGGGTGGGTGCTGAACAGCTTGCCCAGGCCGCCGGTGATGCCCATGGCCTGCATGGTCTTGGGCAGCTCGCCCGGGGTCAAGCCACCCAGACGGGCCAGGGCGTTGATCATGGGCTGCTTGCGGCCCATGAGCTGGGCGGCGCCAGCGTCGGCCCGGAACTCGCGCTGGCGGCTGAACCAGGCCACGATGATGGCGGCCACGAAGCCCAGCACGATGTCCAGCACGATGGTGGTGACCATGTAGCCGATGCCGGGGCCGCTGTTCTCGCTGTCGCCCTTGCGCAGGAAGCTGTCCACCGCGTAGCCGATCACGCGGCTGAGGAACACCACGAAGGTGTTCATCACGCCCTGGATCAGGGTCATGGTGACCATGTCGCCATTGGCCACGTGGGCCACTTCATGGCCGATCACGGCCTCCACCTCTTCGCGAGTCATGTTCTGCAACAGGCCGGTCGACACCGCCACCAGGGCCGAGTTCTTGAACGCGCCGGTGGCAAAGGCGTTGGGCTCGCCCTCGTAGATGGCCACCTCGGGCATGCCGATGCCGGCCTTGTCGGCGAAACGGCGCACGGTGTCCACGATCCAGGCCTCGTCGGCGTTGCGCGGCTGGTCGATCACGTGGGCGCCGGTGCTGAACTTGGCCATCGGCTTGCTGATGAGCAGCGAGATGATGGCGCCACCAAAACCCATGACCAGCGAGAAGCCGGCCAGGGCCGTCATGTTCAGGCCGTTGGCGGTGAGGAAACGGTCCACGCCCAGAATGCGGCTGGTGACCATGAGCACCGCCATCACGGCGACGTTGGTCAAAACAAACAACAGGATGCGCTTCATGTGTTCTCCAGAATGGTCGGCGGTGCAACCCTGCACCGGCTGGCCACTGCGACCCTGAAAACGGGGCGCCAGTTCCCGGGCCGGCCTCGGGGCAGCGGATGATACCGAGAACGGAATATGCGCCCGCCCGGCCGTATCTCAAGGGCCGCCGCGTCAGGCGCGGGCGGGGCGCGGCGGGCGAAAGACGGTGACGTCGGCGTAGAAATCGGGGGCCTCGTTCTCGGGCCACCAACCGGGCACGCCCAGCACGGGCAGTGGGGTGAAGGGCTTGGGCACCAGGGGCTGGCGAACCAGCTCGCCGGCCAGCCAGGCGTCCCATGCCGCGAGGTCAGCGCCCAACGCTTCGGGCACGGCCCAGGTGAGCACATGGGCCGTGATGGACTTGTAGGGCTGCACCAGCTTTTCCATCAGCGCGTGGCCGAACACCACCATCCGCGCCTGCTGCCAAAGACCGCGCCCATCCACGAACAGGCGCTGCCAGTCGCGCGCCAGGAGCGCCGCCCAAAGGGCTGGCGGCGCCTGCAGCAGGGCCACGTTTTCGTCGAACAGCGTGAGCGCGTCGCGCACCGGGCCGCGCACCTGCCCCACGCCCCCCAGTTCGGCAATGGCCTGGGCCTGGCGGCGGTTCAGGCCGACCTTGGTGAGCGGGAAGCGGTGCCAGACCAGGCCGTTGAACAGGTCGTGCAGGTTGTCGCGCGTGGGCACCTGGGCGGTGTCGAAGATGAACTGCTCATAGGCCACGCCGTCAGGCAAGGCCTGCTGGGGCACAAAGCGCACCGGCGCGTGGCCCAGGGCATTCAGGCGCGGCGCCACCTCGGCCCCGTTCAGGCTCTCCAAGGCCAGCCCGCCATCGGCCACCGCCGCGAACCACGGGGCCGACCAGTCGATGCGTTGCACCGCCGGGCTCAGGCCACCAGTCGCCAGGGCAGCGCCTCGCCCGAGCGCAGGGGCTTGAGTTCGGCGTCGCCGAAGGCAAAGCTCTCGGGCGGCGTCCAGGCCTCGCGCTTGAGGGTGATGGTGCCCTGGTTGCGTGGCAGGCTGTAGAAGGCCGGGCCGTGGAAGCTGGCGAAGGCCTCGAGCTTGTCCAGCGCGCCCACCGACTCGAAGGCCTCGGCGTACATCTCGATGGCGGCGTGCGCGGTGTAGCAACCGGCGCAGCCCACGGCGTGTTCTTTCAGGTGGGCCGCGTGGGGCGCGCTGTCGGTGCCCAGGAAGAAGCGGTCGCTGCCGCTGGCCACGGCGGCCAACAGGGCTTGGCGGTGGGTTTCGCGCTTGAGCACCGGTAGGCAGTAGTAATGCGGGCGGATACCGCCGGTGAAGATGGCGTTGCGGTTGTAGAGCAGGTGGTGGGCGGTGATGGTGGCGGCCGTGTGGGCGCCGGCCTCGGCCACGTACTGGGCGGCTTCCTTGGTGGTGATGTGCTCCATCACGATCTTCAGTTCGGGGAAGTCGCGGCGCAGGGGAATGAGCTGCTGATCAATGAACACCGCTTCGCGGTCGAACAGGTCAATGTCGCTGGAGGTGACTTCGCCGTGCACCAGCAGCAGCACGCCCTCGCGCTGCATGGCCTCCAGGGTGCGGTAGGTCTTGCGGATGTCGGTGACACCGGCGTCGCTGTTGGTGGTGGCGCCAGCCGGGTAGAGCTTGAGCGCCACCACGCCGGCGTCCTTGGCACGGCGGATCTCGTCGGCCGGCAGGTTGTCGGTGAGGTACAGCGTCATGAGCGGCTGGAAATTCACGCCATGGGGCACCGCCGCCAGGATGCGCTCACGGTAGGCCACGGCCTGGGCCGCGGTGGTCACCGGCGGCTTGAGGTTGGGCATGATGATGGCCCGGCCGAACTGCGCCGCGGTGTGCGGCACCACGGTGTGCAGCGCGGCGCCGTCGCGCACGTGCAGGTGCCAGTCGTCGGGGCGGGTGATGGTGAGGGTGTCGGGAGCGGAGGGGGCGGTGGCGGCGTTCATGCCCCCGATTGTCTCAAACCGACTTGCCGGCCGGGTGGCGCTGCAGGTGCTGCGCCAGATCGTTCCAGAATTTGTCCACCGTGCCCTTCACCGGCCGATGCGCCGTGCGGTCGCGGTAGATGCGGATTTCCAGCTGCGCGTCCAGCCCGGCGCCGGCGGGCACCAGGCGGCGAGAGGCCAACTCGCCCCGCACCGCGCTGGCGGGCAGAAAGGCGATGCCATGCCCTTCCAGCGCCATGGCCTTCAGGCCTTCGGCCATGTCGGTCTCGTATTGCCGGTCCAGGTGCACGGGCGTGGGGCTGGTCTTGATGATCTGGTCCACCACCCGCCCCAGGTAAGCGCCTGGTGCGTAGGCCAAATACGGCAAGGGGTGGCTGGCCGCGCCCGGCAAGGCAAATTGCGGCGCGCCCGTCGCCGTGGGGCGCGTGTAGGGCGCCAACGACTCGGTGCCCAGCGGCAGCATTTCGTAGCGCGCCGCGTCCAGTTGGATGGGGTGCGCCGGGTGGTGATAGGCAATCAGCAGGTCACAACTGCCTTCCACCAGGCGCAGCACCGCGTCGTGCACGTTCAGCGCGATCAGCCGGCTTTTGATCGGCCCGCAACTCTCACGCAGGCCACTGAGCCAGGCCGGAAAGAAGGTGAAGGCCAGCGTGTGCGGCACGGCAAACTCGATCACGTCCTGCGCGGCGGCGGTGTGGGCGCGCAGCATGGCGCGCGTGCTCTGCAAGGCCTGCAGCATCTCCAGGGCCTGCTGGTAGAGGGTCTGGCCGGCGGGCGTGAGCCGCGTGGGGTAGGACGAGCGGTCCACCAGGTCGGTGCCGGCCCAGGCCTCCAGCGACTGGATGCGGCGCGAAAACGCGGGCTGGGTCACGTGGCGCAACTGCGCTGACCGACTGAAGCTGCGGGTTTCCGCGAGACTGACGAAATCTTCCAGCCACTTGGTTTCCATGGGGGCGGATTATGCGGCGGGCTCGATTTGGGCTTGGTGACGGTATGGAGGTGGGTGGGGTTTCGCCCTCCCGGGCGACCTTCTTTCTTTTGCTTCGTCAAAAGAAAGAAGGCAAAGAAAAGTGACTCGCCCGTGAGGGCGAAACCCCCACTACTGAGCAGAAGAAGAAGGCGAACCCTCACCCCCCGCCTGCTGCAAAGCCCACATCCCCGCGTACACCCCACCCCGCGCCACCAACTGCGCGTGGGTGCCGCGCTCGACAATGTGGCCGTGCTCCAGCACCAGGATCTCGTGGGCGTCCACCACGGTGGACAGGCGGTGGGCAATGACCAGGGTGGTCTTGTTGCGGGCGGCGCTTTTCAGCTCGGCCTGAATGGCCCGTTCGTTGGCGGAATCGAGCGCACTGGTGGCCTCGTCAAAGATGAGGATGGGTGGGTTCTTGAGCAGGGTGCGGGCGATGGCCACGCGCTGCTTCTCGCCACCCGAGAGCTTGAGGCCACGCTCGCCCACCATGGTGCGGTAGCCCTGGGGCAGCCGCTCGATGAACCCGTGAATGTGAGCCGCCTGGGCCGCCGCCACCGCTGCCTCGTGGCCAGCCTCGGGACGGCCGTAGAGGATGTTGTATTCGATGGTGTCGTTGAACAGCACCGTGTCCTGCGGGACGATACCAATGGCCTGGCGCACGCTGGCCTGCGTGACGTGGCGAATGTCCTGCCCATCGATGGTGATGCGGCCATCGCCCGCGTTGCTCACGTCGTAGAAGCGGTAGAGCAGGCGCGCCAAGGTGCTCTTGCCCGAGCCCGAGGGGCCGACCACGGCCACCGTCTTGCCCGCCGGGATGGTGAAGTCGATGCCGTGCAAGATCTCGCGCGCCGGCTCGTACGAGAAGCGCACGTTCTCGAAGCGCACGGCCGGCGGCCCGTTCAGGCGCAGGGGCTGGGCATCGGGGGCATCGGCGATCTCGCGCTCTTTCTCCAGCAGCACGAACATCTTGTCCAGGTCGGTGAGGCTTTGCTTGATCTCGCGGTAGAGCACGCCCAGAAAGCCCAGCGGGATGTAGAGCTGGATCATGAAGGCGTTGATCATCACCAGGTCGCCCAGGGTGAGCGCGCCGCTGGCCACGCCCTGCGTGGCGCGCCACAACATGAGCACCAGGGCCACGGCGATGATGAGTTGCTGCCCCGCGTTCAGCATGGACAGCGTGCTCTGGCTGAGCAGGCGCGCGCGGCGCAGCTTCTCCAGCGATTCGTCGTAGCGCCGGGCCTCGAAGGCCTCGTTGTTGAAGTACTTGACGGTCTCGTAGTTCAGCAGCGAATCGATGGCCTTGGTCTGGCTGGTGGACTCCAGCTCGTTCATGCGCCGACGGAACTGGGTGCGCCACTCGGTGACGCTGACCGTGTAGGCGATGTAGAGCACCAGCGCGGCCAGGGTGATCCACACGTAGCCCATGTCGAACTTCGTGCCCAGCAGGGTGAGCACCATCACCACCTCGATGAGGGTGGGCACGATGCTGTAGAGCGAATACGAGATGAGCGACTGCACGCCGCGCGTGCCGCGCTCGATGTCGCGCGTCATGCCGCCGGTCTGGCGCTCCAGGTGAAAACGCAGGCTCAGGGCGTGCAGGTGGCCAAACACCTGCAGCGCGATGCTGCGGGTGGCGCCTTCGGTGGCCTTGGCGAACACCAGCTCACGCAGCTCGGTGAACAGGCTGTTCGACAGGCGCAAGCCGCCGTAGGCCAGCAGCAGGCCCACGGGCACCACCAGCAGCGCCTGGGCGCTGCCGGGGCGAATGCTCATGGCGTCCACCAGCTCCTTGAGCAGCACGGGCACGCCCACGTTGGCCACCTTGGCGGCCACCATGAAGGCCAGTGCGGCCACCACGCGCCACTTGTATTGCCAGAGGTAGGGCAGCAGGCGCTGGAGGGTGGCCCAATCGGAGCGTTGGGGGGCGGGGCTGGCAGACACGCCGGCGGAGGCCGGGTGTGAAGAGGAGAGTTCGCGGCGCATGCAGGAAAATTCGGGCTTTACGGAGATTGTGCCCATGTCACCCGAACCCCACGCCACCCAGACCCATTTGCCGCAAGACCGCGAACTTGTGCTGAAGGTGGTGCCCATGCCCGCCGACTGCAACGCCAATGGCGACATCTTTGGCGGCTGGGTGATGGCCCAGGTGGACTTGGCCGGCGCGGTGCTGCCGGCGCGCTATGTGCGCGGGCGCATGGCCACTGTGGCGGTGAACGAGTTCATCTTCAAGCAACCGGTGCGCGTGGGCGATCTGCTGAGCTTTTATGCCCACGTCACGCGCATCGGCAACACGTCCATCACGGTGCGGGTGGAGGTGTACGCCGAGCGCATGGCCGACCAAGGCCAGTACGTGAAGGTGACCGAGGCCAACCTGACCTACGTGGCCATCGACGACCAGGGCCGCCCGCGCCCCATTCCAAAGGACAGCGCGCCGCGCGGCGCCTGAGCACGGCGTTCAGCGCCGCCAGCGCGTGCGCCAGGCGGCGTAGATCGTGCCGGCCAGGGCCTGGCTGCTGGCCTGGTGCGCAGCCGTGGCGGCGCGCATGGCCTCAGGTGTCTGCACCGTGTCGGGGTGCCGCGCGATCGCCTGCGGGTACACCGGCCCTGGGTGGCCGAGCCAAGCGTCGATCTTGGCGGGCGTGATCTCGATGTGGAACTGCATGCCCAGGTGTGGCCCCAGCGCGAAGGCCTGGTGCGCGCAGGCGGGCGACGAGGCCAGCGGCAAGGCCCCCACGGGCAGGGTGGTGAAGTTGTCGTAGTGCCACTGGTACACCGTGGGGCGGTGCGTGGCGCCAAACCACTGGCGGGCCAGCGCGGTGTCGGCGATGTCGATGGGGCACCAGCCGATCTCGGGCACGGGCAGGCGCTGCACCTGGCCACCGAAGGCGCGCGCCAGCAACTGCCCGCCCAGGCAATGGCCGATCACTGGCAGGCCCAGCGCATCGGCCTCGCGAATCAGGGCCTCGGCATGGCGCAGCGAGGCGCGCTCATCGTTGGCGCTCCATTCGCCACCCAGCACCGCCACGGCGCGGTAGGGCCGCACGCTGGCCGGGTAAGCCTCGCCCGCTTCGGCGCAGCAAACCTGCCAGCGCACGCCGTGGGCATCGAGCCATTGGCCCAGGTAACCGGGGCCGTCTTCCAGGGTGTGCTGCAGCACCAGCACATCGGGGCGAAGGGTCGGGTGGTCGCGCATGGCGGCGATCTTAGGAAGCCCCGCGCGGCGCGCTGGGGCCAATCAACGCCGCGCGATCAGAACCGGCCGTGCCGCCCCTGCCCGGCCGCGAAACGCTGCGCGCCTTGCAGCGCATCGGGAATGCGCTCGCGCCCGCGCTGCCATTCCTGCTGCAAGGCCTCTCCCAGCGGCAGGTCCCACTGCGCGTAGGCGCTCTCGCGGTCGGCCAGCATGGTGGCCTGGGGAAAGGCAGCAAGTTGCCGAGCCAGGGCCACGGCGGCCTCGCGCGCCTGGCCCGTGGGCACCACGCGGTTGGCCAGGCCCAAACGCAGGGCCTCGTCGGCCTTGACCTGGCGCCCGGTGAGGATGAGGTCCATCGCGTGGCCCATGCCGATGAGTCGGGGCAGGCGCACGGTGCCGCCATCAATGAGCGGCACACCGAAGCGGCGGCAGTACACGCCGAAGTAGGCATCGTCTTCCATCACGCGCAGATCGCACCACAGCGCCAACTCCATGCCACCGGCCACGGCCGCGCCCGACACCGCGGCGATCACCGGCTTGCGCAGGCGCAGGCGCGAGGGGCCCATGGGGCCGATGGCGCGCGGGTCGTCGCTGGCGAAATCCAGGTCGCCCAGCGCCGAGGCCTCGCCGCTGCTGGCCACGCGCGCCCCGAACTGAAGGTCCCAGCCAGCGCAGAAATGGCCGTGCGCGCCATGGAACACGGCCACGCGCGCCAGGGGGTCGTCATCAAACGCCAGAAAGGCCCGGTGCAACGCTTGAGCAGTGGGGCTGTCCACCGCGTTGCGCACCTCGGGGCGACTGAGGGTGATCACCCAGATGCCATCCAATTGCTCGATGTTCACAGGGGCCATTTCGGGGGTGGATGTGAAACCCGAAGGCTTGTCCATAGGGGGTGACGCCATGGGCTGATGCTGACGTGACACCGGGTATTCGCGAGTCGGGACAACCCCTAGCGGATGCAATGAGATGCCCCGCTATAACTCCCGGCAGCCAGGCCAATCGTTGCGCGCCATTCGGCCGCGAACAAGCGCAGGCAGACCAAGAATTCACAGGAGACACGTTCGTGCAACTGCTGCAATTGCTGATCAGCGGCGTGGCGCAAGGCTGTATCTACGGCCTCATCGCGCTGGGCTTCGTGCTGATCTACAAGGCCACCGAAACCGTGAGCTTCGCGCAGGGCGACCTGATGATGGTGGGCGCCTTCGGTGGCCTGGCCGCGATGACGATGCTGGGCTTTCCGTTCTGGCTCTCGGTGCCGGCGGCCATCATCGGCATGGGCGTGTTCGGGGTGCTGCTGGAGCGCCTGGTGGTGCGCCCCATCCTGGGGCAGCCGGCCTTCTCCATCGTGATGCTGACCATTGGCGTGGGCTATGTGCTGCGCGGCCTCATCACCATGATTCCCAACATCGGCACCGAGACCCACACGCTGCCGGTGCCGTATGCCGGCCAGGTGCTGAACATGGGCGCGCTGGTGATCTCGGCCGAGCAGATCGTGGTGATCGGTGCCACGGCCGTGCTGTGCCTGGGCTTGTTCGCCATGTTCAGCTACAGCAAGCTGGGCATCGCCATGCAGGCGGCGTCGCAGAACCAGCTCGCGGCCTATTACATGGGCATTCCGGTGAAGCGGCTCAATGGCCTGGTGTGGGGCCTAGCCGCGGGCGTGGCGGCCATTGCGGGTCTGCTGCTGGCACCCATCACCTTCGTGCACGCCAACATGGGCTTCATTGGCCTGAAGGCCTTTCCGGCGGCGGTGGTGGGCGGCTTCACCAGCCTGCCCGGCGCCATCGTGGGCGGGCTGATCATCGGCATCGTCGAGGCGCTCTCTGGCTTCTACCTGCCGGAAGGCTTCAAGGACATCGCGCCTTACATCGTGGTGCTGATCATGCTGGTGCTCAAGCCCAACGGCCTGTTCGGCGAGAAGCTGCGCAAAAAGGTCTGACCGCCCCACCCCACTGGTTTTCCCTTTCTCACCCGCGATCTGCCCCAAGCAGCCCGCACAGGACCTGACCTGACATGAGATTCCTTTTCAAGACGGACTACGACCAAGACATCCGGCTGGCCAAGCACGGCGGGCACGTCTTCTGGTACGGGCTGCTGGGCTTGCTGCTGCTGGCCGCGCCCTGGCTGATGGACGAGTACTGGCTGGCGCAGCTCACCTTCGTGCTGATCTACGCCATCGTGGGCCTGGGCCTGATGCTGCTGGCGGGCTTCACCGGCCTGTTCTCGCTGGGCCACGCGGCCTTTCTGGGCGTGGGCGCGTACACGCAGGCCATCATGGTGAACGCCGGCCTGCCCTTCCCGCTGGCCCTGGCCTGCGCCGGCCTGCTGGCGGCGGCCGTGGGCATGGTGGTGGGCTTGCCGGCGCTGCGGGTGAAAGGCATTTACCTGGGCATGGCCACGCTGGCCTTCGGCTTCATCGTCGAGGAAGGGCTGGCGCGCTGGGAGCACGTCACCGGTGGCAACGCCGGCCTGATGGTGAAGGCACCGCAACTGCTGGGCTGGGAACTGGACAGCACGCTGGAGTTCTACGGCCTGTGCCTGGTGGTGTGCGTGGGCGCCACGCTGGGCATCGTGAACCTGATGCGCTCGCCCACGGGCCGGGCCTTCGTGGCCATTCGCGATTCGGAGATCTCGGCGCAAAGCATGGGCATTCACCTGGCGCGCTACAAGACGCTGTCGTTCGCGCTGTCGGCCGCGCTGGCGGGCATTGGCGGGGCGCTGTACGCGCACAAGATCCAGTTTCTCTCGCCCGACCAGTTCGGCATCATCCAGTCGATTGACCTGCTGCTGATGGTGGTGATCGGTGGCCTGGGCTCCATCCACGGGGCCTTCCTGGGCGCGATCTTCCTGATCGTGATGCCCCAGCTCATCTCGCTGGGCAAAGACTTCCTGCCCGCGGCCATCGGCCAGGCCGCCGGCCTGCAGGGCACGGTGTACGGCCTGGTGCTGATCGCCTTCGTGCTGTTCGAGCCCATGGGCCTGTACGGCCGCTGGCTCAAGGTGCGCACCTACTTCCAGCTCTTCCCCTTCTACCGACGCGGCATGTTCAAACGGCAGAAGTCGTTCCAGAAGTCCGACCGCCTGAAGTGAGCCACCATGAGCGACATCCTTCTCTCTGCCCGTAACCTCAGCGTGCGCTTCGGCGGCGTGCTGGCCGTGAACGACGTGAGCTTTGACGTCAAGCGCGGCGAGGTGTTCACCCTGATCGGCCCCAACGGCGCCGGCAAGACCACGGTGTTCAACCTCATCAGCCGCATCTACACGCCCACCAGCGGCAGCATCGAGTACGCCGGCCCAGGTGGCACCCTGCCCCTCACCGGCCAGCCCCCGCACAAGATCGCCTCACTGGGCATTGCGCGCACCTTCCAGAACATCGAACTGTTCGAGCACGCCACCGTGCTGCAGAACCTGCTGATCGGCCGCCACATCCACCGCCGCACCAACCTGCTGCAAGAGCTGTTCTTCAGCGGCAAGGTGCGCCAGGCCGAGATCGAGGCGCGCGAGAAGGTGGAACAGGTGATCGACCTGCTGGACCTTCAACACCACCGCGAGTCGCTGGTGGCGGGCCTGCCCTACGGTGTGCGCAAGGTGGTGGAACTGGCGCGCGCCCTGTGCACCGAACCGCAGTTGCTGTTGCTGGACGAGCCCTCTTCCGGCCTGAACGTGGAAGAGACCGACGACATGGCCTTCTGGATCACCGACATCAAGGACGAACTGGGCATCACCGTGCTCATGGTCGAGCACGACATGGGCCTGGTGTCCAAGGTGTCCGACCGGGTGCTGGCCATGAGCCAGGGCCAGGTGCTGGCCACCGGCACGCCCGCCGAGGTGCAGAGCCACCCCGGTGTGATCGAAGCCTACCTGGGCACGGTGGACGATGTGTCCAGCCTGCGCCGCGAAAACGCAAAGGTGACCGCATGAGCGTTCCCACGAGTGACGCCCCCGTTCTGAAGCTGCTCAACGTCGAGAGCGCCTACGGCCCGATCAAGGCCATTCGCGGCGTGAGCCTGCAGGTGCGGCGCGGCGAGATCGCCACGGTGCTCGGCTCCAACGGCGCGGGCAAGACCACCATCCTCAAGACCATCAGCGGCATCATCGATCCGCGCAAGGGCACGGTGGAGTTCAAGGGGCAGGACATCACCGCGCAAGACCCCGCGCACATCGTGCAGCAGGGCCTGAGCCACGTGCCCGAGGGGCGCGAGGTGTTCCCGCTGCTGTCGGTGCGCGACAACCTGCTCATGGGCGCCTACACCCGCAACGACCGCGACGGCGTGGCGCGCGACATGGAGGCAGTGTTCAACTACTTCCCCATCCTGCGCGAGCGCGCCGCACAAGACGCCGGCCTGCTCTCGGGCGGGCAGCAGCAGATGCTGGCCATCAGCCGCGCGCTCATGGCCAACCCCGACCTGATCCTGCTGGACGAGCCCAGCCTGGGCCTGAGCCCGAAGCTCACCAAAGAAATCTTCGAGATCGTGGTGCGCATCAACCGCGAGCGCGGCACCACCATCTTGCTGGTCGAGCAGAACGCCAACATGGCCTTGAACGCCTCTGACTACGGCTACGTGCTGGAGAACGGCCGCATCGTGATGGAAGACACCTGCGCCAACCTGCGCGAGAAAGAAGACATCAAGGAGTTCTACCTGGGCATGAAGGAAGAAGGCGTGCGGGCCGACCGCCGCTGGAAGAAGAAGAAAACCTGGCGTTGAGCCCCACCCCGCCACGACGAGACACGAGACCATGAGCTACCTCTGGGACCTCTCCCACATCCAGCCGCAGACACAAGTCGTCATGCCGGGCGACACCATCCCCGCCGTCTTCTGGAACGCCGTGCGCGCGCGCGGGCCGAACGTGTGGATGCGCCAGAAAGACCTGGGCATCTGGCGAAGCTGGACCTGGAACCAGACCGGCGAGGCGGTGCGCGAAATCGCCCATGGCCTGATGGCACTGGGCTTTGAGCCGCACGAGACGGCGTCCATCCTGTCCAACACCACCATCGAATGGGTCTTGTGCGACCTGGCCGTGCTCAGCGCGGGCGGCGTGGCCAACGGCATCTACCCCACCGACGCGTCCGAGCAGGTGCAGTACCTGTGCGAAGACTCGCGCACCACGGTGCTGTTCGTGGAAGACGACGAGCAGCTCGACAAGGCCCTGGCCGTGCGCGAGCGCCTGCCGCTGTTGAAGAAGATCGTGGTGGCCGACATGGAGGGCCTGCGCGACCTGCACGACCCCGGCGTGATGAGCCTGGCCGAGCTGCGCGAGCTGGGCCGCCGCCACGCCGCCGAGCACCCGGGCGAGCTGGAGCGCCGCGTGCAGGCGGTGAAGCCCGATGACCTGGCCATCCTGGTCTACACCTCGGGCACCACCGGCAAGCCCAAGGGCGCCATGCATTCGCACAAGGGCCTGGTGTACACCGTGCGCGGCTACAACACCTTGATCGCCCGCGACGAGCAAGACGAGTGCATGTGCTTCCTGCCGCTGTGCCACATCGCCGAGCGCATGGGCGGCGAGTACTTCTCGCTCTACACCGGCGCCAAGCTCAACTTCGTGGAAAACCCCGAGACCGTGCCCGAGAACGTGCGCGAGATCGCGCCCACGGTGTTCACCGCCGTGCCACGCGTGTGGGAGAAGTTCTATTCGGGCGTGATGATCGCGCTCAAGGAGGCCGGCCGCCTTCAGCAAGCCGCCTATGCCTGGGCCATTGGCGTGGGCGAGCAAGTGGCCGACCGCGTCATGAAGGGCCAGTCGGTGCCGTCTGGCCTGCGCTGGCGCTTCAAGTTGGCGCGCGTGCTGGTGCTGGACAACGTGCGCAAGCTCATTGGCATCCACCGCGCGCGCTTCCTCGTGACTGGCGCAGCACCCATCTCGCCCGACCTGGTGCGCTGGTACCTGGCCCTGGGCGTGCCCATGCTGGAGGTGTGGGGCATGACCGAGACCTGCGGCGCCTCCACCGGCATTCCGGTGAACCGCATCAAACCGGGCAGCATTGGCCCGGCGGCCACCTACAACGAGGTGAAGATCGCGCCCGACACCGGCGAGATCCTGGTGCGAGGGCCCAACGTGTTCATGGGCTACCTGAACCTGCCCGAGAAAACCGCCGAAACCATCGACGCCGATGGCTGGCTGCACACGGGCGATGTGGGCGTGGTCGATGAGGAAGGGTTTTTCCGCATCACCGACCGCATGAAGGACATCATCATCACCGCAGGGGGCAAGAACATCACCCCCAGCGAACTGGAAAACGAGCTGAAGTTCTCGCCCTACATCACCGACGCGGTGGTGATTGGCGACAAGCGGCCCTACCTGACGGTGATCATCATGATCGACCAGGAAAACGTCGAGAAGTACGCACAAGACAACGATGTGCCCTTCTCCAACTACGCCAGCCTCACGCGAGCGCCTGAGGTGCAGGCGCTCATCCAGGGCGAGATCGACCGGGTGAACAAGAAGTTCGCCCGCGTGGAGCAGATCAAGAAGTTCTTCCTGCTCGACACCCAGCTCACCGCCGAAGACGAAGAGCTCACGCCCACCATGAAGCTCAAGCGCAAGCTTGTGCAGCAGAAATACGCCGAGCAAATCGAAGCCATGTACCGCTCGGCCTGATCACCCCCCTTGCCACCACACAGGAGACACACGGCATGAAACACCAGCTCACCCTCACGGCCGCCCTGGCCATGGCCATGGCCGCGGGATCGGCGATGGCCCAGTCGCAGGGCGTGACCAAAGACGAAATCGTCATCGGTTCCATCCAAGACCTCTCTGGCCCGCTGGCGGGCTTCGGCAAGCAGGTTCGCCTGGGCATGATGCTGCGCGTGGACGAGGCCAACGAGCAGGGCGGCGTGAACGGCCGCAAGGTCAGACTGCTGGTGGAAGACTCGTCCTACGACCCGAAGAAGGCCGTGCTGGCCGCGCAGAAGCTGGTCAACCAGGACAAGATCTTCGCCATGGTGGGCCACATCGGCACGGCGCAAAACATCGCCGCCATGCAGGTGCAGTTCCCGAAGAACGTGATCAACTTCTTCCCGGTGACGGCCGCGCGCGAAATGTACGAGCCCTTCCACAAGCTCAAGTACTCGTTCGCCGCCACCTACTACGACCAGATTCGCCTGGCCCTGCCCAAGCTGGTGCAGGAGAAGAAGGCGCAGAAGGTCTGCATCATGTACCAGGACGACGAGTTCGGGCTTGAGGTCAAGCGCGGCGCGGACGATGGCCTGAAGGCCATGAACATGAAGCTGGCCGAAGAGACCACCTACAAGCGCGGCGCCACCGACTTTTCTTCGCAGATGCAGAAGCTGCAGTCCAGCCAGTGCGACTTCGTGGTGCTGGGCACCATCATCCGCGAGACCATCGGCGCCATCGCCACTGCCCAACGCCTGGGCTTCAAGCCCGCCTTCCTGGGCTCTAGCGCGGCCTACACCGACCTGATCCACAAGCTGGGTGGCCCCGCCATGGATGGCCTCTACGCCACCATGACGGTGCAGCACCCCTACCTGGACGAGGCGGCACAACCCATTCGCTTCTGGGCCAACAAGTACAAGACCAAGTTCAACGAAGACCCGACGGTGTTCTCGGTGTACGGCTACAGCGCGGTGGACGCCTTCCTGCGCGCTGCTGGCAAGGCTGGGCCTGGCCTCAGCACAGACAGTTTCATCAAGGCCATGGACAGCACCACCATTCCGCCGGACATCTTCGGCTCGGCTGAGATGACCTTCACCTCCACCAAGCGCCTGGGCAGCAATGCCACCCGCCTGTCGCAGCTGCAAGGCGGCCGCTGGAAGGTGGTGTCCGAGTACATGAAGTGACGGGCTGACCGCTTATGCGCTCGCCGGGACTGCGACACCCCGGCGAATTCAAAGCCCGCGCTCTGCGCGGGCTTTTTTTGTCTTCCTCTCCACCACTGCGGCAAGAGTGGGACGGGCTTCAGCTGGAAAGCGGGCCGATCTCTTGCAATTCCCGACCGCGCGTCTCAGGCAGCAGGAGGGCGGTCACGATGACCAGGCCGTAGCAGGCGGCCGCGGCCAACCCCAGAATCACCCCCAGGTTGCCATTCGCGCTCCACACACCAATGAGGGCTGGAAAGGCCGCACCGATGGCCCGCCCCACGTTGTAGCAAAAGCCCTGCCCCGAGCCACGCAATTCATTGGGAAACAGTTCGGCCAAAAAAGCACCCATGCCTGAGAAGATGCCCGAAAGGAAGAAACCCAGCGGAAAGCCCAGCACCATCATCCACTCGTTGGTAATGGGCATCTGCGTGTACGAGAGCACCAGCACCGCCCCCATCGAGGCGAACAGCAGAAAGCAGCGGCGGCGGCCAATGGCGTCGTTGAGCCAGGCGCTGCACAGGTAACCCGCCAGCGAGCCGGCGATCAGCACCAACAAGTAGCCACTGGTGCCGAACACCGACAAGTGCCGCTCGGTCTTGAGGTAAGTGGGCAGCCAGGTGGTGACCGAGTAATAGGCCCCTTGCATGCCGGTGGCCAGCAGGCTGGCCAGCACGGTGGTGAGCAGCCATTCGCGGCGGAAGATGCCCAGGAAATGCGCACCACTGCGCATGCCCTGCGTCTTGCGCACGGTCTCCAGGTAGATCGGGGGGTCCTCCACGTTGCGGCGGATGTAGACGATGAGCAGGGCCGGCAGGATGCCCACCCAGAACAGGGCGCGCCAGGCCTGCTCGGGCGGCAACACAGCGTACAGACCCCAGAACGCCAGGGCCGAAGCGGCCCAGCCAATGGCCCAGCTGCTCTGCACCAGGCCCACTGCCTTGCCACGGTGACGGGCCTGGATGGTTTCAGCGATCAGCACCGAGCCCACTGCCCATTCGCCCCCCATGCCCAGGCCTTGCATCGCCCGGGTGAAGAAGAGCTGTTCGTACGACTGCGTGAACCCGCTGAGAAAGGTGAACAGCGCGAACCAGACCACCGTCCACTGCAGCACCCTCACCCGGCCGTAACGATCGGCCAGCACGCCTGCCAGCCAGCCCCCGACAGCCGAGGTGAGCAAGGCCCCCGTGGCGATGTAGCCCGCCTGCGCCTTGCTCAACCCCCAGAAGGTGATGAGGGTCGGAATCAGGAACGTGTAGATCATGTGATCGAAGCCATCGACCGCGTAGCCAGCGTAAGTGGCGGTCAATGTGCGTCGTTCAGTGGGAGAGGTTTGGGAGAGCCACATGCGGCACCACCTTCCAAAAAGGTTGAACAGGCCGACTGGCCTGGGTGCCCATCGGCGCTCCGTCAAAGAGCGGCCGAAGTGTATTCTTTTTAATTATTTTTTATGAAGAAGTAATCAGCAAGTCGTAAGTAAAACCCCAGGCAGGCGCCCCGCCTCGGACCAACCCAGCCTCAGCTCACGATGTACGCACCCGCGCCGGTGGACAGCAGCTTGCCGTCCGCCCCGCGAAACTCCATGCGGGTGCTGGCCACGCGAGAGCCCAGGCGCATCACCTCGGCGTGGATGGTGAAGTGCTCACCGATGCCGGGGCGCAGGTAGTCGATGCGCAGGTCAATCGTGCCGAGCTTGGTGAAGCGCATCAGGCGCTGCTCGGGTGGCTCGTCCATGTGGCGCGCGCCGATGGCCGCCATCACCGCCAAACCGCCCATGGCGTCCAGCCCGGCGCTGATGACGCCGCCATGGATGCGGTTGTGGGCAAAGTGCCCCACCAACTGGGGCTTCATGTCGATGCGCGCCTCCACCCGGTCGGGCAGGATCTTCAGGATCTTCAGGCCCAGTACCTGGTTGAAGACAACCTTTTCTTCAAAGATGGTGGTCAGGCCCTGGACAAACTCGGGCTCGAACTCGGCGGGTGGTGGGGTCTTGTTCATGTGAGAGACGATCAGGCGGAAACGGGGCGCTTGGCGATGCCCATGATTTTGCTGAGGATGCCCAGCATCACCTCGTCGGCGCCGCCGCCGATGGAGGCGAGGCGACCGTCGCGAAACTGGCGCGAGACTTTGTTTTCCCAGGTGAAGCCCATGCCGCCCCAGAACTGCAGGCAGGTGTCGGGCACCAGGCGGTTCAGGCGCCCGGCCTTGAGCTTGGCCATGGTGGCCCACTCGGTCACGTCTTCGCCGGCCACGTAGTGCTCGCAGGCCTGGTAGGTGAGCGCGCGCAGCGCCTCCACCTCGGTTTTCACCTCGGCCAGCTTGAACTGCACCCATTGCTGGTCGGCCAGCGACGAGCCAAACAGCTTGCGGTCTTGCGCCCACTCCACCGTCCACTGGATGCAGTTGGTCAGGCTCTGCAGGCAACTGGCGGCGCACCACAGGCGCTCTTCCTGGAACTGCTGCATCTGGTAGATGAAGCCCTGGCCCTCGGCGCCAATGCGGTTTCGCTGCGGCACGCGCACCTCGTCAAAGTACAGCAGGCCGGTGTCGCTGCTGTTCATGCCGATCTTCTTGATCTTCTTGCCGATCTCGATGCCCGGGCGCAGCTTGCCGTTCTCGCGCAGCGGCACGATGACCAGGCTCTTGTTCTTGTGCACCGGGCCCTCGCCGGTGTTGACCAGCATGCACATCCAGTCGGCCTGCAGGCTGTTGGTGATCCACATCTTCTGGCCGCTGATCACGTAGTCGTCGCCGTCTTTTCGGGCCACCGTCTTGATGCCCGCCACGTCGCTGCCCGCACCGGGCTCGCTCACGCCGATGCAGCCCACGGCATCGCCGGCGATGGCCGGCGCCAGGAACTCGCGCTTGAGTTCCTCGCTGCCAAAGCGCGCCAGCGCCGGGGTGCACATGTCGGTCTGCACACCGATGGCCATGGGAATGCCGCCGCAGTCGATGTGGCCCAGCGCCTCGGCCATGGCAATGCTGTAGCTGTAGTCCAGACCGGCACCGCCATAGGCCTCGGGCTTGGTCAGGCCCAGCAGGCCCAGGTTGCCCAGCTTCTTGAAAACCTCGTGCGCCGGGAACATCTCGGCGGCTTCCCATTCGTCCACATGGGGGTTGATCTCCTCGTCAATGAAGCGCTTGAGCGTGTTCTGGATCTCGCGATGGGTGTGGGTGAACTGCACGGGTGGTCTCCTTCGGGTGGTGAAAGCGACGCTCAGACGGCGTCTCGCAAAAACAGGGTCAGGGCGGTGTCGGTGAGTTCGTCCAGCGTGGCGCGGCCGCGCGCATCGAACCACTGGGCCGACCAGTTCAGCGCACCGAAGATCAGCAGGCGGGCCAGGCCCGGGTCACCGCGCAAGGCGCCGCTGGCGTGCAAGGCCTGCAGCACCGGCAGCCACGCGGCCTCGTAGGCGCTGCGCAGGCGATTGACCTCGGCGCGTTGCCCGGCCGAGAGCGAACGCCACTCGTACAGCATCACCGGCACGAAGTCGCTTTGCGGGCCCAGCAGCACATCGAAGTGCGCCCGCACCAGCACGCGCAGGCGCTGGCGGGCGTCCACTTGGCCGGCGGCATCGGCCTGCGCCAGGGCCTGGCGCTGGTGTTCCACCGCGCGCTGCATGCCCTCCAGCATCACCCCGGCCAGCAAGGCCTGTTTGTTCTCGAAGTGGTAAAAGGGCGAGCCCGCCTGCATGCCGGCGGCCGCCGCAATGTCGCGCGTGCTGGTGCCAGCGAAGCCCTGCTGTCGAAAGAGGTGGGCCGCCGCCTGCAGCAAGGCCTGGCGGCGGTTGCCATCGTCGCGCTCGTCCAGCGTCTTGCGCGGGCGACCGCGGGTGCGCCGCGTGGCATCGGGGGCGTCAGGAAAGTCGGTCGGGGGTGTGGCGGGCATACGTGGCCGCACCTTAGCAGCGGCCCCGATTTTCAGCAAGCAAACGCTCGGCAAAAATAGAGGCACCGCTGTCGCGGGGCGGACAACGGGCTGCGGGGACAATACCCCCCATGGATCTTTCTCTCACCTTGCTGATGGGCGCCATCGTGGGCCTGGTGCTCAACCGCGCCGAACAGGCGCGCCGCGTGGCCCTGCTGGGCCGCTGCCTGCAGCCGCTGCAAATCGAATCGCTGCTCGAAACCCTGACCGACGGCTACCTGCGCGCCATGGGCGAAGACGACCCCCAGCGCCGCCAGGCCGTCTGGCAGGTGCTGCAGGGGCATGAAGCCCGCCTGGTGCAACAGCTCGACACCCTGGCCCGCGACGTGGCCCAGCTCGACGCCGCCAGCACCCGCGCCAGCGCCTGGCCCATGGCCCTGCCCCTGATGCCCAAGCTGCTGCCCGGCGCCTGCTTTGACCTGCGCGCCGCGCTGCGCGTGCACGCCGACGGTGTGGCCCAGGTGGCCGCCAACGCCGAGGGCCTGAGCGAGCGCGACCGGGCTTTTCGCCTGAGCGCCGAGCTGCTGCTGTTCCAGCACACCTGCCACCGCTTCTGCCGCTCGCGCGGCGTGGCCTCGGCGCGGCTGCTGGCGCGCCACCGCACGTCACTGCAACAGGTGCTGGCCGCCGTGTCGCCCCAGACCCGCGACGGCCTGGCCGCACTGGGCCTGCGCTGACGACGGCAACAGGCAGTCAAGCACGCATCAGCCCCAGACCAACGTCAGCACGCCAAACACCAGAGGCCATGCCCGAGCCGTGACCCACTTGGTCCAGTGCTGGCGCAGTTCCTTGAACCAGACTTCGCACGCCCACGGCGACAGATCCACACAGGCGCCCTGACCATCGTGCATCTTGTCCAGCGCCTCCAGCAATTGCTGCTTGGCGGCAGTCAATGCCACACAACTGGACGCAATCTTCGATTTGGCAAATGCCTGAGCTGACATTTGCCAGGGCAAAGCAGCCTCCTTTGCAGCGACCCATGCTTTCAGCTCCCGGGCCACATCGCCAAGCGCTACCTTGAACTCGCACAAACCCAGGTAGGCATCGGACGATCTTAGGGCGTCTGGCACATCGGGGTCGACCACACGCCACTCGATGTCGGCCACGCCCAAATGACGATTCGCGATCTGCTCACGCAATCCCAGGATCAACTGATTCAGCGAAAGCACCAGAGCAGCCGGCCACTGTGCTGACAGCTCCACCACCAGCTTCTGCCTGCCACCTTGCAGCCGAATTCGCTCCAACACTTCGAGCACATCCAGCCATTGCCGATTGGTCAGGCGGGTGGTGTCAGTCAACTGCGGCTCGTTGCGCTCGAACCATCGACAACACCAGTAATTGAGCAACATGTCTCGTTGCCCCTGCGCATCCCGACGTGCGAAGAGAGCCTGATCGGTGTCGTTGTCGTCGTCCGTGGACTCAGTCGCGTCATTTGACTCGCTTGCACCCTGGTCTTGAAGACACAGGGCGTCCGTCGGCTCCGGTGTTGCACAAAACGACAGAAGTGCGGGGCTGCCTCTCCAAGCCCGAAGAAACTCATTGGGCCACCAGACCACGACCATGCCTGGACCGCCTCCGCTGAGGATCCATTGCAGCATCGAGACATCGCGTCCGGGCAAATCGTTCAACAAGGCGCCATGCGTGCGCAGGTCTAGCACCGCCTCGCCAACCTCCAGCTGGCGCAAGACGCAGTCGAGCAGTTCAGACAAAGCAGATTGGCAACGGTCCTCGGAGGCCAGGGTGTGTGGTCCTCGGCCCGCCGGCAAGGCTCTCAGCCCCTGGCGGTAGTGGTCCAGGGCATCGCGACGCCATTGAACCATCTGATCAGCCCGCGAAACAGGTGCAGGCGGGTTGCCAAAGTCTTGGGGCGATGCAGAGAGACAGGGAACACGAGGGTCTTCCATGGTGACAGCTCAATTGACAGGCTCGCCCACCGGCCACCATGGCCGGTGAGCAGCTCCCATGGGTGACCCCGCACAGCGCGGTGTCCCCTCCGAAACTCGCTAGGGCATCCGGCACCAGTGGGCACCAACGGCCCGTTGAGAAAGCGGCGCGCCACCGTTCAAGCAGCATCAGTTGACGAATCATCGCCGGGCCCGCGAGGGGTGCCAGGCTGCGTCGCAGGCGTTCGCCAGCCACCGGGGTCCGCGGCATCTCGCACCAGGCATGTTGCCCATTCCGGAGGCCATCGCACCGGAAGGGGCAGCACGCCAAGGGCATCAAGGTCAGCCAAGCGCCGACGTGCAGCTTGCGTCATTCGGTTGACGACTCCTGAGCAGGCAGTCCAGTCAATGCAATCGCTCTGGCCCTGAACCGCCTCGCGCGCCGTCTGCAGCAGGCGCTGCAGGTCATGGGCAGACCGGTCCAGCAGCAAACGGCGAGCGGTGTCTTCCAATCCATTAGGGCTGGCAGAAAACTCGCGCTCGAGGTCTTGCTGCGCAAATCGGGCCCAGCTCTGCATGGCCTGCTCCCATGTCGGGTTTGTGGGTGTTTGTTCCATCGAAACAGTTCCTTTGATTTCAGCAATGACCAATTCGCCCAGCTTGGGAGACGCCATCGTGGGCGGGCCGGTGCGCGCGATGGACCGACTCAATTGGGGGTGTCATCGGCATCGTCATCTGAAGAGACGTCAAGTTGAACCGCTGGCGCGCCCGCGGGACTCAGATCCTCGGGCCATGCCAGCTGCGTGCCGCCCAGCAGGCCCGATGCTTGAAGAAAGGCCAAGGCGGCACGGGCTCCTCCCGACATCAGGCGGAGCAGCTGCCTGTGCGGGTTGAGGTCAATCAGGGTCGAACCAGATCGCACGTGGTGACGAATCGGTTCGGCCAGCAGATCCCCCCATTGGCAGGCAGGCCGCGAATAGGGTCTTGCTGGTCGTGCGGCGACATGTCCGCGCCGGTATGGGCTACCCAGATATCGAGTGCGGCACGCAGCACGGCCACCGGTTGCTGCGCTGCCGTGGGATCGTCTTGAGGTATCACGTCGAAGGTCCTTCCTGTGGTGGCCGACCAAGCACCGATTGCCTGGACGTCCCCTACGCTTCGACACACGCCGCCACCCGGCGTCCCCTGGTCGACACCTTAAACGAGCCGCCCAGGGGATGGGCTCACACCTTCGAGAAATCGGGCTTGCGCCGCTCCATGAAAGCGGAGAACGCTTCTTTGGCCGCCGGTTCGCGCAGCATGCGGCCAAAGCTCTGGGCCTCTTCGGCCATCACGGCCAGCACCTGCGCCATCTGGCCCTTCTTCATCAGGCGCTTGGTCTCCAGCAAGGCCGACAGCGGCTTGGCCGCCAGCTTGCGCGCCGTGGCCTGGGCGTAGGCATTGGCCTCGGTGGGCGGCACCACGCGGTTGACCAGGCCCACCTCCAGCGCGGCCTCGGCCATGAAGGGCTCGCCCAGCAGCAGCGCCTCGGCCGCGCGGTGGTAACCCAGCATTTGCGGCACCAGCAGACTGGACGCGGCCTCGGGGCACAGGCCCAGGTTCACGAAGGGCATGGAGAAGGCCGCGTTGTCGCCTGCGTAGACCAGGTCGCAGTGGAACAGCATGGTGGTGCCGATGCCCACCGCCGGGCCGCTCACGGCCGCGATCACCGGCTTGGGAAACTGCGCCAGCGCGCGCAGGAAACGGAACACCGGCGCGTCGTCGCCCGAGGGCGGCTGGTTCAGGAAGTCGGCGATGTCGTTACCAGCGGAAAAAATGGTTTCGTGGCCCTGAAAGACCACGCACCGCACCGCGCCGTCGGCCTGGGCCGCGTCCAGTGCGTCGGCCAGCGCGGCGTACATGGCGGCGGTGATGGAATTCTTCTTGTCCAGGCGGTTGAAGGTGATGGTGCAGACACCGGCTTCGGTGTGGGCAAGGATGTCGCTGCTCATGGTGTGACGCGGGTAAAGGGTTGGGGATGGGGGGTTGGAAACAGGGCCTGCAAGTTAACACGAAGACCCGGGCGCACAGGCCCGGGAATGCCCGCCACGCGACACACACATGCCCTCTGGGCCGCCCTACACTGGCGCCCTGCCCGCCCCCGTCAACCGCCATGCCTTTGTTTTCCCTTGCGCGCTCGCGCTGCCTGCCCCTTGTCCTGTGCCTCACCTTGACCTGGCTGGCCAGCCCCTGGGCGCTGGCCCAGACCGCGAGCCAAGGCACGCCCGCCGCCACCCCCGCATCGCCCACGCGGCCGGTGGTGGGCCTGGTGCTCTCAGGTGGCGGGGCGCGGGGTTTCGCCCACGTGGGCGTGCTCAAGGCGCTGGAGGCCGCCCGCGTGCCGGTGGACTTGATCGTGGGCACCTCGATGGGCGCCATCGTGGGTGGGCTGTACGCCAGCGGCATGACGGCCGAGCAACTGGAGCGCGAAATCCTGGCGGTGGAATGGGGTGGCCTGTTCAACAGCCGCGAGCCGCGCCAGTTGCTGTCGCAGCGCCGCAAGGAAGAAGACTTCGAGATGTCGCCGGTGCTGCAACTGGGCTTTCGCGACGGCGAGTTCCGGCTGCCGCGAGGCGCGGTGTCCAGCCGCTCGCTGGAGATGCTGCTGCGCCGCTACACCCTGTCCACCCGCCACCTCGACACCTTCGACCAACTGCCCACCCGCTTTCGCGCCGTGGCCACCGACATGGAAACCGGCCAGGCGGTGGTGATGGACCGGGGCGACCTGGCCGCCGCGCTGCGGGCCAGCATGTCGGTGCCAGGCGTGTTCTCGCCACTGGAGATCGACGGCCGCATCCTGGGCGATGGCGGTCTGGTGAACAACCTGCCGGTGGACGTGGCGCGCCAGATGGGCGCGCAGGTGGTGATCGCGGTGAACATCGGCACGCCACTGGCCGGGCGCGATACCCTGGGCAGCGTGCTGGGCATCACCGCGCAGATGGTGAACATCCTCACCGAGCAGAACGTGCAGGCCAGCATCGCCACCCTCACCCGCGACGACTTGCTGCTGGCGCCGCCCCTGGGCACGCTCACCTCTGCCGATTTCGCGCGTGCCCCCGAGCTGGTGAAGCTGGGCAACGACTACGCCCGCACCGTGCGCGAGGCACTGGCCCGTTTCGCCGTCGAGCCAACGGCCTACACGGCCTGGACACAAACCCGCGCCGATCAGGTGCGCGCCAATTCCGACCGCATCGGTCTGCTGGCCAGCATCCAGTTCGAAGGCGTGAGCGAAGCGCGTGCCGAGCGCCTGGCCACGGCCATCGACACCCAGTTGGGCGAGCGCATCGACATTGGCCGGCTGGAGAAAGACCTGCAGGAACTGGCGGCCATGGGCGACTACGAGCGGGTGGACTACACCCTCACCCGCCGCGCCGGCACCGACCAGGAAGACCTCGCCATTCAATTGCGCGAAAACCATTGGGGCCCCAACTACTTGCGCGTGGGGCTTGACCTGCGCACCGACTTCCAGGGCCAGGGCGGTTTCAACCTGCGCATCAGCCACAACCGCCACTGGCTCAACGACGAGGGCGCGGAGTGGCGCAACCGACTGCAACTGGGCGAGACCACCGGGCTCTACTCCGAGATCTACCAGCCGCTCACCCTGGCCAACGACCGCTTTGTGTCGGCCTACATCGACGCCAGCTTGCGCAAGTTCGAGCTGTACGACGCCGACGGCGCCGCGCGAGCCCTGGTGCAGCGCGCCAGCGCCCGCGTGGGTGTGGACATCGGCTGGCCCATCGGCCTGCGCGGCGTCATTGGCGACATGCGCCTGGGCGTGGTGGGCCAGCAGCGCAGCGCCGAGCCCGAACTGGTCTCGGGCGCTGTGCCCTCCAGCTCGATCTACACCTTGCGCTGGCGCGAAGCGGGCTTGCGCGCGGCCGTCATGGCCGACCAGCTCGACTACGCCAACTTCCCCTCCTCGGGTTACCGGGCACTGGGCGAGGTGGTGGTGGGCCGGCGCAGCTACAACCGCGCGCCCAGTTCCACGTTCTCGCGCGTGGAGGGCGCCTTCACCGGCGCCAAGACCTGGGGCGTGCACACGCTCAACGTGGGCGCCCGCATGGCCTACGCCAGCCAGATTCCCCTGGGCGCGGTGGACGAGTACTCGCTGGGCGGCTTCCAGCAGCTCTCGGGCTACCGCGTGGGCCAGGTGGCGGGCAACTACTTGCTGTTTGGCCGCCTCACCTACTACCAGCGCCTGCCCTGGGACGCGGGCGTGGCGCGTGCGCTGTTCGTGGGCGGCTCACTGGAGGCCGGCAACGCCTGGACCGAGCGGCGCGACATCTCGTGGCGCAGCCTGCGCACGGGCTCCAGCCTGTTCGTGGGGGCCGACACCGGCATCGGGCCGCTGTACCTGAGCATCGTGAGCGCCCCGCGCGGCTACACCGGCCTCTACCTGTTCCTGGGCCGGCCCTGAGGCCCGGGGCCCGCGCTCAAGACTTGTAATAGACGATCTGGTGCGTGGTGGCCAGCAACTGGCCGGCTTCGTTCCAGAGCTGGGCTTGCTGGTCGGCAAAGCCATGGCGAAACACCTGGGCCTGCGCCTGCCCCAGCAGCCAGCCCGTGCCGGTGCTGGCCATCTCGGCCGCGCCGGCGTGAAAGTACACCGTCATCGACACCGTGCCCACCGGCACCATGGTGGCGCGGCGCAGCCACACGCGAGGAAAGAAGCCATCGGCCATCGAGGCGGTGCTGCAGGCATCGAGCGCGCGCGGCTGGGCGTCGCGAATCCACACCTGGGTGCGGCTGCTGCTGCCCGAGCCGTCCCACTCGGTGGGCAACTCGCCTTCGATGAAGCGCATGTCGTAGCGGCTCACCCATTCCACCATGGCGCGTCGCGCCGGGCGGGGCACCGCCTCGGGCGCGGGCACGTCGGGCATGGCGTGGTCTTGCACCGCCCAGGTCTCGCGCTCCACCGCCGTGACCACCGTGGCGGTGGACGCCACCTCGCCCCCCTGGTGCAACTCCACCACCCAGTGCTGGGTGGAGCGGTTGGTGCGCACCGGGCGCGCCACCACCTCAAACGCGCCATCGGCCACGGCCGCCGCGAAGTTCACCGTGAGGGCCACCGGGTCGCCCAGGCGCTGGGGGTGCTGCATCACCGCGTTGAGCAGCGTGGCCGCGCTCACCCCACCGAAGGGCCCGACCATGTTGGCGTAGGCCGGCGAGGTAGCCCCCGCGAAACGGTCACCCCCCAGGGGCTGCAAGGCAATGGCGTGATCGAAGGGATGTGTGCTCATGGCCGAGAGTGTGAAGGGAGGCGAGGCCGGGCGAAGTCGTGTGCGTGACCGCCCGGCCACGGGGCAGGCTCAGACCCGCTCGAAGATGCCGGCGGCGCCCTGGCCCATGCCCACGCACATGGTCACCATGCCGTAGCGCTTCTGGTGGCGGCGCAGGGCGTGCACCACGGTGGCCGAGCGAATGGCACCGGTGGCGCCCAGCGGGTGGCCCAGGGCGATGGCGCCGCCCATGGGGTTGACCTTGGCCGGGTCTAGGCCGAGCGTGTTCACCACCGCCAGCGACTGCGCGGCGAAGGCCTCGTTCAGCTCGAACCAGTCGATGTCGCCCTGGCTCAGGCCGGCGTACTTCAGCGCGGCCGGAATGGCCTCCACCGGGCCGATGCCCATGATGTGCGGCGGCACGCCACGGCTGGCGTAGCTCACGAAGCGCGCCAGCGGCGTCAGGCCAAAGCGCTTGACCGCCGCCTCGCTGGCCAGGATCAGCGCGCCCGCGCCGTCGCTGGTCTGCGAGCTGTTGCCGGCCGTCACCGAGCCGCGCGCGGCGAACACCGGGCGCAGGCGGGCCAGGCCTTCCAGGCTGGTGTCGGGGCGCGCGCCTTCGTCCAGGCTCACGGTGCGGGTGCGGGTGCTCACCTCGGCGCTCTCCAGGTTCACCTGGCGCTCGGTCACCTCCACCGGCGTGATCTCGTCGGTGAACTCGCCGTTCTGCATGGCGATCACCGCGCGCTGGTGCGACTGCAGCGCGAAGGCGTCTTGCGCCTCGCGGCTCACCTTCCACTGCTGCGCCACCTTCTCGGCCGTCAGGCCCATGCCATAGGCGATGCCGTAGTCGTTCACGTTGTCGGTGTTGGCGAAGATGGCCGGCGACAGGCTGGGCGCGTTGCCCATCATGGGCACCATGCTCATGCTCTCCACGCCAGCGGCGATCATCACCTCGGCTTCACCCACGCGAATGCGGTCGGCCGCCATGGCCACGGCCGACAGGCCCGAGGCGCAGAACCGGTTCACCGTGATGCCGCCCACGCTGTGCGGCAGGCCCGCCAGCACCGCGCCCACGCGGGCCACGTTCAGGCCTTGCTGGGCCTCGGGAATGGCGCAGCCGGCGATCACGTCTTCCACGGCCTTGGGGTCCAGGCCGGGCACCTGGGCCATGGCCGCGCGCAGCGCATGGGCCAGCAACTCATCGGGGCGCAGGTGCTTGAACGAACCCTTGTGGGAACGACCAATGGGCGTGCGGGTGGCGGCGACGATGTAAGCGTCTTGGATCTGTTTCATGGTCGTGTCCTCAGTTCCGCACGGGCTTGCCGGTGTTGAGCATGCCCAGGATGCGTTCTTGCGTCTTGGGGTGGGCGATCAGCGAGCAGAACGCCTGGCGCTCCAGGGTCATGAGGTATTCCTCGCTCACCAGGGTGCCGGGGTCCACGTCGCCACCGGTCACCACACCAGCGATCAGGCTGGCGATGTGGAAGTCGTGCTGGCTGATGAAACCGCCGTCGCGCATGTTCACCAACTGGCCCAGGATGGTGGCGCGGCCATCGCGCCCGGCCACCGGGAACAGGCGCTTGTGCGGCGGGCGGTAACCGGCCTCGAACATGGCCCGGGCCTGGCCCAGCGCCACGTGCAGCAGCTCGTCCTTGTGGGGCACGACCACGTCGTCTTCCAGCAAGTAGCCCAGTTGGCGCGACTCGATGGCGCTGCTGCCCACCTTGGCCATGGCCGCGGCGGTGAAGCCTTCGGTGAGGAAGGGCAGCAGGTCTTTGCCGGTGGATCGCTCGGCGGCCTCGGCCGCGCGGCGCGCGATGTAGGTCAGGCCACCGGCACCCGGCACCAGGCCCACGCCCACTTCCACCAGGCCGATGTAGCTTTCCATGTGGGCCACGCGGCGGGCGCTGTACACCGCCAGTTCGCAGCCACCGCCCAGGGCCAGGCCGCGAATGGCGCTGACCACCGGCACGTGGGCGTAGCGCAGGCGCAGCATCATCTGCTGCATGAAGCCCTCGGCGTCTTCGATGGCCGCCACGCCCACAGCCATGAAGGCCGGCAGCGTGGCCTGCAGATCGGCGCCGGCGCTGAAGGGCTCGTCGCCCGACCAGATCACCAGGCCCTTGTACTCGGCCTCGGCCAGGTCGATGGCGGCCATCAGGCCCTCGCAGACCTCGGGGCTGATGGCGTGCATCTTGGTCTTGATGCTGGCGATCACCACCTCGTCGTCCAGCGTCCAGACGCGCACGCTGTCGGTTTCCTCCAGCGTCTTGCCCGCCGTCTGGAACACGGGGCCGGCCTCGCCCAGCAGGCGCTCGGGGAAGCGCTGGCGCGCGTACACCGGCAGCTCGCGGCGCGGCTCGAACACGCCCTTGCCCGGGTTCCAAGAGCCCTGCGCGGTGTGCACACCGCCGGCCTCGGCCACCGGGCCCTTGAATACCCACTCGGGCAGCGGCGTGCGGCACAGCGCACGGCCGGCGTCGATGTCTTCCTGAACCATCTTGGCCACGTCCAGCCAGCCCGCTTCCTGCCACAGCTCAAAGGGGCCTTGCTTCATGCCGAAGCCCCAGCGCATGGCCTGGTCCACGTCGCGCGCGGTCTCGGCGATGCTGGCCAGGTGCACGGCCGCGTAGTGGAAGCTGTTGCGCAGAATGGCCCACAGAAACTGGCCCTGCGGCCCTTCGCTGTTGCGCAGCAGTTGCAGGCGCTGGGCGGCGGGCTTCTTGAGCATGCGGCCGTACACCTCGTCGGCCTTCTGGCCGGCGGGCACGTAGTCGCCGCTCTCCAGCTCGAAGCGCATCACGTCGCGGCCCACCTTCTTGTAGAAGCCGGCCTTGGTCTTCTGGCCCAGGTGGCCCTTTTCGATCAGGGCCTTTAGCACGGGTGGCGTGCCGAAGCTGCCGTAGAACGGGTCGGTCTCCAGGCTCAGGTTGTCTTGCAGCGTCTTGATGACGTGGGCCATGGTGTCCAGGCCCACCACGTCAGCGGTGCGGAAGGTGCCACTGCTGGCGCGGCCCAGGCGCTTGCCGGTGAGGTCGTCCACCACGTCAAACGTCAGGCCGAAGCGGTCCACCTCTTGCATGGTGGACAACATACCGGCGATGCCGATGCGGTTGGCGATGAAGTTGGGCGTGTCCTTGGCGCGCACCACGCCCTTGCCCAGGCCGGTGGTCACGAAGGCCTCAAGCTGGTCCAGGATCTCGGGCTGCGTGGCGGGCGTGGCGATCAACTCCACCAGCGTCATGTAACGCGGCGGGTTGAAGAAGTGGATGCCACAGAAGCGCGGGCGCAGCGCCTCGGGCAGGGCCTCGGACAACTGCGTGATCGACAGGCCCGAGGTGTTGGACGCCAGGATGGCGTGCGGCGCCACGTGCGGCGCGATCTTCTGGTACAGGTCGCGCTTCCAGTCCATGCGCTCGGCAATGGCCTCGATGATCAGGTCGCACTCGGCCAGTTGCGCCAGGTGCTCTTCGTAGTTGGCCTGGCCGATCAGCTCGGCGTCGCGCGCCACGCCCAGGGGCGAGGGCTTGAGCTTCTTCAGGTTGTCGATGGCCTTGGCCACGATGCCGTTCTTCGGGCCTTCTTTGGCCGGCAGGTCAAACAGCACCACCGGCACCTTCACGTTGACGAGGTGGGCCGCGATTTGCGCGCCCATCACGCCCGCGCCCAGCACGGCGACTTTTTTCACTTGGAATCGTTTCATGGAAAGTCCAGACAGATAAGGGGCCGAGCGTTCAGTGAACGCGCTGCCAGACCTGGGTTCGGTAGAAAGGGCCGATGTAGCCACGCATCTCCAACTGCTGCCCGCCGTTCACGGGCTTGAGCCGGGTGCGGTACACCTTGCCGTTGTTCGGGTCAACGATGTCGCCGCCATCAAACACGGCCGGGTCGCTGCTGCTCTGGCGCAGGTTGCGCAGGATGGTCAGCCCCACCAGGGGCTGGTCCCGGCGCTCGTCGGTGCACTTCTCGCACACCGCCTTGGGGTCGGTGGTCGGGTCGAGCAGCTTCTCGATGCGACCGCTGAACACGCCGTCGGCCTCGCTGATGCGCACCAGCGACTTCTCTTTCTTCGAGTCGTCGTCGATGGTCTTCCACAGGCCCACCGGGCTCATCTGGGCCTGCGCCGGCAGGCACAGGCCCAACAGCAGCCAGGCGCTTGTCGCGATGAGCGCCTTCATGCTCAGGCCAGCGCGGCGTCGGTGTCCATCAGCACGCGGCTGCCGGCGCGGGCCTGGCGCATCAGCGTGGCTGTCTCGGGGAACAGGCGCGCGAAGTAAAAGCGCGCGGTCTGCAGCTTGGCGGTGTAGAACGGGTCGGTGCTGCCAGCGGCAATGGCGCGGGTCGCCACCTGGGCCATGCGGGCAAAGAAGTAGCCGAACACCAGGTGGCCCACCACGCGCAGGTAGGGCACGGCGGCGGCGCCCACCTCGTCGGGGTTCTGCAGGCCCTTGAAGCCCACTTCCATGGTGAACTTGGTGATCTGCTCGCCCAGGCCCGCCAGGGGGTTGATGAACTCGGCCATCTTCTCGTTCACGCCCTCTTCTTCCACCAGCGCGGCCACGAGCTTGCCGAACTTCTTGAGCGTGGCGCCCTGGTTGCCCAGCACTTTGCGGCCCAGCAGGTCCAGGCTTTGCACGGTGTTCGTGCCCTCGTAGATCATGTTGATGCGGGCATCGCGCACGAACTGCTCCATGCCCCATTCCTTGATGTAGCCGTGGCCGCCGAACACCTGCTGGCAGTGGTTGGTGGCCTCAAAGCCGTTGTCGGTGAGGAAGGCCTTGGCGATGGGGGTGAGCAAGGCCAGCAGCTCGGCACTGTCCTTGCGCACCTTGTCTTCGGGGTGGTTCAGCTCCTTGTCGAGCAGCAGGGCACAGAAAGTGAGCAGCGCGCGGCCACCTTCGGCATAGGCCTTGGCGGTGAGCAGCATCTTGCGCACGTCGGGGTGCACGATGATCGGGTCGGCCGGCTTGTCCTTGGCCTTGGTGCCCGAGAGGCTGCGCATCTGAATGCGATCTTTCGCATAGGACAGTGCGTTCTGGAAAGCCACTTCGGTCAGACCCAGCGACTGGTTGCCCACGCCCAGGCGGGCGGCATTCATCATCACGAACATGGCTTGCAGGCCCTTGTTGGGCTGGCCCACCAGGGTGCCCACGGCGCCGTCCAGCACCATCTGGCAGGTGGCATTGGCGTGAATGCCCATCTTGTGCTCCAGGCCGCCGCAGTAGATGCCGTTGCGCTCGCCCAGCGAGCCGTCGGCCTTCACATGGAACTTGGGCACCAGGAACAGGCTGATGCCCTTGCTGCCAGCCGGCGCATCGGGCAGGCGGGCCAGCACCAGGTGCACGATGTTCTCGGCCAGGTCGTGTTCACCGGCGGAAATGAAGATCTTCTGGCCGGTGAGGCGGTAGCTGCCGTCGGCCTGGGGCTCGGCCTTGGTGCGCAGCAGGCCCAGGTCGGTGCCGCAATGGGGCTCGGTCAGGCACATGGTGCCGGTCCATTCGCCGCTGGTGAGCTTGGGCAGGAAGGTGGCCTTCTGCTCGGCCGAGCCGTGGGCGTGCAGGCACTCGTAGGCGCCGTGCGACAGGCCGGGGTACATGGTCCAGGCCTGGTTGGCGCTGTTGAGCATTTCGTAGAAGCACTGGTTCACCACGAAAGGCAGGCCCTGGCCACCGTAGTCGGGGTCGCACGAGAGGGCCGGCCAACCGCCCTGCACATACTGGGCATAGGCCTCCTTGAAGCCCTTGGGTGCCTTCACCTCATGGGTGGCGCGGTCCAGCGTGCAGCCTTCCTCGTCGCCGCTGATGTTCAGCGGGAAAGCCACCTCGGCGGCGAACTTACCGCCCTCTTCCAGCACCGCGTTGATGGTGTCGGCATCCACCTCGGCGTGCTTGGGGCAGGCCTTGAGTTCGTCAACGACGTTGAACACTTCGTGCAGCACGAACTGCATGTCGCGCAGCGGCGGGTTGTAGGTGGGCATGTGTGTCTCCTGAAGGGTGGTGGTGATGGTGAACGAAATGTCAGGCCGTTGGCGCCTTGGGCGCGGCCTTGGCGGCGGATTTGCGAGCGGGCTTGGACGCTGGCGCGCTCTGGCGCTCGACGATGCTCTCGAACGCGCGCACGGCGCGCTGCAGCGAACCGGGCGAGCGCAGAAAACGAACCTCGTAGTGCAGGGCCAGGATCAGGGCGTGCACCTCAAACGCCACCTGGGCGGCGTCGGTGTCGGCCCGCAGGTGGCCCTCGGCCACGGCCATCTCGACCGCGCGCCGCATGGCCGCCAGCCAGGTGCTCACCGAGCTGGCCAGCGCGTCGCGCACCGGGCCGGGCCGGTCGTCGAACTCAACCGCGCCGCTGATGTAGATGCACCCCGAGTCCAGCTCGACCGAGGTGCGCTTCATCCAGTTGCCGAACAAGGCCCGCAATCGGGGCAGGCCACGCGGGGCCAGCAGCGCCGGGTAGAACACCTCGTCTTCAAAGCGGGTGTGGTACTCGCGGATCACCGAGATCTGCAGCTCTTCGCGCGAGCCAAAGTGGGCAAACACGCCCGACTTGCTCATCTGCATCACCTCGGCCAGCGCCCCGATCGACAGGCCATCCAGCCCAATCTGCGTGGCCAGCCCCAGCGCAGCGTCCACGATGGCGGCCTTGGTCTGCTGGCCTTTCTGCAAGGGCTTGCTGGCAGTGGAATCTGCCGCAGCGTGAGAGCGTCGGTGCACGGACATGCGAATGGAGGAAGTGAAGAGAAGACCGCCAAGCGGCAAAAATCGAACGACCGTTCTATTTTTACCCAAAAAAAATGCCCACGAAAAATCGTGGGCACTTCGTAGGGGCATTTTCTGCACAAGATGCGCGCAAAAAACCACAAATGGCGGCTGGCCAGGCATCTTTGCCGGCGACCGGCCACCCAGTTCCCCAGGGGGTATCAGGCGTGCAAGACGGGCAGCAGCACGGCCAGGCCGTGGTCCAGGCTCTCGCTGGGCAGGCGCTTGAAGCCGCTGCGGGCGAAGCGCTGAAGACGCCCGACGCAGAAGGCCGTGACGACCGACGCGTCAGCGGCTGCGTCCACGGTAGGCGTGGCCGTGCCATTGAGCACCGCCACCTCGCGCAGGTTCTGCCGCAGGGTGGATTCGACCTTGTCGAAGAAGAGGTTCATGCGCTGCTGCAGGCGCTCGTTCTCGTATACGAGCGCGTCGCCCACCATGACGCGCGCCATGCCGGGGTTCTTCTCGCCAAACTGCATCAGCAGGGTCACCAGGCGGCGCGAGCGCAGCACCGGGTCGGGCTCGCGGTCATTGAGCTGGTGGATGAGCCCGAACACCGATTGCTCGATGAACTCGATCAAGGCCTCGAACATCTGGGCCTTGCTGGCGAAGTGGCGGTACAGCGCGGCCTCGCTCACGTCCAGGCGCGCGGCCAGGGCGGCGGTGGTGACGCGGTCGGCGCCGGGCTGCTCGAGCATGGTGGCCAAGGCCTGCAGTATCTGCACCCGCCGCTCACCTGGCTTGGGGCGTTTTCGGCCCGCCGGCGCCGAGGCATCGGCGGCGTCCAGAACGGCATCGCTCGGGGCAGAAGACTCGGGCAAGTTCGAGGTCATGGGCGGTCGGTCCAGGGGAAAAATCGAGGCATCCGACATACCGGCTCCCGGTATGCCGCGGCATTCTCGCACACGCGGAAACATCCATTTACGGGCGACACAGCGGCCACATGGGCTCACGCCATGGCCGACTGAAAGCTCACGCGCACGCGAAGGCCCACGCCGCCAGACCCCACATCAAATTGCAGTTGCGTGCCGTGTGCGCGGGCGATGCCGTCGGCGATGGCCAGGCCCAGCCCGTTGCCCTCGCCCTGCGTCCCCGGCACCCGGTAGAAGCGTTGCAGCACCCGACCACGCTCGGAGGGCGCGATGCCCGGGCCGTTGTCTTCTACCTCCAGCCAGACCTGGCGCGGCGAATCGGCACCGCAGCGGATGGTGACGCGCCCGCCAGCGGGCGTGTACTTGATGGCGTTGTCCACCAGGTTGATGAGCAACTCGCGCAGCAACCAGCCCTGGCCTCGGGTTTGGGTGGGCACGGTCTGCAGGCCAATGTCGATGGACTTGGCCGCGGCGGCGTCAAGTTGCTGCGCCAGCACGTCCTCGCACATGGCCTCCAGGTCAATTTGCTCGGGTGGCTGGTCGTCCAGCCGCAAGGTGTCGGTACGCGAGAGCGCCAGCAACTGATTGGCCAGTTGCGAGGTGCGGCGGGCCGCGTCGCGCAAGCGGCGCACCTGGTCCACCGGCAGGCTGACGGCATCGCGGCCGTCGAGCTGGCGTGCGGCCTGCGCCCAGGCCTCCACCTGGGCCTGCACACCGGCCAGCGGCGTGCGAAGCTGGTGGGCCGCGTCGGCCACGAAACGGCGCTGCGCCTGGGTCTGTGCGTTCACGAGGTCAAACAAGCGGTTCAGCGCCTCCACCAGGGGCCGCACCTCCAGCGGCGCCGAGCGCACCTCGATCGGGCTGAGGTCCCGCGGCGAGCGGTTCTCCACCGCCTGCCGAAGCTCCATGAGCGGGCGCAGGGCGCGGTTCACCCCCCAAAGCAGCAGGCCGGCCGCCACGAAAAAGAGCAGCAGGTTGGGCAGCAACACCCGCTCCAGCACGTTTTGCAGCCAGCGCTGCCGGCCATCGGTGGCGGCGGCCAGCATCACCACCACCTCACCCGCATCGGTCTGCACGCGCTGCGCCACCAGGCGATAAGTCATGCCACTGTGCTCAAGGCTCTGGAACTCGGGCTCGTTGGACGATGGAAGGACCACCGGCAACCAGGCGTCGCCCGACAGCCGCTCGCCCAGGGCGTTGAGCACCCCGTAACCGGCCGCCTCCTGCGCCCCTTCCAGAAATTCCACCAATGGGGGCGCGAGCAACACCAGAATGCCGGCCCTCGGGTCATCCAGATTGGGTGTGGGGCCCTCGTTGTCGGGCCGCCGCGCGGTGGGGCTTTTGACCACCGAGCCCGACATCAGGGGCAAGAGGCGCAGCAGGCGCTGGTCTTGCTCAAGGGCGGCGTCGCCTGCGCTGCGCTGGTTCACCACCACGCTGATGGCCACCGTGAACAGCAAGGCCAGCAGCAACGGCACCAGCAAGCGGCGCTGCAGACCGGCGATGCCAGGTGCCAGCGGCATGGCGTCAGGCCGGGGGGGCCAGGTCACTGTCGGGGGCCATTTCCAGCCGATAGCCGAACCCCCGGATGGCGCGCAAGGCCACGCCGGCGGGCTCCAGCTTGGACCGCAGGCGCGAGACGTACACCTCGATGGCGTTGGGCGTCATTTCCTTGTCCCAGCCAGTGAGCGCCTGCAGCATGCGGTCTTTGGCCGCGGGCTTGGGCGCCTGCAGCAGCAGGTACTCCAGCACCGACCACTCGCGCGGCCCCAGGTCGACCGGTTGCCCGGCCAGCGTGACGCGTCGCAAGGCCGTGTCCATGGCCACCGGACCGAAGGCCAGCACCGCCGAGGTGGCGGCCTGAGAACGGCGCAACAGCGCGCGCAGCCGCGCCAGCAGCTCGGGCAGCTCAAAGGGCTTGACCATGTAGTCGTCGGCCCCGAGGTCCAGGCCCTGCACGCGGTCGCGCAAGGCATCTCGCGCGGTGAGGATCAGCACCGGCATGGTGTGGCCATCGGCGCGCAGGCGCCGCGTCAGCTCCAGGCCGTCGGCGCCGGGCAGGCCGATGTCCACGATGGCGGCGTCGAAGCTATCGGTGCGCAGGGCTTGCTCGGCCTGCTCGGCACTGGGCAGGCAGTCCACCGTGTAGCCGGCCTGCATCAGGCCGAGCTTGATGCCGCTAGCCACCATCACATCGTCTTCCACCACCAGCAGCCGCATGGCAACTCCCTGTGCGAACTTGAGGTCGGGCTTAGTGCGATCGGATCATGGTGCCGAAGGGCTCGTTGCCGAGCACCTCCAGCAGCAGGGCGTGAGGCACGCGGCCGTCGATGATGTGCACCGCGTTCACGCCACTCTTGGCCGCGTCCAGCGCGCCAGCGATCTTGGGGATCATGCCGCCGGAGATGGTGCCGTCGGCCACCAGCTCGTCGATGCGGCGCGGGGTGAGTTCGCTGAGCAACTGGCCTTCCTTGTCGAGCACGCCGCGGATGTTGGTGAGCATCAGCAGCTTCTCTGCCTGCAGCACGGTGGCCAGCTTGGCGGCCACCACGTCGGCGTTGATGTTGTAGCTCTCGTTGTGCTCGCCAAACCCGATGGGACTGACCACCGGGATGAACTGGTCGTCTTGCAGAGCCTTCACCACCGCGGGGTCGATGCCGATGATGTCGCCCACTTGGCCCACGTCGTGCTCGCGGCTGGGGTCTTGCTGGTCGGCCAGGCGCAGCTTGCGGGCGCGGATCATGGCGCCGTCGCGGCCGGTAAGGCCCACGGCCTTGCCGCCGGCCTGGTTGATCAGGCCCACGATGTCTTGCTGCACCTCGCCTGCCAGCACCCACTCGACCACCTCCATGGTCTCGGCGTCGGTGACGCGCATGCCCTGAATGAACTCGCCCTTTTTGCCCAGGCGCTGCAGCAGGGTTTCGATCTGCGGGCCGCCGCCGTGCACCACCACCGGGTTGATGCCCACCAGCTTGAGCAGCACCACGTCTTCGGCAAAGGCGGCCTGCAGGGCCGGGTCGGTCATGGCGTTGCCGCCGTACTTGATGACCATGGTCTTGCCGTGAAAGCGGCGGATGTAGGGCAAGGCCTGCGCCAGGATGGCCGCCTTGTCACGCGGGGCAATGGTGCTCAACTCGGAAGGGTTGCTCATGGGGAGTGTCCAGTGGGGTGGCGCAGACGGGGCCGAATGGCCCCGACGAAAAACCTCGGATTTTAGGCGCGCACCAGTGCGGCAACCCTGCTCAGCCCCACCAGGGCCAGCCCGCCAGGGCGCGACTCAGTCGCGGCTGACGGGCGCCTTTTTGGCCGGTGCGCGCCGGGCCTTGGCGGCGGGTGCTGGCGCAGCGGCCCGGGCCGGCGCCTTCTTGGCGGGGGCCTTCTTGGCGGGGGCCTTCTTTGCGGGGGCCGCCTTCGCCGACGGGCGGGCCATGCCCATCACCTGGGCATTCAAGGCGTGCACCTGCTCCATCAGCGCCTGCACCTCACGGGCCGAGGGCACACCCAGGCGCTTCAGCGCACTGGACACCCGCTCCTCCACCATGGACTCGATCTTGTCCAGGCGCCCGACCGCCTTGCTGGTGAGCTCTTGCGCCAGCTCGTTCACCCGGCCGCTGGCCTCGGCGATGCGTTCCTCGGCCACGGCCTGCGTCTTGCGCTGCAGCGACAGCCCTTCCTGCACCAACACGTCAAAGGCCTTGCCGCCCTCTTCCTGCGCCTTGGCGAAAGCCCCCAGGCCCGCGAGCCAGATCTGCTGCGCCGACTCGCGAACCGATGCCGACAAGGACTCGTCGGTGGACTGCGCCGACTTGGGGGTGGGTTTCTTGGCCATGGCAATGCTCCTGCGAAGGGAATGAAAAGGCGCGGCCGATGGCCACGCCGCTCAGGTGGTGGCGGTCGGGCGCGGCCCAGCCAGCCAACGCTGCACCAGGCGCACCCAGTAGGTGGCGCCCAGCGGGATCAGGTCATCGTTGAAGTCGTAACTGGGGTTGTGCAGGGTGCACGGCCCGCCACCGTGGCCCATCTCACGGTGGGCGCCGTCGCCGTTGGCGATGAACACGTAGCAGCCGGGGCGCGCCTGCAGCATGTAGGCGAAATCTTCGGCGCCCATGGTCGGCTCCTGGTCGAGCACGTGCTGCGCCCCCACGATGTCGGTCATCACCTCGCGAGCGAAGGCCGCCTCCACGGGGTGGTTGATGGTGGGCGGGTAGTTGCGGTGGAACTCGAACTCGCAGGTGGCGCCGAAGGCCTCGCAAATGTGCTCGGCGATCGCGCGCATGCGGGCCTCGATCAGGTCCAGCAACTCAAAGGTGAAGGTGCGCACCGTGCCCTGGATCTCGCAGCTGTCGGGCACCACGTTGGTGGCCTCGCCGGTGTGGATCATGGTCACCGAGATCACGCCGGCCTCCACCGGCTTCTTGTTGCGCGAAATGATGGTCTGGAAACCCTGCACCATCTGGCAGGCAATCGGCACCGGGTCCACGCCCATGTGCGGCATGGCGGCGTGCGAGCCTTTGCCGCGAATGGTGATGAGGAACTCGTTGCTCGACGCCATCACCGGCCCGGCGCTGGCGGCCATGGTGCCGGCCGGCATGCCGGGCCAGTTGTGCATGCCGAACACCGCCTCCACCGGAAAGCGCTCGAACAGGCCGTCGCGAATCATCTCGCGGGCGCCACCGCCGCCCTCTTCGGCGGGCTGGAAGATCAACACCACCGTGCCATCGAAATCGCGGTGGCGGGCTAGGTGCTGGGCCGCGGCCAGCAGCATGGCGGTGTGGCCGTCGTGCCCGCAGGCGTGCATCTTGCCGGCGTGGCGGCTGGCGTGGGCAAAGGTGTTGTGCTCTTGCATGGGCAGCGCGTCCATGTCGGCGCGCAGGCCAATGGCCCGCCCGCAGGCACCGCCGTCGCGGCCGTGCACCAAGCCCACCACGCCGGTGGTGCCCAGGCCCCGGTGCACCTCGATGCCCCACTCGGTGAGCTTGGCTGCCACCAGGTCGGCGGTTCGCACCTCCTGGAAGCACAACTCGGGGTGGGCGTGAATGTCACGGCGCAAGGCCGCGATGCTGGCGGCCTGGGAAACGATGGAATCGATGAGCTTCATGGGTCGCGGCACCAAAAAGGCCATGGTACCCAGACCGCCGCCCTATGGGCAGACCACTGCGGGGAAATCCCTGAGGGCCAGACTGGTGGCAGGCCCTGCCGCGCCCGCGCAATCCATCGCCTCGGCGGCGTGAAAGGGGGCCGTCCTGCTATGCTGGTCCGGGCATTGGGGCGCACGTCTGCCGGCCGCACTGGCCAATGCCGTGCGCACCATTGGATTGCCCCCCATTTTTCCGATTCCCACCGGCCTTTTCACCATGACCCCCGACGCCCACCGCGTGCTTGGCGCCTGTCCTCACGATTGCCCTGACACCTGTTCCCTGGTGACCACCGTGGAAAACGGCGTGGCCGTTCGGGTGCAGGGCAACCCCAAGCACCGCCACACCGATGGCGTGCTTTGCGCCAAGGTCTCGAAATACACCGAGCGCACCCACCACCCCGAGCGCCTGCTCACCCCGCTCAAGCGCGTGGGCCCCAAGGGCAGCGGCCAGTTCGCGCCCGTGCCGTGGGACGAGGCGCTGGACGACATCGCCCAACGCCTGAAAGCCATTGCCGCGCGCGACCCGCAAGCCATCCTGCCCTACAGCTACGCCGGCACCATGGGATTGGTGCAGGGCGAAGGCATGGCCGGGCGCTTCTTCCACCGCCTGGGCGCCTCGCTGCTGGACCGCACCATCTGCGCCTCGGCCGGCGCCGAGGCCCTCACCCAGACCCTGGGCAACAAGGTGGGCATGAAGGTAGAGCACTTCGCCGAGGCCAAACTCATCCTCATCTGGGGCAGCAACGCCATTGGCAGCAACCTGCACTTCTGGCGACTGGCCCAGCAGGCCAAGCGCGACGGCGCCCGCCTCGTGTGCATCGACCCGCGGCGCACCGAAACGGCCGAGAAGTGCCACGAGCACCTGGCCATCCGCCCTGGCACAGACGCGGCGCTGGCCTTCGCGCTCATGCACGAATTGATCGTGCACAACTGGATAGACCACGATTACGTACAGCGCCACACCCTGGGCTGGGACCAGCTTCGCGAGCGCGCACTGCAGTGGCCGCCCGCGCGGGCGGCCGAGGTGTGCGGCATTCCGGTGGAACAAATCACCCAGTTGGCCCGCGATTACGGCACCACCAAGCCCGCGGCCATTCGCCTGAACTACGGCATGCAGCGCGTGCGCGGCGGCGGCAACGCCGTGCGCGCCGTGGCCTGCCTGCCCGCGCTGGTGGGCGCCTGGCGCCACCACGCTGGTGGCCTCCTGCTGTCCAGCTCGGGGCACTTCCCGGTGAACCGCGCCGCCCTGCAGCGCCCCGACCTGCTGGGCGAGCGCCGCCCGCGCACCATCAACATGAGCACCATCGGCGACGACCTGCTGCGCCCGGCCTCGCCTGAGTTCGGCCCGGCCATCGAGGCGCTCATCGTCTACAACAGCAACCCGGTGGCCGTGGCCCCCGATTCCAGCAAGGTGGCACAAGGCTTCCAGCGCGACAACCTGTTCACCGTGGTGCTGGAGCAGTTCCAGACCGACACGGCCGACATGGCCGATTACGTGCTGCCCGCCACCACCCAGCTGGAGCACTGGGACATCCACACCAGCTACGGCCACACCGACGTGCTGCTGAACCGCCCGGCCATCGAGCCACTGGGTGAAGCGCGCCCGAACACCGAGGTCTTTCGCCAACTGGCCCGGCGCATGGGCTTCACCGACGCCTGCTTCAACGACGACGACCTCTCGCTGTGCCGCACCGCCTTGGGCGAGCAGGTCGATTTCAACGCCCTGCTCGAACACGGATTTGCCACGCTGGCGCTGCCAGAGGCCCCCTTTGCCGATGGCCACTTTCCCACCCCATCGGGAAAATGCGAGTTCTTCAGCCAACGCCTGGCCGACCAAGGGCTGGACGGCCTGCCCGACCACCTGCCCAATGCCGAGCTGGCGGGCACGTCCGAGCGCTACCCCCTGGCCATGATCTCGCCACCGGCGCGCAACTTCCTCAACTCCAGCTTCGTCAACGTGAAAAGCCTGCGCGACATCGAGGGCGAGCCGCTGCTGGAGATTCACCCGCTGGACGCCAAGGCCCGCCACATCCGCAGCGGCGAGGTGGTGCGCGTCTTCAACGACCGCGGCGAGTACCGCTGCACCGCCCGCGTGTCGGAACGCGCCCGCCCTGGCGTGGTGAACGGCCTGGGCATCTGGTGGCGCAAGCTCGGCCTGAACGGCACCAACGTGAACGAGCTCACCAGCCAGCGCCTGACCGACCTGGGCCGAGCCCCCACCTTCTACGACTGCCTGGTGGAGGTGGCGCCCGCGGAGGCCGGCTGATGGCCCGCTGGCGCCTGGCGGCCACCCTGGCCCTGGTGGGCCTGGGCTCGGCCGGCTGCGCGCAACACACCCCAGGCCTGGGCTACTACTGGCAATCCGTCACGGGCCACCTCAGCCTGATGCAATCCGCCCGTCCCATCGACGACTGGCTGAACGACACGCAAGCACCCGATGCGCTGAAGCAGCGCCTGGCCCTGGCGCGGCGCATCCGCGCCTTCGCGGTGAACGAACTCGCCCTGCCCGACAACGCCAGCTACCACCGCTACGCCGACCTGGGGCGACGCGCCGCTGTCTACAACGTGGTGGCCGCGCCCACGCTGTCGCTCACCTTGAACACCTGGTGCTTCCCCGTGGCCGGCTGCGTGGGCTACCGGGGCTACTTCGATGAAGCCGACGCCCGCGCCTTCGCCGACACCTTGCGCACCGACTGGGAGGTGGCCGTCTACCCGGTACCCGCCTACTCCACCCTGGGCTGGACCAACTGGCTCGGCGGCGACCCTTTGCTCAACACCTTCATCGGCTACCCGGAAGGCGAACTGGCGCGCATCGTGTTCCACGAACTCGCGCACCAAGTGGTCTATGCGGCAGACGACACCGCCTTCAACGAATCGTTCGCCGCCGCTGTGGAGCGCATCGGCGGCGAGCGCTGGTTGCGGCGCATGGGCACGCCAGAGGCGCGCGCCGAGTACGAGCGCTTCGACACCCGCCGCCGCCAGTTCCGCGCGCTCACTCAAGCCACTCGCCAGCGCCTGCAGGCCATCTATGCCGACGCCGCCGCAGACCCGCGAGACCGCCTGGCCCGAAAGTCCGAGGTGATGCACGACTTCCGCCGCGATTACGCACGCCTCAAGTCCGAATGGGGTGGCTACGCCGGCTACGACGCCTGGGTCGCCCAGGCCAACAACGCCAGTTTCGGTGCGCAAGCCGCCTACGACGACTGGGTGCCCGCCTTCATGGCGCTGTACCAGCAACAGGGGCAAGACTTGCCACGCTTTTACGAGGCGGTGCGTCAACTGGCCAGACAAGCCAAAGACACCCGCCACGCGGCACTTCGCGACCTGATGCCTCTCTCTCCATCAGTGGCCCGACAAGCCCCCCAGACAACCCTTCCCTGACACCCGCATGTCCGACATCCACATCCACCGACAACACCACCTGGGCCTCAAGGCCGCCCTCGACATTGCCCAGCAATGGGCCGAGCAGGCCGAGCGCGAGTTCGACATGCGCTGCGCCTTCGCCGAAAGCCCCGACGGCCACGAAGTGAACTTCTCCCGCTCCGGCGTGAACGGCACCCTGAAGGTCACCAAGGACAGTTTCGAGCTCAATGCCAAGCTCGGCTTTTTGCTGGGCGCCTTCAAAGACCGCATCGAAAGCGAGATCGCGAGCAACCTGGACCGCTTGCTGGGCGCAGAGGGCAAGCCACCCAAGCAGCGAGGCTGAACAGGCGAAAAAAAGCCCGGCGGTGCCGGGCGTGTCAGATCAGGACAGGCTCTGAATCAGGTCGATGTATTGCTGCATCGCGTCGTCGGTGGACGTGCCCTTGACCTTCTCCCAGGCGTCCCATTTCGCACGCCCCACCAAGTCACTGAAGCCGGGCTTCTTCTCGGCGTTGTCGCCCTGCGTGGCTTGCTTGTAGAGGGCGTAGAGCTTCAACAGGGTGGCATTGTCTGGGCGCTCACTCAGCTTGGTGGAACCGGCAACCGCGGCCTCAAATGCGGCTTTCAAATCGCTCATGGGAAACTCCTGGGAAACGGGAAAGGGAAAAAGGAAACCCCGGTCTGTTCGCCGGGTGGATTGGACAAGGCCCCGCCGGTCTCAACGGGCAGGGGCGAGCGACGGGGCCCAACGCCGCTGGGCGATTTCCAGCAAGCCATCAAAGATGAGGCTATCCACCAGCTCGCAGGGCGTGGACATGCTGGGCGCCATCTTCCAGCCAGCGCCACCGGTCATGAAACAGACCGGTTCTTCGCCACAGTGACGCCGCAGGTTCTCATACATGCGCTGCACCGCGCCGGCAATGGCAAACGTGCCGCCGCTGGTGAGCGCGTCACTGGTGTTGGTGGGAAAGTCGCGCACCTCGCCGGTGGGCACGTGCAATCCTGCCGTGCCCGATTCCAATGCACGCAACATGATGCCGTGCCCAGGCAGGATGATGCCCCCCAGGAACCGGCCTTCGGCATCAATGGCCTCCACCGTGACCGCCGTGCCCACCATCACCACCACGCAGGGGCGCTGGCGACCGCGCGCCAACAGGCGGTGGCGGGCGCCGATCATGGCCACCCAGCGGTCGGAGCCCAGCCGGGCCGGGTGGTCATACCCGTTGGTCAGCCCGGCCTCGGCCGCACTGGAAACCACCCACTGCGGGGTGACATCCCACATTTCCAGCTGTTCCTCAACCCGGCGCTTCACCGCGTCGCCGGCCACCACACATCCCAACACACGCTGAGGCGGCGCCAGGCGACTCCAGTCGCCCTCTTCCAGGGTCTCGATGTTTTCGAGGAACTGCGCACCGTGCGCGAGCAGACGCGCGCCCACCCGGGGGGTGTCGTAGAGCGCCCACTTCAGGCGGGTGTTGCCAACGTCGATCGCCAGAAAACTCATGGCGGCATTATCACCAGCACAGCGCTGTCGCCGAGGCGACTCAGATCAACCCAATCCAGCAGGCGCGCTGCACTGCGGCCAGCTTGTTGTCGGTGCGCAGCTTGGCCATGGCGTTGGACAGGTGGTAGTTCACGGTGCGTTCGGAACAATCCATGCGCGCCGCCGTCTCGCGCGCGGTGAGGCCTTCGAACGCGAGGTTGAGGCTCTCCAGTTCGCGCGGGCTCAGGCTCACGCGCTGCTCGGCAATGGCCCGCCGCAACATAGGCCAGATGTTGAAGGCCGACCAAGCCAGCGCCGCGGCATCGGCCCGCCCCGAGAACACCCGCGGGCTGAACATGAAGCACTCAAAAGCACGGCCCGCCGGCAGGCTGAAGGACACGCGCACAAAGGTCTGGTGGCCATGGGCCAACCACAGGCGGCGCCAACGCCCCGACTGCTCCAGCGCCGATTTGGAGATGTCCTGCCAGGCCACCAAAGGGGCGTCGCTGTCGCGCCAACCGGCGCCGAAATCGGTGCTTTCCGCCAAGGCCTGGGCTGCCCCCACGAAACGCGGAGGATGCACGGCCAGCACCTCCCGCTGCTCGCGGGTGCCGGTGGGCACCGGTCCTAGCACCACGACCGCATCCACACCCTGTTCCTGCAACGCGCATACCCAATCGGCGAGGATGGCGTCCACGCCCATGCTGTCAAAGTTGACAGGTAGCGTCATGGTTTGAAACAGCTTGTTGCCAGCACAATGGCCGTCCCCGGCGCCCGCTCTGGATGCCCTGGGGTAGCAAAGTATTGAAAGGGGGTCATGTGCCGTTGGACCGGTTGTGGTTGCACAGCGCTAGGGGGCGCTTTTGGCGATGGCTGCTTGAGGAAGTCGTCCACGCGCCACTTGAACCTATTTTGCACCCATCGCGCATGCGATTGCTGTGGATTGGGGTCTTTAGCGTTGCAGGCCATCTGTTGTTTTATTTCATATGGGCTCGCTGGATTCCTCAGCCCTACGAGAACCCATGGATGCGCGCCGCGATGGCCGTGCTCGCATTGATCTACCTTCTGCCCCGTCTGCGCCTGGATCCCGGTTCTGCCTTGAGCGGGCGATTGTTTGGTCTCGCCACTTGGATACAACTCCCCTGGTTTTTCACCTGGATGTACTGGATGAATGGCGGAAACCCGGTCTGGCTGGCCAGCGTCGCAGCCATGATCCTGATTTACTTTCACGCCACCGATTGGCGCCTGGCCACGCTGGGCCTGCTCTCCGGCAGTTCGCTGGGCTGGCTGACCGCAATCTTGTTTGGCGCCGATCCCAGCAGCGTTGCCCACCCTGAAGCCAGTCTGGTGGTGGTGGCCTTTGCCTTGGTGATGGGCTTGATGCTCGGCATGTCCAGCGCCAACCTTCGACGGGCACGACTGATCAATACCTTGAGCACCATGGGCGTGATGGCGCATGAATTGCGCACGCCACTGGCGACCGTCAACCTCATGGGCGATGTCATCCGCAACCTGGCGCAAACCGATGTATCGGAGAGCAAACAAAAGCGACTGGAAGACCTGGCTACTCGCCTGCAGAACCTTGTGCGCAGCATGAACCGCCAGATTGACACTCAAATTTCAAACGCCCAATTGCTACGGCTACCACGCGAGCAAAGCCATATTTCGGCCGCCGAACTGGTAAAGGATGTCGTCGAGCAATACCCGTACCGATCTTCTCGTGAGCGCGAATGCGTACAGGTGCACATCCAGCAGGACTTTCACTTTGAAGGATCGCGACAACTGTTTGGTCAGGTGTTGACTAACCTCCTCAAGAACGCATTGCATGCGCTGGCAGCCGCAAGCAATGCGCCCCAGCCCGGCGACTTGCGCCTGGACGTGGGGATTCACCACGGAAAGGGACGAATTGCGGTGTCCGACGATGGAACAGGCATCTCACATGATCTGCAAACGCGGATTTTCGAGCCGTTTTATTCCACTCAAGCAGGCGCTGGCAATGGCTTGGGGCTAACGTTCTGCAAAAACGTGGTGGAGTCCGCCCACGGACGCTTGAGCGTACATTCCGAGCCAGGACTTGGCGCCGTGTTCATGATCGACCTTCCACTGGTCTCTGCGCCGCCTTCGACCGCATCTGCCAGATGACCCCGACACAATGGCACTGACGATTCCTCTCTTTCATCGACCCGGCAGCATCCTGTTTCTGGACGATGACACCGACTACCTTGAAATGCTAGGGATGGTAATTCCCGCCCATTGGCAAGCAGAGCTCTTTTCTCGCCCGGCACGTTTCGCGACGCGCATGCAAGAAGAGCCCGCTCAATGGGAGGCGGACGCACAACGGCAGGTGCAAATGGTGGAAGCCTGGCGTCAAGGTCAGGCACTGGTGCCACAGGTGCTGCGTTATTGGGCCAACCACCCGGAGCGCTATGCCCTGGCCCGTACCTGCGTGGTGGACTACGCCATGCCTGGAAACAATGGCCTGAATGTGCTCAACAACATGCTGGATTGGCCCGGTTCGCGTGTTTTGCTCACCGGGCAGGCGGACGAACAAATCGCCGTGCAGGCGTTCAATGATGGTCTGATCGACCAGTTCGTTCCCAAACAAGTCACTGACATCACCCGCCATTTGCTTGGCGTGCTGCGAAAACTGGGGTTTGCCGCTCACCCTCGCCTGAACGCCATCTGGCGCGGCACATTACGGCCCGCACAGCAGTCCCTGCTTCAAATCCCGTCGGTGGCCAAAGCACTGCAACACCACACCCAGCAGAACTGGGTCGAGTACGTTGTGCTGGGTGAACCATTCGGACTGCTGGGACTCGATGCGCACGGAAGGGCCCACTGGTTTCAACTGGAAATGGCAGATGGCCTTCACGATCTGGCCGAATTGGCCGCTGCGGTTGGCCTTCGCCACGACGTGACGAAGGCCATCGAAGCGGGGCAGTCTCTCGCGGCCGTTGAACTGCATCAGCAACTTGGCCTCAGCGGACCCGTACGCACCGCCCCCGCGCACGAAGTGGGCGATGATGGCGTGCTGTTCGGTGCCCATTTCGCTCTAGACGAGGCAGAGCTGCCGGCCCCGATCCTCGGGTACCGGTCCCATCTTCTGCAACACGACCACCGCCGAGTTCAAGACTCCTGAGCTGCGCCCATGCGCGCGCGTCGAGCGATGGGCCAGTCCCACGGCTTGACGATGGGCGCGATCTCACGGGCAACGTTCTCCACGTGTGCGATCTCTGCCTCGGTCAGCGAAGCGCTAAGGGTCAGGCGCACCATGGCGCGGTTGCGGCTGGTGGCCGGTGCGCAGAAGATGGCGCCGAACACACCCCGCTCTTCCAGTGCATCGCGCAGGCGCATGGTTTCCGGCTCGGTGCCGGCTTCCAGGGAAATGATCTGCTCGGTGCCCTGGTGGATGGGGTAGCCCATTTCGGTGAGCGAATCGCGCAGGCGGCGGGTCACCTGGCGCAGGCGATCGCGGGCCGAATCGGCCTTCTGCAGCACGCCCACCGTGGCTTTCAAGCCCGCCACCTCGTGCGGCAATAGGCAGGAGCTGAAGATGTTGGGGTAGCTGGAACTGAGGATGTAGTAGCGCATGCTGGCCGGCGCGGTGAAGAAGCCCGCGCGTCCAGCCACTGCCTTGGCCAGACTGGCCGAGATGAAATGCACCCGGTCGGTAAGACCCAGCTCGGCGCACAGGCCAGCACCGCCGGGGCCGTGCGTGCCCAGGGAATGCGACTCGTCCACCAAGATCATGCTCTGGTGCTTCTCGACCACTTCAATCATGGCCTCCAAAGGGCAAAGGGCGCCCGTGGTGCTGTAAACAGAATCCACCACCACCACACCAGGGCCTTTCTTGGCCAGCATGCGGTCCAGGTGGTCGGGGTCGTTGTGGCGGAAGGCATAGGCCGGGGCACGCGCGGCATGAGCCCCTTCCCACAAGGAGGTGTGCGCCATGGTGTCCAGAAACACCGGGGTATTGGCGTCGGCGATGGCCTGAAGCAGGCCGACGTTGGCCGAGTAGCCAGACTGGCACACGAAGGCGTCTTCTTTGCCCACCCAGTCGGCCAGGGCCATCTCCAGCGCGCGGGTTGGATGTTGTTGCAGAAGAAACACGCCCGATTGCACAACAAACTCATTGTTACGGGTCAGGGCATCCACCTGCGCCCCCACGATGTCGGGGTGGCCGGTCACGCTGAGGTAGTCGTTGCCGTCAAGACGCACCGCATTGGGGCCTGGCTGGCGGCCGTGCAAAACGAACTTGCCACCCCAATTGGCTTGCCAGCGGGGCTGGAAATCCCTCTCGATGCGCAGCTGCAAAGTCGCGGCCAGGGTGGGGTTGCGGCGAGCGACGACAGGGCTGTGTTCCAGCGTTTCCATGGAGATCTCCTTCTAAAAAAGAAGACCCCATTGAAAAAAGAAATGCGTGACAAGCCACACCGCCCCTGTCAGTTCTGACAGGGGTTGTGACGCTTTCGACTCAAGTTTGACGCAGGAATACCGACAGGCGGCGCCTTCAGTTCTGGCGCCAGGGCAGACCGTGATAGCGCCAGCCGCCGCGACATCCCCGGTGGGCATGGGTGTCAGGGTCGCCTTCAAAGCCCTCCAGAATGTTGTAAGCCTCGATTCCTAGTTCAGTAGCCCGTTTGGCCGCAGCTACCGAACGTACCCCACTGCGGCACAAGAGCACCACCTTGCGGCCCTGGGCCGCCGCCTGGATCTGGGCGTCAAAGGCGGGGTTCAGGGCCATGCCGGGCCACTGCTTCCAGGCCACAGGCACCGCTTCGGGGACAAAGCCCACCCACTCGCGCTCCGCATCGGTGCGCACGTCCACCAGCACCGCCTCACCGCTTTGCACCCATTGCCAGGCCAGCTGGGGTGAAACATCGCCCGCGTAGGCCCCGGCGCCAACCGCAGGGGCGCGAGGCACCATCAGCAGCGCGCCCTCGGCATCGTGGCGCAGCCCCGACGTGAGGTTGGCGGGGACGGCCTCGTCGATGCGGCGGGGCTTGGGCAGCTGCAGCGCGTCCATGATGGCCACGAACTCGACCTCTGACTTGCCTGCCACACGGGCATTGGTCGCCTTTTCCTGCACGATGCTGGAATGGGTGCGCCCCTGGTAATCGTGGCCAGGCCAGACGGTGGTGTCGTCGGGCAGGGCAAACAGCACCTGCGTCAGGCTGCGGTAGAGGTCGTGCGCGCTGCCTGACTGGAAATCGGTTCGCCCACAGCCATTGATGAGCAGCGTGTCACCGGTGAACACGTGGTCACGCCAGACATAACTCATGCTGCCCGCGGTGTGCCCGGGCGTGTGCAGGGCTTTGAGCATTTCCGCGCCAAAGCTCAGCGTGTCGCCGTGTTGCAGTTGCACGGCGGCGGTGCCAATGCCGCAACCAGCCGGGGCAGCCGTGCGCGCACCCGCCAGCTCGGCCAGCTTGCCAGCACTGGTGATGTGGTCGGCGTGGGCATGGGTCTCCACCGTCCAGAGCAGGCGCAGGCCGTATTCCCGCAGCGTGGCGAGATCGCGCTCTATCTGCTCGTCCACCGGGTCGATGATGACGGCCTCGCGCGTGGCCTGGTCGAACAGCACGTAGGTGTAGGTGCTGGAAGCGGGGTCGAACAACTGCAGCGGCTTCATGGCGTGGTCTCTCAGGAAAAACGGGTCAGCATGTCGGCCACGTCGTCGGCGGGCACCTCGCCCTGCGCAATGACACAACCCACCAGGCTGAAGAAAGTCTTGTCCAGGGCCTTTCGCGCGGCGGCCAGTTGCTGGGCCACCTTCTCGCAATCGGCGTCGCTTTCAATGAGCTTCTGGATGCCGCGAAGCTGGCCTTCAGCGCGCTTGAGGCGCAAAAGCAAGGCGCGCTTGCGCTCGGGATCGGTGACAACGGTCATGCTGAACTCCTGGGGCCACAAAGGCCACAACATACTCCGTTCAGTATTTTAGGTAAGCACCCAAAAATCCACATCATTCGGACGTAAGACCCACCAGGCCCAAAAAATTCACTGCTCTTTGAAGCAATTTTCAAATGCCTAGGGGTGCACCCGAATACCCCTGGCAGTTTCCTGACACGTTCGTCGCGCAGGCGCCTCGAACCTCGTAAAAACCCTGCCGCGCCGAGGCGCTCGAGGGCGCATCATCTTCTTCGGGTCTGTTCCCCACACCACATTCGGAGACACACATGACAGAAAAGAAGACCATTACGTCCCGCCGCGGCATGCTCAAGGGTGCAGCGGTGGCCGCTGGCGCCATGTCGGCACCGATGATTGCGTCGGCGCAGACCACCACGCTGCGCTTCCAGTCCACCTGGCCTTCCAAGGACATCTTCCACGAGTACGCCAACGACTTCGCCAAGAAGGTGAACGACATGGCGGGTGGCCGCCTGAAGATTGAAGTGCTGCCGGCTGGCGCTGTGGTGCCCGCCTTCCAGTTGCTGGAAGCCGTGGCCAAGGGCACGCTGGACGGCGGCCATGGTGTGATCGCCTACCACTACGGCAAGAACTCGGCCCTGGCGCTGTGGGGCTCGGGCCCGGCCTTCGGCATGGACCCAAACATGGTGCTGGCTTGGCACAACTATGGCGGCGGCAAGGAGCTTGTGGCAGAGATCTACAAGTCGCTGAACATGGACGTGATGTCGTTCATGAGCGGCCCGATGCCCACCCAGCCGCTGGGCTGGTTCAAGAAGCCGGTGGCCAAGGTCGAAGACATGAAGGGCCTGAAGTTCCGCACCGTGGGCCTGGCCGTTGACGTGTTCACCGAACTCGGCACCGCGGTGAACCCGCTGCCGGGCGGCGAAATCGTGCCCGCGCTGGACCGTGGACTGATCGACGCCGCCGAGTTCAACAACGCCTCCAGCGACCGCGTGCTGGGCTTCCCCGACGTGGCCAAGAACTGCATGCTGCAGAGCTTCCACCAGTCGGGCGAGCAGTTCGAGATTCTGTTCAACGGCGCCAAGTACCGCGCCCTGAACCCCGAGCTGAAGTCCATCATCGACTACGCCGTGCAGGCCGCCAGCGCCGACATGAGCTGGAAGGCCATCGAGCGCAACTCGCAGGACTACATCGAACTGAAGAAGCAGGGCGTGAAGTTCTACAAGACGCCTGACTCCATCCTGCGCGCCCAGCTCGCCGCCTGGGACAAGACCATCGCCAAGAAGTCTGCCGAGAACCCGCTGTTCAAGAAGGTGCTCGATTCGCAGCGTGCCTTCGCCCAGCGCGCTGGCCAGTGGCAGAACGACTACATGGTCGATTTCAAGATGGCCTACAACCACTACTTCGGCCGCGGAGCCAAGAAGTCGTGATGACCGGCTGGTGAATGGGGGCGCCTGCGGGCGCCCTTTTCTGTTTCGGGAAATCTCATGCAAAAACTATTACTGACCGTGGACCGGCTGTCGACGTGGTTCGGCAAGGCCTGTGCCTGGAGCGTTGTTGGCCTCACGTTGTTGATCAGTTGGGAAGTGTTTTCCCGCTATGTGCTTAACAAACCGCACGCCTGGGTGCTGGACGCGCAGATCATGCTGTACGGGGTGCTCTTCATGACCGCCGGTGCTTACACCCTGGCCAAGAGTGGCCACGTGCGCGGTGACGTGCTGTACGGCTTCTTTCAGCCGCGCACCCAGGCCTGGATCGACCTGATCCTGTACCTCATCTTCTTCCTGCCCGGGATCATCGCCCTCACCTATGCGGGGTGGGGCTTCTTCCAAGACTCCCTGGCCATTCGCGAACAGACGTTCAACGCCGACCCGCTGCCGGTGTACCCGTTCAAGTTCGTGGTGCCTCTAGCCGGCGCGTTCCTGCTGCTGCAAGGCATCGTCGAAATCATCCGCTGCGCCATTTGCATCAAGACTGGCGAATGGCCTTCGCGCGAGGAAGACGTGGAAGAAGTTGACGTCGACAAGCTCAAAGAAATGGTTCACGTGAAAGACACCGACATCGAAGCGCTGGACAGCCTCGTGGTGAAGAAAGGCGGCCAGTGATGAAGATTCGCAAGGAGTTGTATTTCGGCTTCACCCTGATGGGCCTGATCGTCGCGGCGGCGCTCGCGATGGTCTTCAGCGTGGACACCATGACCAACGGCCACTACGGCCTGCTCATGCTGTCGCTGGTGGTGGTGGCCATCATGCTGGGCTTCCCCACCGCCTTCACCCTGATGGGCATGGGCATGCTGTTCGCGTTCTTCGCCTACCACTCGGGCGACCAGACCGCGGCCGGTGCACTGAAGCAGACGCTGGACCTGATGGTGCAGCGCGCCTTCTCGGTGATGGGCAATGACGTGCTCATCTCCATCCCGCTGTTCGTGTTCATGGGTTACCTGGTCGAACGCGCCAACCTGATCGAGAAGCTGTTCCGCAGCCTGCACCTCTCGCTGGCGCGTGTGCCGGGTTCGCTGGCCGTGGCCACCCTGGTGACCTGTGCGGTGTTCGCCACCGCCACCGGCATCGTGGGCGCGGTCGTCACGCTCATGGGCCTGCTGGCGCTGCCGCAGATGCTGCGCGCCGGCTACGACGTGCGCCTGTCGGCCGGTGCCATCACCGCTGGTGGCTGCCTGGGCATCCTGATTCCGCCCTCGGTGCTGCTGATCGTGTATGGCGCCACGGCTGGCGTGTCGGTGGTGCAGCTGTACGCGGGCGCGTTCTTCCCCGGCATCATGCTGGCCGGTCTGTACATCGTGTACGTGATCATCATGGCCAAGATCAAGCCGGCCTGGGCCCCGCCCCTGACGGCCGAGCAGCGCGCGGTGCCCCTGCCCTCGCCGCTAAAGGCCATTGGCGCCACCTCCCAGGCCTGGGCCCCGGCCAGCCTGGTGCAAGCCCTCAAGGGCAAGAACAACCAGGCTGTGTCCACGCGCTTTCTGCTGGGCCAACTGGGCATCTTGCTGATGCCGCTGGTGCTGTTCGTGGCCGTGGCCGGCCTGAGTTATCAGAGCGTGACCACCGTGCCCGTGGTGGAAACCTTTGACGCCTTGCAGCCCATGGGCGCCGGCCAGGACAGCGAGACGAGCAGCGAAGACGGCCTGGCCGAGCCTCCGGGCGGCCTGAGCGAGCCCGAAGGTGCGGATGAGGGCGTGTCGACCCCGCCCGGTGCCGAAGAAGAAGCCACCGAGAAAGCCGAAGCCCCCGCCAGCCCCTCCGACAGCGTGGCCCTGCCACCGGGTGCCACCCCAACGCCGGCAGGCGAGACTGGCCCCACCAGCAAACCCGCCCCCACGGGCTACTGGATCGGCGTGGGCGTGGGTGCCCTGGCACTGGCCGTGTTCTATGCCCTGATGAGCTATGCACGCCTTGAGGTGTTCAAGATGCTGCTGAGCAGCTTCTTCCCGCTGCTCATCCTGATCCTGGCGGTGCTGGGCTCCATCGTGTTCGGCCTGGCCACGCCCACCGAGGCGGCAGCGGTTGGCGCCTTTGGCGGCTTCGTGCTGGCAGCGGCTTACCGGCAGCTCACCTTCGGCGTGGTGAAGGAATCGGTCTTTCTCACGGCCAAGACCAGCGCCATGGTGTGCTGGCTCTTCGTGGGTTCGGCCATCTTCTCGGCGGCCTTCGCGCTGCTGGGCGGCCAGGAACTGGTGGAGCAATGGGTGCTGGGCATGAACCTGTCCAAGACCGAGTTCCTGATCCTGAGCCAGGTGATCATCTTCATCCTGGGCTGGCCGCTGGAATGGACCGAGATCATCGTGATCTTCATGCCCATCTTCATCCCGCTGCTGGACAACTTCGGGGTCGACCCGCTGTTCTTCGGCCTGCTGGTGGCCCTGAACCTGCAGACCGCCTTCCTGAGCCCGCCGGTGGCCATGAGCGCGTTCTACCTGAAGGGCGTGGCGCCGAAGCACGTGACGTTGAACCAGATCTTCGCGGGCATGCTGCCCTTCATGGGGATTCAGATCATCGCCATCATCCTGCTGTACCAGTTCCCGGGCATCGGCCTGTGGCTGCCGGAGGTGCTGTACAAGTAAGAACCGGTCGCGCGGGTCACACTGGCCCGCCCCCCCGGAAACCCCAAGGGGCGCTGCGGCGCCCCTTTTTTCATGGCCGAAACGCGCTACCATTGACGTTTACGTTAACGTCAATCTGGTACAACCCGGTTAGGGTATTGAACCGCCGCCCAAGGAGACGCGATGCCAGGCCCCAGTGACGCCCATCTGCCATTCCCCGAGGCCGCCCTGCGCGCGCCCAAGGGCAGCGCATGGCGCGCCTGGCAGATCACGCCCTCGGCCCGCGCGGTGTCGCTGGCCGACCTGAGCCCCGCGGCCAAGCCTTTCTCTGGTGGCGACAAGGCCGCCGACAAGACCGCGGTGGAGTCGCTGGCCACCCAGATCGACGAGCTGCAAGAGCTGTTCTACGCCGACGCCCGCTACCGCCTGCTGGTGGTGCTGCAGGGCATGGACACCTCAGGCAAGGACGGCACGTTGCGCGGCGTGTTCTCGCGCACCAGCCCGCTGGGCGTGCACACCGTGGGCTGGAAGGCCCCCACCGAGCCCGAGCGCGCGCGCGACTACCTCTGGCGCATCCACCAGCGCGTGCCGGCCAACGGCGAGATCGTGTTGTTCAACCGCAGCCACTACGAAGACGTGCTGGTGCCGGTGGTGAACCACTGGATCACGCCCGAGCAGACCGAGCAGCGCTACGCCCACATCAACGACTTTGAGCGCCTGCTGGCAGAAACCGGCACGGTGATCCTGAAGTTCATGCTGCACATCAGCCGCGACGAACAGCGCGAGCGCCTGCAAGAGCGCGTGGACGACCCGCGCAAGCACTGGAAGTTCAGCCACGGCGACCTGGAAGTGCGCAAGCAATGGGACGACTACCAGGGCGCCTACGAACAACTGCTGGCCAAGACCAGCACCGACTGGGCACCCTGGACGGTGGTGCCCGCCGATTCCAAGACCCACCGCAACCTGATGATCGCCACCATCGTGCGCGACACGCTCAAGGCGCTGGACCTGCGTTACCCGCCCGAAGACCCTTCCCTCAAGGGCCTTCGCATCGACTGACACCCACCGTAGAGAGAGACAGACCATGACCAACCTTGCCGCCGACTACCAGGCACTGGCCAACTACCGCCCCACCCACAAGGTGCGCTTCGTCACCGCCGCCAGCCTGTTCGATGGCCACGACGCCGCCATCAACATCATGCGCCGCATCCTGCAGGGCATGGGCGCCGAGGTGATCCACCTGGGCCACAACCGCAGCGTGGACGAGGTGGTGAGCGCCGCCCTGCAGGAAGACGCGCAGGGCATCGCGGTGTCCAGCTACCAGGGCGGGCACAACGAGTACTTCAGCTACATGGTCGATCTGCTGCAGCAACGCGGTGGCGAGCAGGTGCAGGTGTTTGGCGGCGGCGGCGGCGTGATCGTGCCCGAAGAAATCCGCATGCTGGCCGAGCGCGGCGTGCGCATCTACAGCCCCGAAGACGGCCAGCGCATGGGCCTGGCCGGCATGATCGGCGAGATGGTGATGCGCTGCGACAAGAGCCTCTCGGCGCTGGCGCCCAAGAGCCTGTCGGCCATTCAGCCCGACGCCACCGACCCCACCCGCCACTGGCGCGCCCTGGCGCAGTTCATCACCACGCTGGACAACGGCGACGCCGACCCGGCCCTGGTGACGCAGTTGCGCGAGGCGGCAGCGCAGGTGAAGACGCCGGTGCTGGGCATCACCGGCACGGGTGGCGCGGGCAAATCGAGCCTCACCGACGAACTCATCCGCCGCTTCCGCCTGGACCAGGACGACCGCCTGCGCATCGCGGTCATCAGCATCGACCCCTCGCGCCGCAAGAGCGGTGGCGCCCTGCTGGGCGACCGCATCCGCATGAACGCCATTGGCCCGTGGCAGAGCGGCCAGCGCGTGTACATGCGCAGCCTGGCCACGCGCGACACCGGCAGCGAGATCAGCGCCGCCCTGCCCGACGTGGTGGCCGCCTGCAAGGTGGCGGGCTTTGACCTCATCATCGTGGAGACCTCGGGCATCGGCCAGGGCGACGCGGCCATCGTGCCCTACGTGGACGTGCCCATGTACGTGATGACGCCCGAGTTCGGCGCGGCCAGCCAGCTCGAGAAGATCGACATGCTCGACTTCGCCGCCTTCGTGGCCATCAACAAGTTCGACCGCAAGGGCTCGCTTGACGCCCTGCGCGACGTGGCCAAGCAGGTGCAGCGCAACCGCGAGGCCTGGATGACGCCAATCGAGCAGATGCCGGTGTACGGCACCATGGCCGCGCGCTTCAACGACGACGGCGTCACCTCGCTCTACCAGGCCCTGAAGGCCAAGCTGGGTGAACTGGGCCTGCCGCTCACCGAAGGCCGCCTGCCCGCGGTGAACGTGCGCCACAGCACCAACCAGACCCCCATCGTGCCGGCCGCGCGCACCCGCTACCTGGCCGAAATCAGCGACACGGTGCGCGGCTACAAGCGCCGCGCCCATCAGCAGGCCAAGCTGGCCCGCGAGATTCAGCAGTTGCGCGCCGCCGCCGCCATGCTGGCGGTGGACAAGCCCAACCGGCCCAAGGCGTCCGAGGCCGCCATTGACCTGGCCCAGCAGCGCGAACTCGACCAAGACCCGACCGCCCGCAAGCTGCTGCAGCAGTGGCCGGACATGCAGAAGGCCTACGCCGGTGACGAGTACGTGGTGAAGATCCGCGACAAGGAAATCCGCACCGCGCTCACCACCCGCAGCCTCTCGGGCACCGTCATCCGCAAGGTGGCGCTGCCCCAGTACGAAGACCACGGCGAACAGCTCAAGTGGCTGATGCTGGAGAACGTGCCCGGCAGCTTCCCCTACACCGCCGGCACCTTTGCCTTCAAGCGAGAAGGCGAAGACCCCACCCGCATGTTCGCGGGCGAGGGCGACCCCTTCCGCACCAACAAGCGCTTCAAGCTGCTCTCGGAAGGCATGCCGGCCAAGCGCCTGTCCACCGCCTTCGACTCGGTCACGCTCTACGGCAACGACCCCGACCCGCGCCCGGACATCTACGGCAAGGTGGGCAACTCGGGCGTGAGCATCGCCACGCTGGACGACATGAAGGTGCTGTACAGCGGCTTTGACCTGTGCCACCCGGCCACCTCGGTGTCCATGACGATCAATGGCCCGGCGCCCAGCATCCTGGCCATGTTCATGAACACGGCCATCGACCAGAACATCGAGAAGTTCAAGGCCGACAACGGCCGCGAGCCCACCGAGACCGAGGCCGCCAAGATTCGCGAGTGGGTGCTGTCCAACGTGCGTGGCACGGTGCAGGCCGATATCCTGAAGGAAGACCAGGGCCAGAACACCTGCATCTTCAGCACCGAGTTCAGCCTGAAGGTGATGGGCGACATCGCCGAGTACTTCGTGCACCACGACGTGCGCAACTTCTACTCGGTGTCCATCAGCGGTTACCACATCGCCGAGGCCGGCGCGAACCCGATCTCGCAATTGGCCTTCACGCTATCGAATGGCTTCACGCTGGTCGAGGCTTACCTGGCGCGCGGCATGCACATCGATGACTTCGCGCCCAACCTGAGCTTCTTCTTCAGCAACGGCATGGACCCGGAGTACACCGTGCTGGGCCGCGTGGCGCGCCGCATCTGGGCCGTGGCCATGAAAGAGAAGTACGGCGCCAACGAGCGCAGCCAGAAACTCAAGTACCACATCCAGACCAGCGGCCGCAGCCTGCACGCGCAAGAGATTCAGTTCAACGACATCCGCACCACGCTGCAGGCCCTGATCGCCATCTACGACAACTGCAACAGCCTGCACACCAACGCCTTCGACGAGGCCATCACCACGCCCACCGAAGACTCGGTGCGCCGCGCCATGGCGATCCAGCTCATCATCAACCGCGAGTGGGGCCTGGCCAAGAACGAGAACCCGAACCAGGGCGCTTTCATCATCGACGAGCTGACCGAGCTGGTGGAAGAGGCGGTGCTGGCCGAGTTCGAGAAGATCGCCGAGCGCGGCGGTGTGCTGGGCGCCATGGAGACCGGCTACCAGCGCAGCAAGATTCAAGACGAATCGATGCACTACGAGATGCTCAAGCACACCGGCGAGCTGCCCATCATCGGCGTGAACACCTTCCGCAACCCCAAGGGTGACCCCATCCCCGAGGCGCTGGAACTGGCCCGCTCCACCGACGAAGAGAAGCAGAACCAGCTCAAGCGCCTGCAAGACTTCCACACCCGCCACGCCAACGAAGCGCCGGCCATGCTGGCGCGCCTGCAGCAGGCGGTGATCGAGAACCGCAACGTGTTCGAGGTGCTGATGGACGCGGTGCGCGTGTGCTCGCTGGGCCAGATCACCTCGGCCCTGTTCGAGGTGGGCGGTCAGTACCGCCGCAACATGTAAGCGCGCGAGGCGGGGCTCACTGCCCCGGCGCCAACGGCAGGTTCAGCAACAGGTTCTGCGGCTTGAGCTTGAGCTGGCCCTGCGGGTTCATGGCCAGGCCCAGGTACACCGGCTTGCCGCGCAGGTCTTCGCGCTGCTCGGCCGGGTTGTCAAAGCGCAGGCGGAACAGGCTGATGAGGCGGCCCAGGCGGGCCTCGTCCACCTGCTCGCCCTCGTACAGGTCGTTGAGCAGCGCGCTGGCCTCCACGTCCAGCCCGATGTGCCAGCGCCAGGCCGGGTCGTCCACCCGGGGCTCGGGCGTGATGTGCACGCGCACGCCCTGGGTGTGCAAGACCCAACGCTCCAGCACCGATGCCAGGGCCTTGAGGCCCGATTGGCTGCGGGTCATGGTGAGGGTGAGACCGTGCGACAGGTGCTGTTGCACCTCGTGCGTGAGGTCCAGCACAAAGGGGTGGTGGTCGTCGATGGCGCGGCTGGCCAGGTAAGCGCCGCCGTTGTCGGGGCCCAGCACCTGCACCTGCGCCTCGGGCAAGGTGGCGCCGGCCTGGCGCAGCAACTGGCCGATGCTGCCGAGCCCGCCGGTCTGCTGCAGGCGGTCCAGCGTGTCGGCGTCGGCGCTCAGCACGCGCCCTTCCTGCACCTGCACCCGCTGGCGGCGAAACAGCAACTCGGCTGCGCGCCATTGAAACGCGTCATCGACATCGGCCAGGGCACGCGCCGCGATGGCCTGGGCCAGCAGGTCGAGGAACAGCGGCGGCACGCGAATCTCACCGGCGCGGAAGAAGCCGGCCCAGGCGGCCTCGATGGTGCCGGCGCGCTGCACGGCGTCACGAAAGCCCAGAAACAGCCGGTAGTTGTCGCGCACGTCGGGGTCGCGCATGGCCTCGATCTGGCCGGCCATCACGCTGCGCAAAGGGTCGTCCAGCAGGGCCTGGTGCAGCGCACGCTCGGCCACGCACGACTCGTCCACCGGCGCCAGCTCGGGCCGGTTCAGCCACACGCGCCAGTAGCCCGGCGTGGGGCGCGAGCGGCCGGGGCCGTCGTCGATCAAAAGGGCGGCACCGCTGCCGGGCCAGACAGCATCAAGGGATGGGGGCGCAAGGGGTTCGGACATGGGCGGCGATTGTGCGCCAGCGCCTTTGCACCCACGGGGCGCGTGGACACAATAGCGGCCATGACTTCACACCTTGCCGTCAGTCTGATTGGGGCCCCCACCGACGTGGGTGCGGGCGTTCGCGGTGCCTCGATGGGGCCGGAGGCCCTGCGCGTGGCCGACCTGGCCCAGGTGCTGCAAAGCCACGGCCTGGACGTCGTCGACCGAGGCAACCTGAGCGGCCCGCCCAACCCCTGGCAATTGCCCGTGGGCGGCTACCGCCACCTGCCCGAGGTGCTGGCCTGGAACCTGGCGGTGCACGAGGCGGTGCACGCCGAGCTGGGGCAAAACCGGCTGCCCATTCTGCTGGGGGGCGACCACTGCCTGGGCCTGGGTTCGATCAGCGCGGTGGCGCGGCACTGCCGCGAGCGCGGCAAGCGCCTGCGCGTGCTCTGGCTGGACGCCCACGCCGACTTCAACACCGCCGCGCTCACGCCCAGCGGCAACCTGCACGGCATGCCGGTGGCGCTGCTGTGCGGCCTGGGGCCGGCCGAGCTCACCGCCATCGGCGGGCACACGCCGGCGATTGAGCCGGGGGTGGTGCGCCAGATCGGCATTCGCAGCGTGGACCCGGGCGAGAAGCGCCTGGTGCACGAGGTGGGGCTTGAGGTGTTTGATATGCGCTACATCGACGAGATGGGCATGCGCCAGACCATGGAGCAGGCGCTCATGGGCCTGGACGAGCACACCCACCTGCACGTGAGCTTCGACGTGGATTTCCTCGACCCGGAAATCGCGCCCGGCGTGGGCACCACCGTGCCCGGCGGCCCCACCTATCGCGAGGCGCAACTGTGCATGGAGATGATCGCCGACACCGGCCGCCTGGCCTCGCTCGACGTGATGGAACTCAACCCGGCGCTGGACGTGCGCAACAAGACCGCCGAGCTGGCGGTGGACCTGATCGAGAGCCTGTTCGGCAAGTCCACGCTGATGAGGAAAAGCTAGGCTCAGCTCTTGCTGACCAGCTCGAAGTGCTCCACCACCGGCGGCTGCAGGAAGAAGGGGCCGACGATGGCGCGCCACTGGGTGAACAGATCGGAGCCACGGAAGGTGACGGTGTGGTCTTCCAGCGTTTCCCAGTAGATGGTCAGCACGTAGCGGCCGGGGGATTCGATGCTGCGGTTGACCTTGTAGCCCTTGAAGCCCTTGGACTGGGCGATCACGGTGCTGGCGCCGCGCTGAATGGCGGCCTCAAAGTCGGCGGCCTTGGCGGGGTCGATGCGGATGTCGGCGTGTTCGAGGATCATGGTCTTGTTCTTGGGCTGGGGTTGGGAAGTCAGGTCGCGGCGCGGCGGTCTGCTCTGATCATATCGACGGCCTTCTCCGCCACCATGATCACCGGCGCGTTGGTGTTGCCGCCCACCACGCGGGGCATCACCGACGCGTCCACCACCCGCAGCCCGGCCACACCGTGCACGCGCAGGCGGGCATCCACCACCGCCTCGGGGCCGGGGCCCATCTGGCAGGTGCCCACCGGGTGGTAGATGGTGTCGGCGTGGCGGCGCAGGAACTGCTCAATTTGCTCGGGGGTTTGCGCGTCGGCCGAGGGGGCGGTTTCGCGCCCGCCGTGGCGGGCCAGCGCGCTCTGGCCCAGCAGGTGGCGCATGTGTTGAAAGCCACGCGCCAGGCGGGCCACGTCGTCGGGGTCTTGCAGAAAGGCCGGGTCGATCAGCGGCGCCACCTGCGGGTCAGGGCTGGCCAGGCGCAGGGTGCCCCGGCTGCGCGGGCGCAGCAGGCACACGTGGCAGGAATAGCCATGGCCCCACACGGTCTGGCGGCCATGGTCCACCAGTTGGCCCACCACGAAGTGCAGTTGCAGATCGGGGATGGGCTCGCCCGGGTCGCTTTTGATGAAGCCCCCGGCTTCAGCAAAGTTGGTGGTGAGCGGCCCCGTGCGCTCGCGCTTCCACTGCCAGGCGCCGCGCGCCAGGTGCCAGGCGCCCTTGGCGGACAGGCCAAACAGCTCGGTGAGGCGCGGGGCGCGCACGACCATCACCGCGTCGATGTGGTCGTGCAGGTTGGCGCCCACGCCGGGCAGGTCGTGCTGCACCGCAATGCCGTGCTCGGCCAGGTGCTCGGCCGGGCCGATGCCCGAGAGCATGAGCAATTGCGGCGAACCGAAGGCGCCCGCGCTGAGCAGCACCTCGCCGCCCGGGTTCAGGCGCAGCGCCTGCAGCGGACCGCGCCCGCCACGGCCCCGGAACTCAATGCCATCGGCGCGCAGTGGCCCGCCGTCGTCGCGCGAGGTGAGCACGCGCGTCACCAGCGCATCGGTGAACACCTGCAAGTTGGGCCGGCCCAGGTGAGGCGTGAGGTAGGCCTTGGCGGCGCTGAAGCGCTCGCCATCGCGGTGGGTCACTTGATACGCGCCCACGCCTTCTTGCTGGGCGCCGTTGAAGTCGGGGTTGAGGGGGTGACCGGCTTGCTGGGCGGCCGCGAAGAAGTCGGCCAGCACTGGGTTGGGGCTTCGCAGGTCGGCCACGTTCAGCGGGCCACCGGTGCCGTGGAAGGCATCGGCGCCGCGCTCGTTGTGCTCGGCGCGCTTGAAGTAGGGCAGCACGTCCTCAAACGCCCAGCCGGGGTTGCCGCGAGCGGCCCAGTCGTCGTAATCGCTGGCGTGGCCGCGGGCATAGATCATGGCGTTGACCGAGCTGGAGCCGCCCAGCACCTTGCCGCGCGGCTGGTACCCGCGCCGGCCCAGCAGGCCCGCTTGCGGCACGGTCTCAAAGCACCAGTTGGCCTGCCCGGTCTTGGCCATCACCGCCAGGCCGGCGGGGCAATGAATGAGCACGCTGCTGTCGGGCGGGCCGGCCTCGACCAGCGCCACGCGCAGGGCCGGGTCTTCGCTTAGGCGGCCAGCCAGCACGCAGCCGGCCGAGCCGCCGCCGACGATGATGCAATCGAACATCGGGTGTCTCCGGGGTGAGCCGTCCACACCGGTTCGGTGCGTGACAATGCGGGGCCACTGTACACAGGTCAAGCCGCATTGGTGCGGCCAGCCACCTGCGCGCGGGCCCCGGCAGGCGCCGGGTTTTCACCGATTCATCCGTCACGAGGTTTTTTTCATGAGCATCCAGACTGTGGGCATCATCGGCTCGGGCACCATGGGCAACGGCATCGCGCAGGCTTGCGCCACCAGCGGCATTCGCGTGGTGATGGTGGACATCGCGCAGGCCGCCATCGACAAGGGCCTGGCCACCGTCAGTGGCAGCCTGGACCGCCTGATCAAGAAAGAGAAGATGACCGCCGAGGGCAAGGCCCAGGCCATGTCGCTGATCCAGGGCAGCACCAACTACGACGACCTGAAGCAGGCGCAACTGGTGATCGAGGCCGCCACCGAGAACGAAGGCCTGAAGGTCAAGATCCTGCAGCAGCTCGACGGCCTGCTGGCCCCCGAGGTGATCGTGGCCACCAACACCAGCTCGATCAGCATCACCAAGTTGGCCGCCGCCACCCAGCGCGCCGACCGTTTCATCGGCATGCACTTCTTCAACCCGGTGCCCATGATGGCGCTGGTGGAAATCATTCGCGGCCTGCAGACCAGCGACGCCACACACGACGCGGTGAAGGCCCTGGCCGAGCGCCTGGGCAAGACGCCCATCACCGTGAAGAACGCGCCGGGCTTCGTGGTCAACCGCATCCTGGTGCCCATGATCAACGAGGCCTTCTTCGTGCTGGCAGAAGGCCTGGCCACGCCGGAAGACATCGACGCCGGCATGAAGCTGGGCACCAACCAGCCCATCGGCCCGCTGGCCCTGGCCGACATGATCGGCCTGGACGTGTGCCTGGCGGTGATGAACGTGTACATGGCCGAGTACAACGACAGCAAGTACCGCCCTGCCCCGCTGCTGAAAGAGATGGTGGCGGCGGGCTGGCTGGGCCGCAAGACGGGCCGGGGCGTGTACACGTATTGATCCCCCTGCGCCGCGCTGCGCGCGTCACCCCCCAGGGGGCGATGCGTGGCGGCCCGGCGAAGCCGGTTCCGCCGCATCCTCGGTTAGGGCACGTGCGCCGGCTACGCGTTGGTGGTTTTGCCGTGATGACTTACCAGGGCACTTCGGTGCCCTGGTGGTCGAAGAAGCCGCCGCTGCTGCCGGCGGGCAGTGTGTCGATCACGCGCAGCAGCTCTTGTGCGGCCACTTCGGGCGGGCGCACGGTCAGGCCGGTCTTGGCGAAGGGGGCTGAGAGCGCGGTGTCCACGGTGCCGGGGTGCAAGGCCACGCACAGGGCGTGCGGGCAGCGGCGGGCCAGTTCGATGGCGGCGGTGTGCACCAGTTGGTTGAGCGCGGCCTTGGAGGCGCGATAGCCGTACCAGCCGCCCAGGCGGTTGTCGCCGATGCTGCCCACCCGCGCCGACAAAAAGGCCGCCACGCTGCGGCCCTGGCGCGGCAGCAGGGGCAGGCAGTGCCGCATCACCAAGGCCGGGCCCACGGCGTTCACCAGAAACAGGCGCTGCAGCGCAGCGGCGTCCAGGTGGGCCCAGCTCCGCTCGGGCTGAATCTCACCGTCGTGCAAGACACCCGTGGCCACCACCAGGCGGCGCAGCGGCAGGCCGGTGCGCGCCAGCTCGTCGGCCACGGCCTGCGCCACGCGGGCGACGCTGGCCTCGTCGGCGTAATCCAGCGCGGGCTCGGTGCGCCGGCCCAGCGCCAGCACCTCGTGGCCCTGGCGGCGCAGGCCATTGGCCAGGGCCGCGCCGATGCCGCCAGTACCGCCCAGCACCACGGCCAGGCCAGGAGGCTCGTCGCGAAGAGGCTCAGGGGTGCTGCTCATGCGGCGCATTATGGAAAGCCACCGCGGGCCTTGCCGAGCAGGCCGGCGAAGGCCGCCCGGCGCCTGGGGACAAGGCGCCGCTTGCACGGCAAGACAGGGGCGGCAGTACCATCGCCCGTATGCAAGAACACGACTTTGATCTCTTCGTCATTGGGGGCGGCAGTGGCGGCGTTCGCGCCGCCCGCATGGCCGCGCAACGCGGCGCACGCGTGGCCCTGGCCGAGGCCCTGGGCACCGACGGCCTGGGCGGCACCTGCGTGAACGTGGGTTGCATCCCCAAGAAGCTTTACAGCTACGCGGCGCACTACGCCGACGCCTTCGAGGAATCCCACGGCTACGGCTGGGAGGGTGAGAAACCCACGCTGAACTGGGACACCCTGAAAACCAACCGCGCCAAAGAGATCACGCGATTGAATGGCGTGTACGGCAACCTGCTGCGCGGCTCGGGCGTGACGGTGCTCAATGGCTTTGCCCGCTTCAGCGGCGAGCACGAGATCACCCTGGCCACGCTCAACGCCGACGGCTCGCCCGGCCACCAGACCTTCACCGCGAAGCACATCCTGATCGCCACCGGCGGCACGCCCTTCGTGCCGCACTTCCATGGCCGCGAGCACGCCATCACCTCCAACGAGGTGTTCGACCTCAGTCCCTTCCCGCAGCGCCTGCTGGTGGTGGGCGGTGGCTACATCGCCTGCGAATTCGCCTCCATCTTCAATGGGCTGGGCGCCCAGGTCACCCAGCTCTACCGTGGCGAGCAGGTGCTGCGCGGTTTTGACGACGAGATCCGCCACTTCGTGGCCAGCGAAATGGCCAAGAGCGGCGTGGACCTGCGCCTGAACGCCGGCGTGGTGGGCATCGACAAGACGGCCGATGGCCTGCTGGTGAAGCTGGAAGACGGCAACACCGTCACGGCCGACGCCGTGCTCTACGCCACCGGCCGCGTGCCCAACGTGAAAGACCTGGGCCTGGAGCGCGTGGGCGTGGCCCAGGGCGCGCAGGGCGAGGTGCTGGTGAACGGGCACTACCAGACCAATGTGCCGCACGTGTACGCCGTGGGCGACGTGACCAACCGGGTGCAGCTCACGCCCGTGGCCCTGGGCGAGGCCATGGTGGTGGTGGACCACCTGTTCGGTCCGGCCGCCGGCAAACCCGCGCGCCAGATGAGCTACGACTTCATCCCCACGGCCGTGTTCACCCACCCCAACATCGGCACCGTGGGCCTGACCGAAGCCCAGGCGCGTGAGCGACACGGCGCGGTCACCATCTTCCGCAGCGAGTTCAAGGCGCTGAAGCACACGCTATCGGGCAGCAGTGAGCGCACGCTCATGAAGCTGGTGGTTGACACCGCCAGCGACCGGGTGGTGGGCCTGCACATGGTGGGCGCCGAGGCCGGCGAGATCGTGCAGGGCTTTGCCGTGGCCATGAAGGCCGGCGCCACCAAGGCGGTGTTCGACAGCACCATCGGCATCCACCCCACCGCCGCCGAAGAGTTCGTGACCATGCGCGAGCCCACGCGCCACTGAGCCCGCAACGTCAGGCCAGCAGCAGCACCGCCACGCCCAGCGCGGTGTGGGCCCACAGGCCAGGCGCCAGCCAGGCAAAGTAGCGCCAGCCCCCCACCGCCCAGGCGGTGACGCTCTTGCTGGCAGCGTGCACCACCAGCGCCAGCCACACCGCCTGGTGGCCGACCGAAGCGGGCGGGCCCGAGGCGAACACCGCCCCCAGGGCCGAGTGCAGATCGGCCAGGGCACCCAGCAAGGTGCCCACGATCAGACCGGCCGACCCGAGCCAGGCGGTGAGCGCCTGCACCAGCACCTGTATGCCGGTGAGAAGGGCCGCCACCGCCAGTGCGCCCTTCAGGCTGAACATGCGGTCTTGGCCCGTGCCCGGCAAGCCCTCGATGCGCGGTGACGACACGCCGGCGGCCACGCCGTCGGGCAGACCGCCGCGCACCAGCCACAGGCCCCAAAGCAAGGCCAACGCCCCCGCGGCCAGGGCCGACCAGGCCAAGTGCCCCAGCCAGGCCGGCTGCACGGCGGCGGCCACCAACAGCACCTGCACCTGGGTGGACACGCAGCTCAGCAAGCCACCACCGGCCATGAGCCGGGGTGAGCCCTGCCCTTCGCGCGCCGCCAGGCCCATGGTGGCGATGGTGGCGGTGCTGGACACAAAGCCCGAGGCCAGGGCCGACAGCGCAATGGCTTGCTGGGTCTGCAGCAGCCGGCGCGCCAGGTGGGCGGCCGATTGCACCGACAGGATGAGCGCGAGCAACTGCACGATCACGTGCGGGTTCAGGGCCTGCTCCCACAGCGGGCGGTCGGGCACCAATGGCAGGGCCAACAACACGATGGCGGCCAGCAAGATGCCGTCGCGCACCTCGGCCGGCTGCAGCCAGTGGCGCGCGAAGCGGTGCATGCGCTCGCGCCCGGCCAGCAGCGCGGTGAGGCCGGTGGCCAAACCAGCGGCCAGCGGCACGCTCCAGAGGCAAAGCACACCGATCAGGTAGGTGAGCAGCAGCGCAATTTCGGTGGTGATGCCGGGGTCATCGGAGCGGTCGCGCGCGTAGGCCACCACGGTGAGCGCGCCCACGAACACCGCGCCCGCCACCACCAAGCCCATCGACCCGGTGAGGGCCGCGGCCGCGCCCGTGACGCAGGCCAGCGTGAAGCTGCGCAGCCCCGCCAACGCGCGGTGCGGCCCCTCGCCCTTGCGGCGTTCGCGCTCAATGCCGATCAGCAAGCCACAGCCCAGCGCCGCCACCAGGGCTTGCACCGCGCCGTGCAGATCGGCCGTCGGCCAGGGCAGGAAATCGGTCATGAAGGCAACACCCGCAGGGCCACAATAGCCCCATGCACAAGACGCCCGACTTTACCGCCCCGCTGTTCTTCGACGACCCGGCCCAGGCGCTGGCGCAGGTGCAGCGCATCTACCAGCACAGCGTGGATTTTCTGCGCCAGGCCATGCGCGAGTTCGTGGCCGGCGACGACCACGGTGGCGCCCACGTGCGCGCCTGCTACCCCTATGTGCGCCTGCACACGCACAGCGTGCTGCGCCAGGGCAGCGGCGCCCAGAGCCCGGCCCACACCCGGCTGAGCTACGGCTTCGTGGCCGGCGCGGGCCGCTACGAGACCACCCTCACCCGCCCCGACCTTTACGCCGACTACTACCTCGAGCAGTTCCGCCTGCTGCTGGCCAACCACGGCGGCCAGTTGGAGGTGGGCACCAGCACCCAGCCCATCCCGATTCACTTTTCGTTTGCCGAGCACGACCACGTGGAAGGCCAGATGGACGCCCACCGCCGCGCCCTCATGCGCGACGTGTTCGACCTGCCCGACCTCACCGCCATGGACGACGGCATCGCCAACGGCACCCACGAGCCCAAGCCGGGCGAGGCGCACCCGCTGTCGCTGTTCACCGCGCCGCGGGTGGACTATTCGCTGCAGCGCCTGCGCCACTACACCGGCACCGCGCCGGAGTGGTTCCAGAACTTCGTGCTGTTCACCAACTACCAGTTCTACATCGACGAGTTCATCAAGCTCGGCCACGCCGAAATGGCCCGCGCGGACAGCGAGTACATCGCCTTCGTCGAGCCGGGCAACGTCATCACCCGCCGCACCGGCCTCAGCGCCGAGGCCATTGATCAGTTGGGCAAAGCGCCACCGCGCCTGCCCCAGATGCCCGCCTACCACCTGCTGCGCGCCGACCGCAGCGGCATCACCATGGTCAACATCGGCGTGGGCCCGGCCAACGCCAAGACCATCACCGACCACATCGCCGTGCTGCGCCCGCACGCCTGGCTGATGCTGGGCCACTGCGCCGGCCTGCGCACCTCTCAGCAACTGGGCGACTACGTGCTGGCCCACGCCTATGTGCGCGAAGACCACGTGCTGGACGAGGAACTGCCACTGTGGGTGCCCATTCCGGCGCTGGCCGAAATTCAACTGGCGCTGGAAGCCGCCGTGGCCGAGGTGACCGGCGTGCCGCCGCACGAGCTCAAGCGCATCATGCGCACCGGCACCGTGGCCAGCACCGACAACCGCAACTGGGAGCTGCTGCCCGACAACACGCCCCAGCGCCGCTTCAGCCAGAGCCGCGCCGTGGCGCTGGACATGGAAAGCGCCACCATCGCCGCCAACGGCTTCCGTTTCCGTGTGCCCTACGGCACCCTGCTGTGCGTGAGCGACAAGCCCCTGCACGGCGAGATCAAGCTGCCCGGCATGGCCAACCACTTCTACCGCGAGCGGGTGGACCAGCACCTGCGCATTGGCATCCACGCCATGGAAACCCTGCGCGCTGGCGGTGTGGACCAGTTGCACAGCCGCAAGCTGCGCAGCTTCGCCGAGGTGGCCTTCCAGTGATGGCGGGCGCGCCAGGCGCGCGCCCTTGGCATCACAAGGCCTTGTAGAAGATGTAGTCGGCCTGGTACTTCACCACCTGCTTTTGCCCCTTGGTGGCCGGGGTGCAGGGGGTGGCGGGCGCCACGCCACCCTGGGTGGCCACGCGCTGGATGTAGGTGACGCCGGTCATGGCGCCCATGCCGGTGGCGGGGTTGGCCTTTACCAGTTGCAGGGGGATGTTGCCTGCACCATTGGGGGCCACGGCCACCTGCGGGGCGGTGAGCTTGGAGCCGTCGTTGCTTTCCCAGGTGGCGGGCGGGCCGTAGTACTTGCCCACCTGCTGGCCGCTGCGGCTGAGCAGCTTGGCGTCGGGGCCCACGAACACCCACTCGGTCTGGCCGGCGGCGTCTTTCTTGTCGCGGCACTCGTAGGTGATCTCGCCCACGCCCACGGTCTCCATGGCCACGCGGTGGCCGGCGGGCACCTTCACGGCGTCGGGCAGGCTGGCTTGCGAAAACAGGGGCGCCGGGGCGCTCATGTTGGAGGCACAGGCGCTCAGGGCGAGGGCGGCCGTGGCGGCCAGGGTGGTCTTGAACAGCATCGAAATCTCCGGTTGGGTGAGGTGAAGGTCAGCGGCGCTTTCGCGTCCACTGCCTCCACTACGCGCCAGCCGGCGGTTTGGATGCAGCGCGGTGCAAAAAAAGTTCAGGCCGCGCGGGGGCGCACCTTGGAGGCGGCCAGCTTGGCCTGACGGCGGGCCACTTCCACGTCCGCGTCATGCACCAGGGCCACGCCCATGCGGCGCTTGGCGAAGCTCTCGGGCTTGCCGAACAGGCGCACCTCGCTGTTGGGCACGCGCAGGGCCTCGTCCACGCCGTCGAACACAATGCCCTTGGCTTCCACGCCGCCATAAACCACGGCGCTGGCACCCGGGCTCTTGAGCGCGGTGCTCACCGGCAGGCCCAGGATGGCGCGGGCGTGCAGCTCAAACTCGTTCTGCCACTGGGTGACCATGGTCACCATGCCGGTGTCGTGCGGGCGCGGGCTCACCTCGCTGAACCACACCTGGTCGCCCTTGACGAACAGTTCCACCCCGAACAGGCCCAGGCCGCCCAGGTCGGCGGTGATGGCCTTGGCGATCTCGCGCGATTTCTGCAGCGCCACCGGGCTCATGGGGTGGGGCTGCCAGCTTTCCACGTAGTCACCGGCCACCTGCACGTGGCCGATGGGGTCGCAGAAGTGGGTGTCCACCTGGCCGTCGGCGCCCTTGGCGCGCACGGTGAGCTGGGTGATTTCGTAGTCGAAGTCAATGAAACCTTCCACGATGACGCGCCCGTGGCTCACGCGGCCGCCGGCCATGGCGTAGTCCCAGGCCTTCTGCACATCGGCCGGGCCGTCGATCTTGCTCTGGCCCTTGCCGCTGCTGCTCATCACCGGCTTGACCACGCAGGGGTAGCCGATGCCCGCGTCAATGGCGGCCTGCAGCTCTTGCAGCGAATCGCAGAAGCGGTAGGGGCTGGTGGGCAGGCCCAGGGTTTCGGCGGCCAGGCGGCGAATGCCTTCGCGGTCCATGGTGAGGCGGGCGGCGCGCGCGGTGGGAATCACCGTGACCACGCCGGCGGCCTCCAGCTCTTGCAGCATGGGCGTGGCAATGGCCTCGATCTCGGGCACCACCAGGTGTGGGCGCTCGGCCTCGATCAGGGCCTTGAGCTGGGCCGGGTCGCTCATGGCGATGGTGCGCGCGTGGTGCGCCACCTGCTGGCCCGGGGCGTTCTCGTAGCGGTCCACCGCGATGGTTTCCACGCCCAGGCGCTGCAGAGCGATCAGCACCTCTTTGCCCAGCTCACCCGAGCCGAGCAGCATGACCTTGGTGGCCGAAGGGGACAGGGGAGTGCCGAGGGTGGTCATGGGAGGGATGGGATCAGGTCAGAGGGCCTCACCCATGGCTTCGCCCATGCGGACGGCGCCAGCGGGAGCCCAATGGGGGTTGAAGTCGATGACACCGTGAGGCCACAGCATCACCACGGTGGAGCCCAGGAGGAAGCGGCCCATTTCCTGGCCGCGCTCGAAGCGGATGTCTTGGTCGTCGTAGCGCCAGTCGCGCACCGAGCCGGGGCGCGGCGGGTTCACCACGCCGTGCCAGGTGGTGGCCATGCTGCCCACGATGGTGGCGCCCACCAGCACCAGCACGAAGGGCACGGTGGTGTCGCGGTGCGGCACGTCGAACACGCACACCACGCGCTCGTTGCGCGCGAACAGGCCCGGCACGCCGCGCGCGGTGGCAGGGTTGACCGAGTACAAGTCGCCCGGCACGTGAACCATGCGGCGCAGGCGGCCCGCGGTGGGCATGTGGATGCGGTGGTAGTCCTTGGGGCTGAGGTAGATGGTGGCGAAGGCGCCGTTGTCGAAGCGCTTGGCCAGTTCAGCGTCGCCACCCACCAGGGCGCGGGTGCTGTACAGATGGCCCTTGGCCTGGAAGATCTGGTCGCCCGCAATCGGGCCAAACTGGCTGATGGCGCCGTCCACCGGGCACACAAAGCCGGCATCGCTCAAGGGGCGCGCATCGGCCCGCAGGGCGCGGGTGAAGAAGTCGTTGAAGCTGGCGTAGGCCGCGATGTCGGGGTTGGCGGCCTCTTCCATGTTCACGTCATAACGCCGCACGAAGCGGCGGATGAGCGCCTGGGTGAGGAATCCGCCCTGGGCACGGGCGATGCGCCCGGCCAATTCGGTCAGGGCGCGCTGGGGCAGCCAGTGCTGCAGATGGACGGACAGGGGCGTAGACACCGCGCGATTGTAGGGGCCGCCCTCTTCCGGGTGACACGAAGGGGCGGGGTCGGGCAGGCACAATCCCGTGCATGAGCCAGCCGCTGTTCACCGCCGAGCAACTTGTCAAACGCTTCGGCGACGCCACCGTGGTCAATCACCTGAGCTTCCAGATACAGCCCGGCGAATGCCTGGGCGTGATCGGGCCCAACGGCGCAGGCAAGACCACCACCATTCGCATGTGCCTGGGCCTGACCAGCCCCGACGAGGGCCGCATCACTGCCTTCGGCCTGGACATGCCACGCGACGCCATGGCCATCAAGGCCAGGCTGGGCGTGGTCTCGCAAATGGACACGCTCGACCCCGACTTCGACTGCGCCGAAAACCTGCTGGTCTATGGCCGCTACTTCGGCCTGCCGCGGCGCACTATCGAAGAGCGCATTCCCCGCCTGCTGGCGTTCGCCGCCCTCACGCACAAGGCACGGGCCAAGCCCGGCGAGCTGTCGGGCGGCATGAAACGCCGCCTCTCGCTGGCCCGCGCCCTGGTGAACGACCCGCAACTGCTGCTGCTCGACGAGCCCACCACCGGCCTGGACCCGCAGGCCCGCCATCTGATGTGGGAGCGCCTGCAACTGCTGCTGCAGCAGGGCAAGAGCATTCTGCTCACCACCCACTTCATGGACGAGGCCGAGCGCCTGTGCACCCGGCTGCTGGTGCTGGACCACGGCCGCAAGATCGCCGAAGGCCGGCCGCGCGAGCTGATCGCCCAGCACCTGGAACCCGACGTGGTGGAGGTGTACGGCCCCGGCGCGCTCGACCTGGCCCGGCAAGAGGCCCACGCCGGTCTGCGCGCCCTGGCCGCGCGGGTGGAGGTGAGTGGCGAGACGGTGTTCTTCTACACCGCACAGCCCCAGCCGCTGCTGGCGGCGCTGGGCACCCTGCCCCAGCTTCGCACCCTGCACCGCCCGGCCAACCTCGAAGACCTGTTCCTCAAGCTCACCGGTCGCCAGATCCGCGAAGACGGTTGAGCCCACCCCCATGCCCCACATGAGCTCCATCGACAACCCCGTGACCCCATCGCCCTGGGCGCCGCCGCGCCTGTCCAGGCGCTGGTGGCCTGTGTTCCTGCGCAACCTGCTGGTCTGGCGCAAGCTCGCCGTGCCCAGCCTGGTGGGCAACATCGCCGAGCCGCTGATGTGGCTGGTGGCCTTTGGCTATGGCATGGGCGCCCTGGTGGGCCAGGTGAACATGGCCACGCCGCAAGGCAACATGGCCGTGCCCTACATCCTGTTCCTGGCCAGCGGCAGCATTTGCATGAGCGCCATGAACGCCGCCACCTTTGAGGCGCTGTACTCGGCCTTCTCGCGCATGCACGTGCAGAAAACCTGGGACGGCATCATGAACGCGCCCGTGTCGCTGGACGACGTGGTGCTGGCCGAGATGCTGTGGGCGGCGTTCAAGTCGCTGTTCACGGTGACGGCCATTCTGGGGGTGATGCTGGCCCTGGGCATCTCCCACTCGCCGAAGCTGCTGCTGGCCTGGCCGGTGCTGTGGCTCACCGGCATCACCTTCTCGTGCATCGCGCTGGTGTTCAACGCGCTGGCCAAGGGCTACGACTTCTTCACCTACTACTTCACGCTGTTCCTCACGCCCATGATGTTTCTCTCGGGCGTGTTCTTTCCGAGGGAACAGTTGCCAGAGGTGGTGCAACACCTCTCAAGCGGCTTGCCCCTGACGCACGCGGTGGCGCTGGTGAGGCCTTTGTTCATGGACCAATGGCCACAAGGGGCATTGGGGCACCTGCTGGTGCTGGCGGGTTATGGGGCCGTGGCGTTCTGGATTGCCCTGGCCCTGACGCGCCGACGCTTCGCCCGCTGAAGCACCGGCGGCGGGCGTTCGGCTCAGTGAATGGCGAGGGCCAGCGCCGGCTGCGCGTTGGCGTAGCTGTCGCTGCCGGCGTCCATGAACGTGTCGGCGTCGATGGCGGCGTCGAAGTCGAGGGCGTTGTCAAACAGCTTGGGGATCAGCGGCTTGTCCAGCGGGCGGCAGACGCGCTGGCGCAGGCCCTGCAGGGCCCGGCTGTCTTCCATGGCGCTGATCACGGCCTCGGGGTCGAGCATCAGAACGAAAGGGTTGAGACGGCTGGCGGCGGACTTCATGGCGGGTTCGTGGAGAGACTGTTTCAAAGCGAAATGCGATGAAACAGACTGTATCCAGCCCGCTTTTCCGGGTTAAGTCGGCCCCCTGCCATTCGCTGTGTCGGAATTTGCCTGACACGCCTCAGAAGCCCGGGGACAAGGCACTGCCGTTCAGGCGTCAGACTGGCCCGCTGCGCAGCGCCTCCACGCTGGCGCGCACCACCGCTTGCACGCTGCCGCTTTCCTTGAAGCGGTTTCGCAAGAACGTGGCGTGGTTGCCGGTGCGGGCCGCGGTGCGCTCGATCTCGTCCAGTGCAGCCATCGAGTTCAGCGCCTGCGCGTGCGGCCCGAGCTTTCGCAGGGTGGCCAGCACGTCTTCGCGAATGCTGATCTGCTCGCGCGTCTTGGGGTTGACCATCATGCCGTCCAGACCGAAACGGCAGGCCTGGAAACGGTTGTAGGTGTAGACGAGGTAATCGTCTTCCTCGGGCGGCGGCTCGTTGCGCTCCAGCAGGTGGCGGCACAGGGCCTGCAGGTAGCAGGCCAGGGCCGCGGCGCGCTCCACCGTGAGGGGCGTGTCGCACACGCGCAGCTCGATGGTGCCGTACTCGGGCTTGGGCCGGATGTCCCAGTAGAAGTCTTTCATCGACTTCACCACCCCGGTGCTCTCCATCTTCGTGAAGTAGCCGTTGGCGAACTCGTCCCAGCTCAACACAAAGGGCGCGCGCCCGCTCAAGGGGAAAGCGAACACCGAGTTCAGGCGGGCCGAGTCGAACAGCGTGTCCACGCCCTGCGAGAACGGCGACGACGCCGACAGCGCAATGAAGTGCGGCACGTAGCGGTTGAGCGAGTGCAGCAGAAACAGCGCCTCATCGGGCGAGGCACAGCCGATGTGCACGTGCTGCCCGAACACGGTGAACTGCTTGGCCAGGTAGCCGTACAGGCCCGACAACTCCTGAAAGCGCGGCTTGGAGAAGATGCGCTGCTCGAACCAGCGCTGAAACGGGTGCGTGCCGCCGCCCGCCAGTTCGATGTTGAGCCGGTCACCGGCGTGCACCAGGGTGTCGCGGATGGCCTGCAACTGCGCCAACAGCGGCCCGTGCTCGCGCTGCACATCGGTGGCAATCTCGATCATGCTTTGCGTCATCTCCGGCGTGACCGTGCCGGGAAAGGGCTTGCGGCGCAGCAGTTCCAACAAATCGTTGGCGCTGCTGGAGAGATCGAAGTCGTGGCTGTTGACGAGCTGCAATTCCAGCTCGACGCCCATGGTCAGCGAATCGGAGGCCTTGAAGGTTTCCAGAGGCATAGGAGCTTACCTTTCAGCGATTGGAGGTCACGCGGAGCCGTTTGGAGGATGAGGGTTGAGGCGCCAAAAGGCGCGCTCCTACTCCTTGGTGACGTGGGTTTCACGGGCCGCCCGCAGGGCACGCTGCGTGATCACCGGCCCCAGCAGCTCTTGCAACAGCATCATGCCGGTGAGCACCGAGAGCACCGCCACAGCGGGCTCGAAGCCCATCAGGCGGCTTTGCTCCAGCAGCAAGATGGCGAAGGCCGACATGGGCGTGAGCGCCAGGCCGGTGAGCACGCCCTTGCGCTCGGTGATGCCCGAGAGGCGCGCGGCCGCCAGCCCAAACGCCACCTTGGAGGCCGTGCGCACCGCGATCAGCAAGACCCCCAGCCACAGGGTGGAGGCCACCTGAGCCCAGTCCAGCAGCGAGGCGATGTACACAAACAGGAAAACGGCCAGCAGGTCGCCTGCGGTGCCAAAGTCGCGCTGGGCGTTGGTCAGGTGCACGCGCCGCTCGCGCGCCACGATGCCAAAGGCCAGGGCCGCCAGCAGGGGCGACAGGCGCAAGCCGTAGGCGGCGGTGGTGAGCAGCAGCACCGACAGCGCGAACACCACCGTCATATCGCGGGCCTGGCTGGCGCGAAAACGCAGCAGCCAGGGCACCACCACGCCCAGCAGGCCACCCATGGCCACCGAGGTGGCCACCACGTGCACGCTGCCAAACGCCGCCATCACCAGGTCACCCGAGGTGCTCAGGTGCCAATAGCCCACCACCAGCTTCAGCGCCAGCACGGCCAGCGCGCAGTTGATGGCACACAGGTGCAGCACGCGCTCGGTGGCCTGCCCGGCGCTGCGCAACTCATTGGCCACGCGCACCACGCCCGCCGGCGAGGCCGACACCGACAGGGCCGCGATGATCAGGCGTTGGTCAATGGGCAGGTTCAACCACCCGGTGACCCAATAGATCAAGCCAAAAGTGGCGATGGACTCCAGCACCCCCTGCAGCAAGACCCAGGGGTTGTGGCGAAACCAGCGCAGGTTGATGCGGTAGCCCAGCTCGAACAGCACCAGCGAAAGCGCCACGTTGGCCAGGAAGGGCAGGCCCGGGATGTCGGTGGTCAGGCCCGGCAGGTTGACCAGACCGCCCAGCAGGCCCACGCCCACGTAGCTCGTGACGCGCGGCACCTGCCAGCGCTCGTGCAGGCGCTCGCCCACGAACCAGGCCAACAGCAGCACCAGCGGCCAGGCCACGGCCTGCAACAGAAACACGAAGTCGGTGGACATGGGCGCAGTCTCCTGTGTGGGGCCCGGGGCTGGCGCACACGGCGCCGTGCACCGCATGCGGTGTCCGTGCCCCTGACGTGCCCGCGCAAGCGCGGGCGGGTCTTCAGACAGGCGGCCCGTGGGGCCACCGCGATCTCAGACCGCGAAGCGGGTCTGGAGTTCTTGCAGCCCCAGTTCGTCGAGAACCTGCTGCAATCGTTGCCGGGCCCGTTGCCGGGTGCCCTGGCGATCCTGATCGATTCTACGGGCGAGGATGAGTTCATTCTTCATGGAATGCTCCCAGCCCACCAGCTCGGTCACGGTGACGCTGTAACCATGTGCTTCGAGCTGCAGGCAGCGCAGCACATTGGTGATCTGGCTGCCGAATTCGCGGGTGTGCAGCGGGTGGCGCCACAGCTCGGCCAGCGGCGTGCGCGACAAGGTGAGCGCCTTGTGCTTGCGCATCACCGACGCCACCTCGGCCTGGCAACACGGCACCAGCACCAGGTGGCGCGCCTGCTTGGCCAGACCGAAGGCGATGGCGTCGTCGGTGGCGGTGTCGCAGGCGTGCAGCGCGGTGACCACGTCAATCTGCGCCGGCAAGGCCGGGTCGGTCAGGGCCTGTTGTACGGTGGTGGCCAAAAAGGCCATGCGATCAAAGCCCAGGCGCTGCGCCAGTTCTCGCGACTTCTGCACCAGTTCGGCCCGCGCCTCCACGCCGTACACATGGCCCACCGGCTTGTCCTTGAAGAACAGGTCGTAGAGGATGAAGCCCAGGTACGACTTGCCGGCACCGTGGTCGGCCAGGGTCACGTCACCGCGCTCGGCCAGCACCTCGGCCAGCAACGGCTCGATGAACTGCACCAGGTGATACACCTGCTTGAGCTTGCGCCGCGTGTCCTGGTTGAGCTTGCCCTCGCGCGTGAGGATGTGCAGCTCTTTGAGCAACTCGATCGACTGGCCCGGGCGCAGCTCGGGCAGTTGCTCCTGCAGCGTGGGCGCAGGCGCTTTCACCTTGTGTTTCGACATGGGGCGATGGTAGCCCAGGCCCTGGCGCGACAATCGCGCATGGACCCCAAGACCCACCCCTACGACGCCCTCACGCCCGATGTGGTGCTCGACGCCCTGGCCGCCATCGGCCTCTACGGCGACGGCCGCCTGACCGCCCTCAACAGCTTTGAGAACCGCGTCTACCAGGTGCACCTGGACGAACCGGTGGAAGGCCAGGACGCGGTGGTGGTCAAGTTCTACCGACCCGGCCGCTGGACCACCGCGCAAATCCATGAAGAACACGAGTTCGCGCTGGAGCTGGCCGCCGCCGAGGTGCCCATGGTGGCCCCGCTGCGCCTGCACGGCCAGACCCTGCACCACCATGGCGGGTTCGATTTCGCGGTGAGCCCGCGCCGAGGCGGGCGCCGCCCCGAGCTGGACGACTGGGACGTGCTCGAATGGACCGGCCGTTTCCTGGCGCGCCTGCACAGCGTGGGGCAATTGCGCCCCTTCTCACACCGTCCCACCCTCAGTTCGGCCACCTTCGCCCATGAACCGCGCGACTGGCTGATGCAACACCACGCCGTGGCCCCCGAGGTGCAAGGCGCCTGGGCCGAGGCCCTGGGCGAGGCCCTCGCCTTGATCGAGCGCCACCCCGTGCTGCGCGGCGAGGCGTCGCCCGAGGGCGGCATCGCCACCCTACGGCTGCACGGCGACTGCCACCCGGGCAACATCCTCTGGACACCGGAAGGACAGCCCGGTGCCGGCCCACACTTTGTGGACCTGGACGACGCGCGCCAGGGCCCTGCGGTGCAAGACCTGTGGATGTTGCTATCGGGCGACCGACGCCAGCAGACCCAGCAGCTGGGGGCTTTGCTCGATGGCTACGAGCAGTTCCGCCCCTTCGACCGGCGTGAGCTGGCCTTGATCGAGCCCCTGCGCACGCTGCGCCTGGTGCACTACAGCGCCTGGATCGCCCGGCGCTGGGACGACCCGGCCTTTCCCATCAACTTTCCCTGGTTCGGCACGCGCGACTACTGGCAAGGGCAGGTGGACATGCTGGTGGAGCAAATCGAGGCCATGCAGGAAGACCCGCTGGTGGGTTGAGCCCGATGCACCCCCACACAAAAAGATTGCTAAAGATGTAATTTTTGTTGTGTAATTCACCCGTTGGTTCTAGTTAACCAACTTCCCATTCAACCCGTGCAGAGAGTCGGTCACCTTGTGCCCCGGTCGCCGGCGCCTCGCTCGTTGTGTCAACGTCTTTCAGGAAAGGTGTTTGTCGGCCCAGGTGCTCCCCGGCACCGCCGTCCGAAAACAGTGCAGCCATGGCCCCCATGCCCAAATCCCTGTCCGAAGCCTCCCTTCAACTCGAGCAGCAGCTTTGCTTCGCCCTGTACTCCACGTCCCTGGCGATGACCAAGCTCTACAAGCCGCAACTCCAGCAAATTGGCCTGACCTACCCGCAATACCTCGCCATGCTGGCGCTGTGGGAACACGATGGCCTCACGGTGAGCGAACTGGGTGAGCAGCTCCACCTCGATTCGGGCACCCTCACGCCCTTGCTCAAGCGCCTGGAATCGGCCGACCTGGTCAGCCGCCAGCGCGACGACGAAGACGAGCGCCGCGTGATGGTGCGGCTCACCCCGGCGGGCAAGCGCCTGAAAAGCCGTGCGCTGCGCATCCCCGCCACCATGCTCGACGCCGCCCAGTGCCCGCCCACCGAAGCACAAAACCTCACGCGCCAGATTCAGATGCTGCGCAACCGCCTGAGCGCCGCCTGACCACAGCCTGATCGGCGCAGACCGTTCGGGCAACAAAAAGCCCACCGAAGCGAATGCCTCGGTGGGCTTTTTGTCGAGACCAGGGTCAGTCCTTGGGCTTGTCGGGGTCGTGAATGACGGTGCTGGTGCCCACGCCCACCCCCACCCGGGCGCCGCTGTTGCCGATCTCGGTGCTGGTGCCCACCCCGACGCCAGCGCTCACGCGCCCGCCGGGGCTCACCCCCACGCCCACGCCGACTGGCCCTACGCCAGTGCCAACGCCCAGGCTCACGCCGTTGTTGCTGGCCCCCACGCCGATGGTGACGGGCCCCACGGGAATGCCCACGCCCACACCAACAGAGCCGCAAGCCCCCAGCATCAAGGGCAAGACCAGCAACAAGGGGCGCAGGGAAACGGTCATGGTGAGCTCCGGTGAATCAGGTACCGATTGTGACCGCGCCCCGCGCCGAAAGTGCCCCGTGCCTTAGGCCAGCAGGGCGTTCACCCGTTTCACGTAAGCCGCCGGGTCGTCCGGCAGACCGCCTTCGGCCAGCAGGGCCTGGTCAAACAGGATGTGGGCCAGGTCGTCGAAGTGGGCATTGCCTTCCAGCTTTTTCACCAGGGCGTGGTCGGCGTTCACCTCCAGAATGGGCTTGACCTCGGGGGCCTTCTGGCCGGCCTGTTTGAGCAGACGCGCCAACTGCGTGGAGTACTCGCCGTCTTCCACCACCAGGCAAGCCGGCGAATCGACCAGGCGCGAGGTGACGCGCACGTCTTTTGCCTTGTCTTTCAGGCTCTCTTTCAGCTTCTCCAGCACCGGCTTGAACGCCTCGGCAGCGGCCTCGGCGGCTTTCTTCTCGGCCTCGTCTTGCAGGGCGCCCAGGTCCACCGCGCCCTTGGCCACGCTTTGCAGCGGGGTGCCGTCGAACTCAGGCAGGAAAGACAGGGCCCACTCATCGACGCGGTCGGTCATGAGCAGCACCTCAATGCCCTTCTTGCGGAACACCTCGAGCTGCGGGCTGTTGCGCGCGGCCTGCGGGGTGTCGGCGGTGATGTAGTAGATGGCCTGCTGGCCTTCTCTCATGCGGGCCTTGTAGTCGGCCAGCGAGGTGGGCTCGGCCTGCGTGGTGCTGGCAAAGCGCAGCAGCTTGGCGATGCGCTCGCGGTTGCCGAAGTCTTCGCCAAGGCCTTCCTTGAGCACGGCACCGAACTCGGCGTAGAAGGCGCTGTACTTGCCGACTTGCGCTTTGTCCTCTTCGCTCACCACATCGGTCACGCCGTCCTGGCCTTCAGCGGTTTCGGCGGCCTCGGGCAGCTTGTCCTTCTTGGCCAGGTCTTCCAGCATGGACAGCACGCGGCGGGTGTTGCCCTCGCGAATGGCCTTCACGTCGCGGCTTTCCTGCAGCAGCTCGCGGCTGACGTTGAGCGGCAGGTCGGCCGAATCGACCACGCCCTTGACCCAGCGCAGGTAAGACGGCATCAGGCTCTCGGCCTCGTCCATGATGAAGACGCGCTTCACGTACAGCTTGATGCCGGCCTTGCGGTCGCGGTTCCACAGGTCCACCGGGGCCTTGGCCGGGATGTAGAGCAACTGCGTGTACTCGGTGCTGCCTTCCACGCGGTTGTGGCTCCAGGCCAGCGGGGCCTCGGTGTCGTGGCTGAGGTTTTTGTAGAACTCGGTGTACTGCTCGGCGCTGATGTCCTTCTTGGGGCGGGCCCACAGCGCGTTGGCCGAGTTCACGGTTTCCCACTCGTCCTTGAGCACGTACTCGCTCTTCTCGCTGTCCCACTCTTCCTTCTGCATGCGAATGGGCAGGCTGATGTGGTCGCTGTAACGGGCGATGATGGACTTGAGCTTCCAGTGGTTGAGGTATTCGGTCTTGTCCTCGCGCAGGTGCAGGATGACGCTGGTGCCGCGCTCGGCGCGCTCAATGGCCTCCACTTCGAAGTCGCCGCTGCCGCCGCTGGTCCAGCGCACGCCTTCGCTGGCGTTCAGACCGGCGCGGCGGCTTTCCACCACGATCTTGTCGGCCACGATGAAGCCTGAGTAGAAGCCCACGCCGAACTGGCCGATGAGCTGGGCGTCGGCCTTCTGGTCGCCGCTGAGGCGGCTCATGAAATCGCGGGTGCCGCTCTTGGCGATGGTGCCCAGGTGGTCGATGGCCTCCTGCGCACTCATGCCGATGCCGTTGTCGGTGATGGTGATGGTCTTGGCCTCGCGGTCAAAGGCCACGCGCACCTGCAGCTCGGGTGCGTCTTCCATCAGGGCCGCGTTGTTCAACGACTCAAAGCGCAGCTTGTCGCAGGCGTCCGAGGCGTTGGACACCAGCTCGCGCAAGAAGATGTCGGGGTTGGAATACAGCGAGTGGGTGACGAGGTGCAGCAGCTGGGCCACCTCGGCCTGGAAGGAATGGGTCTGTTTGCTCATGGCGGAATGTGGGAGGAAAAAACAAAACCGCCGCCGATCTGGGGACGCGGCGGCGGTATTTCAAGGGGTGCTCAGAAGCGCTCGTCGGGCCCGAGGTAGCGCCACTGCCCCATGGGCAGTTGGCCCAGCACGATGCGACCAATGCGCACGCGCTTGAGGCCCACCACGTGCAGGCCGACGGCCTCGCACATGCGCCGGATCTGGCGCTTCTTGCCCTCGCGCAGCACGAAGCGCAACTGCTCGGGGTTCTGCCAGTCCACCTTCGCCGGGCGCAGGGGCTGGCCATCCAGGCTCAGGCCGTGACACAGCAGGGCCAGGCGCTCGCGCGGGAACACGGCCTGCACGTCCTGCGTCACCAGCCCTGCGCCCTGTGGCCCATTGGGCGCCCAGTGCACGCGCACCAGGTATTCCTTCTCGACCTCACTGTCTTCGCCGATCAGGGTCCGGGCCACGCGACCGTCCTGCGTGAGGATGAGCAGGCCGGTGGAGTCGATGTCGAGCCGGCCGGCCGGCGCCATGCCGCGCAACTGCGTGGGTGAAAAGCGGCGCGGGCTGCGGTCTTCGCGGCAGCGGCTCTTGGGGCCGATGAGCGACACCGCGGCCTCGTGGCCGTCTTCGGGCTGGCCACTCACGTAGCCCACCGGTTTGTGCAGGATGACGGTGACGCGCTCGTCCTGGCGCTGGCGGGCCTGCGGCAATACCTCAATGTGGGCCTGCGGCGACACCGGCTGGCCCATGGTGGCCACCGCGCCGTCCACCAGCACCCAGCCGCTGGCGATCCAGTCGTCGGCCTCGCGGCGCGAGCACAGGCCCATGTCGGCCAGGCGTTTGTTCAGGCGTATGGCGTCGCCTGGCGCGGCGGCTGGGCGTGAGGGGCGATGGCCAGGTGAAGGGCGTTCGCTGCGCGCGGGCTCGCGAGGCGGTTCGCGGTAGGGCTCGCGCGCGGGCGGGCGCGGCGGCTGGGCCGAGGCGGGGCGGGCGCGTGCCGGGCCGGCCGGGCGCACGGGCGCGCGGCGCGGGGCGTTGGGATCGCTGGGAGCAGGGGCCGCTTTCTTGAGCTTGAGCGTGCGGCCGTTGGGGTCTTGGGTCATGGGCCGATCATCCCAGATCGCCCGTGGCTCAGCGGGGCCGCAGGGTGCCCGAGCGCAGGGCCTGCAGGTCGAGCACGCGCAAGCCGCCGTACTCCACGCGAATCCAGCCCTCGGCCTGCAGCGTGGACAAGGCCTCGTTCACGCGCTGGCGCGAGAGCCCCACCAGGTAGGCCAGCTCTTGCTGGGTGATGCGCAGCATGTGGCCCACGCCCGGCGACAGCAGGGGGTGGAACAGGGCCGCCAGGTTGCGCGCCACGCGCAGATCGGGGCTGGCGATGCGGTCGATCTCGCGGGCCGCGATGAACTGCCCCAGGCGCTCATTGAGCTGGTGCATCACGAAGCGATTGAAGCCCAGCGAATGCTCGACCAGCCAGTCAAAGCTGGCCACCGGCAGACCAGCCACCACGCTCTTGCGCAAGGCCAGGATGTTGTAGCGGTATTGCTCGTGCTTGAGCACGGTGCCCTCACCAAACCAGCCACCCGGCGCCACGCCAGTGAAGGTGATGGGCGAATCCGCGTCGTCGTTGCTCATCTTGAGGAGGCCATCGATCAGGCCGAACCAGTAGGTCACGGGGCGGCCGACGCGGCAGATGAAGTCGCCCGCCTCCACATCTCCAACGAGCAAATCGCCCACTACCCGCTCGCGCTCGTTGTCTTTGAGCGAGGGCATCCAGGGTATGAGCGCCAGTTCTTGCTCGGAGGGCGGGCGCGCGCGGTCGCGAAGAACAGAGCCAGAGCGTCGGGAGGTGGTGGCCATCAGGGTTGCAACCTAAGGGAAAGTCCTAGCCGGGGAGACCCTCGATTGTCGTCGGACCGACAACACGACGTCAAATGAATCCCTACCATGCAGGTCATTCGTTGTCCCACATGGGACATCACTGGACAAGCGTCGACCTCACTGGCGCAGGAGACAAGAATGCAGACCACGTTCCCCCGACTGCTGCTGGAACATGCGCAGCGCCGCCCGCAGGCCCCGGCCATGCGCGAGAAGGCCTACGGCATCTGGCAGACCCTGACCTGGGCCGAGTTGGCGCACATGGTGGAGGCCATTGCCTGCGGCCTGCACCAGAGCGGCCTGCAGCGCGGCGAGCACCTGGTGGTGATCGGCGCCAACCGCCCCCGCCTCTACGCGACGATGCTGGCGGCCCAATCACTGGGGGCAGTACCGGTGCCGCTGTACCAAGACGCAGTGGCCGCCGAGTGCGTGTTCCCCATCAACAACGCCGAGGTGCGCTTCGTGGTGGTGGAAGACCAGGAGCAGGTGGACAAGATGCTGGAGGTGCGCGAGCAGTGCCCGCAGCTCTCGCACATCTGGTACGACGACCCGCGCGGCCTGCGCAACTACGACCAGCCCGGCCTGGCCGGCCTGGATGAGCTGATCGGCGCCGGCAGCGCCCACGCCAAGGCCCACCCGCAGCTTTTCTCCAGCCAGGTCGAGCAGGGCCAGCCCGCCGACGTGGCGGCCATGTTCTTCACCAGCGGCACCACCGGCAACCCCAAGGGCGTGGTGCACACGCACAGCACGCTGATCAACCGCGCCAGCGTGGGCGCCGCGTTTGACAAGCTCACCGACGGCGACGAGGTGCTGGCCTACCTGCCGCCGGCCTGGATCGGCCAGAACATCTTCAGCTACGCGCAGTGGCTGGTCACCGGCTACGTGGTGAACTGCCCCGAGAGCGGCAGCACCGTGACCATCGACCTGAAGGAAGTGGGCCCCACCTACTACTTCGCGCCGCCGCGCGTGTTCGAGGGCCTGCTCACCAGCGTGATGATCCGCATGGAAGACGCGGGCGCCCTCAAGCGCAAGATGTTCCACGCCTGCATGTCGGTGGCCCGCCGCGTGGGCCCCGACCTGATGGACGGCAAGCCCGTGGGCCTGCTGGACCGCCTCAAGTACCAGATCGGCAACCTACTGGTGTACGGGCCGCTGCGCAACAACCTGGGCTTCTCTCGGGTACGCGTGGCCTACACGGCCGGCGAGGCCATCGGCCCCGACCTGTTCAGCTTCTACCGCTCCATCGGCATCAACCTCAAGCAGCTCTACGGCTCCACCGAAACCGCGGTGTTCGTGTGCCTGCAGCCCGACCACGAGGCGCGCGCCGACACCGTGGGCGTGCCCTGCGAGGGCGTGGAGATCAAGCTGAGCGACACCGGCGAGGTGCTGGTGAAGTCGCCCGGCCTGCTCAAGGAGTACTACAAGAACCCCAAGGCCACCGAAGAGGTGCTGTCGGCCGACGGCTGGTACCACACCAGCGACGCCGGCTTCATCGACGCCAGCGGCCACCTGAAAATCATCGACCGCGTGAAAGACGTGGGCCGCCTGAAGGGTGGTGCGTTCGACGGCGCCATGTTCGCGCCCAAGTACGTGGAGAACAAGCTCAAGTTCTTCTCGCACATCAAAGAGGCCGTGGCCTTTGGCGATGGCCGCGAGAAGGTGTGCGTGATGGTGAACATCGACTTTGAGGCCGTGGGCAACTGGGCCGAGCGCCGCAACCTGCCCTACGCCGGCTACACCGACCTGGCCTCCAAGCCCGAGGTGTACGAGCTGATCCGCGAGTGCGTGGAGAAGGTCAACGCCGACCTCTCGCGCGACGAGCTGCTGGCCGGCAGCCAGGTGAGCCGCTTCCTGGTGCTGCACAAAGAGCTGGACGCCGACGACGGCGAGCTCACCCGCACCAACAAGGTCCGCCGCGGCTTCATTGGCGACAAGTACGCCGTGCTGGTGGACGCGCTGTATGGCGGCAAGTCCGAGCAGTTCATCCAGACCCAGGTGAAGTTCGAGGATGGCCGCACCGGCAGCGTGAGCGCCACCCTGAAGATCGTGGACGCCAAGACGTTCGCCCCCGTCAAAGCCGCTGCCTGAGAGCCCCCGACATGAGCCAGAAAAAAATCGGCGACGTCATCCTCGACGTCCAGAACATCAGCCTGCGCTTCGGCGGCGTGAAGGCGCTGACCGACATCAGCTTCAATGTGCGCGAGCACGAGGTGCGCGCCATCATCGGCCCCAACGGCGCGGGCAAGAGCTCGATGCTCAACTGCATCAACGGCGTGTATTCGCCGCAGGAAGGCTCCATCACCTTCCGTGGCCAGACCTTCAAGCACATGAACAGCCGCCAGGTGGCCGAGATGGGCATCGCGCGCACCTTCCAGAACCTGGCGCTGTTCAAGGGCATGAGCGTGATCGACAACATCATGACCGGGCGTAACCTGCGCATCAAAAGCGGTCTGCTGTCGCAAGCCTTCCGCAACCCCTTCGGCATCGGCGGGGCGCAGCGCGAAGAAGAAGAGCACCGCGCCTTCGTGGAACGCATCATCGACTTCCTGGAAATCCAGGCCTTTCGCAAGACGCCCGTGGGCCAATTGCCCTACGGCCTGCAAAAGCGCGTGGACCTGGGCCGCGCCCTGGCCATGGAGCCGCAGGTGCTGCTGCTCGACGAGCCCATGGCCGGCATGAACGTGGAGGAAAAGCAGGACATGTGCCGCTTCATCCTCGACGTGAACGACGAGTTCGGCACCACCATCGTGCTGATCGAGCACGACATGGGCGTGGTGATGGACATCTCCGATCGCGTGGTCGTGCTCGACTACGGCAAGAAGATCGGCGATGGCAGCCCCGACGAAGTGCGCAACAACGAAGAAGTGATCCGGGCTTACCTGGGCACGTCCCACTGAGCCCCGCCGGAGACACACATGGCATTCTTTCTGGAAACCCTCTTCGGCGGCCTGATGGCGGGCATGCTGTATTCCCTGGTGGCCCTGGGCTTCGTGCTCATCTTCAAGGCCTCGGGCGTCTTCAACTTCGCGCAGGGCGCCATGGTGCTGTTCGCGGCCCTGGCCATGGCGCGCTTCTCGGAATGGATTCCGCAGTGGCTGGGCATCGAGAGCCTGCTGCTGGCCAACCTGATCGCCTTCGCGCTGGCCGGCCTGTGCATGTTCGCGGTGGCCTGGCTGGTGGAGCGCCTGGTGCTGCGCCACCTGGTTAACCAGGAAGGCGCCACGCTGCTGATGGCCACGCTGGGCATCACCTACTTCCTCGAAGGCGTGGGCCAGACCCTGTTTGGCAACAGCATCTACCAGATCAACATCGGCATGCCCAAAGACCCGGTGTTCATTCTGGACAGCGTGTTCCAGGGTGGCATCCTGATCAACAAGGAAGACCTCTACGCCGCGCTCATCGCCGCCGTGCTGGTGATCGCGCTGTCCATCTTCTTCCAGAAGACCGGCACCGGGCGGGCACTGCGCGCGGTGGCCGATGACCACCAGGCCGCGCAGTCCATCGGCATTCCGCTCAACCGCATCTGGGTGATCGTGTGGTGCGTGGCCGGCGTGGTGGCCCTGGTGGCCGGAATGATCTGGGGCTCCAAGCTCGGCGTGCAGTTCTCGCTGGCCACCGTGGCCCTGCGCGCCCTGCCCGTGATCATCCTGGGCGGCCTCACCTCGGTGCCCGGCGCCATCATCGGCGGCCTGATCATCGGCGTGGGCGAGAAGCTCTCCGAGGTGTACCTCGGCCCCCTGATCGGTGGTGGCATCGAAATCTGGTTTGCCTACGTGCTGGCCCTGGTGTTCCTGCTGTTCCGCCCGCAAGGCCTGTTCGGCGAGAAGATCATCGACCGCGTCTGAACGACGCATGTCGATGATCGTTCGGCGACGACTCACTTTGCACCGCAACGCCAAGCAAAGCGTGTCGCAGCCAAAAGATCTTTGATCGGAGACAAAAGTGTTCTACAGAGAAAACGGTCAGTTCAAGACCTCGTACCGCACCGACCAGCAGATCTTCCCGATCGCGCAGGACCGCTGGGCCATTGCCGCGCTGTTGCTGGTGGCCATCTTCGTGGTGCCGGCCCTGGCCAGCGACTACATGTTCCGCGCCATCCTGATCCCCTTCGTGATCATGTCGCTGGCGGCCCTGGGGGTGAACATTCTGGTGGGCTACTGCGGTCAGATCTCGCTGGGATCTGGGGCCTTCATGGCGGTGGGTGCTTACGGTGCGTTCAACTTCTTCGTGCGCTTCGAGGGCATGCCGCTGATCCCAGCCCTCTTGCTGGGCGGCCTGTGCGCCACCTTCTTCGGCGTACTGTTCGGTCTGCCCAGCCTGCGAGTGAAGGGCCTGTACCTGGCGGTGGCCACGCTGGCCGCGCAGTTCTTCAGTGACTGGATGTTCCTGCGCATCAAGTGGTTCACCAACAATTCCGACTCGGGTTCGGTCTCGGTGAATAACCTGCAAGTCTTCGGCCTGCCCATCGACAGTGCGCAGAGCAAGTACTGGTTCTGCCTGGGACTGCTGATCGTGCTGGCCCTGCTGGCCAAGAACCTGGTGCGCAGCGCCATGGGCCGCGAGTGGATGGCCATTCGCGACATGGACGTGGCCGCCTCGGTGATCGGCATTCGCCCGATGTACGCCAAGCTCACCGCCTTCGCCGTGAGTTCCTTCATCGTGGGTGTCGCCGGTGGCCTGTGGGCCTTCGTGTACCTGGGTGCCTGGGAGCCGGCCGCCTTCTCGGTGGAGCTGTCCTTCCGCCTGCTGTTCATGGTGATCATCGGCGGCCTGGGCTCCATCATGGGCAGCTTCTTCGGGGCAGCCTTCATCGTGGTGTTGCCCATCTTCCTGAACCAGTTCCTGCCCGCGCTGGCCGGTCTGTTCGGCATGGAGATTTCCACCGCCGCCGTCTCGCACGCCGAGTTCATGATCTTCGGCGCCCTGATCGTGTGGTTCCTGATCGTCGAGCCGCACGGCCTGGCCAAGCTGTGGTCGATTGGCAAGCAGAAGCTGCGCCTCTGGCCCTTCCCACATTGATGAGATGAGCACCTCCTGCGCCGCTTCGCGTCTTCCCCCTCTCCTGCGGGAGGGGGACGCTCCCCGGTGGCCCGGCAGAGCCGGTTCCACGGGAGCCCTGGATGGGACACGCGCTCCGGCGGCGCCCTCGGTTCTTTCGGTTGGTTTTTGTGTGTGACTGTTCCTAAAGGAGACAAGCGATGAAAGTGCGTAACCTGGTTCTCTCTGTTTCGATGGCCTGCACCGCCCTCTCTGGCGCGCTGGTGTCGACCGCTGCCATGGCCCAGGCCAAGGAGCAGTTCTTCCCGCTGCTGTCGTACCGTACGGGTCCGTATGCCCCCAACGGCACGCCCTGGGCCAACGGCAAGCAGGACTACCTGAAGATGATCAACGCCCGCGACGGCGGCATCAACGGCGTGAAGATCACCTATGAAGAGTGCGAGACCGGATATGCCACCGACCGCGGCGTGGAGTGCTACGAGCGCCTGAAGAGCCGCCCAGGCGTGACGCTGTTTGACCCGCAGGCCACCGGCATCACCTTCGCGCTGACCGAGAAGGTGGCCACCGACAAGATCCCGCTGATCACCCTAGGCTATGGCCTGTCGGTCTCGCAGGACGGCAACGCCTTCAAGTGGAACTTCCCGCTGATGGGCAGCTACTGGACGGGCGCGGACATCATCATCCAGCACCTGGGCCAGAAGGAAGGCGGCCTGGACAAGCTCAAGGGCAAGAAGATCACCCTGGTCTATCACGACAGCCCGTTCGGCAAAGAGCCCATCCCCCTGCTGCAAGAGCGCGCCCGCATGCACGGCTTTGACCTGCAGCTCATCCCCGTGACCGCCCCTGGCGTGGAGCAGAAAGCCGCCTGGCTGCAGGTGCGCCAGAGCCGCCCCGACTACGTGCTGCTGTGGGGCTGGGGCGTGATGAACTCCACCGCCCTGAAGGAAGCGCAAGCCACCGGCTTCCCGCGCGAGAAGATGTACGGCGTGTGGTGGGCCGGTGCCGAGCCTGACGTGAAGGACGTGGGCCAAGGCGCCAAGGGCTACAACGCGCTGGCGCTGAACACCTCGGGCACCCAGCCCAAGGTCATTCAGGACATCCTGAAGCACGTGCACGACAAGGGCCAGGGTTCGGGCCCGAAGGACGAAGTGGGCTCGGTGCTCTACACCCGCGGCGTGATCATCTCGATGCTGTCGGTGGAAGCCGTTCGCCGCGCACAAGAGCGCTTCGGCAAGGGCAAGGTCATGACCGGCGAGCAAGTGCGCTGGGGCCTGGAGAACCTGGCGCTGGACCAGAAGAAGCTCGACGCGATGGGCTTTGGCGGCGTGATGCGCCCGCTGTCCACGAGCTGCCAGGACCACATGGGCTCCAGCTGGGCGCGCATCCACACCTGGGACGGCGCCAAGTGGAACTTCTCGTCTGACTGGTACCAGGCCGATGAGCAGATCCTCAAGCCCATGGTCAAGGCCGGTGCCGACAAGTACCTGGCCGACAAGAAGCTGAACCGCCGCGCAGCCAGCGACTGCGGTAGCTGATAGCCCACCCCCGCCGCGCTCCGCGCGACCTCCTCCAGGGGGCGACACCAGCGGCCCGGCAGAGCCGGCTCCGCGGTGTCCCTGGATGGGGGCGACTCTCGCGCACGGTGGGTTTTCGGCGGCTGGTTCCAGCCGCCATCCGCAAGGCCGGTTCACCGGGCTTACGAATGGTCCACGAGGAAACACCATGAGCACGACACCCAACATTGTTCTGAACGTCAACGGCATCGAGGTCATCTACAACCACGTCATCTTGGTGCTCAAGGGCGTCTCGCTGACGGTGGCCGAAGGCCAGATCGCCGCCATCCTGGGCGGCAACGGCGCGGGCAAGACCACCACGCTGCGCGCCATCTCCAACCTGCTCAAGGGCGAGCGCGGTGAGGTGACCAAGGGCAGCATTGAGCTGCGCGGTGAGCGCATCGAAAACCTGTCGCCGGCCGATCTGGTCAAGCGCGGCGTGGTGCAGGTGATGGAGGGCCGCCACTGCTTTGCCCACCTCACCATCGAAGAGAACCTGATGACGGGCTCTTACACGCGCAGCGACCGCGCCGAGATCGCCCGCAACCTGGAGAAGGTCTACACCTACTTCCCGCGCCTGAAGACCCGCCGCACCTCGCAGGCCGCCTACACCTCGGGCGGTGAGCAGCAGATGTGTGCCATCGGCCGCGCCATCATGGCCAACCCCAACGTGGTGCTGCTCGACGAGCCGTCCATGGGCCTGGCCCCGCAGATTGTGGAAGAGGTGTTCGAGATCGTCAAAGACCTGAACCAGAAGGAAAAGGTCACCTTCCTGATTGCCGAGCAAAACACCAACATGGCCCTGAAGTACGCCGACTACGGCTACATCATGGAAAGCGGCCGCATCGTGATGGACGGCAGCGCCGACGACCTGCGCAGCAACGAGGACGTGAAGGAGTTCTACCTCGGCATGGGCGGCGGCGAGCGCAAGAGCTTCAAGGACGTGAAGAGCTACAAGCGCCGCAAGCGCTGGCTGGCTTAAACACAGACGACACCCCCGCGCCGCCTGCGGCGTCACCCCCTCAAGGGGGCATCACCTGCGGCCCGGCAGAGCCGGTTCCGCGGTGTTCTCGAAAGATGCACTTCTCCCCACCTTTGTGGTTGCTGCCATGACCCAATTCTTTGACGCACTGGAAACCCGATCGCCCGCCGAGCGTGAGGCAGCGCTGATGGCCGAGTTGCCGCGACACATCGCGCACGCGCAGCGGCACACGGCGGCGTTTGGCCAGATCCTGGCGGGGGTGGACGCGACCACCATCACCAGCCGCGAGGCGCTGGCGCGCCTGCCGGTGACGCGCAAGAGCGAGTTGCTGGAGTTGCAAAAGGCCAGCCGGGCCGCGGGCGGTGACGCCTTTGGCGGCTTCTCGTCCCTGGTGCGCGGCCCTGGCATGTCGCGCATCTTTGCCTCGCCCGGCCCCATTTACGAACCCGAGGGCGCCACGGCCAACTACTGGCGAACCGCCCGGGCCATGTACGCCGCCGGCTTTCGCGCGGGCGACCTGGTGCACAACGCCTTCAGTTACCACATGACGCCCGGCGCCTTCATCCTGGAGGCGGGCGCCCTGGCCGTGGGCTGCACCGTGTTCCCCGCCGGCACCGGCCAGACCGAGCAGCAGTTGCAGGCCATCGTGGACCTCAAGCCCGACGCCTACACCGGCACCCCCAGCTTCCTGCGCATCCTGCTGGAAAAGGCGAGCGAGATGGGCGTGAACCTGGGCAGCCTGAAGAAGGCATCGGTGGGTGGCGAAGCCTGCCCGCCCAGCCTGACGGCCTGGTTCCGGGAGCAAGGCGTGGAGGTGTTCCAAACTTACGCCACCGCCGACCTGGGCCTGGTGGCCTACGAGACCCCGGCCCGCGAGGGCTTGGTGCTGGAAGAAAACGTGATCGTGGAAATCGTGCGCCCCGGCACCGGTGACCCGGTGCCCGAGGGCGAGGTGGGCGAGCTGGTGGTGACCAGCCTGAACCCGGCCTACCCGCTGATTCGCTTCGGTACCGGCGACCTCTCGGCTGTGCTGCCCGGCCCCTGCCCCACCGGCCGCACGTCGCCGCGCATCAAGGGCTGGATGGGCCGCGCCGATCAGACCACCAAAGTGCGCGGCATGTTCGTGCACCCCTCGCAAGTGGCCGAGGTGCTCAAGCGTTTCCCCGATCTGCTCAAGGCCCGGCTGGTGGTATCCGGCGAAATGGCCAATGACCAGATGAGCCTGCGGGTGGAAAGCCAGCAAAGCAGCGACGGGCTTCGAGAGCAGATCGAGGCCGCCACGCGCGACGTGACCAAGCTTCGCTGCACGGTGGAGTTCGTCGCACCGGGCGAATTGCCGAACGACGGCAAGGTCATCGAGGATGCGCGAAGCTACCGCTGAGCCTTGCTAGGCCTGTGGTGCTGGGCATCAGGGAATGTCCCCGTATGCCGATACGTAGTTCCCTCGATTCGCAACTCGAGGTGGCGCCCTAGCATGGCTGCATAAGCAATCACCATTGGAGTGTCACCATGAAACCCATCCTTACTTTCGCCCTGAGCGCTGTGCTGGCCACCGGCGCCTACGCCCAGAACTTCCCCAGCAAGCCCATCACCTTCGTGGTGCCCTTCGCCGCCGGCGGCCCCACCGACCTGGTGGCACGCCACCTGGCCGAGGCCATGCGCAAGACCCTGGGGGGCAACGCCAACATCGTGGTGGAAAACGCCGCCGGTGCGGGCGGCACGATTGCCGGCACCAAGGTGGCCCGCGCCACGCCTGACGGCCACACCCTGCTGGTCTGGCACATCGGCTTTGCCGCCACCACCAGCCTGTACCGCAAGCAGCAGTTCGATCCGCTCAAGGACTTCGAATTCCTGGGCATGATCAACGACGTGCCCATGACCCTGCTGGGCTCGCCCAAGTTGCCCGCCAACACCTACCGCGACTTCGAGGCCTACATCCGCGCCAACGGTGGCAAGCTCAACCTGGCCCACGCCGGCCTGGGCTCGGCCTCGCACATCTGCGGTCTGATGTGGCAACACGCCGTGAAGCTGGACAAGTCGATGACCACCATCGCCTACCGCGGCACGGGCCCGGCCATGAACGACCTGATCGCCGGCCAGGTGGACGTGATGTGCGACCAGACCACCAACACCACCGGCCAGATCGAGGCCGGCCGCGTGAAGGCCTTCGCCGTGACCACCGCCAAGCCCCTGAGCCAGCACAAGCTGCTCAAGGACTACCCCAGCCTGCAGGAGATGGGCCTGAAGAACTTCAACCTGACCATCTGGCACGGTCTGTACGCGCCCAAGGGCACCCCAGCCGAGGTCACCAAGAAGCTCAACGACGCCCTGCAGGCCGCACTGAAAGACCCCGAGTTCATCAAGCGCCAGGAAGACCTGGGCGCACTGGTGGTCACCGACAAGCGCAAGACCCCGGAAGGCCACCGAGATTTCGTGCGCGACGAGGTGGCCAAGCTCAAGCAGGTGATCGAAGCCGCCGGCCAGTACGCCGACTGATCGGCCAACCGAGCCCCGCCCACCCCCCAAGAGCCCCAGGAAAAAGCCGCCTCACAAGGGCGGCTTTTTTGCGGGTGAGCACACGCGGTCACACGCCCCAGACCACCTCCACATCGGCCTGCTGACAGCGCTGCAGCATCTCGATGAACGGCGTGCTTCGCATGCGCAGGCTCACGGTCTCGAACTGGGGTGGCGGCTCGCCTTTGGCAGCGGCCTCTTCGCGTTGACGCTGCTGGTCGGCCTCTTCGGCGACCACCGCGGCGCGGATGGCGTCAATCGCGGCGGTCATCTGGCCGGGCAGGATGATGCCGGGACCGCTCGGGTCTTTGCCAATGATCTCCAGCATGCGCTTGCCGTTGTCCTTGAGCATGACGAGATCGCCGGTTTCGCGGGATTTGAAGCGGTAAACGGACATGGGAACCTCCTGAATTCTGACAACCATTCTGGCACCGAAGAACACCCCGCCACAAGGCGGCGCGCCTACACTTTGCGCACGACCCGCAGGAGGCCCCATGGTTGGATTTGAGCGTCTGCATGTGCATGGTCCGCTGCCCGCCAGCGCCCACCTGGAATGGCCCTTTCTGACCGATGGGCACCGCCACCTGGCGCAGGCGCTGTACGCCTGGCTCGAGACACAACCGTCCGGTGCGCCCAACGACTGGGGTGCGGCCCTGCGAGCCGCTGGCTGGCCGGGGCTGGCCACCGATCTGCGCGGGCGCGCCGTGCTGGCCGAGGCACTGGCGGCCCACCACGCCGATGCGGCGCTGGCGGCCCAGGCGCTGTTCGCCCCGGCCGCCGCCTTGGGCGAAGCCCGGCGCGTCGCCCGGCAGTGGCGCCTGGCGCTCACGCCCGATCAGCAAGAACAAGAGGCCACGCTGGCGTGCCTGGGGCGGCTGGAGGCGTCGCAAGACGCGGCGGCGCTGGGGGTTTACCGCGCTGCCTGGCAACTGGACCGCCACGCCAACGACGCCACCATCGACGAGGCCGCCGCCGGGCTGGCATTGCTCATGGTGGAGGCCTTGCTGCACGATTTGCTGGACGCCATGACCACGCTGCCGACACCGGGATCAGAGGCCTGGCAAACGGCTTTGCGCGAGACCCTGGCGGGCGATGGCCCCCGGTCGCAGGCCACTGCCCAGGCCGAGGCACAGCGGGTGGGGCGATGGCGATTGCGCCACCCCTGAGCAGCGCTCAGAGGTCGATGGCCAGTTCGGCCTCGGCGGTGACCCCGGCGCCCTCGAAGGGCAAGGTGAAGTAGAAAGTGCAGCCTTGACCCGGCGCGGTCTCGCACCAGATGCGGCCACCGTGGCGCTCGATGATGCGGCGCGTGATCGACAGCCCCGTGCCAATGCCTTCAAAGTCCATTGAGTGGTGCTGGCGCTGGAACATCACGAACAGATTGGTGGCCTTGTCCAGGTCAAAGCCCACGCCGTTGTCGCGCACATGAAAGGTGCGCACGCCTGCGGGGCTCACGGTCCAGCCCACCCGGATCTCGGCCTGCGGCTCGCGGCGGGTGTACTTCACCGCGTTGTCCAGCAGGTTGGCGAACACCTCGGCCAGCAGCATCGGGTCGCCACGCACCACGGGCAGGTCGCTCTCGATGTGCCACTCAATGGCGCGCTCGGGGTGTTCGGTCTTGAGGTGGGCGGCCACGCCCTGCACCAGGGTCGCCAGGGGCACGGTCTGCACGTCCAGCGGCGCTCGCCCCAGGCGGGCGTACTCCAACAGGCCCTCGATCATCTGGGCCATGCGCCGACTGGCCTTGCCGATGGCGTCCTGGTACTGCACCAGCACCGGGTCGCCGTTGTCACCCAGGTGTTCTTGCACCAGAGCGATGAAACTGGCGATGTGTCGCAGCGGCGCCCGCAGGTCGTGCGAGACGGTGTGCGAGAACACATCGAGGTCGGCGTTGGCGGCCACGAGCTGTCGGGTGCGCTCTTCCACGCGCTTCTCCAGCTCTTTGTTGAGGTCGCTCATCACGTCTTCGAGGTTCTTGGCCACCGTCATGTCGCGCTCGATGCACGAGAATGCCTGCAGCTCACCCGCGTCGTCGCGCAAGGCGGTGATCACGGTGTGCCCCCAGAAACGCGAGCCATCCTGGCGCACCCGCCAGCCCCTGGTCTCCCACTGGCCTTGTTCCAGTGCCTGCTGCAAGGCATGGGTGGCCGACTCTTCGCCGTCCAGAGCCGCCATGGGGTCTGGCTCGGGCAAGAGCGTCTGCAATGGCTTGCCCAGCACCTGTTCACGGCGGAAGCCATGCAGGCGTTCGGCACTCTCGCTCCATTCGGTAACGGCGCCCTGCTCGTTCACAAAGAAGATGCAGGCGTCCTTCAGGGTATCGGCCATCAGGCGAAAGCGCCGCTCACTGGCCTGCAACTCGGCGGTGCGCTCCTGCACACGAGCCTCCAGCGCGAGGTTGGCACTGAGCACGATGTCTTCGGTGACACGTCGGTCAGTGATGTCGTTGAACTCAATGAAGATGCCCCGCACCTCGCCCTCGCTTTCGTCGGGCACATAGTGCACCTCGTAAAAGCGGGAGGTGCCGTCGGGTTGGCGGCGCTCGGTCTCGAAGGTCTGGGCTTCGCCAGCCAGTGCGCGGGTAACACGGCCCATCACCTCAGACAACACCTCTGACGAGACCGATTCGCTCAAGTGCATGCCCACCAGATCGCCGGACGCCAGACCGTGATAGGTCGCCTGGGCGCGGTTGGCAAAGCGACAGATGAGGTCTTTGTCGTAATAGACCAGGCGGGCCGGCGTGCGGTCGGTGATGTTTTGCAGAAACGCCAGTTGCGAAGTGAGTCGGTTCTCGACCACCCGCCGTTCACCCACGTCGGTCAGCACCGCTTCGATGCGTTCAATCGCGCCGCGCTCATCGCGCACCGCGATCGAGTCCATCTGGGCGATCAGTCGTTCGCCACTGGGCCGGCGCAGGCGCAATTCGACCGAGGGCGCAATGCCACTGCGCAGCAGCATGTCCAGGTGAACGCGCAGCAGATCGGCACTTCGGCCGCCGCCCAGGCGAAGCCAGTCCAGCAAATCGGCCCCTTCGGCCGGAGGCGGCTCGGCTCCCAGCCACTCTCGCAAGGTCTGGTTGGTCCGCATCACGCGACCGGATGGGTCGAGGGCTAACAGGCCACAGGGCGCACGGTCAAACCAGGCGGAGGTATCAGACGTCATCAACAAATGGCGGAAAACAAGAGGACACAAGCCCATTGGGCTCAACCAAAGCAGCGCGAACCCGCGACGCATTGTTGATGACGACTATAGGCACGAGCGACCCGTTTTGCCAGTCTACGAAAGCGCCACTATGCGGCACTGCCAACAGACTTAGGAGTTAGCTCGCTGTGGGGACAAGGGGGAGGCAAGGGGCAGGCTGAGTTCGAAGCGAGTGCCCTTGTGCAAAGGCCACCATTGCACCCGCGCGCCCAGCGTGGCCGCGCGTCGCGCGAGGTTGTCCAGGCCCCGCCCCTTCGTCGTGCCAGAGGCGGTGGCATTTGTGGCAGCTTGATCGGGCACGAATCCTATACCGTCGTCGTCCACCGTCACGCACACGCGATCGCCTTCCTGGCGGGTTCCCACGCGAATGTGTGTCGCGCCTGCATGCTTGACGATATTGGTGAACACCTCTTGCAGGATGCGAAGAATGTGCAACGCGCTGCGTGGGTCGATCCAGGCCAGCGGTGGGACATCTTCCACCGCCCATTCCAGCCTTGTGCCGCTGGCCTGCAGGCGCGGCGAGAGCCTGAAGCGCAGAGCCGCCAGCAACATCACCAGATCGGTGTGGGCCGGCTCCAGCGAGTCAATGGCGAGCTTGAGGTCGTCGATGCACTCGCGCAGCACCTGGGCCACGTCCTCACCTTTGAGCTGACCCAGTTCGACCGCATAGAGCGCGCTGACCAGCGACGAGCCCAAGCCATCGTGCATGTCCTGCATCAGGCGTTGGCGCTCTTGCACGCGCGTTTGGCCGCGCTCGATCTCACGCAAGCGCTCATGGCTACGCGCCAGCGCCGCCTCGCGTTCGCTGAGGCGGGCTTCGAGCTGGCGATTGGCCGATTCGGCTTCGTTGAGGGCACCCACATAGCGGCGAAACACCACCGTCATGAAGATCATGAACAAGCCGATGCCGTTGTAGGGCAACAGGTAGAAGCTCTCCGCATCGATCAGTCGGTTGTGCAAGAGCCAGTCGTGTACACCGAAGGGAATGGTGAGCACGCCCCAAGCCGACACCCAGCACGCCTCGTGAACCCGCGCACGGCAAGCCAGCCACAGCGCGCTGAAGGTGACACCCACATTGACGAGCCATTGAACCGCATACACCGCTGGCGCCACCAGCGCCAACTGGGCGGCGGTCAGCAGCCCAGGCACCGTGAGCGCAGTGCAGACCGTCATCAAGGTCAGGGCCGAACGCTCCAGCCAGGGCAGCCGCCGAATGCCCAGTCGTGCTGTGAAGAGGTACACCACCACCACCAGCCAGCCCAGGCTGTTGAGCGTGATCCAGCCAAACCAGTCGTCAGGCAGAAGCAGTTGCCGCCCACCCGAGCGGTAATGCAAACAGCGCAAAAAGAAAAACGCTGAAGCGAGGAAGAACAGGGCGTAGGCTGGTTCGTGGCTTCGTTTGACCCACACCATCAGGGAAAAAATGCCTAGGGCAAGAAAGGCCCCACTGGTCAGAAATGGCACCTGAACCTGCAGGATCTCCCGCAGACGGTGGCGCAAGATGAGGTCTTCCTGGTGGCCGATCCAGGCACTGGACAGGCCAAGGCCAGAGGAACGCAGGGACACCACGCGCAACAGCACCATCTTGGGCGGTGTGGTGACGCCCGGCAGGGTCACCGGCTGCCATAGAGGAATGTTGAAGGCGTTCCACACCGCGCTGCCACGGGAATGGAACACCAGCCGGTCGTCCACGTACACACTCAAACGGCCAATGGTCTGCCAGCGGGGGAGGTACAGAAAGAAATCGCCAGTGACGTACTCATCGGCATTCATGGGAAGCCGGAACCAGCGGGTGACCACCTCCTCTTGCTCCTGGCCCGTGCGGGTCTCCCGCGGGACTTGGTACGGCAGCGAAACCTCTCGCCAACCATCGGACTGCCAGTTTCCGTCTATCAAGACCGGTGGCGAAGCATCAAGGCTGCCACCGGCCAATTCGAGCATCTGCGCTTTCTGGAAATGCACCGTGTGGACCTCGGCCCGGGCGTTCGACGCCAGCCCCAGCCACAAGGCAAAGCCGACCAAGGGCCACAAAATCCGCCAGACCAGCTTGCTCGAGGTCGACACTTTGGATCGCTCAGACGCGCAACAAGCCCTGCTCACGCGCTGCATTGATGGCCTCGATCTTGGAGCCCACTTCCAGCTTGGCATAGATGCGCCGCACAAAGGTCTGCACGGTGTGGCGGGTCACGCCCATGCGCTGCGCGATTTCTTCGTAGGTGAAGCCTTTGGTGAACAGTTCAAGCACTTCGGTCTCACGGGGCGACATGGTCACGCCGGAGCGCGCTGGCACTCGCGCGGGGGCGCTCTGGTCACTGGCCTGCGGCCCGTCGGCGCGAAGTCGGCTGAGGATAAGCCGCGCGATCATGGGGCTCACCGGGCTACCCCCGGCGTGCAGCAAGCGGATTTCATCGGCCATGGTTTCGGCGGGGCTGTCTTTGAGCAGGTAGCCGTGAGCCCCAGCTTCAATGGACTGCAGCACGTGGTATTCGTCGCCAAAAATGGTGCTGACCATCACATGGCACGAGGGCCAGCGCTGGTGCGCCGCACGAATCACGTCGATGCCCGATCCATCGGGCAGGCCGAGGTCGATCACCAGCACATCGGCCGCCGGGCGCGAAAGTGCCGCCAGCGCGGCCTGGCAGGTGTTCTCGGTCCAGAGAACGGTCATGTCAGGGGCTTGGTGAATGGCCTTCGCGAGGGCGTCACGGGTACGGGGGTCGTCTTCGACGATGGCCACTCGGATGAGGGCGTTCTGGGCGGACATGGGATACCAACAATAGGTGGGGGGGGTATCTAAGATACCTCACTCGGTGGGCGTGCCGCTCACGGCCTGCCCAATGGCGAAAAACTGGCCGCCTGCCACGTGGTGCAAGGTGCGCAAGGCATCGGGCGCCTGGTCAAAATGCCAGCGCCCATCTCGGAACACACGCTCGTCGGCCCAGGCCGCAGTGACCTCGCCAATGAACAGGTCGTAGGCCTGCTGGTTGTGCGGCTCTGGCACCACGCGGCACACCAGCCAGGCCACGCAGCCGGGCACCAGGGGTGCGCCGCTGCCGGGCGCCGGCACGGTCTGCACACCAAGGCGGGCGAGCTTGTCGTGCACCTGCTTGGCGCTGTCGGTGCCCAGGGCCACGGTGAGTGAGGCCTGGGCCACGGTGGGCAGGCTAAGCACGAACACGCCGCTGGCCTCCACCAGCTCTCGGGTGCGGGTGGACTTGTCGAGCACCACCGTGACCTTGGGCGGCGAAAAATCGAGCGCGCAGGCCCAGGCCGCGGCCATGGCGTTCACCTGGTCGCCGTGGCTGGCCGACACCAGCACCGTGGGGCCGTGGTTGATGAGCCGGTAGGCCTTGTCCAGCGGAACCAGCTGGGCGTGCGGCAGAAAGGTGTCGGGCATCAGGTGCGAACGCGGCCGTCGCCTGTGAGCATGGACAGCTCCACAAAACTGGACGCCACGTGGTCATTGGCCCCAAGCGAGACGGCGAAGCCGCCGATGGAGTGGTCACCGATGGCTTCCAGGCCGGCGATCAGCGCCTCGCGCGTGGCGCGGCCACCCGCGCGGCGCAGGCCCTCGGCGAACAGGCGCGCGGCCAGGTAGCCTTCCATGCTGGAGAAGTTGGGCTGCACCTGGTTGCCGCCCTTGGCGATGGCGTCCAGAAACTCGCGGGCGATGGGCCGCGCGGCGCTGTAGGGCGTGGGCACCACCTGCGACACCACCACCCCGGCGCCTTCCTTGCCCAGCTCGTCGGCCAGGGCCTGGGTGCCCACGAAGGACACGTTGTAGAAGGTGCCGCCATAACCGGCGGCCCGCGCCGCACGGATGTAGGCCGCGCACGACTTGTAGGCGCTGATCTGCACCACCGCGTCGGGCCGGGCGGCGTTGATGTTGGCCACGGCCTGGGCCACGTCCACCGAGTTGCGCTCCACCGTGGCGGTGGCCACCGGCTTGAGGTTGCGCGCGGCCAGGGCCAGGGTGACGCCGTCCAGGCCGGCCTTGCCGTAGCTGTCGTTCTGGTAGAAGACCGCGATCTTGTTCAGGCCCAGGTTGGTGAGCTGGCGCACGATGAGCGCGGTTTCGTCGTTGTACGAAGCGCGCAGGTGAAAGGCCAGCTTGTTGAAGGGCTGGCGCAGGCCCATGGCGCCGGTGAAGGGCGCGATGAAGGGCGCGCCGTCGCGCGTGGCCAGCGGCAGCGCGGCCAGGCTGGTGGGCGTGCCGATGTAGCCGAACAGCGCGAACGCGTCGTCGGCCAGCAGCTTGCGGGTGTTCTCCACGCAGCGCTCGGGCTCGTAACCGTCGTCGAGCTGGCGGATCTCGATGCGCTGCCCCGCCACGCCACCCTGGGCATTGAGGGCGTCAAAACAGAGCTTGGCGCCCGCGTGGAACTGGATGCCGAGCTGCGCCGCCGGCCCGGTGAAGGCCGCCGACTGGCCGAGCACCAGGCGGTTGCCCTGGGCGCGAAGGGCCGGTGCGCCCAGCACCGCCGCCCCCGCCACCAGGGCGCCGAAACGGCGGCGAGTGATGGAATTGGGTGCAACAGAAGGTGAACGCAAGGTCATGGTCAGGTCCTGAGTGGGTGTGCGCAGCGCGCGCGGCGCGCCCGTGAGATGCTACCCACCGAACCCTCGCCCCAGCGCACGTTCGCAAGACGGCATCGACCGCCCATCGCCTGCACGGCGACGGGGCGGCCCTGAGCCTCAGAAGCGCCGTGACAACTCCAGCCCCACGAACACCGCCCGACCCGCACCGGGCTCAAAGAAGCGGCCGTTGCCGTCGTTGACGATCACCGAGCCGGCATAACGGCGGTCGGTGAGGTTCTCCACCCGCAGAAACTCGCGCCAGGTCCAGTCGCCACGCACTTGCTCGAAGCGCAGCCCCAGGCCCAGCACGGTGTGGCCAGCGGCGGCGTCGCTGTTGCTGTCGTTCACGAACACGCGGCCGGTGTGGCGCGCATCCAGCGTGAACACGCCGCCCACGGGCGCGGCCCAGGCCGGCGTCCACGCGAGTTGCGCCCACACCTGCTGCTGGGGAATGCCTGGCATGCTGCGGCCCGCGTCGATCAGGGTGGGAGCCACGGTGTCGGGGCAGCGCGAGGTGGTGCAGGTCAGGAAGGGGTCGCGGTAGCGCGCGCGGATGTAGGTGTAGGCACCGCTCAGGGCCCACTCACCGCGCGACACCTCGCCCGACAGCTCCAGGCCCTGGCGCAGCGTGCGCCCGGCGTTCTGGAAGGTGGAGCGCCCACCGGTGTTGTTCTGCACCACGATCTCGTCGCGGGTGCGAATGTCGAACAGGGTGGCGCTCCACAGGCCGTCGCGCCCGCGCCCGCGCAGGCCCAGTTCGGCACTGGTGCTGCGCGCCGCGTTGAGCGCGGTGTTCAGGCCCGCCACGCCGCCGGGGCGGTAGGCCGCTTCGTTCAGCGTGGGCGTCTCCAGCCCCCGGCCCAGGCTGGCGAACCATTGCAGTTGCGGCGTGATGGCCTGGCGCACGCCCACCACCGGCAAGGTGCCACGGTAAGAACGCGCGCCGCTGTCGTCGCCGTTGGGCGGCACGATGTAGCGGTCGGTGGAGGTGAAATCGACCCGCGCCCAGCGCACGCCGCCGGTGAGCGTCCAGTCTTGCCGAGCCCACTCGGCGCGCACGTAGGGGTCGAGCGAGGTGGCGCGGTTGGTTTCGTCGCGCCGCAGCGCGCCCAGCACGCCCAGCGTGCTGCCCACGAAGTTTTCGTAACCCCGGCGCTCGTCGGTCTGGCGGTCGGCGGCGAGGCCGGCGCTCAGGTCCAGCCGGCCGCCTTGCCAATCGCCCAACCAGCGCCAGCGCGCGTTCCAGCCCCAGTAGGCGCGGTTCAGGTCGATCACCGCGCCCGAGCTGCGCGGCGGGGCTTGGACACCGGCCGAAATGGCCTGGAACTGCCACACCTGGCGCTGCCCGGCGTAGCCCATGAGTTCGAGCCGGTGGCCCTGGCCCAGGGCGTGGTCCCAGGCCAGGCCCACCTGCGTCTGCGACACCGACTTTCGCGTGTTGTAGAGCGTGGCCTCGGGCGTGGTCTGGTAGGGGTCGGCGTCGAACTGGGCGCGGCTCAGGCCCAGCGGGTCTTGCGCGAAGCCGGTCTGGCGGTTGAACACCAGGGTCACGCGCCCGTCGTCCAGCGCGCGCGACAGGCGCGCATTGGCCGTGCTGCGGTGCGCCGCCGACTGCGGGCGAATGCCGTCGGTGGCAAAGGTGCCCACGTCCAGCGTGTACGACCAGCCCGGCGCTTGCGGCGTGCCGGTCTGGCCCATGGCCTGGGTGGACAGGCGCCACAGCCCGTCAGACCCGGCGGCCGCGCCCAAGCGCCACTCGGCCGGGCGCGCGCCGTCTTGTGTGTAGAGCAGGATGGCGCCACCGCTGGAGGCACCGTAAAGGTTGGCCAGCGGACCGCGCACCACCTCCACGCGGTCGGCGCTGCCCAGGGGAAAGTTGGCGGCCTGGCCCGAGCCATCGGGCGCGCTGGCGGGAATGCCGTCCACGAACAGGCGAATGCCGCGCACGCCAAAGGTGGAGCGCGCGCCGTAACCGCGCATGGACACCTGCAGGTCTTGCGCGTAGTTCTCGCGGTTGCGGATCACCAGGCCCGGCACGCGGCGCAGGCCTTCGGACAGGTTGATCTGCAATTGGCCGTCGCGCAATTCGCTGCCGTCCACCACGTCCACCGAACCGGGGGCGGTGAAGCGGTCGGCCGGGCTGCGGCTACCGGAGATGACCACGGGCGAGAGGGCCGCGTCGCGGTTGGGCTCAGTGGCCGTTTGGGCCTGGGCGGTACCGGCGAGCGCGGCCAGCGCCATGGCCCAGGCGGGGCGTGAGGTGGGAACAGCCATCAGGGCGCCTCGACGCGAAGCTGCATCGAGGCGTACCACGCCGCGAGGTTGTCGATCTCGGCATCGGTGAGCGGCTTGGCGATCACCGCCATCACCTCATGGGCGCGCTTGCCACTGCGGTATTGGCGCAACTGCTCGGCCAGGTAAATCTCGGGCTGCCCGGCCAGGTGCGGCACGTTGGGCTGCATCGACAGGCCTTGCGGGCCGTGGCAGACGGCGCAGGTGGCGGCCTTGGCGCGGCCGGCGGCCACATCGGCGGCCATCGACGAAGTGGCCAGGCACAGGCCAGCCAGGAGCGTGAGCAATCGCATGAAGGGGCTTTCTCAAAAGGCAGACACTGGACCACCGGGGAGCGCGAGCCCCCCGGTGGCGGAACGGCCATCAGGCCATCAGTTGGGCGAGTACGTCACCCGGTAGATCGCGCCCACGTAGTCGTCGGAGATGAGGATGGAGCCGTCCTTCATCGGCGCCACGTCCACCGGGCGGCCCTTGTACACGCCGTTGGCGTCCAGCCAACCCTCGGCGAACACCTCGGACTTGCCGGCGGTGCCATCGGGGTTGAGCGGCACGAAGTTGATCAGCGCGCCCGTGGCCTTGGTGCGGTTCCACGAACCGTGCGAGGCCACGAACATGCCGCCCTGGTACTTGGCCGGGAACATCTTGCCGTTGTAGAAGGTCATGCCGAGCTGGGCCTGGTGGGCCGGGAACTCCACCTGCGGGAAGATGGCATTGGCCGGCTCTTTCATGTCCTTCAGGTCGGGCGCGGCGGCCGTGCCGGCCACCTTGAACTTGCCGTTCCAGTAGGGGTAGCCAAAGTGCTCGCCCGCCTTGGTGCTGCGGTTGAGCTCGCCCGGCGGCACCTCATCGCCCAGGCCGTCGGTCTGGTTGTCGGTCCACCACACCGTCTTGTCCTTGGGGTTGATGTCCATGCCCACTGAGTTGCGCACGCCGCGCGCGAACACCTCGCGCTTGGAGCCGTCAAACGCGTTCATGCGCACGATGCCGCCGATGCCGATCTTGTCGTACATCTCCACCTTGTTGGCGGGCTGCACGTTGTAGGGCTGGCCCAGGGTGACGTACAGCGTGCCGTCGTCGGTGACGCGACACACGCGAGCGCCGTGGTTGAACGACTCTTCCTCCACCGGGATCAGGCCGCCTTGCGGCACCACCTCGATCACCGCCACATCGGGGCCTTCGTAGAAGAACTCGGCGGCCGGGAAGTTGAGCACGCGGTTGTGTTCCACCACCACCAGGAAGCCGTCCTTGGTCCAGCAAACCCCGTTGGGCACCTTGAAGTTCAGCGAGGGCGCAAAGGGCTTCACCTCGTCGGCCGTGCCGTCGCCGTTGCGGTCGGTCACGGCCCAGACGCGGGTCTTGCGCGTGCCCACGAACAGCATGTTGGTGCTGGGCGCCACGGCCATGTGGCGCGCGTCGGGCACCACCGCGTACAACTCGATCTTGAAGCCCGGCGGCAGCTTCACGTTCTTCAGGTTGGCCTTGATGGCGTCGGCGTTGCGCCCCTCTTGCGGCACGGGTGGGATGTTCAGGTCGACGCCCGAGACCTTCATCTGTTTCAGGTTGGACAAGTTGTCCTTCCCGGCCTGGGCGGACGCGGCCGTGGCCAGCCCGGCCAGCAGCAGCGCTGCGAGCAGCTTGGTGGTTTTCATGTGTCTCCTCTTTCCTTGTGGTGGTGCCCGCCGGATACCCCCGGGGGCGTCCCCATTTTGGAAACAAGAAAAAACGGCTGGCAATCTGCACTGCAGCAAAACCTACGCGGCACGGGGCCATGCCGCTGCCCTACCATGCGCCCACCCTTTTTCAGGAGGACCTTCATGCACAAGCGCCGATTCCTGCAGGCCGTGGCCTGCGCCGCCCCCCTCGCCACTGCCCTGCCCCTCGCCCAGGCGGCCACGCCCGCCGCGCCAGCGCCCGTGCTGCTGACCGTCACCGGCCAGGTGAGCAAGCCCAACCGCGGTCCGCTGAACAAGGTCGTGGACCAGATGATGGGCAAGCACGGCATCGCCTTCGACAAGGCCCGCGCCCTGACCTTTGCCGACGTGCTGGCCCTGCCCGCCACCGAGATTCGCCCCACCCTGGAATACGACGGCCAGCGCCACACCCTGCGCGGCCCGCTGCTGACCCGCGTGCTGGAAGCCGCTGGCGCCCCCATGGCCGACACCCTGCGCGTGGGCATGCGCGCGGTGGACGGCTACAACGCCGAGCTGTCGCTGGGCGAGCTGCGCCGCCTGGGCTTCATCGTGGCCACCCACCTCGACGGCCAGCCCATGGCCCTGGGCGGCCTGGGCCCGCTGTGGGCGGTGTACGAGCCCGACCGCTTCCCCGAACTGGCCAGCAAACCCCTGCCCGAGCGATTTGCCGGCTGCCCCTGGGGCGTGTACGCGATTCACGTGGGATGAGCGCGCCCCTGCTCTCGCCCGAGGCCACCGCCACCGCCCTGCCCTACCCGGCACTGGCCCGGGAAATCGCCGCCTTGCTGGCCGACCCCAGCGTGCGCGTGCCGCCCCGGCTGGTGCAGCCCCTGCCGGGCGGCGGCAGCCTGTTCGTGATGCCGGCCACCGACGCGCGCGTGGCCATCACCAAGCTCATCACCTTCGTGGCCGACAACACCACGCGCGGCCTGCCCACCATTCAGGGCGACATCGTGGTCTTTGACGCCGCCACCGGCCAGCGCAGCGCCATCGTCGATGGCCCCACCGTCACCGCGCGGCGCACCGCCGCTGTGTCGCTGCTGGCCTTGCAGACCCTGGCCCCGCAGGCCGAAGGGCCGCTGCTGATCGTGGGCGCGGGCGTGCAGGGCCGGTCGCACCTGGAGGCTTACCTCGCCGGCCTGGGTGCACAGCGCCTGCACGAGGTGCGCGTGGCCTCGCGCAGCGCCGCCAGCGCCGATGCCCTGGTGGCGCACGCGCAAGCGCTGGGCCTGCGCGCGCGGCGGGTGGACGACCCCGACGCCGCCCTGGCCGACTGCCCGCTAGTGGTGAGCGCCACGCCCGCCCAGGCGGTGTGCCTGCGCGCCACACCGCGAGACGATGCCTTCGTGGCCGCCGTGGGCGCCTTCACGCCGCGCATGGTGGAATGGGCGCCCGAGGCGTGCCGCGACCTGGCCGCACGCGGCACCCTGGTGGTGGACACGCGCGACGCCGACCACGAGGCCGGCGACCTGTTGCAGGCCGGCATCGACGTGGCCGCCCTGCCCACCCTGGCCGACGCCCTGGCCGGGCGCGTGGCGCCCCGGGGGCCGGTGTTCTTCAAGAGCTGCGGCTGGGCCGGGTGGGACCTGGCCGCCGCGCGCTGCGTGGCCCGTGGCCAGGGCCAGGTAAGCTGACGCGGCTCAATCGTCGTCGCCGTCGTGGCCACGCTCCAGCAGCGTGGCGCGGACACCTTCGCCCAGGGGCGCGCTGGGCGCCGTCTGCCACTGCCAGGCCCAGAAGGCCACCACGGCGGTCACGATGAGCGCGGCCAACCAGCCGTGGTTGCGGCGGGCCAGGTCAGGCCCTTTGCCGGGCAGGCGGCCGGTGAGCATGGGCGCGGCCTGGTTCTGGCCGCGCAGCAGGCTCAGGCCCAGGATCAAGCCCAGGTGGGCAAACACCGCCAGCAGCAGGCCGTTGCCAAAGAACTCGTGCAGCTCTTCCATGGCCTCACCGGTCCAGCCACCGAAGTCCTGGTAGGTCACGTAGCCGCTGAGCACCAGCGGCACCATGCCCAGCATCAACACCGCCACCACCAGCGCCATGGCCAGGTTCTGCGCCTGGCGCCAGTGGCCGGCCGGCAGCGGCCCGCGAAAGGCGGCCAGCCAGCCCGGCAGCGCCTTGAGCTTGCCCACCAGGTTCTGCAGCCGCGCCTGGCGCGGGCCAAACAGGCCATACAGCACGCGCGCCAGCAGCACGCCGCCGGCGGTGTAGCCCAGCGTCACGTGCACCAGGCGCCAGTGTTCCGATTCGGCCGTGAGCCAGGCACCGGCAAAGCTCAGGGCCAGCAGGGCGTGCATCGCGCGGGTGGGCGCGTCGGTCACGCGGCGCCCGCGCGAGGGCGTGGTGGTGGTGGCGGAGGTATTGCCAGGGGCGGTGTTGGGCAGGGAAGCGTTCATGGTGGGGCTCCGGTTCAATCCAGAAAGGCGCGGCGCTGCGCGGGCGTGACGCCGGCCGGAATGCGAATGCGGTCGTCGTCAAAGTCGCCCTGGTCGGCGCCGGTGTGGCAGGCCGCGCACTGCGCCGCGCTCTTCACGCTGGGCAGCTTCCACACGGCCGGGTCAATGCCACGGTGCTCGCGCACAAACCAGGCCGATTCGGTGATGCGGTCGTTCGGCGGCGCCACGCCACGGCGGCCGCCCTGGGCCGCGTGGGCCTGCAGCCAGCCGTTGAGCTGCTTCACCGTGGCCGCGTCCAGCGAGGCGTCGGTGCCGTAGTGGTGTTCCAGCCCGCCCATGATGCGTTGCCACGACGCGGCGGGCAGCAGCGAGGGCGGGTAGGCGGTGTGGCAGGCCGCGCACTCGGCCTTGTAGGCATCGGGCACGCGGGCGGGCATTAGGCGGTCGCTGTCGGCGTGGGACAGCGGGGCGGCGATGAGGGTCAGCAAGGGCAGCAGGTGTCGGGCGTTCATGGTCTTGTTTCTCGGTTCAGGGTTTGAGGGCGTTCAGGTAGGCCAGCACATCGGCCTTTTCTTGGGCGCTGCACTCGCGCGAGAGCACGTCTTTGCAGTTGCGGCGGAACCACTTCTCCACCTTGGCGCTGTCGGTCAGGCGGTCGGGCTGCACCGCCGGGGCCAGCGGGGCGATGGCCTTGCCGGTGCTGGCGTGCTGGCCGGCGCGGGTGGGCGGGGCCTGGTGGCACGAGGCGCAAGACCACTCGCCCCCGTGGCGCTTCGTGAAGAAGGCCTGGCCGCGCGCCGCGTCGCCCGGCGAGCCGGCCTGGGCGTTCCAGTGCTGCAACTGCTGGGCGGGGGTGGTGTCACCCGCCTGGGCGGGCAAGGTGGCGAACAAGGCCAGGGCCAACAAGAGGGTGGGTTTCATGGTGCGTGGCGGTGCGGTGGAATCGATGGCCCGAATGCTGCGCGGCGGCGCCTGTACCGAAGCTGAAGCGCGCGTTCAGGTGGCGTTCATCGCGGGCGCGGCAAAATCTTCCGCATGCCTGCCCGCCGCGCCCTTCTGCTTTCGCTCAGCCTGGCCCTGCTGCCAGCGGTGGCGCCGCGCGCCGACGACGACCACGACCGCGCCCGCGCCGCCTTGAAGGCCGGCGAGGTGCTGCCCCTGCACACCGTGCTGGAGCGCCTGCAGCGCGAACAACCCGGCCAGGTGCTGGAGGTGGAACTCGACCGCGAGCACGGCGAGTGGGTGTACGAAATCAAACTGCTCAGGCCCGATGGCCGCGTGGTCGAACTGGAGCGCGACGCGCGCACCGGCGCCGCGTGGGTGAACCCCAAACGCCGACGCTGACACCCCATGCGCATCCTGCTGGTCGAAGACGAACCCACCCTGCGCGCCCAGCTCGCGCAGGCCCTGCAAGCCGCCGGTTACGCGGTGGACGAGGTCGACAACGGCCTTGACGCCCTGCACCTGGGCCAGACCGAACCGTTCGACGCCGTGGTGCTGGACCTGGGCCTGCCCCAGCTCGACGGCCTGAGCGTGCTGCGCCGCTGGCGCGAAGAAGGCCATGCCATGCCGGTGCTCATCCTCACCGCGCGCGACCACTGGCACGACAAGGTGGCCGGCATCGACGCCGGCGCCGACGACTACCTCACCAAGCCCTTTCACGGCGAGGAACTGCTGGCCCGGCTGCGCGCCCTCATTCGCCGCGCCAGCGGCCTGGCCTCGCCCTTGCTGCGCTGCGGTCCGCTGTCGCTGGACACGCGCAGCGGCCGCGTGACGGTGGGCGACGAGCCGGTGAACCTCACCAGCCACGAGTACAAGGTGCTGGCCTACCTGATGCACCGCCCCGGCGCGGTGGTCTCGCGCAGCGAGCTGACCGAGCACATCTACGCCCAAGACCACGACCGCGACTCCAACACCATCGAGGTCTTCGTGGCCCGGCTGCGGCGCAAGCTGCCGGCCGAGCTGATCGAGACCGTGCGCGGCCTGGGCTACCGCCTGGTGCCCACGCCATGACGCGGCGCGTGGCCTCGCTGCGCTGGCGCCTGCTGGCCGCCACCCTGGCCGCCATGGCGGTGGCGCTGACTTTGGCCGGCGTGTTGCTGCAGAGCCTGTTTCGCGAACACGTGATGCGCCAGACCGAGGCCGACCTGCTGCGCCAGCTTGACCTGCTCACCGCCCGCCTGGTGGTGGACGCCGCCGACCAGCCGCGCGTGGACGCCGCCGCCCTGGCCGACCCGCGCTGGCAACAGCCCTACAGCGGCCTCTACTGGCAGGTGGACAGACAAAGCCCCGTTCCCGCGCAGGGCGTGCTGCGCTCGCGCTCACTCTGGGAGGACACCCTGGCCCTGCCGATGGACGAACCGGTCCGAGGCGAGGTGCACCGCCACACCCTGGCCGGCCCGCAGGACAGTGAGCTTCGGGTGCTGGAGCGCACCGTGCGCGTGGGCCAGTCCGACAGCGCGTGGCGCCTGGGCGTGGCGGTCGACCTGGCCGAGACCGGCGCCGCCGTGGCCCGCTTTCGCGGCCAGTTGGTGCTCTCGCTGGCCGTGCTGCTGGTCTTGCTGGGCCTGGCCGCCTGGGCCCAGGTGGCCGTGGGCCTGCGCCCGCTGCGCGACCTGCGCGCGGCCCTCGCCGCCCTGCGCGAGGGCCGCGCCCACCGCCTGCCCTCGGGCCTGCCGGCCGAGGTGCAGCCCCTGGTGGACGACTTCAACCGCGTGCTGGCGCGGCAGGAAGACCACCTCAGCCGCGCCCGCACCCAGGCCGGCAACCTGGCCCACGCCCTCAAGACCCCGCTGGCCGTGCTGGACCAGCTCGCCACCCAGGCCGAGCCCCCCGCCGACTGGCGCCACCACGTGCGCGAACAAGTGGCCCTGGCCCGGCGCCATGTGGACTGGCAACTTGCCCAGGCCCGCGCCTCGGCCGCCGGCCAGCGGCGCGGGCACCGCACCGAGGTGGCGCCCACCGGCAACGCCCTGCTGCGGGTGATGGACAAGGTGCACGCGCAGCGCCACCTTGACCTGGGGGCGCACTGGCCGCGCGAGCCGCTGGTGTTCGCCGGCGAAGAACCCGATCTGCAAGAGCTGCTGGGCAACCTGCTGGACAACGCCTGCCAGTGGGCGCAAAGCAGCGTGGCCTTGATCGGCCAGCGCCTGCCCAACGACCGCCTGGTGCTGTGCGTGGACGACGACGGCCCCGGCATCGCCCCCGAGGCGCGCGAACAGGCCCTGGCCCGAGGCGGGCGGCTGGACGAACGCAAGCCCGGCAGCGGCCTGGGCCTGGCCATCGCGCACGACCTGGCGCGGCGCTACGAAGGCACGCTGACGCTTGAAGACTCGCCCCTGGGCGGCTTGCGCGTGCGGGTGGAACTGCCCGCCGCGCCCAACCTCGCCTGACGCACCAGGGCTGGCGCTTCAGCCCCACGCCGGCACAGGGTGGCGGGCTGCTGGTCCAATTGGGGCACTTCTTTTTTGACCGACCCCGCCATGAAATACCTGCACACCATGGTCCGCGTGACCGACATCGACGCCTCTTTGCGCTTCTACCGCGACGCCCTGGGCCTGGAGGTGATCCGCCGCAACGACTACCCCCAGGGCCGCTTCACGCTGGTGTTCCTGGCCGCCCCGGGCGACCACGAGGCCCAGGTGGAACTCACCCACAACTGGGACCCCGAGACCTACACCGGTGGCCGCAACTTTGGCCACCTGGCCTACGAGGTGGACAACATCTACGCCGCCTGCGAGCGCCTGCAGGCCCACGGCGTCACCATCCTGCGCCCACCGCGCGACGGCCGCATGGCCTTTGTGCGCTCGCCCGACCAGATCTCGGTTGAGCTGCTGCAAAAAGGCGAGGCCCTGGCACCGCAGGCCCCCTGGAGCGACATGCCCAACGTGGGCACCTGGTAACGGCCCGGCGCTTGGCGCGGTTCAGGCCTGGGCTGGCGCGGGCGCCGGCTCGGGCCAGGACACGCTGATCCGCACCGGGGCGGGCGACTCGGGCAGGCCCTCGCCCCACTGGCCGCCCAGCGCTTCCCACGCGCGACGGAAGTCGGCCAGCAGCGGCGAGGCGGGCGCGTCCGACAACACCAGCACAAACGCCCCCTCGCCCAACGCCGCGTCGCCCTCCAGGGCCTTGATCGCCTGCGCCAGGCGCTGCAAGCGGTCAAACAACAGGTCGTACCCGTCGTCCACACCTGGCTTGGTGCCTGCGCGCGCCGCCTCGCGCAAGGCGGGCAGGCGGTCCAACACCTGCGCCAGGCGCTCGGCGACCACCCGGCGGGCCACATCGGCCAGGCGCCGTGGCCACACCGGGTTGGCTGTTTGCTCGGGCGTCAGGGCCCAATGCACGCGAACGGCCTTCAGCGCAGGCGGCCGATCGGCCACCTGGGCCCAACGCACCACCAGCAAGGACACGCGACGCACCAGGTCCATCACCTCGGGCACGGGGGCATGCTCAGGCAAAGGAATGGGCAGCAGCACCACCGCGTCGCCTCGCCAAAAGGCCGACACCAGGGCCTGAAGCAGGCAGTCTTCGGCCCAGATGATGGCGTCGCTCACCCATTGTCTAGGCGCCGATGGTTGCAGCAGTTCGCGCGCCAGGTCCAGGCAGCGTTGCCAGGCCGCGCGCTCAGGGGCCAGGCGTTCGTCGGGGGCCGACACCGGCCAGGCCGCCAGGGGCGGCTGCGCCAGCGCGGCCTGCAAAGCCGCCAGGGCCGGCTCGCTCAGGCCCAGCAGGCGCTCGGTCAGGGGGGACAGGTTCCACTGGCCGGCGCAGGCCTCGGCCTGCTCCATGAGGCCTTTCACCAGCGCCTCGCACAGGGCAGCGTGGGCTTGGCCCAGCGCGGCCTGTGCCTCTGGCGTGCACAAAGCCAGGGCCATGGGCGCTTGCGCGGCCCAGGCCTGCAGGGCGCTTTGCACCTCGGGCAAGGGCGGGGCTGGTGGTGGTGGCGGCGGAGGCGGTGGCGCTGGTGGCTCAGGTGGGGCGCTGGGCGCGGGGGGCGGCTCGTCGGCAGGAACCGGGGGCGCCGAGGCCTCGGCGGTGGCGTCGGGCGCCGGGCTGGGTGAGGAACGGAATAACAGGGGCGAGGCGTTGTCGTTGAAGTTGTCCATGGCGCTGATGACCGGTGATGCGCGCCGCGCGGGCGCTGACCCATGGCCAGGCCACTGGCCATGGTGCTCACCGGTGGGTGTCAGGCGGCGGTGCCGCGCTGCAGCGCTGGCCTCAGGCGCTCAGCGCTTCCTCGGCCTGTGGCAGTGCCACGGTGGCGCCGAAAACATACGACTCCATTGACAGCACGCCGTGCTCGATGCCGCCGTCCAGCACGGTGGCCGGCAGGCTGCCACCGGCCGCGCCCAAGGCCACCAGCAGAGGCAGGAAGTGCTCGGTGGTGGGGTGGGCGCGCTCGGCGTGCGGGGCCAGGGCGAGGGTGTCGATCAGGCGCTGCCTGTCGCCCGCCAGCACCGCCTCGCGCACCCACTGGCTGAACTCGCGGGCGTAGGCCGCTTGCGGGACGCCGGCCTGCCGAAACTCGTAGAGGTTGTGCGTGAGGCTGCCTGAGCCCACGATCAGCACGCCCTCGTCGCGCAGGGGCGCCAGGGCCTGGCCGTAGGCGTAGGCACCGGGGCCGTCCAGGCTCACGGGCAGCGAGACCTGGAACACCGGCAAGTCAGCCTCGGGGTAGAGGTGCAGCAGCGGCACCCAGGCGCCGTGGTCCAGCCCGCGCTCGGGGTGGGCGCGGGCGTCCCAGCCGGCGGCGCGCAGCAGGTCCACCGTGCGCTGGGCCAGCGCAGGGTGGCCGGGCGCGGGGTATTGCAGGCGGTACAGGGGCGCGGGGAAGCCGCCGAAATCGTGCACCGTGGCGGGCTGCGCGCTGGTGCCCACCAGGGGCTGGTACGAGCCCCAGTGGGGCGAGACCACCAGCACCGCCCGGGGGCGCGGCAGCAGCGGGCCGAGCTCGCGCAACAAAGCGCCGGCACGCCCGGGTTCCAGCGCAAACGTGGGGGCGCCGTGGGACACAAAAAGGCTGGGCAAACGGTTCATGGTGACTCCTGAGATCGGGGGGCGGCACGGGGCGGCGCGGGGCGCCGAGGGCATGAGGTGACTCTACCGACCCAAATAAGCCCCATAAACCACTCAATTGCAGACAATTTATCCCGACACAAGGAACAATCTCGCGCACCCTGTGCCGCCATTCGCGCCCCGGGACTAAGCTCGCGCCATGACCTTGCACACCCTGAGCCCCGCCGAACTGCGCCTGACGATTGACCCGGAGAGCCTGGGCCTGGCCGACACCCGCGAGCTGGTGAACGAACCCTTGCCCTGGATCGGGCAGGCCCGCGCCGAGGCCGCGGCCCGCTTTGGTTTGCAAATGGACCAGCCCGACTACCACCTCTTTGTGCTGGGCGAGGTGGGCAGCGGGCGGCGCTCGCTGCTGCAGCAAATGATGCAAGACGAGGCGGGCAAACGCCCCACCCCGCCCGACCTGTGCTACCTGTTCAATGTGGACGCGCCCGAACACCCCATCGCCCTGCGCCTGCCCGCGGGCGAGGGGCGGCTGCTGCGCCGGCTGATGACCGAGCTGGCCCGGCGGCTGCAGGCCGACATTCCGCGCCGCCTGGTGGCACAAGACGTGCAGGCCGAGCGCGACCGGCTGCTGCTGGGCTTCAAGGCGCAGGAAGACGAGGCCTATGAAGCCTTGAGCGCCTTTGCCGAGGCGCGCAACTTTGCCCTGCTGCGCGAGCAGGGCCGCATCGTCTTCACCCAGCGCGACGAGGCCGGCCAGCCCATGACGGCTGGCAAGGCCCTGGGCCTGAGCCGCGAACAGCGCAGCGCGCTGGACCAAGGCGAGGCCGAGTTGCGCAACGAGATCAGCCGCTTTCTGGAGCGCCTGCGCGGCCTGGAGCGCGAGCAGGGCGAGCGCCTGGTGGCCCTGCACCGGCAGACCATCAAGCCGCTGCTGGAGCACGAGCTGCAGGCCATTCGCGCCGAGATGCGCAAGAACATCAAAGACAGCGTGAAGCTGGGCCGCTACCTCGATTCGGTGCAGCGCGACCTGCTGGACAACCTGGCCCTGTTCCAGGACGGCAACGGCGACATCGAAGACACGGCCGAGCGCCTGGCCGCCTTGGCCGAGCTGCTGGCGCGGCTGCAGGTGAACCTGGTGGTGGACAACCACGGGCGCGAGGGCGCGCCGGTGATCATGGAAGACAACCCGGTGTTTCGCGCGCTGTTCGGCAGCATCGAGTACGAGTCGGCCGATGGCGTGCTGGCCACCGACTTCTCGCGCATCCGCGCCGGCAGCCTGCTGCGCGCGCACGGCGGCTTTCTGATGCTGCAGCTGCGCGACCTGCTGGCCGACGAACCGGTGTGGGAGCGGCTGCGCCGCTTTCTGCGCAGCGGGCGGGTGCAGATCGAAGAGCCGGGCATGCTCTACGCGCCGGTGGCCGCCGTGTCGCTGGAGCCCGAGCCGGTGGACGTGGACGTGAAGATCGTGCTGGTGGCCTCGGCCGACGACTACTACCTGGTGCAAGAGGCCGACCCGGAATTCGCCCGGCGCTTTCGCTGCAAGGTGGATTTCGCCGAGCGCTTCGACGGCACGCCCGAGGCGCGCCGCGCCAGCGCGGTGTTCGTGGCGCACACCTGCGCGCGCCTGGGCCTGCCGCACTTTGACGCTTCGGCGGTGGCGGTGGTGATCGAGGCCATGCACCGCGAGGCCGCCGACCAGACCCGCCAGAGCGCCCTGTTCGCCCACGCCGAGACGCTGGTGATCGAAAGCGGCACGTTGGCCGCGCGCCGGGGGGCGGCGCTGACCACCGCCGACGATGTGCACGAGGCGCAGCGCGCGCGCACCGAGCGCCACAACCACCCACAGCAGTTGCTGATGGAGTCGCTCAAGGACGGCGAACGCTTGTTGGCCATTGAGGGCGAGCGCGTGGGCCAGGTGAACGGCCTGTCGGTGGTGGACCTGGGCGACCACGCCTTCGGCTTTCCGGTGCGCGTCACCGCGCGCACCCACGCGGGCGACGAAGGCCTGCTCAACATCGAGCGCGAGGTGCAGCTCTCAGGCCCCATTCACGACAAGGGCGTGATGATCCTGCACAGCCACCTCTCGGCGCTGTTCGCCCACATCGCGCCGCTGGCGCTGAGCGCGGCGGTGGTGTTCGAGCAGGAATACCACGGCGTGGAAGGCGACTCGGCCTCGTGCGCCGAGTTCTACGCCCTGCTCTCCAGCCTGGCCAACCTGCCGCTGCGCCAAGGCCTAGCCGTCACCGGCGCCATCAACCAGCATGGCGAGGTGCTGCCGGTGGGCGGCATCAACGAGAAGATCGAGGGCTATTTCGACACCTGCGCCATGCTGGGCCTCGACGGCCAGCAGGGCGTGCTGATGCCCCGGCGCAACGTGCGCCACCTGATGCTGGCCCCGCGCGTGGTGCAGGCGGTGGCCGAGGGGCGCTTTCACATTCACGCGGTGGGATGGGCCAGCGAGGGCATGGCGCTGCTCACTGGCACGCCATTTGGCGAACTGGCCCACGGCCGCTTCCCGCCCGACAGCGTGCTGGGCCGGGCCCAGCACACCCTGGAGGCCTACCGCCGCGCCTGCGACGCCAGCGGCGCCGGGCCGTCTGACACCAAGCGCGGGCGCAGCACGCCCCGCCCGCTCAGCCCGGCCCGCCGCTGACCGAAGGGCCGGCGGTGGCCAGCTGGGCGATGGTGTCGAACAGCGTCTCCACCTCCACGCCCTTGTCGATGAGCGCGTCCACGCCCACGGCCCGGGCGCGCTGGCGCAGGGTATCGTCCACCACGCCCGACGACAGCGCCACGCGCAGCGTGGGGCGCAAGGCCTTCACCGCAGCGGCGAAGTCCAGCCCGCTCATGGCCGGCATGTTCTGGTCGGTGACCACCAAGTCCACCACGACGGCGGGGTCTTGCAAGGCCGCCAATGCCTCGCGCGCATTGGTGTGGCCCACCACGGCAAAGCCCATGCGCTGCAGGCGCCGGCGCACCAGAAAGACGATGGCATCGTCGTCGTCCACGTACCAGATGTGAGCCCGAGGGGCAGTCGCCGACTCGTCGGCGCTCAATGCCCACCTCCTGGCAACATGTGCTCGGTGAGAGTGATGACGCGCCCGGTCATGTCGCTGCACAGTTGCTCGATGGCGGCCAGCCCGCTGATCATGCGCGACTCATCCGGGCGACGGGCATCGGCGCGCAAGCGCTCCACCACCTCCAGCACAGCGGCAATGTCGTCCAGCAGTGACGAGGTGATCGCCAGTGGCGGGTGGACCGCCTCGGCTGGCGCATCGGGCGCGGCCACCTCAGGCGCCTCGGCCAAGGGTGCACGCGTGGACATGAACTCCTGCGGAGTCAGTGTCCGGGGAAACAACTCGTCATCTGCCAGCAGGGCGGCACGGGTGGTGGGCACCTCGTCAGCGGCGTCGTCCATGAGCTGCGCATCCCGTGCGTCCCGGCGCATGGGGCGCAAGGGAGCTTTGGCCCCCGACACCAACAGGTCCAGCACCCGGCGGCGCAGCACCTCGCGGTCTACCGGTTTGGTCAGGAACTCGCTCACGCCCAGGTCCAGGGCGTGGTGGCGCAACTCCGGGGCGCTGTGCGAGCTGACCATGACAATGGGCACCGACTGGTGGAGCGGGTCTTGCCGCATGGCCTGCACGATCTCAAAGCCCGACACGTCGGGCATATCGGCGTCGGTGAGCACGAGGTCCTGTGGCCCTTCTCTCAAGATGCGCAAGGCGTCTTCGCCGCGCACCGCAAAGCGCAGCGTGGCCACGTCCAGCAGCGTGCGCGCCAGCACATGAATCGTGCTCGGTTCGTCGTCAATGATCAGGATGCGGTAGGTCTTGCCACCGCTGCCTTCGGCCAATTGCATGGGAGAAGTCAGGAAACAAATCTGAGAAAGGTGTGAGGCCCGAGGATACCCCCGGGGGGCACTCACAGCGCAGGGCGAACACACCACGCTGCGCCACCCATCGCCCCAATCGCTCCGTTCGGTTCTTTTTCACCATCCGTTACAAGCGCCGGAGTGCCTCCACTGGCAGAGGCAGGTGAAACCCCGATGCCCGCGCCCGTGGGCTGCGGCACAACTGGCACGTCACTTGCTGACGCCTTGGCCATCACTGGTTTCATTTGGACGCACGCCATGCCCCCCGCCCGCCCCTTGAGCTTCGACATCGACGACACCGTGCACGCCTGGGTGCCCCATGGTCGCTTCGCCATCGCCGGGCAAGCCGGCGGCCCCTTGAGCGGCCTGCGCTTTGCCGCCAAAGACGTGTTCGACGTGGCCGGCCACCGCACCGGCGCGGGCAACCCCACGTGGCTGGCCACGCACCCGGCCGCCACGCGCCACAGCCCCATGGTGCAGACCCTGCTGGACGCCGGCGCCGACCTGATGGGCAAGGTCATCACCGACGAGCTGGCCTACAGCCTGCAGGGCGACAACATTCACTACGGCACGCCCATCAACAGCGCCGCGCCCGAGTGCGTGCCGGGCGGCTCGTCCAGCGGCTCCTGCGCCGCGGTGGCTGCGCGCCTGGTGGACTTCGCCCTGGGCACCGACACCGGCGGCTCCACCCGCGTGCCGGCCAGCTACGCCGGCATCTGGGGCCTGCGCACCACGCACGGCCTCTTGCCCAGCGAGGGCCTGGTGCCGCTGCACCCGCGCTTTGACACGCCCACCTGGCTGGCGCACGACGCCGACACCTTCGAGCGCGTGGGCCGCGTGCTGCTGCCCGACACCGCCTTTGAACCGCAGCGCCTGCTGGTGCCGCAAGACGCCTGGTCGCTGGCCGATGCGGTGTTTGATGCGCCCTTGCTGCGCGTGCGCGACGCCCTGGCCCGCCACTTGGGCACCGCGCCCGAGCCCGCCACCTGGTGCCAGGACGCCACCCTGGCCGACTGGCGGCAGGCCTACGCCACGGCCGGCGGGCACGAGGGCTGGCGCCTGCATGGCGCCTGGATTCGCGCCGCACAGCCCACCTTCTCGCCGGCCATCGCCGCGCGCTGGGAGGCCGCCAGCCGCATCAGCGACGAAGCGGCCGCCCAGGCCCGCGCCACCTCGCAAGCGGTGCGCCAGCGGGTGCGCGCCCTGCTGGGCAGCGACGGCGTGGCCGTGCTGCCCTCGGCCGCCGGCCTGGCGCCACGGCGCGATGCCGACCCGGCCGCGGTGGACGCGGTGCGCCAGCGCACCATGGCCATCACCTGCATCGCCGGGCACGCCGGCCTGCCGCAGGTCAGCCTGCCCATGCGCGGCGCCCATGGCGAGGTGCTGGGCATTTCGCTGCTGGGCCCGGCCGGCACCGACCTGGCCCTCATCCGCCTGGCGCGGGCATTGCTCGCCGAGGTGGCCTGAGGGCCTGGGCCACTGGGCCCAGGCATCAGGTCCCGGTGGCCGGGTGCTCGATGTGGCCCTTGAACTCGGCCAGCGCCGTGTCCACCGCGCGCAGCGTGACGGCCAGGTCACGGCACACCGCCAACAGCTCGGCGCCCTCGGCCTCGGCCTGCACCGGGTCGATCTCTTCGGCCAGCGCGCGCACGATGGTCGACAGGTCGCCCGCCGTGCGCTGGCGCAGGCCCACGGCGTGCAGATACAGCCCGTGCGCGGTCTGGCGCACCGCTGGCACCTGGTCCATGGGCACCTCGCCCATGGCCTCGGCCAGTAACTGGCCACGGATGAGCTCCAGCGTCCCGGTGAGGTGGCGCATGCGCTCGCAAATGACAACGAGGGACTCGAAGGCGGGGCTCATGAGAGCCCGATTGTGCGCCGGCAGAGGGGCTCAGGGAAAGGGCCGGCAGGGCCCTCAGAAGCCCCCGGCCAACGCGAGGCTCAGGCCTGGCGGGCGGCCTGGGCGAGCACCGGCAGGTAGTGGCCCAGCTCGGGCGTGGGCTGGCCGGCCACCTTGGCCAGGTCGTCGTAGCGGCGCAGGCGCACGGCCTCGGCGGCAAAGGGCTGGTGCAGGAAGGCGCGGGCCTCTTGCTCGTTGAACGCGCCGCCCTGCAGGGCCAGGCTGTGCACCGAGGCGGGCGAAAGCGTGTCGAAGTAGCCGGGCTCGGCCTGGCAGAGGTAGCGCTTGGCGTCCACGTGCAGGCGAATGGGGGCCAGCACCGCCTCGTCGAACAGGTGGCGCAGGAACGGCAGGGCGATGTACTGGTGCAGGTCGTCGCGGCGGTCGTCGGGCTCTGGCGCTTGCTGGCGCTCGGCGGCCAGCAGGTGGCCCAGGTCGTGCAGCAGGGCGGCCGCCACCGTGGCGGGGGTCTCGCCGGCCTGCTCGGCCAGGTGGGCGCACTGCAGGGCGTGGTCAAGCTGGCTCACGGCCTCGCGCCCGTACTGCGCGGCGCCACGGCGCTGCAGCAGACCCGCGATTTCATCCAGCGTCAGGGAGGTGCTCATGCGGGCCTCACACCACGAGTTGGCGAATGCGGGCCGAGACCATGTCGATCAGGCTCACGGTGAGCACGATGATGATCATCACCGCGCAGGTTTCGGCGTACTGGAAGCCGCGAATGATTTCCCACAGCACCACGCCAATGCCACCGGCGCCCACCATGCCCACCACCGAGGCCGAGCGCACGTTGGCCTCGAAGCGGTAGAGGGTGTAAGAGGTCCACAGCGGCATCACCTGCGGGATCACGCCATAGACGATCTCGTGCAGCGCACCCGCCCCGGTGGAGCGAATGCCTTCCACCGGCTGCGGGTCGATGGACTCCACCGCCTCGGAGAACAGCTTGGCCAGGGTGCCGGCGGTGTGGATCCACAGCGCCAACACACCGGCAAACGGGCCCAGGCCCACGGCCACCACGAACAGCATGGCGAACACCATCTCGTTGATGGCGCGGAAGGAATCGAGCAGGCGGCGCACCGGCTGGTTCACCCACCAGGGCACGATGTTGCTGGACGCCAGCAGCGACAGCGGAATGGCGGTGATCACCGCCAGCGCCGTTCCCCACACCGCGATCTGCAGCGTGACGATCATCTCGCTCACGTACAGCTTCCACTGCGAGAAGTTGGGCGGGAAGAACTCGGCGGCCTAGGCGGCCATGTTGCCGCCGTCGCGCAGCAGGTCCAGCGGGCGCATGTCGGCGCCACGCCAGGACGCGGCCAGCAGGGCAATGAGCGCGCCCCAGGCGAGGTACCAGACCAGGCCACGGCGCGGGGCTGCGCTCTCGGCCAGGGCTTGCCATTTCGGGTGGGCAATCGTCGTCATGGGGCGCTGTCCGGCTTACTTCAGGTTGGCGAGCTGCTGGTCGATGGCGGCCAGCTGGGTCTTCTTGTCGGCATCGGACAGGGTGGTGTCGCCTTCGATCTTGTTGCGCTTGCCGAACAGGTCAAGCTGGCGGATGGGCTTGAGCTGGTCGTTGGTGGAGGGCTTGAAGCCCGAGAGCTTGGAGATCTTGAAGACCACTTCCTTCTCACGCGCGTCGGTCTTGGCGTAGTTGTAGAAGAAGTTCTTGATCTTGGTCTTGCTGGCCTCGGGCAGGTTCTTGTGCATGACCATCGGGTCCAGCGGAATCAGCGGCGAGGTCCACACCACCTTGATCTCGCCGAACTTCTCGGGCTGGCGCTGCTTGAACTTGTCCAGGTTCTCGCTGTTGTTGGTGGCCACGTCCACCTGCTTGTTGGCCACGGCCATGGCGTTGGTCTCGTGGTTGGCGTTGCGCACGATCTTGAAGTGGGTCTTGGGGTCGATCTTGTTCTGCGCGAACACGTAGAAGCCCGGCACTAGGAAGCCGCTGGTGGAGTTCGGGTCGCCGTTGCCGAAGGCCAGCGACTTGCCGTTCTTGAGCACGTCGTCCAGGGTGTTGAGCGGGCTGTCCTTGTGCACGATCAGGTGCGAGTAGTAGCCCTGGGTGCCGTCGGCGTTGACCATCTGGGCGAACACCTCGGCGTTGGCGCGGTCCACCGCTTCCATGGCCGACTTGTTGCCCAGCCAGGCGAGCTGCACCTTGTTGAAGCGCATGCCTTCGATGATGCCGGCGTAGTCGGGGGCGAAGAAGGCCTTGACCTTCAGGCCGGTCTGCTTCTCCATGTCCTCGATCAGCGGCTGCCAGTCGGCCTTGAGGTTCTGGGTGGACTCGGTGGAGATGATGCCGAAGTTGATCTCTTGGGCGTGGGCGACGGTGAAGGCAAAGCCCACGGCCAGGGCGGCAAAGGCGTGCTTGTACATGGAAGGCTCCTGTTGGAAGAACGGAATGGGGGAATTCGGGTCGGGCGGCGTGCGGGTCAGGCGGCTTGCGGCACGGGCTGCTGCCACACCGGCGCTGGCTCGGGCAGGCGGGTCACCTTGCCGTGCAGGCTCTCGCTGCCATTGAGGATTTCGTCGGCCTGCATGCCGTAGAGCTCGCGCAGCAGGGTGGGGGTGAGTTCGCTGGACGGGCCGTCAAACACCACGCGGCCCTGGTGCAAGGCCACGGTGCGCGGGCAGTAGCGGCGGGCCATGTCCACCTGGTGCAGCGAGACCACCACGGTGCAGCCGTCTTCTTGGCAGATGCGGGCCAGGATGTCCATGACGTTGCGCGACGACTCGGGGTCAAGCGAGGCGATGGGCTCGTCGGCCAGCACCACGCGCGCGCCCTGCACCAGAGTGCGAGCAATGGCCGCGCGCTGCTGCTGACCGCCTGAAAGGGTGGACGCGCGCTGGGCGTGGCACTCGGCAATGCCCACACGGTCCAGCGCGTCCAGCGCAGCAGCGCGCTCGCTGGCGTTGAAGCGGCGCAGCAGGCCGCGCCACAGCGGCATGCGGTGCAGGCGGCCCACCAGCACGTTCACCAGCACCGGCAGCCGGTCCACCAGGTTGAACTGCTGGAACACAAAGCCGATGTCGGCGCGGGTGCGGCGCACGTCGCGCTGGATCTGCCCGCCCTGCTGGACGATGCGGCCGTTCACCTCGATCACCGAGGCGCTGCCGGCGTCGGCCGGCATCAGGCCGGCGATGTGGCGCAGCAAGGTGGACTTGCCCGAGCCAGAGGCGCCGATGAGGGCCACCATCTCGCCCTGGCCGATCTCCAGGTGGATGTCGCGCAGCGCGTGCTTGCCGTTGGCGAAGTGCTTGTCGAGGTGTCGGATGCTCAGGGTCATGGTGGGCTCGCTGAAATCTGTCTAGACAAGCAGTCTCCGGGCGCGGCGTGACAGCTTCTTGACGGTCCTGGGAAATTTGGGTGTCAGGCTTCGGCGGCGGGCGTCAGATCACGCGCCGGCCCTGGCGCCACACGCCGCGCACCACGCCGTGCACGCTGCCGTCGGCCAGGGTCACCTCGCGCACCTGGATCAGGTCGGCCCGCAGGCCGGGGATCAGCGCGCCCCGGTCGAGCAGGCCGGTGGCGCGCGCCGGGTTGAGCGAGACCATGTTGATGGCCTGCGGCAGCGTGGCCAGCCCGTCGCGCACCAGGCGCAGGGCCGCGCCCAGCAGGCTGCCGGGCACGTAGTCGCTGGACAAGATGTCCAGCAGGCCCAGGCGGGCCAGCTCGGCCGCCGCCACGTTGCCCGAGTGCGAGCCGCCGCGCACCACGTTGGGCCCGCCCATCACGGTGAGCAGTCCGCGCTCATGCGCGGCGCTGGCCGCCGCCACGGTGGTGGGGAATTCGCACATGCTGGCGCCTTCGGCGTGGGCCTGGGCCACGTGGTCCACGGTGGTGTCGTCGTGGCTGGCCAGGGCAATGCCGTGCTCGCGGCAGTGCTCGACGAAGTAGGCGCGGTGCGGCTCGGCGTAGCGCGCCTGCAGCTCGGCCGACAGGGCCACCTGGCGCTCGAACTTGTCCAGGCTCCAGCCCTTCTTGCCGGTGTAGTAGGTGCGCGCCTGGCCAATGTCTTCCCACTGGCGCTGGCCGGGGGTGTGGTCCATCAGCGAGATCAGGCCCAGGCGGTCGTGGCCACGGAAGGGGGCGAACAGGTCGATGGTGTTGGGCGCGGGCAGTTCGCAGCGCACGTGCAGGCGGTGGTCGGCGCGCAGCAGGCCGGCCGAGTCGGCGTGGTCGATGGTGCGCACCACGCCGTCCCAGGTGCTGCCGCGCAGGCTGTCGGGGTCGGCGTCGCCCACGCCCAGCGCGTCGAACACGGTGGTGATGCCGGCGGCGGTCACTTCGGCGTCGTGCGCCACCAGGGCGGGCAGCTCGGCCCACTGCACCTTGGGCCGGGGCATGAGGTGGCGCTCGAAGTTGTCGGTGTGCATCTCCACGAAGCCGGGCATGAGCCAGTCGCCCTCGCAGTCGTGGGCGGCGGCCAGGTGGGTGGGGCTGTCGATGGCGGCGATCAGGCCGGCCACGGCGTGCAGGCTGCCGGGCACCACCCCATCGGGCAGCACCAGGCGGGCGTTGGTGAAAACCTGGGAAATGCTCATGCGGCCCTCCGGAAAGCGCTCATGTCGACACGACGGGTGGCGACCGCGTCGCCCACGGCGCGGTCGTGGAAGATGCCGATCACGGCCGCGCCACGGGCCACGGCCTCGCGAATGAGCTCGATCACGGTGGCGGTGTTGGCCGCGTCCAGCGAGGCGGTGGGCTCGTCCAGCAGCAGCAAGGGGCGCGGGCGAATCATGTTGCGCGCGATGTTCACGCGCTGCTGTTCACCGCCCGAGAAGGTGGCCGGTGGCAGCGGCCACAGGTGCTCGGGAATGCGCAGGCGGGCCAGCCAGCGCGCGGCCTCGGCGCGGGCGTCTTCCTGGCTGTGGCCGGCGTCCATCAGGGGCTCGGCCACCACGTCGAGCGCGCTCACGCGGGGAATCACGCGCAGGAACTGGCTCACGTAGCCCACCGTGTCGCGGCGCATTTGCACCAGCGCGCGGGGCTCGGCCTGGCCCAGGTCCAGCGCGGCGCCACCGGGCGGCGTGAGCAGGATGCGCCCGCCGCTGGCGAGGTAGTTGGCGTAGATGAGCTTGAGCAGCGTGCTCTTGCCCTGGCCCGAGGGGCCGTCGAGCACCACGCATTCGCCGGGGGCCACGCGCAGGTTGACGTCTTGCAGCACCTGCAGTTGGGCGCCGTGCTGGTGGTGCAGCGTGAAGCGTTTGCTCACGGCCTGGAGTTCGATGACGGGTGCGGTCATGGCGGCGGTCATGGCTGGAGTACCGAAGAAACGAGGAGCTGGGTGTAGGGGTGCTGCGGGTCGTCGAGCACCTGGTCGGTGAGGCCGGTCTCCACGATGCGGCCGCGCTGCATCACCACCATGCGGTGGGCCAGCAGGCGGGCCACGGCCAGGTCGTGCGTGACGATCACCACCGCCAATTGCATTTGCTGGGTGAGCCCGCGCAGCAGGTCAAGCAGGCGGGCCTGCACCGACACGTCCAGCCCCGAGGTGGGCTCGTCCATGAAGACCAGGCGCGGGTGGGTGACGAGGTTGCGCGCGATCTGCAGGCGCTGGCGCATGCCGCCCGAGAAGGTGCGCGGCGTGTCGTCGATGCGGGCGGGGTCGATCTCCACGCGCGCCAGCCACTCGGCGGCGGTGGCGCGCAGGCGGCCGTAGTGGCGCTCGCCCAGGCCCATGAGGCGCTCGCCCACGTTGGCACCGGCCGACACGTCCATGCGCAGGCCATCGGCCGGGTTCTGGTGCACAAAGCCCCAGTCGGTGCGGGCCAGCAGGCGCTGCTGGGCCTCGCTCATGCCGTGCACGTCGCGCAGCACGCCGTCGCGGCCGAGGAATTCCACGTTGCCATCGGCCGGGCGGGCGCGGGCGGCCAGGGCATTGAGCAGCGTGCTCTTGCCCGAGCCCGATTCGCCCACCACGGCCAGCACCTCGCCGGGCCACAAATCAAAAGAGGCGTCTTGCAGCACCAGGCGCTGGCCGTAGCGCTGGGCCACCTGGCGCACGCGCAGCAGCGGCAGCGTGGCCGCCACGGGGGGAAGGGTCGTCATGACAACTCCTGGGAGGTCTCGATGAGAAAGCTCAGGCCGTGCTGCTGGAAGCCCAGCGAGCGGTAGAAGGCATGAGCGCTTTCGCGCTTGGCGTTGGACGACAGCGCGAGCTTGTAGCAGCCGGCTTCGCGGGCCTGCGCCAGCGCGTGGGCCATGAGGGCGCGGCCAATGCCACGGCCTTGTTGGGTGGGGCTCACCACCACGTCTTCGGCAATGGCCGAGGGCGTGCCGCGGTGCGCCAGGTTGTGCATGACCAGCAGCGCGTAGGTGGCCACGATCTCGCCACCGGTGTCTTCCGCGACAAACAAGCGGTAGCTCGGGTAGCGCGCGAACTGCTGCCAGATGGCGCGCGCCTCGTCGGGCGTGAGCACGTCGCCGTCGTCCATGCCGGGCTGGGCGTAGAGGGCCAGCACGGCGGGCAGGTCGGCGTCGCGGGCCTCGCGGATGGTGACCGTCATGCGCCCGCTCCGGTGTGGCCGGCGGCCTGGCGTTCCTGGCAGTGGTCGGAGTCGGAGCACACGTGCAGGCGCCCGCCTTTGTCGTCGGTGATGACCTCGTCCAGGAAGGTGTCGGTGGCGCCGCACAGCGCGCAGGGCGTGTCCCAGCGCTGCACCTCGAAGGGGTGGTCGTCGAACGCCAGGCTCTCCACCGTGGTGTAGGGCGGCACGGCGTAGATGCGCTTCTCGCGCCCGGCGCCGAAGAGCTGCAGCGCCGGGTTCATGTGCATCTTGGGGTTGTCGAACTTGGGGATGGGCGACGGCGCCATCAGGTAGCGGCCGTTCACCATGACGGGGTAGTCGTAGGTGGTGGCGATGTGGCCGTGGCGCGCGATGTCTTCGTACAGCTTCACGTGCATCAGCCCGTACTCGGCCAGCGCGTGCAGGGTGCGGGTCTCGGTTTCGCGCGGCTCCAGGCGCTGCATGGGCTCGGGCACGGGCACCTGGTACACGATCACCTGCCCCTCGCGCAGCGGCGTCTCGGGGATGCGGTGGCGCGTCTGGATCACGCTGGCCTCGGGCGTGCGGGTGGTGGTGGCCACGCCGGCGGTGCGCTGGAAGAAGCGGCGAATGTTCACCGCGTTGACGGTGTCGTCCGAGCCCTGGTCGATCACCTTGAGCGTGTCGTCGCGGCCCAGGATGGCGGCCGTCACCTGAATGCCGCCGGTGCCCCAGCCGTAGGGCAGCGGCATCTCGCGCGAGCCAAAGGGCACCTGGTGCCCGGGAATGGCCACGGCCTTGAGGATGGCGCGGCGGATCATGCGCTTGGTGCGCTCGTCCAGGTAGGCGAAGTTCACGCCGGCCGTGGCCTCAGAAGGCTGCAGCAGGTCGTCGTCGGTGCGGGCGTTCATGCGGGGGTGTCCTCGTCAAGGCGGGGTTGGGCCAGGGCCTCGGCGCGCATCTGGCGCACCAGCGCCAGCTCGGCCTGAAAGTCCACGTAGTGCGGCAGCTTCAAGTGCTGCACGAAGCCCGAGGCCTCCAGGCTGTCGCTGTGCGAGAGCACGAACTCGGGGTCTTGGGCGGGCGAGACCACGGCCTCGTCCAGCTCGTCGGCGCGCAGGGCGCGGTCCACCAGGCTCATGGCCATGGCCTTGCGCTCGCAGTGGCCGAAGGCCAGGCCGTAGCCACGGGTGAAGGCGGGCGGCTCGGTCTTGCTGCCGGCGAACTGGTTGACCATTTCGCACTCGGTGATTTCGATGTCGCCGATCGACACGGCAAAGCCCAGTTCTTCGGGCTCCACCACCACCTCCACCTGGCCCAGGCGCAGCTCGCCCACGAAGGGGTGCGAGTGCGCGTAGCCGCGCTGGGTGGAATAGGCCATGGCCAGCAGAAAGCCCTCGTCACCGCGCGCCAGGTTTTGCAGGCGCGTGGCGCGGTTGGCCGGGAAGCGCAGGGGCTCGCGGGTGAGGTCGGTGGGCGCGGGGTCGCCCTGGGGCGGCTCGCGCCGCTCGATCAGGCCTTCGTGGTTGAGCAGGTCCACCACGCGCGGCACGGGCTCGCTCACGGCGCGGCCCTCGGCGGGGGGCGTGTTCACGCCGCCTTCGGCCAGCAGGGCGAAGTCGAGCAGGCGCTGGGTGTAGTCGTAGGTGGGGCCAAGCAACTGGCCACCGGGCAGGTCTTTGAAGGTGGCGCTGATGCGGCGCTCGGGCTGCATGCGGCCGGTGTCGATGGGCAGCGTGGTGCCCAGGCGCGGCAGCGTGGCGCGGTAGGCGCGCAGCAGGAAGATGGCCTCCACCAGGTCGCCGCTGGCCTGCTTGATGGCCAGCGCGGCGAGTTCGGGGTCGTACACCGAGCCTTCGGTCATCACGCGGTCCACGGCCAGCTTGAGCTGCGCGCGAATCTGGTCCACGCTGAGTTCGGCCAGGGCCGTGTCGCCCCGGCGCTGGCGGTCCAGCAGGCGGTAGCTGTTGAGGATGGCGGTTTCACCGCCCTTGACGGCAACGTACATGGGCTCAGGCCTCCACGGTGTCGGTGATGCGCGTGGTGCGCGGCAGGCCCACCAGCGCGTCGGCGCTGGCGAGGTAGGCGTCCACCCCGCGCGGGAAGGCGGCGTGGTTCTCGGCCCACTGGGCGGCGAAGTCGGCCGGCAGGCCTTGCACCGCGAGCTGGCGCTCGCCGCGAATGCCGGGGCCGCTCAGGCGCCAGCCTTCGCCGGCCTGCCAGCCGGGCACGTCCAGCACCAGGGTGGTGGAGGCCTCGGGGTCGGCGTCGGTGCCGGCGTTGAAGGCGGCCAGCGGCGGGCAGGCATCGCCCGCCCCCACCCAGGCGAACTGGGCTTGGGCGGGGTCGTTCACCAGGCGCACGCCGGTGTGAAAGCGCAGCCAGGCCGCGCTGGGCGAGGCCGCCAGCGTGGGCGAAAGCCACAGGGCGCAGTCGGCGTCGAGCAGGGCCAGCAGCAGGCGCGCGGCGGCGGGCTGGCCCGCCACCGGCAAGCCGCTGGCGGCGTCCATAGCCACGGGCTGGCCGGGGTGCGACAGCGCGTGCAGCGCGGCGCGGAAGCTGGCCTGGCTGCCCAGGGCCTCGTCGTCAAAACCGGCCACCAGGCCTTGCAGGGTGTCGGTGCTCATGCCTCGTCCTCGTCGTCGGCACCGCCATCGGATTCGCGGGCCATGGTGAAAAAGTCCACCCGCGTGCTCTGGGCACGGCGCTGGCGCGCCTGCGCCTGCTCGGCCAGGTGCTGGCGCGTGGCCTGCAGCAGCTCAAGGCTGAGCGCGTCGTGGTGGGCGGGGTCTTGCAGCAAGGCGTCGGCCACGGCGGCCAGGGTGCAGCGGCGCGCGTCGCGGCCCAGCACCCAGGCCACGCCAGCGGGCGCGTCGGCCGCGCCCAGGCGCAGCGCGCAGCGCGTCACCGTGATCTCGCCCAGGTGGAAGCGCTCGCCGGTGCCGCCCACGCGGCCCTGCACCATCATCAAACCCGTCTCGGGACGGCGCAGCCAGTGCAGGCCGCCAGCGTGGTGCGCGCCAACGGTGCGCTCCAGCAGGTCGATCGGTGCGCGGGCCAGCAAGGCCATGCGATCGGCTCGGGTGATTGCCCCGGGGGCGGGGCTTGTGTCAACAGCGTGAAACATCGTGGTGGTACTCTGTCATTTGTCTAGACAACTTGAACACAGCCGCCAGCGTAGGCGGCCCGCATGTCCCTTTCATGACAAACCTGGTCCTTGACGACGGCTCGCCCCGCGAGCACTTCTGGTCTCACATCGCCAATGAACTGGCGCAGGCCATCGGCCAGGGCGTGTACGCGCCGGGCGAACGCCTGCCGTCCGAACACTCGCTGGCCGAGCGCTTCGGCGTGAACCGCCACACCATTCGCCGCTCGCTGGCCGCGCTGGTGCAGCGCGGGCTGGTGCGGGCCGAGCAAGGCAGCGGCACCTACGTGGAAGACTTCGCGGTGGACCTGGCCATTGGCAAGCGCACGCGCCACCGCCAGAACCTGGCCCAGGCCGGCGTGCGTGGCGGGCTCACCGTGTTGCACGCGCAGCGCGAGCGCGCCAGCGCCGAGGTGGCCCGTGCCCTGGAATTGCCCACGCGCAGCCCGGTGTTGCGGCTGGAGGTGCTGGGCGAAGGCGCGGGCCAGCCGCTGCACGCCAGCGTGCGCCACTTTCCGCTGCCGCGCTTCGAGGGCCTGGACGAGCACGTGCGCGCCACCGGCTCCATCACCGCCGCCTTCGCCGCCCTGGGCGTGAGCGACTACCAGCGCCAGGAAAGCCGCATCAGCGCCCGCCTGCCCGACACCGCCACCGCCGCGCGCCTGCGCCAGGCCCCCACCCGCCCTGCCCTGCACGTCACCAGCGTGAACCGCGACCCCAAGGGCACCCCCATTGAATACGCCGAGACCTGGTTCGCCGGCGACCGCGTCACCCTCACGGTGAACCACGATGAACACTGACCGCCCCTACCGCGCCGCGATCTACTTCGCCCCACCGCCCGGCAGCGCCGCGTGGCAGGCCGGCTCGCGCTGGCTGGGCCGTGACGCCGCCACCAACGCACCGCTGCCCCAGCCCCGCATCGACGGCATGGAGGCCTGCACGCTGGCGCAGCTCACGGCCGAGCCGCGCCGCTACGGCTGGCACGCCACGCTCAAGCCGCCGTTTCGCCTGCGCCAGGGCCTGAGCCTGGACGCGCTCGATTCCGCCGTGTACGCGCTGTGCCGCGAGTGGCGGCCCGTGCCCCTGCCCGCCTTGCGCGTGGCCCGGCTGGGCCATTTCCTGGCGCTGCGGCCCGAGGGCGACACCGCGCCGGTGAACGCGCTGGCCACGGCCTGCGTGCAGCGCCTGCACGCCCTTGCCCAGCCGCTGAACGACGCCGAGCTGGCGCGCCGGCGCCGCGCCGGGCTTAGCCCGCACCAGGACGAACTGCTGCGCGCCTGGGGCTACCCCTGGGTGCTGGACGAGTTCCGCTTTCACTGCTCGCTCACCGGCGATCTGCGCGGCACCGACGAGGCCCAGGTGCAGTCCATTGAGCGGGCCGCGCAAGAAGCGTTCGACCAACTGCCGGCACAGCCCATCACCAGCCTGGCGGTGTTCATCGAGCGCGAACCCGGCGCCGACTTCGTGCTGCACCGGCACTGGGAGCTGAACGCATGAACCACCGCCTGATCGCCTTCATCGGCCCCTCGGGCGCGGGCAAAGACAGCCTGCTGCAATGGCTGCTGCAACACGCCCCCCAGGGCCTGCGCCTGCACCACGCGCGGCGCACCATCACCCGCCCCGCCAGCGCCGGCAGCGAAGGCCACGAGAGCGTGACCATGGCCCAGTTCCTGGCCCTGCGCGAGGCCCAAGCCTTTGCCCTGCACTGGCTGGCCAACGACACCGGCTACGGCGTGCGCCACGCCGAACTGGCGCCCATGGCGGAAGGCGGCTGGGTGCTGCTCAGCGGCTCGCGCGCGCACATCGACGAGGCCCGCCAGCGCTTCCCCGGCCTGACCGTGGTGCACGTGGGCGCCAGCCCCGAGGTGCTGCGCCAGCGCCTGCTGGCGCGCGGGCGCGAGACCGAGGCACAAGTGGCCGAGCGCCTGGCCCGCGCCCAGGCCTACGCCGTGCCGCCCGACGCCCTGAGCGTGCTCAACGACGGCGCGCTGGACGACACCGGCCGCGCCCTGCTGGCGCAGCTGGCCCAGCGCGACCCGGCCTGGGCCCAGCCATGACCCTGAGCCTGCTCACCCTGAACACCTGGAAGGCCGACGGCGACTACCCCGAGCGCCTGCGCCGCCTGCGCGACGGCCTGCGGCAACTGCGCCCCGACGTGATCGCGCTGCAGGAATGTTTTCTCAGCGAAGACGGCCAGGCCGACACCGCGCGCGAACTGGCGCAGGCGCTGGGCCACCACCTGAGCGTGGTGCGCGCGCGCGGCAAGCGCCGCCTCTACCGAGGCCATGAGGTGATGAGCCACTCGTGCCTGGCGGTGCTCAGCCGCTGGCCGATCGAGCAGAGCTGGGGCCTGACCCTGCCCACCAGCCCGGAGGACGGCGGGCGCATGGCCCAGGTGGTGCGCGTGCAAGCCGGCGAGCTGGCGCTCACCCTGGCCAATGTGCACCTGACCCACGTGAACGACCCCGCCCTGCGCCTGCGCCAACTGCAGGCCGTGCTAAAGCACCTGCACAGCCTGGGCCCCAGCGGCCTGACCGTGCTGGCCGGCGACTGCAACGAAGAAGCCCAAGGCCCCGCGCTGGGCCCATTCGCTGACCAGTGGCAAGACGCCGTGGCCGCCTGGGGCCGGGGCCGCGAACCCACTTACTGGGACGCGCAAGGCCAGGGCCACGCGCTGGACCATGTGTTCGTGCTGCCCCACCTCAGCCAGTGCGCGCCGCGCGTGATCGGCGCGGGCGTGGCCTTGCCCGCCCAGCCGAACGGTGCGCCGCAACCCACCAGCGACCACAGCGCCGTGTGGGTGCGCTGGGCCTGACACTCACGACGCGAGATCAGCCCAGCGCGGCCATGGCCTGGCGGCCCAGCGCGGCCCCCAAGGCCAGGCCCACCAGCACGTCACTGGGGAAATGTGCGCCCGCGTGCACCCGCGCCCAGGCCGTGAGCGCCGCGATGGCGGGCACCAGGGCCAGCTCGGGCCACATGGCCATCCAGGGCCACAGCGCACCGGCCAGGGCACCCATCACCGCGGCGTGCGTGCTGGGCATGCCACCGCGCATGGAATGGTTCAGGTGGTTGTCACACAAGCCCAGGGCGAAGGGTCGCGGGGCCGCCACCCGGCGGGCCAGCCGCTTGGTCACCACCTGCAGCCCTGTGGCCGTGGCCAGCGCGCCAAGCACCGGGGCCGTGGCAACTGGCCCCCGCCACAACGCAACCACGAGCGCAGCGACCAGGGGCACCCAACTCCAGTGGGCGATCCACACCGCAGTGGCAAGCGTGAGCGGGCGCGCCGTGCTGCCGCAACCCAGGCGACGAAACAGCCACACATCAAGAGCGCGCAGGGCATGAGGGCGCAAGGCCAGTGGCGGGGACAACAGGCGGTCGGTCATGGGGCGGGCCTTGGTTGAGCGGGTCGGCGCAGTTAGCGCCTTTGGCGCGCCCACCGTAGGCCGGCTGCATGTCAACGGCGTGAATGCCAAGCGGCCAGTACCCGGTCACAACAGGTCACGGTTCTTTCATGCCTGGTGCAGACACTCGCCGGTTTTCACCCACCGAGTGCCCATCTCCTACCCGCACATGAACTCGAATCCCAGCCTCTCACCACGCCGGTCAGGCGCCTGGCGCCTGACCCGTCCGCTGATCGCGGCCACCCTGATGGGCGCCGTGCTCGCCGCCTGCGGCGGCGGCGACGGCAACATCAGCGCCCCGGTCGCACTGCCCGCGACCGACTACACCTTGCAGGTACTGCACGTGTCCGACATGGACAGCGGCGGCGACCTTGTGGCCAACAGCCAGGGCCTGTCGGCCCTGGTCGCCAAGTTCCGAAGCGAACAGCCCAACACGGTGTTCGTCTCCTCAGGCGACAACTACATTCCCGGTCCCTTCTTCAACGCCGCCGACGACGCGTCGCTGAACACCGATCTCGGTGCCACCGGCGCAGGCAGGGGCGACATCGAAATCCTCAACCTGATGGGTCTGCAAGCCTCGGCCGTGGGCAACCACGACCTGGACCTGGGCACGAACTTCTTCGCCTCGCTGATCAAGGCGGGCAGCGGCTGGCGCGGCACGCAGTTCCCCTACCTGGGCGCCAACCTGAACCTCAGCGGCGACAGCAACCTGGCCAGCCTGGCCAACGTGGCCAACGATGGCGCAGAGGCCTCCACGCTCAAGGGCAAGCTGGCCAAGTACTCGGTCATCACCGTCAATGGCGAACGCATCGGCGTGGTGGGCGCGAGCACACCCACGCTGCCCAGCATCACCACGGTGGGCGGCATCACCGTGAGCCCTGCCGCCTCCGCCACGGCCGACGCCATCGCCGCCGAGGTGCAGCCGGCTGTCAACGCCCTGGTGGCCAGCGGCATCGACAAGGTCATTCTGCTGGCCCACATGCAGCAGCTCTCGGTGGAACAGGCGCTGGCCACTCGCCTGCGCGGCGTGGACCTGATCGTGGCCGGTGGCTCCAACACCGGCCTGTACGACGCCAATGACCGCGTCCGCCCGGGCGACACCAGCCGGGGCACTTACCCGCTGCAATACACCTCGCCGGCCAACGAGCCGGTGCTGGTGGTGAACGTGGACGCCGACTACAAGTACCTCGGTCGCATCGTGCTGCCCTTTGACGACAAAGGCCGCGTGATCACCGGCAAGCTCGACAGCGCCGTCAATGGCGCCTGGGCCACCGACACCGACGGCCTGGCCCGTGTCGGCCTGACCCTGGCCGACGCCATGCCCGGCGTGAGCGCCATCGCCACCAAGATCGCCGCGGTGATCGCCGCCAAGGACGGCAACCTCTTCGGTGCAGCCAGCGTGTACCTGGAGGGTGACCGCGTGTTCGTGCGCAACCAGGAAACCAACCTCGGCACCCTGAGCGCCGAAGCCAACCTGGCCTACGCCCAGGCTTTTGACGCCACCGCCACCCTGTCGCTGAAAAACGGCGGCGGCATCCGCTCCTCCATCGGCGCGGTCGACGCGCCCCCGGGCTCGACCACCGGCGTCAAGGGCCCCACCAAGGCCAATGCGAGCGTGGGCAAGCAGGCGGGCGACATCTCGCAGCTCGACATCGAGTTCGCGCTCAAGTTCAACAACGGGCTGGCGCTGGTCACGGTGACGGCCGCCGAGCTCAAGAGCCTGCTGGAACATGGCGTGTCCGACTGGACGGCCACCTCCACCCAGGGCAAGTTCCCGCAAGTGGCGGGCCTGAAGTTCGCGTTCGACCCCACGCAGCCCGCTGGCTCGCGCGTGACGACCCTCGTGGTGGACGACCCCGACGGCCCGGGTCCGCTCAGCGGCCCGCAGGTGGTTTACCAGAACGGGGCTTTCGCCGTGCCCAGCACCACGGCCTACCGCATGGTCACGCTGGACTTCCTGGCCACCGTGGGCAGCAACGGCACCGGCGGCGATGGCTACCCCTTCCAGTTGCTGAGCGCCCCCGCCCGTGCCGACCTCGTGCCGGTGGGCACCACCACCAAAACCTTCAGCACCGTGGGCGGCGAGCAGGACGCGTTCGCGCAGTACATGAAGGCGCGCTTCCCGCGCACCGCACCCTACAGCGTGGCCGACACGCCGATCTCGCTGGACGGCCGCATCCAGAACCTGTCGCAGCGCGCCCTGGCACTGCCCTGACGGTGGCAACCCACCGGTTCGGGCACGGCACACCGTGACCCGGACCGGCCTGCGCACGGCCGTGGCGACGCACCAGCGCCACGGCCATTCGGCTTGATCTGGCGCAACACATGGCGCCGGGAATCACATACCCTTACCAGTATGTGATTCACCGGAGGAACCATGAACACCAAACTCTCGCCCCTGCTCCTGGCCGTGCTGGCCAGCGCCGCCCTGGCACAAGCCTCCGCCCCCAAGGGCGTGCCCATTCAGCCGCTGGAGGCCTACGACGTGTCCAAGCTGCCCGACGACCACTACGGCCGCCTGGCGCGCTATGGCAAAGAGCTGACCGACCGCACCTTCGCCCACATCGGCCCGCAAGCCAAGAACCCGGCCATGCGCTACGCCGGCAACAACCTGGCGTGCTCGTCGTGCCACCAGGCCTCGGCCACCAAGGCCTTCGCCATGCCCTGGGTGGGCGTGCACTCCAGCTTCCCGCAGTACCGCGCCCGCGAGGACGAGGTGAGCACGGTGGAAGAGCGCATCAACGGCTGCATGGAGCGCAGCATGGCCGGCAAGCCGCTGCCGCTGGACAGCACCGAGATGAAGGCCTTCATGACCTACATCCACTTCCTCTCAAAAGACGTGCCCACGGGCGCCAAGGTGGAAGGCCAGGGCTTGCCGCCCTTCAAAGCCCCCAACCGCCGCGCCGACACGGTGGCCGGTGGCCAGGTGTACGCCGCCAAGTGCGCGGTGTGCCACGGCACCGAGGGCCAGGGCCTGCGCACCGGCGCACCGGGTGAGGGCTACACCTTCCCGCCGCTGTGGGGCGCTGACTCGTTCAACAACGGCGCCGGCATGGGCCGCCTGCTGTTCGCCTCGGCCTTCATCAAGACCAACATGCCGCTGGGCGCACAACACGGTCAGCCACAGCTCAGCGACGACGAGGCCTACGACGTGGCGGCCTTCATGCTGAGCCACCCGCGCCCGCAGAAGGCCAACCTGGAGCGCGACTTCCCCGCCCGCTGGAACAAGCCGGTGGACGCGGCCTTCCCGCCCTACGTGGACGGCGCCCCGGCCGACCAGCACAAGTTCGGGCCATTCGCGCCGCTGCAAGAAAACATGAAGCAACTCAAGGACAGCCTGCTCAAGGCGTCCGGTCGCTGAGCAAAAGCCGTCTGTCTCAGGCCTGGGCGCGAGGCGTGGCCCAGGCCAGCAGGGCAGCGCGCAACTCGGCATCGGCCAGCTCGGGCAGCGCGGCCCGGGCGGCCGCCAGGTCTTGGGCCACTTGGGCCGCCAGGGCCTCACCCTGCTCGGGCAACACCAGCGCCCCCGCCCCCATGCGCGCCTCCACCGCCCACTGATGGGCCATGCCCAGGTGGCGGCCATACAAGGCCAAGCCCTCTTCGGTGGCGGCATCGGCCCCGCACAGCAACGCCGCGCAACGCGCGCCGGCTTCAAACAAGGTGGCGCTGCGCGCCTGCAGGATGCGACGGCAAGCCGCCCAATCCAGGCCCGGCCCGGCCAAGGCCTGCTGGTACATCACCGAGCCCTCGGCGATCACGTTGGTGGCGTCTGAGAGCAGGCGCAGCACGCGCATGTCGCCCAGGTCCACCAGCAAACGAAACGCCCCGGTGTAGAGCAGATCGCCCAGCAACACATGGCTGGCATTGCCGCCAAAGGCGCGCGGTGCGGCGTCTTCCGAAGGCGCGCCATCCAGTTCGTGGTGCAGTTGCAGCGAGGTGTGAATGAACTCCACCGCGCCGGCCAGCATGCGCAGGCGCTCGGCTTCGCCGCCCAGGGCGCGCCCCACCACCATCAACAGGGCCGGGCGGGGCCGGCTGGCCTGGCTGTGCACCAGCATCTGGGCGGCAAAGGCGATCAGTGCCACATCGGTGTTCAGGCGCTGGCGCATGAGCTCGTTGACGCGAGCGAGGTCGGCCTCGATGAGCGGGGGCAGTGGTGGCAAATGCATGAGGAAACAGAAGGCAGGCACCGTGCAGAGCACACGGTCACAGGGCCGCCAATGTACCCCGAACAACGCCACCGGGGCCGCACACAGGCGATCCTTTGCGCCAGCAAGCACCGCCAAAAAAGAGTCAAAACCAATCACAAACAAGAAAAAACAGGAACCTTTGTGTGATTTTGTTCTGCCACAAATGGACATTTAGGTATTAAATAACAACCTCCAACGAGTACCGCCGCTCACCATGACGCAACGCCCTCTCATCCTTCCCATTGCGGTGTTTTGCACCATCACGGGCCTGTGCATGCTGGCGATCATGGCGCTGCCAGCCCAGTGGCTCACGCTATCTCCCATCCAAGGCCGTCTGCCGGGGCTGCACCTGCTGCTGGAAATCCTGGCCTTGATGATCGGCTCATTGATCGTGGCATCGTCCTGGCACACCTTCGAGCGCCGCGACAACCGCCACACCCACCTGCTCATCGTGGGCTTCCTGGTGGTGCTGGCGTGCGATCTGCAGCACGCCCTGACCTACGCCAGTCAGCCGGTCGGCGCACAGGACGACGAGACCCCACTGGCGCTTTATTTCTGGCTCATGGGCCGCACAGCCGAACTCCTGACGCTTGGGGCCATCGCCCTGCGAGCTGCACCGCACCTGACCCTGCGCACCTCCTTGCTCAGTGGCATTGGCCTGGTGGCTGCCGTCACAGCCGGTGGCGAGTTGCTGGTGTCGCCATTGCCTATCGCGCTCATGCCTCGACTGGTGCCCATTCACGCCATCGCCAACGTCCTGCTCGTGGTGACCTTCTGGCTGGTCGCCGTCGGCCTGTGGCGGCGCGCCTGGGCGGCATACTCCTACACCCTGGCCACCTTGGGCACCGCGGCCTTTCTGCTCGGATTCGGCAGCCTTGCTTACACACCGCTGTTCAGCCCGAGTGACGTGCAGAACCTCGCGGGTCACGTCTACAAGCTCATGGCCTACGTGATGCTCTACCGCGCCACCTTTGCGGTGGCCATCCGCCGCCCGTTGCGCGATCTTCAGGCATCGGAGCAACGTGAACGAGAGAGCCAGGCCCGCATGGCACTGATCAGCGCCAACCTACCGCACTCGGTGCTGTTTCAAGTGATGCACGCCCCGGACGGTCAGCGGGTGTTGACCGAAGTATCCGACTCGGTGGAGCGCGTTCTGGGACTGCGCGCCGACGAGGTAAGGGGCAATCTGGCCATGGTCTACCGGCATTTTCACCCTGATGATGAGCCTCTGGTGCACGAGGCCCATGCCATGTCCGCCGAAACCATGACGGTGTTTGACCGGGAAGTGCGATTCGTACGACCGGACGGCCAAGTCCGCTGGCTGCACTTTGTTTCAGTGCCTCGCCGCCTGGACGATGGTCGGCTGGCCTGGGAAGGCATGGCCACCGACACGACCGACCGACGCGAGGCCGATGAGGCCCGTCGCCGGCTAGAGCACGAGTTGTTCGAGGCTCACAAGATGGAATCCATCGGCACCCTGGCCAGCGGCATCGCACATGACTTCAACAACGCTGTGGCGGCCATCCTGGGCAACACGGCCATGGCACTGGAAGACCTGGAACGAAATGCCCATGAAGAGGTACGGCGCGGGCTGGAGCAGGTGCGGCGTTCGGCGATGCGGGCGCGCAACCTGGTGAGCCAAATCCTGAGTTTCAGCCGAAAGCAGCCTCTGCAGCGCAGCGCACAACACCTGCGGCCCATCGTGGAGGAGTGCCTTTCGCTGCTGCACGCCACCTTGCCGGCGAACATTGAACTCACCCTGCGCTGCGACGCGCCCGACGCCTGCGCCGAAGTTGATCGCACGCAGTTTGAACAGGTTCTGCTCAACCTTTGCACCAACGCATCCCATGCCATTGGCGAGCGCAATGGCCAGATCGAGGTGACCCTGACCGAACTCAACAGCCCAGAGGGCAAGCGCCTGGTGCGTATCACCGTGACCGACAACGGCCAGGGCATGAGCAAGGCAACCGTGCAACGCATCTTCGAACCCTTCTTCACCACCAAGCCCGTGGGCCAGGGCACGGGGCTGGGCCTGTCGGTGGTGCAGCGCATCGTGCGCGAGCACGAAGGCCAGATTGCCGTGACATCGGCGCCCGGGCAGGGAACGCGGTTCGATATCGACTTGCCGCTGTTCCCCATACGGGAACTGCTGGCCGGCACGACCGAGAGCTCGGCCAAGGCCTGTGAGAACATGGCAAACACGGCACCCGAGCGCGGCCAGTGGGTACTCTGCGTGGACGATGAAACCGTGGTGGCTGACATGACGGGCAAGCTGCTGCAGCGCGCCGGGTTCCGGGTGAGCTGCGTGAGCGATCCACGCGAAGCCATTGAACGCTTGCGCGATGAGGGCGACTCGATCTCCGCACTGGTGACCGATTACCGCATGCCGGGCATCTCAGGGCTTGAACTCATTCGCATCGCGCGCCGCTGGCGTCCCCATCTGCCCACCGTGCTCTTGTCGGGCTATGTCGACGACGAGCTGCGAGAGACGGCTCAGGCCGATGGTGCCTCGCAAGTGCTGGAAAAGCAGGCCATCCTCGACGAACTGGTGCACTCACTGGATAGCCTGCTTGCTGAGCCCCACGCCACCGCCGCATGAGCAAAGAAAGCGAGCACGGCCTCATCCCCTAGGCAGTGTCATTCGCCGGTGCGCCGCCACCTTGCCAAGACCAGCAGGGCCAGCGCGCTGAAGATGGCTCCGGTCAGAAAAGTGGCGCTCGCGCCCAGCGAGTCCCACAGAGCACCCGCCACCACACTGGCCAATAACATCGCCACGCCACTAACCAAATTGAAGGCACCATAGGCGGTGCCACGCAAGTCTGCCGTGGCGGTGTGGGCCACCATGGCCGCCAGCAGGCCTTGCGTCATGCCCATGTGAACGCCCCACAAGGCCACGCCCGCCAACACCACCGCCCAGTGGGACGACGAGGCCAGCACCAGGTCGGCCACGATCAGCACCACCAGCCCCCCGGCCAGCAGGCGGTGGTGGCCCATGCGGTCGGAGAGGTGGCCAAAGGGATAGGCCGTGGCGGCGTACACGAGATTCATGGCCACCATCACCAGCGGCACCAGGGCCAGGGGAATGCCGCTCTGCTCGGCTCGCAGCACCAGAAAGGCCTCGCTAAAGCGCGCCAGGGTGAAGACAGCGCCCAGCGCCACCACCGACCAATAGGCAGCGCCCAGGCGGCGCAGGTTCTCACGCCGAATGGGGTTGACCCGCACCGCCCCTACCGGCCGCTCGGGCTCGCGCACCCCCAGCCACAGCAGCAACACCGCCAGCACGCCCGGAATGACGGCCACCCAGAACACCTGCCGGAAATCGTTGGCCCACAGCAGCATCAGGCCCACCGCCAGCAGCGGCCCAAGGAAGGCGCCCACGGTGTCGAGCGACTGGCGCAGACCGAAGGCGGCACCGCGCAGCTCGGGCGGGGCAATGTCGGCCACCAGCGCGTCGCGCGGGGCGCCGCGCATGCCTTTGCCCACCCGGTCCACCAGGCGCGCGCCCAGCACCCAGCCCATGCCGGTGGCCAGGGCAAACACCGGCTTGGTGAGCGCCCCCAGGCCGTAACCCAGCAAGGCCAGCCCCTTGCGCCGGCCCAACCAGTCGCTGAGCGCGCCAGAAAACACCTTCACGATGAGCGCGGTGGCCTCGGCCAGGCCCTCCACCACACCCACCACCAAGGCACTGGCACCCAGGGCACCCACCATGAACAGGGGCAACAGGCTGTGGATCATCTCGGACGAGATGTCCATGAGCAGGCTCACGAAGCCCAAGGCCCAGATGGACGGGGGCAACTGGCGCAAGACAGTGGTGGGTGGGCGGGACATGCCGGTATCCTCTGCTGACCCGACGTTATACCCGGCAAGGTATTCAGCCATGAGCCCACCCCTGACGCACCAGTTGCGCCTTCGTGTCAACGACGTGGCGAACCTGTTCAATGCGATCGACGCCAACCCGTTGCAGCACAAGCACCTGGACCCGGAGATCGAGACCTTCATCGAGAACTGGGCGCGCAACCTGCCACGTCACGCGCGCATCCGGCTGACGGTTCACCTGGCGCAGCAGCCCCGGCAGCTCGACAGCGACGCGGTGGTGACCTCGGGCGTGCAACACCACTTCGAGGCCAAGGCGGCGCACATCCGCACCGAGCTGCAGCACCTGCTGCAGGAAGGCAGGATGAGCCTGCTGATTGGGGTGGTGTTCCTGAGCTTGTGCCTGCTGGGCTCGCAGGCCATTGGCCAATACGCGGGCGGCACCGGCATGGCCGTGATGCGCGAGGGGCTGGCGATCACCGGCTGGGTGGCCATGTGGCGGCCGATGCAGATCTTTCTGTACGACTGGTGGCCACTGGCGCGGCGCATCCGCGTGTGCAAAGCACTTGGCCATGCCGTGGTGCGCATTCACCTGCCCGGCAGCCCGGAAGGAGCCTCCTTGCAGTGATTCGCCCAGCCTCGGGTAGACAGCGCCCCGGAACCGTGCCAATTCTTCGGCTTTCCTTGACCCAACGCAGTCGGCGCGGCACCACACAATGGCAATCTGCGCCAGGCGAGGTTGCTGCCATGAGGCCGAGGCACCCTCACCCCAACAAGTCCTTTATCCATGGCCCAGCCTTGACGGCCCGGCCCACTGGCCCATGTCCACCAAGTCCATGCCATCGCCGCGCCCCCCCTCTCTGACGTACGGCCTCATCGTCCTGATGTCGGCCATGGGCATGTGGGCCATCATCGTGGCCCCGCCAAGCACCATGCCCTGGCTTCATGAGCGCATGCTGGCGGTGCACCTGAGCCTGGAGTTGGTGTCCATCATCGTGGCCGCGCTGGTGGTCGCTGCGTCCTGGCACACCTTCGACGAGGGCAGCAACCGCAGCACCCATGTGCTGATCGTGGGATTCGTGGTGGTACTGGCCTGTGATTTGCAGCATGCACTCACTTACGCTGGAATGCCGAAATTTTTGGCTGATAGCACCACGCCCAGGGCCATTTTTTTCTGGTTGATGGGGCGCTCTGCCGAGGTGCTGGCCCTTGCCGCCATTGCCCTGGGAGGAGTGCCCCGCCTCACGCGCCACGCGTCGCTGATGCTTGGCGGCGCCACGGCGCTGGCACTGACCCTGTACGGCAACTTGGGCCTGGACCATTTCCCACCCACCTTTGTAGAAGGCTCGGGTGTGACGACCTTCAAGGCCGCCTATGAGCATGCCCTGACCGCCGCAAACGCCATCGTGGCGCTGCTGTTCTGGCGCCGGGCGAATCGCGGGGGCAACGGCATGATGGGCCTGCTGGGCCTCAGTAGCGGCCTGATGGCGGTGGGCGGCTTTGCTTACACCAGCTACGTGGCGCCGTCCGACTTCCAGAACATCGCTGGCCATCTTTACAAGGTGGCGGCCTACTTGGTGCTCTACCAGGTGACCTTCGCCACGGCGGTGAAGCGGCCCTACCAGGCGCTCAAGGCCTCGGAAAACAAGGTGCGCGAGAGCCGGGAGCGCCTGAGCGTGATCGGCGCCAACCTGCCGAACTCGGTGATGTTCCAGCTGGTGATGGGGCGCGAAGGCAAGCGCCGCGCCACCGAGGTGAGCGAATCGGTGCAGCGGGTGCTGGGCTTCACGCCATCGCAGGTGCTGGACGACGTGGAGTGCATTTACTCCCGCTTTCACCCCGATGACCAGGCCGTGATGCAGGCGGCCGAGATGGCGTCGGCCAACAACCTCACGGTGTTCGACCGCGAGGCGCGCTACCTGCGCCCCGACGGCGTCACCCGGCGCCTGCACTTCATCTCCGCACCCCGGCGAATGCCCGAGGGCAACGTGGTGTGGGAGGGCATCTGCATCGACGTGACCGAGCGCCGCGAGGCCGAGGAGTCCAACCGCCGCCTGGAGCAGCAACTGTTCGAGGCGCAAAAGATGGAGTCCATCGGCACGCTGGCCAGCGGCATCGCGCACGACTTCAACAACGTGCTGGCCGCCATTCTGGGCAACAGCACCATGGCCCTGGAAGACGTGAAGCGCGGTGATCGTCAGGAAGCACTGGAGAGCCTGGAGCAGATCCGCCAGGCCGGCTTGCGCGCGCGCAGCCTGGTGAACCAGATCTTGAGCTTCAGCCGGCGCCAGGCCCCGCTGCGCGAGGTGCAGCCGCTGCGGCCCATCGTGGACGAGAGCCTGGCCTTGCTGCGCTCGACCCTGCCCGCGCAGGTGGAGCTGGTGCTGCGCGACGAGGCCCCCGAGGTGTGCGCCAAGGTAGACCGCACGCAACTGGAGCAGGTGCTCATCAACCTGTGCACCAACGCCTGGCAGGCCATGGGCGAGGCCGGTGGCCGCATTGAGGTGGTGGTGGCCCAGTTCCCGGCCCAGGCCGGCGGCAAGGCCTCGGTGCGCCTGAGCGTGATCGACAACGGCTGCGGCATGGACGCTGCCACCCGCCAGCACGCCTTCGAGCCCTTTTTCACCACCAAGCCCATGGGCCAGGGCACGGGCCTGGGGCTGGCAGTGGTGCGGCGCATCGTGGACGAGCACGAGGGTCGCATCGCACTGGAATCCACCCCCGGCGTGGGCACGCGTTTCGACATCGAACTGCCAGCGATGACGCCAAGCGCGGGCATGGGCGCCACAACCGTGGCAGGCGAGGCCGCCACCCCCCAACCCGGCCGCGGCCAGCGCGTGGTGTACGTGGACGACGAGCCGGTGGTGTCCTTCATGGTGAACAAGCTGCTGCAGCGCGCGGGCTATCAGGTCACCTGCCTGAGCGACGCGCGCGAGGCCATGGCGCAGTTGCAGCGTGAGCCTTTCGGCCTGGACGTGCTGGTGACCGACTACCGCATGCCCGGCCATTCCGGGCTGGAGCTGATCCAAGCGGTGCGCCGCCTGCGCCCCGATCTGCCCACCCTGCTGATCTCGGGCCACGTGAGCGAAGCCCTGCGCGAAGCAGCGCAGACCGAGGGCGTGAACTGCGTGCTGGAGAAGCAGCAGACGATTGACGAGCTGGTGCCGCACCTCGATGCCCTGATGCGCGAACTGGGCATGGCGCCCGCCGCCGAGACCTGAAGTCTGAGGCCGTGAAATGACAAAGCCCGCAGGCTATTGGCCGGCGGGCTTTGTCTTGCCTGCATCGCGCCGCGTGGGCGCGACCGATCACTTGCCCCAGTTGGGCAGGAACAGCACCAGGTCGGGGAAGAACATCATGAGCGCCAGCACCACCAGGTCGGCGAAGAGGAACCACATGATGCCCTTGAAGATGCCGGTGGTGGAGATGAGGTTGCCCACCACGCCCTTGATGACGAACACGTTCATGCCCACGGGCGGCGAGATCATGCCGATCTCCAGCAGCTTGGTCAGCACCACGCCAAACCACACCAGGCTCAGCTCGGCCGAGTTGATGATGGGCAGCACGATGGGCAGGGTCAGCAGCATGGCGCCAATGGGCTCCAGGAACATGCCCAGCAGCAGGTAGATCATCACGATGCCCAGCAGCACCCAGGCGATGTCGGCGTTCTGGCCAATGATCAGCTCGGAGATGTAGGTGCCCGCGCCCGAGAGCGCCAGGAAGCGCTGCAGCAGGCTGGCGCCAATGCCGATGATGAGCAGGCCGGTGGTGGTGAGCAGGGTTTCCAGAATGGCGTTCTTGAAGCGCTCCCAGGTGAGCTGGCGGGCGATCACGGCCACCACGCACGAGAGGAACGCGCCGATGGCGCCGGCCTCGGTGGGGGTGAAGATGCCGCTGAACAGGCCACCGAAGATGCCAAGCATCACGAGCAGGATGGGCCACACGTCCTTGAGGGCCTTGATCTTCTCGGCCATGGGAATGTCTTCCTTGACCGAAGGCGCCAGCTCAGGGTTGAGCTTCACGCGAATCAAGATCACCAGGATGTAGCTGACCATGGTGAGCAGGCCAATGGCCACGCCGCCCAGGAACAGCTCGGTGATGGAGGTCTGCGCGATGATGCCGTACAGGATCATGATGATCGAAGGCGGGATCAGCGCGCCGATGGTGCCGCCCGCGGCCACGGTGCCGGTGGCCAGCTCGGCGCTGTAGCGCTGCTTCATCATTTCGGGCACGGCGATGCGCCCCATGGCGGCCGAGCAGGCCACCGACGAGCCACACACCGAGGCAAAGCCCGCGCAGCCCAGAATGCCCGAGATGGCCAGGCCACCTGGCACGCCCGAGAGCCACATGCGCGCCGCGCGGAACAGGCCCTCGGTGAGGCGCGCGTGGTAGCAGATGAAGCCCAGCAGCAGGAACATGGGCACCGAGCTGAGCACCCAGTTGGTGGAGAACTGGTAGGGAATCACGCCCAGCGAGCCCCAGGCCACGTTCCAGCCCATGAGGTACCAGATGCCCGTGAAGGACACGGTGATCATGGACACGCCAATGGGCACCCGCAGGCCGATGAGGGTGAGCAGCAGGCCAATGCCCACCAGGCCGACTTGTACGTCTGTCATGTTGTGTTTCCTGGGTCGATCAGTCGGCGTCGGACGTGGGCGCGGCGCGCTCGGTGTCCAGGCCCGAGGGCTGGTTGGTGAGATAGACGATGAACTTGTAGGCCACCACCAGGAACATCAGGCAGCAGCCCAGGGGCAGCATGAAGTAGGTGGGCCACACCGGCAGGCTGTCTTCGCCCTGCACGATGGAGGCCTTGATGCCGTACTTGCTCATGGCCTCTTCCCAGGAGCGCAGGGTCATGAGCGCGAACACCGCCGCCGAGAACAGCAGCATCCAGCCCGCCAGGTGCTTCTGCACCACCTTGGGCATCAGCTCGGTGACCACCTCCACCGAAATGTGGGCCTGCTTCTGCTCGGCGAAGGCCAGCGGCATGAAGGCCGCGATGGCCATGTAGTAGTACGAGACGATGGTGATGGTGCCGGGCAGCGGGTAGTTGAAGCCGCTGCGCAAGATCACGTCCACCGTGATGTGCAGCATCATCAGCGCGATGGCCAGGCCCGAGATCACCGTGAGGGAGTCGATGATTCGGGAGAGGAATTTGCCAATGGCGTACATGGCGTCTCCTGGGGGTTGGGTTGGCGGGTCGGGTCGCGCCGCCGGCGGGCAGCGCGACACGGGCGATCACATGCCGTAGGTGTTGGCGTCCACCTTCGAGAAGATCTCGTTCCAGTACAAGTCGGCCAGCTTCTCGCGGCTGTCCACGGTCTGCACCAGGCCCACCCACTTCTCCAGCACCGGGCGGAACTGGGCCAGCAGCTCGTCGCCGCGCTTCACCCCGTGGGTCTTGGCGAAGAACTCGACGATGGTCTTCATGTCTTGCGCGGCGAAGTCCTTGGTCTTCTGCAGCAGGGCGGCATCGGGCTGGTGCACGCGGCCGCCGCGCTTCTTCACCAGCTCGATCACGTCTTTCTCGCGCTGGTGGTAGACGTAGGGCACGTAGGCGGGCATCACGGTGCCGGCGCGCAGCATGGCCTGGCGCTGTTCCTTGGTGAGGCTGCGCCAGACCTTGGTGTTGACCTGCGAGATGGCGGTGCCGGCGAAGATGCCACCGGGCACTTGCAGGGTGACGTCGGTGACGGCTTCGATCAGGCCCAGGTTGGTCAGCTCAGGCAGCGAGACGATCACGCAGTCCACCACACCCTGCTTCAGGGCCTCCAGCGCCTCGTTGGACGACATGGTCACCGGCTGGGCGCCCATGGCGCGGGCCCAGCGCGACCAGTGCGAGCCGGCCACGCGCAGGCGCTTGCCCTTCAGTTCGGCCTCGCTGCGCACCGGCTTGCTGCAGTTCAGGTAGTAGGGCGAGCTGCCGGCCGCGCCGGTGAACACCTGGTTCTGCTTGGCGAACTCGTTCATGCACTCGGGGCACTTGGTGAACACGAACTCGGACAGCGCGCCCACGTAGGCCATGCCTTCCTTGCCGCGCACGCGGTCGTCCATGGTGAGCAGCTGCATGGACGACTCGGCCAGCAGGTTGAAGTGCGGGTACTCGGCCGGGAAATATGGCGCCAGCAGGTAGCCCACGTCGGCAATGCCGTCGCGCAGGCCGGCCGAGGTCTCGGCGAAGTTCAGCAGCGACAGGGGGTACACCTTCACGTTGAGCTGGCCATTGGTGGCCTTCTTCAGCGCGGCGGCGTACTCCTGGCCGGCCTTGTCCGAGTCCGAGCCGGGCGGGAAGCCCATGGCGTAGCGCAGGTCGCGCGCATTGGCGCTGGCCGCGCCCAGGGCCAGAGAAGCCACCACCGCGCCGGTGGTGAGGGTGGCCATCAACTTCTTCATCAAACGCATAACCAAAAGTCCTTCAGGTGGATCGGTGGCGGACAAACCGCCGAGAGAGTTGCCCTTGTCGCAAAAGCCATGGACAAGCCTTTGCGTGACGCCTCGCATGGTTAGGGATACCCCCCCGGGGCGTCTTGCGTTTTTTGGCTGGACCTTGGCCGGGTTTTACCGGGGGGTATAAAAAACCCAAGGCGACTGCGCCGCCCCTGCGCCGACCAGTTGGCACAAGACAGGGGCGCGGCCCGCCCCTACGCTCAAACCACATTGACCTGAACCACCAGCCCTCACACCACCATGTCCTCATCTCCCGTGACCCTGCGCAGCGAAGGCGCCATCGGCGTCCTGCACATCGACAACCCGCCCGTGAACGCCCTGTCGCCCGCCACGGTGCAAGGCCTGATCGACGGCCTGGCCGCCTTCGAGGCCAAGCCCGAGCTGCAGGCCCTGGTGCTGCACTGCGAAGGCCGCACCTTCGTGGCCGGTGGCGACATTGCCGCCTTTGAAGACCCGGCCTTCAGTGCCGCGCCGTTCAACGCCTTCCTGGGCCGCCTGGAAGCCTGCAGCCGCCCGGTGATCGCCGCCATCCACGGCACCGCCCTGGGCGGCGGGCTGGAGCTGGCCATGGCCTGCCACTGGCGCGTGGCCACGCCCACCGCCCGCGTGGGCCTGCCCGAGGTGAAGCTGGGCCTGATCCCCGGCTCGCTGGGCACGCAGCGCCTGCCGCGCCTGGCCGGCGCCGAACTGGCGTTGGACCTGATGCTCAGCGGCCGCATGCTCAACGCCACCCAGGCCAAGGCGGCCAGCATCGTGGACGAGATCAGCGACCTGCCCCCGCTGCAGGCCGCCCTGGCCCGCGCCCAGGCGCTGGTGAACGAGAAGTGGGCGCCGCGTCGCACCAGCGCCCTCACCGTGCCCCCGGCCAGCCTGCCCGATGGCCTGCTGGACAAGGCCCTGGCCCAGGCCAAGGCCAAACCGCAGTACCCCGCGCACGAGGCCATCGTGGAATGCGTGCGCGCCGCCGCCACCCTGCCCTTCGCGCAAGGCGAGCAGGTGGAGGCGCAGTGGTTCGCCCGGGTGCTGCGCTCGGGCACGTCCAAGGCCATGCGCCACCTGTTCTTTGCCGAGCGCGCGGCCGAGAAGATTCCGGCCATGCCCCGAAACCTCGCGCTGCGCCCGGTGCAGAAGGTGGGCGTGCTGGGCGCCGGCACCATGGGCGGCGGCATCGCCATGTGCTTCATCAACGCCGGTTTTGAGACGGTGCTGGTGGAGGCCTCGGCCGAGGCACTGGAGCGCGGCATGGCCACCATCCGCAAGAACTACGACTCCACCGTGAGCAAGGGCAAGCTCAGCGCCGAGGAACGCGACCGCCGCCTGGCCCGCCTCACCCCCTCGCTGAACGACACCGACCTGGGCAGCTGCGACATCGTCATTGAAGCCGTGTTCGAGAACATGGCCTTGAAGCAGCAGATCGCCGCGCGCCTGGGCCAGGTCTGCAAGCCCGGCGCCATCATCGCCACCAACACCTCCACGCTGGACGTGGACGTGATCGCCCAGGCCTCGGGCCGCGCGGCCGACGTGCTGGGCACCCACTTCTTCAGCCCCGCCAACGTGATGCGCCTGCTCGAAGTGGTGCGCGGCGCCCAGACCGCGCCCGACGTGCTGGCCACGGTGATGGGCCTGGCCAAGCGCATCGGCAAGGTGGCCGCCGTCTCGGGCGTGTGCTACGGCTTCATTGGCAACCGCATGGCCGAGGTCTACATGCGCGAGGCCGAGTTCCTGCTGCTCGAAGGCGCCACGCCCGGCCAGATCGACCAGGCCATCGAAAGCCTGGGCCTGGCCATGGGCCCCTGCCGCATGCTGGACATGGCCGGCATCGACGTGGGCGCCAAGACCGTCATCGAATACGAGAAGGCTGGCGGCCTGCCGCCCGACGCCACCTACCGCGTGGTGGTGCGCAAGCTGTTCGAGCTGGGCCAGTTCGGCCAGAAGACCGGCACGGGCTACTACCGCTACGAGGGCCGCACGCCCGTGGCCAACCCCGAGACGCAAGCCACCTGCGCCGCGCTGGCGCAGCAGCACGGCATTGCGCGGCGCGGCGACATCACCGACGCCGAGATCATCGAGCGCCTGATCTACAGCATGGTCAACGAAGGCGCGCGCATCCTGGAAGAAGGCATCGCCTACCGCGGCAGCGACATCGACGTGGTGTGGACCGCCGGCTACGGCTTCCCCGACTTCCAGGGCGGCCCCATGTTCCTGGCCGACGAGCGCGGCCTGGCCCACGTGGTGCAGCGCCTGGACCACTACGCCGCCACCCGAGGCAACCCCTACGGCTACTGGACGGTCAGCCCCCTGCTGCGCCGCCTGGCCAGCGAAGGCGGCCGCCTCTCGCAGTACGCCGGTTAAGCCATCCGCCCATCCGATCCCCCCGTTTTTTCACCGGAGAACCCATGAGAGAAGCCGTCATCGTGTCCACCGCCCGCACCCCCATCGGTCGGGCCTTCAAGGGCGCCCTGAACAACACCAAGTCGCCCACGCTGCTGGGCCACGTCATTCAGCACGCGGTGGAGCGCTCGCGCGTGGACCCGGCCGAAATTCAAGACGTGGTGATCGGCTCGGTGCTCACCGCCGGCACCGCCGGCATGAACCTGGCGCGCCACGCCGCCATCGCCGCCGGCCTGCCGCTGCAGGTCTCGGGCCAGACCATGGACCGCCAGTGCGCCTCGGGCCTGATGGCCATTTCCACCGCCGCCAAGCAGGTGATGGTGGACGGCATGGACGTGGTGGTGGCCGGTGGCCAGGAAAACATCACCGCCGTGCAGAACGCCTACATGAAGTGGGCCGCCGCCGAAGCCGACCCGGCCGTGATCGCCCGCGCCGCCCACGCCTACATGCCCATGCTGCAGACGGCCGAGTTCGTGGCCAAGAAGTACAACATCAGCCGCGAAGCGCAAGACCAGTACTCGCTGCAATCGCAGCAGCGCACCGCCGCCGCCCAGCAGGCCGGCCTGCTGGATGCCGAGATCGTGCCCATCACCACCCAGATGGCCGTGGCCGACAAGGCCACCGGCGAGGTGAGCTACAAGGAAGTGACCCTCTCGCGCGACGAAGGCAACCGCCCCGACACCACCATCGACGGCCTGCGCAGCCTCAAGCCAGTGATCGAAGGCGGCGTCATCACCGCCGGCAACGCCAGCCAGCTCTCCGACGGCGCCAGCGCCAGCGTGGTGATGGACCGCGCCCTGGCCGAGAAGCGCGGCCTGCCCGTGCTGGGCATCTACCGCGGCATGTCGGTGGCCGGCTGCGCCCCCGAAGAAATGGGCATCGGCCCCGTGTACGCCATCCCCAAGCTGCTCAAGCAACACGGCCTGAAGGTCAGCGACATCGGCCTGTGGGAACTGAACGAAGCCTTCGCCTGCCAGGCCCTGTACTGCCGCGACCACCTGGGCATTGACCCAGCCATCTACAACGTCAACGGCGGCGGCATCTCCATTGGCCACCCCTACGGCATGACCGGCGCCCGCCTGGTGGGCCACGCCCTGATCGAAGGCAAGCGCCGTGGCGCCAAGTACGTGGTGGTGACCATGTGCGTGGGCGGCGGCATGGGCGCGGCGGGCCTGTTCGAGGTGGCCTGATCGCCGCCCACCCCGGCGCCGCCCACGGTGGCGTCCGGGGGGTGCGAGCATGGCCTGGTCAGCGCTCGCGCAGGCTTTCTTTCTGGTATTTCAACAAGGGGCCCAAAAAGAACTCGTAGGCCTTGCGTTGGCCGATCAGCACGTCGGCTGTCACCGCCATGCCGAGGCGGGCCACCGGGTGCTGCCCGCCCACGGCCACTGGCAAGTGCGTGCCCTTCAGGGCAATGCGCACGGGGTAATAAGACCCCAGGCGCTCGTCCTTCACCGCGTCGGCGGCGATCCACTGCACCACGCCGTCCAACGCACCGAATTTGGTGAACTCGAAGGCGTCGAGCTTCACGGTGGCGGGCATGCCCACGCGAAGAAAGCCCACGTCCTTGTTGAGCACCTGGGCCTCCACCTCGATGCCGCCCTCTTGTGGCACCACCACCATCAGGCCTTGGGCCGGGTTCACCACGCCGCCCACGGTGTGCACGGCCAGTTGCTGCACCGTGCCGGCCATGGGTGCCGTCAGCACCTGATGCTCTTCGCGATACGCCGCCTTGATGGCCTCTTGCTGCCCTGCCTGCCAGCGCCGGCGGGCCTCGGCCAGCTCGGCGCTGGTGCGCGAGGCCTGTTCGGCCAGGGCCTGGGCGCGAGCGAACTCGGCGGCCTTGAGGGCCGAGTCGGCCTCTTTCTGGCGCTCTTTCAACACCGCCAGCTCGCTCACGGCATTGCCCACCTCCAGCCGGGTGTCGATCACCGCCAACTCGGCCATGAAGCCTTCTTTCAACAGGCGCTCGCGCATGTCCAGGCGCTGGCGCAGCAGCGGCAAGGTCTGTTCGATGCGGCGAATCGACGCCAGCGCCGCTTCGCGGTCGGCCCGCTTGCGGGCCACCTCCTGGTCGAGCGAGGCCATGCGTTGTTGCTGCTCGGCCAGGCGACTGGCCAGCAGTTGCCGCTGGCGCTGCAGCTGCTCCGGGCTCGCGCCATCGGGCACCTGGCCCAGGGCACGGTCGCCGCGCCATTGCGCCTGCAGGCGCTGCACGTCCAGGGCGGCCTCCACGCGCTCCTGGTCGGCCCGGGTCCGGTCGGCGGCGGCGATGGTGGCGTCCAGCGCCAGCAAGGGCGCGCCTTGGTCCACGGCGTCGCCGTCCTTGACGTGAATGGCCACCACACGCCCGGCGTCCAAGGCCTGCACCAGCTTGGTCTTGGCCGAGGGCACCGCGCTGCCGCTGGCGGTGACCACCACGTCAAACTCGGCCCACGCGCTCCACACCAGCACGGCCGACAAAGCGGCCAAGATGGTCCAGACAACAGAGCGGGCCAAGGGCGCGGGCGGCTTGGCCTGCACCTCCAGCCACAGCGGCGAAAACGCCGCGGCATCGCCGCCATCGAACACGGCCTGTGCCCGGGCCATGGGCTTGTCCAGCCAACGGGGCATCCCACTGCGCCACCCGGTCATGCGAACACCTCCTGCTGCGTGGGCGCCACGCCCATCTGCAACTCATACAACTGGCGAAACCGACCTCGGCGCGCCAGCAGTTCCTTTGGTGCCCCCTGCTCCACGATCTGTCCGTCCTCCATCACCACCACGCGGTCCATGTCCAGCACAGTGGACAGGCGGTGCGTGATGGCCAGCACCGTGCGCTGGCGGCCAATGTCGCGGATGTGGGCCCAGAAGCGCATCTCGGTGTCGGCGTCCAGCATGCTGGTGGCCTCGTCCAGTATCAGCACCTTCGGGTCCATCAGCAGGGCCCGGGCAATGGCGATACGCTGCCGCTGCCCACCCGAGAGGTTCGAGCCCCGCTCGCCCAACAAGGCGTCGTAGCCCCGCGGCAACTGGCGGATGAACTCGTCGGCCCCCGCCTCACGGGCAGCGCGCACCACCGCGTCGATCGGCGCGTCGGCTTGCCCCAGGGCGATGTTCTCGCGCACGCTGCGGGAGAAGAGCGTCACGTCCTGCGTCACCACCGCCACCTGGCGCCGCACCAAGGCCGGGTCAAGCCCTTGCAGGTCGGCGCCGTCGAGCAGCACGCGGCCCCGCGATGGCAGGTACAGCCGCAACAGCAGCTTGGCCAGGGTGCTCTTGCCCGAGCCCGACGACCCCACCACGGCCACCAGTTCACCAGGCTGAATGCAAAGCGACACGTCGCGCAAGATGTCGCGCCCATCGGGCCGGTAACGGAAACCCAGTTGCTGGAACTCGACGCGGCCCTGCAGGCGGTCCCACGACAAGGCAGCGCACGCGGGCGACTCGACCGGCGTGTCGAGAATGTCGCCCAGGCGGTGCAGCGACACCCGCATCTGCTGGAACTCTTGCCACAGGGTCGAGAGCCGCAGAATGGGCGCGCTGACGCGGGCCGACAGCATGTTGAAGGCGATCAACTGCCCCACCGTCAGGTCGCCCTTCAGCACCAGCTTGGCGCCCAGCCACAGCAGCACAAGCGCCAGCACCTTGTTCACCAGTTGAATGCCCTGCTGCGTGAGGTTGGCCAGGTGCCCGGTGTGAAAGTTGGTCTTCACGTAGTCGGCCAGGCGCTCTTCCCACTGCCGGATGAAACGGGTCTCGGCCGCCATGGACTTGATGGTCTCGATGCCGGCCATGGACTCCACCAGAAAGGCCTGGTTTTCGGCGGCCTTGGCAAAGCGGTCTTCCACATGCCGGCTGAGCAAGGGCAGCAGCAACAGCGACACACCGAAGAACAGCGGCAGGCTCACCAGCACCACCAGCGTGAGGGCCGGGCTGTAGTAGGCCATGACCGCCAGAAAGAACACGGTGAAGAGCAGGTCAACGCCGCTGGTGAGGCCCGTGCCGGTGAAGAAGCCGCGAATGGCGTCGATCTCGCGCGCGCGGGCCACCACCTCGCCCACCTTTCGGCTGGCGAAGTAGGCCATGGGCAAGCCCAGCAGGTGGCGGTAGATCTTGGCACCCAACTCGGCGTCCACCCGGCTGGTGGTGTGCGTGAGCACATAGGTGCGCAGCGCCGTGAGCAGCACCTCGAACAGCGCGCTCACCGCCAGGCCCACCACGATCACGTCCAGCGTCGACAAGCCCTTGTGCACCAACACCTTGTCGATCACCACCTGGAACGCAAAGGGCGACATCAGCGCGAACACCTGCAAGGCCAGGCTGGCCATGAGGGTCTCGCCCAGCAGGCCTTTGTAGCGCGACAGGGCCTGAAAAAACCAGCCCAGGCCGAAGCGCTCGCTGGACCAGACCGCCTGCTTCCTGGCAATGGCCAGCCAGCACCGACCGATCTGAGGCAGCAACTCGTCTAGCGACACGGCTTTCATGCCCACCTCGCCCGGGGCCTGCAGGTAGGCCACGCCCGCGTGTACCCGCCCGATCAGGGCGAAGCGGCCATCGGCCATCTCCAGCAAGGAAGGAAAGGCCGCACGCGCCAGTCCCCGGCGGGTCGACTTCTTCAGCATGACCTGAAAGCCCAGGTGTTGCAGCCCGCGCACCACCGATTGGCGGTCAAACGTGCCTTGATCGGTGGCGTAGGTCTGCCACAGCCAGGCGGCGTCCACGGTTTTGTCGAAGTACAGGGCCACGAGGCGCACGCAGTCCAGGCCGCTGCGGTCGGCCACGGCCGAAGAGGCAGACGCACCAACAGTGGTATCAGGCGGCATGCGGCACCTCGCGAGAGGGGTTTAGCTGAACCCCGTAGTTGCCCCCCAGGTAGGAAAACCCCAGGCGACGCATCAGTCGGTGCGTGAGGTGCACATTCAGTCCCGACGAGATGCCCATGAACACATCGTTGGCCCCACGCGTGCGCGCCCAGGCCACGAAAGCCTTCACCAGGCGAGGCGCAGCCGACGTACCGCGATAGGCTTTCTTCACGTACCACTGAATCAACTGGGCCTGCAGCGCATCGCTGTAGAAGTAGCGCTCCAGGCACCCTATCAGCAGCCCCACCAGTTCGCCAGCGTCGGTCTGCACCAGCAGCACCACGTGAGAGCCCTGGTTCAACTCGAACAGCCCATGTAAGGTCTGCTCAACGCGCTCCATGCACACCGCCACCGGCGCGTGGGCGATCTCGTGTCGGTTCTCCAACGCCAGCGCGAACAGCGCTTGCCTGTCTGCCTGTTCGGCGAATCGAACTTTCATGCTGCCTCCCCCGCCCGAGCGCTCGGCGTTTGGCAGCGCAGCACCCACGCGGCCAACTCGCTCAAGCGTGCGGGTGGCGGCTGTGTGTTGTCGCCGGCCTCCAGGGTGTCCAGCACATGGGATCCAAAGGTGTCGTCGGCGTGCATGAGGAGCTCCAGCCGCGTGAGCGAATCCACGGCCATCTCCTCGAAGCGCAGGTCGCGGGCCACCAGGGCCGGGTCCAGGCGCAGACGCTCCACGGCATATCGCCCCAGTGCCGCGTGCACCGCAAGCTCAGTCAGAACAGCGTTCATGGGCGCACCTCGCCAAGACCACTCGCCGCGAGCACCGCGTTCAACACCGAAGGCGGCAGCATCAGCTCGCTGTACCAGACCGATCCGGCCATGACGAATCGGCCTTGCCACAGACGCCCCCCGATCTCTGCAAACGCCGGATAGCGACCATCCTTGGTGCTCCACGAGGCAGACCGGTTCTGCACGTCGATGGGCACCGACGTCACGTGCAGCACCGGCACGCCGTCCACCCGCCGCTCCACCAAGGTGCCCACCCCCAGGTCCAGGTTGCCGGCATTCGCCGGGGTGGAGAAAGCGATGGTGCCCGGCGTGTCGCCATCAGCCCCCGGGGCGGCCATGGTGATGCGCCAGCACAAGCCCGCCAGGCAGGTGCGCGGGTTGTCCCGGAACTGGGCCAAGGAAGAAAAGAATGGCGTGATGGCATCCATCACAAAGCTATCCTGGTAGGCCACACGCCGAACTTGATAGCCCTTCTGCCTCGTGGCGAACTGCCCGTTCAGGCCCCCCAGGGCTGGCACCGAGCGATAGGGCACCCCCGACAAGTCCCGCTCCACCACGCTGATGCGATAGGTAGGGCCCCAATCGGGCCAGGAAAGCGAGAAGCGCTCGACCAATTCCGCCACCTCGACTTTCACCAAAGGGAATCCCAGATCAAGGTACCAATGGTCCGTCTCCGTCAGCGGCCACCAGATGGCCTGGTAGCCCGAGACACCATTCACCGAAGAGGTGAGGTCATTGGCCCATGCCCCGCCCGACCAGCGATAGGCCTTGGGTCGAAAGCCGTCGTCCGTGACGCTCAGGGTGTAGCCCATCAGGCTGCGCGGGCTGCTGCCCACCAGCGCCACGTCAAACAGCCCTGCGCGCAGCACCGCGAGTGCCTCGTGCACCGACAACTGGCGGCCGCGCCGCGCCTTGAGTTGTTCGACCTCGGCCAACACGGGCAGGGCCTTGATCGCATCGACCAGGCGCAGCCCTTCCGATTCGGCACTCGCCAGCGGTGCCAGACCGTCCAAGGCCTCGGCCACCAAGGCTGCGGCACGACGGCCGAGTTGCGCGGCATCTGCGCCATACACCGGCGCCGCCTGGGTCAGCAAGTGCTGGCGCGCGGCGCCCAGGGCCTTCGCCAGCCAACGGCCGGTTCGCTGAGCCAGGGCGCGCTCATCGGGGGTGATCTCAAGGCTCGCGTCAAAGTAGTTGTGGAACTCGGCCGCCAGGCCTTTGGTGCGCAACAGCGCGCCAATGCGAACCGCGTCCTGCTCGTCGGACAAGTCCTGCTGCCACAAGCCGTTGCCCAGCATGGGGGCGAGCATCACGGTGCTCACTGGGCTGATCACGGATTGGCGAAGGGGGATCGAGGCCAGCACGTAAGCGGCAATGCCCGAGGCCCGCAAGGTCTTGCCCTCGGCCTCGTCCCACACCTCAGGCCCCACCTCGGCGATCAGCAGCTTGTTTTGCACCTCCTGCGCCTTCAAAGGCGAGATGTTGAGCCGGTATTGCCCGCCGCTGACGGTGGTGGTGAAAGGCTCATTGGGCTCGCACACCCAGTTGGTGTTCAAGTCCAGACAGACCTTCGCCCCCACCAGCGGGCCATCAATGGCCACCCCGGTCAACAAGGACTCGGGCGGCACCACCTCTTGCGGTGCGCCTGGGGCACCCGAGGTCACCGAGGGTGTGCCCCCCGATTGGGGTGCTGGCTCACCGCCGCCACCCCCACAAGCTGCCAGCGCGCAGACGAGCGCCACCGACAGCATCCAACGAATGCTGTTGTTCATTGTTCTCTCCCTTTGTGTTGTTCAGGCCGCGCTGTGCACCAGCCGGTCCAGTTCGTCGGTGGGCGAAGCACCCACGGTGGCCACGTCCACCCATTGCGCGTCGGTCTCGCCGTCCAGGCACACCTCTTGCCGGCCTACCTGGGTGAGCTCGTCGATGAAGCGCTGCAACATGGCCGCCAGTTCGGTGTCGGTGGCGCCCTCGGCCTGCGCGGCCACCAGGCGCTGCTCCAGCAAGGCTTCCACGTCGAGCACATAGGTTTTCGGCTCGTTGGTGATCGAGGTGTCGGCGCCGTCCAGGTAGCGAAAGGCCACGTCGGCTACCTCTCCCTGGCGGCCATCGGCCCACTCAAAGCTGGACTTGCCCATCACGAACACATCCCCCACCTGGTCCATGGTCTGGTCGGAGCGCAAGTCAAGCGAGCGAATGCCCCAGGCGTCGAGCGACTTGAATTCGCCCGGGTCGCTCACGCCATCTTGGTTGGCGTCTTGCCAGACGCCGAACTGTTGCCAACGGGCATCGGCAGCAGTCAGATTGCCGTCGTGGTTGGTGTCGAACCCGGCCAAGCCCTCCAGATCGGTCTTGGCGCCCGCCAGGTAGGCGAGGAACGACACCTCGTCAAAGTCGCGAATCTGGCCGTCGCCGTCTTTGTCGAACGCCACCACGCCATCTTCGGCCGCCGTCCAGGCCAGCAGGTCGCGCACGCCATCGCCGTTGATGTCGAACAGCACCTGCGAGTCGCCAAGTTGGCTATAGGCAATGCCGTCGCCGTTGAGGTCAATGGCCACCGGCTTGCCGCCACGGGATTGGGAACTGCCGTGGTGTGTCACGGTGGAGGTATTGGTAGATACCCCGCCGTGCTGATCACTAACGCTCAATTGCACGGACACATTGCCGTTATACGAATCTCCGTAGGTGCTTCGATAAACAACAGTCCACATGGAACCAGCAGAGGCTGAACTGGATAGCCATTGGCTGACACGCATGTCGAACCACATCTCCCGCGGCATCCCCGGAGAAATCGCGAGTGGCTGACCATGAATCGGAGTTGAGCCCGAGTAGAGGATCAACTGATCTTGGGGAGTATCAACATCCTTAAGATAAATCTTTGCTCGCTCGAACTCGGGTCCAAGCGCCACGGGGGGCCGGCGGGGATAGCGAACCATGGGCTGAATGGAGTTCCACGTCACGCCCCCCGCAATCCAAGGCGCATCGTTCTGCGCCATCACGTTCAAAGCCACCTGGCCATCGGCCCAACCGCCGGCATCGTCCCGCACGCGGTAGTTGAAGCTGGCCGCGCCCGAGTACTGGCGCTCCAGCTTGAGCACCACATCGTTGCCCTCGCGAGTGACCGAGGTGATGTGCGATGCCCCGGAAAACTCGCCGAACGACAGCTTGGTGGAGTCCACGTCCGCCGCGCCCACGGTCTTCAAAAAGTTGGTCAGCCGCACCGCCCGGGACGCATTGGGGTCTTGGTTGTTGGCGGCATCGAAACCGTCTTCCCAGGTGTTGAAGCCGGTGATGGCTCGCACCGTGGGGTTGTCGTTCACCGCCGCCACCTGCACGTCCACCTTCTGGGTGCCCGTGGCCCCGGACGGGTCGGCCAGCGTGTACTCGAAGCTGGCGGTGCCGTTGGCATTGGCCGCGCCCTTGAACACCACCTGGCGGGCGGTCCAGTCGATGCTGGCCGAGGCCCCGCCCAGGCCCTTGACGGCCTGCAGGTTCAGGGCATCGCCATCGGCGTCGTAGGCGCCTTTGAGCAGCTCGTCAAAACCGATGCGCAGCTCGGCGTCTTCCACCGCTCGCCCGTCGATGCGTTTGTAGGCGGCAACGGGCGCGTCGTTCACGGCGGCAAAGGCCACGGTGGCCGTGGCGTTCACCTGCGCGCCCGACGGATCGGCCACGGTGTAGGCAAAGCTGGCCGTGCCGTTGAAGTCTTTGGCGGGCGTGAAGATCACCTGGCCGTTCTCGATCTTGACCGAACCCCCGACGCTGTTGGTCACGCTCTTGAGCACCAGGGCGTCGCCATCCACGTCTCGGATGTTGCGAAGCAGGTCGGCCACCGGAATGGCCTTGGCCGTGTCTTCAATGCCCGCACTCAAGGCCTGGATGGGGTTGATCGCCACCGGCGCGTCGTTCACCGGCGCCAGGTTCAAGGTGGCGGTGTTGCGCCCCTTGGCGCCGGCCTGGTCGCTCACCTCGAACTCAAACGCGGTCTGGCCAGACCAGTCAGGCGCGGGCGTGAACACCACATTGCCTGCGGCATCCAGGGCCACACTGCCCCGGCTGGCGTTGGCGCCCACCATGCGAACGGCGGTGACGCGCAAGGTGTCACCATTGGTCTGCGTGTCAGGGTCAGTGGCCTGCGGGCTGCCGATCAGATCGGTGGCTCTCAGGGTGCGGGTCTCGTCTTCGAACAGGGCGAACTGCCGGGCCACGGGCGCGGGCGCGTCGTTCACCGGCCGCACCGCCACCGTGGCCTGTACCGCCACGCTGGCGCCCGCGTCGTCGGCCACCCAGTAGGTGAAACGGGCCGTGCCGTTGAAGTCTTTTGAGGGCGTGAACACCACGTCGCCATTGGCGTCCAGCGCCACCGCGCCGTTCACCGCCTCGCCCACGCGCCACAGGCGCAGCACCTGCCCGTTGGTGGCCACGTCCACGTCACTGACCGACCCCAGCAGGGTGGTGGCGGCAATGCGCAGCGGCACGTCTTCGTTCACCGACTGCACGGCCAGCGGCTGCACCACCACGGGTGCGTCGTTGACGGCGGCGATGGTGAAGTCCACCGTTTTCTCGCTCACGCTGTTGTCGGCATTGCGCACGCGGTACACCACCTGGGCCGCGCCGTTCTGGTTGAGCGTGGGGTTGAACACCACCGCGCCGTCGCGGTCCAGAAACGCCGTGCCTTTGCTGGCGCCCACCACGCCCACGATGGCCTGGGTGGAGGTGATGCGCACCGCCGTGTCTTCCGTGGCCTGGTCCAGAGAAGGCAGCGCCGGCACCGCCGCGCTGTTGGCCGCCGACACGTTCACCGTGATGGGCACGCGCACAGTGGCGCCCTGGCCATCGGCGATCTCCAGCGTCAGCACCACATCGCCCGTGCCGCCGGCCTTGAAGAGCACCGAGCCGTCTTTCTGCTGCCAGGCGCTGCCCGCGCTCACCGACACCACCCGCTTCAGCCGCAACGAGTCGCCGTAGGGCTGGTCCACGTCCTTGGCGTAGGCCAGCAGGGTGTCGGCCTCAATGCGAAGCAAGGCATCGGGCCGAGCGGCCAGTTTCACGGTTCGCCCGGCACTCACCGGGGCATCGTTTTGCCCCACCACCATCACGGTGGCCACGGCCGTTGCAGTGACACCCGCGGCGTCGCGCACGGTGTACTCAAAGCCCGCCTCACCCTGGTAATTGGCCTCGGGCCGGAACACCACCTGCCCGTTGTTCAGGCTCACGGTGCCGCGCTTGGTTGCGCGCACCGATGCCACGGCCAGCGATTCGCCAGCGTCCAGCGCGGCATCCACGTCGCTGTCATTGGCCAGCAACTGCGACACCGCCAGCGTGAGCGCCTGGTCTTCCGTCACGCTGAACCGGTCGGCCTGGGCCAACGGTGCGTCGTTGACCGACGCGATGTTCAGCCACACCATGGCCGTGCTGCGGCGCCCCTCCGCATCCTGCGCCGTGTAGGTGAAATAGCCCGTGCCGTGCTGGTTGGCGGAAGGCGTGAACACCACGTCGCCGTTGGCATCCAGGCCGACCGTGCCGCGCCGCGCGTCTTGCACGCCCACCAGGCGAACACCCGCCAAGCCCGCCAGCAGGTCCGCCGTCTTGATGCGCACCTGCGCGTCTTCGCTGGCTTGCCACACGCGGTTGTCCAGCGCCGGCCCCTCGTTGGGGTTGTGCACCACTTGCAGGAAAAACGCCCGCAGCGCGGCCTTCACTTCCTCCGCATTGGGCACCTCGCTCACCGTGAACACATCGCCCGCCGTGGCGGTGGTGCTGGTGGGGCTGCCGGCCACGTTGCCGCCGCCACCCAGGCCCAGCAAGGCGGCCGGGTCATTGAGGTCAACGCCGTATCTCTGGGCCAGCGCCACCAGTTGCGCCCGATCGGCGGCCGACAAGTTGGCATTGGGGCGCACCAGCTTGAGGATGGCGCTGAGGTCGGTGGCGGCATCGGCCGTGAGGTTGAGCTCGGCGTCCCTTCCTTCCACCTGCACGGTGAACTGCCCAGGCAACACGCCCCCCTGGCCATCGGCCACCGCCGACACCGCCACGCCTTGGGCTTCTGCCGTGAGCTGGGTGCGCTGCAAGGTCAAGGCCTGGCCATCGGTGAAAGTGACCGCGCCCGTGGCCAAGTCAATCTGCCGCACCCCTGCCTCGTCCAGGCCGTACACCTCGCCCACGCCACTGCGCGCATCGCCGTTGATGTCCAGCCACAGCTTGAAGCTCTTGAAGTACGGGTCCAGCGCGTCGAGCTTGCTGTCTTGGTTCGCGTCAAAGTAAGCCAGGCGCTTGAGGCCCAGGTTCTCTGCCGCGTCGCTCAGTTCACCGCCCGTGAGCAGCTCGCTGGCATCGCCCAGGCGGCCGTCGCCATTGCGGTCAATGCCCAGGATCGCCTCTTTGCTGCCCACCCACTCGGTCAGCTCCAGGTAGCCGTCGTTGTCCACGTCCAGCCGCGCGCGGCCCAGGGTGGTGTCGGCCTTCACGTCGTCCAGGCTTTGCCCGGCCTGCGCCAGCTCTCGCCGCGTGAGGCCATCGCCCTCCAGGTCCAGCGTGAGCAGGCTGTAGCTCTGGCGGTTGCTGGCCGCCTGTGCATCGGCCTGGGCCTGGGTCAGCAGGCTGTCGGCCTCTTGGGGGCCGCTGAGCCGGTCCACGAACTGCCCCTCGGTTTCGGTGGCGAAGGCATCGCCGGCGGCCCGCTTCAGCCCGATCTGCGCCCACTCGGTGTCGCCCACCAAGGCGCCCGCGTACGCAGCCACCTGCGCATAGCGCTGCGTCAGGTCTTGGTGCGCGGTGGCCAGCAGTTGCTGTGCGCCGCTCACCGGGTCGTTGAATTGCAGGCTGAAGAAGAAGTTGGTTTGGCCGTTGCCCGCGAAGCTGGGGAAGGCGTGCACGCTGAGCGCGGGCAGGCGCTCCAGCACCAGGTGGCCGCCGCTTGCCTGGGCCTGCGCCCGCAGCTCGCCGATCACCTCGCCCATGCGCTGGCTCAGCACCTGCGCGCCCAGGCCCCAGTCCAGCGTGTCGGTGGCCTTGGCGCTGTCGCTCACCACTTGCCCATCCAGGCGACGGGTCTGGTGCACCTGCCCACCGGCCTCGTCCTTGATCAGCAGCCCCAGCGTGCCATCGGCCAGCCGCCCAATCTCCACCGTGCCCGCCGGCGGCGGGTCGGGGTATTCCACCTCGAACAAGCTGGCAAACACCACCGAGCAGATCGCCACGGCGATCATGGTCTGAGGCAGGAACATGCTGACGCCCTGCAGCATGCCCATGGCCACGGCGCTGTTGGTCAGCGTCATGACGGTGCTGGCGATGGCAAAGGGGTTGCCGCTCTCCAGCACGTCCTTGAGGCTGGCCAGGGCAATCACGCCTTGCAGGGCGCCCAGTGCAGCGCCCGCTTCGATAAATCCCTTGCCATCGGCGCTAATGGCCCGGGCCACATCATTGGCCCCCAGCACCGCGCGCGCCGCCAGGGCAATGCGCTGGCCATCGCTGGCATCGCCCCATTGGTCCAGCGCACTGAGAATGGATACCGCGCCCGACAACCCCGTGCCCACCGCACCCAGCACCGGCTCTTGGTTGGCCGCGATCTGCGCGTTGTTCACCAACCGCGCCAGGCTGGCCACCGCCTGCAGCTTGTTGCCCGCGCGCAGCGCCTGCATCAAATCAAGCCCCGCCAGCGCCACCTCGCCCGAGGCCACCGTGCGCTCGCTGGCGCTGTAGCTCAGGACTTTGGAGGACTGCCTGACGATCTGACCAGTGGCCGGGTCTTTGCCGAAGGTGATTTCTTCCAGGTGACCGTCGGCCCTGAGGTGGTTCTCGATACGGGCACCGCCAGAGGTCTCGAGCACTTTGGACTCGATCACCCCGTCCTGGCGTGGTTGGGCGTATTGGGTCTCGGTGACTTTGGTCGCCTGCCCATCCTGGGTGTAGCTGACCTGGGTGCTGCTGGAGCTGACGAGCTGGCCGTTGGAATCGAACGATTTGTAAGTGCCCTGCAGCATGCGCCCGAGTGCATCTTCCGTGCCCATGAAGGAGAAGCCCTTTCCTTCGCTGAACACCAGCAGGTTGCCATCGTCATCGCGCTGCGCCTGCACGGTCTTGCTCCACGCGCCGCCCTTGGCGTATTCCTTCTGCGTGAGCTGCACGCCCAGCACGGCGGTGCTCACGCCAGAGCCATCGGGCATCAGGATCAGGGTGTCGCCGTTGCTGGCCTGGACATAGAGGGCTTTTTCAGACTCCTGCACGCTGATGGCCTGCCCCGCGCGATTGGACAGAAAGTCACTGAGCACGCCGTGCACTTCGTTGGCCGACACACCCGCACCACCACCGGCCACATGAACACTGGCCCACCGGTCTGACACCACAGAGGCAAGGCTCGACGCACCATCACCAGCGTCGTCTGACTGAACCACTTTCTGGAGCCAGGGGTACTGCTCCCGGGCTTTTTCGATGGCGATGATGTTGTCGAGCTTGTGGAAGACCGCGGCCTGCAAGGTCAAGCTACCCAATGTGCCCATCCCTGAGCGCATGAGGCCAACCGACAGCACCAAGGGCACGGCCGAGGCGCTGACCTGCACCCCCTCCAGGTGGGCATTGACACCGCCCACGATCAGGGTGTACTGACGCACCAAAAAGTCGGGCATGGCGCCATCGAGCACCGCCCCGGGTTCTTGCGCCTGAATGGCGGCTTTGGCGGCCTGGTAGCCCGCCGTGCCGGTGATGGCGATGGCCCCAGGCCCGTCCTGGCTGGTGCCGGGCAGGCCAAACATCTTGGACACCAACTCGGCTTCAAAGCCACCTTGGCTGTGGCCGGTGACGGTGAAGAGTTTGGCGGCGTCTTTGAAGTCGATACCCCTTGCCTTTGCCACCTGCTGAATGGCCAAAGTGGTGAACTCCATCGCCTGCTGCATCTCAGGCGTCCAGTTGCCGGCAACGATGCCGCTGCCGTTCATGGCCGCATCGCCCAGGCTCGTCAAACTGGCGGTGCCCCGGAAGGCAATCTTGTAGGTGCCATCTGGCCCTTGGTACATCTGAGCGGCGAAGTTGGAACCAGTGGCGACCGTGGCGGGCAATCTGTACCCCGTCACTTCCACCCGAGCCCAGCCATTGACGGAACCGCCCCCCACGTTGTTCACGGCATAACTGTCTTTGCTCAATTGAGCATCGAGCACCAAATTCTTGGTCATTCTGCGATCTCCCTGATTAATGATGGTTTGCGGCAACGCTCAGTTCAACGCTGTTGAAAATTATTAACAAAATCATTCAAGTTGCTCGCCCCGCTCTTCATGGCGATTTCGCGCACCTGCATTGCAAAGGCATGCGGCAAGTAAATGACATGCTCAAAGTCCTGCGGGATGCGTTTGTCTTTTCTGTTGATTGTTTCAAGATCGCGTTTGTGCATCACAATGACATATCGGCCACTGGGATCACCTGGTTCCACCCTATTTCCCTTGTAGTGGTTCAACTCAAACCCAAAATGCATGCCGAGGTTGTTTTCCAGAATCAGCATATTCATACCTGGAACCGCCGCTTCACGGAAGCCAACCTCGAAAAGCGCACTTGAAGGCCATGGCAATGACCCCTTTGGAACAAACCAAAGTCCGAACCAATACCCCCTGTCAACCATGTCGTAGATTTTTGCGAATCGCGGCACTGTTCCAGGCGGCGGCGTGTATTGACCTTTGATGTAGCGCTGTGACCTAGACACTCTTTCTGGATTACCAGACAGCAACCACTCACTCGTATTTCGCCGGCTGTCATGGAATCTGACGTCCGGGTTGGCAGCCGGCAAATTCAGACTTTGCGGCAAATAAATCTCAAACCGCCCCATGCTTTGCCGCGTGCAATGGTGCTTGCCCTGGTCATCCACACCACATCGGTCCATGTCCGCACCATCGACCATCCGAAAGGCAATGGCTTCCGCACCTTTGAGTTCATCGCTCACCATGCTCTCGGGCATGCAATAGCGCTTGGCAAATTCGGGGGTCACCACCCACAGGTAGTTGTCCACCGTGTAATTGCGCCGGCCTTCACGCGGGCCGGTGTAATGCGCCGCTTCGCAGCTTTGCCATTGCTTTTCTTTTTCGGCGAGAGTTTGCGCCCATGTCACCGAGCTGATCACGAGCGCGAGCAAGAAGACAAACAGACGGACCAAGGTTTTGTCATTCATAGGGTGTCAGGGCAATATCGTTTCAGGGGTGCAATCAGAAATTGAAGACTTCCAGCACAACGAGATCTGTCATCAGGACCGGCAATAGCCAGCAGGAACACCTCGCCAGACCGACGCGGACTATGTAGTCATTTAGTTCCAGCTGACAAGCGCCGCCCAGCAGGTATCACCAGCGGGGGGTGAAAAGGTCATCTGGTGATACTTCGGGGGCCTGGTGGCCCTCATTGGCGGTGCTGGGTGCGGGGCTTGGTGCCGTGGCCGGGGCCGGTGCGGGGCTTTTGGTCGGCGCCGTCCACCTGCTTGATGAGGTCTTGCATGAACTGCGGGATCCAGGCGCGGGCGGCGATGCACAGGGAGATGGGCGGGCGCTCGGGCAGGGGCAGGTGGGCATCGGCGCGGGCCTGGTCAACGTATTCCTGGGCGATCTGTTCCAGGCGCCTTTTCAGGCGCACCTGGGCCTCGCGCGAGAGGCGCAGGTTGACGATGCGCAGCACTTCGCCTTCGCCGTCAAAGGGGTCGTTGAAGTACTCGTGGCTGATGCCTTGGACCATTTGCATGATGGGCCCACCGGTAATCCAGCTGAAGGTGGGGGCCACGCGCAGGCGGTACTGGTGCTCGGTCTGCATTTCCAAAAAGCCGATGTCGTCCAGTCGCCATAGCAGGCGGCGGCATTCGTCTGGGCTGATGTGCAGGTGCTCCCACATGTCGGGCACCTTCCAGCGGTTGAGGGCGCACACGGCCACCATGAGCAGGTGGCGGTGGGTGGCGAACTCGACTTCCTGGTCGTGGGTGAGCTGGGCGATGAGGGCGCGCTTCTTCGGCGCGCTGCGGAACAGATCGGCGAACTCAAGTTGCAGGAATTGGCAGATTTGCTCCAGGCGTTCCAGGCTGCAATCGGCGCTGGCAAACAGGCGCTTGACGCTGGTCTCTGACAGGCCCAAACCGAGGGCGAGGTCTTTGTAGGTGAGTTGGCGTGCCTTCAGGTGGGCACGGATGGCGTCCAGCACGTAGAGCTTCGACATGGGGTGGCGCAGGCGGGATCGAGGTGGACCACCGGCATCACCGTGGCGGTGACGAGTCCGGGCAAGAGGTGCGGCCGGCGTTGACCGCTGGCCGCCACAGCCGGGCATTGGAAGGGACCGCCAGGGCCGATACCCTGGGTCGGTAGCGCCCACAAAAAAGCCCGGGACTCGCCCGGGCTTTTTTCATGGAGCGGCGCCGCTCAGTTCGCCGCTTCGCGCAGCTTGTACTTGAGGATCTTGCCGGTGGGGTTGCGGGGCAGGGCCTCGACGATGCGCAGTTGCTTGGGCACTTTGTAGCGGGCCAGGCGCTCGCTGGCGAAGTCGCGCATCTCGTCCAGGGTGAGGCTGGTGCCGGGCTTGAGCGCCACCACGGCCACCACGGCTTCGCCCCATTGGGGGTCGGGCGCGCCGATCACGGCCACTTCGGCCACGGAGGGGTGGGCGTAGAGCGCGCTTTCCACCTCGGCCGGGTAGACGTTTTCGCCGCCGGTGATGACCATGTCTTTCACGCGGTCGCAGATGTAGAAGAAGCCGGTTTCGTCGAAGTAGCCCACGTCGCCGGTGCGGAACCAGTGGTCGTCGCTGATGGTGTTGCGGGTGGCCTCGGGCTGGTTCCAGTAGCCGCGGGTGACGTTCATGCCGCGCACGCACACCTCGCCGCGCTCGTGCGGCTGGGTGACGACGCGGCCGTCGGGGGCGACGATGCGCACGTCGGTGAGCAGGGGCGAGACGCCCACCGAGCCGATCTTGCTCACGGCCCATTCGGCCGAGAGCGCGGTGGCCATGGCGGCGGTCTCGGTCAGGCCATAGCCCTGTTGCACCAGGATGCCGCGCTGGCTCATGAGGTGCAGCAGCGGCTCGGGGCACGGCGCGCCGCCGCACATGATGAAGCGCACGCTGGAGGTGTCGGCCTTGGCAAAGTCGGGGTGCTGGCTGATGAACAGCAGCATGGCGGGCACCACGAAGATGGTGGTCACCTTGTAGCGCTGGATGTCGCGCAGCGCGGCGGCCGGGTCGAAGCTGCGGTGCAGCACGATGTGCGCGCCCTTGAGGAAGGTGGTGAGCGTGAGCACGTTGAGCGCGCCAATGTGGAAGATGGGCGCGAAGGTGAGCAGCACGTCGTCGGGGCGGATGTCGAGCATCACCAGCTCGCTCACGTGGTTCCACCAGAAGTTGCCGGCGGTGAGCATGGCGCCCTTGGGGCGGCCGGTGGTGCCCGAGGTGTACATGATCACGGCCACGTCGTCCTGGTGGGGCTGGTGGGCCTCGGTCACGGGCGTGGCGGCGGCCATGGCCTGGGCGGCGTCGGGCCAGCGGGCGGCATCCTGCGGGCTGCCGTGGGCGCAGAGGTAGCGGCTGCAGGTGAGCTTGTCGCGCACGGTGTCGATCACGGCGGTGTGGTCGGCGTCGACGATGAGGGTGTGCACGCCCGCGTCGTTGATGATGTATTCGAACTCGGGGCCGGCCAGGCGGAAGTTCAGCGGCACGAAGATGGCACCGATCTTCGAGCACGCGAACAGCGTGACGAAGAACATGGGGTGGTTGAAGCCCAGGTAGCCCACGCGGGTGCCGCCCTGCACGCCACCTGCCTTCAGGGCACCGGCCATGCGGTCGATGTGGCCGAGCATGTCGGCATAGGTCCAGGTGACGCCTTCAAAGGTGAGGGCCTGGCGGCCGCCATCGCGCCGCGCGCGCTCGGTGAACCACTGGCCCATGCCGATCTTGGGCAGGGGGGCGGGCACGCCGCCGAAAGCGTCGGCCAGCGCGGGGGAAGGGGTGGTGCTCATGTTGTCTCCAGCGGGTGGTTGTTAAGTAGGCGATCGGCAATTCAAATCGGCTGGTTCTGCTCGCGCAGCTTGCCCTTGAGCACCTTGCCGGTGGGGTTGCGCGGCAGGGCGTCCACCAGGCGCAGCTCGCGCGGCACCTTGTAGCCGGCCAGGCCTTCGCGGGCGAAGGCCTGCAGCTCGTCCAGGGTGAGGCTGGCGCCGGGCTTGAGGGCGGCCACGGCCACCACGCGCTCGCCCCAGCGCTCGTCGGGCGCGCCGATCACGGCCACCTCGGCCACGGCAGGGTGGCGGTAGAGCACGCTCTCCACCTCGGCGGGGTAGACGTTCTCGCCACCGCTGATGACCATGTCCTTGAGGCGGTCGCAGATGAAATAGAAGCCGTCTTCGTCCACATAGGCCACGTCGCCGCTGCGGAACCAGCCCTCGCTGTCGAAGCTGGCGGCGGTGGCGTCGGGCCGGTTCCAGTAGCCCTTCATCACGTTGCCGCCGCGAATGCACAGCTCGCCCTTCACATGGGGCTGGGTGATGGGCTGGCCGTCGTAGTCGGTCAGGCGCACTTCGGTCAGCAGCGCGGGCGTGCCGCACGAGCCTTGTTTGTCGATGCCGCGCTCGGGCACCAGCAGGCTCACGGTGGCGCAGGTCTCGGTCATGCCGAAGCCCTGGTTCACCGGGATGCCGCGCGCCGCGTAGCGCTGCAGCAGCGGCACCGGCATGGGCGCGCCGCCCACGGCGATGGTGCGCAGGGTGGACAGGTCGGCCGCCTCGAAGCCGGGGTGCTGGCTCATGAAAAGCAGCATGGACGGCACGGCGAAGGTCACGCTCACGCGGTACTTCGCGATGTCGCGCATCACGGCCTCGGCATCCCAGGCGCGGTGCAGCACCAGGTGACCGCCCGCGCCCATGGCCGGCAGCGACACCGAGCACAGGCCGCCCACATGGAACAGGGGCGCGAAGTTCAGGGTGATGTCGTCAACACTCAGGCCGTTGCTCAGGATGCCGTTGAGGTTGTTGGTCCAGAAGTTGCCGTGCGTGAGCATGGCGCCCTTGGGGTGGCCGGTGGTGCCCGAGGTGTACATGATGAGCGCCACCTCGTCGGGCTCTGTCTGCACCTCGGGCGGCACCGTGGCGGGCGCCACGTCCAGCGGCGGCAGCGCGTCCCAGCCGGTGGCGGGGCCGTCCACCGACAGGTAGTGCGCGCAGCGCAGGCCGCTGCGGATGCCGTCGATCACCGGGCGGTGGTGGGCGTCGGCCAGCAGCAGGCTCACGCCCGCGTCGTTGGCGATGAAGGCGATCTCGGGCCCGGTGAGGCGGAAGTTCAGCGGCACGAAGATGGCGTTGAGCCGCGCGGTGGCGAACAGGGCCACCAGAAAGTGCGGGTCGTTGAAGCCGAGGTAGCCCACGCGGTCACCGGCCTTCACGCCGCGCGTGGCCAGCACCGCGGCCAGGGCCTCGATGCGGGCCTGCAGCTCGGCGTAAGTCCAGGTGGTGTCGTCGCAGGTGAGCGCGGGGCGGGCCGGGTAGCGCTGGGCCACGCGGCGCAGCCAAACGGCCAAGCCCAGCACGGGGCTGGGCACGGCGGCCCGGGAGCCGGGCCACTGGGGTTGGGTGCTCATGTCGGGGCTCCGGGCAAGGCCGCGCTCAGCGGCCGGTCCACACGGGTTTGCGGCGCTCGTTGAACGCGGCCAGGCCTTCCTTGGCGTCTTCGGTCATGGCGAGCAGGGCGATCTGGCTCTCGGTGTAGGCAATGGCCTGGTCGAAGGACATGGCCTCGATGGCGCGCATGGCGTACTTGCCACGGCGGATCGCGGTGGGCGATTTGTCCACCAGGCGCGAGAGCAGCCAGTCGGTCTTGGCGTCCAGCTCGGCCGTGGGCACCACGTAGTTCACCAGGCCGGCGTCCAGCGCCTCTTGCGCGCCGATGGGCTCGCCCGTGAGCGCCCATTCGCGCACCAGGCGGCGCGGCACCAGGTTCTGCAGCAGGCTGAGCACCTGCATGGGGAACACGCCCACCTTCACCTCGGGCAAGCCGAAGAGCGCGTGGTCGGCCACCACGGCCATGTCGGCCATGCACAGCAGGCCCATGCCACCGGCCATGCAGGTGCCGTTGACGCGGGCGATGATGGGCTGCGTGGCGTTCTGCGCGTCGCGCAGCAGGTCGGCGTAATCGACGCTGGGCTTGGAGAAGTCAAACGCAAAGCCCTTGCCGGGTTGCAGGTCGCCGCCAGCGCAAAAGGCCTTGTCGCCCGCGCCGGTGAGCACGATGGCGCGCACCTCGGGGTCGGCATGCGCCTGGCGAATGCCCTCGCGCATGGCGGCCACCACGCCACCGTGAATGGCGTTGCGTTTCTCGGGGCGGTTGATGATGATCCAGAACGCCTGGCCCCGGCGTTCCAACAGCACTTCTTGCACGTCGCTCATGGGGGTCTCCGGGTGGGGGTCAGGCGGCGGCGGGCGCCTCGATTTCGGCCAGCACGCGGCGCAGGGTCACCTGCTCGCCCACGCCCACGCTCAGGCCGCTCACGCGGCCGCTCACCGGGGCCAGGTGCACGTGTTCCATCTTCATGGCCTCCAGCGTGACGATGGGCTGGCCGGCCTCGACCTGGTCGCCCTCGGCCACCAGCACGGCCACCACGCGGCCGTTCATTGAGGCGCGCACCTTGCCGTCGCCACCGGTCTCGGTGGCGCGCTCGCTGGCGCTGCGGGTGTGGTCGTTCACGGTGACGGGCTGGCCACGGTAGTGCAGCAGCAGTTGCGGGCCGTCGCGCAGGAACACGGCGGTTTCCATCACGCCGTCCAGCACCACGCGCACCTGGTGCGGGGTGATCTCCACCAGGTCAATGCTGTGCTGGCGGCCTTCCACCTGAATGTCAAAGCGGTGCGCGCCGCTCTGGGTGAGCTGGGCGTTGTGCTTGGCGCCGTCGATCTCCAGGCGCATGCCCACCGGCAGCGAGTGCGCCAGGCGGCGCAGCGCGGGGCGCGTGGGGGCCTGGTTGGCGGTCTCGAACAGCAGCAGCGCGGCCAGGGCCACGGCGCGTTCGCGCGCAGTGGTGTCCACCTGCAGCAGCTCGTCCTGGTGCTGGGCGATGAAGGCGGTGGTGGCGCCACCGGCAGCGAACACCGGGTGGCGCAGGCAACTGCCCAGGAACACCTGGTTGGTGGTCACGCCCAGGGCCACGGTTTGCTGCAGGCCGGTGATGAGGCGACGGCGCGCCTCGTCGCGCGTGGCGCCGTGGGCGATCACCTTGGCGATCATCGAGTCGTAGTAGGGCGGAATCTCCGCGCCGGTGCGCAGGGCTTGCTCCACGCGCAGGTTGTCGGCGGCGTGCCACAGCAGCATGGTGCCGCTCTGGGGCATGAAGCCCTTGCCCACGTCTTCGGCGCACAGGCGCACTTCAATGGCGTGGCCTTTGAAGGTGACGTCTTCCTGGCGAATGGGCAGCGCCTCGCCAGCGGCCACGCGCAGTTGCAGCTCCACCAGGTCGAGGCCGGTGATGGCCTCGGTCACCGGGTGCTCCACCTGCAGGCGGGTGTTCATTTCCATGAAGTAGAAGTTGCCCTGCTGGTCCAGCAGGAACTCCAGCGTGCCCGCGCCTTCGTAGCGGATGGCCTTCACCGCGGCCACGGCGGTGGCGCCCATGCGCTCACGCAGCTCGGCGTTCACGGCCGGCGACGGGGCTTCCTCAATCACCTTCTGGTGGCGGCGCTGCACCGAGCAGTCGCGCTCGCCCAGGTGGATGGCGTTGCCGTGGCGGTCGGCAAAAATCTGGATCTCGATGTGGCGCGGCTCGATGATGGCGCGCTCCAGAATCACCTCGGGGTCGCCAAAGGCGTTCTGCGCCTCCGATTGCGCGCTGCGCAGCAGGTCGGGGAACTCTTTGGCGTTGTGCACCAGGCGCATGCCGCGCCCGCCGCCGCCCGCGGTGGCCTTGATCATCACCGGGAAGCCGATGCGCTCGGCCTCGGCCAGCAGGCGGCCTTCGCTCTGGTCTTCGCCCTGGTAGCCCGGGATGCAGGGCACGCCCGCGTCCATCATGATTTTTTTGGCGCCGGCCTTGTGGCCCATGGCGATGATGGCCTCGGGCGAGGGGCCAATGAACACCAGCCCCGCGTCGCGGCAGGCGCGGGCGAAGTCTTCGTTCTCGGCCAGAAAGCCGTAGCCGGGGTGCACCGCGTCGGCGCCGGTCTGGCGCGCGGCCTCGATGATGGCGTCAATGCGCAGGTACGACTGCGCGGGCAGCGGCTCGCCGATGCACACGGCCTGGTCGGCCTCCAGCACGTGGCGCGAGGTGGCGTCGGCCGTGGAGTACACGGCCACCGTCTGGTAGCCCATGGCGCGCGCGGAGCGGATCACGCGCAGCGCGATCTCACCCCGGTTGGCGATGAGGATTTTGTGGAAAGGGGTGGAGGTGGTCATGGCGGGCATCAAGGGTCAAGCGGCTTTGGGGAAGATGCCCATGTTCTTGCACAGGATCTGGAGCATGACCTCGTCGGCACCGCCGCCGATGGAGGGCAGGCGCATGTCGCGGTAGAGGCGGGAGATCAGGCTTTCCTTCACGAAGCCCATGCCGCCCCAGTACTGCAGGCAGCCGTCGGTGACCTGGCGCGCCAGGCGACCGGCCTTGAGCTTGGCCATGGTGGCCAGGTGGGTGGCGTCTTCGTTGCGCACCACCATGTCCACGCCACGCCAGCACAGCGAGCGCACGGCCTCCACGTCGGCCTGGAACTCGGCCAGCTTGTAGTGAACCATCTGGTTGTCCAGCAGCGACTTGCCAAAGGCGCGGCGCTCGCGGGTGTACTCGATGGTGATGTCGATGGCGCGCTGCGCGAAGGCGGTGGTGTTCAGCGCGCCCCACAGGCGCTCGATCTGGAACTGCTCCATCTGGTAGATGAAGCCCATGCCCTCTTCGCCAATGCGGTAGCGCTGCGGCACACGCACCTCGTCAAAGAAGAGCTGCGCGGTGTCAGACGAGTCCATGCCGATCTTGCGGATCTTCTTGGCCACCTGCACGCCCTTGGTCTTCATCGGCACGATGATGAGCGACTTGTTCTTGTGCGCCGCGCCGTCGGAGGTGTTGGCCAGCACGCAGCAGAAGTCGGCCTGGGTGCCGTTGGTGGTCCACATCTTGCCGCCGTTGATGACGTAGTCGCCGCCGTCCTTGCGCGCCGTGGTCTTGATGGAAGCCACGTCAGAGCCGCTGCCCACTTCCGACACGCCCAGGCAGCCCACGGCCTCGCCCGCGATGGCCGGGGCCAGGAACTCGGCGCGCAGCTCGTCGCTGCCGCGCTCGGCCAGGGCCGGGGTGCACATGTCGGTCTGCACGCCAATGGCCATGGGAATGCCGCCGCAGTTGATCTGCGCCAGCTCTTCGGCCAGCAGGGCGCCGTAGGAATAGTCCAGGCCCATGCCACCGAACTCGGTGGGCTTGTTCAGGCCCAGCAGGCCCAGCTCGCCCATCTGGCGGAACAGCTCGTGGGCGGGAAAAATCTCGGCCTCTTCCCAGGCGTCCACATGGGGGTTGACCTTCTCGGCGATCCAGCGGCGGATGGTGGCGCGGATCTGTTCGTGCTCGTGCGTGAATTGCATGGTGTGACTCCTCGGGCCTCAGGGACGGGCCACGGAAAACTGCATGGCTTGGGGTTGGCGGGCGGCGGCCTCGCGGCAGACGGCCAGCACATTGGCCAGCACGGCGCGGGTGTCGCGCGGGTCGATCACGCCGTCGTCCAGCAACTGCGCGCTGGTGGTGAACACGCTCATCTGGCGGTCGAAGCGCTCGATGATGTTTTGCTTGAGCGCCTCGATCTTGGCCTGGTCCACCTCGCCCTTGCGGCGCATGGCGGCCTCGGTGACGATGGCCATGGTCCCGGCGGCCTGCTCGCCGCCCATCACCGCCGTCTTGGCGTTGGGCCACGAGAAGCAGAAGCGCGGGTGGAAGCCCCGGCCGCACATGCCGTAGTTGCCGGCGCCGAACGACGCGCCGCAGTAGATGGTGATCTGCGGCACGGTGGCGTTGGTCACGGCCTGGATCATCTTGGAGCCGTGCTTGATGATGCCGCCCTCTTCGTAGGCGCGGCCCACCATGAAGCCGGTGGTGTTGTTCAGGTACAGGATCGGCGTCTTGGACTGGCAGCAGGCCTGGATGAAGTGCGTGGCCTTGGTGGCGCCAGCCGGGTCAATGGGGCCGTTGTTGGTGATGACGCCCAGCGACCAGCCCTCGATCTTGATGTGGCCGCACACGGTGGCGCTGCCGTAGTTCTCGCCGAACTCCAGGAACTCGGAGTCGTCGGCGATGCGCGCGATCACCTCTTTCATGTTCACCGGGCGCTTGTGGTCCATGGGCATGATGCCCAGCAGCTCTTCGCTGTCGTAGCGCGGCGGCTTGAACTGGCGCGGCGCGTCAACGGGCATGCCGTGGTTCCAGTCGATCTGGCCCATCACCTCGCGGGCAATGCGCAGCGCGTCGCGGTCGTCTTCGGCCAGGTAGTCGCCCAGGCCCGAGATGGAGGTGTGCATCACCGCGCCGCCCAGTTCTTCCTCGGTGGCCACCTCACCCGTGGCGGCCTTCAGCAGGGGCGGGCCGGCCAGGAAGGCGCGCGAGCGGCCCCGCACCAGGATGATGTAGTCGGACAGGCCGGTCTGGTAGGCACCGCCCGCGGTGGACGAGCCGTGCGTGACGGTCACCACCGGCTGGCCAGCGGCCGACAGGCGCGCCAGGTTGCGGAAGCTGCTGCCGCCGCGCACAAAGTCTTCCACGCGGTAGGCCATCAGGTTGGCGCCCGCGCTTTCCACCAGTTGCACGTAGGGCAGCTTGTTTTCCAGCGCCAGCTCTTGGGCGCGCAGCAGCTTGTCCAGGCCCATGGGCTGCAGGGCACCGGCGTCAATGCCCGAGTCAGAGGCCAGCACCATGCAGCGGATGCCGTTCACAAAGCCGATGCCGGTGATGATGCCGCCGCCCGGCACGCTCTTGTCGAGGTCGGGGTTGTCCAGGCCCAGGCCGGCCAGGGTGGACAGCTCCAGGAAGGGCGCGCCCGGGTCGAGCAGCAGCGACAAACGCTCGCGCGGCAGCATCTGGCCGCGTTTTTCAAAGCGCTCGCGCGAGGCGGCCGATTTCTGGCGCGTGCGCGCTTCGTACTGCCGGACGCGGTCCAGCAAGGCCAGCATGCCTTCGCGGTTGGCGCGGTAGGTCTCGCTGGCGACGGACAAGGATGACTCGATGTTTGCCATGGTGTGCTCGGTTGAAAGGCTTGGTGCCCCTGGGCGCAGGCGCCCCGTGGCCGCGCCGGCGGCGGGCACGAATGCCTGTTGCCGGTGTGAGGGTCATCGTAGGCAGGGGCTCTCGCACTGTCTTGCGAGAATTGGCTGTGCGCCACGCGGGTTGTCCCGGGGGCGCAGCACGGGCGGCGCGGCGTCAGTCGCGGCCGCGCAGGCGGCACTTGTCCAGCAGCGCCTCGGGCTGGTACGACTGCTTGGTCTGGCGGAAATTGGGCAAGCCCAGGTCTTGCTCGAAATTGAGCCACTGCACCTCGGGCCGCGCGGTGCAGAAGTGGTGAAACATGTACTGCGCCAGGCCCTTGAAGCGGTGCAGGCTCTTGGCGAAGCGCATGGCGTACACGCCAGGCTGCAGCGGCTCGGCCAGCACGAAGCCGGCGGGCTCGCCGTCCACCGTGTAGCCAAAGCCCTCCAGGCCCAGGGCGCGGGCGTCGGCCAGGGCGTCGCGGCAGGGGCGTTCGTCGGCGCTGCCGGCGGGTTTGCCCTTGTCGGCCATCCAGCCGTCCAGCACGGCCAGGGCGCGCGCGTGCCAGTCGGGCCCATAGGGCTCGGCCACCACGCTGTGCGCCTTGAGCAGCTGCTTCATCAGGTTGCGCTTTTTGTTCAGCAGCTCGCCCCGGTAGAAGCGGAAGTGGTCGGCCGGGTAGAGGTAGTCGGCGTCGTCGCGGCTGGCGCTGTGCAGGTAGCGCGCCGCGTCCAGACGCTGGGCCTGCGCCAGCGGCACGGGGTAGAGGCAGTCGTGGCGGCGCAGCAGGTCGTCGATCACGCTGGCCGGGGCCTTGTCCAGCGAGAACAGGGGCATGGCGTGGTGCGCGCCGTCGTAGGTGAGGCCGCTGATGTAGGGCCACGGCCCGTCGGTGAAGCGGTACTGGTGCTCACGCCGGAACAGCCAGAGGTTGGTGAACGAATACTCGGACAGGCAGCGCTCGCCCGTGCCCTCTGCCAGGGCGCGAATGAGCGCGCCCACGCGGGCGGCGTGGGCGCGGTCCAGGTCCACCGATTCGCGGACCATGGGCGCGTCAGATGGCGGGGCGCACGCCGGGGCCGGGGCCGTCGGCCGGGTCACCGGCAAAGCACTGGGCCAGGCGGGTCCATTGCTCGGCGCCCTCGCCGGCCCACTGCAGCTGGGTATCGGCGCGGTTCCGGCGCTGGGTGACGAGCAGGCAGAAGTCTTGCGCGGGGCCGCGCACGAAGTCGGTGGCCGAGGGCTCGCCCCAGGTCCAGAGGCTGCCGTCGGGCGCGGTGAGTTCCACGTAGGGCTGCGGCGCGGGCACCGGCAGCTTGCGGTTCACGAAGGTCCAGCCGTAGGTGCTCACGCCGATGTGGGCCACGGCCTTGAGGCGGTGGCTGCCCGGGCGCGGGCGGCGCATGGCGTCCCACACGTCCTGGCCGTGGGCCCAGGTTTCCATGAGGCGCGCGGTGGCGAACGACTTGGCGCTCATGGTGGGGCCGTACCAGTTCAGGCGGGCCTTGGGGTCTTGCTTGGCGAGTTCGGCCACCAGGGTCTCGAAACGATCGCGCCACACGGCCAGCAGGGCCGCGCCATCCAGTCCGGCGAAGGTCTCGCGGGCGATGGCGCTGATCTCCTTGCCCGTGGCCATTTCCGCCGCCAATGCCTTGGCGCCGTCGATGAAGCCCTGCGGGTTCGTCACCGAGAGCAGCGCCGTCTGGTCGAAGTAGCACAGGTGGGCGATTTCGTCCCAGGGCGTCCAGCCGTAGAAGGCGGTGGTGCGCTGCCAGTCCTCGGGGCTGAGGGTGGCGCACAGATCGGCCAGGGCGCGGTATTCGTCGAGCAGGTCGCGGCAGGTGTCTTGCATGGGGGTCTTTCTCAGAGGCTCTCAGATGCCGAGCTGGCGGGCGCCCAGGTCTTTCATGATTTCTTCGGAGCCGCCGCCGATCATCATCACCTTCACCTCGCGGTAGATGCGCTCGCTGCGCGTGCCGCGCATGAAGCCCATGCCGCCCAGAATCTGCACCGCCTGGTCGGCGCAGTACTGCATGGCCTGGGTGGACAGCACCTTGGCCATGCAGGTGCGCGCCACGAGCTGGCCCGGGTCGCCCACCTTGTGGTGCAGGCGCCAGGACAGGTCGTAGATGAGGCTGCGCGCGGCGTCGATGCGGGCGTACATGTCCATCAGCTTGTGGCGAATCACCTGGCGCTCGGACAGGCTCATGCCGAAGGTCTTGCGCTGGCGCGCCCAGTCGAGTGCCTCTTCCAGGCACACCTGGGCGTACACGCAGGCCTGGGCCGACATGCCCAGGCGCTCGCTGTTGAAGTTGTTCATGAACACCTTGAAGCCGGCGTTCTCGGTGCCAATGAGGTTGGCCACCGGCACGCGCACGTTCTCGAAGCGCAGGTGCGCGGTGTCAGAGGCCCACCAGCCCATCTTGTCGAGCTTGGTGCGCGAGATGCCGGGCATGTCGCCTTCGAGCAGCAGGGCCGAGATGCCGGCCGGGCCTTTGCTGTTGGGGTCGGTGCGAACGGCCACGGTGAAGTAGTCGGCGCGCATGCCGGAGGTGATGAACACCTTCTCGCCATTGACAACGTAGTGGTCGCCGTCGCGCACGGCGGTGGTCTTGAGGGCGGCCACGTCAGAGCCGCCAGAGGGCTCGGTCACGGCCAGGGCGGCGATCTTCTCGCCGCGCAGCACGGGCGGAATCACGCGCTGCTTCATCTCGGCGCTGCCATGCGCGGCCACCGGCGGCAGGCCGATGGTGTGCGACAGCAGCGAGGCGGCCACACCGCCCACGCCACAGCGGCCCATCTCTTCCGAGACGATCAGGTGGTAGAAGATGTCGGCCGGGGTGCCGCCGTATTCCTCGGGGTAGCCCACGCCCAGAATGCCCAGCTCGGCGGCCTTCTGGTACAGCTCGCGCGGGAAGGTCTCGGCCTCGTCCCAGGCAGCGGCGTGCGGCGTGATCTCGCGCGAGACGAAGTCGCGCAGGGCGTCGCGAAAGGCGTCGTGGTCGGGCGTGAAGTAATGCGGGGCGGAGGGGCTGTCAAACATGGTGGCGGCTCTCGTTGGCGGGCGGCCGGTCAGGATGGACCGACCCACCCGGGGGTGAATTTCATTCTAGGAAGCGGGTGGCGGGGCGGCTTGTGCCAAGTGGCTACCGCGACCCGGCCTCAGGGAAGGCCCTGATGGCCTGCTGCCAGGGCTGGGCCTCACAGCACGGCGGGGTCAAGCGTGGCGAACTGGTCGTCGCCCTCCAGCACGGGCGCCAGCCAGGCGCCCACCTGGGGCAGCTCGCGCGCAAAGAAATAGCGCGCGGCTTGTTGCTTGCCGTCCAGCAAGGCGGCGTCGCCCTGCCCGGCCTGGCGCTGGCGCGCGGCCAGCACGGCCACGTCCAGCCACAGCCAGGCCAGCACCACGTGGCCGAAGGCGCGCAGGTAGCCCATGGCGTTGTGCATGGCCACGTCGGGCCGGCCGTCTTGCCAGGCGGCCTGGGTGGCCGCGCCCATCAGGGCGGCGGCGTCTTCCAGCGCGTCGGCCAGCGGCGCCAGCGCGGGCTGGGCGCGGGCCTGGGTGGCGGTGTCGTGCACGCGGGCCAGCCAGAGCGTGAGCGCGCGGCCCCCCTCGGCGCGCACCTTGCGGCCCAGCAGGTCTTGCGCCTGAATGCCGTGCGTGCCCTCGTGGATCATGTTCAGGCGGTTGTCGCGCCAGTGCTGCTCCACCGCGAAGTCGCGCGTGTAGCCGTAGCCGCCGTGCACCTGAATGGCCAGGTTGTTGGCCTCCAGGCACCACTCGCTGGGCCAGCTCTTGGCCACGGGGGTGAGCAGTTCCAGCAGGGTGGCGGCGTCGGCCGCGCTGGCGGCGTCACCGGTGGCCTTTTCGTCCACCAGGCGCGCGCAGTACAGGCCCAGGGCCAGGCCGCCTTCGGCGTAGGCCTTCTGCGCCAGCAGCATGCGGCGCACATCGGGGTGGTCAATGATGGGGCGCTGCGGGCTGGCCGGGTCTTTGCCGGCCGGGCCGTTGGGGCGGCCTTGCGGGCGCTGGCGCGCGTAGTCCAGCGCGCACTCGTAGCCGGCGTAGCCCAGCATGGTGGCGCCCAGGCCCACCTGGATGCGGGCCTCGTTCATCATGTGGAACATGCACTTCAGGCCCTCGCCCAGCTCGCCCACGCGGTAGCCAATGGCGCCGGCCTGCCCGCGCGCGGGGAAGCGGCCTTCGCCGAAGTTGAGCAAGGTGTTCACCGTGCCGCGGTAGCCCAGCTTGTGGTTCAGGCCGGCCAGGGCCACGTCGTTGCGCTCGCCGGTGAGGCTGCCGTCGGCGTTGACCAGCACGCGCGGCACGATGAAGAGCGAGATGCCCTTCACGCCCGAGGGCAGCTTGCCGTCAGGCCCGGGCACCTTGGCCAGCACCAGGTGCACGATGTTTTGCGACAGCTCGTGCTCGCCGCCGGAGATCCACATCTTGTTGCCCTGCAGGCGGTAGCGCGGGCCCAGCGGGTCGGCCTCGAAGCCCTCGCCATCGGGCACGGCGCGGGTGAGGATGTCGCCCAGGCTGGAGCCGGCCTGCGGCTCGCTCAGGCACATGGTGCCGGTGTAGCGGCCGTCCAGCTCGGGCACGGCAAAGGCCTGGCGCTGCGCGGGCGTGCCGTGGGCCATGAGCAGGTTGGCGTTGGCGGTGGTGAGCATGGCGTAGGCGTCAATGCCGATGCTGGCCTTCATGAAGAAGGTGCGCGAGGCGGCCTCCACCACATAGGGCAGCTGCATGCCGCCCACCGACTGGTCTTGGCCGGCCGCGCGCAGCCCGGCCTCGGCGTGGGCCTGCGTGGCCTCGCGGGTGGCCTCGGGCAGGGTGACGCGCTCGCCGTCGAAGGCGGGCTCTTGCACGTCCACCAGGCGGTTGTGGGGCGCGAACTTGTCGGCGGCCAGGCGCTCGGACAGGTCGAGCACGGCGGCGAAGGTGTCGGCGGAATGGTCAGCGAAGCGCTCGCGGGCGCAAAGCTCGGGCGCGCGAATCCAGTCGTTGAGGAAGAAGTCGAGGGTGGAACGCAAGGTCATGGCGAGGGCGGCCTTCGGTGTGGAATGACTGGCGGCGATTGTTCGCCGCCCCCTCGCGCGCTGTCTTGCGCGCATTGGCTGAGGCGCTGCCTCAGTGCCGCGCCTGGCCCGGCCCCTGAACGCCCACGCCCAGCACACCGAGCAGGTGGCTGGCGTCGATGCGGCGCGAGGCGCGCGCCGGGTCGTGCAGTTCGTCGGCCGGTATCTGGCCCAGGCAGGGCGCCGCCATGGGGCAATTCAGCGGCTCGCCGGCGGCCACCCAGCCAATCACTGGAATCCCGCGCTCGCGGCAGCGTGTCACCGCGGCCTTGGCCTGGCGGCGCGAGGTGTCGCTGTTCTCGCAGGCCACCACCACCGGCAGGCCCAGGGCCTGCACCATGTCGTCGATGGCCAGGCCGGGGGCCAGCGATTCCTCGGGGTCGCCCGCGCCGTCCACCACCACCAGGTCGGCCCAGGTGGCCAGCACGGCGAAGCTGTCGGCCAGTTCGTCGGGGTTGGGCGCGGGGCGGTGCGCGGCCTCGCTGGGGTCGGTGGGGTCGGGTTGCGGCCAGGGGCACAAGGCCGTGGCCGGAAAGGCGAAAGAGCTGGCGGCCTGCAACTGCGCCACGCGCTCGCTGTGCCAGCGGCCTTGTTGCCACTGCGCGTCGCGCGCCAGCGGCATGAGCGCGGCAATGCGCAGGCCCTGCTCGCGCAGGCAGGCCATCAGGGCCAGGGCCGCCCAGTGCGCGCACTCGCCTTCGCCGAGCACAAAGAAAGAACCGGGCACGTGGCCCCTGGCGTTGTCAGCCGATACGCGAGACAGTCTGGCCACCCTGTTGACCCCATCGAATTGCGGCCCCGACGGGGGCGTTTGCAGGCAGTGTCTCGCCCCCGCGCGGGGCAAGTCTTGCGTCGATTGGTCGGGCCACATCGGGGTTAGCCCGGGGCCAGCCACTTGCCGCAAGCCAGGGCCGCGCAAGCGGGCTACGCTGGCAAGACATCAGGGGCAGCGCGCCCCGTGCAACGGAGAACGACATGGCCAAACAAGACAAGACCGTCCGCATCGGCGGCGCCTCGGGTTTCTGGGGCGACAGCATGCTGGGTGCCCCGCAACTGGTGAACTCGGGTCAGATCGACTACCTGGTGTTCGACTACCTGGCCGAGACCACCATGGCCATCCTGGCGGCTGCGCGCACCAAGAAGCCCGAGATGGGCTACGCCACCGACTTCGTGGACATCGCCATGAAGGCGGTGCTGCCCGAGGTGATGCGCCAGGGCATCAAGGTGGTGGCCAACGCGGGCGGCATCAACCCGCAGGGCTGCGCCAACGCGCTGCAGGCCCTGGCCACCAGCATGGGCCTGACGCCGCGCATCGCCGTGGTGGAGGGCGACGACATCAGCGCCCAGATGCCGCGCCTGCGCGAGCAGAACACGCGCGACATGTTCACCAGCGAGGCCCTGCCCGAGAAGATCATCAGCGCCAACGCCTACCTGGGCGCATTCCCGGTGGCGCAGGCCCTGGCCGCGGGCGCCGACATCGTGATCACCGGGCGGGGCGTGGACAGCGCCACCACCCTGGGCCCGCTGATCCACGAATTCGGCTGGACGCCCAACGACCTCGACCAGCTGGCCAACGGCAGCCTGGCGGGCCACATCGTGGAGTGCGGTTGCCAGGCCACCGGCGGCCTGCACACCGACTGGGAGCGCGTGGAAGACTGGCCCAACATCGGCTACCCCATCATCGAGTGCCGCGCCGACGGCAGCTTTGACGTGACCAAGCCCGCCGGCACCGGCGGCCTGATCGCCCGCGCCGCCGTGGCCGAGCAACTGCTGTACGAAATTGGCGACCCGGGCGCCTACCTGCTGCCCGATGTGACCTGCGACTTCCGCCCGGTGAGCATCGAGCAGGTCGCCCCCGACCGCGTGCGCGTGAGCGGCGCCAAGGGCCGCGCGCCCACCGACAGCTACAAGGTCTCGGCCACGCAGTTTGACGGCTACCGCTGCGCCGGCACCATGGTGATCATCGGCATCGACGCGGCCGCCAAGGCGCAGCGCACGGGCGATTCGGTCATTGCCCGCACGCGCGCCATCTTCAAGAGCCTGGGCCTGCCCGACTACACCAGCGCCAACGTGGCCCTGCTGGGCGCCGAAACCCTGTACGGCCCGCACGCCCGCACGCAGGCCAGCCGCGAGGTGATGGTGCGCATTTCGGTGACGCACCCGATGAAGCAGGCCCTGGAAATCTTCGCCCGCGAGATCGCGCCCTCGGGCACCTCGTGGTCGCCCGGCACCACCGGCCCCAGCAGCGGCCGCCCCAGCGCCTCGCCCAACATCAAGCCCCTGTCTTTCCTGGTGAAGAAAACCGAGGTGCCGGTGAGCATGGTGATCGACGGCCAGCGCCAGGCCGTGGCCATCGCCCCGGGCACAGGCAGCGCCGAGCCCCCGGCCCGCCAAGCCCCCCAGGCCTGGGCCGAGCCGGCCGAGCCGCAGGTGGAGGTGCCGCTGGTGAAGCTGGCCTGGGCCCGCAGCGGCGACAAGGGCAACATCTCCAACATCGGCCTCATTGCCCGCCGCCCCGAGTGGATGCCCCTGATCTGGGCGCGCCTAACGCCCGAGGTGGTGAAGGCCTACTTCGCCCACCTGGTGCACGGCGACGTGCAGCGCTTTTACTTGCCCGGCCTGCACGCCATGAACATCGTCATGGCCGACGCACTGGACGGCGGCGGCCCCGCCTCCAGCCGCATGGACCCGCTGGGCAAGGGCATGGGCCAGATGCTGCTGGACCTGCCGGTGAAGGTGCCGGCCTCGGTGGCGAAGCAGTTGGGCTGATCAGCCGAACAGCTTGTTCGCCGTCTGCGCCACCAGCCGCCCCTGGTGGCGGGCGCCTTCCAGCTCAATGGCGCTGGGCTGGCGCTGGCCTTGCCCGCCAGCGATGGTGGTGGCGCCATAGGGGCTGCCGCCCACGATTTCGTCCAGCGTCATCTGGCCCTGGTGGCTGTAGGGCAGGCCCACGATCACCATGCCGAAGTGCAGCAGGTTGGTGATCACCGAGAACAGCGTCACCTCTTGCCCACCATGCTGCGTGGCGGTGGAGGTGAAGGCCGCGCCCACCTTGCCGTGCAGCGCCCCCTTGGCCCACAGGCCACCGGCCTGGTCCAGAAAGGCCGCCATTTGAGAGGGCATGCGCCCGAAGCGCGTGGGGCAGCCCACGATGATCGCGTCGTAGTTCACCAGCTCGGCGATGGTGGCCACGGGCGCGGCCTGGTCGAGCTTGAAGTGCGCGTTGCGCGCGATCTCTTCCGGCACAGTCTCGGGCACGCGCTTCACGTCCACCGTGGCACCGGCCGAGCGGGCGCCTTCGGCCATGGCCTGGGCCATGGTCTCAAGGTGGCCATAGGTGGAGTAATACAGCACCAGCACTTTCGACATGTCTGCTCCTGAGGGGGTTGAAAGGGGCTCTGCCGGCACACCCGGCAGATGCCTCGCACACAATGAACTTGTGCGCGTGACACGTCAACCACGGCCCCGGATGCCCCTGGCTGGGGCATGATTCGGGTCTTCGCCGAATACCCCCTCGCCCATGCCCGCCCGCCGCCCAACCACGCCTTTGGTTGCCACTCCGGTTGCCCCCGCCTCCCTCGACACCGCCGACCCGGCGCAGGTGCTGCGCCAGTTCCGCGTGGTGTTCGCCGAGGTGCGCCACCACTTTCAGCAGATCGAGAAACAGGTGGGCATTGGCGGCGCGCAGGTGTGGGCGCTGAGCATCGTGGGCCAGCGCCCCGGCCTGGGCATGGCCGAGCTGGCAGCGTCCATGGACGTGCACCAGTCCACCGCCAGCAACCTGGTGCGCCAGTTGCTCAAGCGCGGGCTGATGCGCTCTGACCGCTCCACGCTGGACCGGCGCGCGGTGGAAATGCACCTCACGCCAGAAGGCCAGGCCCTGCTGGCGCAGGTGCCTGGCCCCCATGAAGGCGTGCTGCCGCGTGCGCTGCGCCGCCTGCCCGCGCCGGCCCTGGCGCAGTTGCAAGAGGGCATGACCGCGCTGATGGCCGCCCTCAAGGCCGACGAGCAGGCCGGCGGCATTCCGCTGGCCGAACTGTAGGCCCGGGGCCGCGTCAGGCCGGGCAGGCCTCTTCGCGCGGCGGCACCATGGCCGCGATGATGTCGGCCATGGCCACGGTGCCCAGCACCTGCCCGCGCTTGTTCACCACGTTGGCGGCCTCTTTGCCCTCGGCGCTGAGCAGGCGGGCCGCCTCCTCGATCACCAGGCTGCCGTCCACCGGCGGGCCTTCCACGGCCGGGCCACGCTGCATGAGCGTGCGGCAGCGGATCACGCGGCCGCGGTTCACCTCGCGCACAAAGCTGCTGATGTAGTCGTTCGCCGGCTTGAGCACGATCTCCTGGCCCGTGCCCTGCTGCACCACCTCGCCGTCGCGCAGGATGGCGATGCGGTCGCCCAGGCGCAGGGCCTCGTCCAGGTCGTGCGTGATGAACACGATGGTCTTGCCAATGTCTTGCTGCAGGTCCAGCAGCACCTGCTGCATGTCGCTGCGAATCAGCGGGTCAAGGGCCGAGAAGGCCTCGTCCATCAGCAGGATCGGCGCGTCGTTGGCCAGCGCCCGGGCCAGGCCCACGCGCTGCTGCATGCCGCCCGAGAGCTGGTTGGGGTAGTGGTCTTCGTAGCCCTTCAGGCCCACGCGCTCGATCCACTGCGCCGCCGCCTCGCGCCGCGCCTTGCGGCCCAGGCCGCGCACCTGCAGGCCGTACTCGGCGTTCTCCAGCACGGTGAAGTGCGGGAACAGCGCGAACTTCTGGAACACCATGGCCGTGCGCTCGCGGCGGAACTGCCGCAGCGCGCGCGGGCCCAGGGCCATCACGTCCTGCTCGCCGGCCCACAGCTCGCCCGCGGTGGGCTCGATTAGGCGGTTGATGTGGCGAATGAGCGTGCTCTTGCCCGAGCCCGAGAGGCCCATCACCACCTGAATCTGCCCGGCCGGCATGTCGATGTTGATGTCGCGCAGGCCCAGCACGTGGCCGTGGCGGTCGCGCAGCTCGTCCTTGCTCATGCCGGCGCGCACGTCGTCGATGTGCTTCTGCGGCGAGGGCCCGAAGACCTTGTAAAGGTTCTGAATGCGAATGCCGATCGGATCAGCCATGGTTCACCCCCTGGTGCTTCTGCAGGCGACGGCCATAGGCCTGCGAGACCCGGTCAAACAAGACCGCGATCGCCACGATGGCCAGGCCGTTGAACAGGCCCATGGCGAAGTACTGGTTGGTGATGGCGCGCAGCACCGGCTGGCCCAGGCCTTGCACACCGATCATCGAGGCGATCACCACCATCGACAGCGCCATCATGATGGTCTGGTTCACCCCGGCCATGATGGTGGGCAGCGCCAGCGGCAACTGCACCTGGCGCAGCTTCTGCCAGCCCGACGAACCGAAGGCGTCGGCCGCCTCCAGCAGGTCGCGGCTGACCAGGCGAATGCCCAGGTTGGTGAAGCGGATGATGGGCGGAATGGCGTAGATCACCACCGCGATCAGCCCCGGCACGCGGCCAATGCCCAGCAGCATCACCACCGGAATCAGGTACACGAAGCTGGGCAGCGTCTGCATCACGTCCAGCAGCGGGTTCACCCAGCGCTGCACGCGGTCGGAGCGGCTCATGAGCACGCCCACCGGAATGCCCGCCACCAGCGCCACCACGGTGCTCACGAAGATCATCGACAGCGTCTTCATGAGGTCGTCCCACATGCCGAAGGCGCCCACCAGCAGCAGCGCCGCCAGGGCGCCGGCCACGATGCGCCACGAGCGCGTGGCCAGCCAGATCAGCGCGGCCAGGCCCAGCACCACCAGCGGCCAGGGCGAGGTGGTCAGCAGCCGCTCGCTGGCCAGCAGAAACTCGCGCAGCGGGTCGAACAGGCGCTCCAGCGTTTCGCCGTGCTCGCGGGTGAACTCGCGAAACGTGCCGTCAATGCCCTGGCGCAGGCTGCGCAGGGTGTCTTCGCCCAGCGCGGGGAAGGTTTGTGCCCAGCTCATCAATGGCGTCCCTCCTGTGCCGGCGCTCACAGCGAGGCCTCCACCCGGGTGGCCACCTCGGGGCTCACCCAGGTCTTCCACAGCTCGGGCTGGGTGCGCAGGAAGTGGCGCGCGCCGTCTTCACCCGTGGCCTGGTTGTCGCCCATCCAGGCCAGCAGGCGGTTGACGGTGTCGTTGCTCCAGCCGCGCGTGCTCAGGTAGTCCATGGCCTGGCCGGCGCGTTGCTTGAAGTCGGTGGTGACCACGGTGACCACCTCGGTGTGGCCCCAGTCGGTCTTGGCGGGTTGCTCGCAATCGGCGCGGGTGTTGCAGCCCTCGTAGGCGGCCTTGTCGTGCGGCACGCCGGCGTCGAGCTTCACCATCTCGTACTTGCCCAGAATGGCCGTGGGCGCCCAGTAGTAGCCCAGCCAGCCTTCCTTGCGCTCGCTGGCCTTGGCGATGGAGCCGTCCAGGCCGGCGGCCGAGCCGGTGTCCACCAGCACAAAGCCCTTGTCCTTCGCGCCCCAGGCCTTGAAGGCGTTTTCCGTGGTGATCTGGCAGCTCCAGCCCGAGGGGCAGTTGTGCACCGCGCCCTTGCCCTTTGCCTCGACCGAGGGGAACAGGTCGGGGCGCTTGAGCGCGTCGTCGATGGTCTTGATCTCGGGGTGGGCGTCGGCCACGTGCTTCGGAATCCACCAGCCCTCCACGCCGCCGTCGGGCAGCGAGCGGGCGGCGTAGTGCAGGCGGCCGTCTTTCACGGCGTTCTCCAGCGGCTCACGAATGGCGTTCACCCAGGCCTCGGGCGCGATGTCGGGCTGGCCCTTCTCGATCATGGAGGTGAGCGTGGGCATGGTGTCGCCCGCCACCAGCTCGACATCGCAGCCGTAACCGGCGCTCAGGATCAGCTTGTCCACGTTGGCCAGCAGCTCGGCCGACTGCCAGGTCATGTTGGCGATGCGCACGCGGCCACAGGCCTGGGCGGACGCCGATTCAGACGCGGTCTGGGTGTTGGCGGGCGCTTCGGTTTTCTGGCCGCAGGCGCCCAGCAGCAAAGCGGCGGACACGGCGGCGAGAGACAGGGGAAGACGGGACATCGGTACCTCCGGTGGATGGGGATGAAAGGCAGGCCCCGGGCAGTGCCGGGGCGGCGGGTGTGCGGCAGCAGAACGCCACACGGCCGACCCGATGGCCGGGCCGGACAACAAGCCCTGCAAGGGCTTCGGCGTCAGTGAGACACCGGTCAACCGGGCGGCCACCGCAGATCAGCAGCACCCAATTGAATTTGCCTCAATTATATTTGCGCAAATACTTGTGTCAAGACCTTTCGGCCCGGCCACCGGCGGCGCCCTACTTCCTGGCCACGATCTGCGCCAGCACGATTCGCCCCTCTTCCAGGTTGCGGCGCTGGTTCTGCGCCATGGCCGCGAAGTCGGCGCCCATGAGCAGGTGAAAGCCCAGCGCGGGCAGGCCGTTCTGGCGAATCTTCTCGGCCAGCGCCACGAACCAGGCGCGAGCGGCGTCGGTGGTGTCGTCCCAGCGCTGCACGGTGAAGCCGGCGCCTTGCAGCAGCGTGCGCAAGTCGTCGGGGCTCACCAGAAAGCTGCTGTCGGGCGTGCGCGCCCACGGCACGGGGAACAGCACCGGGCCAGACGGCCCGGCCAGGATGTCGTAAATGGCCAGCGTGCCGCCCGGCTTGAGCACGCGGTGCAACTCGGCGTACAGCCGGGCCTTGTCGGGGATGTTCATCGCCACGTGCTCGGTCCAGACCACGTCGAACGTGCCCTCGTCAAAGGGCAAGGCGGTGGCGTCGGCCTGGCGGTAGTCGATGAGCGACGCCAGGCGAGTCTTCTCGGTGAGCATGGCGGCCACGCGGCAATAGGCCTCGGTCAGGTCCACACCCGTGACCTGGCAGCCGAACTCGCTGGCCAGGCAGCGCGAGGTGCCGCCAATGCCACAGCCCACGTCGAGCACGCGCTGGGTGGCCTCAAGCCCGGCCGCGCGCGCCAACTCCAGCGTGGCCACGCGCCCGCGAATGTGGAACGAATCCACCGGGGTCAGGTCTGGCGGCGTGAGGTGGTCCGGGTCCTTGCCGGCTCGCCGCAGCGCGGCCAGGATGGCCTCGCCCAGGTCGGCGCGGGTGTAGTGCGCCTGCACGGCGTTCGCGATGGGAGATGGGGTGGACATGCTGCCCTCCTGCTTCGGTGCGAGCCGGCCATGATCCTCCCGCCCACGCCACCCACTCAAGGGGGCCGCCCGCGCGGCTGACGGGTGGCACCGCCGCACTCAGCAAAAAGCCCTCTGCCACCCGCCAGGACGGGCCACAGAGGGCACCAAAGGTCAGTCTCTTCAACGCGGCGCCGAGGCGCCGCTGGCTGGCTTACTGCATGCCGAAGGTGGCCGGGTTCACCTTGGAGAACACCTCGCGCCAGTACAGGTCGGCGTACTGCTCTTCGGTGTTCACGGTCTGCACCAGGTCCACCCACTTGGCCAGGATGGGGCGGAACTCGGTGAGCATTTGCTGGCCGCGCTTCACGCCGTGCTTGCTGGCGAAGTAGTCGGTGATGGTCTTCATGTCTTGCTCGATGAAGGCCTGCGACTTCTGCACCAGCGCCGGGTCTGTGTCGTGGATGCGGGCACCGCGCTTCTTCATCTGGTCCAGCACCTCGTTCTCCACCCGGTGGTAGGCGAAGGGCACGTTGGCCGCCGCCACGGCCGCGCCGCGCAGCAGGGCCGCGCGCTGTTCGTTGCTCAGGCTGCGCCACACCTTCAGGTTCACGTTGGAGCCGGCGGTGGAAAAGATGCCGCCCGGTGCGCCCATGGCGATGTCGGTGACCACCTCGGTCAGGCCGAAGTTGCGGATCTCGGGCGAGGACAAGACGATGCAGTCCACCACGCCCTGCTTGAGCGCTTCGAGCATTTCGTTGGCCGACATGGTCACGGGCGAGCCGCCCATCTGCGTGACCCAGCGCGACCAGTTAGCCGCGCCCACGCGGAAGCGCTTGCCCTTCATGTCGGCCTCGGACTTCACCGGCTTGTTGCAGATCAGGCCGTAGCTCGACCCGCCCACGTGCCCGGTGTAGACCTGGTTCTGCTTGGCGAACTCCTGGTGGCACTCGGGGCACTTGGTGAAGATGAACTCGGTCATGGCCGGGATGTAGGCCAGGCCTTCCTTGCCGCGCACCTTGTCGCCCATGAGGCGCAGCATCATGGACGCCTCGGAGATCAGGTTGGTGTGCGGGTACTCGGCCGGGAAGTAAGGCGTGAGCACGAAGCCAATGTCGGCAATGCCGTCGCGCAGGCCGGCCGAGGTCTCGGCCATGTTCAGCAGCGACATGGCGTACACCTTCACCGTGAGCTTGCCGTCGCTGGCCTTGGCCACGGCCTTGGCGAGTTCTTGGCCACCAATCACCGGCAGCGCGCTGGGCGGCTGGCCAATGGCGTAACGCAGCTCGCGGTTCTGGGCCTGCGCGGGCAGTGCCAGGGTGGCGGCGGCGGCCACCGCCGTGGCCGCGCAGAGGGCTTTGCGAATCCAGTTGCTCATGGCTTGTCTCCTGGGTCTGTTGAAGACCCTTGTGTGTGAAGGAATGGCGTACCACTTGCCGTTGCCCAACCGAATTGCACCGGTGCGGCAATGCAGCGGGTCCATGCTAGAAGTGGCCCGCCGTGTGCACTTGCGCCCACTGGCTATGCGCCAACGGGGTTTGCCCTAGACGTGACGAATGGCGTGTGGCGCGCGCGCAACCCAGCCGCTCAACGGGCTCAACGGTAGGTGATGAGGTGGGCCGGCACGCCCGGCGCTTCGAGGTGGGGCAAGGCGTTGAAGGCGCTCAGGGTGATGCGCTCCCCCTGGCACAACAGGCGCGTGACCGAGGTGTTGTGCACCGCGTAGTGCAGCTCGGCCACGTGGGTATCGGGCACGCCCATCAGCTCTTGGCACATCGCCGCGATGGCCCCGCCCGAGCTGACCACCACCGCCGTCTGCCCGCTGCCGCAGTCGGCCGCCACGCGGCGCAGCGCGGCCATGCAGCGCCCGCGAAAACCGGCCCAGGTGAGCGCGCCGGGCGTGGTGTGCTGCCCGCGCACCCAGTGGTCAAAGGCCTGCGAGAAGAGTTGCTGGAACAGGCGGCGCGGGTTGTCGCTGCGCTGGAGGGTCTCGGCCAGCACCGCGGGGTCGGCAATGGCTTGGCCCTGGCTGGCGAACACGTCGTGGTGGCTGTACTCGTTGAAGCCCTCGTCGATTTGCAAGGTGGGCGCGGGCGTGGGCCATTCGCTGAAGCAGGCCAGGGCCGTGTCGCGCTGACGCTTCAGGCTGCCCGACCAGACCTGGTGCACCGCGTCACCGCGCGCGGCCCACCAGCGCCCCAGCAGGCGAGCCTGCTCGGCGCCCAGGGGCGAGAGTTGGTCGTAATCGGCCGAGAGCAGCGAGGCCTGCCCGTGGCGCACCAGCAGAATTTTTCCCATCGCAGCTTCCTTCAAGCGGCGGGCGATGCCGCCGGTGCGGCCCGGGTGCCCAGGCGCGTGCCCAGCAACACCAAGACCAGGCCCATCACGTGCCAGGGCGTGAGCGGCTCACCCAGAAAGGTCACGGCAGACGCCACGCCGAACAGGGGCACCCAGTACAGCCACACCGCCGCGCGCGCCATGCCCACCAGGCCGATGGCGCGGTTCCAGGCCAGGTTGCCGATGCCGGTGGACAAGGCCCCCGACAGCACCGCCACCACCCATGGCCACCACTCGGTGGGCAGGCGCGGCGCGGCACCGCTCCAACCGGCGGTGAACAAGGTTTGCAAGAGCAGGCAGGCCGCGCCGGTGGCGTGCACGCACAGGCCGATCACCACCACATGCAGGCGGGCCGCCAGGCGCTGCACCAGCACCGCGCCCAGCGTGAACACCAGCACCGCCAGGATCACCAGGCCATCGCCCAGCCCGCCTTGCGCCAGCTCGGCGCCGGGCCGGCTCAAGATCACCAGGGCCACGCCGGCCAGGCCCAGCAGCACGCCCAGCAGGCGCCGCCCGGTCAGCCGCTCGCGCAGCAGCCACAGCGCCAGCACCGAGGCCATGAGCGGGTTCAGCGCGGTGATGAGCGCGCCGTTGGTGGCGGTGCTGCGCGTCAAGCCCTCGGCCAGCAGCCACTGGTTGAGGTAGACCATCAGCACCCCGCAGGCGATGAGCTTGCCCCACTGGGTGCGGGTGGGGTTCTGCCAGCAACGCCAGTGGCGCAGCAGCACCAGCATGGGCAACAGCGCGGCCAGCATGCGCACGCCAGAGAGCAGCACCGGGTCGAACACCCCGGTGAGCCACTTCAGCACGGTGAGGTTCACGCCCCACAGCAGCGTGGCGCTCAGCAGAAGCCCGCGCACCCGCGCGCCCGCGTCAGCCACCGTTGGCCTGCGCGTGAAGGCGCCGCATGGAGCGCAGCCAGCGCGGGTGGTCCTCGGCGCGGCGGCGCATGTAGTCGGCCACCTCGGGGTGCGGCAGGATGAGGAAGTCGCCCGCGGCCAGGCCGCGCACCACGGCGTCGGCCACCGCGTCGGCGCTCAGCAGGCCTTGCGACATCAGCTCGCGCCGGGTGTCGTCTTCGGCGCGCAGCATGGGCGTGTCCACGCCTTGCGGGCACAGGCAGCTCACGCCCAGGCCCTGGTCGCCGTGGGTGATGGACAACCACTCCGCCAAGGCCACCGCCGCGTGTTTGGTCACCGCGTAAGGCGCGTCGAACTGCGACAGCAGGCCGGCGGCCGATGCCGTGAACAGCAGGTGCCCACGGCCGCGCTGCGTCATGCGCGGCACCAGCTCGCGCGCGGCGTGCACATGGGCCATCACGTTCACCTGCCACAGGCGCTGCCACTGGGCATCGGGCAGTTCCACCCCGCCGTGGGCGGTGACGCCGGCGTTGGCGCAGAACAGGTCAATGGGGCCGCAGTGCGATTCGGTCCACTCGATCAGGGCGCGGGTCTGGTATTCCTGCGCCGCGTCGGCGGCCACGGCATGGCCCCCGATCTCGCGCGCCACGGCCTGCGCGGCGGCGGCGTCGCGGTCGCTCACCACCACGTGGGCCGCGCCCTCTGTCGCGAAGCGCCGCGCCATGGCCGCGCCAATGCCGCTGCCCCCGCCGGTGATGACCACCACCGAGCCGGCGATGTTCATGGCAGCCCCCCTTCGCGGCCCAGCGCAGTGGTGAGCACGATCTTGCCCTTCACCTCGCGCCGGCCCAGGATCTCCAGCGCCTGCGTGGCCTGCTCAATCGGCATGTGCGCGCTGATGATGGGGCGAATGCGCCCTTCGCGCAGCCAGCCCAGCAGCTCTTGCATGAGCGCGTCGTAGCGGGCGGGCTCGCGCTCGCTGAAGGCGCCGTAGAACACGCCCACGATCGAGCAGCCCTTGAGCAGCGTGAGGTTGAGCGCCGGGCGCGGGATGGTGCCGGTGGTGAAGCCGATCACCAGCAGCCGCCCTTCCCAGGCCATGCTGCGCAGCGCGGCCTCGGTGTAGTCGCCGCCCACCGGGTCGTACACCACGTCCACGCCGCGCCCGCCGGTCAGGCGCTTGATGCCCTCGCGCAGGTCTTCGCTGGCGTAGTTGATGGTGTCGTCGGCGCCGGCCTGGCGGCACAGGGCCAGCTTCTCTTCGCTCGACGCGGCGGCGATCACGCGCGCGCCCATGAGCTTGCCCAGCTCGATGGCCGAGAGGCCCGTGCCCCCGGCCGCGCCCAGCACCAGCAAGGTCTCGCCCGGCTGCAGCTTGCCGCGCACCTGCAGCGCGTAGTGCGTGGTGCCGTAGGTGATGACCAGGGCCGAGGCCGCGTCCATCGCAATGCCTTCGGGCAGGCGCACGAGCTTGCGCACGTCCACCACCACCTCGTCGGCGAAGCCGCCCCAGCCGCACACGCCGATCACGCGGTCGCCCACGGCCCAGCCGCTCACGCCCGCCCCCACGGCCTTCACCGTGCCGGCCACCTCGCCACCAGGCGAAAAGGGCAGCGTGGGCTTGAACTGGTACTTGTTCTCGATGATCAGACCGTCGGGGAAATTCACCGAGGCCGCGTGCACCGCCACCACCACCTGGCCGGGGCCGGGCTGCAGCGAAGGAATCTCTTTCACCACCAGGGACGACGGTGGCCCGAACTGTTCACACAACACCGCTTTCATGCGCGCTCCTTCACTGCGAGGCCACGGTCAGGCCACCGTCCACCACCAGGCTGGCGCCGGACACAAAAGACGCCCCCGGGCTGCTGAGGTACAGCACGGCGTTGCCGATGTCTTCGCCCTCGCCCAGCCGGCCCACGGGCGTGCGCGCGATGGTGCGGGCCTGCTGCTCGGGGTCGTAGGCGTTGGCCAGCTTGGTCTTGATGAGGCCGGGCATCACCGTGTTCACGCGAATGCCGAAGGCGCCGTATTCCAGCGCGAAGCTGCGGCTCATGCCGATGAGCGCGGTCTTGAGCGTGGAGTACAGGCCCAGGTTGCGGTCGGGGTGCAGGGCGGCGATGGAGGCGATGTTCACGATGCTGCCGCCGCCGCGCGGCTTCATGCGCTTGGTGGCCTCCAGCGAGAGGTACCAGTAACCGCGCAGGTTCACCTCGACGGTTTTGGTGAAGAGGCCGAGTTCGGTGTCGTCAATGCTGCGCAGCGGGCTGAGCACGGCGTTGTTCACCAGAATGTCCAGCCCGCCGTGGGTGGCGTGCAGGTGCTCGCCCATGGCGGCGATGTCTTCCATGCGGCCGATGTGGCAGGCGCGCGCCTCGGCGCTCAGGCCCTGGGCGCGGAACTCGGCGGCCACGCGATCGCAGTCCTCTTGTTTGCGGCTGCTGATGACCACGTGCGCGCCGGCCTGCGCCAGCACGCGGGCCGTGGCCTCGCCGATGCCTATGGTCGAGCCGGTGACCAGGGCCACCTTGCCGCTCAGGTCAAAGGGGTGGCGCGGGGTGGGGGTGCTCATGCTCGTTCTCCTCAAGGTTGGGGTGGGGTGGGCGCGCTCAGGCCCACCTCGTGGAACAGGGCGGCGTCAACGCGGGCCCGGTCGGCACCGCGCTTGTAGGCGTAGGTGCGGCAGGGCATGCCCGGGGCCATCTGGGCGTGGCCGTCGATCACGAAGAACAGGGGCACCGCCGGGTCGGCCGCGCCGCGCAACTGCGCGCGGTTCGACGCGGCGCAGTGGGTGCAGTACGACGGTGCGTCGCGCCGCATGAAGTTGATGGGCTGCGGCTCGGCGATCAGGGGCGAGAGCGGCGCGCCGTAATGGAACATGTCGCGCCACATCTGCCCGCGCAGCAGGCGCCCGCCGCTGCCGCAGGGGTCGAGCGTGAAGACGAAACGCTCGTTTTCTTCGTGCAGGCGGAAGTCGGCGCAGTGGTAGTTCCAGGTGCGGGCGATCTCGCGCGCCAGGGCCTCGTCGTCCAGCGCGGCGTAGCGCGGGAAGCCGGCCACGAAGGCGGGCTCGTAGGTCTGGGCCAGCAGCTCGTCCAGGTAGGGCTGGCCGCCGATCTCCAGCGCGGCGGCGTAGAGGTGGGCCAGCCACACCACGGCGAAGTCGTGCCAGGGCATCCATTCCTTGCGCTGGCCGTCGATCAGCGCCGCCACCTCGGTGTTGCCCTGCGCCAGCCGGGCGCGGGCGCGCTGCACGCGGGTCTGCGTCAGCTCGCTTCGCTCGGCCTCGGTGAACAGGGCCTGGCCGCGCTGCGCGCCCTTGTGAAAGCGCAGCACGCAGGCGCCGTCGGGGCGCTTCTCGCTGGTCCAGGCATCAAAGCCCAAGCTGTCGTTCAGGGCGCGCTGCTGCGCCTTGCAGCCCTGGCAGTAGCTGTTCACGCCGTCGGCCCAGCCGCCGTAGGCCGCGGGGTGTTTGTCGGCCAGGCGCTGGCGGTCGACCCGGCCGCCGCTGCCGCAGGGCGTGAGGCAGAGGGTGACGTGCTCGTCGTCTTCGGTGAGCGGGGCCAGGCCAGCCCCCACCTGGTGGCGGAACACGGCCACCAGGTCGGCAATGGCGCCGCGCGCGTCGCCGGCCTGCCACTGCGCCGTCCAGGTGGCCATGAGCTGGCGGCCCACGCGCGCCAGCGTCTGCAGGGCCTTTGCCTCGCCCACGTCTTGCCGCAGCTTGCCGGCCTTGCGCGCCAGCGCGTGCAGCGAGAGCGCGTCCAGCCCGGCGTGGCCAGCGGCCATCTCGTCCAGCCAGCGCTGCACGGCCGGCAGGTCGCCGCGCGCCAGGGCGGCCAGGGCGTGTTGCTCGGGCGGGGTGGCGATGTCGCGCAACTGCTCGTCGGTGAAGGTGCGGGGCATGGCGGTCTCCGGTGTCAGTGCACGTCGGGCGCGGCCAGCACGGCCAGGCCCACCTCGGCGAACACCTCGGTGGTTTCGCCAAAGGCCAGGGCGCTTTCGGCCACGGCCGTGCCTTCGCGGGCGCGGCGCAGCAGGCCGGCCGACATGGCGGCCTGGCGGAACAGGGCAAAGGCCTTGAAGAAGCGCAGGTCGGTCTCGGTGTCCAGCCCGTCCAGGCCCATGGCGCCCAGGTAGCGCCGCGCCATCTCGCGCTGGCTGGGAATGCCCAGCGCCGCGCGGTCCACGCCGGCGAGACCCGGCAGCAGGTAGTCGGGCGGCAGTTCCTGCACGCCCAGGAACTGGCCCAGGTCGGCCAGCGGGTGGCCCAGGGTGGAGAGTTCCCAGTCGAGCACGGCCTTCACGCGCGGCGTGCCGCGCTCGAACATGAGGTTGTCGAGCCGGCAGTCGCCGTGCAGCAGCACGGTGGGGGCATGGCCTTGGGGCACCAGGGGCGTGAGCGCGTCGATCAGCGCGTCCACCGCCGGCAGGCCCTCGGGCAGCGCGGTGCGGTACTGCTGGCTCCAGCGGTGGAGCTGGCGCTCGAAGTAGTTGCCGGGGCGGCCGAAGTCGCTCAGGCCGGTGGCGGCCAGGTCGGTGCGGTGGATGGTGGCCAGCGTGTCCAGCGCGGCGTGGTAGATCGCGGCGCGCTGCTCGCGCGGCACCTCGGGCAGGGCCACCTCGCGGTGCACCTCGCCGTCCACGCAATCCATCAAATAGAACTGCACGCCGATCACGCCCGGGTCGTGGCACAGGTGGTGGATGCGCGCCACCGGCACGGCCGTGCCGTGCAGGGCCTGGATCACGCGCACCTCGCGGTCCAGCGCGTGGGCCGACTTGAGCAAGGCCCCGGCCGGCTGGGTTCGCAGGATGTAGAGGCCGCCCTCGGCGCGCAGGCGCCAGATGGGGTTGGAGTTGCCGCCCACCAGGCGCGTGGCCTCCAGCACGCGGCCCACGCCGGGCACGTGGGTGGCGAAGTGGCGCTCCAGCCGGGGCAGGTCCAGCGGGGGGGCGCTGACCACCGCGCTCATGCCGCCCTCGCCGCGCCGTGTTGCTTGAGCAGTTGTTTGCCCAGGGCCGAGAGGTGCACCTGGTCGGGCCCGTCGCCAATGCGGATGAAGCGGGCGTACACATAGGCCTCGGGCAGGAAGGTGTCTTGCGACACGCCGGCCGCGCCAAACACCTGAATGGCGCGGTCGATGACGCGCGCGGCCATGGACGGCACCACGATCTTGGCGGCCGCGATCAAATCGCGCGCGGCTTTGTTGCCCTCGCGGTCCATCTTCTCGGCCGCCATCATGGTGAGCAGGCGGGCCTGCTCGATCTCGCAGTACGAGTGGGCAATGTCCTCGCGCACCGAGCCGTGCTCGCCCAGGGCCTTGCCAAAGGCCACGCGCGATGTGGCGCGCTGGCACATCAGCTCCAGCGCGCGCTGGGCGCAGCCGATCAGGCGCATGCAGTGGTGAATGCGCCCCGGGCCCAGGCGGCCCTGGGCGATCTCGAAGCCCCGGCCCTCGCCCAGCAGCAGGTTCTCGGCCGGCACGCGCACGTTGTCGTAGACCACCTCGGGGTGGCCGCCGGGCAGGTCTTCGTAGCCGAAGGCGGCCATGTTGCGCACGATCGTCACGCCCGGGGTGTCGATGGGCACCAGGATCATCGACTGCTGCTTGTGCCGGTCGGCGTTGTCCGGGTCGGTCTTGCCCATCACGATGAGCAGTTGGCAGGCCGCGTTCATCGCGCCCGAGGTGTACCACTTGCGCCCGTTGATCACGTAGTGGTCGCCGTCGCGGCGAATCTCGCACTGGATGTTGGTGGCGTCGCTGGAGGCCACGGCCGGCTCGGTCATGGAGAAGGCCGAGCGGATCTCGCCGGCCATCAGCGGCTTGAGCCAGCGCTCTTTCTGCGCCTCGGTGCCGTAGAGCGAGAGGATCTCCATGTTGCCGGTGTCGGGCGCCGAGCAGTTAAACACCTCCGACGCCCAGGACACCCGGCCCATCAGCTCGGCCAGGGGCGCGTACTCGGCGTTGCTCAGGCCGGCGCCGTGGTGGCCGGGCAGGAACAGGTTCCACAGGCCCTGCGCGCGGGCCTTCGCCTTGAGTGCTTGCAGAAAGGCCGGCGCGTGGCCGTTGGGCGATTGCCTGAGCGCCTCGGCGTAGCGGGCCTCATTGGGGTAGATGTGCTCGTCCATGAAGGCGGCGACTTGCGCCTTCAACTGGCTGGCCTGGGGGTTTGGCTGGTGTGGCATGTCGATCCTCTGAACAATCCGTCGGAAAACCCACGGCGAGGCCCGATCGCCCCGCCCGGCGCTGCCCGCACAGGCGAGCGCCACCCCGGCCCGCCCGCAGGCGGCACCGCTTGAATCAAACCCGGTCAGGCCGGGTGGGGACTGGGGCCGGCTGGCCCCCGAAGGCTCAGGCGAACAGGCCCGGGCCGATCACGCGCAGCTTGCGCGAGCCGGCGAAGATGTCCTTGGGCTTGAGCCCGTACACCTGCCGGATGGAATGGCTGAAGTGGGTGGAGTCGGGGTAGCCCGCGCCCAGCGCCACGTCGGTGAGCGTGGTGCTCTGGTCCACCACGTAGTGCAGCAGGCTGCGGGCGCGCTTCCAGGTGCGGAAGCTGCGGAACGATGCCCCCACCTCGCTCTTGAAGAGGTGCAGGAAACGCGAGAACGACAGGTGCACCTGCTCGGCGCAGTCTTGCGCCTGCGCCTGGCTGGAGGGGTCGCGGCGGATGCGATCGAGCACCTGGGCGATGCGCGGGTCTACCGTGCGCGAGGCCAGCGGCGAGCCGAACACCAGGGTGTCGAAATCGAGCATGGGCTCCACGGCGTTCTGGCCGTTGCGGATGATGGCCTGGTGGCAGCGCAGCACGTGGGCGCGGAACTCGTCGGCCTGCACCGCGCCATTGCCGTGGCGCAGCATCTTGGGCAGGGCCGCCATGTCCACGCTCTCGGGCTCGATGTGAATGACGGCGATGTTGCGCGAGGCGTAGGCCACCTGGTGCGGGGTGTAGGGCTGCACCACGGCCACGTGACTGGTTTCCCACTCACCGCCGTCCACGCTCACGCTCACCGGGCAGTCCAGGCCCACGTACACGCTGACCGCACCGAAGTTGCGCACCGAGGGCGCGCCCAGCAGGCCCACGTAGAACACGCGATCGGGGGTGATCCACATCACCCGCTCGTTGCTGGCGCTGCGCCGCACCACCAAGGGCCCCGTTCGATCCTGATCCACACGCATCTCTGAGTCTCCTGTGTTCGATGCTCCCGAGTTGGGAGCGCCGTGCGGCTGTTGGTCGCCGCGGTGGCGGTGGTTTCCGCCTTTTGCCCCAGTGTAGGCAAACCCCCCGGGGGCATCTTGTGTCAAATGGCTATGACTTTCGCCTTGGCGACATTCGGCACCGGAAGGGGGTGTTTTTCCAGGGTTAACCCTGAACCGCGGGCGACGGCCGGTGCTTGCGCAGCTCCAGTTTGGCGATCTGGTTGCGGTGCACCTCGTCCGGCCCGTCGGCCAGGCGCAGCAGCCGGGCCATGGCGTAGGCGTGGGTAAGGCCGAAGTCGTTGTTGGTGCCGCCACCACCGTGCACCTGAATGGCCCAGTCCACCACCTGGCAGGCCATGTTGGGCGCGGCCACCTTGATCATGGCGATCTCGGCCTTGGCCTCTTTGTTGCCCACGGTGTCCATGCGCTCGGCGGCATTCAGCGTGAGCAGGCGGGTCTGCTCGATCAGGATGCGCGCCTGCGCAATGCGCTCCATGGTCACGCCCTGGGTGGCCACGGGCTGGCCAAAGGCCACGCGCTCCTGCGCGCGGCGGCACATCTTCTCCAGCGTGCGCTCGGCCAGGCCGATCAGGCGCATGCAATGGTGAATGCGCCCCGGCCCCAGGCGGCCCTGGGCGATCTCGAAGCCCCGGCCCTCGCCCAGCAGCATGTGGCTGGCGGGCACGCGCACGTTGTCGAACACCACCTCGGCGGCGCGGTCGGGCATGCCGTAGAAGCCGAACACCGGCAGCGAGCGCAGCACGCGAATGCCGGGGGTGTCCATGGGCACCAGAATCATCGACTGCTGCTTGTGCCGGTCGGCGTTGTCCGGGTCGGACTTGCCCATGAAGATGGCGATCTTGCAGCGCGGGTCGGTGGCGTTGGTGGTGTACCACTTGTGGCCATTGATCACGTACTCGTCGCCCTCGCGGCGGATGCTGGACTCGATGTTGGTGGCGTCGCTGGAGGCCACCTTGGGCTCGGTCATGGCGAAGCACGAGCGAATCTCGCCCGCCAGCAGCGGCTTGAGCCAGCGCTCTTGCTGCTCGGGCGTGCCGTAGCGGGCCAGCACCTCCATGTTGCCGGTGTCGGGCGCCGAGCAGTTGAACACCTCGGGCGCCAGCAGCGAGCGGCCCATGATTTCGCACAGCGGCGCGTACTCCAGGTTGCTCAGGCCGGGGCCGTGCTCGCTCTCGGGCAGGAACAGGTTCCACAGGCCGGCGGCGCGCGCCAGGGGCTTGAGCTCTTCGATCACCGGCAGCACGGCCCAGGGGCCCAGGCGCTCGGCCTCTTCCAGGTGGCGGGCCTCGTTGGGGTAGATGTGCTCGTCCATGAAAGCGCTCAGGCGCTGCTTGAGCTCAACGACGCGAGGGGTGGGTTCAAAAGCCATGGGGCGAGCCTTGCAAGAAGAAATCAGAAGAGGCGGCGGCGAACCGGGTCACATCCAGCTCAGCAGCTGGCCGCCGTCCACCGTGAGGGCCACGCCGGTCATGTAGCGCCCGGCGTCGCTGGCCAGCAGCAGGGCCGCGCCGTCGAGGTCGGGCAACTGGCCGAAGCGGCGCATGGGGGTGCGCGAGATGAGGTTGTCGTCAAAGCCCTTGTCGCGGAAGGTCTGGGCCATGTCGGTCTCAAAGTTGCCCGGGCACAGCGCGTTCACCCGAATGCCGCGCGGGGCGAGTTCCACCGCCATCACCTTGGTGAGGTGGGCCAGGCCGGCCTTGGACGCGCAATAGCTGGAGAGCTGCGCGCCAGGGCCGAAGGCGGCCGTGGAGGCCACGTTCACGATCACGCCGTCGCGCTGCCTGGCCATGCGCCGCGCGGCCTCTTGCGCCACGCGGAAGTTGCCGCGCAGGTTGGTGTCGAACACCTTGTCCACCTCGGCCATGTCCTGGTCCACGAAGCGCGCGGCGTAGAGGATGCCGGCGTTGTTGAACAGCAGGTTCAGCGGCGCGCCCAGCTGCGCCTCGGCGCTGTCCATGGCGGCGACGATGGAGGCGTCGTCCAGCAGGTCCAGCGGCACGGCGCAGGCCTGGTGGCCCTCGTCGCGCAAGGCCTGCGCGGCGGCCTCGGTGCGGTCCAGCCGGCGCGCGGCCAGGGCCACCTTGGCGCCCGCGCGGGCGTAGAGCTGCGCCACGTGCAGGCCAATGCCGCTGGAGGCACCGGTGATGAGCGCGGTCTTGCCGCGCAGGTTGAACAGGGCGTCGAAATCGAGTGTGCTCATGCGAGAAGGGAAACGGAATGGCCGATCAGGCCTGGTGGAACAGGTCTTTCACCTGCGTGCGGATGATGTGTTTCTGAATCTTTCCCGTGCCAGTGCGCGGGAACTCTTTGACGATGACGATGGCCTTGGGCACCTTGAAGCCGCCCAGGTGTTCGCGGCAGTGCGCGATCAGCGTGCCCTCGTCCACCGACTGGCCCGGCGCCAGCACCACGCTGGCCACCACCGCCTCGCCCCACTTCTCGTGCGGCGCGCCCACCACCGCGGCCTCGGCCACGGCGGGGTGCTGCATCAGGCAGCGCTCCACCTCGATGGAGGCCACGTTCTCGCCGCCAGACTTCACCACGTCCTTGTAGCGGTCTTTGAACCAGATGGCGCCGTCTTCGTCGATGTGGGCCACGTCGCCGCTGTGGAACCAGCCATGGCGGAAGCTCTTCTGGTTTTCCTCGGGCAGGTTCAGGTAGCCCTGCATCACCTGCGGGCCGCGGTAGACGATCTCACCCGTCTCGCCGCGCGGCAGCAGGCGGCCGCTGTCGTCCATGATGGCCACGCGCGTCATGGCGGTGGCCGTGCCCCAGGTGTTGGCCTTGGACCACTGGTGCTCGGGCCGCTGCATGCAGGTGGCCGGGGTGAACTCGGTCTGGCCCGAGCCCAGCACCACGTCGGCGTTGGGGAACATCTCGTGAATGGCCTTCAGCCGCTCGGGCGGCATGGGCGCCATGGCGTACATGGCGCGCTTGAGCGACGGGAAGGTGCGGCCCTGGTAGGCCGGGTCGCTCAGCCACATGCCGTACATCATGGGCAGCAGCACCATCACGTTGACCTGGTGCTCGTCAATGGCGCGTGCGGTTTCGCCCGGCTCGAAGCCCTTGGTGAGCACCACCGTGCCACCCACGATGAGGAAGGGCATGGTCACCGAGTTGAGCATGGCGCAGTGGAACAGCGGCAGCCCCACCAGCGCCACCGAGCCCGGCCCGCACTGGTGGCCAATGGCGTTGGACAGGCCGGCCATGGTCACCGCCAGGTGGCTGGTGAGCACGCCCTTGGGGTTGGCCGTGGTGCCGCTGGTGTAGAGCAATTGCACGATGTCGCGGTCGTTCACCAGCACCTCCAGCGGCGCGTCGCTGCCGCTGGCCAGCAGGCGGTTGAAGTCTTGCTCGGGCGCGCAGGGGCCGCCGAACCAGAACACCTGGTTCAACTCGGGCGGGCCGTCTTTCAGCGCGGCCTCGGCCACCTCGCGCAGCGCGTGCTCGGCGATCAGCACGCGGGCCTTGGCGTCGCGCAGGCAGAAGGCGATTTCGTGCGGGCGCAGGCCCAGGTTCACCGGCATGCAGATCAGCCCGGCGCGCGCGCAGGCGAAGTAGGTGATGAGCAGCTCGGTGGTGTTGCGCGACATCAGCGCCACGATGTCCTGGTGCTTCAGGCCCAGGCCCAGCAGGGCGTGGCCCAGGCGGTCCACCTGGGTGTTGAACTCGGCGTAGCTCAGGCGGCGCTCGCCTTCGATCACGGCCACGTTGTCGGGGACCACGTCGGCCGCGCGCAGGACGATGTCGCCCACGTTGACGCGCTCGACCAGGTTCATGTCAAGGGCCGATGGGGTGAGAGAGGCGGAAGTGGCGCTCATGGTGTCTTGTCTCCGGGGGTTGATGGGCCGGGCGCGCACGCCCCGGCCCTGGCCTTTTTCGGTCCATGCTACGGGCGCACCCCGCCCCGGTCTTGTGCCAATTGGCTACCCGCGGGTATGCCCGAGGCCACACCCAGGTGGCGCGCGCCGCGCAGCCACTGCGCACAAGACCGCGCGCCGGCCTCGGCCGACACTGGCCGCATGAACACTTCTGCCCCTGACACCCCCACCGACGTTGACGGCGCCGCCCTGGTCGACGCCCTGTTTCGCCTGCTGCGCCTGAAGACCACGCCCGTGGCCATGAAGCTCTTCGAGCGCGTGGACGACATGCTGGCCGTGCCCAAGATTCGCCGGCCCAGCGGCGCCATTCACACCGCCGACCAGATCGTCGGCCAGGCCGCGCGCCTGGGCTTCACCGTGGGCATCACCGCCGACGACCTGGTGGGCCCGCAGTGCGGCGCGGTGCTGGGCCTGGCCCCGCAAGACGAAGCGTGGTTGCGCGGCGAGCCCTTTGTGGGCGTGTGGTTCGCCACCCCGGCCGACGCCGCCGCCCACCAGCGCGCCATGCACTGCGTGCCGCACGGCCGCTACCACGCCATGGCCGTGTCGCCGCTGAACACCGGGCGCCTGAGCGACCCCGACATCGCCCTGGTCTACGCCAACCCGGCGCAGATGATTCTGCTCATCAACGGCCTGCAGTGGGCCGGCTACCGCAAGCTCGAATGGGGCGCAGTGGGCGAGTCGGCCTGCGCCGATTCCTGGGGCCGCGCCCTGGCCACCGGCGAGCCCAGCCTGGCACTGCCCTGCTTCCCCGAGCGGCGTTATGGCGGCGTGGCCGACGACGAGCTGCTGCTGGCCCTCAAGCCCGCGCAACTGGCCCAGGCCGTGGCCGGCGTGGAGCGCCTGGCCCGCAATGGCCTGCGTTACCCCATCCCACCCTATGGCGTGCAGATGGACGTGCGCGCCGGCATGCAGCGCAGCTACGGCGACAAAAAAGCCTGAGCCCCCAACGGCCACTCAGCCCGTCACCGGCGCGCGGTACCAGCGCGGGTGGAACTCGCGCACCTGCGGGCCGTCGGTCATGAGCGCGTGGCAACCGTCCAGGCTGAAGGGCTTGATGGTCGGGTCTTGCGCGATGAAGGGCGCCAGCGTCTGCAGCACACCCGTGCCCAGGGTGATGACCAGTTCGCTCAGGTGGGCGCAGCCTTGCGCGGGCGGGAACAGCTCGCGCACCTTTCGGCGAAAGCCCGGCCCCACGCGCACGCCCACCAGTTGCCCGTAGGCCGGCGCGATGCGGTCGCACACGCCCGCGAAAGGGTGCGCGTCCGAGCTGGCCACGGCGGCGCGAATGGTGGCGCTGAGGTCCACCGTGAGCCGCAGCCCCATGATGTGCATGGGCTCGCCCGCGCGGCGCGAGCCCCCGGCAAACACGATGTCATTCGCCATCGTGTCCAACAGATGGCCCTCCACGTCCCACAGGCCATCGGCGCGGCGAAAGCCCTCAATGCGAATTTCGCGGCGGTTCAGGGGTTCACGGGCGGCGTCGGGCGGCGGCAAAGGCATAGGGGTTTTCTCTCAGCAGTGGCAAGGGCAATCAAGCACTTTCAGTGTGCACACGAGAGCGGCCACGGTCTTGCGCCGAATGGCTGCCGGGGCCTCAGCCAGTTGACGCAAGACGACAGCGCGCCCCCCGCCCACACTGCGCCGCAAGCCGCGCCACCGAGCGCGGCCACCCGACCACGAGACACCCCATGCCAAGCACCCCCACGCCCCCCATCCTGCTGGAGATTCGCGACGCGATCGCGCGCATCACCCTCAACCGGCCCGAGCAAGCCAACGTGCTCAACGACGAGACCGGCCAGGCCTTCATTGGCGTGGTGCGCCAGGTGGCCGGCGCCTGGGCGCGTGGCGAGGTGCGCGCCGTACTGCTGGCCGCCAAGGGCCCGCACTTCTGCGCCGGTGGCGACATTCGCGGCTTCGTGGCGGCCGACAACATCGCCGAGCTGCTGGACCGCACCATTCCCCCGCTGCACGAGGCCATCCACACCCTGAGCACCCTGCCCGTGCCGGTGGTGAGCGCGGTGAACGGCTCGCTGGGCGGTGGCGGCATCGGCATCGCGCTGTGCGCCGACCTGGTGATTGCCTCGCGTTCCATGAAATTGCGCGGCGGCTATTCGGCCATCGCGCTCAGCCCCGACGTGGGCGTGTCCTGGGCGCTCACGCGCCTGGTGGGCCCCATGCGGGCCAAGCACATCCTGTTCACCAACCAGCCCCTGGACGCCCAGCAGTGCCTGGCCGCCGGCCTGGTGGCCGAGGTGCACGACGACGACGCCCTGATGCCCGCGGCCGAGGCGCTGGTGCAGTCGCTCGCCCAAGGCGCCACCGGCTCGCTGGCGCGCATCAAGTCCCTGGTGGACCAGGCCGCGCGCCACACCCTGCACGAGCAGCTCGCGCAAGAACACCTGGGCATGGTGGCCTGCGGCGCCAGCGCCGATGCCCGCGAGGGCGTGACCGCCTTCGTGCAAAAGCGCGCCCCGCGCTTTGGGCGAAAGGCTTGACGCCATGACCGTTCCCGACATGGACACCCTGGCCATCAGCCTGCAAGACGGCGTGGCCCGCATCGCGCTGAATCGCCCCGACAAGGCCAACGCCATCAACCTGCGCATGTGGGACGAGCTGCGCGAAGCCATGCGCTGGCTCACGCGCACCGATGCCGCCCGCGTGGGCGTGCTGGAAGCGCGCGGGCGCCACTTCTGCGCCGGGCTTGACCTGGCCACCTTCGACGAGCTGCAGGCCCTGACGCAAGACGCCTGCGAAGGCCGCGCCCGCGAGCGCCTGCGCGAGCACATCCTGGACATCCAAGACACCGTCACCGCCATCGAGCGCTGCACCAAGCCCGTGATCGCCTCGGTGCACGCGGCCTGCGTGGGTGGCGGCATCGACATCATTGCCGCCTGCGACCTGCGCTACTGCAGCGAAGCCGCCTGGTTCTGCGTGAAAGAAATCGACGTGGGCCTGGTGGCCGACGTGGGCACCCTGCAGCGCCTGCCCAAGCTGGTGGGCGAAGGCCTGGCCCGCGAGATGGCCTTCACCGGCCGCCGCGTGAGCGGCGCCGAAGCCCAGGGCATGCGCCTGGTCAACCGCTGCTTCAGCAACGACGCGGCCCTGGCCGAGGGCGTGGACGAGGTGGCCCGTACGCTGGCGGCCAAGTCGCCCCTGGCCCTGCGCGGCACCAAGCACATGCTCAACCACGCCCGCGACCACCGCGTGGCCGAAGGCCTGGACCACGTGGCCACCTGGAACGCGGCCATGCTGTATTCGCAAGACCTGCGAGAGGCCGTGGCCGCCGCCCGCGAGAAGCGCGCCCCCGTGTTCCGCGACTGATTCCCCCCGACCGATTCCATCACCAGCCCCACCGAGGGCAACACCACAAGAGGAGACACAAGCATGCGATACGTCCGTTCCATCCTGGCCGCCACCGCCCTGGGCGCCGGCCTGCTGGGCGCCGCCCAGGCCCAGACCACCCTGCGCTACGCCGTGGGCTTCCCCACCGGCGCGGCGCCCGAGTCGGCCCGCATTTACGCCGAGGCGGTGAAGAAATACACCGACAACTCGGTCAACCTGAAGGTGTACGACCTGTCGCTGCTGAACCTGGCCGAGATGTCCTCCGGCCTGGGCAAGGGCCTGGCCGACATCGGCTACGTGCTCACCCAGTACACCCCGGCCGAGTTCCCGCACCTGAACATGGCCTCGGAACTGTCCATGCTGCTGGCCCTGCAGAACGTGCCCGGCGACAAGGCCGGCCTGGCCTTCGGCGGTGCCATGGCCGAGTTCGTGATGTTCCACTGCCCCGAGTGCAACGCCGACTTCGCCAAGCAAGGCCAGGTCTACACCGGCACCGGTGGCAGCTCGCCCTACATGCTCTTGTGCACCAAGCCCATGCGCACCCTGGCCGACCTGAAGGGCGCGCGCCTGCGCTCGGGCGGCGCGGCCTGGGCCCGCTGGGCCCGCCAGGTGGGCGCCACCCCGGTGTCCATGCCCGGCAACGAAATCTTCGAGGCCATGAAGCAAAAGGTGGTGGAGTGCAGCATCCAGTCCGCCCCCGAACTCAGCGGCCTGAACCTCAAGGAAGTGACCACCGACATCACCCCCGAAGTGCCCGGCGGCGTGTTCTCCGGCGCCACCACCAACATGAACATCGACGTGTGGCGCAAGCTCACCGAGGCCCAGCGCCGCGGCATGCTGCGCGCCGGTGCCGTGATGGGCGCTCAGGTCACCTACCGTTACCACGCCTACGCCAAGCGCGACGTGGACCAGGTGGTGGCCAAGGGCGCCAAGGTGCACAAGGCCGACGCCGAGCTGGTGAAGGCATCGCGCGCCGCCATCGAGGCCGACATCCCCAACATCGCCGCCACCTACACCAAGCAACACAACGTCAAGCGCGCCGACGAACTCGTGGCCGCCATGCGCCCGCTGGTGACCAAGTGGGTCAAGCTGGTGGAGCCCGTGGAAAACGCCGACGCCCTGGCCGACCTGTACTGGAACGAGGTCTACTCCAAGGTGGACGTGAAGGTGCACGGCATGCGCTGATGCTGCGTGTGCCAAGGCCCTTGACACAGGGCCTCGCACCGAGCAAAGCCCCGCTGCGCTGGCCGCGCAGGCGGGGCTTTTTCGTGGACGCGGCCGTCACGTGCTGACGCGGTGAGCACGCTCAATGCGGCGAGCGGGCCAATGCCTAAAGTGCTTGGGCTCAACACGGCGAAAGGCCCTGCCATGTACACCTTCACTCGCGAAGTCACGTTCAAGACCATGATCGATGCCCTGCGCGGCGCCCCCATCGCACAGGCCATCGCGAAGTACTACCAGGACGCCCACGGCGTGACCCTGCGCCTCTCACGCCCCGTGACCGGCGCCCCCACCCGCCTGCGCTTCACCTACGAGATGGAGTCCATCGACGCCTCGCAAGCCCTCACCCGCAAAGCCGCGATGGACCCCGCCTTCCACAAGCTGCTGGCCGAGATCGGCCCGCTGGTGGACGGCAGCAAGACCTGCGACGAGATCTGGCAGTGAGCCCGGACGGCTCGGCCCATCCGGGATACGGGCCCATCCGCGCAAACGCCATCTCCCTACACTGCGCTCCCTTTAAGGGAGCCCGCATGACCACCACCACCCGCCCTGCCCAAGCCGCCGACCTGCCCGCCATCGCCAGGCTCTTCGACCTGTACCGCCAGTTCTACGAGCAGGTCGCCGACGCGCAGCGCGCCGCCGATTTCATTCGGCAACGCCTCGAGCGCAACGAGTCGGTGATCCTGGTGGCCGAAGACGCCAGTGGTGCCTTGGTGGGCTTCTGCCAGCTCTACCCCAGCTTCTGCTCGGTGGAGGCTCGGCCCATTGGCGTGTTGTACGACCTGTTCGTTCTGCACGAAGCGCGAGGACAAGGCGCGGGCCGCCAACTGCTGCTGGCGGCCGAGGCGAGGGCCACGGCCGATGGCCTGGCACGGTTGGACCTGACCACCGCCCGCACCAACACCACCGCCCAGCGACTCTACGAGTCACTGGGCTGGGCACGGGACACGGTGTTTCTGGCCTACAGCCGCCGCCTGCCCGCCCACTGATCCACCCCTCAAGCCGTGGCCGCCAACTGCTCCTTGGCCACCGCCTGCAGGCGCTTGAAGTCGATCTTGCCCTCGGGGGTGACAGGCCAGTCGCCGCTCCAGGCCAGGAAGTCGCGCGGGATCTCGTACACCGCCATGCGGCCTTTGCAGGCCTCGCGCAGTTCGGCCGTTGAGGGCATGGACTGGCCGCCACGCATGCGAACGAAGCTGACCACCTTGGTGCCCCAATAGGGGTCGTCAATGCCCACGGTCTTCACGTCGTCGAAGGCCTCGCCAAAGATGTTCAGCAGGTCGGTGGTGACGCGGGTGGTGGACACGTTTTCCCCGCCCGACTTCACCACGCCGCCCAGGCGGCCCAGGTAGGTGACGTAGCCGTTGTCGAGGTGGCCGTAGTCGCCGCTGTGGAAGTAGCCCTCGGCATCAAACGCCTTGGCGGTCTCATCGGGCTGCTGGCGGTAGCCGCGAAACAGGTACGGGCTCTTGTAGCAAATCTCGCCGGCCTCGCCCTGCACCAGGCGGGCGCCGGTGTCGATGTCTTTGATCACCACCTGCACACCCGGCAGCGGGCGTCCGTGGGTGAACTTGTTGATGTCCTCGTTCACGCAGTCGTGGTCGGCCAGCGAGACCAGCGGGCCGTTTTCGGTCTGGGCGTAGAGGTTATTGATGGTGGCCCCGGGTGGGCACATGCCGCGCACCAGGTCGTAGGTGCGCGGCTCGCCCGCGAGGATGGCCTTGCAGATGGTGAAGCGGTACGTCTCGAAGTTCGGCACGCGGCGCATGCCCTGCCAGTGCGCATCAAAACCGAAGGTGCAGGTGCAGCCGTGGCGGTCGATCAACTCCAGCGCGGCCTGGGGCTGGAAGCCGTCCATGAGGTAGAGGGTGGTGCCGGCGTAAGCCAGGTTCATCGTGAGCGCGAACAAACCGCTGTTGTGATAGAAGGGCGCGAGGTTGATGTAGCGGTCGTCCTCGGTGATGCGCAGGTTGCGCGCGCCGAAGTGGGCGGTGGCCAGCGGCGGGCGGTGGTCCCACAGCGCACTCTTCGACAGCGAGGTGGTGCCCGAGGTCTGGCACATGAACTGGATGTCGGTGGCCTGGCCCTGGTCCACCAGCGCTTGCAGGCGCGCGGTGTCCACGGCGCGCGACGGGTCGCGCAGGGTCTCGAAGTCAATGTAGCCGGCGGGCACCTGGGCGCTGCGGCCCACGCACACCACGCGCTGCAACGAGGGCAGCGACGCGCTGCGGGCACGGTCGCCCTCACGCACCAGGTCGGGCAAGGCGCCCTGCAGCAGGGCCAGCACATCGCGTGGGCCTTGCTGGTCCACCGCCAAGATCACCTTCGGCGCGTTGCGTTGCAGCACGCCGCGCAACTCGGTGGTGCCCCACAACAGGTTCAATGGGTTGACGATGGCGCCCACCTGCAGCGTGGCGTAGTACAGCACCGCGAACTCCGGCGTGGCACTCGGCAGGGTAGACACCACATCGCCCTTGCCCACGCCCAGGTCCAGCAGGCCCTGTGCCACGCGCTGCACCTGCGCGTGCAGCTCGCCAAAGCGCATCTCGCGCTCCGCGAACACGATGGCCACCTTGTCGGGGTGGGCCGCACAGGTCTGCGCAAACAGTTGGGGGATGGTGCGGTGGTACCAGTCGTGCGACCGCAGGCGCTCGTTCAGCATGGGGGTCTCCTCGTGTTGTGTGTGGGGTCAACTGGCCGATGGTGGGCATGCGAGCGGCACAGGTCTTGTGTCTATTGGTCATGCGCGCCATGGATTGCCCGCAGACACCCCTGCGGTCTGCGCTGCTAGTCTGGCCATCTCCTCCCGACACCCCTCGCCATGAACACTGACCACTCCACCATCGCCCTGTCCGACGCCGTCTGGATGCGCATGGCCGCCCCCCACGTGGCCTGGGTCTGCATTGACCGCCCCCAGGCACGCAACGCCGTCAATGCCGCGGTGGCACAGGGCCTTGAGGCCGCCATCGACCGCTGCGAAAGCGACCCCGACACCTGGGTCACCGTGCTCACGGGCGCGGGGCCCGATGCCTTTTGTGCCGGGGCCGACCTGAAGGAAGTGGCCGCCGGCCGGTCCGACGCGCTGTGGACCGAGCGCGGCGGCTTTGCCGGCATCACCTCACGCGAGCGCCGCAAGCCCTGGATCGCCGCCGTGCAAGGCAAGGCCCTGGCCGGGGGCACTGAGATCGCACTGGCCTGCGACCTGATCGTGGCCAGCGAGAACGCCGGCTTTGGCCTGCCCGAGGTGCTGCGCGGCCTCATTGCCGCGGCCGGTGGCCTGGTGCGATTGCCACGCGCGATTCCGCCCCGCTTGGCCATGGAACACATCCTCACGGGGCGTCCGATCACGGTGCAGCAGGCCCTTCAGTGGGGCATGGTGTCCCGCGTGGTGCCTAGCGAAGCGCTGGCCGGGGCTGCACTGGCCCTGGCCAATGAAATCGCCAGCAACGCTCCCGTGGCGGTGCGCGAAAGCCTGCGCCTGGCGCGCCTGGCGCTCGACCACGACGAGGCCGCGCTGCGGCGCTTGTCGCAAGAGGCGATCGAGCGGGTGAAGGCCAGCGAAGATTTTCAGGAAGGGCCGCGCGCCTTCATCGAAAAGCGCGCACCCCGTTGGACCGGGCGCTGAGCGCGACATTCGGCGCCGTTCGGCCCATTCCAAGCCAAACGGCATACCGGATGCAGCCACCGATCAAATGCGGCGGTTGAGCAATCACCGAAGCGTTCAACCCAAACAAAAAAGCCTCCCGATTGGGAGGCTTTTTGCCAGGCTGGTACCTGAAGTATTGGTTGCGCGGGCAAGATTTGAACTTGCGACCTTTGGGTTATGAGCCCAACGAGCTACCAGGCTGCTCCACCGCGCGTCAAGACTTGAATTATATCACGCTTTTTCAGCTTCGCCTTCAGCGGCAGCGGGTTCTGCGCGGTCCACCAGTTCAACCAGGGCCATCGGGGCGTTGTCGCCCACGCGGAAGCCCATCTTCAGGATGCGGGTGTAACCACCAGGACGGGCCTTGAAGCGCGGACCCAGTTCGTTGAACAGCTTCACGACCACATCACGGTCGCGCAGGCGGTCAAAGGCCAGACGACGGTTGGCCAACGTGGGCTCCTTCGCCAGGGTGATCATGGGCTCGACCACACGGCGCAGTTCCTTGGCCTTGGGGACGGTGGTCTTGATGGCCTCGTGCGTCAGCAGCGAGTTCATCATGTTGCGCAGCATGGCGAGGCGGTGCTCGCTGGTGCGGTTGAGTTTGCGAAGTCCGTGGCCGTGACGCATGGTGATTTCCTTTCAGTGTTTTGCCGCCAGCCGTGTCAGGTACTGGCGGTTCGTCTGGCCCCGGCGGACAAGCCGGGCGCCGGCGGATGGGGTTTAGATCAGTGCTTGTCCAGGCCGGCAGGCGGCCAGTTTTCCAGCTTCATGCCCAGGGTCAGGCCACGAGAAGCCAGCACTTCCTTGATTTCGTTCAGCGACTTGCGACCCAGGTTCGGGGTCTTGAGCAGCTCGTTCTCGGTGCGCTGAATCAGGTCACCGATGTAGTAGATGTTCTCGGCCTTCAGGCAGTTGGCCGAACGCACCGTCAGTTCGAGCTCGTCCACAGGACGCAGCAGGATCGGGTCGAACTGCTGCGAGCTGCGCTGAGCCGGCTGATCGAACGCCGACAGCTCCACGCCTTCGAGCTGTGCGAACACGGCCAGCTGCTCCACCAGAATCTTGGCGGAGGCACGCACGGCCTCTTCGGGACCGATCGAGCCGTTGGTTTCGATCTCGAGCACGAGCTTGTCCAGGTCGGTGCGCTGCTCAACGCGGGCACTTTCCACGGTGTAGCTCACGCGCTTGACCGGCGAGAACGAGGCGTCCAGCACGATGCGGCCGATGGAGCGCGACGGATCGTCGCCACGGCGCATGTTGCCCGGCACGTAGCCGCGGCCCTTCTCCACCTTGATCTGCATATCGAGCTTGGCGCCCGCGGACAGCGTGGCGATCACGTGCTCTGGGTTCACGATCTCGACATCGTGCGGGGTCTGGATGTCAGCGGCGGTCACGAGACCCTCGCCATCCTTGCGCAGGCTCAGCGTCACCTCGTCGCGGTTGTGGAGCTTGAACACCACGCCCTTGAGGTTCAGCAGCAGGTTAACCACGTCTTCCTGAACGCCATCGATCGAGGAGTACTCGTGAACGACGCCAGCGATCGTCACTTCGGTAGGCGCATGCCCAACCATCGACGACAGCAGCACACGGCGCAGGGCGTTGCCCAGGGTGTGCCCATAGCCGCGCTCGAAAGGTTCCAGCGTGACCTTGGCGCGGTTCGTCGAGATTTGCTCGACATTGATGGACTTGGGCTTGAGCAGATTGTTCAGCATTCAAACTTCCTTCAGGACCCTCGGCTCGTTACACCGATAAGGCAGACGGAGCATGGCCCGGCCGCGCCGCTGACGACGCAAGCCGGGAACGGGGAATTAACGCGAATACAGTTCGACGATCAACGATTCGTTGATGTCGGAGCCGAACTCATCACGGTCCGGGGTCTTCTTGAAGACGCCTTCGACCTTGTCAACCGAGACGTCAACCCAACCCGGGAAGCCGATCTGCTTGGCCAACTCGAGAGCTTCGACCACACGGCCTTGCTTCTTCGACTTTTCGCGAACCGCCACGACGTCACCGGCCTTCACCGAGTACGAGGGGATGTTCACCGACTGGCCGTTCACCGTGATGGCCTTGTGCGACACCATCTGGCGGGCTTCGGCGCGGGTGGAGGCAAAACCCATGCGGAACACCACGTTGTCCAGGCGGGACTCCAGCAGGAACAGCAGGTTGGCGCCGGTGTTGCCACGGCGACGGTCGGCTTCGGCGAAATAGCGGCGGAACTGACGCTCGAGCACGCCATAGGTGCGCTTGACCTTTTGCTTCTCGCGCAGCTGCACGCCGAAGTCAGAGGTGCGCTGGCCAGAAGTGCGGCCATGTTGACCAGGCTTGGAATCGAACTTGGCCTTGTCGCTGATGGAGCGGCGTGCGCTCTTGAGCAACAGGTCTGCGCCTTCGCGACGGGAAAGTTTGGCCTTAGGGCCGAGGTAACGTGCCACTTGGTTTCCTTGATTGATCTGCCACGGCCTGTTGCCGTGGGAGCCACCCGACAGTCGGGGGCGGTGGGCTTAGCAAAAACGCCACCGCAGCGAACTGCGGTGGCTCTCGAAAATTCAGAACCCGTGATTGTACCGTCAAGCCGGTACAACGCGCATCAGATGCGACGACGCTTCTGCGGACGGCAACCGTTGTGGGGCACCGGGGTCACGTCAGAGATCGACGAGATGCGGATACCCAGGGCGCCCAGGGCACGAACGGAGGACTCACGGCCGGGGCCGGGACCCTTGATCTCGACGTCCAGGTTCTTGATGCCTTGTTCCATGGCGGCACGGCCGGCCACCTCAGAAGCCACCTGGGCAGCGAAGGGAGTTGACTTGCGCGAACCCTTGAAGCCCTGACCACCCGACGACGCCCACGACAAGGCGTTGCCCTGGCGGTCGGTGATGGTGATGATGGTGTTATTGAAAGAGGCGTGCACGTGGGCAATGCCGTCGGCAATGTTCTTGCGGACTTTCTTGCGAACGCGAGCCGCGGCGTTGCTGGCGGGAGACTTAGCCATGGGGATCCTTCAATCCAATTATTTCTTCAGCGACTGGGCGGCCTTGCGGGGACCCTTGCGCGTGCGGGCATTGGTCTTGGTGCGCTGACCACGCAGCGGCAGACCACGGCGGTGGCGGAAGCCACGGTAGCAACCGATGTCCATCAGGCGCTTGATGTTCATCGTGGTCTCACGACGCAGGTCACCCTCGATGGTGAACGTGCCAACCTGGTCACGCACCTTTTCGAGTTCAGCGTCGGTCAGATCCTTGATCTTCTTGTCGTAGGCGATACCGCACGCTTCGCAGATCTTGCGAGCGCGGGTGCGGCCAATGCCAAAAATTGCCGTCAAGCCGATTTCAGCGTGCTTGTGCGGCGGAATGTTGATGCCTGCAATACGAGCCATGTGGGTCCTCTGAACTTGCCAATCAGCCTTGACGCTGCTTGTGACGCGGGTCCGTGCAAATCACTCGCACGATGCCGTGACGCTTGATGATCTTACAGTTGCGGCACATCTTCTTAACCGAAGCCGAAACTCTCATTGTCTTCTCCTAGAAATTCCAAAAACTATCAACTGCGGGTCGCTCACTTGGAGCGGAACACGATTCGGGCGCGGGTCAGGTCGTATGGCGTGAGCTCGACCTTCACCTTGTCTCCCGGCAGGATACGGATGTAGTGCATCCGCATCTTGCCGGAGATATGCCCCAGCACCACGTGACCGTTTTCGAGCTTGACCCGGAAGGTCGCGTTCGGGAGGTTCTCGATCACCTCCCCCTGCATCTCGATGACGTCGTCCTTGGCCATACGAAACTCAGTTGCCGAGGGAGGTTTTGAAGTTGGCCTTCTTCAACAGCGATTCGTACTGCTGCGACATCATGTAGTTCTGCACCTGTGCCATGAAATCCATGGTCACCACCACGATGATCAGCAGAGACGTTCCACCGAAATAGAACGGCACGTTGTATTCGAGGATCAGGAACTCCGGCAGCAGGCAGACCGCAGTGATGTACACAGCGCCGGCCAGCGTCAACCGCAGCAGGATCTTGTCGATGTAACGGGCGGTCTGGTCACCCGGACGAATGCCCGGAATGAAGGCGCCACTCTTCTTCAGGTTATCGGCGGTCTCGCGGCTGTTGAACACGAGCGCCGTGTAGAAGAAGCAGAAGAAAACGATCGCAGCAGCATACAGGGCCACGTAGATCGGCTGTCCGGGCGACAAGGCCGAAGCAATGTCGCGCAACCAACGGGTCGAGTCACCGGTGCTCACCCAGCTCACCACCGTGGTAGGCAGCAGGATGATGGACGAAGCGAAGATCGGGGGGATCACGCCTGCCATGTTCAGCTTGAGCGGCAGGTGCGACGACTGACCGCCGTACACCTTGTTGCCCACCTGACGGCGTGCGTAATTCACCAGAATCTTGCGCTGACCGCGCTCCACGTACACCACCAGGTAGGTCACCAGACCCACCAGCACGATGATGAACAGAGCCACCAGGATATTCATGGCACCGGTGCGCACCAGCTCGAGCAAACCACCGACCGCATTGGGCAAACCCGCCGCGATACCGGCGAAGATCAGGATGGAAATCCCGTTGCCCAAGCCTCGTTCGGTGATCTGTTCGCCCAGCCACATCAGGAACATCGTGCCTGCCACCAGGCTGACCACCGCGGTGAGGCGGAAGCCGATGCCCGGAGAGATCACCAGACCGGCTTGACCTTCGAGTGCCAAGGCGATGCCCATGGCCTGGAAGATCGCCAGACCCAGCGTACCGTAACGGGTGTACTGGGTGATCTTGCGACGCCCTGCCTCGCCCTCTTTCTTCAGCTGCTCAAACGTGGGGACCACGTAGGTCATGAGCTGCATGATGATCGAGGCCGAGATGTACGGCATGATGCCCAACGCGAACACGGTGAAGCGCGACAGGGCGCCACCCGAGAACATGTTGAACAGGCTCAAGATGCCGCCCTGTTGCCCCTTGAACAGCTGTTCAAGTTGGGCCGGGTCAATGCCCGGCACCGGGATGTGGGCGCCAATGCGATAAACCACCAGCGCCAACAACAGGAACACCAGTCGGCGACGGAGGTCGCCGAACTTGCCGGTCTTGGCCAGGGTCGTCTTAGCAGTTGCCACAGGCTGCTTCCGTTGGAAAGGCGTTAGGCCAGCGAGCCGCCAGCGGCTTCGATAGCGGCCTTGGCACCAGCCGTGGCACCGATGTCCTTGAGGGACACGGCACGGGTGATCTCACCAGTCTTGATGATCTTCACGCGCTTGGCCAGATTGGGCACCAGACCTGCCTGCTTCAGCACCAGCAGATCGACTTCCTTTGCATCCAGAGCGTTCAGATCGCTCAGGGTCACTTCGGCGTTGAACTGCAGGGAAGCGGACTTGAAGCCACGCTTGGGCAGACGACGCTGCAGGGGCATTTGGCCGCCTTCGAAGCCCACCTTGTGGTAGCCCCCCGAACGCGACTTTTGACCCTTGTGACCACGACCAGCGGTCTTGCCCAGGCCGGAGCCGATGCCACGGCCGACGCGACGCTTGGCGTGCTTGGCGCCCTCGCCGGGCTTGATAGTGTTGAGTTCCATCTCAGTGACTCCGATCAGAGGACTTTGACCAGGTAGCTGATCTTGTTGATCATGCCGCGCACAGCGGGGGTGTCCTGCAGCTCGCTCACGCTATTGAGCTTGCGCAGACCCAGGCCACGAACAGTGGCGCGGTGATCCTGCTTGCATCCAATGGGGCTGCGCACCAGTTGGATCTTGACGGTGTTTTGGGTGCTCATGCTCTTTCCTCTCAACCCAGAATGTCTTCCACCGACTTGCCACGCTTGGCAGCCACTTCGGCGGGGGTGGTCGAGTTCTTCAGGGCGTCCAGGGTTGCGCGCACCAGGTTGTACGGGTTGCTCGAACCGTGGCTCTTGGCCACCACATCGGTGATGCCCAGCACTTCGAAGACAGCGCGCATCGGGCCACCCGCAATGATGCCGGTACCTTTGGTGGCGGGCAGCATCATCACGTTGGACGCGCCGTGCTCGCCATTGACGGCGTGGTGCAGCGAACCATTCTTCAAGGAAACCTTGATCATGTTGCGGCGGGCTTGCTCCATGGCCTTTTGAACAGCCACCGGCACTTCACGCGCCTTGCCCTTGCCCATGCCCACGCGGCCATCGCCGTCGCCGACCACGGTCAGCGCAGCGAAACCGAGGATACGACCACCCTTGACCACCTTGGTCACGCGGTTGATCGCGATCATCTTCTCGCGCAGACCGTCGTCGTTCGCTTCGTTCTTTACGTTTGCCTGAAACTTAGCCATGTTGTGTATCCCGTTTCATCAGAACTGCAGACCGGCCTCGCGGGCGGCGTCTGCAAGGGCCTTCACGCGGCCGTGGTAGGCAAAACCGGAACGGTCGAAGGCGACCTTCTCGACACCAGCGGCCTTGGCCTTTTCGGCGATGCGCTTGCCGATCAGGGCGGCAGCGGCGGTGTTGCCACCCTTGCCGGAGGCGCCGAGTTGGGCGCGCACTTCGGCTTCGGCCGTGGAGGCCGAGGCCAGCACGCGAGCGCCGTCGCCGGAGATCACGTTGGCGTAGATGTGCAGGTTGGTGCGGTTGACCGTCAAACGCACAGCACCTTGCTGGGCGATGCGAATGCGGGTCTGGCGCGCACGACGCAGGCGTTGCTCTTTTTTCGTCAGCATGATCAGTCCTTACTTCTTCTTGGTTTCCTTGATCACGACCTTCTCATCCGCATAACGGATGCCCTTGCCCTTGTAGGGCTCGGGAGGACGAACGGCGCGCACTTCGGAAGCCACTTGACCCACGCGCTGGCGATCGGCACCCTTGATGACGATTTCGGTGGGCGTCGGGGTCTCGACCTTGATGCCGGCGGGCATGTCCATGATCACGGGGTGCGAATAGCCCACCGTGAGGTTCAGCTTGGCGCCTTGTGCCTGGGCCTTGTAACCCACGCCGATCAGCGTCAGCTTTTTCTCGAAACCCTTGCTCACGCCGTTGACCATGTTGTTCACCAGCTGGCGCATGGTGCCGGACATGGCATTGGCTTCGCGAGAGTCGTCCACCGGCGTAAAGCTCAGCGAACCAGCATTGTTCTCAACCTTGACCAGGGCGTTCTGGGCCAGGGTCAGGGCGCCGTTGGCACCCTTCACGCTGATCAGTTCGGCGCCCACGGCCACTTCGATCCCAGCGGGAACGGTGACCGGCAGTTTTCCAATACGTGACATTCAGTCTCTCCTCAATGCCCGCATCAGGCGACGTAACACAGGACTTCGCCGCCGACACCGGCTGCGCGGGCCTTGCGATCGGTCATCACGCCACGCGGGGTGGTCACAATGGCCACACCCAGACCGTTCTGGACCTGAGGGATGGCGTTGCGGCCACGGTAGACACGCAGACCAGGGCGGCTGACGCGCTCGATGCGCTCAATCACAGGGCGACCAGCGTAGTACTTCAGGGTGATTTCGAGTTCGGTCTTGCCGGCCTCGGACTTCACCTGGAAACCGTCGATGTAGCCTTCGTCCTTCAGGACTTGGGCGATGGCGGTCTTGACTTTGGATGCCGGCATCGACACGCTGGTCTTTTCGACCATCTGCGCGTTGCGGATGCGGGTCAACATGTCGGCGATAGGATCACTCATGCTCATGTGGGGTTCTCCTAAGGCTTACCAGCTGGCTTTGGTGACGCCGGGGATCTCGCCGGCAAACGCCAGCTCACGAACCTTGGCGCGCGCCAGACCGAAATAGGCGAAGGTGCCACGCGGACGACCGGTGATTTCGCAGCGGTTGCGCTGGCGGGTCGGGTTCGCGTTGCGGGGCAGCTTTTGCAGCGCCAGGCGGGCAGCGTCGCGCTCTTCGTCGCTGCGCTTGGCGTCGCCGGCCACGGCCTTCAACTCGTTGTATTTGTTGGCGAACTTGGCAGCGAGCTTCTCGCGCTTGAGTTCACGTTGGAGTAGTGCTTGTTTAGCCACGCGCCACCTCAGTTCTTGAACGGGAAACGGAAACCAGCCAGCAGTGCCTTGCACTCGTCGTCGGTCTTGGCGGTTGTCGTGATGCTGATGTTCAGGCCGCGCAGGGCATCGACCTTGTCGTACTCGATCTCAGGGAAGATGATCTGTTCTTTGACGCCAACGTTGTAGTTGCCGCGACCGTCAAAGGAACGACCCGAGATACCACGGAAGTCACGCACGCGGGGCAGGGCCACGGTGACGAAACGGTCCAGGAATTCGTACATGCGGGCACCGCGCAGGGTCACCATGCAACCAATGGGCTGCTGCTCGCGGATCTTGAAACCAGCGATGGCCTTCTTGGCCTTGGTCACCACAGGCTTCTGGCCTGCAATCTTGGTCAGGTCGCCCACGGCGTTGTCCATGACCTTCTTGTCGGCCACAGCTTCGCTCACACCCATATTCAGGGTGATCTTGGTGATGCGAGGCACTTCCATGACCGACTTGTAGCCAAACTTCTCGATCAGGCTGGGCGCGACTTTGTCGCGGTAGATTTCTTGAAAGCGTGCCATGGTCATGCCACCTTGATTTCTTCGCCGCTGGACTTGAAGACGCGCACTTTCTTGCCGTCAGCCAGGACCTTCACACCCACGCGATCCGCCTTGCCGGTGGTGGCGTTGAAGATCGCCACGTTGGACTGGTGGATGGGCATGGTCTTCTCGATGATGCCGCCCTGCACGCCCTTCATGGGGTTCGGCTTGGCGTGCTTCTTCACGATGTTGATGCCTTCGACGACCACATGGGTCTCGTCGGTGCGGCTCACAACCTTGCCGCGCTTGCCCTTGTCGCGGCCAGCGATCACGATGATTTCATCGCCACTACGAATCTTGTTCATGGTGATACCTCAGAGAACCTCGGGAGCCAGGGACACGATCTTCATGAACTTCTCGGTACGCAGTTCACGCGTCACGGGGCCGAAGATGCGGGTGCCGATGGGCTCGAGCTTGGCGTTAAGCAGCACGGCGGCGTTGCCGTCGAATTTGATCAGGGCGCCGTCCTGACGACGGATGCCCTTGGCGGTGCGGACCACCACAGCGTTGTAGACCTCGCCTTTTTTGACGCGGCCACGGGGCGCTGCTTCCTTGATGCTGACTTTGATGACATCGCCCACGCTGGCGTAACGGCGCTTGGAGCCACCGAGCACCTTGATGCACATCACGGACTTGGCGCCCGTGTTGTCAGCAACATCGAGTCGAGATTGCGTTTGGATCATTTGATTTAAGTCCCAACTTGAATCCTCCCCGCCACCACGGCCGGAAGTGATCAGTCTTGGGCCCGTCGTTGCGAACCGCACCAGACACCTGGCGCAGCCCCCTTCGGTGGGCAGATAGCTATCGCCTTTTCAGACGAAGCCGCGCAGTATCGCACCCGATCTGCGGCCTGTCAAGCCTGTGCGGCGTAAATTCGGCACAGGGCAAGGAAGTCGTCCAGGCGCGGCTGAGCCACGCCTTCTCGCCGCAGCAAGTCGGCCACCTCGGGGGCCATGGTGGCGGCCTGCTGAGCATCCAGAAAAAGCGCACGCCAACGCCTGGCAAGAACATCCTCAACAGTGAGCGCATACTCAGCCCGTACAAAATGGCGCACCATGGCGGCATTCAGGCCCATGCCGATCAGGTGCCCGGCGCCCTGCGTCTGGCGCACGGAAGCGGCATCGGTGCCCAGTAAGTGCCACCCTGGCGGCGCATGAAGCGGCACGCCAGGCTCGCCGTCCGTCGGACAGGCCATCAGGCGGTGGCGCTCGGTGAGCCCACCCAGGCGCTGGGGCAACAAACCGGCTTCCATGGCTTGGTTCAGCGCGTCTTCGGCCATCGGCCGGTAGGTGGTCCATTTGCCACCGGTGACGGTGACCAGCCCGTCTTCCACCACGATGGTGTGCTCACGCGACAGGGCGCCGGTGCGCTGGCCCGGGTCGGCCGCCACCAGGGGCCGCAGACCGACCCATTGGCTGCGAATGTCTTCCCGTCGCACGGGGCGTGACAGCACGCGCGAGGCCTCGCGCAGGATGAAATCGATTTCTTGCGCCTGTGGCAGTGGCTCGCGAGGAAGGTCTTGTCGGGGGGTGTCGGTGGTGCCCAGGATGAGCTTGCCCAGCCAGGGCACGGCGAACAGCACCCGCCCGTCTTCGGTTTTGGGCACCAGCAGGGCGTGGTCGCCGGCCAGGAACTCGCGGTCCACCACCAGGTGCACGCCCTGGCTGGGCTGCACCAAAGGGCGGGGCCGGCCACTGGGGGGCCGCAGGGCATCCACCCAGACCCCGGTGGCATTGACCACGCAACGGGCCCGAACCGTGATTTCGCGGCCTTCGATGCGGTCTCGCGCCCGCAGCGTGCTGTGGCCGTCGGCCCAGTGGCGATCCAGCACCTCCATGTAATTCATGACCTTGGCGCCGGCCACCTCGGCGCTGCGCGCCAACGCGATGGCCAGGCGCGCGTCGTCGAACTGGCCGTCCCAATACTCCACCCCACCCAGCAGACCCTTGGGCTGCACACCGGGCAGCAGCGCCAGGGCGCGTTCGCGCCCCAGCCATCGGGTGGGGCCCAGGCCGGCGCGGCGGGCCATGGCGTCGTAGAGCTTGAGGCCGGCGCCATAAAAGGGGGTCTGCCACCAGTGATAAGAGGGCATCACGAAGCCCAGGGGCTGGGCGAGGTGAGAGGCGTTGTGCATCACGGTGGCGCGCTCGGCCAGTGCCTCGAACACCAGCGGCAGATGCCCCTGGGCCAGGTAGCGCACGCCGCCGTGGAGCAATTTGGTGGAACGGGAAGACGTGCCGCCAGCGAAATCGTGCGATTCGAACAGCACCACCGACAGACCACGAAGGGCGGCATCCAGCGCCACCCCCAAACCGGTGGCGCCGCCGCCGATGACCGCCAGGTCCACGGTGTCCAGGCGAGACAGGTAATCGAGGCGTTCGTTGCGGTGCATGGTCAATGGGAGAAGCTGCCCTTGGGCAACAGGATGGCGGCCGATGATGGCGCATTCGTGGCAGGCCCGCCAGTTGGGGTTAGCGCCCAGGCCCTGCCCGAGGCTTTTCCGCTACCGTTGCGCCGACTCACGCCGCGACGCCTTCACCATGACTTACCTGCTCGCCCTGGACCAGGGCACCTCCAGTTCCCGCAGCATCGTGTTTGACCGCGAAGGCCACGTGGTGGCCATGGCGCAGCGCGAGTTGCCGCAGCACTACCCACAGCCGGGCTGGGTGGAGCACGACGCCATGGAGATCTGGCAGACGCAACTCGACACCGCCCGCGAGGCCCTCGCGAAGGCTGGCGTGACCGCGGCACAGGTGCGCGCGGTGGGCATCACCAACCAGCGCGAGACCACGGTGCTGTGGAACCGGCGAACGGGCGAGCCGCTGCACCGGGCCATCGTCTGGCAAGACCGCCGCACCGAGCCGCTGTGCCAGGCCCTGCGCGAGGCGGGCCAAGAGGCGCTGGTGCGCGAGCGCACCGGGCTGGTGATCGACCCGTATTTCTCGGGCACCAAGCTGCGCTGGCTGCTGGACCACGTGCCGGGCGCGCAAGCCCAGGCCGAGCGAGGCGAACTGGCCTTTGGCACCGTTGACTCCTGGCTGATCTGGCGCCTGACCGGCGGGGCCCGGCACCTGACCGACCCGAGCAACGCTTCGCGCACGATGTTGTTTGACATCGCTCGCCAGCGCTGGGACACGGATCTGCTGGCTATGCTCGACATTCCCCCCAGCGTGCTGCCCGAGGTGCGCCCGTCCAGCGGCGACTTCGGCACCATTGCGCCCGAGTGGCTGGGCGCGCCATTGCCCATCGGCGGCGTGGCCGGCGACCAGCAGAGTGCTCTGTTTGGCCAAGCCTGCTTTGGCGCGGGCATGGCCAAGAACACCTATGGCACCGGCTGCTTCCTGCTGATGAACACGGGCGAGCAGGTGCTGCACAGCCGCAACGGCCTGATCGCGACGGCCACCGCGCAGGCACCGGGGCGCCCGCAGTACGCGCTGGAGGGCAGCGTGTTCATTGGCGGGGCGGTGGTGCAGTGGCTGCGCGACGGCCTGCGCGCCATTGACGCCAGCCACGAGGTGCAGGCCCTGGCCGAGAGCGTGCCCGACGCGGGCGGCGTGGTGCTGGTGCCGGCCTTCACGGGCCTGGGCGCGCCCTACTGGCGGGCCGATGCGCGCGGCAGCATCACCGGCCTGAGCCGGGGCACCACCATGGCGCACATTGCGCGCGCGGCGCTGGAGAGCATCGCCTTCCAGAGTGCGGCCCTGCTGCAGGCCATGGGCCGCGACGCCGAGGCCGCCGGTGGCACGCCCGTGCGCGAGCTGCGGGTGGACGGCGGCGCCAGCGTGAACGACTTGCTGATGCAGTTCCAGGCCGATCTGCTGGGCGTGCCCGTGGTGCGCCCAGCGGTGGTGGAGACCACCGCCCTGGGCGCCGCTTACCTGGCCGGCCTGCACGAGGGTGTGTACGCCGGGCTGGATGAGCTGAGTGCCTTGTGGCGGGCCGAGCGCGTGTTCGAGCCCCGCATGCAGGCCGCCGAGGCCGCCGAGCGCATGGCCGCCTGGGAGCACGCGGTGCGCCAGACGCTCGCGCCGTGAAGCCTCGCAGCCCCGGGCGGGCGCGACAATACCGGGCATGAACACCAACACCCCTGCCCTCATCACCTTCATCGGCGGCGGCAACATGGCCAGCGCCATCATCGGCGGCCTGCTCCGCCAGGGTCACCCGCCCAGCGCACTGCAAATCGTCGAACCCTGGGACCAGCAACGCGCCCGCCTGACTGAGCAGTTCCCCGGCGTGGCCCTGTTCACCAGCGCCGACGCCGGTCTGCGCACCAGCGACCTGGTGATCTGGGCGGTGAAGCCGCAGATGTTCAAGGAAGCGGCCCTGGCCAGCGCGCCACACCTGGGCGGCGCCCTGCACCTGAGCGTGGCCGCCGGCATCACCACCGACAGCATGGTGAGCTGGCTGGGCACCGGGCGCATCGTGCGCGCCATGCCCAACACGCCGGCCCTGGTGGGCCTGGGCATGACGGGCCTGTTCGCCCGCCCGGAGGCCAGCACCGACGACCGCGCCCTGGCCGAGCGCGTGGTGCGCACCACCGGCGAGCTGGTGTGGGTGGCGCAAGAGCGCGACCTGGACGCCGTGACCGCCCTGTCGGGTTCGGGCCCGGCTTACGTGTTTTATTTCCTGGAAGCCATGCGCGACGCCGGCGAGCGCATGGGTCTGCCGGCCGACGTGGCGCTGCAACTGGCCACCGGCACCTTCGTGGGCGCGGCCACCCTGGCCCAGCGCTCCAGCGAGCCGCCGCAGGTGCTGCGCGAACGCGTCACGTCCAAGGGCGGCACGACCTACGCCGCCCTCACCGCCATGGACGCAGCGGGCATCAAGGCCAGCTTTGAAGAGGCATTGTTCGCCGCCCAGCGCCGCGCCGAGGAACTGGGCCGCGACTTCGGGCGCTGAGGCACGCCGGGCTCAGAGGCCCAGCACCACACCCGCGAACAAGGTGAAGCCCAGCCAGTGGTTGGCACGGAAGGCCTGGAAGCAGCCTTCGCGGGTGCGGTGCCGGATCAGGCTGAAGTGCCAGCCCACCTGCACCACGGCGGCGATCAGCGCCAGGCCCCAGGTGAGTGAGTGCACGCGGTCGATGAGCACCACGGTCCAGATCGACAGGTACACCAGGTAGAACACCGTGACCGCCATCACGTCGGCACGGCCCAGGGTGATGGCCGAGGTCTTCATGCCGATCTTCAGGTCATCGTCGCGATCGACCATGGCGTACTCGGTGTCGTAGGCCAGCACCCAGAACAGGTTGCCCAGCATCAGTGCCCAGGCCTGCCAGGGCACGCTGGCCCAGACCGCGGCCAGGAAACCGGGCTCGGCCACGCGCTGAGGGTGCGTCCACAACGCCCAGGCCGGGCCGCCCTGCACCGCCGCAAAGGCCATGGGAATGCCGAAGCTGAAAGCCACGCCCAGCACCGCTTGCGGCATGGACACCAGGCGCTTGGCGAAGGGGTAGACCAGCGCCAGGCCCAGGCCGACCACCGACCAGGCGATGGTCTCCAGGTTGGTGGTGAGCACCAGCAAGAAGGCCACGAGGGCCAGCGCGGCGCCCACGCCCAGGGCCTCGGTGGCGCTCAGGCGCCCGCTGGTCACGGGGCGCTGCGCGGTGCGCTTGACGTGGCGATCGAACTCGCGGTCGGCCACGTCGTTCACACAGCAGCCGGCGCTGCGCATGAGGATGGTGCCCAGGGTGAACACCGCCAGCAGGTGCCAGCCCGGAAAGCCGTCGGCGGCCACCCACAGCGCGGCCAGCGAAGGCCACAGCAGCAGCAACCAGCCGGCCGGGCGGTTCCAGCGGATGAGGTCAAGGTAAAGCGACAGGCGCGAGGGCGCGCCCGGGGCGGGCATGGCGGTGTTCATGAAAGGCGTTTGACGCCTGGCAGTTCGCAGGCGTAGATGGCGTTGCGCAGTTCGGCGATGGCCTCGTAGCGCGTGAAGCTGCGCCGCCAGGCCAGCACCACGCGGCGCGTGGGGGCATCGCCCTTGAAGGGCAGGTAGCGCACGTAGGCCGAGTCGCCGAAGTCTTGCGCCGGGTTGGCCGTGCCGTCCAGCGCGGAGGACGGCACCGACAGGCGCGGCACCAGCGTCACGCCCATGCCGGCGGCCACCATGTGCTTGATGGTCTCCAGCGACGAGCCCTCGAAGCTCTTGCGGATGCCCTCGGTGTCATTGGAGAAGCGGGCGAACTCAGGGCAGACCTCCAGCACATGGTCGCGGAAGCAGTGCCCGGTGCCCAGCAGCAGCATGGTTTCGCGCTTGAGCTCTTCGGCGGTGATGAAGCCCTGCTTGGCCAGCGGATGGGTGTGCGGCACGGCGGCCAGGAAGGGCTCGTCGTACAACGGGGCGATGGCCAGGTTGGTGTCGGGAAATGGCTCGGCCAGGATGGCGCAGTCGATCTCGCCCAGGCGAAGCTGCTCCAGCAGCTTGGCGGTGAAGTTCTCTTGCAGCATCAGCGGCATCTGGGGCGTGCGGTCGATGACACGGCGCACCAGGTCGGGCAGCAGATAGGGGCCGATGGTGTAGATGACGCCCAGGCGCAACGGGCCGGCCAGCGGGTCTTTGCCGCGCTTGGCGATTTCCTTGATGGCCGCGGCCTGCTCCAGCACCGTTTGCGCCTGGCGGACGATTTCCTCGCCGAGTGGCGTGACCGAAATTTCGCTGGCGTTGCGCTCGAAGATCTTGAGCTCCAGCTCTTCTTCGAGCTTCTTGATGGCCACCGACAGCGTGGGCTGGGACACAAAGCATGCCTCCGCGGCCTTGCCGAAGTGCTTCTCACGGGCCACTGCCACGATGTATTTCAGTTCGGTCAGCGTCATGGTCGATATTGTGCGCCTGTCAAATCTGACAGGTCGGCTGGATGCTTTGGTTCTAACTCTCGTAGATTCCTGTCTCAGTGCGTCACACACGGCACTGTCAGGGAGAAAAGGCACAAAGTGCCAGAGGTGGAGGCGGGGCGCAAGCCCCGCCTTTATCGACAAGCCCTCCCACCCATCCCCCCTCTTTTTCGCTCCAACGGTCGCTCAGGCCCGGGATCGCTGCGCGCCGCCCTCAGGCTCTCAGGCTTTCAAATAGGCCGAGCGCGTGCCCAGCCAGCGGGCGATGTGCTGCTCGGCCTGCACGGGGCGGTGGGCCAGCATCCACGGCGCAGCCTCGCGCGCCCAGTCCAGCAGGTGCCCATCGGTGGCCAGGTCGGCAAAACGCAGCAGCGGCGCACCCGACTGGCGGGCGCCCAGAAACTCGCCTGGCCCGCGAATCTCCAGGTCACGGCGGGCAATCTCGAAACCATCGTTGGTCTCGGCCATGGCGCGCAGGCGCTCGCGGGCGGTTTCGCCCAGTCGCCCGCCGTCGGGCGGGGTGTACATGAGCACGCAGGCGGAAGCCGCCGCGCCGCGCCCTACCCGCCCGCGCAACTGGTGCAACTGGCTCAGGCCGAAGCGCTCGGCGTGCTCGATCACCATGAGCGAGGCGTTGGGCACGTCCACCCCCACCTCAATCACGGTGGTGGACACGAGCACGCCCATCTGCCCGCCCGAGAACATCGACATGACCGCCTTCTTCTCGGCCGGCGCCATGCGCGAGTGCAGCAGGCCCACCAGCACGCCCGGCAAGGCCTCGCTCAGTTCGGCGTGGGTGGCGGTGGCGTTGGACAGGTCCAGCGCCTCGCTTTCTTCGATCAGCGGGCACACCCAGTACACCTGGCGGCCCTGGGCCACCTGGGCGCGGATGCGCTCAATCACCTCGGCGCGGCGGCTGTCGCTCACCACCTTGGTGACGATGGGCGTGCGACCGGGCGGCAGCTCGTCGATGGTGGACACGTCCAGATCGGCGTAGTAGCTCATGGCCAGGGTGCGCGGGATGGGGGTGGCCGTCATCATGAGCAGGTGCGGCTCTTGCGCCGCGCCCTGGTCGTCGGCGCCGAGCTTGCTGCGCAGCGCCAGGCGCTGCGCCACGCCAAAGCGGTGCTGCTCGTCGATCAGGGCCAGGGCCAGGTTCTTGAACTGCACCTGGTCTTGAATGACGGCGTGGGTGCCCACCACCAGGGCGGCCTCGCCGCTGGCGATCAGGTCGAGCATTTCCTGGCGCTGTTTCTTTTTCTGGCTGCCGGTGAGCCAGGCCACGCGCTTGCCCAGGGGCGCCAGCAGCGGCTCCAGCCAGCCCACCAGCTTGCCAAAGTGCTGCTCGGCCAGGATTTCGGTGGGCGCCATCAGGGCGCACTGCCAGCCGGTATCGATGGCGATGGCCGCCGCCTGCGCCGCCACCACGGTTTTGCCCGAGCCTACGTCGCCCTGCAGCAGGCGGTGCATGGGCACCGTGCGCGACAGGTCGCGCGCAATTTCCTCGCTCACGCGGCGCTGGGCGGCGGTCAGGCCAAAGGGCAGCACGCCCAGCAACTGCTCGGGCAAGCCCCCGGCGCGCGTGGGCAGGGCCGGGGCGCGCAGGGCGTCGCGCTCGCGCTTGGCGGTGAACTGGGCGAGCTGCTGGGCCAGCAGTTCCTCGGCCTTCAGGCGCTGCCAGGCGGGGTGGCTGCGGTCTTCCAGCGCGTCGAGCGACACGTCAGGCCCCGGGTGGTGCAGGTACTGCAGGGCCTGGCGCAGCGTCCATGACCCACGCACCACCTCGCCCAGGCTGCGCAGCAGTTCGGGCGGCAGGGTTTCGCTCAGGTCGGCCCGCCCCAGCGCGCCGGCCACCGCCTTGCGCAGGTAGGGCTGGGGCAACTGGGCGCTGGTGGGGTACACCGGCGTGAGGGCGTCGGGCAGTTCACCGCCGGCCAGTTTGAAGGCCGGGTGCAGCAGGGTGCGGCCGACGAAGCCGCCGCGCAGCTCGCCGCGCGCCCGAATGCGGGCACCCACGGCCAGGGTCTTCTGGTGCGAGGGGTAGAAGCTGAAGAAGCGCAGGGTGCAGGTGTCGCTGCCGTCGTCCAGCGTCACCAGTAGCTGGCGGCGCGGGCGGTAGGTGATCTCGACGTCGGTCACGGTGCCTTCGATCTGCACCATCTGCCCGTCGCGGGCGTCGCGCAGCTTGACGATGCGGGTCTCGTCTTCGTAGCGCAGCGGCAGGTGCAGGGCGAGGTCAATGTCGCGCACCAGGCCGAGCTTGTGCATGGCCTTCTGGGGGGCGGACAAAGGCTTGCGGTCGGCTGGCGCGGGGGCGGTCATGGGAGAATTGTGCCTTTCGCTTTTCCCCCACTTGGAACGGGTCTGTCCGGCCCTCAAGCACATGACGAACTCTCTGGCCCCACGGGCCTTCACCCTGAGCGATTTCGACTTCGCTCTGCCCCCCGACCTCATTGCCCAGCACCCCGCGCCCGAGCGCAGCGCCTCGCGCCTGCTCGATGGCAGCGGCCCCGCGCCGGTGGACCGCGTGTTCCGCGAGTTACCCGGCCTGCTGCAGCCGGGCGATCTGCTGGTCTTCAACAACACCCAGGTCATCAAGGCCCGGCTCTTCGGCGAGAAGGCCACCGGCGGCAAGCTGGAGCTGCTGGTGGAGCGCGTGCTGCAAGACCACGAGGTGGTGGCCCACATGAAGGTGAGCAAGAAGCCGGCAGTGGGCGGCGTGATGCACATGGTGGGCGGCTTCACCGCCACGCTGGTGGGCCGCTGGCCTGACGAGAACGGGCAGTTGTTCCGCCTGCGCTTCTCGAGCGACCCGTACACGCTGATGGCCGAACACGGCCACGTGCCGCTGCCGCCGTACATCGAGCATAGCGACACCGCAGAAGACGAGCGCCGCTACCAGACCGTGTTCGCCAAGCACCCGGGCGCCGTGGCCGCGCCCACCGCCGCGCTGCACTTTGACGAAGGCGTGCTGGCCGCGCTGCGCGAGCGTGGCGTGCACACGGCCGAGGTGACGCTGCACGTGGGCGCGGGCACCTTTCAGCCGGTGAAGACCGAGAACATCGCCGAGCACACCATGCACGCCGAGTGGTACCGCGTGCCGCCCGAGACCATGGCGGCCATCGAGGCTTGTCGTGCGCGTGGCGGCCGCGTGGTGGCCGTGGGCACCACCACCGTGCGCACGCTGGAGAGCTGGGCCAGCAGCGGCCATGCCGAGGGCGACACGCAAATCTTCATCACCCCGGGCTTCGGCTTCCGGGTGGTGGACGCGCTGATCACCAACTTCCACCTGCCCAAGAGCACGCTGATGATGCTGGTGAGCGCCCTGGCCGGCTATGAGCACGTGATGGCGCTGTACCAGCACGCCATCGCCCAGCGCTACCGCTTCTTCAGCTACGGCGACGCCATGCTGCTGCAGCGGCGCTGAGGCCGCGGCAACGCTTCACTGCGCCTGGATGCGGCTGATGTATTCCAGCAGCGTGAGGATACGCATGCGCACCGGCACGGCTGGGTCGTAGCGCCCGCGCGCTTCGCGCAGCGATTGCATGTCTTCCGCGCGGAACTCCTGGCCCCACACCGGCATGTCGCGGGTGCCGTGGCTGGGCACCGCCGCCGAGCCTTCGATCACCGCGTAGAGGCGGTTCACCGGCAGCACGCCCTGGTTCTTCTTGGCCAGTTGCGTGAGGTCGGGCGGGCTGCGCTGCAGCAGGTTGCCCAACGGCCCGTTGCCCTTGCCATCGACCCCATGGCACACGGCGCATTTGTCGGTGAATTCGAGTTTGCCGTAGTCGGTGGTGGCGGGCTGGGCGAAGGCGGTGGCACCGCCCAGCGCCAGGCACACGGCCATCAGCCGCCGCAAAGTGGTGTTCATGGCATGGCTCCAGTGGTTGCAGAGGAAACCCATCGTAGGAAGAGCCCCCGCGTCCGCCATTGAGTGCCCTCAATGGATGCCGCCGTGCACAGCCCCCCGTCTTTACAATGCCCGGCTCCACGCCCCACACCTCCATGCTGCAATTCGAACTGCTCCAACAAGACGCCGACAGCCACGCCCGGCGCGGCCGCCTCACGCTCAACCATGGGGTGGTGCAGACGCCCATCTTCATGCCGGTGGGCACCTACGGCACGGTCAAGGGCGTGACGCCCGCCAGCCTGCACGACATGGGCGCGCAGATCATCCTGGGCAACACCTTCCACCTGTGGATGCGCCCGGGGCTGGACATCATGAAGAGCTTTGGCGGCCTGCACGGCTTCGAGAAGTGGGACAAGCCCATCCTCACCGACTCGGGCGGCTTCCAGGTGTGGAGCCTGGGCGCCATGCGCAAGATCACCGAGGAAGGCGTGCACTTCTCCAGCCCGGTGAACGGCGACAAGCTGTTCATGTCGCCCGAGGTGAGCATGCAGATCCAGACGGTGCTCAACAGCGACATCGTGATGCAGCTCGACGAGTGCACGCCGTATGAAACCAACGGCCACCTCACCACCGAGGCCGAGGCACGCAAGAGCATGGAAATGAGCCGGCGCTGGGCCGTGCGCTCCAAGGCCGAGTTCGAGCGCCTGGGCAACCCCAACGCGCTGTTCGGCATCGTGCAAGGTGGCATGTTCCCCCACCTGCGGCAAGAGTCGCTGGAGGCCCTGGTGGAGATGGACTTCCCCGGCTACGCCATTGGCGGCGTGAGCGTGGGCGAGCCCAAGGAGCAGATGCTGGAGATCATGGCCCACACGCCGCACCGCCTGCCGGCGCACAAGCCGCGCTACCTGATGGGCGTGGGCACGCCCGAAGACCTGGTGCAGGGCGTGGCCGAGGGCGTGGACATGTTCGACTGCGTCATGCCCACGCGCAACGCGCGCAACGGCACGCTGTTCACCCGCTACGGCGACCTCAAGATTCGCAACGCGCGCCACAAGGCCGACCACCGCCCGCTGGACGAGACCTGCACCTGCTACGCCTGCGCCGGGCGCAGCGGCGTGAGCTGGGCCGACGGCGGACGCGAAGGCTTCAGCCGCGCCTACCTTCACCACCTGGACCGCTGCGGCGAGATGCTCGGCCCCATGCTGGCCACGGTGCACAACCTGCACTACTACCTGAACCTCATGCGCGAGGTGCGCGAATCGCTGGACGCCGGCACCTTCAGCGCCTTCCGCGCGCGCTTCCGCGACGACCGCGCACGCGGGGTCTGACCCGGGGCAATACCGACGCGGCCGGGGCCGGGCACGGCTATCGTGCTGAGATGGCCAACCCCTCCGTCCCCCGCCACGTGTTGCCGCTGCTGGTGCTGGCGCAGTTCGCCGGCACCTCGCTGTGGTTTGCCGTGAACGCGGTGATGCCCGACCTGCAACGCGAGCAGGGCTGGGACGCGGCGGCGGTGGGGGCGCTGACCTCGGCGCTGCAACTGGGCTTCATCGCGGGCACGCTGGTGTTCGCGGTGCTGTCGGTGGCCGACCGCTTTCGCCCGCGGGCGGTGTTCCTGGCCTGCTCGCTGGCCGGGGCCCTGTGCACGGTGGCGGCCTGGGCCATGGTGCGCCACTACCCCGCCCTGCTGGCTTGGCGCCTGGCCACGGGCTTTTGCCTGGCGGGCATCTACCCCGTGGGCATGAAGATCGCGGCGCAGTGGTACACGCGCGGCCTGGGCGCGGCCATGGGCCTGCTGATCGGGGCGCTGGTGCTGGGCTCGGCCAGCGCGCACGCCCTGCGGGCCTTGTCGGGCACCCTGCCCTGGCCCAGCCTGATGCTGGGCGTGGCCGCGCTGGCGGCGGCCGGCGGCCTGCTGCTGTACTGGGGCACGGGCGACGCACCAGCCACGGTGGCGCGGGTGAGCACGCTGCAATGGCGGGCGCTGGGCGTGATCTGGACCGACCGGCGCGTGCGCAGCTCGGTGCTGGGCTACTTCGGCCACATGTGGGAGCTGTACACGCTGTGGGTGCTGGTGCCGCTGATCCTGGCCACGCGGCTGCAGGGCACCGACCTGTCATGGGCGGCGTTTGGGGTGATCGGTTCGGGCGCGCTGGGCTGCGCGGTGGGCGGCTGGCTGGCGCTGCACTGGGGCAGCGCGCGGGTGGCGGGCACGCAACTGGCCACCAGTGGGCTGTGCTGCCTGCTGGCGCCCTGGGCCATGGCGGCACCGGATGCGCTGTTTGCGCTGTGGCTGCTGGTGTGGGGCACCACCGTGGCGGGCGATTCGCCGCAGTTTTCCACGCTCACGGCGCGCAACGCGCCACCGGCCCTGGTGGGCAGCGTGCTGACGCTGGCCAACAGCGCGGGCTTTGCGCTGTCGATCGTGAGCATCTTGCTGTTCGTGGCGCTGGCCCGCCACGTGCCACTGGCCCATTTGCTGCCCTGGCTGGCCGTGGGGCCGGCGCTGGGCCTGTGGGCCCTGCGGCCTTTGTGGGCAGCCGACCGCCAGCCAGTTGGCTGACGCACAATCGCCTCACACCCAACCCAGTTCTTAACGGAGTTTGCCCATGCCCCTTCGCGCCACCAAGATCGTTGCCACCCTTGGCCCCGCCTCCAGCTCGCCCGAGATGCTGGAAGCCATGATTCGAGCGGGGGTGAACGTGGTGCGACTGAACTTCTCGCACGGCACGGCGCAAGACCACATCGACCGCGCCACCCTGGTGCGCGAAGCCGCGCAACGCGCCGGGCGCGAGGTGGGCATCATGGCCGACCTGCAGGGCCCCAAGATTCGCGTGGGCAAGTTCGCGGCTGGCAAAGTGATGCTGGAGCCGGGCCAGCCCTTTGTGCTGGACGCCTCGCGCACCGAGCCGGGCGACATCGGCGGCGTGGGCCTGGACTACAAGGAACTGCCGCGCGACGTGAAGGCCGGCGACACGCTGCTGCTGAACGACGGACTGATCGTGCTCACGGTGGACCAGGTGGCGGGCCACGCGGTGCACACCACGGTGAAGGTGGGCGGCGAGCTGTCGAACAACAAGGGCATCAACAAGCAGGGCGGCGGCCTGACCGCGCCGGCGCTCACGGCCAAGGACATGGAAGACCTCAAGGTCGCCATGAACCTGAAGGCCGACTACGTGGCGGTGAGCTTCCCGAAGAACGCCACCGACATGGAACTGGCGCGCCAGCTGTGCAACGTGGCCTCCACCGACGGCCACAAGCCCGGGCTGATCGCCAAGATTGAGCGCGCCGAGGCCATTCCCGAGCTGGCCAACATCCTGAAGGTGTCGGACGGCATCATGGTGGCGCGCGGAGACCTGGCGGTAGAGGTGGGCAACGCCGCCGTGCCGGCGCTGCAGAAGCGCATGATCAAGCTCGCACGTGAGATGGACAAGGTGGTGATCACCGCCACGCAAATGATGGAGAGCATGATCCAGAACCCGGTGCCCACCCGCGCCGAGGTGAGCGACGTGGCCAACGCCGTGCTGGATGGCACCGACGCGGTGATGCTCAGCGCCGAGACCGCCGCCGGCAAGTACCCGCTGGAGACGGTGCAGCAGATGGCCGCCATCTGCCAGGAAGCCGAAAAAACCGACTACGACCCGCTGGACGACGACTTCGTGGGCGCGCACTTCACCCGCATTGACCAGGCCATCGCCATGGGCGCGCTGTTCACCGCGCACCACCTTAAGGCCAAGGCCATCGTGGCCCTGACCGACTCGGGCTCCACCGCGCTGTGGATGAGCCGGCACAACGTGCGCATGCCCATCTACGCCGTGACCTCCAAGCTGGCCACGCAGCGCAAGATGACGCTCTACCGCAACGTGCGCCCGCTGCACATGGAGACCAGCACCGACCGCGACACCGCGCTGGCCCAGGCCGAGGCCGACCTGAAGAGCCGCGGCGTGATGCAAAGCGGCGACGTGTACGCCATCACCGTGGGCGAGCCCATGGGCCAGCCCGGCGGCACCAACACGCTCAAGATTTGCCGGGCGCGCTGAGCGGGGCGGCTGCCTGGGCCGCCGCTAAAATCGCCGGTTACCAACCGGTTACCAACCGATCACTCCAACCGCTTTAGGGGAATCACATGGCGCTCGTTTCCATGCGCGAACTGCTCGACCACGCCGCCGCCAACGGCTACGGCATTCCGGCTTTCAACGTCAACAACCTCGAGCAGGTGCAAGCCGTGATGGCCGCCGCCGACGAAGTGGGCGCCCCGGTCATCCTGCAGGCCAGCGCCGGTGCCCGCAAGTACGCTGGTGAGTCCTTCATCAAGCACCTCATCCAGGCCGCCACCGAGGCCTACCCGCACATCCCCCTGGTCATGCACCAGGACCACGGCACCAGCCCCAAGGTCTGCGCCGGCGCCATTGACCTGGGCTTCGGCTCGGTGATGATGGACGGCTCGCTGATGGAAGACGGCAAGACCCCCTCCAGCTTCGACTACAACGTCGACGTCACCCGCAAGGTGGTGGAGATGGCCCACCAGGTGGGCGTCACCGTGGAAGGCGAACTCGGCTGCCTGGGCAACCTGGAAACCGGTGACGCCGGCGAAGAAGACGGCATCGGCGCCGAAGGCAAGCTGGACCACAGCCAGATGTTGACCGACCCCGAAGAGGCCGCCCAGTTCGTGAAGGCCACCCAGCTCGACGCCCTGGCCATCGCCATCGGCACCAGCCACGGCGCCTACAAGTTCAGCCGCCCGCCCACCGGCGACATCCTGGCCATCTCGCGCGTGAAGGAAATCCACGCCCGCATCCCCAACACCCACCTGGTGATGCACGGCTCCTCCAGCGTGCCGCAGGAACTGCGCGCCATCATCAACCAGTACGGCGGCGCCATGAAGGAAACCTACGGCGTGCCGGTGGCCGAGATTCAGGAAGCCATCAAGCACGGTGTGCGCAAGATCAACATCGACACCGACATCCGCATGGCCATGACCGGCGCGGTGCGCAAGTTCCTGGCCGAGAACCCCGAGAAGTTCGACATGCGCGAGTGGATGAAGCCCGCCCGCGAAGCCGCCAAGGCCGTGTGCAAGCAGCGCTACCTCGAATTCGGTTGCGAAGGCCAGGGCGCCAAGATCAAGGGCCTGACCCTGGTGGACATGGCCGCCAAGTACGCCAAGGGCGAACTGGCCCAGCTGGTGAAGTAAAGGCAAACCGACCGGTTCTTGCGATAATCGCCCCGAACTGCACGAGGCCCGTTGGCGTTCAACGGGCCTTTTTCTTGGTACCTCCTGTTGCCCCACCGCCATGACGACTGCCCTGCACACCTCGGCCCTGACTTCCCTGCCCCTGCTGGCGCGCGGCAAGGTGCGCGACAACTACGCCGTGGGCGATGACCGCATCCTCATGGTGGCGTCCGACCGCATCAGCGCCTTTGACGTGATCATGGGCGAGCCCATCCCCGGCAAGGGCGAGCTGCTGACCCAGCTCTCGCTGTTCTGGTTTGACCAGCTTGGCCCCAAGGGCCTCAACATTTGCCCCATCCACCTCACCGGCGAAGCGCCCGAGAGCGCGGTGTCGCCCGAGGAAGTGCCGCAGGTCAAGGGCCGCTCGATGCTGGTGCAGCGCCTCAAGCCCATTCCGGTGGAGGCCGTGGTGCGCGGCTACCTCGCCGGCAGTGGCTGGAAGGAATACCAGGAAAGCCGCTCGGTCTGCGGCGTGAAGCTGCCCGAGGGCCTGCAGAACGCCTCGAAACTGCCCGAGCCCATCTACACCCCGGCCGCCAAGGCCGAGCTGGGCGAGCACGACGAAAACATCACCTACGAACAAACGGTGGCCATGGTGGGTGCCGACGTGGCCGCCCAGATCCGCGACTACGCCATCGCGCTGTACAAGGCCGCCGCCGAGATCGCCGCGAAGAAGGGCATCATCATTGCCGACACCAAGTTCGAGTTCGGCCTGAACGCGCAAGGCCAGGTGGTGCTGATGGACGAGGTGCTCACCCCCGACAGCTCGCGCTACTGGCCTGCCGAGAGCTACGTGGTGGGCCAGAACCCGCCCAGCTACGACAAGCAGTTCCTGCGCGACTGGCTGGAAACCGCCAAGGTGAACGGCCAGCCCTGGGACAAGACCCCGCCCGCACCGCGCCTGCCGCGCGAGGTCATCGAGAAAACCGCCGCCAAGTACCAGGAAGCGCTGACGCGCCTGGTGGGCTAAAGCCCGGCGGTGGCCGGCCCCGTGACGCGGGGCCGGTTGTCTGTTGAATCAGCTCAACACCACGCTGGAGAGGCGGCGGCGGTAGGTGGCCACGGTGGGGTCTTCGGGCGGCACCTGGCCTTCGGCCACCTTGGGCTTGGGCGGCTCGATCACGTCGAGGATGGCGATGTAGGTGCGGCGCGCCACGTCGTCGTTCCAGGTCTTGTCGCGCATCAGGATTTCCAGCAGCTCGTCCATGGCGGCGGTCCACTGGCCGTAAGCGAACAGCAACTGGGCCAGGGCGAAGCGGGCGTCGAAATCGCGCTTGTTGGTGGCGATGCGGGCCTGCAGCTCGGCCGCGCGGGCGTCGGGGTCGATGCCGTCCTGCGCGTCGCGGGCGGCCATCCAGCGCTGCAGCGAATCGAGGCGGCGCACGCCCGATGCCTTGGCGATCACCGGGGCGAAGGCCACCTTGGCGTCGTCGTCCAGGCCCAGCTCCAGCAGCAGCTTCACCAGGTCAAAGCGGGCGTCGTCGTTCTCGGGGTCGGCCTGCACGGCGGCCTGCAGCTTCTCCAGCGCGGCCTCGGTGTCGCCTTCCAGCAAGGCTTCCTGTGCCTGCTCTTCCTCGGCCTGGGCCTCCAGTTCGTTGGCGGCGGGCAGGTGCTTGTCGAGGAAGGCCTTGATCTGGCCCTCGGGCAGCGCGCCCATGAAGCCGTCCACCGGCTGCCCGTTCATGAGCAGCACACAGGTGGGGATGCTGCGAATGCCGAAGGCGGCGGCCAGTTGCTGCTCTTGATCGGAATCGATCTTCACCAGCTTGAAGCGGCCGGCGTATTCGGCTTCCACCTTTTCCAGGAGGGGACCGATCACTTTGCAGGGGCCGCACCAGGGGGCCCAGAAGTCCACCAGCACGGGCGTGTGCATGGAGGCTTCAATGACCTCGGCTTCGAAATTGGCGATGGTGACGTTGATCATGGCGGCTCGGCTCGAAACGGGGACGAAACGTAAAATCGCCACTTTACCGGAGCCGCCCCCGGCTTCCGAGCCCCTTCCCACCCCGACACCGCCCTGGCGCACGCGCCCCGGCAGAAAGCCCCCCCATGAACGCCATCTCCGTGGGCGTGGTCATGGGTTCCAGCAGCGACTGGGACACCATGCAACACGCCGTGCAGATCCTCAAGGACTTCGGCATCGCGCACGAGGCCCGCGTGGTCTCGGCCCACCGCATGCCCGACGACATGTTCGCCTACGCCGAAGCCGCCGTGGGCCGGGGCCTGAAGGCCATCATCGCTGGCGCCGGCGGCGCGGCCCACCTGCCCGGCATGATCGCCTCCAAAACCGTGGTGCCGGTGCTGGGTGTGCCGGTGCAGACCAAGGCCCTGTCGGGCGTGGACTCGCTGCACAGCATCGTGCAGATGCCCAAGGGCGTGCCAGTGGCCACCTTCGCCATCGGCGCGGCCGGCGCGGCCAACGCCGCGCTGTTTGCCGTGGCCATGCTGGCCAACGAAGACCCGGCCCTGCGCGAGAAGCTGCTGGCCTTCCGTGCGCAGCAGACCGAAGCCGCCCGCGCCATGACGCTTCCCGTTTGAACCCAAGACCCATGAGCCAAAAGACCCTTCTGCCCGGCGCCCTGTCCGACCGCGGCCAACAGATGACCCTGGGCGTGATGGGCGGCGGCCAGCTCGGCCGCATGTTCGTGCAGGCCGCGCAGGCAATGGGCTATTTCACGGCGGTGCTCGATCCCGACCCGGCCAGCCCAGCCGGCCTGATCAGCCACCACCACATCAAGACCGCGTACGACGACGAGCAGGGCCTGGCCCAGCTCATGCAGCGCTGCGACGCCATCACCACCGAGTTCGAAAACGTGCCCGCGCCCGCGCTGGTCACGCTGGGCGCGCACCGGCCGGTGGCGCCCTCGGCCAAGTGCGTGGGCATCGCGCAAGACCGTATCAAGGAAAAGGCCCACTTCGCGCAGGCCGCCGCCATCAGCGGCGTGGCCCCGGGCCCGAACGCGGCCATCGAGACCGAGGCCGACCTGGCCCAGGTGCCCGACCACCTCTTCCCCGGCATCCTGAAAACCGCCCGCCTGGGCTACGACGGCAAGGGCCAGGTGGGCGTGGCCAGCCGCGCCGATCTGGCCAGCGCCTGGCAAGGCCTGGGCAGCGTGGCCTGCGTGCTGGAGAAGCGCCTGCAACTGGTGTCGGAATGCTCGGTCATCGTGGCGCGCGGCGCCGACGGGCAGGCCGTGAGCTTCCCGGTGCAGAAGAACACCCACATCGACGGCATCCTGGCGCTGACCGAGGTGTTCGAAGGCGCCGTGCCGGCCGATCTGGCCCAGCGCGCCCAGGCCGCCACCCTGGCCATTGCCCAGCACCTGAACTACGTGGGCGTGCTGTGCGTGGAGTACTTCGTGGTGAAGAACGAGGCCGGCGCCCTGGACCTGGTGGTCAACGAAATGGCCCCGCGCCCGCACAACAGCGGCCACTACACGCAGAACGCCTGCGACCTGTCGCAGTTCGAGGCGCAGGTGCGCGCCCTGGCCGGCCTGCCCCTGCCCACCCCGCGCCAGCACAGCCCGGCGATCATGGTGAACCTGCTGGGCGACCTCTGGTTCAACCCCAACGGCGTGCGCCCGCAGGCCAGCGCCGAGGCGGTGTCGCCGCCCTGGGCGCAGGTGCTGGCCCTGCCCGGCACCCACCTGCACCTGTACGGCAAGCTCAGCGCGCGCCCCGGCCGCAAGATGGGCCACCTCAACATCACTGGCCCCAGCGTGGCCGCCGTGCGCGAGACCACCGCGCGCGTCCTGGCCCTGCTGGGCCTGCCGGCCCTGGTGGGCTGACCCGCCATGCCGCTGCTGCTGCAAGCGCAAGCCCCCGCCGCCATTGAGCAGGCCGCGCAGCGCCTGGCCAGCGGCTCGCTGGTGGGCATGCCCACCGAAACCGTGTACGGCCTGGCCGCCGATGCCGACAACGCCACGGCCGTGAGCCAGGTGTTCGCCGCCAAGGGCCGCCCGGCCGACCACCCGCTCATCGTGCACCTGGCCCCCGGCGAGGGCGAGCACGGCTGGCGCGCGGGCGTTTCGCACTACGCGCACAGCGTGCCCGACTTCGCCTGGCGCCTGATGGAGGCCTTCTGGCCTGGCCCGCTCACCCTCATCCTGCCGCGCCGGCCCGAGGTGGCCGCCGTGGCCGCAGGCGGGCAAAGCTCGGTGGGCCTGCGCTGCCCTTCACACCCGGTGGCGCAGGCGCTGCTGAGCGCCGCCGCGCGCCACGGCGTGCACGGCGTGGCCGCCCCCAGCGCCAACCGCTTTGGCCGCGTGAGCCCCACCACCGCCGCCCACGTGGCCAGCGAGTTCGAGGCACTGGGCGATGCCGAGCTGCTGATCCTGGACGGCGGGGCCTGCCCGGTGGGCATTGAGTCCACCATCGTCGATGCCTCGCGTGGCGTGCCGGTGCTCATGCGCCCCGGCATGATCACGCCCGAACAATTGCAGGCCGTGGCCGGCCAGCCCATTCGCGCCCGCGACGAGGCCGCGCCCAAGGCCTCGGGCACGCTGGCCTCGCACTACGCGCCCAGCGCCAAGGTGCGCCTGATGGACGCCCAGGCCCTGCAAGCCGCGCTCGATTTGCTGGGGCCTGACGCCCGGCACATCGCGGTGTACGCGCGCACCCCGCTCAAGGCCGCACGCGGCGTGACCCTGCGCCCCATGCCGCTTGACGCGGCCGCCTGCGCACAAGACCTGTTCGCCGCCCTGCGCGAACTGGACGCCAGCGGCGTGAAGCTGATCTGGGTGGAAACGCCGCCCGCCGCGCCCGAGTGGGACGGCGTGCGCGACCGCCTGCAGCGCGCCGCCGCCTGAGCGGCCACGCCTGGGCCGGCTTACTTCCAGCCTTTGGCCACAAGGGCCTGCACCACGGTTTGCGCCATCAGCTCGTTGGTGCGCGGGGTGCCGTGGAAGTTGTCGGAGAACACATAGGTTTGCCACCAGCCGGCGGCGGTCTCGCCAACGGGCAGCGGCGGCGTGTCCAGCAGCGTGGCGGTGCAATTGGCGATGTCGTAGGTGGGCAGGCCCGAACTGTCAGTGCCCACGCGCGGGCACGCCGGCGTGGTGGCGTTGGTGAGGCCATAACTGGCCGGCGCGCTCACCCACTGGTTGAGCGAGGCGTAGAAATCCACAATGGCCACGCGCGACTGCGCGCCCAGGCGCGAGCGCAACTGGGCGTTGAAAGCCTGCACCCAGGCATTGACCAGGGCCTTCACGTCCGCCGCCACGGCTTCGCCGTCGCCGGGCGAGGCGCCCGGCTGGCTGTTCACTTGCAGAGCCACGCCGGCCAGCACCGCGAGGAAGCGCGGCGTCACGGTCACGTCGGGCACGGTGAGCACCACCACGCGGCTGGCGTCGCGGTTGAGCGCGTGGGTGGTGATGGCATCGGCCAGCTTGTCGGCCAGGCGCTGCATGTAGAGGGTGCCCACGGCGGGCAGGGTGCCTGCACCGGTGATTTCCTGGGGCGTGAGCAGTTCACCCGCCAGCGTGGTGAAGGCCAGGCCGCTGTCACCGCCCGCCGCCAGGTACTTGCCCGTCAGGTCGGCCACGTCGTTGCCACCGCCGTCCACCAGCAAGAGCTGGTCGGGGCTGTAGGGCTTCTCGGACGCCAGCGTGGCGAGCTGCTGCACCACCGAGAAGGGCGTGGTGTCGCCCACCAGGCCCTCGGGGTTGATGCGCGCCCCACCCACGCCATAGCTGGTGCAGGCCGTGGCCGTGGGGTTGGCCACCACCAGGCTGGCGCTCTGCGCGATGTAGCGCGGGCACAGGGCGGGCGCACCCACCGAACTCGTCACCCGCTCGGTCCAGATGGCGTTGCCCTGCACGGTGAACTTGAGGCCAGAAAAAGTGCCACTGTCGGCGAGGCTGTCGCCCACCACTTTCACCGACGAGGTGGTGACCGGTGGCGGGTTGTCCCCGCCGCCGCACGCCACCAACAGCCCCGTCACCGCTGCCACTGCCCACCACCGCACTTGCCGCATCGTTTGTCTCCAATTGAATTGCACAAAGTGGAATTGCGTCCCCATGCTAGGGGACGGACACCGGCGGCGAACAGCGGGTTTTTGCGGGGGCCGGCCGCCCCCGGTGTGCCTCAGGCGTCCAGCACCAGCCGCGCCGAGCGGCAGTGCGAGACGCAAATCATCATGGACTTGTTGGCCGCCCGCTCCGACTTGGTGAGGATGTGGTCGTGGTGGTCCACCTCCCCCTCGATCACGCGGGTCTCGCAGGCACCGCACACGCCTTCGCGGCAACTGAAGGCCGGGTCGCCACCCGCCTCCAGCATGGCGTCCAGCAGCGACACGCCTGCTGGCACCGCGAAGGTCTTGCCCGATTGGCGCAACTCCACCGTGTACGCGCCCGCTGCCGGGGCGGGTGCCTCGGCAGTGGGCGCGGCGGCGAAGCGCTCCAGGTGCACATGGGTCTGGCCCAGGGCCTCGCAGGCGCGCTCGAAGGCGTCGAGCATGGGGCCGGGGCCGCAGGAATAGAAGTGCGTGTCGGCGGGGCGGCCGGCCAGCAGGGCCTGCAAGTCGGGCGGGCCACCGTGCTCATCGTCGAAGCGCAGGCTCACCCGCAGGGCGCCGCCCGAGCGCTCGCGCTCAGCCTCGATGGCCTGCAGAAAAGCGGCCTCGCGCCGCGAGCGGGCGCAGTAGATCAACTGAGCCGGCCGGCCCAGCGCCACCAGGCGGCGGCACATGGCCAGCAGGGGCGTGATGCCGATGCCCCCGGCCAGCAGCACCGATTGCGGCGCGGCCTCGTCCAGCCGGAAGTGGTTGCGCGGCGCACCGATGGTGATGACCTGACCCACGCGCAACTGCTCGTGCACGTAGCGTGAGCCGCCTCGGCTGCGCGGGTCGTTCAGCACGGCCACCACGTAGCGGTGGCACTCGCCGGGGTTGGTGAGCGAGTAGCTGCGCACCATGCCGTTGCCCAGGTGCAGGTCAATGTGGGCGCCGGCCTCGACCTCGGGCCAGCGCTCGCCCTCAGGGGCGGGCCGCAGTTCGACGCTGATGATGCCGCGGGCTTCGTGGCGCAGGTTGAACACCAGCGCCTGCAAGGTGGGGGAAGACATGAGCAGAGGGAGAAAGAAAAAGAAAACGGGGCCCCGGCTGGGGCCCCGGGCCTCACATGATGTGCAGGCCACCGTCCACCAGCAGCGTGGTGCCGGTGATGAACGATGCCTCGCGCGATGACATCCAGAGGATAGGCCAGGCGATCTCTTCGGGGTCGGCCCAGCGGCCGATGAGCGAGGTGTCGCGCCGCTCACCCTTGAGCTGCTCCACGCTCTTGCCGGCCGTCTGCGCCCGGCCGACGTGAAAGTCGGTGAGCGTGGAGCCAGGGCAGACCGCGTTGGCGCGCACGCCATTGGGCGATTCCTCAAAGGCCAGCGAGCGGGTGTAGGCGAGCTGCGCGGCCTTGGTGGCGTCGTACAGCGCCATGCCCTTGCGGCCCGTGACGGCGTAGCAAGACGAGACGTTCACGATGCTGCCCTGGCCTGATGCGCGCAGCGCCGGCAGCGCCGCGCGGCAGTAGTTGGACATGCCCACCAGGTTCACCGCCACCATGGCCTGCCACTCGGCGGGCGTGGCGTTGGCGGCGGCGCTGTAGTTGCGCATGGCGGCGTTGTTCACCAGGGCGTCCAGCCCGCCCCAGGCGGCCACGGCCTGGTCCACCGCCGCCTGGGCGGCGGCCTCGTCGCTCACGTCGGCGGCCACGGTGAGCACGCGGGCATCGGGGTGGGCCTGAAGCAGCGCGGCCTGGGTGCGGGCCAGGGCCTGGGCGTCGGCGTCCACCAGCAGCACGGCCGCGCCCTCTTGCACGAACACGCGCGCCGTGGCCGCGCCGATGCCGCCACCGCCACCGGTGATGAGGGCGCGGCGGCCCGCCATTCTGGGTTCGCTCATGCCGCTCACTCCGCCTTGGCGCCGGTGTCTTTGATGACCTGGCCCCAGCGCGTGATCTCGGTGCGGATCCAGTCGCTGAACTGCTTGGGCGAGCTGGCCACCACGTCGAACTCCATTTCGACCAGGCGCGCCTTCACCTCGGGCGAGTTGAGGATCTTGACCATCTCCTGGTTGTAGCGGTTGACGATGTGGGCAGGCGTGCCGGCCGGGGCCAGGAAGCCGATCCACGAGGTGGCCTCAAAGTCCTTCAGGCCCGACTCGCTGAGCGTGGGGATATCGGGCGTGCTGGGGAAGCGCTTGTGGCCAGAGGTGGCCAGCAGCTTGAGCTTGCCTTCCTTCACGAAGCCCTGCACGTTGCCGGGCACGAAGAAGCCGGCCTGCACATTGCCCGCCACCAGGTCGGCCACGGCGGGGCCGGCGCCACGGTAGGGGATGTGGGTCATGCGAAAGCCGGCGGCCGACTTCATCATTTCCATGGTCAGGTGCGAGGCGCTGCCCATGGACACCGAGCCGTAGGAGTACTTGCCCGGGTTGGCCTTGGCCTTGGCGATGAAGTCTTGCACCGAGGTGATGCCGGTGGCGGGGTTCACCACCAGGTACTGCGGGGCCTTCACCGCCAGGGTGATGGGCGCCAGGTCTTTGGTGGGGTCGAACGGCATCTTGTCGAACAAGGTGACGTTGATCGCCAGCGGCCCGTTGTAGCCCACCAGCAGGGTGTGGCCATCAGGCGCCGAACGCACCACGTCCAGCGCGCCGATGTTGCCGCCCGCGCCGCCTTTGTTCTCCACCACGAAGGGTTGGCCAAACACCTCTTGCAGCTTGGGCGCCACGATGCGGGCCAGCACGTCGTTGGTGCTGCCCACGATGGGCACCACGATGCGCACCGGCTTGCTGGGCGCCCAGTCCGCCTGGGCCCAGGCCGCGCCGCACGCCAAGGTGGTGCCCAGGGCGATGGCCGCCGCCGCGGCGAGTTGTCGGAAGTTCTTCATGGTTGTCTCCTGTGTTGTCGTGGGGAAAAAGTGGCCGGGGCTCAGAGGCTGATCACCGGCTTGTCCAGGCTGTCGGCCAGTTGCTCGCGGGCCCATTCCACCGGGTCTTGCTCGCGCGGCAGCAGCACGCCGGCCGGGCGCACGCGCTGCACGCTGGCGTCCAGGGCGGGCGGGGTGTGGCCCTCTTGCAAGCCCAGCGCGGCCTCTTGCAGCATTCGCCGCGCCATCACGATGGCCTTGTCGGTGGGCAGCAGTTGCTCGGCCTCGTGGTCTTGAATGGGGCCCATGCTTTCCTGCAGCGAATAGTCTTGTGCCGAGAAGCCGAACACGCCGCTATACGAGCGCTTTTCCTGCTGGGCCACGCGGTCGATCATGTAGTCGTTGTCGCGGTTGGCCTTGGGCACGAAGCTGCCCGGGGCTTCGTACTCCACGTGAATGCCCTGGCCGGCTCGCATGGCGTCCAGCTCTTCTTGCGTGAGCGGGCGGTGCGGTTGCCAGTTGATGCTCCAGGCCCAGCAATTTTCGTCGTCAATGGGCACCCACACGTGGCCGCCCAGGGCGTGCTCGCCGAACGGGGCGATCAGCGTGAACCAGGGGAACAGCCACTGGGTGATGCGCCAGTAGTAGCTGTCGGGCTCGCCGTTGCGGCGGCCAAACAGGCTCAGGCCGAAGGGCTGCTTCTCGATCTCGAACACCACGTTGCCGTCGGCCTTGATGTAGTCCAGTGCCTTCACGCCTTGGTGCATGGGGTCGGTGTCCACCTCGTAGCGATGCACGTACGACACGTGCGCCGTGTCGATGCCGCCCTCCATGGCCTGCAGCCAGTTGGAGTACTGCAGGCGCTTGGACACGAACACGTGCTCGGGCGGCAGGGTGCACCACTCCAGCTCGGGCGGGGCGGGCTGCTCGTTGGCGGGGCCCATGTAGGTCCACACAATGCCGCCGCGCTCGATGCAGGGGTAGCCCTTGATGTGCATGCGCGCACAGGCCTGGGGAGAAGACGGCACGTCCACGCAGTGGCCCATGCCGTCGAACTTCACGCCGTGGTAGGCGCAGCGGATGCCGTTTTCTTCATTGCGGCCGAAGTACAGCGACACGCCACGGTGCGAGCAGAACTCGCTGATCAGGCAGGCCTGGCCGTCGCTGTTGCGAAAGGCCAGCAGCTTCTCGCCCAGCAGCTTCACGCGCACCTGCGGGCCATCGGGCTCGGCGATCTCGCTGGACATGAGCGCGGGCACCCAATAACGGCGCAGCAGGTTGCCCATGCGGGTGCCGGGGCCGACGCGGGTCAGGGTTTCGGACATTTCTTTGTTCATGGTGTTCTCCTCGGGGGGCGGGGCGACGGGGTCAAATCTGTACGCCTGTTGAGACGACAGTCCATTATGGAAATGCGATTTGATCCAAGTCAAAGAAAATGAACACAATGTCCACACAGCGGACAAAATCACCCTAAAGTCGAGGGCTTGGCCCCGCCCAGCACCACCATGGAACCGAAAAACAAAGACACCGAGGGCGTGCGCGCTGTCGACCGCGCGCTCGACATCCTGCTGGCCTTTCGCCAGGGCGACCGCAGCCTGAGCGCCAGCGAATTGCTCAAGCGGGTGGACCTGAGCCGCCCCACGCTGTACCGCCTGTTGCGCACGCTGGAGATGCGCGGCTTCATCCTTGCCTCGGGTGAGCCGCAGCGCTTTCAGCTAGGGCCGTCGGTGGCGCACCTGGCGCACGTGTGGGGCTCGGGCACCAACCTGGCCGATCTGGCGCAGCCGGTGATGCGCCGCCTGTGGGAGACCACCGGCGAGACCGTGGCCCTGCTGCTGCTGCGCGGCAGCGAGCGCGTGTGCGTGGCCGAACTGCCCAGCCCCCAGCCCCTGAGCTTCAAGCGCGGCGTGGGCCACAGCGAAAACGTGGTCAACGGCGCCAGTGGCCGGGCCATCCTGGCCTTTGTGCCCGATGCCGAGCCCTATCTGCAAGACAAGGTGCCGGCCGCGCAACTGCCCGCGCTGCGCCAGGCGCTGGTGCGCATCCGCGACCAGGGCTACGCCATCAGCCGCGACGAACTCATCAAAGGCGCGGTGGCCATGGCCGCCCCGGTGTTCGCGGGCGACCAGCGCGTGCTGGGATCGCTGGCGGTGTACGGCCCCAGCGCGCGGGTGGACGACGCCGCCATGGAGCGCATCGTGGCCCTGCTGGGCGAGGCCGCGCACGAACTCTCAGCCCTGGCCGGCGCGGGCTGAGGCCTCAGCCCGGCGGGCGCCGGCCAAAGCGCAGCTTCATCACCAGGATGGCCAGCGCCAGGGCCAGGGTGATGGCGTTGGCCACCACCACCGGCCAGGCGCGCAGGCTCAGGCCGTACAGCAGCCACAGCGCCACCCCCAGGGTGAAGGCGCTGTACATGCCCAGCGAAATGCCGCTCACGTCGCGCGTGCGGAAGGTCAGCCAGGCCTGCGGCACGAAGCTGGCCGTGGTGAGGAAAGCGGCGGCGAAGCCAACGGGTTCGGCCCAGTTCATGGCGCGGCGTCCGACAGGTTGGCCGCCCACTCCACCAGCGCCTCCAGCGCCGGGCGCGCCGCGCTGGCGTTGGGGTGGTTGACGAAGCCCACCACCGCGTAACGCACACCCCCCGGGCCGTTCACGTAGCCGGCCACGCCCACCACGTCGCGCAGCGTGCCCGTTTTCAGCCAGGCGTTGGCGTGCGCGGCCTGGCGCGGGTCGCGCCCGTAGCGCTGGGCCGTGCCCTGCACACCGGCCAGCGACAGGCTTTGAATGAACTGCTGCCCCTGCGGGTGGCGCGCGGCGTGGCGCAACAGGCCCGCCAGCGCCTCGGACGTTAGGCGCTCGTCGCGCGACAGGCCCGAGCCGTTGTCCAGCACCGGCTGGGGCAAGCGCTCGCCAAAGGTGCGCCGCCACCAGCCGGCCACCACGGTGCGGGCGCGCTCGAAGCTGCTGCGCGGGGCGGCGGCGGGCGCGGGCTGGGGCACCGGGTCGGGCGCGAGCTGGCCCAGGGTGAGGAACACCTGCTGCGCCATCACGTTGTTGCTCCACTGGTTCACGTCGGTGATGATGTCCGCCAGCGGCAGCGAGCGCGCCTCGTGCAACAAGGTGGCCCCAGGCGGGGTGAGCCCGCCGCGCACCACACCCGTGAGCAGGCCGCCGCTGGCGCGCCAGATGCCTTCAAACGCCCGCGCCGCGTAGCTGCCTGGCTCTTGGTAGGCCACCGGCCACTGCAGCTCACCACAGGCGGCCGGGTAGCGCCCGGCGAAGCGAATGGCGTCCGGGCGGCCGAAATCGGCGCGCAGGCCGCTGCGCCAGTCGCCACAGCGGCCCTGGCCCAGGGGCACGGTGGCGTCAATGGCCACGCGGGCCAGGGGCGGCTCGCTCACCACCCGCGCCACGCCGGCGGCCGGGTCGGGCACGAAGCGCAGCAGCACCGACTTGAAGTTCACCAGCAGCGCGTCGGGCGTGGCGTTGTAGGGCCGCAGGGCCTCGCCGTCGAAGGCGCCGGGGTCGCGCTCGGGCACATCGAAGGCGCTGTGGTCCAGCACCATGTCGCCCAAAATCACCGACACCCCGCGCGCGCGCAGCGCCCCGAACGCCTCTTGCAGCCGCTCGATCACCAGCTTGGGGTCGCCGCCGCCGCGCACGTACAGGTTGCCGCGCAGGGCGCCGTTGTCCACCACACCATCGGTGTAGAAACCGGTGCGCCAGGTGTAGTCAGCCCCCAGCAAATCAATGGCCGCGTAGGTGGTGACCAGCTTCATCACCGAAGCCGGGTTCACCGGCTCGCCGGCCTGGTGGCGCAGCTTCACCGCGCCGCCCGAGTCCACCGCCACCACCAGGGCCGACATGGCCGAGGGCGGCACCTGGGCGCGCTGCAAGGCGCCGTTCACCGAGGCCGGCAAGGGCTCGCGAAATTGCGCGCAGGCCGGCAGGGCCAGGCAGAGCCACAAGCCCGCGACCAGGCGCGAGCGTGTCCACAAACGAAAGCGGTCAGCGAGGCGGGGCATCGCGGCATTATCGACCTGCCCCATGACCGGCGTGGCCGATAATCCGCCGATGCCCCTGCCGCCCCCACCGCCCCGCTTCCTGGCCATTGAAACCAGCACCGACACCCTGTCGCTGGCGCTGGGCACCGGGCAGCCGGGCGACCCGGTGTGGGCCCACAGCGGCCCGGGCGCGGCGCAGGCCTCGGCCACGCTGCTGCCCGCCGTGCAACACCTGCTGACCGAGGCCGGCTGGGCCTTGGCCGACCTCAGCGCCATCGCTTTTGCCCGAGGCCCCGGCTCGTTCACCGGCCTGCGCACCGCCTGCGCCGTGGCGCAGGGCCTGGCCTATGGCATCCGCACCGACGCCCACCCCGAAGGCCTGCCCGTGCTGCCGGTGGACACGCTGCTGGTGCTGGCCGAAGAAGCCCGCCACGCCCACGAGGCCGACGGCCTGTCCGCGCCCCGCACCCTCGTGCCCCTTCTGGACGCGCGCATGAACGAGATCTACCTGGCGGCCTACGCCCTCACGCCGTCAGGCCTTGAGGCCGTGGCACCCGCCCGCCTGTGCGCGCCCGAGGCCCTGGCCAACTGGCTGGCCCAGCCACCGGTGCAGGCCGACGATCACATCCTGCTGGCCGGCAACGCCTTCACCCCTTACGCCGAGCGCCTGGCCCACGCACCCGGCCAGCGCCGCACCGCCCTGCCCACCGCCACCGCGCTGCTGCGCCTGGCCCCGGCCCTGTTCGCCCAGGGTGCGGCCGTGCCCGCCAGCCAGGCCATGCCGCTGTATGTGCGCGACAAGGTGGCCCAAACGACCGCCGAGCGCGAGCAACGCGCCCAGGGGGCCACGCCGTGAACACCACCGCCACGGCCTTGCGCTGGCCCGAGCCCGTTACCGCCTCGCCCGCGCGGCGCGTGCACTTCGTGCCCATGCGCGAAGACGCGCTGGACGCCGTGCACGCGGTGGAGGTCACCGCCTATGCCCACCCCTGGAACCGCCGGCATTTCCACGATTCGTTGCACTCGGGCTACCCGGCCGTGATGCTGCTGGGTGAGCCCCTGCCCGGCGACGCCGGCCTGCCCACCGTGCCCGGCGGAGAGGTGCTTATCGGCTACCTCGTGGCCATGCCCGGCGTGGAAGAGGTGCACCTGCTCAACATCACCGTGGCCCCGGTGCACCAGCACCAGGGCTGGGCGCGGCTCATGCTGGACGCGCTGGTCACCTGGTCGCGCGGACAAGGCGCCAACACCCTGTGGCTGGAGGTGCGACAAAGCAATGCCCCCGCGCGGCGCCTGTACGAACGCTACGGTTTTCGGCAAGTGGGCGTGCGCCGCGGCTACTACCCGGTGAGCAGCTTCGAGCGCGAAGACGCCATCGTCATGAGCCTGGGCATCGGAGGCCAGCCATGAGCGAGCCCGACACCAGTTACGTGGCCCAGCTTGACCCGCGCCAGCGCGCCATGCTGGCCGAGATGGGCGTGCGGGTGTGGGCGCCAGCCGCCACCGAAGCGCCCGCACCAGCGCCAGCACCGGTGCCTGCGGCACAGCCAGAACCCGCCATCGCGCCCGCCGCACCCGCCGCGCCCGTGGCTGCGCCGCCCGCTCGCCCCTCGGCGCGCCCGCCCGAGCCAGCCGCGCCACCCACGGCCACCCCGGCCCCGATTCAAGCCCCCCCTGCCTCAGCCGTGGCCAGCATGGACTGGCCCGAGCTGCAAGCCACCGTGGCCGCCTGCGAGGCCTGCGGCCTGTGCCGCAGCCGCACGCAAACCGTGTTCGGCGTGGGCTCGACGCAGGCCAATGTGATGATCGTGGGCGAAGCCCCGGGCGAGCAGGAAGACCGCCAGGGCGAGCCCTTCGTGGGCCCGGCTGGCCAGTTGCTCGACGCCATGCTGCGCGCCATCCAGCACGACCGCCAGGCCACCGACGAGCGCGGCGTGTACATCGCCAACGTGCTCAAGTGCCGCCCGCCAGCCAACCGCAACCCCGCGCCCGATGAGGTGCTGCGCTGCGAGCCTTACCTGGCCCGCCAGGTGGCCCTGGTGAAGCCTCGCGTGATCATCGCCATGGGCCGATTCGCGGTGCAAAGCCTGCTGAACACCACCGACCCCATCGGCCGCCTGCGCGGCCGCGTGCACCACTACGAAGGCGTGCCGGTGGTCGTCACCTACCACCCCGCCTACCTGCTGCGCACCCCGGCCGACAAGGCCAAGGCCTGGGCCGACCTGTGCCTGGCGATGGACACCTTGGCCGCGGCCTCCACCGTCCACCCTGCGGGCTAACGCCCCCACATCTTCTCCTGCGGGCCGCCAGACCTGGCCTGGGCCAACCCACGCCCGACGCCCAGCCGAGCCCGTGAATTGCCTCGTCCGTAGGGCTGTCAACGAGCCGTCCCCACTGCGGGCTACGCCAGACGAATTAAGGCACACCCACCTAGGCTGCGCCTTCGTTTTAAAGCCGCCAATTTTTCACGCTAAAGTTTCTCCGCCTCTTCACTAGGCTCATTTCCTTCAGGTCAAACACCTACAATATCGTCCAGATTACCTACAAGCCAACGCACACCACGAGCCGTGCGAACTGGCCACAGCGACAAAAAGAAAACGCCCTGTCAACGGGCAATCGCTGGAAATTCAAGGAAGGACGCCCCATTGGCAAGATGGCTGACCAACCCGCTGCCTGAGGCTGGCACGGCCGCCTCGCCCGCACCCGCACACCCGCCAGCACTCGCGGCGGTGTCATCCAATCCTGCCCTGCTGCGCCTTGCCCACGCCAAACGCGTGCTCCTGCTGCAAGGGCCTGTGGGCCCTTTTTTCGATCGCCTCACGCGCTGGCTGCGCACCCAGGGGGCCGAGGTGCACCGCGTGGTGTTCCACCCCGGTGACAAGCGCGACTGCCAGGCCCTCACCCCCATTGCCTACTCCGGCGGTCACGGCGAGTGGCCCGCTTTTCTGGACGAGCTGATTCAACGCCTGGGTATCGACACCCTGGTGCTGTTCGGACAAGCGCGTCGCTTGCATGCCCTGGCCATCGCCCAGGCAAATGCACGAGGCCTGGCAGTGGTGGTCACCGAAGAGGGATACGTCCGCCCGGGCTACATGACCATGGAACTGGGCGGCGTGAACGGGTTTTCGAACACCCTGCAGCGTTACCAGTGGGTGCCGGTGTCACCGGGCCCGCGAGTGCAGACACAGCGACCGGCGCCGTCTGATCACCATTTCCGCCAGATGGCCTGGTTCGCCTGCCGGCACTACTGGCACCTGCACTGGGGCCAGCCGCTGTCTGCCCACTACCAGCACCACCGCCCAACCGACGTGGTGCACCACAGCCGCTACTGGGTGACCTCGTGGCTCAAAAAGCACTGGCGGTGGCTGCCCGACCACGCCCGGGTGAAGGCCCTGGCCGACCAGCCCTATTACTTCGTACCCCTGCAGCACGACGGCGACTCTCAAATCACCCACCACAGCCGCTTCGACAACACCACCGACTTTCTGGTGGAGGTGGTTACGTCCTTTGCCCGTCATGCGCCCGCGCACACCCGCCTGGTGGTGCGCCAGCATCCGCACGCCCGTGGCGGGCGCGGCCCGGCGCGCTTTCTGCGCGAACTCACGCGCCAGCTCGGCGTGCAAGACCGCGTGGTGTACCTGGTGGAAGGCCACACCCCCACGCTGGTGACGAATGCCCGGGGCGTCGTGGTGATCAACAGCACGGTGGGGCTGCAGGCGCTCATGCGCAACAAGCCCTTGGCGGTGCTGGGCGATGCGCTCTACAAGCAGCCCAAGCTGTGCTTCAGTGGCCCGCTGGACGACTTTTGGGCCAGCACGCCACCGCCCAGCCCTGAGCACACCCACCACTTCATCGAACAGCTCATCGCGCTCACCCAGGTGCCCTGCCACGTGTACGACCTGGCCAGCGAGCCGCTACTCTGGTCGGTGCAAGCCCACCCCGCGCCATGAGCCGGTCTGCCTGGCACATCACCTGGTCGGTCTGGCACGCGCTGCTGCTGCGCGAAGCGGTGGCGCGCATGTTTTCGCGACGGGGCGCAATCATTTGGCTGCTGATGGAGCCCGTGTCGCAGATCGGGTTCATGGTCGCGATGTTTGGGCTCATCCGGGCGACGCACGTGGGCGGCATGGACACCGCACTTTGGCTTACCTCGGGCATGCTGGCCTTCTTCCTGTTCCGCCGGGTTGCGACGCAGGGCGCCGCCGCCATTGGCGCCAACCTGGCCCTCTACACCTATCGACAAGTTCGCCCGGTGGACACGGTGCTGGTGCGCAGCTGGCTGGAGGGCTTGGTCATGCTGCTGACGGCCGTCATTGTCTTTGCCGGCGAAGCGCTGCTGGGGGTGCACCTCCAGCTGGAAGACCCCCTGTTGGTGCTCAACGCCATCCTGGGCCTGTGGCTGCTGGGGCTGGGGTGGGGCCTCGCGGCATCGGTTGCCTCTGAGCTGATTCCCGAGGCGAAGGAGATTCTGAATTTGGCCATGATGCCGCTGATGGTGATTTCGGGAGCGGTCTTCCCGCTCGCCGCCATTCCCCATGGGTGGCGCGAATGGGTCATGTTCAACCCGATCGCGCACGGGGTTGAAGCCGTGCGGGCCGGCATCTCGCCCTACTACCACCACGCACCAGAGATGAGCATGGGCTTTATTTACGCCTGCACCCTGGTCCTCATTTTTCTTGGCCTGGCCCTGCAAGCCCGGTTTCGCTCTCGACTGATTTCCCTGTGATTGAGCTGCGAAACATCTACAAGCGCTACCAGACCGACCACGGCGCAGGCCCTTGGGTTCTTCGAGACATCCAACTGATGATCCCGAAGAACACCAATGTGGGCCTCATCGGCAGAAACGGCGCGGGCAAGTCCACCTTGCTTCGGCTCATCGGCGGGGCAGATCAGCCCACCCGCGGCGAGGTGGTGCGCGCCTGCCGCGTGTCCTGGCCGATGGGCTTTGGCGGCGGTCTGCAAGGCTCGCTAAGCGGGCGGCAGAACGCCAAGTTCATCTGCCGCATCCACGGCCAGCAAGACAACATGGGGCCGATCCTCGACCGCATTCAGGCCTTCGCCGAGATCGGCCGCTACTTCGACGAGCCCGTCAAAACCTACTCCAGCGGCATGAAGTCGCGCCTGCAGTTCGCGCTGTCGCTGGCCTTTGATTTCGACGTTTACATCTCTGACGAGGTCACCTCCACCGGCGACGCCGCCTTCCAGGCCAAGGCCGCCAAAGCCTTCAAAGACCTGGTGGGCCGCTCCAGCCTGATCATGACCTCGCACAGCGCCACCACCCTCAAACAGTTCTGCACCGCGGGCATCTGGCTGCACGAAGGCCAGGCCCACTGGTTCGACCGCATCGACGACGCCCTGGCCGCGTACCAAGAAAGCATTTCCGCATGAGCCTTCTCTCTCGCCTGCCACGCTGGCGCAGCGCCCCCGTGCTGTGGGCCGCCGCGCTGTTCATTGCCCTGAGCACCGCCTACTGGCTGGCAGTGGCCTCTGACCGCTATGTGTCAGAGGCCCGCGTGACCCTGGCCCGGGCCGACCTCTCCAGCGGCCAGACCATGGACTTCGCCAGCCTCATCAGCGGCGCCACCGGCGGCAACCGGGCCGACCAGCTGCTGCTGCGCGACCACCTGCGCTCCATCGACATGCTGCGCAAGCTCGACGCCGAACTCAAGTTGCGTGAGCACTTCAGCGGCCAGGGCGACTGGCTCTCGCGCCTGTGGCAGACCGACGCCCCCATCGAAGAATTCCACCGCCACTTCCTCAAGCGCGTGAGCGTGGAGCTGGACGAGTTTTCTGGCGTGCTGGTGATCCAGGCCCAGGCCTACACGCCCGAGATGGCGCAGGCCATCACCACCGCCCTGCTGGCCGAGGGCGAACGCCACATGAACGCGCTGGGCCACGAGCTGGCGCAAGAGCAGGTGCAGTTTCTGGAGCGGCAGGTGGGCGAACTCAACGAGCGCGTGAAGCAGACCCGCGCCGCCGTGCTGAGCTACCAGAACCGCAAGGGCCTGGTCTCGCCCCAGGCCACGGCCGAGAACCTGGCCGCCATCGTGGCCCGGCTTGAGGCCCAGCTGGCCGAGCTGCAAACCCGCCGCACCGGCCTGCAGAGCTTTCTGCAACCCAAGGCACCGCAACTGGCCGAGGTGAACGCGCAGATCGCCGCCGTGGAAGACCAGCTCAAGCGCGAACGCGCCCGCCTGGCCGCGCCCGAGGGGGGCACGCTGAACAAGACGGTGGAAGAGTTCCAGCGCCTGCAACTCGACGCCGAATTCGCCCAGCGCGTGCTCACCACCGCCCTCACCTCGCTGGAGCGCGGCCGGGTGGACGCCTCGCGCACGCTCAAGAAGGTGCAGGTGATGCAGTCGCCCAACCTGCCCGAACACCCGCTGCAACCCCGCCGCCTGTACAACGCCACGGTGTACGCGCTGGCCGCCTTGCTGGTGGCCGGCGTGCTGCAACTGCTGCTGGCCATCGTGCGCGACCACCAGGACTGACCCCCATGCGCCTTTCTTTTTGCTCTTGCCTGCCCGCCCTGGCCCTGGCCCTGACCATTTCCACCGCGCCAGCGGCCCACGCCCAGCTCACCGCCGAACAGCAGCAAGCCCTGCAAAACGCCATCAATGCCCAAGGCGGCAGCGCTGCCAGCCCGGCGCTAAGCACCTCGCCCCAAGCCCCCGGGCGCACCGGCTCGCTGTTTCAGGGCCGCGCCAGCGCGCCCAGCCTGGGCGCAGCAGCAGCGCCACGCGTGACGCCCATGCCCACAGCGGCCCCCCTGGTGAGCAGCGACGTGTTCGGCGCCCAGCTCTTCACCGGCGCATTTGCCCGCGAGGGCGCGACCGTGTTCAACCCCGACTACGTGGTGGCCACCGGTGACAGCGTGCAGGTGCGCCTGTGGGGCGCGTTTGAATTTGACGCCCAGCTCGTGGTGGACCCGCAAGGCAATGTGTTCGTGCCCAACGTGGGCCCGGTGGCCGTGCGAGGCGTGCGCAACGCCGACCTGCAAGCCACGGTGGCCCGCGCCGTGGGCCGGGTGTACCGCTCCAACGTGAGCAGCTACGCCAGCCTGGCCGAAGCCCAACCGGTGCGCGTGTTCGTCAGCGGCTTCGTGCCGCGCCCCGGCCTGTACAGCGGCACCAGCATGGACAGCCTGCTGCACTACCTGGACCAGGCCGGCGGCATCGACCCCGAACGCGGCAGCTTTCTTGAGGTGCAAGTGCAGCGCAACGGGCAGACCCGTGGCCGCGTGAACCTGTATGACTTCCTGCTGCAAGGCCACATGCCCACGCTGCAACTGGCCAGCGGCGACGTGATCTTCGTGCCCCCGCGCCAGAACACCGTGAAGGTAAGCGGCCTGGCCGCCAACGCCAGGCGCTTCGAGTTCAGCGGCGAGCGCCGCACCGTGGCCGACCTGATGGCCCTGGCCAAACCCCAGGCCGCCGCCACCCACGTGCGCGTGGTGCGCAACACCGGCACCGTGCGCAACACCGAGTACTACGCCCTGGGCGAGGCCGCGCAGGTGAGCCTGGGCAACGGCGACGAACTCGAATTCACCGCCGACAAAAAGCCCGGCACCATCACCGTGCGCGTGGAAGGCGAACACGACAGCCCGCAGGAATACGTGCTGCCCTATGGCAGCCAACTGGGCGACCTGCTCAGCCGCATCCAGCTCAACGACCGCTCGCAGATGCAAAACGTGCAGCTCTTCCGCCAAAGCGTGAAGCAGCGCCAGAAAGACCTGCTGGCCACCAGCCTGCGCAGCCTGGAAACCGCCCTGCTCACCGCCCGCAGCGGCAGCGGCGAAGAAGCCTCCCTGCGCACCCAAGAGGCCAATCTCACCCTGCAGTGGGTGGAGCGCGCCAAGCAGATCGAACCCCTGGGCCAGGTGCTCATCGCGCAAAACGGCAACCGCAATGAGCTGATGCTGGAAAACGGCGACGTGCTGCGCATCCCCACCCGCGACGGGCTGGTGCTCATCAGCGGCGAAGTGCTGTTCCCCAACAGCGTGGCCTTTGAGCCGCGCCTGAGCGTGAACGACTACATCCAGCGCGCCGGCGGCTTCACGCAAAACGCCGACAACGCCCGCGTGGTGGTGGCCCGCGTGGACGGCAGCTTCGTGCAGGCCGACGCCAGCGACCTGGACCGCAACACCCGCGTGAACGCCGGCGACCAGGTGCTGGTGCTGCCCAAGGTGGACGTGAAGAACCGCCAGTTCGCGCTCGACATCACCCGCATCCTGTCGCAGATCGCGATCACGGCGGGCGTGGTGTTTGGCATCAACTGAGATGGCAGGCGTGAGTCCTGAGATGGCCAACCACCAGCCGATCGCCCTCACCTGGCGGCAGCGACTGCGGCTGCAGTTCACCGCGCAAGACCTGGTGGCCAGCGTCCAAATCGAGGCACCCGAGGCAGGGTCTGCGCACCCTCACCTGGCCATCGGGCCTGATCCGCAGTTCCGCCTGCGCCCCCCCTTGCCAGCGGGCTGGTACATGGCCGAAGTGGCCTTGGAATTCCCTGGAGGACAAGGCCAAGCGCGCTTCTATCTCGACCAAGGCCACGGTGAAAGCGAAGACCTGTCGTTCGGGCTGCCGGTTCGTTCCGGCCAGGTGTGCAAGAGGCTGCTCCGCGTAGACCACAACGCGCGACTTCGCTTTGACCCGCTGGCCCATGCGGGACCTTTCACCTTGAGGCATTTCCGCCTGGTTCGCATGCTGGAGCGCTCGGCCTTGCAGCGCATACAACGCAAGCTCAGACGGCTGCACCCACGCCACAAGGCCGCCACCACATGGCCCGACCCACAGGCCTGTTGGGCCGACTACAACGCGCTGTTTGAATTCACCGCCGAAACCCCGCAAGACTACGCGCGCTGGATCGCCGAGGTTGAAGCGCCACAAACCCCGAGCCTCACCGAGCAGAAAGCGCGCTTGCAGGCATGGGCCTTGCAGCCACGCTTCTCGGTGATCGTGCCCACCTGGAACACGCGGCCGGAGTGGCTTCGCGAGTGCCTGGACAGCGTGCTCGCCCAGACCTACCCGCACTGGGAACTTTGCATCGCCGACGATGCCTCCACACACCCCGAGGTGCGGCAGATCCTGGCCGACTACGCCCAGGCCGACGCGCGCATTCGGCCGGTGCTGCGCGAGCGCAACGGCCACATCTCGGCCGCCAGCAACTCGGCGCTGGCCCTGGCCAGTGGCGACTTCGTGGCACTGCTCGACCACGACGACACGCTGGCCCCCCATGCCCTGTTCGCCGTGGCCGAGGCACTGCAAGCCCGCCCCACCGCCCAACTGGTTTACTCAGACGAAGACAAGCTCGACGAGTACGGCGCGCGCTGTTCGCCTTTCTTCAAACCCGACTGGTCGCCCGACCTGCTGTTCTCGCAAAACTACGTATCGCATCTGGGCGTGTACCGCCGCGAGCTGGTGCAGCAAGTGGGCGGCTTTCGCGAAGGCTTTGAAGGCAGCCAAGACTATGACCTGCTGCTGCGCTGCATCGCCCAGACGCCAGACCCGGCCGACATCGTTCACGTTCCGCAAGTGCTCTACCACTGGCGCATGGCCGAGGGCTCCACGGCCCTCGGCCACGACCAGAAGGACTACGCCAGCGAAGCCGGCCGACGCGCCCTGCAAGAGCACATGGACCGGCACCACCCGGGCACAAGCGTCAGCCTGATCGCCCCTGGCATCTACCGCAGCCACTGGCCCCTGCCCTCGCCACCCCCGCTGGTGAGCCTGATCGTGCCCACCCGCGACGGCTACGAACTGCTGAAAACCTGCATCGACTCGATCCTGCAAAAGACCGACTACCCCGCCTACGAAATTCTGGTGGTGGACAACCAGAGCCGCTGCGAACAAACGCTTGCTTACCTCTCGGCACTCGCACAGTGCGGGCAACAAGCCCACCCCTCTGGGCTCCCGTCCAGCCGGGTTCGCGTGCTGCGCTACGACCACCCCTTCAACTACTCGGCCATCAACAACCACGCCGTGGCCCAGGCTTACGGCAGCGTGATCGGCCTCATCAACAACGACATCGAGGTCATCTCACCCGATTGGCTCACCGAAATGGTCAGCCACGCCGTGCGCCCCGACGTGGGCTGCGTGGGCGCCAAGCTGCTCTACCCCGACGACACCATCCAGCACGCCGGCGTGGTGCTGGGCATTGGCGGCGTGGCCAACCACGCGCTGCGCCAGCTGCCGGCCTCATCGCCGGGCTACTTTGGCCGCCTGTGGGCCACCCACAACCCCAGCGCCGTCACAGGGGCCTGCCTACTGATGCGAAAGGCCGTGTTCGACGAAGTGGGCGGCCTCGACGCCGAGCACCTGCGCGTGGCCTTCAACGACGTGGACCTGTGCCTCAAGGTGCTCGCGCGCGGCTACCGCAACCTCTGCACGCCCCACGCCCTGCTGTACCACCACGAATCGGCCACGCGCGGGCCCGACCAGACCCCCGAGAAGCGCGCGCGCTTCGAGAGCGAAGTGAATGCCATGCGCACGCGCTGGGGTGCCCTGCTCGACCGCGACCCTGCCTACAACCCCAACCTCAGCCTGATCCACTCCGACTACTCGTTGGGGATGGTCACCCCCTGATTGCCGTGACCACCGTGCCTGAACAAGCCCCCCATCCCACCCTGCCTGCGCCCGGTTTGCCCACGGTGGGCATTGCCGCCATCTTCAAGAACGAAGGCCCTTACCTGCTGGAATGGATCGCGGCCTGCCGCCTGGCTGGCGCCCACCTCATCTGCATCGCCGACAACAACAGCACCGACGGCTCCACCACCTTGCTCGCAGAACTCCACCGGCAAGGGCTGATCGTGCACATCCCCTTCCCCAGCGAAGAAGGCAAGCCTCCCCAGCTCAGCGCTTACCGCGAGATCATGAGCCGCCACGGCCAGGCGGTGGACTGGATGGCCTTCATCGATGCGGACGAGTTCTTCCGCTTTGATCCACCCACGCTGACGCTGCCCGCACTGGTGGATGCACTGGGCCAGGCGCCCGACGTGGGCGCCATCGCCATCAACTGGGCGATCTACGGCTCTGGGCATCAGGCGGGCTACGAAGACGCTCCGGTGGCGGCCCGGTTTCGCTGGCGTGCCGAGCCATCGGTGATCGACAACCACCACTACAAAAGCCTTGTTCGCACCCGGGCCTACGCCAACACCCACGGCACGCCGCACATGTTCTCGCTGCAGAACGGCTTTCGCTATGTGCTGGCCGATGGCACCCCCCTGCTCCACCACCCCGATCGCGGAGTGGGCCTGAGCGATCGCGTCGTGTGGTCGCCGGTGCGGCTCGACCACTACGTGCTCAAGTCAAGAGAAGAGTTCGACGCCAAGAAGCGCCCCAACGGCAGCGCCACCACGCCCGGCCGGGTGAAGGGCGACGCCTACTTTTTTCACCACGACCGCAACGAGGTGGAAGACCCCGCCTCAGGCGACCACCTCGCCCGCCTTCAGAAAGAGATCGTGAAGCTCAAGTCCATCCTCCCTCGGCACCTGCTCGATGCCGTGGCCTTCCGCCAAGGTGCTCCCCGCCCTCGCGTGGATGAGCCCCCCCTGGTGGGACACGTCGACCAGGTAACCCTTGATGCGCGTCGGCTTAGCGTCTCCGGCTGGAGCCCCCTGATCAGCACCGCCGAAAGCCCGGCGCTTCTGATCGAGTGGCCCGGTGGATCGGCCATCAGCTCGACGCTGGTGAAGCGTGAACGGCCCGACGTGGCGCGCCGCTTCCCCTCGGCCGGTCTTCATTGCGGCTTTCTCGCCGAGTTCGCCCTGCCCCACGACGCACTGCTGGCGGCCGACCTGGACACCAGCACCTTCCACGCCGTGGACGGCGCGCAAAAAGCCAAGCTGTCGGGCAGCGGTCACGCCCAGTGGCGATACACCGGCCCCAACCGGCCGCAGCAAGCCGCAGCAAACAGCACCCCCGACCAGCCCGCCATGCCCGCGGCCTGCATTGAGCTGCTCACCTCTGCCCTGGGCGCTTCGCGCGTATATCTTGAATACGGCTCGGGCGGCAGCACCCTGCTGGCCGCGCGCTCGCCGGCCGAACACATCGTCTCGGTGGAAAGCGACCCGGCATGGCTCAAGGGCGTGCTCGACAAAGCCTTCGCCATCAAGGGCGCCAAAGACCGCCTGCACCCCATGCACGTCGACATCGGCCCCACCAAGGCGCTGGGCTACCCGGTGGACGACTCGCACTGGAAGAACTATTGGCAATACCCCCTGTCGCCATGGGCGAAGTGCCAGCAGATGGGCCTGGCGCCAGACCTGGTGCTGATTGACGGCCGCTTCCGCCTGGCGTGCTTCCTTGCCACGCTGCTCAACGCACCCGCGGGCTGTCGCGTCTTGTTTGACGACTACACCGACCGCCCCCACTACCACGGTGCAGCAGCCCTTCTCAAGCCGCTCACTGAAGTGGACCGCATGGCGGTCTTCGTCGTGCCGCCAGTCCGCCCCGAACCCGCCCAGATCACGCACGCCCTCGCCGCCGCCATGGGCGACCCGCGCTGACGCCCCGTTATCGAACCCAACCCACCCCATCCAACCGTGAAACTGTTTCAGACATCCACCAAGCAGCCCGTGCAGGATCAAGCCCCTGATGTTCAGGCCACCCCCCACCGGGTGGGCCGCGACAGCAACGCGGTGCAGCTCGAGGTTAAAGCGTGGCACAGCAGCGCCCAGCGTTGCGCTAGCGCGCGGCAATACGGATACCCCCTCAACCTGCCAGAGATAGCGCTGGCCGGGCCAACATAGGCACCCAATGTGGCACATCTGCTGGTGCTCCACATGACTTTAGGTTGTCTATGGATTTCGTCGCAATCGGTGACTCCATTCACAACTAGGCCCGAGTGGACAGCGTCTTGATCCAAGAGCAGTCACTGCGATCAACACAGCCCCCGACCAGAGCGCTCAATCACAACATCCGTGCTTCTGTACCCACCCCCTCGAATGCTCCCCTTGCCCGAAGCCCTTGGCTGCAGTGGCTGGACCTTGCTCCTTAGAAATCCTGTACCCCACTCATTTGAAGTGTCTATTGCGTGGATGTTGATTTGGGTCCTACGACTTCGGATGCCAAAGAAAACGATGCGGACATCTCCATTCTTTTGCAATTGCCATCACGAGAAATTCAATGAGACGCAAAACCATTTGTTTTATATCTGAAACAGGACAGGGCGATCGACCATTAAACGATCCATCTGTTCGGTATCGCGCATATCATCCCGCTGAGGCGCTGCTGAACGCAGGGCACTTCTGCACCATCTACTCTGCTAGTCAGTTCTATAAGAACCCTTGCTTCGACTACGACGTCTATATCTTTCATCGGCCCAACATGGCTCGCGCGACGTTTCGCCAAGTCGTCACAGGTCTGAGAAGGCTCAAACGCACGTTGATTGCAGACTATGACGACCTCATTTTTGGCAACGAGGAGCTTGCGCTTGACTCGTCGGCAGTCAAAAATCGCACCCTAACTCCCGAGCGTGCGATTGATGCATTTGCAAGCAATCTCGAAGGACTAATATTCTTCGATAAAGTCACCGCGTCTACTGCACCGTTGGCAGATCGAGTGCGGGAATACAACCCGGACGCCCAAGTTATGGTGGCACCCAATATAGTTTCCAAATCTGTGATCTCGTTTCATGAGTCGCTTGGGACGCCATTAAGGAAACGCCCTTCTTGCACAATCGGTTATTTTGCTGGTACCAAGAGCCACGACCGAGACTTTCCCGTGGTCGAAGCAGCCCTCCATCGTGTACTCTCGGAAAACAGGGACTCCAAGCTAATGATCGTGGGCCCGGTTGCCGTGCCAAGAAGCATCGCATCGCTCCCGAACGTCTCAATCGCGCCGGTAGTAAATTATTTGCGGCTACCGGGATTAATGACCAAGTGCGACACCGTTATCGCCCCCCTTGAAGACAGCGCGTTCAACGCATGTAAATCAAGGGTCAAGTTCTTGGAGGCCGCACTTTCGGGTTGCCGACTTGTTGCCAGCCCGATTCCAGACATGCAGGCTATCGGACCAAATCATTTAACACTTGCAGCCGATCTAGACGCTTGGTATGAAGCCTTATCCGAGCCACTAAACAGCACCACCCAGCGCGCACTGATTGCGCGCAACTTTACATTCCTAAAAGAAAATAGTACCGTTGAAAGCTACATTGCGCTGGGAGAACTTCAATGAGAGTCCTTTTCTATATCGAGCCACATCCTCTTCGCGACGAAAAGACTCATTTTCATTCAGTGGCCAAGGGTTTTCTACCTCTATTATCAAACAGCCCACAGATTGACGCCAGGATGTTTGCCAATCGCGCCACATTCTCCCTAATCAAAGAATCGATTACACCTCATGAGAAGCATTTGATCCATTCAACAAACGAGGAGGAGGAAATCTTTGACCGTTACAACGTGAACTGGCTTTCAGAGGGAATTCCTGTGTGGCTTGATCTCATGGCAGGCACGGGTAAGGTCAGCGAAGATTACCAAAGGGTTCTGAAACGGATCTGGCAGCGTTTCCCCTTCGACATCATCGTTCATTGGGGAGAGAACGGCGCCGTGACAGAATTTATCAAGGATCGCGCGATCACCCGGATTGCGATGGAGCTCGGATGTACACGACCGCCATTCCTTGACACTGTGGTGATGGATCCATACGGTACCAACGGCGCGGGGGTGGTTCCTAAACTCTCAATTACTGATATACGCGACATCGTTGGGGGCATACCAATGTCGCGACAAGAAGCACTGCTGGCATATTCTCAGAGTATTGAAGCCAAGCCTTATGCCCAGCAATTTCAGCCACTACCTGGCGATTGCATTCATCGGATTTCCAAGGCAAAAAAGCTTGCCTTTCTACCGTTACAACTTTTCGACGACGCCAACCTGCTGCGATTCTCTCCTTACGACACGCTGAGCGATGTCGTGCTTGACACGGTACCGAAGTTGGTTACTGCGGGATACACCGTCATCATCACGCCGCATCCCGCTACCAGGCATCGACCTCAAGGGGCGTATACGACAGCAATGGCCAAAGCTGCTTTGAGTGATTGGGCTGAAGGGGTAATCTGGCTTGAGCCTGGGAGTGAGCGCCCTGAGAACTCCCAGTTGATATCAATGTGCGATGTTGTACTGACGGTGAACAGCTCGGTTGGTTTTGAAGCCCTGTACTTCGACAAGCCAGTGGTCGTGCTGGGCGAGGCAGTCTATAAACCTCGCGATCTGTTCCCTACTCTGGACGATTTCCTTGAAGGACGATTCGATCATGCAGCGTATCTCCAAGGGATTGGCTGGTTGCGTCGTTTCTTCCTCGGGGGATATCTGCAACCGCAGCGAGTTCGTTCCGAAATTTCGACTTTCGAGCGATTAATCGCATTGATGGACCGACTTTACCGCCATCAAGGGGACAACCCAGCCGCAGTGGCCAGAGGCTTCTGGGAGGTCACCTCACCCTCGATCCAAACGCACGCCGAATCGCTGGCCTTTTCCGGAAAATCAGAACCTGGAAATCAAGAATTCCACGCCCCACGCATCCCAGACAATAAGCCCAACACCGAGATCCAGCGTGAGCTTGAGGATAAAATTGCCCCCTGGATACCTGCGACACGCCGCCTAATCACGCAAACAGAACTCAATACCACACAAACCTTCACTCGATGGTTAAATGAAACCTTGGCGACCCCAGGCGGCATAGAAAAAATTGTTATTACTGGGAATATCCTGAACCCAGAACATTATTTGGACTTACACCCCGACGTCAAAAGAGCAGGAATTGATCCGCTTACTCATTATGTTTTGTATGGCCTCGGAGAAAAACGCGCCCCTCAGGCTCGCCTTCCAGGTGTCACGCAACAGGAGTTGGTAGAAAATTTGTCCACGGCGGCAGATTTCCTCCTGTCAATGGGCAGCGATTACCTTGCCGACCATCCGCTTGAAGCGGAGGAGTCAGCTCTGCGTGAAAAGGACTTGAAACAACTGCGGGACCAGATCGCGCGCAGCGGTCGACGTATTGCAGTTGTCGCGCATCTGTATTACCGCGATTTGGTCCCCGATATTCTGGAAAGGTTACAAATGATTCCAGAAGCATTCGATCTGATCGTCACGATGCCCACGTGGGGGGCTCGACGCATTGAGGAAATGGTACGAAAAGTTTACCCGGCAGCCGCATTCTATCGCGCCGCTAATCGAGGACGCGATATTGGCCCGTTTTGCGATCTATTGCCAGTGCTCATGAGTAAAAATTACGATGCGGTTCTGAAGATCCAGACCAAGCGTGGTTATTACGTGGCGGGGAAACTGCGCTCAGAACTCGGTGACCTCTGGCGCGAGGAAGCCTTCGATGCTTTGCTGGGAAGTCGTGAGCGGATCTCGGCCATCCTAGATGCATTCCGTTCTAGGCAACATTTGACCATGGTCGGTCCCGAGCCTCACTATCTGGGACTGAAAGAGTACCCCTATCACGATCAGGGCGTGCTCTCGCAGTTGGTACTTGGCGAAGCAGAGGCGGAGGGTTTCTTCGCTGGCACGATGTTCTGGGTTCGACCCCATTGCCTTCAGCCGCTAGTGGACGAACTAAAGCTTTCAATCACCTCCTTTGCGCCTGAGACGGGGACAAATGATGGTGCCCTGGCGCACTTGATCGAGCGTCTATTTGGCCATGCAGCAAGTGCGGCCGGGTGGGTTATGTCTGCCCCCCTGACACCTGATGCTCCACTTAACGAAAAACCGGAGCCTTTGGCCATAAAGATGCATGTTCGAATGGAGCAGGCTTTGCAGAATAAGCGAGCACCGATGGCGAGTTCAACGAGAAAAGGGGCATTAGCATGGTGAGGCTGTCTGCATCACACCCCAGAATGAATCACTACATATGCATTAATGAAAGCGGACTTACTGCACTTGGTGATCGATACAAGGTTCATGTGGCGGTTACAGTGCAGTCGTCAGTGCAAAACACGAACCTTTCAACCCATCTTATCTACGATGGCCCTATAACTGACTATATCAGACAGCTACAGGACCTTGGATGTTCAATTATTCAGCACGAGCTATCTTTCAAAGGAAGATTGCGCGATGTCTGCAATAAAAGCTCGGTTAACTTTGACGTTGCATCTGGCGCTTTTCTTCGCCTAGACATCCCGCTACTTGACAAGGGCGATGGATACGCCATTTACACTGACGTTGATGTCATGTTTCGGTCAGATCCAGATTTCTCCAGCCTATCGCCAACCATTATGGCTGCGGCGCCGGAAATGAATATAGAAAACTACAATCACATAAATTCCGGCGTTCTCCTCATCAATCTACCCGGCCTCCGACAAGAGATCCCGGATTTTACAGAAAAGATCTTGAGTGGAAATCTAAAGACCTCATCGGGCGACCCCTATGATCAAGGCCATATTAACGATTTTTTCCGCGGCAGATTAAACCGACTCGATCCCAAATTTAATTGGAAACCATACTGGGGGTTTAACGAAGAGGCAAGTATTGTGCATTGGCATGGTGTGAAGTATCCAGCCGCCAAGGCAATTTCGCTTGGGCTAGAGAAGACAATAACGAACTATCATCCCCACCCCGAGATTTACCGAAGATCACCATCGGGTTACCGTGCTTACATGGAGGAATATGAAAAGATTGTTAACACTCTTCCCAAATCCCTCCTAGGCGCCCGGCAAACAGGGAATAGATTTGACTCTCAAAAGACGTCAGCCCCCCCTTGTGGAAATGTGCTTAAAGTCGTTGGCTCCAGCCATGCGGTTCGCTGGCAATGGCACCTACGGGATGGATTAATCCCCAGTCGCCTTTCAGCGAATCGGTTCTTCGGCGTTGGCGGAGCCCCAGTTTGGTCTAGCACTCTGTTCGAGCAATCAGTCTCCGCGCTAGATGAGGCAGGAAGAATCATACTACTTGTACCTGATTTTCGTTTCGGGAACGAAATCGTTCTTGACTCAAAAGCAAACGCGGGGCCACTGCAACAAGATGGTTTTCTCGGCATCAACCCGGCCGCCTTAACAACTGAAAACGACCGTCTCATGCTGAAGCGCGGCATGGACGCTTTGCATTTGTGGCACCAGCGCTTTGGCGAACGTGCTCAGTATGTCTTTTGGTGTCTGTTCGGCCGTCAGGTTCATGACCGCTTGGCAGGCAAGTACGTCGGTGAAGGCCGGTACCACCACCCGGTATTCAACTACGACGAAATCACTGCGGCCCTTCCAGACCTGGAGATTATTGACCTGTCACCGCTGCTGCGCAGGCCAATGCATGACGTGCGACGCCTGTTCATCGACACATCTTCGCACCCCTCACAAGTCGGCTATTTGTTGCTGAACGGACTGCTGTTCGATGGTCTGGATGCTATTACCGCCTACGACCGGGCTGTGGCAACCGTCGAGGAGGACCTCGTTGCATTGGCGCGAAAAGCCCGTGAAAAGGTCGGCAAACCAGTGCTTCTGACAGGACGTTCGATCTGGCTGGATGTGCTGATGCAAATCCTCGGGGCGACCGGGGTATCGAAACTAGCCGAGGCCGGATTGGTCTTAGTGCCGCTTGATCGGCATCCAGGGCAGCCCACACCCGCTGAAATGTTGCAGCGATATCCGCTGGCCAGTTGTCAAGCGTTTGTGGTGTCAGCCGGTGGTGGCGATTTGTCGGCGTTGCTCGATCGTCTGTTCAGCACAGCATCCGGCTTCTGGCACAGCCAGCCATGTCTCGATTGGGAAAGCGCCACGGAACCGATAATCCGCCAACGTGGAGAAACACCGCAATTCATCCGTATCAATACTCAATTACCGGCCATCGGAGCCGCGATACGCTTGAATTTGCCGGCACATGCGGTGGAACAAGGCCCGCTCGGGATGCCCTCTTGGAGCGGTATAGTGGCTGTCCTGCAGGCATTAGCGGAAAAATTGGCTGCCTCACCCACTTGGCGCACCGAAGGTGAAGTATTGCTGACTCGGGACAATGTCGCTTTCCTGATCGGCGGTAACCATGCCGTGCTGAAGTTTGCGACCGGCGAACTCCGTCCTTCTGCGAAATCGCTAGCTGCTTTTCGCGCAAATATCGTTAGCCGCGTCGCACTAGCCCAAAACATAAGATGCCCATATTTGCATGTCATTTTCCCCGACAAGCACTCAGTGCTGAGCAATGCCTTTCCCATCACCCCCTTGCATCGGCTAGGTGACGCCTACATGGCGCAGCTAGGCCCAGCACTCAAGGCGCATGTCCTTTGGCCCGCCGACCAATTGAAGCTCGAGACGGAAAATCCTTATCTGCCGCTAGATACCCACATGACAGATCTCGGCTCATTGGCGGTCCTACGAATGATGTTGCAGGCAATCGGCATGGAAGCAAATGTCGCACTGGATCGAATCCGTTCGCGCATTGTTCGACCGCAGCGCTGGCAGGGCGACCTAGGAAGTAAGTTCGACCCACCATTGTTTCAGGAGGGGCTAGTGCTAGAGCCCGATTGGCCACAGAAAAAATTCCGTAGCTCTGGTGGTTTCAACGACGGTATGGTGGACGTCGTGTTCAATACCGAAGCATTAGCGGACAAGACGGTGCTATTGCTCGGGGACAGTTTCTTCCGAATGATGCTAGACCATCTCAGTGCGGTGTTTTCGCGGGTGATTTGCCTACGTACCCGATTCCTTCACCCCGAGATGATCACCCTCATCAAGCCAGATATCATCTTCACAGGAAATGCCGAGCGATACCTTTCAAATGTCATCCCCGACACCGAGGCCCATGCTTTTGCACTCTACCCATATCTGAGGGGCGCTTCTGATTTAATTATGGATGACCAATTTCTCAAGGCGTGGGCGGCTGTAACTGCGCCTGACTCAGAACGGAGTAAGCGGTTCTTTGCCGAGCTCGGCTTTGAACTCAGAGCATCAAAAGACAATTAATACAACTTCTTTTCAGCCAAACGGAAAACACACCACTCGCATCGGATTAGATCAGATAGATCCACGAAATGGACACGAAGACAGTATCCATATCCTTCGGCAAGATCTATTTACTGAGTCAATCATGAAATTTGTGCTCACGGAATGAGAATTTCATTCGCCACCACAGCGAAGAACCCCAGATTCATAAACTCTGATCCGGCGTTTCTTTATCGCTGCTCAAACGTATCCGGCGGAAATGTTGACCTCAACTTGCATCTTTGGACCGGCCACATCACCCAACTCCCCTGGTGGCAACCCTGGGACGCCGTGGTGTTCCACCGCCCACGTGACACCTGGCGCCTGCGATTCCTGACCCGTTGGCTGGCCCGCCGGGGCACAAAGCTGATCGCCGATTTCGACGACCTGGTGTTTGACCCGGCGCTGGCCCGTTACAGCCCTGGGGTGCTGAACGGCCTGGTGTCGCTGGAGGCCACGCAGGCGCAGTTCCGCTCGCACCAGCGGGCGGCGGCGCGGTTTGATGTGATCACCGTGTCCACGCCCCCTCTGGCGGTGCATGCCCAGGCCATTCCGGGCTCAGCGGCCAAGGTGGTGGTGGTGCCCAATGCGCTGCACTGGTCGTGGCTGAGCATGCACGCCCACCCCGAGCCGGGGCCTGAGCCTGTGTTGAGCTACCTGCCCGGCACGCGCAGCCATGACCGCGATTTCGCCACGGTGGCCGGCGGCCTGGGCCGGGTGCTGCAGCGCCACCCCGAGGCGCGCCTGTCGGTCACGGGGCCGCTCAATTTCGATGTGCCGGGTGTGGCGCAGGGGGCCGGGCGCGTGGTGCACCAGCCCAAGGTGCCGTTTGAGCGTTACCACGAGCTGTTTCGGGGCGTGCACGTGAACCTGGCCCCGCTGGAGGCCACGCCGTTTACCGAATGCAAATCGGCCATCAAGGTGATGGAGGCGGCGTGGTGGGGCATTCCCACGGTGTGCTCTGCGCTGCCCGACGCGGCCCGCTTTGCCGACGCGGGCGCGGTGATGGTCGATTCGCCGGCCGACTTTGAAGAAGCCACCCACGCCCTGCTGCGCCAGGGCTGGCAGCCGCGCGGCTTGCGCGAGCGCGTGCGCCCGCTGGCCGATATTCACGCGGTGGCACGCCAGTGGCGCGCCGATGTGCTGGGGCTGACCGACTGATGCCGCCTTTGCTTGCCCATGCCAGGGGCCTGTGGGCCGCGCGGCAGCGCAGCCTGGGCCATTACACGCGGGCCACGCTGGCCGCTTACCTGGCGGCCTGGCGCCAACAGCCCACCCCTGCCCGCTTGCTGGCCTGGCTGGCGTTTCGGCGAGACATGGGCTTGCCGGTGCCGGCGCGCTTCGTGCCTGCCCTGCGCGATGGCTTGCCCCGGCTGGAGGCGCCGCGGCGCCGGGCGGCCCTGGGCCTGCTGGCAGAGGCGCGCCCAGAGAGCGTTGGCCAAGTGAAGCCGCACTGGCTGGCCGATGCTGCGCCACATGTGCCGCCCGTGGCCGCCAACGTGTTGCCCGCCAGCCCCCTGGCCCGGGTGGCGCGCCTGCAGGCCGATTGGCGCCATGCCTTCGCGGCTGAGGTGGCCCGCGCCGCCAATGGGCGTGGCGTGCAGGTGGTGGGCAATGCCGCAGGCTTGCGCGGCCAGAGCCTGGGCGCTGCCATTGACGCCGCTGAACTGGTGGTGCGCTTCAACCAATTTGCCACTGGCCCGCAATGGGCGGCCGACGTAGGCCAGCGCACCGATGTGTGGGTGGTGTCGCCCGGGTACGACGGCCCCACCCCTGCGGCGGTGCGCTGGGTGGTGGTGTCTGGCCCCGACATGCTGTTTCGGCTGCAAGACTGGCGCTACCTGGGCCCGCTGCTGCAGCAGGACACACCCGTGTTGACGGTGCCCCTGCCCCAGTGGCGCGCCTGTGTGGCCACCTTGCAGGCACCGCCCAGCGCGGGGGTGCTCATACTGCAGTGGCTGCGCTCGCTCAACGCGGGCCGGGGCTGGGCGGGCATCCGCGCGGCGGGCATAGGTTTTGGGGTCGGTCCACGCCAGCAGCCTTACCACCTGGCGCTGCCACAGCAGAAACCGGGGCACCGCCACGCCTGGCCGGCAGAGGCTGCCTGGCTGGCCCGCTGGCAGGCCGAGGGTTTGCGCCGCCTCGACGCGGGGGCCGCCCATGGCTGAAGCCCTGCCCTGGCTCACGGCCAGCCCTGCCCTGCGCCGCCTGCCGGGCCTGCCCGCGCTGCTGGGTGCCCCGGTGCGCCACGCCGGGCCGGGGCGCGGCGTGCTGGCCTGGGGCCAGAAGCCCAGCGCGCAGCGGGCGCGCTGGCTGGCCCGCTGGCGCGGCCTGCCCCTGCTGCGGCTGGAAGACGGCTTTCTGCGCTCCTTCGGCACGGGTGACCGCTTTCCGCCCTTGTCCATCGTGGTGGACGAGGTGGGCATTTATTACGACAGCACCCGCCCTAGTGCGCTGGAGAACCTGCTGCAAAGCGAGGTGGATGTGCTGGCCGGCCACAGGGCCACGGTGGCGCAGGCGCGGGCCTTGATGCAGCGCCACGGCCTGAGCAAATACAACCACGCACCGCCGCTGGCGCAGGTGGAAGCGCAGCAGGCGGCGCAGGGCCTGCCGCCCTTGCTGCGCCCGCAAGACCGCCAGCGCGTGCTGGTGGTGGACCAGACCGCGGGTGACCTGAGCATTGCCCTGGGCGGCGCCAGCGCGCAGACCTTTGCCGACATGCTGGCCGCCGCGCTGGCCGAGCACCCGCAGGCCACCGTGTATGTGAAAACCCACCCCGAGGTGTCGGCCGGGCGCAAGGGCGGGCACTTTGGCGCGCTGGGCAACAGCGATCGCGTGGTGGTGCTGCGCCAGGCCATTGAGCCGGCCAGCCTGCTGCGCGAGATGGACCATGTGTACGTGGTCAGTTCCACCTTGGGGTTTGAGGCGCTGCTGGCGGGCAAACCTGTCACCTGCTTTGGCCTGCCCTGGTACGCGGGCTGGGGTGCCACCCAAGACCGCCAGCGCTGCCCGCGCCGCACGCGCACGCGCTCGGTGGACGAGCTGTTCGCCGCGGCCTACCTGCACCACGCGCGCTACCTGAACCCCGACACCCTGCAGCGCGGCACCATTCTTAACGTGATCCATTGGCTGGCCCGCCAGCGCCGCGAGGCGGGCTTGCTGGACGACACCCGCCCGCCCATTCGGCGCGGCATCACCGTGGGCTTTCCGCGCTGGCGCCGATACAACCTGAGCCCCATGCTCGGCGTGCACCTGCCGGCGCTGACACACGCCCCCACGGCCGAAGCCGCCGCCGCCCTGCACCCCACCGCCGCAGACGCGCTGGTGAGCTGGGGCACGCCCAAGCCGGGCATGGCCGAGTTGGCGCAGCGCACTGGCGCGCGCCTGGTGCGGGTGGAAGACGGCTTTGTGCGCTCGGTGGGCCTGGGCTCAGACCTCATTCGCCCGCGCTCGCTGGTGCTGGACGCCGAGGGCATTTACTTTGACCCGAGCCAGCCCAGCGCGCTAGAGCGCCTGCTGGCCACGGCGCCATTTGGCGCCGACGAACTGGCCGAGGCCGCGCGGGTGCGGGCGTTCATCGTGGCCCACGGCATCACCAAATACAACCACGAGCCGCGCGAGCCCGCCCGCTGGGCCACGCAAGGCCGGCGCGTGGTGCTGGTGCCTGGCCAGGTGGAAGACGACGCCTCCATTCGCCTGGGCTGCACCACCGTCAAGACCAACGCAGCGCTGCTGCAAGCCGCGCGCGCTGCCTGCCCCGATGCCTTCATCGTCTACAAGCCGCACCCCGACGTGAGCAGCGGCAACCGCGCGGGTGCCCTGGCGCTGGCCCAGGCCCGCCAGTGGGCCGACCACGTGGAGCCCCACCTCTCGGTGGTGAGCTGTATTGACGCCTGCGACGAGCTGCACACCATGACATCGCTCGCCGGTTTCGATGCGCTGCTGCGCGGCAAGCGCGTGGTCACCCACGGCCAGCCCTTCTACGCCGGCTGGGGCCTCACCGACGACCGCGCCGTGGGTGGCGCGGCCCTGGCGCGGCGGCACCGCCAGCTCAGCCTGGACGAGCTGGTGGCCGGCACGCTGCTGCGCTACCCCATTTACTGGGACTGGACCTTGCGCGGCCACACCACCTGCATGGCGGTGCTGCGCCAGTTGCAGGCCGAGCGCGACGCGCTGGTCGCCAGCGGCGGCCTGGACGCGCTGCGCAGCGGCTGGGCGCGGCGGCAGGCCCGCAAGGCCCGTATCCTTCTGCACGCCTGGCTCAAGGGCTGACCCTAGGCCTTGCCCTGACCGCACAAAACCCTCACACCATCGAATCGCATGCAAGTCACCCGCACCGACATCCCCGACGTTCTCATCCTGGAGCCCAAGCTCTTTGGTGACGCCCGTGGCTTCTTTCTGGAAAGCTACAACCAGCGCAGCTTCCAGGAAGCCACCGGCCTGAGCGTGCCATTTGTGCAAGACAACCACAGCCGCAGCCGCAAGGGCGTGCTGCGCGGCCTGCACTACCAGGTGCAGCAGCCGCAGGGCAAGCTGGTGCGCGTGGTGCGCGGGGCCGTGTTTGACGTGGCGGTGGACATTCGCGTGGGCTCGCCCACCTTTGGCCGCTGGGTGGGGGTGGAACTGAGCGAAGACAACCACCGCCAGCTCTGGATTCCGCCCGGCCTGGCGCACGGCTTCGTGGTGCTCACCGAAGTGGCCGACTTCCTCTACAAAACCACCGACTACTACGCCCCCGCGCACGAGCGCTGCCTGATGTGGAACGACCCCGAGGTGGGCATTGCCTGGCCCGACCTGGGCGAGCCCCCGCTGCTCTCGGCCAAAGACCAGCAAGGCCACGCGCTGCGTGACCTGCTGGCCACCTGACGCCCACCATGAACGAAGCACCCGCGCTGCGTCGCCGGCGCGTGCATTACTTCAGCGGCTTCGACCCGCGCGGCCCGGCCTTCTACCACCGGCTGTGCCGCGACGAAGCCGCCAAGCCCCAGCCCCAGGGCGGGCACTTCAGCGTGGGCCGGCGCGAGCGCCTCTCGCCCCTGAACAGCCGCTGGCGCGTGCAATGGCACGCCCAGCCCGATGGCCACCCGGCGGTGGACACCGAGCACGTGTTCATGGGCTGGGACGACATCATTCGCCGCCACTGGAGCCGCCGCCCCGGCGCGCTGCTGCGCGAGTTCTTCGGCACTTACGCCGGCATTGCACAAGGCGTTGGGCCCATGCGGGCAAGGGCCTTGTCGCGCACCGCGTTTCTCACCGGCATCTTGCCGGCGGTGTACCTGCTGGGCACGCTGGCCCTGGGGGCGCTGGCCGGTGCGCTGCTGGCGCTGCTCATCGGGCCGCTGGCCTGGGCGCTGGGCGCGGCGCTGGTGGCGGGGCTCTGGGCCTTTGGCGCGAAGCAGGGCCTGTTCTGGCTGCTGCGCATCTTCACCTTCATCATCCGCAGCGGGCGCGCCCCGCTGCCCGAGATGCAGGCCCGCGCCCGCGAATGGGCCGACACCGTGATCGCCATGCAGCAGGCCGACCCGGTGGACGAGGTGCTGCTGGTGGGCCACAGCGTGGGCACGCTGGTGATGGTGGACGCGGTGGACCTGCTGCTGGCCGACCCGCGCTGGCAAGCCCTGCCCGCCAGCCAGCCCACGCGCATGGTCACCCTGGGCCAGTGCATTCCCTTCGTGGCCCTGGTGCCCACCGCCACCCACCTGCGCGAGGCCCTGCACCGCCTGAGCCACCACCCCCGGTTGATGTGGTGGGACGTGACGGCCCGCATTGACCCGCTGTGCTTCTACAACGTGCACCCCCTGGCGGGCAGCGGCGTGCCGCACCGGGGCGCGCCCCAGCCGCTGCGGCACAACGCCAAGTTCTTCCAGATGTACGAGCCCGCGCGCTGGGCCCACATCCGGCGCGACAAGCTCACCACCCACTTCCTCTACCTCATGACACCGGACAAGCCCGGCAACTTCCAGCCGCTGGACGTGCTCTACGGCCCGCGCACGCTGGCCGAGCAGGTGCAACGCAAGGGGGAGCCGTGATACCGCCGCGCCCCGAACCTTCCAGCCAGCGCCGCCTGGGCCTGCGCGGCTTCGCGCGGGTGGCCCACTCGTGGCTGGACGCGCTCACCGCGCGCAGCTACGACATGCTCATGGGCCACTTCTGGCTGCCGGCCATGCGGGTGTTCGTCATCAATGACCCGGCCTGGGTAGAGCGCATCCTGGTGAGCGAGCCGCAGCACTACCCCAAGCACCGGCACATGCACGAGGCGCTGGAGCCGCTCATTGGCTCCAGCCCCTTCACCACCAACGGGCCACTGTGGCAGCGCCAGCGCGCCATGCTCGACCAGGCCTTTGGCCACGCCCGCCTGGGCCGCGTGTTCCCGCTGATGCAGGCCGCCTGCGCCGACATGCTGGGCCGCCTGGCCCCCGGCGAGCTGGACGTGGACGGCGCCATGACGCACGTCACCGCCGACATCGTCTACCGCACCATCTTCTCGCGGCCGCTGCGCGGCGACGAAGCCGAGCGCCTGTTCGACGCCTTCACCCGCTACCAGCGCTTGTCGCAGCGGGTGGTGTTTCTGAAGCTGCTGCGCCTGCCCTCGCTGGGCCTGGGGCGGCGGCGCCAGCGCCACGCGGCGGTGATTCGCGGCTTTCTGGCGCAGCGCGTGCACGAGCGCTTCGCCACGCTGGCGCCCGAACAAGAGGCACAGGGCGCCGACATCCTGGCCGGGCTGCGCAGCGCGCAAGACGCCCAAGACGGCTCACGCCTGAGCGAGACCGAGGCGCTGGACCAAATCTGCATGCTCTTTCTGGCGGGGCACGAAACCTCGGCCAGCGCCTTGAGCTGGTGCCTGTACCTGCTGGCCGAATGCCCCGAGCTGCAAGACAACCTGCGCGCCGAGTGGCAGGACGTCACCGGCGGCGGCGAGCTGCAGGCCGCCGATGCGCGCCGCCTGGTGCGCCTGCACGCCCTGTTTCGCGAGGTGCTGCGCCTGTACCCCCCGGTGGGCTACTTCCCGCGCGAGGCCACCACCGACCACGAGATTCGCGGCGCCCGCGTGCGCCGGGGGGACGCGCTGCTGGTGATGCCCTGGCTGCTGCACCGCCACCGCCGCTGGTGGACCGAACCCGACGCCTTTGACCCCAGCCGCTTCGGGCCCGGGGGCCACAGCCAGCACCCCAAGGGGGCCTACCTGCCCTTCGGCCTGGGCGCGCGCGCCTGCATTGGCGCGGGCTTTGCGCAGCAAGAGGCGGCGCTCATTCTGGGTAGCCTGTTGCAGCGCTTTGAGCTGCACCCCGGCAGCGGCCCCACACCGCGCGTGGTGGGCCGGCTCACCGTGCGCTCAGACGAGGGCATTCGCGTGCGCCTGGTGCCACGCCCAGCGGGGGCGGCCGGTGGCTGACTGGCGCCTGCCCTTGCTGCGCTGGGCCCAGGCCCGGCGCGAACGCCGCGCCACGCACACCGTGCTGGTGCTGGGCGACTCACACGTGCGGGTGTTTGAGCACTGGTGGTTTCTGTGGGCGCTGCCCCGCGTGCGCTGGCACATCGAATACGTGCCCGGCGGCACCGCCACCGGCCTGCCCAACCCGAAGTCGCAAACCCAGGCGGCCTCGCGCTTTCTGGCGGCGCTGCGGTCGGTGCCGCACGACAGCGTGGTGCTCAACCTGGGCGAGGTGGACACGGGCTACACCATCTGGGCCCGCGCCGCCCGAGAAGCCCAGGACGCGCAGGCCCCGCAACGCCTGATGCAGCAGGCCGCCGACCGCTACATCGCCTTCATCACCGAACTCGCCGCCCACCACCGCCTGCTGGTGGTGAGCGCGCCCCTGCCCACCCTGCCCGACGACTTCGAGCCCGCCAACGCCGTGGGCACCACCCGCAAGGCACTGCCCCACACCCAGGCCGAGCGCACCGCCCTCACCCTGGCCTTCAACGACCGCGTGGCCGCCGCCTGCGCCGCGCTGGGCGTGCCCTACCTGGACGACCGCGCCGCCAGCCTCGGCCCCGATGGCCTGGTGAGCCCCGCCTGGCAGCGCCGCGACCGCGCCGACCACCACTACCATCGCGGCACCTACGCCCGCTGGCTGGCGCGCGCGCTCAAGCCACACCTGCGAACGCTGGCGCCCGCGCCCTGACCCCATGCATTTCTGCCCCGCCTACCCGAAGCCCCGCAAGAGCAAGGCCTCCAGCCTGCTGATGTTCTTCAGCGCCCGCCGCTCGTGGCTGGACGCGCTGTACGAGCGCAGCTACGCCATGCAAATGGGCGAGGTGCACCTGCCCGGCCTTGACCTGTACATGGTGAACGACCCGGCGCTGGTGCGCCGCGTGATGGACGACGAGGCCGAGCAGTTCCCCAAAAGCCCGCTGCTGGGCGAGGCCCTGCAACCCCTGCTGGGCGAGAGCATCTTCACCACCAACGGCGCGCAGTGGCGCCGCCAGCGCGACATGATGGACCCGGCCTTCGCGCAGGCGCGGCTGGCGGTGGCCTTCCCGGTGATGCAGGCCGCCACCCAGGCCATGCTGCAGCGCCTGGCCGCGCTGCCAGACGGCGCCGAGCACGACATCGAGGTGGAGATGACGCACGTGACGGCCGACATCATCTTCCGCACCATCTTCTCGGTGCCCATGGAAGGGGCTGATGCGCGCCGCATCTTTGAGGCCTTCGCCCGCTTCCAGGCCATCGCCCCGCGCCTGCTGCTGCCCTCCATCTATGGCCTGCGCTGGCTGGTGTGGCCCTGGGACGTGTGGCACAGCCGCCGCGCCGCGCGCGAGATTCGCGGCCTGCTGGAGCAACTCATTCGCCCGCGCTTTGACGCCCACCAGGCCGGGCAAGCGGCCGCGCACAGCGACATCTTGCAAAGCTTCATGGAAGCGCGCGACGCCACCAGCGGCCAGCCCTTCGGCTTTGACGAGCTGGTGGACCAGGTGGCCATGCTGTTCCTGGCCGGGCACGAAACCTCGGCCAGCGCCCTCACCTGGGCCGCCCACCTGCTGGCCAACGCGCCCGAGGTGCAAGAGCGCGCCCACGCCGAGGCGCTGGCGCAACTGGGCGATCGCGCCTCCGAGGTGGGTGACATGAAAGCGCTGGCGCTCACGCGCAATGTGTTTCGCGAAACGCTGCGCCTGTTTCCGCCCGTGGGCTTCATGGCGCGGCAGTCGGCCGGCGCCTGCACCCTGCGCAAGAAGCCGGTGCGCGAAGGCGCCACGGTGGTGGTGGCGCCCTGGCTCATCCAGCGCCACCGCGGCCTGTGGGCCGAGCCCGACGCCTTCAACCCCGACCGCTACCAAGGCGACGCCTCGCGCGAATCGCTGCGCCAGGGCTACCTGCCCTTTGGCATGGGCCCGCGCGTGTGCCTGGGCGCGGCCTTCGCGCTGCAAGAGGCCACGCTCATCCTGGCCAGCCTGCTGCGGCGCTACCGCCTGGCCGCGGTGCCGGGCCACGTGCCGCGCCCGGTGGGCCGGCTCACCATTCGTTCGGCCAACGGCGTGCGCCTCACCCTGCACCGGCGGGAGGGCTCGGCATGAGCACGGTGAAAGAACGCGCGGCCGGTTTTCTGCTGATGTGCGCCGTGGTGCCGCTGGCGGTGCTGGGCTACCTGCTGCTGGTGTGGATCGGCGTCTTCGGCCCCAACGCGCGCGGCCGCGCCGGCGTTCGCGCACTCGACCACTTCGTGAACGCCACCGTGTTCAACGGCTACGCGTGGGAATCGATCTCGTCGCATGCCTGGCGGGTGCGCGAGCACAAGCGCTGGGCACGCTTCGTCATTCGCGTGACCGACCGCTTTCAGAAAGACCACTGCATGCGCGCCAACAAGCGCGAACAGCCGGTGGTGGACCTGATCGTGAAGGCCAAACTCGACAAGCAGACGATCTTCTGAGCTCAGCGCCCAGCGCGCGAAGGCAGCAACACCGAGCCGATCGACACCATCACCAGCCCCACCGCCGCCCAGTCCTGCCAGTGCAGGGTCTCGCCCAGCCACCAGGCGCCGCTGAACACACCCAGCACCGGAATGAACATCACCGACAGGGTGGAGGCCACCGGCGGCAGCTCGCGCGCCAGCATCAGCCACGCCACCTGGGCGAAGGCGAACACGCCCACCGCGTTGTAAAGAATCGAAGCCCACTGCCCGGGCGTGGGCCAGTGCCAGTACTGGCGCTCGAACAGCACGGCCAGCGCCGTCATCCACACGGTGGCCACCACCGTCATCCAGAACGACAGCGTCAGCGTGGACTGGGGCAGCTTCGTGCGCCGCATGAGTTGGGTGCCCACCGCCCAGGCGCAAGCCGCCACCAGCATCATCACCACGCCCGACGGGCGGCCGGTGAGCGTGGTGACCTCGTGCCACAGCAACAGCACCACCCCCAGCGCGGCGGCCCCCACCCCGCCCCAGGCGCGGGCCGAGAGGCGCTGGCTCAGGAAGAGCGCGCCGATCACGGCCGAGAACACCGGCATGGTGTAGCCCAGAATCGCCGCGCGGCCGCTGGACAGGCTTTGCACCGCCAGGATCGCCAGCGTGTGCCAGATGAGCATGTTGAACACCGTGAGCACGCCGAACTCGCGCCAGTGCTCGCGCCCGATGCGCAGTGGCTCGCGCCGCCACAGCACGAAGGCGCCCAGCAGCGGCAGGCCCAGCCACATGCACAGGGTGCGGAAGGTCAGCGGCGGGTAACCGGTGACGCCGAACTTCATGATCGGCCAGTTGATGCCCCAGACCAGGGTGACGAGCGCGAGCAGGATGAGTTGGCGGCGGTTCAGGGCGGGCATGGGGGCGCAGTGTAGGGGCCGCCTAAAATCCGCGCATGAACTTCCTCGACATGTTGCGCAGCGCCGAGCGCCAAAACCGTTCCTTGCTGTGCGTTGGCCTGGACCCGGACCCGGCCAAGTTCCCCGCCCACCTCAAGGGCGACGCCAGCCGCATTTACGACTTCTGCGCCGCCATCGTCGAGGCCACGGCCGACCTGGCCATCGCCTTCAAACCCCAGATCGCCTACTTCGCCGCCCACCGCGCCGAAGACCAGTTGGAACGCCTGGTGGCGCTGATGAAGCGCGTCGCCCCGCAAGTGCCGGTGATTCTGGACGCCAAGCGCGGCGACATCGGCAGCACCGCCGAGCAGTACGCCATCGAGGCCTTCGAGCGCTACGGGGCCGACGCCGTCACGCTCTCGCCCTTCATGGGCTTTGACTCGGTGCAGCCCTACCTGAAGTACCACGGCAAGGGCGCCTTCCTGCTGTGCCGCACCTCCAACCCCGGCGGCGACGACCTGCAGGCCCAGCGCCTGGCCTCGGTGGACGGCCAGCCCCTGCTGTACGAACACGTGGCCCGCCTGGCCCAAGGGCCCTGGAACCTCAACGGCCAGTTGGGCCTGGTGGTGGGCGCCACCTACCCCACCGAGATCGAGCGCGTGCGCGCCCTGGCCCCCACGCTGCCCCTGCTCATTCCGGGCGTGGGCGCCCAGGGCGGCGACGCCACCGCCACGGTGCGCGCCGGCCTGCGCGCGCAGGGCGTTGAGGTCACAGGCCCGATCGTGGTCAACTCCTCGCGCGCCATCCTCTACGCCAGCAGCGGCACCGACTTCGCCGCCGCCGCCCGCACCGTGGCCGAGCGCACCCGCGCCGAGCTGCAGGCCGCCCGCGGCTGAAGGCCCGCTGTCGCGTTGCCTGCGCGACAGCCACCGGGCACCCCACGGCCTAGCATGGGCCAGCTTTTTTGCCGGGGTGCCCATGATCGATCTCTACACCGCCGCCACGCCCAACGGGCACAAGGTGTCCATCGCGCTCGAAGAACTGGCTCTGCCCTACACGCTGCAGGTGCTTGACCTGAGCCGGGGTGACCAGAAGACGCCCGCGTTTCTGGCCATCAACCCCAATGGCCGCATCCCCGCCATCGTGGACCGCGAGGCCGACGACTTCGCGGTGTTCGAGTCGGGGGCCATCCTCATTTACCTGGCCGAAAAAACCGGGCGCCTCATGCCCACCGACGCCAAGGGCCGCTCGCGCGTGCTGCAGTGGCTGATGTTCCAGATGGGCGGGGTGGGGCCCATGATGGGCCAGGCCAATGTGTTCTTCCGCTACTTTCCGGAGAAAATCACAAGCGTGATTGACCGGTACCAAGGCGAAACCAAGCGGCTGTTCCGGGTGCTCGACGGCCACCTGCAGCACCACGAATACCTGGCGGGCGACTACTCCATTGCCGACATCGCCAACTGGGCCTGGGTGCGCACGCACCGCTGGTCGGGCGTGGAGATCGACGACCTGCCCCACCTCAAGCGCTGGCGCGATGCGATCCGCGCGCGCCCGGCGGTGCAGCGCGGCATTGAGGCGCCGCCCTCGCAGGTGGACCTCACGCGCGACGGCGACGAGGCCGCCGCCCGCTTCTCGGCCAACGCCCGCACCATCGTGGAGACCGGCCAAAGCCTCAAGGGCTGAGGCCCCGACAACAAGAGGAGACCCCCGCATGAAGTTGTACGTGTCGCCGCGCGCGCCCAACCCGCGCCGCGTGCTGATGTTTCTGGTGGAAAAGAACATCAGTGGCCTGGACCTGGTGAACGTGGACCTGAACGCCCAGGAGCACAAGACGCCCGAGTACCGCGCCAAGAGCCCGCTGGCCCGCGTGCCCGCGCTGGAGTTGGACGACGGCCGCGTGCTCACCGAAACCCGCGCCATCTGCACCTTCATGGAAGGCCGCGTGCCCGAGCCCAACCTGATGGGGCGCACCGCCGAAGAGCGCGCCTTCATCGAAATGGCCGACCGCCGCGTGGAGTGGTACCTGATGCTGCCCATGGCCAACTCGATTCGCCACACCCACCCCGGCCTGGCGCCGCTGGAGCAGCCGCAGTTCCCCGATTACGGGCAATCGCAGTTCCAGAAGGCGCTGGAGGGTGCGCGCTGGCTGGATACGGAACTGCAGCGCCAGCCCTGGGTGGCCGGTGACCGCTTCACCATTGCCGACATCACCGCCTTCTGCGCGGTGGACTTCGCCCGACTGGCCCACTTCAAGCCAGCCGACCATGGCCTGCAAGCCCTGCAGGCCTGGCGCGACCGCGTGGCCGAGCGGCCCAGCGCCCTGGTCTGAGGGCGCGGCGGCCTCTCAGCCCCAGGGGCGCTCGGTGCGCTCCAGCCCCCGCTCCAGGCGCGGCAGGCCGCGCAAGCCCTGGCTCAGGGCCTCGGTGAGGCGCTCTTGCACCTCGGCCACGGCCTCATCGGCCAGGCCGGCGGGCACCTCGGCCAGCAGGAACTGGGCGGTGGTGAGGTCATTCAAGTCGCCCAACAAGGCCTGGGCATCAGCCAGGGTGGCGGCCGCCTGCGCGGCGCGCTTGGCGGGCAACAGGCTGGCCAGAAACTCCAGGGCGTAGCGCTGCTGTTTCACGGCCAGGCGCAAGGCGTGCCGCCCCTCCGGGCCGGCTTGGCGGGCCTCACGGGCTTGCTGACGCAGGCGTGCGTGGCGGCGGCGCAGGTGGGCGGCGGCCCAGCGCGCCAGCGCCTTGCCCTGGGCCTTGGCGTCGGGCGCAGACAAGGCCAGCACCCCACGCGTGAAGGCCAGCACCCGCAGCGCGTGCGCCGGGCTGGCCAGGGCGGCGGCGGCCCGCATGTCGGCCACCTGGCGCTGGGCCTGCACCCACTCGCGCAGCGCCCGCGCCGAGGGGCTGCGGTCGGTTTCCGGCAAGCGGGCGGGCAGCGTTTCAGTGACCAGCACGTCCCAGTTGCGGGCCTCGCCCAAAGTCTGCGCCAAGGCCTTCCATTCGGCGGCCCAATGGCGCGCGAAGCGCGGGGGCAGGTGGCGCTGGAACAGGCGCAGCCCGGTGCGCAGGCGGCGCAGGGCCACGCGGGCCTGGTGCACGAACTCGGGGTCTGGCTCGGGCAGTTGCACGCCGTCTTCATTGGCCTGCAGGTGCGCCAGGCACGACAAGGCGGCCGCCCGAAACGCCTCGACCGGGTGCATGTCGGGCTGCAGCGCCAGGGGCGCGGCCTTCACCGGCTGGGCGCGCTCGCCCAGAAACAAGGCGTAACCGCGCTCGGCCTTGCTGCGCTGGGCAGGGCGCAGGCGCAGGGCATGGCGGGCGTCGCCCTGCGGGCCTAGAGTCAGGGTGTGGGCCAGGTCCAGCAGGGCGTCCACCGGGCCGTCGAGCAGCTCCAGCTCCAGTTCCAGAATCGGCTGGGCCAGGGCGGCGCCACTGGTGATGGCGCCTTCGTCCAGCGCCACCTCGATGCGCGCGCCCGCGTGGTCCAGCCACCAGGTGCGCCGGTGAAAGTCGGTGCGAAACACCGGCACCAGTTGCCAGGCCACGCGCGAGAGGGCCGCGGCCAGCGTGGGCTCGTCCACCAGCGCGGCGAAATCAAAAGCCCCCGGGCGCGTGGGCGCCTCCCACTCGCCACGGCGCGACAGACCGCCCACCGACTGCCCGGCGGTTTTCACCGTGAGCAGCGTCTGCCGCCCCACCACACGCTCGCGCACCGCCATGCGCTGCTGGCGAAGCTGCAGGGTGGGGGTGTCGAAATAGGTGTTGAGCAGGTGCTGCCGCCGCGGTGTGGTGCGCAACAGGGGGTGCGCCAACAAGCGGGGCAGGTCGTCAGCGGCAAGGCTGAGCTTGAGTTCGGTTTCCTGTGCCATGGCAGCCGAGGGGCATGAGCCCACCAGTGAGGGAAAGCCTCTGAGTCTGCCAGCCAACACCCGATCCGACCAGCGGCGGGCTGGCAGCGCATCAGCGGCAAACATTACATCTGGTAACCCCCGAGAGTATGGGGGTGCCCAGAATTCGGAACCCCATGCCGCGACGGCATGGGGCTCACCTGCTCGGAGGACACCCATGAAAAAGACATTGCAATCGCTGGGCGCTGCTGCGCTGCTGGCTACGGTGGCCGCTTGTGGCGGCGGCGGCGATGGTGCCGGTACCGGCACGCTGCGCCTGGCCCTCACCGACGCGCCCGCCTGCGGCTACGAATCGGTCAACGTCACCGTGGAGCGCGTGCGGGTGCACCAGAGCAGTGGCGCGGCCGACAACGCGGCTGGCTGGTCGGAGATTGTGCTGGCCCAGCCCAAGACCATCGATCTGCTGGACCTGACCAACGGCGCCCTGGAAGAGCTGGGCCAGACCGCCCTGCCCGCGGGCAGCTACACCCAGCTGCGCCTGGTGCTGGCGGCCAACAGCGGCGGCAACGCTGACGCGAACTGGATCGTCAAGGAGGGCCAAACGGCCAAGATCGCCCTGGACACCCCCAGCGCCCAGCAGTCGGGCCTGAAGCTGAACGTGAACATGACGGTGCAACCGAACCAGGTGGCCGACTTCGTGATCGACTTCGATGCCTGCAAGTCGGTGGTGGTGGCGGGCAGCTCGGGCAAGTACAACCTCAAGCCGGTGTTGCGCGTGATTCCGCGCACCTTCACCGGCGTCTCTGGCGCCGTGGCGCAGGTGGGATCGGCCGTCTCGCTGCAACAAGCGGGCACCCCGGTGCGCGCCACCGTGGCCGACGCCCAGGGCAACTTTGTGCTGCGCCCGATTGAGCCGGGCAGCTACACCCTGGTCATCACCCGCCCCGGCTACGCGACCGCCGTGGTGAAAGAAGTGAGCGTGCCCTCGGGCCAGACCGTGGTGGTGGGCAGCGCCCCCATCGCGCAAGACGTGTCCACCGACGGCGTCACCCCTGGCGCGACAGCCACCGTTTCCGGCCAGGTGAGCACCACCGAGGCCACGGCGGTGGACGCCCTGGTGAGCCTGCGCCAGGCGCTCTCGGGTGGGCTGCCGATTGAACTGGCGGCGTTGCCCGTGCTTTCGGCCACGCCCACCGCCACCACCCAGGGCAACTACGCCTTCGCTGGCCTGCCGCTGAACGACCCGCGCGTGGCCACCTACTCGGCCTCGGGCGCCCCCTTGACCTTTGCCACAGACACCACGGTCGCTGGCAAACTGACGGTTCGAGCGGTGGCCAACGGCATCACCAAAGACGCCGGCCCGCTGACCCTGATCGCCGACACCGACACCAGCACCACCACCGGTGACCTGAGCGCCAACTTCACCTTCCCCTGAACCGAGACAAGCCATGAAGAAACCCACCCTCAAACTGCTGGGCCTGAGCCTGGTGATGGCCCTGAGCGCCGGCTGCGCCGTGGCCGAAAAGCCCGACCACGCCGGCGGCGGCAAACAGGACAAATGGGAGAAATCGGACAAGGGCGACCGGGGCAACAAGCACGATCGCGATGAGCGCCGCGAGCGCGGCGATCGACGCGATCGCGACGACGGCCCGCGCTACGTGCAAGGCGGTGACCGCGATCGCTCTTACGGCGGCGGCACCTCCATCAACATCCAGATCGGTGGCTACTTCGGCGAGCCCCAGCGCCGCGCCGCCTACGACTACTACGGCTCGCAGTTCCGCTCGGGCAACTGCCCGCCCGGCCTGGCCAAGAAAGGCAATGGCTGCCAGCCCCCGGGCCAGGCCAAGAAGTGGCGCGTGGGCTCGCGCCTGCCGTCTGACGTGGTGTATTACCCCGTGCCCAACAGCGTCTCGGTGCAACTGGGCGTGCCGCCTGCCGGCTACAAATATGTGCGCGTGGCGGCCGACATCCTGCTGATCGCCGTGGGCACCAGCATGGTGATCGACGCCATCGAAGACCTGGGCCGCTTCTGACCATGCCCGGCGCACGCCTGCCGCGCGCCCTCGCCTGCCTGCCGGCCCTGGCCGGCGGATGGGCCGCCGCGCAGGCGGCCGACCCGACCCTGGAGGCCAGCCGCGATTACCTGGTGGGCGCCTCCATCAGTTCAAGCCGCCCCCACCTGGGCACCGAAGACCAGCGCATCAGCGCGGGCGCGATGTGGGCCTTCCAACTGGGGCGCTTCCGTTTTGCCACCTCGGGCGCCAGCGCCCTGCTCAGCCAGGGCCGCCAACGCGTGGACTCGGGCGTGAGCACCGAACTGCGCGCCACCACCCACACCACCCTCAGTGCCTCGCTCTCTTTTGAGGAGGGGCGCGACTGGGACAAAGACCCGGTGTACCGGGGCCTGCCCGATGTGCGCTCCACCCTGCGCGGACGGCTGACCGCCAGCACCAGCCTGACATCGCGGCTCTCGGCTTCGCTGCGCGCCTCGCAAGACCTGCTGGGCCGAGACGGCGGCCTGCGCCTGGACGGTGGCCTGAGCTACCGCTACCCCATCTCCGACCAGACCCACTGGGACTTGTCGCTTGGCCTGGGCTGGGCCAACGGCACCTACAACCGCACGCATTACGGCATTGACGCCGCCAGCGCCGCCGCCACCGGCCTGCCCTTCCACACCCTGGGTTCGGGGATTGACAGCGCCTCCATCGGCTGGCGGCTCACCTCGGCCCTGAGCCGGCGCTGGGTGGGGTTTGCGGGCGTGAGCGTCTCGCAACTGCAGGGCGACGCCGCGCGCAGCCCGCTGGTGACCAGCCGCACCGTGTATGGCGCCTCGGTGGGCCTGGCCTACCGCAGCGACTAGGCCGCGGCGTCAGTTGCCAAGCCCGGCAGCAGCCGCGCCAGGTAACGCCCGGTGTGGCTCTCAGGGTGCGCGGCCACGTCTTCCGGCGTGCCCTGCACCACCACCGTGCCCCCACCCGCCCCGCCCTCGGGGCCCATGTCGATGACCCAGTCGGCGGTCTTGATCACGTCCAGGTTGTGCTCGATCACCACGATGGTATTGCCCGCGTCGCGCAACTGGTGCAGCACCTTGAGCAGCAGCTCGATGTCGGCGAAGTGCAGGCCGGTGGTGGGCTCGTCCAGGATGTAGAGCGTGCGGCCGGTGTCGCGCTTGCTGAGTTCCTGCGCCAGCTTCACGCGCTGGGCCTCACCGCCCGACAGCGTGGTGGCCGACTGCCCGAGCTGGAGGTAACTCAGGCCCACGTCCAGCAGGGTCTGCAGCTTGCGCGCCAGCGTGGGCACGGCACCAAAGAAGTCGTGCGCCTGCTCCACCGTGAGCTTGAGGATCTGCGCGATGTTCTTGCCCTTGTACTGAACCTCCAGCGTCTCGCGGTTGTAGCGCTGGCCCTGGCACACGTCGCAAGGCACGTACACGTCGGGCAGGAAGTGCATCTCCACTTTCACCACGCCGTCGCCCTGGCAGGCCTCGCAACGGCCGCCGGCCACGTTGAAGCTGAAGCGCCCGGGGCCGTAGCCGCGCTCGCGCGCGGTGGGGGTTTCGGCCATCAGCTCGCGGATGCCGGTGAACAGGCCGGTGTAGGTGGCCGGGTTGCTGCGCGGCGTGCGGCCAATGGGCGACTGATCCACGTTGATGACCTTGTCGAAGAACTCGATGCCCTCGATGGCGTCGTGCGGCGCGGGCTCGTCGTGCGAGCGGTACAGCGTGCGCGCCACGGCGGCGTACAGCGTGTCGTTCACCAGGGTCGATTTGCCCGAGCCCGACACCCCCGTGACGCAAGTGAACAGCCCCACCGGGAACGACACCGTCACGCCCTTGAGGCTGTGGCCGGTGGCGTTGACCACGCGAATGGCCTGCAGGTCGCCCAGCGAGGCCTCGTGCGCCGCCTGGCGCGCGGCGCGTCGCTCGGCCGCCGGGCTCATGGGGAAACGCGGCTTGGCCGGCGCGGCCTTGGGCTCGGCCTTCACCACGGGCAACCAGGGCGTGCGCCGCGATGGCACCGCGATCTGGCGCGCGCCGCTGAGGTACTGGCCGGTGACGGAGCCGGGCGTGGCCATGATCTGCTCGCAAGTGCCCTGGGCCATCACGTGGCCACCGTGCACGCCCGCGCCCGGGCCCATGTCGATCACGTGGTCGGCGGTGCGGATCATGTCCTCGTCGTGCTCGACCACCAGCACCGAATTGCCCAGGTTGCGCAGGTGCTGCAGCGTGGCAATCAGGCGGTCGTTGTCGCGCTGGTGCAGGCCGATGCTGGGCTCGTCCAGCACGT
>NZ_JAYSFD010000002.1:76441-431084 GCF_041913525.1 Hydrogenophaga sp. | reverse complement strand
ACAACAAAACCAAGCGCCGGTTCCTGCCGAACCTGCAATACCGCCGTTTCTGGGTGGAGAGCGAAAACCGCTGGGTGCGCCTGCGCGTTTCCGGCGCCGCCCTGCGCCTGATCGACAAGAACGGCATTGACGCCGTGCTCGCAGACCTGCGCGCACGCGGCCAGGCCTGATTCCCTGAAGGAGCACGAACATGGCAACCAAAGGCGCTCGCGAGAAGATCAAGCTGGAATCCACCGCTGGAACCGGCCACTTCTACACCACCACCAAGAACAAGAAGACCACGCCCGAGAAGATGCTGATCAAGAAATTTGATCCGGTCGCTCGCAAGCACGTCGACTACAAGGAAATCAAGCTGAAGTGATTCGGCCTTGACCCACGAAAAACCCGCTGCGAACCAGCGGGTTTTTTGTTGCCTGTTCGCAGGCAATGCCCTGAGCCAGTCGCCACCCATCATCCGTCGCACAGGCGAAAAAAAGCCGCCCATATGGAGCGGCTTTTTCGTGGGCGCTGGCCCGAGGCGGGCCAGACAGACCGGGATCAGACGTGCGCGGCGCGCAGCTTGAACGAGAACTGGCGCAGGGCTTCGATGCCACTGTCTTCGGCCTTGCGGCACCAGGCTTGCAGGTCAGCGGCCAGTTGCTCGCGCGACGAGGTGGTGCTGGACCACAGGGCGCGCAGTTCTTCGCGCATGGCGTGCATCTTGGTGAGCACCGGCGAGGCGGCGCGCACCTGCTCGACCTGGGCACGCGCCTCGGCGGGCACCTTGTCGTCGTCGCGGTGCAGCCAGCGGCGCGCCGTTTCCAGCACCTTGGCGTCGCTGTGCTTGGCCTTCAGCGTCTGCAGCTCGGTGGCGGCGGCGGCGCGCATTTCACGGGCGTAGCGGGCCATCACCTCGTAGCGGTTGGCGATGATCGCCTCAAGCGTTTTCTCGTCGGCTACCGGCTTCACCTCACCCAGCATAAGCTGCGGCGGGGTCTTCTTCACCGAGGCCAGGCCCACGGCCTTCATGGCGCTGATGTACACCCAGCCAATGTCGAACTCGTACGGCTTGACCGAGAACTTGGCCGAGGTCGGGTAGGTGTGGTGGTTGTTGTGCAACTCTTCGCCGCCAATGATGATGCCCCAGGGCACAAGGTTGGTGCTGGCGTCGGAGGCCTCGAAGTTGCGGTAGCCCCAGTAGTGGCCGATGCCGTTGACAACACCGGCAGCCCACAGCGGAATCCAGGCCATCTGCACGGCCCACACGGCCAGACCGGCGGCGCCGAACAGCAGCACGTCGATGATGACCATCAGCGACACACCCAGCGCCGAGTAGCGCGAGTAGAGGTTGCGCTCGATCCAGTCGTCAGGCGTGCCGTGGCCATAGCGGGCCATGGTTTCTTCGTTCTTCGACTCCGCGCGGTACAGCTCGGCGCCTTCCCAGAACACCTTCTTGATGCCATAGATCTGCGGGCTGTGCGGGTCTTCGGCCTGCTCGCACTTGGCGTGGTGCTTGCGGTGGATGGCGGTCCATTGTTTGGTGACCATGCCGGTGGTCATCCAGAGCCAGAAGCGGAAGAAATGGGAAGCGATCGGGTGCAGGTCCAGAGAGCGGTGCGCCTGGTTGCGGTGCAGGAAGATGGTGACGCTGGCAATGGTGATGTGGGTCATCACCAGGGTGACCAGGACGATTTGCCACCAGGACGCGCCAGTCAGGCCATCGCTGAGCAAGTTGACCAGACCATCGCGCGCGGCGACCAGAAAATCGGAAGCAATCATTGAGATCCTAAGAGACTGCCCAAGAGAGACGGAATACCCGAAGTGGCCCCGGGCAGTGGAGCCATTACCCTGGAATTTTAGAGGTCGGGGGGTTTTTCACCAACCCAATCGGCCCCGGAAAGCGGCCAATGAAGGTGGAGTTACGGGGCCAATCGGGGAATTCAAGGCTTTTTCCGCCAGACGGCGGCGAAAAAGCCATCTGTTCCATGGCGATGGGGCCACAGACGAAGCCAGCGCCCCTCGGGCCCGGCGCACAGGGTTTCCGGGGCGTTGACGCGGGCATCGGCCAGCACCGCCTGGACGGGCATGGGTTCGAAATCGGTGTGTGCGGCATCAAAGGCCTCGGCCACCGCCTCGTTTTCCTGGCGCAACAGGCTGCAGGTGGCGTACACCAGCCGGCCACCGGGCTTGAGCAGGCGGGCCGCGCTGGTCAGGATGCGTTGCTGCAACTCAGCCTGGGCCGCCACCGTCTCGGGCGTCTGGCGCCATTTCAGGTCGGGGCTGCGGCGCAGGGTGCCCAGGCCGGAACAGGGGGCGTCCACCAGCACGCGGTCGATCTTGCCGGCCAGGCGCTTGATGCGCTCGTCGCGCTCGTGCGCGATGCCCACCGGGTGCACGTTCGAGAGGCCGCTGCGCGCCAGGCGCGGTTTGAGGCCCTCCAGGCGGTGAACCGAGGTATCAAAGGCGTAAAGCCGGCCGCTGTTGCGCATGGCCGCGCCGATGGCCAGGGTCTTGCCGCCGGCACCGGCGCAAAAGTCCACCACCATCTCGCCACGGCGCGCGTCCAGCAGCAGGGCCAGCAGCTGCGAGCCTTCGTCTTGCACCTCAATGTCGCCGCGCATGAAGGCCGGCACCTTGCTGAGGTTGGGCTTGCCTTGCAAGCGAATGCCCAGGGGGGAATGCGGCGTGGGCTCGACCGTCAGGCCGGCCGAGCGCAAGTCGGCCAGCACCGCGTCGCGCTTGGCCTTGAGGGTGTTCACGCGCAGGTCCAGCGGGGCATGGCCGTTGAGGCTGGCCACCAGGGCATCGAAACCGTCGCCCACTTGCTCGCGCAGGGCCGTGGCCAGCCACTCGGGCAGGTTGTGCCGGTGCTGGGCCATGAGCTCGTCGGGTTGGACGCGCAGGCAGGCGTCGAGCCACACCTTCTCTTGCTCGGACAAAGCGCTCTTGAGAAAGTCGCGGTCGCCCGGAAAACCCAGGATGGACAGGCGGCGCCACTTGGAGCCGCTGCCCGAGCGGGCCAGCCACTCGAATTTCAGGCGCTCGCGCAGGGCGGCGTAAACGGTGTCGGACAGCGTGGCGCGCTCGCGCGGGCCCAGGGACTTATGCTCGCGGAAATAGCGCGACACCACGGCGTCGGTCGGGTGATCGAATCTGAATACCTGCTCCATCAGGGCGGAGCATTCGTCTAACAAGGCTTTGGGGTGCATGGGCGGTATTGTCCCACCGGGGATAATCGAGGGCTATGTCCGAACTTCAAGAGCAGGTGCGCCGTCGCCGCACCTTCGCCATCATTTCCCACCCCGACGCGGGTAAGACCACCCTGACCGAGAAGCTGCTGCTGTTCTCGGGCGCCATCAACATCGCCGGCAGCGTGAAGGCGCGCAAGGCCGCGCGCCATGCCACGTCCGACTGGATGGAGATCGAGAAGCAGCGGGGCATCTCGGTGGCCTCGTCGGTGATGCAGATGGAATACCGCGACTGCGTCATCAACCTGCTCGACACCCCGGGCCACCAGGACTTCTCGGAAGACACCTACCGCGTGCTCACCGCCGTGGACGCCGCGCTGATGGTGATCGACGCCGGCAACGGCGTGGAGCCCCAGACCCGGCGCCTGCTGCAGGTCTGCAGGGCGCGCAACACGCCCATCCTGACCTTCATCAACAAGATGGACCGCGAGGTGAAGGCCCCGCTGGACCTGATGGACGAGATCGAGCGCGAACTCGGCATGACGGTGGTGCCCTTCACCTGGCCGGTGGGCATGGGCAAGACCTTCCGTGGCGTGTACGACCGCCGCGAGGACCAGATGCGCGTGTTCACCCCGGGCGAAGACAAGCGCGGCGGCGACGAGGAAGTGCTGGCCGGGCTGGACAACCCCGAAAGCGCACAGCGCTTCGGCATGGAATTCCAGCAGGCCAAGGACGAGCTGGAGCTGGTGGAAGGTGCCTCGCCTGCCTTTGACCACGAGGCCTTCCTGGCCGGTCACCAAACGCCCATGCTCTTCGGCTCGGCGGTCAACAACTTCGGCGTGCGCGAGGTGCTGGACGCCCTGGTCGATCTGGCCCCGCCGCCCGGCCCGCGCCCGGCCATCCAGCGCACGGTGGCCCCAGAAGAGCCCAAGTTCACCGGCGTGGTGTTCAAGATTCAGGCCAACATGGACCCGGCGCACCGCGACCGCATTGCCTTTGTGCGCGTGGCCAGCGGCCACTTCGAGCGTGGCATGCGCCTGAAGGTGGTGCGCAGCGGCAAGGAACTGCGGCCGAACACCGTGGTGAGCTTCCTGAGCCAGCGCCGCGAGCTGCTGGACGAGGCCTTTGCCGGCGACATCATCGGTATCCCCAACCACGGCGTGCTGCAGCTGGGCGACACCCTCACCGAAGGCGAAGCCCTGCAGTTCACCGGCCTGCCCTTCTTTGCGCCGGAAATCATCCGCAGCGTGGAAGTGGCCGACCCCTTGCGCACCAAACAATTGCGCGCGGGCCTCACCCAACTGGGCGAGGAAGGCGCGATTCAGGTGTTCCGCCCCGTGGCGGGCAGCGTGCTGCTGCTGGGCGCGGTGGGGCAACTGCAGTTCGAGGTGGTGGCCCACCGGCTGGAGCACGAATACGGCGTGAAGGCCCGCATCATGGGCAGCCCGTACCAGGTGGCGCGCTGGGTGACCTGCGCGCCCGAAGACGGCGGCGAACAGGAACTCAAGCGCTTCATCGACGCCAACGCCCACCGCGTGGCGCTGGACGCGGTGGACGCCCCCACCATCCTGCTGGACCACATGGCCACGCTGCGCGCCGTGGAGGCCAACTGGCCGAAGATCAAGTTCCACGCCATGCGGGAACACGCCGGCCTGGTGTTTGCGAAGTCGATGTAAGGCCCTTCGGGCAAAGCCAGCCCGGTAACGGGCTGGCTCAGGCGGCCGACAAACCCGCCAGCAAGGCCTCCACCGCGCGCGGATAGATCACGTGCTCTTGCGTGAGCACGCGCGCGGCCAGGGCCTCGGGCGTGTCGCCTGGCAGCACCGGCACCACGGCCTGTTCCAGGATGGCGCCGTGGTCAAGTTCGGCGGTGACGCGGTGCACCGTGGCGCCGGCAAAGCGGCAGCCCATTTCAATGGCGCGCTCGTGGGTCTTGAGGCCGGGAAAGGCCGGCAGCAGGCTGGGGTGGATGTTGACCAGCCGCCCCTCGTAATGGGCCACGAAGCCGGGGGTGAGAATCCGCATGAAGCCGGCCAGCACCACCAGCGCAGGCGCATGGCGATCGATTTCCTGCATGAGCTGGGCATCAAACGCCTCGCGACTGGCGTGGGCCTTGTGGTCCACCACAGCGGTGGCCAGGCCTTGTTCGCGGGCCCAGGCCAGCCCGCCCGCCTCGGCCTTGTTGCTGATGACGGCCACCACCCGGGCGCCGAAACGGCGCGCCCAGTGCTGGCGGCGCGAGGCCTCCACCAGGGCGGCCATGTTGGAGCCGCCCCCGGAGATGAGAATCACGATGTTGTTGTGCATTTCGCCTGACATGGCCGAGGAGTGTAATGAGCCCGAATTTTGCTGAGCGACCGCTCACCCCCGCCGAAGCCCGCGTGCTGGGCACCTTGATGGAAAAGGCCCGCACCGTGCCCGACAGCTACCCGCTGTCGCTCAACGCCTTGCTGACCGGTTGCAACCAGAAAACCGCGCGCGAGCCGGTGATGGAGCTGAGCGAGCCCGACGTGATCGAGGCGCTGGAGGGGCTGCGCGAGCGCTCGCTGGTGATCGAGTCCAGCGGCAGCCGGGTGCCGCGCTACGAGCACAACTTCATGCGCGGCGTGGGCGTGCCCGAGCAATCGGCGGTGCTGCTGGGCACCTTGATGCTGCGCGGCCCGCAAACCGCTGGCGAGCTGCGCCTGAACTGCGAGCGCTGGTACAAGTTTCTGGACATCGGCTCGGTGGAGGCCTTTCTGGACGAGCTGCAATCGCGCAGCGAATCGGCCGGCGGGCCGCTGGTGGTCAAGCTGCCCCGGGCGGCGGGCGCGCGCGAGGCGCGTTGGGCGCACTTGCTGGGCGGCCCGGTGAGCGTGTCGGCCAGCGCCGCCGCCCCCGAGGCCTCGGGCCTGGCCGATCGCGTGGCCGCCCTGGAAGCCACGGTGCAGCGGCTGGAAGCCCAATTGGCGCACCTGAGCGAACAACTCGGCTTGTCGCAGCCCGGACAGAACTGAAACGAACGGTCGTGCGAAACTGATCTGCGTTGTTCAATGAGCACCCCGATGGCCGGGGCGCGCCACAGGAGACACCGATGGATCTGGCATTCACGCCTCAAGAGCAGGCGTTTCGCGCGGAAATCCGCGACTGGGTGAGGGCCAACCTGCCCTCGGACATCGCCCACAAGGTGCACAACGCGCTGCGTCTGTCGCGCGACGACCTGCAGCGCTGGGCCAAGATTCTGGGCAAGAAGGGCTGGCTGGGCCACGCCTGGCCCAAGGAATTCGGTGGCCCTGGCTGGAACGCGGTGCAGAAGCACTTGTTTGAAGAGGAATGCGCGCTGGCCGGAGCGCCGCGCGTGGTGCCCTTCGGGCCGGTGATGGTGGCACCGGTGATCATGGCCTTTGGCAACAAGGCGCAGCAAGAGCGCTTCCTGCCCGGCATCGCCAGCGGCGAGGTGTGGTGGAGCCAGGGTTACAGCGAGCCCGGCTCGGGCTCTGACCTGGCCAGCCTCAAGACCCGCGCCGAGCGCCGGGGCGACAAGTACATCGTCAACGGCCAGAAGACCTGGACCACGCTGGGCCAGTACGGCGAGTGGATCTTCTGCCTGGTGCGCACCAGCAACGAGGGCAAGCCCCAGACCGGCATCAGCTTTCTGTTGATCGACATGAAATCGCCCGGCGTCAGCGTGCGCCCGATCAAATTGCTCGACGGCGAATGCGAGGTGAACGAAGTCTGGTTCGACAACGTGGAAGTGCCCGCCGAGAACCTGATCGGCGAGGAAAACCAGGGCTGGACCTACGCCAAGCACCTGCTCAGCCACGAACGCACCAACATCGCCGACGTGAACCGCGCCAAGCGCGAGCTGGAGCGGCTCAAGCGCATCGCCAAGGCCGAAGGCGTGTGGGACGACAGCCGCTTTCGCGACCAGATTGCTCTGCTGGAGGTGGACATCGTGGCGCTGGAGATGCTGGTGCTGCGCGTGCTGTCGGCCGAAAAATCGGGCAAGCAGAGCCTGGACATCGCCGGCCTGCTGAAGATTCGCGGCAGCGAGATTCAACAGCGTTACACCGAACTCATGATGCTGGCCGCCGGCCCCTACAGCCTGCCCTTCATCTTCGAGGCCATGGAGGCCGGCTGGCAAGGCGACTTTCCCGGCGGTGCCCTGGGCAACGCGCCCCTGGCGGCCACCTACTTCAACATGCGCAAGACCACCATCTACGGCGGCTCCAACGAGGTTCAGCGCAACATCGTGGCGCAAACCGTGCTGGGCTGAACGGGCAGGAGACACACATGGATTTCGATTTTTCCGACGATCAGGCCGCCCTGCGCGACGCGGTGCAGAAATGGGTGGAAAAGGGCTACGGCTTCGAGCGCCGGCGCGCCACCGTGGCGGCCGGCGGCTTTGACCGCGCGGCCTACGGCGAGTTGGCCGAACTGGGCCTGGCCGGCGTGTACGTGAGCGAAGACCACGGCGGCCTGGGCATGGGCCCGGTGGAGGCCATGGTGGTGATGGAAGAACTGGGGCGCGGCATCGTGCTGGAGCCGCTGGGCCAGACCTTCGTCACCAGCGGCGTGATCGGCGCCTACGCGCCGGCCGAGCTGCAAGCCGCCTGGTTGCCACGCATCGCCAGCGGCGAGGCCCTGGTGGTGCTGGCGCACCAGGAGCGCGGGGCGCGCTACCGGCTCGATCGCGTGAGCGCCACGGCCAAGGCCAGCGGCCAGGGCCACACCCTCAGCGGCCACAAGAACCTAGTGCCCGCGGCCGACCAGGCCGACGCCTTCGTGGTGCCGGCCCAGCTCAACGGCCAGACCGCGCTCTTTTTGGTGGAGGCCAAGGCGGCTGGCGTCAAGACCACCGGCCACCACACCCAGGACGGCAGCCGCGCGGGCGACCTGGTGCTGACGGACGCGCCCGCCCAGCTGATCACCACCGACGGCCAGACCGCGCTCGAACACGCGGTGGACATTGGCATCGCCGCGGCCTGCGCCGAGGCGGTGGGCGTGATGGACAAGACCCTGGCCATCACGGCCGAGTACCTGAACACCCGCAAGCAGTTCGGCGTGACCATCGCCAGCTTCCAGGCCCTGCGCCACCGCGTGGCCGACATGAAGATGCAACTGGAGCTGGCGCGCTCGATGAGCTACTACGCCAGCCTCAAGCTCAACGCCCCCACTGGCGAGCGCCGCGCCGCGCTGGCCCGCGCCAAGGTGCAGCTGGGCCAGAGCATGCGCTTCGTGGGCCAGCAGGCGGTGCAGTTGCACGGCGGCATCGGCGTGACCGACGAGTACATCGTGAGCCACTACTTCAAGAAGCTCACGCAACTGGAGATGACCTTCGGCGACACCCTGCACCACCTGGGCGAGGTCTCGGCGCGCATGCAAGACACGGCAGGCGTCTTCGCCTGATGAACTGGCGCCAAGGGCTGCGCGCCTGGGTGGGTCGGCAGTGGCGCCAGTGGCCCCGCCACCTGGGCACGCTGGTGCTCTTGGTGGCGGTGGTGCTGGGTGTTCAAGCCTGGCAAACGCGCCACGTGCCGGCCGAGCCCCTGCCCGACTTGCCGCTGGCGCTGCTGGGGCCAGACGGCCAGGTGGTGGCCACCAGCCTGCAGGCGTGGCGCGCGCAGCACGGTGAACGGGCCGTGGCGCTGCACGTGTGGGCCGAGTGGTGCCCCATCTGCCGCACCGAGGAAGGCACGGTCACCGCGCTCGCGGCCGACTGGCCGGTGCTCACCGTGGCCATGCAGTCGGGCGAGGCCACCCAGGTGCAGCGGGTGCTGCGCCAGCGCGGCCTGCCCTGGGCCACGGCCATCGACCCGCGTGGGACAGTGGCCGGCGCCTTGGGTGTGCGGGCCGTGCCGGCCTTTGCCGTGATCGACCGCCAGGGCCGCCTGCGCCTGCCCAGCGTGGGCTACACCACCGGCGTCGGCATGCGGCTGCGCCTGTGGTGGATTGACCGCTTCGGCTGAACCGGCGCCAACCCCTCAGGCGTGCAGGCGCGACGATTTGGGCAGGTGCGCCACCAGGAACTCCATCTGGTCGGCCAGGATGCGGCGGTTGCGCAAGATGAAGTCTTCCCACAGGCTGGGCACGTAAGGCGTGTAGAGCAGCGGCATGTGCGCCTGCTCGGGCGTGCGGTTGGCCTTGCGGTGGTTGCATGAGCGGCAGGCCGTGACCACGTTCATCCAGTGATCGCCGCCGCGCTGGGCCAGGGGCACGATGTGCTCGCGGGTGAGCACGTCTTCGTGGAAGCGGTTGCCGCAATAGGCGCACAGGTTGCGGTCGCGCGAGAACAGCTTCTGGTTGGTGAGGGTGGGCCGCAACTCGAAGGGATTGATGCGCGGCACGCCCTGGGTGCCAATGATGGAATTGATGGTGATGATCGACTGCCGGCCGGTGATGGCGTTGTGCCCGCCATGGAACACCGCGACCTGAGCCCCCATTTCCCAGCGCACCTCATCGGCGGCGTAGTGCAACACCGCCTCTTCGAGGCTGATCCACGATTGGGGCAGACCTTGGGCAGAGAGCTTCAAGACCTTCAAAACGGGCTCCTTTGTGCAACGTGACACCGAACCAGGCCGCCCCGTTCACCCACGGAGCCGGCCACCATCGCCGGATACACCGGCGGGCATGCGTTTTCCTGTGTCAATATAGCGCGCTTCGGTGACGTCACGGGCCTTGTGGCCCATCAGCCCCCTTTTCCCCATGAAGATCTTTCGCGGCCTGCCTGGCTGCCCCGTCGACCCGCGCGGCTGCGCGCTGACCATCGGCAATTTCGATGGCGTGCACCGCGGCCACCAGGCCATGCTGGCCTTGCTCAAGAACGAAGCCCAACACCGCGGTGTGCCCACCTGCGTGATGACCTTCGAGCCGCACCCGCGCGACTACTTCGCCGCCGTGCACCACAAGCCCGACCTCGCGCCCGCCCGCATCGCCACCCTGCGCGACAAGCTCGAAGAGCTGGCGCGCTGCGGCATTGACCAGTGCGTGGTGCTGCCCTTCAACGAGCGCCTGGCGGCCCAGGCGCCCGAGGCCTTCATCGAAGAAAGCCTGGTGCGCGCGCTGGGCGTGAAGTACGTGCTGGTGGGGGACGATTTCCGCTTCGGCGCCAAGCGCGCGGGCGACTACGCCATGCTCGACGCGGCAGGCTCGCGCCTGGGCTTTGACGTGGCGCGCATGCAGAGCTACGAGGTGCACGGCCTGCGCGTGTCCAGCTCGGCCGTGCGCGACGCGCTCGCCCAAGGCCGCATGGATGCTGTCGCCGCCCTGCTGGGGCGGCCCTACGCCATCAGCGGCCACGTGGTGCACGGGCGCAAGCTCGGCCGTGCCCTGGGCGAGAGCGGCGAGGGCAAGGGCGACGGTTTTCGCACCCTCAACCTGCGCTTCTCGCACTGGAAGCCGGCGGCCAGCGGCATTTTCGCGGTGCACGTGCACGGCCTGTGGGACCAGCCCCTGCCCGGTGTGGCCAACCTGGGGGTGCGGCCCTCGCTCGACCCCAACGACGTGAACGGCGGGCGGGTGCTGCTGGAGACGCACTGCCTGGAATGGCCGCAGGCCTTGGCCCAGCGACTGCCTGGCGGGGAGGCCTACGGTAAAATCGTGCGGGTGGAACTGCTGCACAAACTGCACGACGAGCTGAAGTACGACAGCCTCGACGCCCTCACCCAGGGCATTGCGAAGGATGTGGCCGACGCACGCCATTTCTTCGAGTCGCTGCACACCCAGACCCACCGCCAGACCACGCGCGACCGAATTTAACGCCCACGCCGCGTGGTCGCTGCCCTTGGACAGGCTCGGGGCACTCGGCCTGTTTTCCCTCTTCATTCCCGCCAGGGTTGAGCTTGTCGACCCCACCACGGAACCTGCCATGTCCGAGAAAAAAGCCGATTACCCCGTCAACCTGCTTGACACCCCCTTCCCCATGCGCGGCGACCTGCCCAAGCGCGAGCCGGGCTGGGTGAAGGAATGGAACGAAAACGGCCTGTACCAGCGCCTGCGCGACGCGCGCCAGGGCGCGCCGCTGTTCGTGCTGCACGACGGCCCGCCCTACGCCAACGGCAAACTGCACATCGGCCACGCACTGAACAAGGTGCTCAAGGACATGATCGTCAAGAGCCGCCAGCTCGCCGGCTTTGACGCGCAGTACATCCCGGGCTGGGACTGCCACGGCCTGCCGATCGAGAACGCCATCGAGAAGCTGCACGGGCGCAACCTCAGCCGCGACGACATGCAGGCCAAGAGCCGCGCCTACGCCACCGAGCAGATCGCGCAGCAGCGCGAAGACTTCAAGCGCCTGGGCGTGCTGGGCGACTGGGAGCGCCCTTACCGCACCATGGACTTCGCCAACGAGGCGGGCGAAATCCGCGCCTTCAAGCGCGTGATCGAGCGCGGCTTCGTGTACCGCGGCCTCAAGCCGGTGTACTGGTGCTTTGACTGCGGCAGCTCGCTGGCCGAGTTCGAGATCGAATACGCCGACAAGAAGAGCGACACGCTGGACGTGGCCTTCGAGTCGAACGACGCGGCCGGCCTGGCCCGCGCCTTTGGCCTGGGCGCGCTGCCCGAAGGCAAGCAAGCCTTCGCCGTGATCTGGACCACCACCGCGTGGACCATCCCGGCCAACCAGGCGCTCAACGCCCACCCCGAGCTGGAATACGCCCTGGTGGACACGCCCAAGGGCGTGCTGCTGCTGGGCGCCAGCCTGGTAGAGAAGTGCCTGGAGCGTTTTGGCCTGAGCGGCACCGTGCTGGCCACCGCCAAGGGCGAGGCCCTGCGCGGCCAGGTGTTCCGCCACCCGCTGTTCGATGCGGACAGCGGCAGCGGCCAATACAGCTACAAGCGCCTCTCGCCGCTGTACCTGGCCGAGTACGTGAGCGACAGCGACGGCACCGGCATCGTGCACTCGTCACCCGCCTACGGCGTGGACGACTTCAACAGCTGCGTGGCCAACGGCCTGGCCTACGACGACATCCTCAACCCGGTGCAGGGCAACGGGGTGTACACGAGCGAACTGCCCCTGTTTGGCGGCCAGCACATCTGGAAGGCCTGCCCGGTCATCATCGACACGCTGCGCGAGCACGGCCGCCTGATGGCCACCGTGGGCATCACCCACAGCTACCCGCACTGCTGGCGCCACAAGACCCCGGTGATCTACCGCGCCGCTGCCCAGTGGTTCGTGCGCATGGACGAGGGCGAGGGCGTGTTCACCAAGGACAAGGCCCCCGGCACGCTGCGCCAGACGGCCCTGGCCGCCATCGAGCAGACGAGCTTCTACCCCGAGAACGGCAAGGCCCGCCTGCGCGACATGATCGCCGGCCGGCCCGACTGGTGCATCTCGCGCCAGCGCAGCTGGGGCGTGCCCCTGCCCTTCTTCCTGCACAAGGATTCGGGCGAGCTGCACCCGCGCACCATGGAGATCATGGACCAGGCGGCCACCATCGTCGAGCAGGGCGGCATCGAGGCCTGGAGCCGCGTGACGCCCGAGGAAATCCTGGGCGCGCAGGATGCCGAGCACTACACCAAGAGCACCGACATCCTGGAAGTGTGGTTCGACTCCGGCTCCACCTTCTGGCACGTGATGCGCGGCACGCACGCCGGCATGCACCACGACAGCGGCCCCGAGGCCGACCTGTACCTCGAAGGCCACGACCAGCACCGCGGCTGGTTCCACAGCTCGCTGCTGCTGGGCTGCGCCCTGTACGACCGCGCGCCCTATCGCGGCCTGCTCACCCACGGCTTCGCCACCGACGGCCAGGGCCGCAAGATGAGCAAGAGCCTGGGCAACACGGTCGAGCCGCAGAGCGTCACCTCCAAACTGGGCGCCGAGATCGTGCGCCTGTGGGTGGCCAGCACCGACTACTCGGGCGACCTGAACATCGACGACAAGATCCTGGCCCGCGTGGTGGACGCCTACCGCCGCATCCGCAACACCCTGCGCTTCCTGCTGGCCAACCTGAGCGACTTCAACCCGGCCACCGACGCCGTACCGACGGCCGATCTGCTGGAGATCGACCGCTACGCCCTGGCCCGCGCCTCGCAGTTCCAGGCCGAGGTGCTGAAGCACTTTGACGTGTACGAGTTCCACCCGGTGGTGGCCAAGCTGCAGGTGTACTGCTCGGAAGACCTGGGCGCCTTCTACCTGGACGTGCTCAAAGACCGCCTGTACACCACCGCGCCCAACAGCCACGCCCGCCGCAGCGCCCAGACCGCGCTGCACACCATCGCCCACGCCATGCTGCGCTGGATGGCGCCCTTCCTCAGCTTCACCGCCGAGGAAGCCTGGCCGGTGCTGGCCAAGGAAGCCAACCGCGGCTCGATCTTCTTCGAGACCTTCAGCGCCCTGCCCAGCGCCGACGAGGCCCTCCTGGCCAAGTGGGGCCGCCTGCGCGAGATTCGCGAGCTGGCCAACAAAGAGATCGAGACCGTTCGCACGGCTGGCCAGGTGGGCTCGTCGCTGCAGGCGCTGCTGACCATCACCGCTGGTGCCGACGACGCGGCCCTGCTGCGCTCGCTGGGCGATGACCTGCGCTTCGTCACCATCACCTCGGCCGCGGCCGTGGTGGACGGCGCCGAGCTGTCGGTGGCCGTCACCCCCGCCGCCTCGGCCAAGTGCGAGCGCTGCTGGCACTACCGAGATGACGTGGGCCACGACCCGGCGCACCCCACCCTCTGCGGGCGCTGCACCAGCAACCTGTTCGGCGCGGGCGAAAGCCGCAGCGCGGCGTGATGGCCAAGGGCAGCAACGCCTCGCTGTGGCCCTGGCTGGGGCTGGCGGCCATTCTGTTCGTGGCCGACCAGTTCACCAAGGTGCTGATCCTGGGCTACTACCGGCTGGGCGACAGCACCACCATCACCAGCTTCTTCAACATCGTGCGGGTGCACAACACCGGCGCGGCCTTCTCCTTCCTGGCCGGCGCCGGTGGCTGGCAGCGCTGGTTCTTCACCGCCGTGGGCGTGGGCGCGGCCGCCTTCATTGTGTGGATGCTGCGCTCGCACCCGGGCCAGAAGCTGTTTGCCTTTGCGCTGTCGTGCATCCTGGGCGGCGCGGTGGGCAATGTGGTGGACCGCTTGCTGCACGGCTACGTGGTGGACTGGCTCGACTTCCACTGGCGTTTCCTCTCGGGCGTGTTCCCCGGCGGCCATTTCCCGGCCTTCAACATCGCCGACGCGGCCATCACCGTGGGCGCGGTGGCGCTCATCGTGGACGAGATCCGGCGCGTGCGCCGCAGCCGCTGACGCCCTGGTCACCTCAGGGCCGTAGGCCCTGTGCTAACCTGCCCGGCCCGGGGTTCTCGCCCCGCGCCTACACAGGAGACACCCATGCCCGGACTGTTGCCCAGCATCGACCCCGATGGCCTGTACGAGTTCTCGGTCGTGTACACCGACCGCGCGCTCAACCACATGTCCCAGCGCTTCCAGCGCGTCATGACCGACATCAGCGCCATGCTCAAGCGCGTGTACCGCGCCCACTCGGTGGCGCTGGTGCCCGGCAGTGGCACCTTTGGCATGGAATCGGTGGCGCGCCAGTTCGCCACCGGCCGCCACGCCCTGGTCATCCGCAACGGCTGGTTCAGCTACCGCTGGACGCAGATCTTTGACATGGGCGCCATTCCAGCCAGCCACACCGTGCTCAAGGCCCGCCCTGTTGGCCCCGGCGCGCAGGCGGCCTGGGCGCCAGCCCCCATCGACGAGGTGGTGGCCACCATCGCCCGCGAAAAACCGGCCGTGGTGTTCGCCCCGCACGTGGAAACCGCCTGCGGAATGATCTTGCCCGACGACTACCTGCGCGCCGTGGCCGACGCCACCCACGCGGTGGGCGGCCTGTTCGTGCTGGACTGCATTGCCTCAGGCGCCATGTGGGTGGACATGGCCGCCACCGGGGTGGACATCCTCATTTCGGCGCCACAGAAGGGCTGGAGCAGCTCGCCCTGCTGCGCCATGGTCATGCTGAGCGAGCGCGCGCGGCAGGCGATCGACGCCACGCAAAGCACCACCTTCGCGATGGACCTGAAGAAGTGGCTGCAGATCATGGAAACGTATGAGGGCGGTGGCCACGCCTACCACACCACCCTGCCCACCGACGCGCTGCTGCGCCTGCGCGAGACCATGGCCGAGACCGAGCGCTATGGCTTCGAGCGGGTGCGCCAGGAGCAGATCGACCTGGGCCTGGCGGTGCGCGCCCTGGTGGAGCGCCACGGCTTCCCCAGCGTGGCGGCCCAGGGCTTCCAGGCGCCGGGCGTGGTGGTGAGCCACACCACCGACCCTGACATTCAATCGAGCAAGAAATTTCTCGCCGCCGGCCTGCAGACGGCCGCTGGCGTGCCGCTGCAGTGCGACGAAGGGCCCGATTTCCGCACCTTCCGGGTGGGCCTGTTCGGGCTGGACAAGTGGCACGACGTGGCCGCCACCGCGCGCCGCCTGGAACAGGCCCTGCAACGGGTGGCCCCGCTGCCGCAGGCCCAAGGCCAAACCCAGACGGCCTGAGGCCGGCGCTGCCCCGTCAGGGCAGCAGCACGGTGCAGCCCGTGGTGGCGCGGGCCTCCAGGCTGCGGTGCGCGGCCTGCACCTCGGTGAGGGGGAAGCGCTGGTCGATGCGAATTTTCACCGCGCCGCTGGTGACCACGCCGAACAGGTCGTCGGCCATGGCCTGGGTGCGCTCACGGCTGGTGATGTGGCTGAACAGGGTCTGGCGCGTCACGTAGAGCGAGCCCTTGGGGCCCAGGATGCCGGGCGCGAACGGCGCCACCGGGCCGCTGGCGTTGCCGAAGCTCACCATCAGGCCAAACGGGCGCAGGCAGTCGAGCGACTGCTCGAAGGTGTCCTTGCCGACCGAGTCGTACACCACCTTCACGCCCTGGCCGCTGGTGATCTCTTTCACGCGGGCGGCGAAGTTCTCTGTGCGGTAGTTGATGGCGTGCTCGGCACCGTGCGCCAGGGCCAGGCGGCACTTGTCGTCGGAGCCGGCGGTGGCGATCAGGCGCAGGCCCAGGGCGCGCGCCCATTGGCAGGCGATCAGGCCCACGCCACCAGCGGCGGCGTGAAACAGCACATAGTCGCCCGCCTCCAGGCCTTCCACCGGCTTGCACTTGCGCAGCAGGTACTGGGCGGTGAGGCCCTTGAGCATCATGGCCGCGCCGGTCTCGAAGTCGATGGCGTCGGGCAGGCGGCAGACGTTCATGGCGGGCATGACGCGCACGTCGCAGTAGCTGCCCGGCGGGTTGGCGGCGTAGGCCGCGCGGTCGCCCACTTTCAGGTGGGTCACGCCCTCGCCCACCGCCTCGATCACGCCCGCGCCTTCCATGCCCAGGGCCAGCGGCAGTGCGTTGGGGTACAGGCCGGTGCGCTGGTACACATCGATGAAGTTCAGGCCGATGGCGTGGTGGCGAATGCGCACCTCGCCGGGGCCGGGATCGCCCACGGTCACGGTGTCGATCACCAGTTGCTCGGGACCGCCGTGGGCGTGAATGCGCACCGCGCGGCTGCTTTGTTGGGTCATGCAGGTCTCCTCTCGGGTTGAAGTGCTGCGCATGCTGCCACGATTTGGGCGCCGATTTCGGCCCCCTGCGCAGTGTCCCTATCGGCCACACGACAGGGCTTACCCTGATGGCTTGCTACAGTGGCGCCCCTATGTCCGCCTCGCCTGCCGCTCGCCTCACACCTGCCACCATCGCCCTGCTCGCGCTGCCGCCCCTGATGTGGGCCGGCAATGCCGTGGTGGGCCGCTTGATGAATGGGCTGATACCCCCCATCACGCTGAACCTGTTGCGCTGGGTGCTGGTGTTGCTGTTGCTGCTGCCCTGGACCTGGTGGATTTTTCGCGCGCGCAGCGGCCTGTGGGCGAACTGGCGGCGCTTTGGCCTGCTGGGCGTGCTCAGCGTGGGCTCGTACAACGCGCTGCAGTACATGGCGCTGAAGACCTCGACGCCGCTGAACGTGACGCTGGTGGCCGCCAGCATGCCGGTGTGGATGCTGCTGCTGGGCCGGGTGCTGTTTGGCGTACGCGTCACGCGGCGCGCAGCGCTGGGGGCCATGCTCTCGTTGATCGGCGTGGCGGTGGTGCTCTCGCGCGGCGATGTGCACGGCCTGCTGGCCATTCGCCTGGTGCCGGGCGATGCGCTCATGTTGCTGGCCGCCATGGTGTGGTCTTGGTACAGCTGGCTGCTGGTGCGCCCGCCGGCGCAGCCGGAGCCGGCCGCCATCAAGGCCGACTGGGCCGCCTACCTGGCCGGGCAGACCGTGTTCGGCCTGGCCTGGACGGGCCTGATGGCCGGCGTGGAGTGGACGGTGCTGGACGGCGAGGCTGCGCACATTCAGTGGGGCTGGCCGCTGGTGCTGGGCCTGCTGTACGTGGCGGTGGGCGCGTCGGTGGTGGCCTACCGCTGCTGGGGCGCGGGCGTGGCCCGGGTGGGCCCGGCCACGGCCGCCTTCTTCGCCAACCTCACGCCGCTATTCGCGGGGCTGATGTCCACCGTGATGCTGGGCGAGCCGCCGCACGCGTACCACGTGCTGGGCTTTGTGCTGATCGTGGGCGGCATCTTGGTCAGCTCACGCCGCTGACCACAAGCCGCCCCGCGCTCAGAAGGTGCCGGGGTAGGCGCCGCCGTCGGCCAGCACGTTCTGGCCGTTGATGTAGCCGGCGTGCACGCTGCACAGGAAGGCGCAGATGGCGCCGAATTCGGCCGGGTTGCCGAACCGGCGGGCCGGGATGCCCTGGCGCCGTGCGTTGGCGATGGCCTCGATGGGCTGGCCGGTCTTGGCCGCCGCGCCCACCATAGTGGCCTTCAGGCGATCGGTGTCGAAAGCGCCGGGCAGCAGGTTGTTGAGCGTCACGCCCTGAGCGGCCAGCGGACTGCGGGCCAAGCCGGCCACGAAGCCGGTCAGGCCGCTGCGCGCGCCATTGGACAGGCCCAGGATGTCGATGGGCGCCTTCACCGCGCTGGAGGTGATGTTCACGATGCGCCCAAAGCCGCGCGAGGCCATGCCGTCCACCGTGGCCTTGATGAGCTCGATGGGCGTGAGCATGTTGGCGTCCACCGCCTTGATCCAGGCCTCGCGGTCCCAGGCGCGAAAGTCGCCCGGGGGCGGGCCGCCGGCGTTGGTGACCACGATGTCAAAGGCCTTGCCCGGGCCACCGGCCACGGTGAAGGCCGCCTCGCGTCCCTCGGGCGTGGTGATGTCGGCCGCCACGGGCAGCACGCTCACGCCGGGCGCGGCGGCCAGCAAGGCCTGCGCGGCGGCCTGCAGATCGTCGGCGCCGCGCGCCACCATGACCACGTTCACCCCTTCGGCGGCCAGGGCCTGGGCGCAACCCAGTCCCAAGCCCTTGCTCGCGCCGCCCACCAGCGCCCACTTGCCTGCAATGCCCAGATCCATGTGTGCAATCTCCTGTTTGGTTTATTTGGCGGGGGCCCTGCCCAGCCGCGTGACGAGAAACACCCCTGCCATCACCAGCGCTGTGCCGGCCAGGATGGAAGGATTCAAGGGCTCGCCCAGGATGAACGCGCCCATCAGAATCGTTGACATCGGGCCGATCATGCCGGTCTGCGCCGTCAGGCCTGGCCCGATGCGCTCGATGGCCATCATCACCATCACCACCGGCGCCACGGTGCATGCCGTGGCATTGAGCAGCGACAGCCACAGCACCTCTGGCGCCACGTCGGCCGCGCTCAGGGGGCGCAGCAGCACGAACTGCAGCAGGCACAGCACGCAGGCCACGGTGGTGGCCAGGCTGACCAGGCGCAGCGAGCCCAGGCGCTTGACCATTTCGCCGCTGTAAATGAGGTACAGCGCGTAGCTGATGGCACTGCCAAACACCAGCGCAGCCCCAAACGAGGCGTGCGGGCCTTGCGCGCCCACTTCGTGCCCGAACACCAGCAGAACCCCGGCGTAGCTCACCGCCATGGCCACGATCTGGATGCCGGCGATGGGCCGCTTGAAGAGCAGCCAGCCCAGCACCAGCACGATGGTGGGGTTGAGGTAAAGAATCAGCCGCTCCAGGCTGGCGCTGATGTACTCCAGCCCCCAGAAATCGAGAAAGCTGGCCAGGTAATAGCCGGTCACGCCCAAGCCCAGCACGCCCAGCCAGTCGCGCCGGCGCAGGGGCTCGGGCTTCTGGCCGTTGACGGGGCGGCTGGTCCACCACAGCAGCAGCAGAAACAGCGGCAGCGCGAACAGCATGCGGTACATGATGACCGTCACCGCGTCCACGTTGTAGCGGTACGCCAGCTTGACGACGATGGCCTTGCCACTGAAGGCAATGGCGCCGGCAGACGCCAGCAGAAGGCCGGACAGCAGGTGCGGCGGCCTGGATACAGAGGGGGGCATGCGGTGATTATCGTTGCGCCGACAAACCCCCCGGGCCGCTCAGCCGATCACTGCATGGGCGGCGTGCAGGCCAGCACCTCGTCCAGCGTGGTCAGGCCCTCGGCGGCGCGGGCCGCGCCGGCCAGGCGCAGGGGCCGCATGCCGTCTTGCACCGCCTGCTGGCGCAAGGCCTCCAGGTTGGGTTCGCGACTGACCTTTTCCTTGAAGGCCTCGCTCACCGTGAGCAGTTCGTACAGGCCCATGCGCCCGCGAAAGCCCGTCATGCGGCAGTCCACACAACCCACGGGCCGGTAGGGGCGGTAACCGCCGCTCACCGTCCAGGGCTTGACCAGTTCGGCCATGGCCTGGCGCGAGGCACTGGCGGTGGCCTCGTCTTCGCGCTCGCGGCAGGCGCTGCACAGCGTGCGCACCAGGCGCTGCGCCAGCACGCCCAGCACGGTGGCGTTGATGAGGTATGGGGGAATGCCCAGTTCCAGCAGGCGCATCACGGCCGAAGGCGCGTCGTTGGTGTGCAGGGTGGAGAACACCAGGTGGCCGGTGAGCGCGGCCTGCACCGCCATCTCGGCGGTGGCCAGGTCGCGAATTTCGCCCACCATGATGATGTCCGGGTCTTGCCGCATGAGCGCGCGCAGGCCCTGGGCGAAGTCCAGGTCCAGGTGGGGCTGCACCTGGGTCTGGTTGAAGGCCGGCTCAATCATCTCAATCGGGTCTTCCACCGTGCTCACGTTCACCTCTTCGGTGGCCAGGCGCTTGAGCGTGGCGTAGAGCGTGGTGGTCTTGCCCGAGCCGGTGGGGCCGGTGACCAGCACGATGCCGTGCGGGCGCTGCGTGAGCGCCTCCCAGCGCTGCGCGTCGTGCGGCGCAAAGCCCAGCGCAGACAGGTCTTTCACGGTGGACTCGGGGTCGAAGATTCGCATCACCAGCTTCTCGCCGAAGGCGGTGGGCAGGGTGGACAGGCGCATCTCCACCTCGTCGCCACGCCCGCCCGGGCCAGCGGGCTTGAGGGTTTTGATGCGGCCGTCTTGGGGCCGGCGCTTCTCCACCACGTCCATGCGGCCCAGCAGCTTGATGCGCGAGGTCATGGCGTTCATCACGCCCAGGGGCAGCTGGTACACCGGGTGCAGCACGCCGTCGATGCGAAAGCGGATCACGCCCTGCTCGCGCCGGGGCTCCAGGTGGATGTCGCTGGCGCGCTGGTCAAAGGCGTATTGCCACAACCAGTCCACCACCTGCACCACGCCCTGATCGTTGGCGTCGAGCTGCTTGTTGGCCTTGCCGAGCTCCACCAGTTGCTCGAAGCTGGACAAGGCGTTAGAGCCGCCCAGCTTGCTGGCCGCGCGCACCGACTTGGCCAGCGCGAAAAACTCGGCCGTGTAGCGCGCGATGTCTTGTGGGCTGGCCAGCACCAGGCGCACGGTCTTGCGGGTCTGGCGCTCGACCTCGCCCACCCAGTCGCGCACAAAGGGCTCGGCCGTGGCCACCACCACCTCGGTGGGCCCCACCTGCACCGGCAAGACCTTGTGGCGCTCGGCGTAGGCCGCGCTCATCACGTCGGCCACCTTGCCCACGTCCACCTTCAGCGGGTCGATGCGCAGGTAGCCCAGGCCGGTGCGGCGGGCCAGCCATTCGGTGAGGGCCTCGGCGTCCAGCACGCGGCCGTCGGCGCCCGACATGCCCACCACCGACAGGCGCTGCAGCGGCGGCTGCGCGCTGTGGGCCGACGAGCAGCGGGCCACGGTGCGGTCGGCCTCGTCGGGCGTGATCACGCCGTCGGCGCGCAGCCAGTTCACCAGCGTGCGCCAGTCCAGCGGGCCGTGGTGCTCAGTGGCGGGGAGCGCGGCGTGCTTCATGGCTTATTTGGCGATGGGTTTGAACAGGCGCATCCACTTCACCGCCGGCAGGCCCCAGCGCGACTGGATCTCTTCGGCCCGCGCCAGCAGGGCCATGCGCGTGGGGTGCTGCGGCGTGCGCTGCGCCAGCACGATGGTGTTGCCTTCGCGCGTGGGCTTGAAGGCCCACACCGCGTCTTCGCCAAAGGCCTGGGCGATGCTGGCCAGCGAGCGCTCGTAACTGGCGTCGCGGCCAAAGAGGTTCACCGTCATGCAGCCTTCGTCGGTGAGCAACTGACGGCAATCGGCGTAGAAGTCGGCGCTGTCGAGCACGGGCGCGGCGGCCTCGTGGTCGTACAGGTCCACCTGCACTGCATCAAAGCGGCCCAGGTGCTGCGGCTGGCGGATCTCCTGGCCGGCGTCGGCCAGCAGCACGCGCAGGCGGGCGCTCTCGGGCGGCAGCTTGAACCACTGGCGGCACACCGCCAGCACCTGCGGGTTGATTTCGATGGCCGTGGTGTCCATGCGCAGCTTCTTGAAGCAGAACTTGGTCAACGCGGCCGAGCCCAGGCCCAGTTGCAGGGCGCGGCGCTTGGGCACGGTGTCGGGGTCGACGAAGAGCAGCCAGGCCATCATGCGCTGCACATAGTCCAGCTCGATGTCAAAGGGAGAGTCCAGCAGCATGGAGCCCTGGATCCACTCGGTGCCCAGGTGCAGGAAGCGCACCTCGCCGTCTTCGGAAATGGTGACCTCGGGCAAGGTCGGGGGTCGGGAAGAAGCCATCGCCCGATTATGGGCGTGCCACACCATGGCGCCGCAGCACCTCGGCCCAGGCCTCGCGCTTGCGCTGGAACGACCAGCCCGCGTTGGCCGGGCTGGTGGACGGCAGGCGGTACACCGGCAGGCCCAGCGCGCGGGTGTGGCGCGCGTGGCGAAAGCTCTCGCCACCGTTGTGGGCGATGGCCTCCAGGCGCGGGCAATGCTGGCGCAGCGAAGCCAGGTCATTGAGCACCGGCTCGCGGATGTCGCTGTCCAGGCTGCCTTCGCGCTCGCAACTGGCGTACACGTCCCACAGGCCCAGGCCGTGCTCGCGCAGGGCCTGCACGCGCTCGGCGTAAGGCCGCTGCGCCAGGGGCAGGCCCCACAGCTCGCCCAGGATCTTCCAGAAGGCGTTTTGCGGGTGGCCGTAGTACTGCTGGGCGCGCAGCGAAGCCACGCCGGGGAAGCTGCCCAACACGATGAGCCGCGTGTCGGCGTCCAACACCGGCCCCAGGCCCTGCAGGCGGGGCTCGCTCATGGCCAAGCCTCAAGCAACGGGCGCAGCCGGGGCAGCGCGGCCAAGGCGTTTTCGGTGGTGGCCTCTTGCACGGCTTCCTGGCTGAGCCCGCGCAGCTCGGCCAGCACCGCGCCGATGCGGGGCAGCTCGGCCGGCGTGTTCACGCCTTGTGCCCGGCCGGCGGCGCGCTCGGCGGCGGTGGTGTAGAGCCACTGGGGCGGAATGTCGGGCGCGTCGGTCTCCAGCACCAGGGCCTGCAGCGGCAAGGTGCGGGCCAGCTCGCGCAGGCGGCGCGCGGGCTCAAAGGTCATGGCGCCGCCGAAGCCCAGCTTGAAGCCCAGGTCAATGAAGGCGCGCGCCTGCTGTTCGCTGCCGCTGAACGCGTGGGCAATGCCACCGCAGACGGGCAACTCGCGCAGGGCCTTGAGCAGCGCGTCGGCGCTGCGCCGCACGTGCAGGATCACCGGCAGCCGGTGCTGGCGCGCCAGGCGAAGCTGCGCGCGGTACACGGCCAGCTGGCGCTCGCGCATGGCGGGCTCACACAGCTCGGGCACGAAAAAGTCCAGCCCGATCTCGCCCACGGCCACCAGGCGCGGGGCATCGCGGTGGGCGCTGAGCTGGGCATCGAGCGCGGCCAGGTCGTCGTCGCTGGCGCGGGGCACGTAGAGCGGGTGAATGCCCAGGGCATAGGCATCGCCCAGGCGATGGGCCAGCGCGCGCACGGTGTCGAAGTTGGCCCGCTCCACGGCCGGGATGACGCAGCGCCCCACGCCCAGCGCGGTGGCGCGCGCACGGGCCTCAATGGCCCCGGCGTGGTCAGGCCCGAACTCGGGGGCGTCGAGGTGGCAGTGGGTGTCGATCCACATGGCCGCCAGCACCCAGGGTCAGGTGAGCACGCCGCTGGTCAGGCGCAGCACACGGTGGCAGCGGGCGGCCAGGGTCTCGTCGTGGGTGACGACGATGAAAGCCGTGCCCTGGTCGCGCGCCAGCTCCAGCATGAGCTGGAACACGCCTTCCGCGGTGGCGCGGTCCAGGTTGCCGGTGGGCTCGTCGGCCAGCACGCAGGCTGGCCGCGTGACCAGCGCCCGCGCAATGGCCACGCGCTGGCGTTCGCCGCCCGACAGCTCGGCCGGCCGGTGGTGCAAGCGCCCGGCCAGGCCCACGCGCGTGAGCATGGCCTCGGCCTGCTTCGCGGCCTGGGCGCGCGGCGCACGGCGAATCCACAGCGGCATGGCCACGTTGTCCCGCGCGCTGAACTCGGGCAGCAAGTGGTGGAACTGATAGACGAAACCCAGGTACTGGTTGCGCAGGGCGCCTTGCTGGGCCGCGCTGAGCGAGGCCAGGTTCTGCCCGGCCAGTGTGACGCTGCCGGCCGTGGGCACGTCCAGCCCGCCCAGCAGGTGCAGCAGCGTGCTCTTGCCCGAACCCGATGCGCCCACGATGGCCAGGGTTTCGCCCGTGCGCACGGTGAGGTCTACGCCTTGCAGCACGGTCACGTCCAGCCGGCCTTCGGTGAAGCGTTTGGTGAGGCCGGTGGCGCTCAACACCACCGGCGGGTTGGGGGCCTTGGCGCCTTCGGCCCGAACAGTCACTTGTTCACTCATATCTCAGGGCCTCGGCGGGGTTCACGCGGCTGGCGCGCCAGCTCGGGTACAGCGTGGCCACAAAGGCCAGCGCCAGGGAAATCAGGCCCACGGGCACGATGTCGCCGCGCTGCGGGTCGCTGGGCATGCGGCTGATGAGGTAGATGTCCTGCGGCAGGAAGCTCGCGCCCAGCAGTCGCTCCAGCGCCGGCACGATGGTGTCGATGTTGAAGGCCACGCCCAGGCCCAGCAGCAGGCCCACGCCGGTGCCGATCACGCCCACCATGGCGCCCTGCACCACGAACACGCCCATGATGCTGCGTGGGCTGGCGCCCAGGGTGCGCAGGATGGCGATGTCGGCGCGCTTGTCGGTCACCGTCATCACCAGCGTGGACACCAGGTTGAACGCCGCCACCGCCACGATGAGCGTGAGGATGATGAACATCATGCGTTTCTCCAACTGCACGGCGGCGAACCAGGTGCGGTTCTGGCGCGTCCAGTCGCGCACCAGCATGCCGGGGTCAAGCTGACCGGCCAGCTCGGCGGCCACCTCGCGGGCGGCGTGCAAGTCCTTGATCTTCACGCGCACGCCGGTGGGGCCTTCCACGCGAAAGATGCGCGCGGCGTCGTCCACGTGCAGCATGGCTAGGGCCGAGTCGTATTCGTAATGGCCGGAATCGAAGGTGCCCACCACCGCCATGGTGCGCACGCGGGGCACCACGCCGGCCGGCGTCACCTGGCCGCTGGGCGCGATCAGCGTGACGGTGTCGCCCGCCACGACGCCCAGGCTGCGCGCCAGTTCGCCGCCCAGCACGATGCCGAATTCGCCCGGGCGCAGGCGCGGCAGCACGGTGTCGGACAGGTCGGCCGCGAGATCGGTGACCTTGGGCTCCAGCGCGGGGTCAATGCCGCGCACCAGCACACCCTTCATGTCTTCGCCACGGGCGATCAGCGCCTGCGCGCCCACGAAGGGCGCCGCGCCCAGCACGGCCGGGTGGCGCTCGATGGTGGCCAGGGTGCCGGGCAAATCGGCAATGGCCTGGCCGCCGGCATCGAACACCTCAATGTGCGAGAGCACACCCAGCATGCGGTCGCGCACCTCTTTCTGAAAGCCGTTCATCACCGACAGCACGATGATGAGCGCCGCCACCCCCAGCGAAATGCCCAGCATGGACACGCCCGAGATGAAGGAGATGAAGCCGTTGCGCCGCGTGGCGCGGCCGGCGCGGGTGTAGCGCCAGCCCAGGATCAGTTCGTAGGGGATCTGCATAAGACGAGACCAGGCGCCCGGCCATCAGGGGTCCGGCCTTTAGGCGCGGGGGGCATTGTGGCATCCCCGACAATCGGGACATGTCCCCGTCCCCGAAGGCCCCAGAGCCCCACGCCCACTTGCTGCTGCCCTTTGCCGGCGTGGCCGAGCCCGCGGCCATGCAAGCCCTGCGCGGCACGCCACTGCCCACCTTGTCGGCCTTGCTGGCGCGCTTGCAAAGCACCGCCGAACACGGCACCGACGAGTTCAGCCTGAGCCCGCCGCACGAACACGCCCTGGCCTGGGCTCGCGGCCTGCCCGCCGTGGACGGCCAACTGCCCTGGGCCGCCCTGGACAGCGCCGAGCCCGGCCTGCCCCAGGCCTGGTTCCACCCCGCGCATTTCCAGGTGGGCATGGACCACGTGAGCCTGGTGCCGGCCGAGCACCTGGGCCTGGACGACACCCACGCCCGCCCCCTGTTCGACGCCCTGGCCCCGCTGTGCGCCGAAGACGGCGTGGGCCTGCGCTACCTCGGCCCCACGCGCTGGCTGGCCAGCGGCGAGCGCCTGCGTGGCCTGGCCTGCGCCAGCCTGGACCGCGTGGCCGGTCGCTCGATAGCGCCCTGGCAACCGCAAGGCGAGGGCGCGGCCTGGCTCAAGCGCCTGCAAAGCGAGGCGCAAATGCTCTTCTACACCCACCCGGTGAACGACGCCCGCGAGGCCGCGCGCCAGGCCATCGTCAACGGCTTCTGGGCCAGCGGCGCGGGCGCCCACGCAGGTGCCGCCCTGGCGCCTAGCCCGGTGGTGGACGATCGACTGCGCGAGGCCGCGCTGCGCGCCGACTGGGCCGCCTGGCGCCAGGCCTGGGCCACGCTGGACGCCGAGGTGCTGCCCGCCTGGCGCGAGCGCCTGGCGCGCGGCGAGCCGGTGGCCATCACCCTGTGCGGCGAGCGCCTGGCCCGCACCTTCACCCCCTCCAACGCGGGCTGGCTGGCCCGCCTGGGCCAGCGCCTGCGCCCGGCCCCCACCGCTCACTCTGTGCTCGACGCGCTATGAAAATCATCACCCGAGACGTGCCCCCGCGAAGCGCCTGGGCACTGGAACAAAGCGGCCTGCACCCGCTGCTGGCCCGCCTGTTCGCCGCGCGCGGCATCCGCAGCCCCGACGAGCTGGACGACGCCCTGGCGCGCCTGCTGCCGCCCTCCACCCTGCTCGGCGCGGCCGAGGCCGCCCGCGCCCTGGCCGACGCCATCGCGCAAGGCAAGCGCCTGTGCATCGTGGCCGACTACGACTGCGACGGCGCCACCGCCTGCGCCGTGGGGCTGCGCGGCCTGAAGCTGCTGGGCGCGCCGCACGTGCAGTACCTGGTGCCCGACCGCGTGGTGGACGGCTACGGCCTCACGCCCGCCATCGCCAAGCGGGTGAAGGCCGCCGGGGCCGACGTGCTCATCACCGTGGACAACGGCATCGCCAGCCTGGAAGGCGTGCGCGCCGCACGCGAACTGGGCCTGCAGGTCATCGTCACCGACCACCACCTGCCCGCCCAGCAAGACGGCCAGACCGTGCTGCCCACCGACTGTCTGATCGTCAACCCCAACCAGCCGGGCTGCACCTTCGAGAGCAAGTCCATCGCCGGCGTGGGCGTGATGTTCTACGTGCTGCTGGCGCTGCGCGCCGAGCTGCGCGAGCGCGGGGTGTTCACCGCCCAGAGCCAGCCCAAGATCGACACCCTGCTGCCCCTGGTGGCCCTGGGCACCGTGGCCGACGTGGTCAAGCTCGACGCCAACAACCGCCGCCTGGTGGCCCAGGGCCTCAAGCGCGTGCGGGCCGGCGCCATGCCGCCCGGCATGGCCGCGCTGTTTCGGGCAGCCGCCCGCAAGCCCGAGGCCGCCACCAGCTTCGATTTCGGCTTCGCCCTGGGCCCGCGCCTGAACGCGGCCGGCCGCCTGGCCGACATGACCCTGGGCATCGAGTGCCTGACCACCGACGACGAAGGCCGCGCCGAGGAACTGGCGCGCACGCTGGACGGCATCAACCGCGAGCGCAAGAACATCGAAGGCGAAATGCGCGAGATGGCCATGGAGATCGCCGAGTCGATGTTCGACGAGAGCGAGCAGCCGCCGCCCGCGCTGGTGGTGTTCGACCCCGACTTCCACGAGGGCGTGGTGGGCATCGTGGCCTCGCGCCTGAAAGACAAGCTGCACCGCCCCACCTTCGTGTTCGCGGCCAGTGCCGCGCCCGGCAAAGAGCACGAGCTCAAGGGCTCGGGCCGTTCCATTGCCGGCTTTCACCTGCGCGACGCGCTCGACCTGGTGGCCAAACGCCACCCGGGTGTGCTGCTGCGCTTTGGCGGCCACGCCATGGCCGCCGGCTGCACCGTGGCCGAAGAGCACATCGAGACCTTCGAGATGGCCCTGCAACAGGTGGCGCACGAGTGGCTGGACGAGGCCACGCTGCAGCGCCGCCTGGAAGCCGACGGCCCGCTGGAGCCGCAGTACCGCCGGCCCGACCTGGTGGACACGCTGCACCAGCAGGTGTGGGGCCAGGGCTTCGCGCCCCCGGTGTTCTGCGAAGAAGTGCAGGTGATCAGCCAGCGCCTGGTGGGCGAGAAGCACCTGTCATTGAAGATTCGCCACCAAGGCGACGCGGTGGACGCGATCTGGTTCGGCCACAGCGAACCGCTGCCCACGCGGGTAAAGATCGCCTTCCGGCTGGACGCGGACGAGTGGCAGGGCCAGCGCCGCGTGCGTTTTCTGGTGGAAGCCGCGGAGCTGTAAGCCCCGAGGGGTGAGCCCTGTGCCGTGAACCTCAGGCGGGGCCCACCAGGGCCTCGCGCACCGCGGCGAGCTGGCGCCGCGAGACCGACAGGCGCTCGTTCACGCCATCGAGCCGCACCATCCAGCCCTCGCCTTCACCATCGCCACCGTGGCTCACTTTTTCCACGGCGCGCACGGCCTTGCGCGAGACCAGCGCGTTGCGGTGCACGCGCACGAACAGGTGGCCGTAGCGCTGCTCCAGGTCGCTCAGGGCGCCGTCGTAGATGTGCTCTTTCTCGCGCGTGCGCACGGTGATGTACTTGAGCTCGGCCTTGAGATAGACCACATCGGTCAGCGCCACGCGCTCGCTACGGCCACGCTCTTGAATGATCAGGCACTCGGGCAGGCCAGCGTCTGCCAGGGGTTCCTTGGGCGCGCTTTGTTTCTGCACTTTTTGCAGCGCTTGCTGCAGGCGCTCGCGGCGCACGGGCTTGGTGAGGTAGTCCACGGCCTCCAGGTCAAAGGCCTGCACAGCGTGCTCCGCGTGCGCAGTGACGAACACCACCGCAGGCGGCGCCGGCATCTGGCGCAGCGTGGCCGCCAGGGCCATGCCATCCACGCCGGGCATGTGAATGTCGAGCAGCACCAGGTTGCAGCCGGTGCGCTGGATCTGCTCCATGGCCTGCACGGCGTTGCCCGCCTCGCCAACGACCTCGGCGCGGGGATCCACGCATTCGCTGAGCAAGGTGCGAAGGCGCGAGCGCGCGAGCGCCTCATCGTCCACGATCAGAACCTTCAGATCCATCTCACGCCCCTCTTGCTGGTCGGGTTGCACATCCCCGCGGTTATAACGGTATTTCAAGGCGCACCTGGAACAGGCCATTGACCAAGGCGCTCTGGAAACGGCCATGCACGTCGTGCAGCAGTGTCAGGCGCTGGCGCACGTTGTCGAGAGCCAGGCCGTTGCCGCGGCGCCCGCTACCGCCCGGCACGGTGTTGGTGACCTTGATCACCACCACAGCACCACGGCGCTGCGTGCTGATGCGCACCACCGCGCCCGTTGGACTGGGCTCCACCCCATGCTTCACCGCGTTCTCCACCAGGGGCTGCAGGATCAGGGGCGGCAGGCGGGCCTTGGAGGCCGATTCGTCAATGCTCCATTCCACCCGCAAGCGCTCGCCGAAGCGCACCTGTTCGATGGCCAGGTAGTGCTCGGCCAGCTCCAGTTCCTGGCGCAGCGGCACCGCCTCTTTGGTGTCGGCCAGCGCGTGGCGAAACAGCTCGCTCAGGTCTTCGAGCAGGTTCTCGGCCTTGGCCGGCTCTTCGCGCACCAGGGCAATAGCGCTGTTGAGCGAATTGAACAGAAAGTGCGGCCGGATGCGAGCCTGCAGCTCGGCCAGTTGGGCCTTGGTGCTGGCCGGCATTTGTGCGCGAGCGCGCCACACCAGGCCCGCCACCATGACGCCGGCCACCAAAGCACCCGCGCTGGCGCTGGCCAGGGCGTGCTGCAGGTCGGCAAAGCCCATCCAGGCCAGCAGGCCCAGGCCATACAGGCCGCACAAGGCGCCCAGCGCAAGTCCGGCGGCCCACTGGCCGCTGGGCTGCAGCCGCGCCAGCAGGCGCTTGCACGCGCACACCACCAGCAGCCAGGTGAGCATGGCGGGCAAGGCGGCGCCAGTGAGCAAGGCAAAGCGCAGCAGCCAGTCGTTCAGGCCTTGGGCCAAGAACAGGGCGCCCACCGCCACGATGGCCTCCACCAGCATCACGGCCCGCAAGACCACGCCCACCTGGCAGGTATCGAACACCTGCACGCGGGCACGCACGTGCTCGGGCATGTCGGCCAATGGCCGCGGGCGCGTGGCGTGGGAGAGGTCTTGGAAGGTCGATAAAATTCGCGAATCTTTCACGGGAAGCGATTCCGTTCTGGGGTCGGTCGGCCACCCGGGCCCGATAGCTGCACCAGCCACTTCCGTCCATCCCCTTCCAGCCGCTGGCAACACCATGTCCACCAACCAACTCGACAAGAAATCCGAAGCCTGGTCCGCCCTATTCTCGGAGCCCATGAGCGAGCTGGTCAAGCGATACACCGCCAGCGTTTTCTTTGACAAGCGCCTGTGGCGCGCCGACATCGCGGGCAGCCTGGCGCACGCCGAGATGCTCTCGGCGCAGGGCATTATCGGTGCGCAAGACCTGGCCGACATCCAGCGCGGCATGGCCCAGATCACCAGCGAGATCGAGGCGGGCACCTTCGAGTGGAAGCTCGATCTCGAAGACGTGCACCTCAACATCGAAGCCCGCCTGACGCAACTCGTGGGCGACGCCGGCAAGCGCCTGCACACCGGCCGCAGCCGCAACGACCAGGTCGCCACCGACGTGCGCCTGTGGCTGCGCGACGAGATCGACCTGATTGGCGGCCTGCTCACCGACCTGCAAAAGGCCCTGGTGGAAGTGGCCAGCCGCAACGTCGAGGTCATCCTGCCCGGCCTCACCCACCTGCAAGTGGCGCAGCCGGTGAGCTTTGCGCACCACCTGCTGGCCTATGTGGAAATGTTCAGCCGCGACGCCGAGCGCTTCGCCGACGTGCGCCGCCGCACCAACCGCCTGCCCCTGGGCTCAGCGGCTCTCGCCGGCACCACCTACCCGCTGGACCGCGAGCGCGTGGCCAAGACGCTGGGCATGGAAGGCGTTTGCCAGAACAGCCTGGACGGCGTGAGCGACCGCGACTTCGCCATCGAGTTCAGCGCCGCGGCCTCGCTGTGCATGGTGCACATCAGCCGCTTCAGCGAAGAACTCATTCTGTGGATGAGCCAGAACTTCGGCTTCGTGAAGATCGCCGACCGCTTCACCACCGGCTCGTCGATCATGCCGCAGAAGAAAAACCCCGACGTGCCCGAACTCGCGCGCGGCAAGACCGGCCGCGTGGTCGGTCACCTGATGGGCCTGATCACCCTGATGAAGGGCCAGCCGCTGGCCTACAACAAGGACAACCAGGAAGACAAAGAGCCGCTGTTCGACACGGTGGACACGCTCAAGGACACGCTGCGCATCTTCTGCGAGATGGTGGGCGGCCAGGTGAACCCGGCCACCGGCCAGAAGGAAGGCGGCATCACGGTGAACGCCGCCGCCATGGAGGCCGCCGCCAACAAGGGCTACGCCACCGCCACCGACCTGGCCGACTACCTGGTGAAGAAGGGCCTGCCCTTCCGCGACGCGCACGAAACCGTGGCCCACGCCGTGAAGGCCGCCACCAGCCACAACTGCGACCTGTCCGAGCTGCCGCTGGCCGTGCTGCAGGGCTTCCACCCCAGCATCGAGAAAGACGTGTACGAGGTGCTGAGCCTGCGCGGTTCGCTCAACGCCCGCAACACCCTGGGCGGCACGGCGCCGGCGCAGGTGCGCGCCCAGATCGAGCGCCACCTCGCCCGCCTTGGCTGACCGCAGCGAGGGCGACGTGCAGGCTTCCGGCGCGCCCTCTCCTGTTCCCACCACCTTCACCACCGACGACGGCGTCACGCTGCGCGGCCACTGGTGGCACGCCGACAGCGCTGACGCCCAGCGCCCGGTGGTGCTCGTCAACGCCGCCACCTCGGTGCGCGCGGCCTACTACCACCGCTTCGCCGCCTACCTGCAGCGGCACGGCATGGACGTGCTCACCTACGACTACCGGGGCATCGGCGAATCGCGCCCGCGCACGCTGCGCGGCTTTCACGCCGGCTGGTACGACTGGGGCCGCCACGACACCGAAGCCGCCATTCAAGAGGCCGTGCGGCAGTGCCCGGGGCAGCCGCTGCTGTTCGTGGGCCACAGCATTGGCGGTGCACTGATCGGCCTGGCGCCTTCGCACACCGCCGTGCAGCGCCTCTTCACCATGGGCGCACAGTTCGCCCACTGGCCCGATTACGCGGCCCAGCGCCGCCTGGGCCTGCGCCTGAAATGGCACCTGGTGATGCCGGTGCTCACCGCCGCCCTGGGCTATTTCCCGGGCCAGCGCCTGGGCTGGCTGGAAGACACCCCGCGCGGCGTGGTGCGCGACTGGACAGCACCGGCCGAGCGCCTGGAAGACCTCTTTGCCCACGGGCGCGGCTCGCGCCGCCTGAGCCCGACCGAGCGGCAGGCCCTGGCGGCGCACATGGCCCGCTTGCAAGCGCCCATCCTGGCGCTGGGCACCAGCGATGACGAGTTCGGCACGCCGGCCGCGCTGCAGCGCCTGCTGCGCCAGTTCCCGCACGCGCCGGCCATTCACTGGCACCTGCGCCCGCAAGACCTGGGCGTGCCGGCCATTGGCCACTTCGCCTTCTTCCACAGCCGCTTTGAGCGCAGCCTCTGGCCCATGGCCCTGCGCTGGCTGCAAGAAGGCCGCCTGGACGAGAACACCCCCGGTCGGCGCCTGAACCCGCCAGCCCAAGCCGCTTGACCTGGGTCAAGCCCCCGGCCAGCCCCCAGCCTTTAAAGTCGCGCCCCATGGACACCACCACCCCCCTCAAACTGGACCTGAACGACGAGATGCGCTGCGGCGACGCGCGCATGGACCACACCCACGAAGAATTCGTGGAAATCGTCAACACCCTGCTGGCCGCCCCGCCCGAGCGCGAACTGGCCGTGTTCCGCGCCCTGCTTGACCACACGGTGGAGCACTTCGCACAAGAAGAGCGCTGGATGCTGGCCACCGGTTTTGCCGCCGGCAATTGCCACGCCACGCAGCACGCCAGCATCCTGGACACCATGCGCGAGGTGCTGCGCCGGGCCGAAGCCGGCCAGACCGAGTTCATCCAGCGCATGGCCGAGGCCCTGGTGGAGTGGTTTCCGATGCACGCCAGCAGCATGGACGCGGGCCTGGCCCTGCACCTGCAATCGGTGGGCTTTGACAGCCAGACCGAAACCCTGGCCGACCCGGCCGCCGTGGTGGCCGAGAGCCTGCACGGCTGCGGCAGCACCGGCTGCCACTGACCCAAAACCGGGCATCTCCCCCAGAAAAGTGCACCAGGCCGCAAACCTGGTGCACTTTTTGCTTTTGCTTGGTGCAGATCGCCAGGCAGTCCCCGTTTTGGCGTTCAACACGCCCCAAAACCGCACAACGCAAACGGAGATTGCTCATGGACGCACCGAAACAGGGCGCAGACGCCCTGTTCATTCTGCTCGGCGGCATCATGGTTCTGGCCATGCACGCCGGCTTCGCCTTTCTGGAACTGGGCACGGTTCGCAAGAAAAACCAGGTGAACGCGCTGGTGAAGATCCTGGTGGACTTCTCGGTCTCCACCATCGCCTACTTCGCCGTGGGCTACGGCGTGGCCTATGGCACGCACTTCTTCATTGGCGCCGATGTGCTGGCCCAGAAGAACGGCTACGACCTCGTGAAGTTCTTCTTCCTGCTCACCTTCGCCGCGGCCATTCCGGCCATCATCTCGGGCGGCATTGCCGAACGCGCCAAGTTCTGGCCGCAGCTCATCGCCACGGCGGTGATCGTGGGCCTGGTGTACCCCTTCTTTGAGGGCATCGCCTGGAACGGCCACTTTGGCGTGCAGGCCTGGATCGAGGCCACCACGGGCGCGGCCTTCCACGACTTCGCCGGCTCGGTGGTGGTGCACGCGGTGGGCGGCTGGATCGCGCTGCCGGCTGTGCTGCTGCTGGGTGCGCGCGCCAACCGCTACCGCAAGGACGGCGCGATCTCGGCCCACCCGCCCAGCAACATTCCCTTCCTGGCCCTGGGCGCCTGGATCCTGATCGTGGGCTGGTTCGGCTTCAACGTGATGAGCGCGCAGACGCTGGACAAGATTTCGGGCCTGGTGGCGGTGAACTCGCTCATGGCCATGGTGGGCGGCACGCTGGCCGCGCTGCTGGCCGGCCGCAACGACCCGGGCTTTGTGCACAACGGCCCGCTGGCTGGCCTGGTGGCCGTGTGCGCCGGCTCTGACGTGATGCACCCGCTGGGCGCGCTGGTGGTGGGCGCGGTGGCCGGGCTGCTGTTCGTGCGCCTGTTCACCCTCACGCAGAACCGCTGGAAGATCGACGACGTGCTGGGCGTGTGGCCGCTGCACGGCCTGTGCGGCACCTGGGGCGGCATCGCCGCTGGCCTCTTCGGCCAGCACGCCTTGGGCGGCCTGGGCGGCGTGAGCCTGGGCGCCCAGTTGCTGGGCACGGCCCTGGGCGTGGGCTGGGCGCTGCTGGGCGGCACCGTGGTGTACGGCGCGCTCAAGGCCACGCTGGGCCTGCGCCTGGACGCCGAATCCGAGCACGACGGCGCTGACCTCACCATCCACAAGATCAGCGCCACGCCGGAGCGCGAAGTCAGCTGGTGAGGCGCTCTCGCAGCGCGGTCTTGAGCACCTTGCCGTAATGGTTCTTGGGCAGGGCGTCCACGATCTCGTAGCGCTTGGGGCGCTTGAAGCGGGCGATGTGGTCCAGGCAGAAGGCGTCGAGCGCGCCGGCCTGCAGCGCCGCGCCGAGCTGGGGCACCACGAAGGCCACCACCACCTCGCCCCACTCGGCGTCGGGCGCGCCCACCACCGCCACCTCGGCCACGCCGGGGGCGTGCAGCAGCACCTCTTCCACCTCGCGCGGGTAGATGTTGCTGCCGCCGCTGATGATGAGGTCTTTGCTGCGGTCTTTCAGGGTAAGAAAGCCGTCGTCGTCCAGCGTGCCCATGTCGCCTGTCCAAAGCCAGCCCTCGCGCAGGGTGGCGGCGCTGGCCTCGGGGTTGCGCCAGTAGCCGGCCATCACGCTGTCGCCCTGCACCAGCACCTCGCCCACCTCGCCCGGGGGCAGCGGCTGGCCTGTTGAGTCGGCCACGCGGATGCGCACCGGCGTCTGCGCCACGCCCACGCTGGCGATGCGCTCGGCCCAGCGCGGGTGGGCACTGTCGGCCAGCGCGGCGCGCGACAGGGCGGTGGCGGTCATGGGCGTCTCGCCCTGGCCGTAGATCTGCACGAAGCGCGGCCCCATGACGGCCAGAGCGCGGCGGATGTCGGCGGCGTACATGGGCGCGCCGCCGTAGACGATGGTTTTGTAGGCCGCCGCGCAGTCGGCCACGCTCAGGCCCTCGGCCTCGGCGTGATCGACCATGCGCTTGACGATGGTGGGCGCGGCGAACAGCGACAGCGGCCCCACCGCGCGGCCCAGGGCGTACAGCTCGGCGGCGTCAAAGCCGCCTGAGACCGGCACCACGTGGCGCGCCCCGGCCATGAGGTGCGGAATGGCGTAGATGCCTGCGCCGTGCGACATGGGCGCGGCGTAGGCGATGGCATCGCCCGGGGCGACGGGGTCCACGTCGTTGAAGTAGGTCAGCCCCATGGTCATGAGGTTGCGGTGGGTGATCATCACGCCCTTGGGCCGGCCGGTGGTGCCGCTGGTGTAGAAGAGCCAGGCGGTGTCGGTGCTGGCGCGCTCGGCCACCGGGGTGGTGTCGATGGGCTCGTCGAGCCAGGCGGTGCAGGCGTCGCCTTCGGCGTCCATCGCGGGCACGCCCAGGGTGGTGGCATCGGGCAGCACGTCGCGCGTGTGGAAGAGCCAGCCGGCCTGGGCGTTGTCCACGATCCACTCCAGCTCTTTGGGGTGCAGCTTGGCGTTCACCGGCACGGCCACCAGGCCCGCCCACCAGATGCCGAACATCAGCTCCAGGTAGCGCGGGTGGTTGCGCATGAACAGCACCACGCGGTCGCCGGGCGCCAGGCCCCGCTGGCGCAGGCGGGCCGCCACGCGGGCGCTGCGTTGGGCCCAGGCCTGGGCGGTGGCGTGTGGCTCGGGGCCATGGAATAGCACGGTGCGCTCGGGGCTGAGCCGGGCGTGGCGTTCCAACAAATGGGCGATGTTCATCAACCGTCTCCTGTGCCATCTGCGTGGCTGGCGGGCATTGTGCCCGGCGTACAGTGGCGGCCATGACGCCCACGTGTCCCCCCTTCATTCAAGCCCTGATGCAGCCCGGCCGTTACCCGCACCCGGTGGCGCAGGTGGAGCGAATCGAGACCCACGGCGCCTGGGTGCTGCTGGCGGGTGAGCACGCCTACAAGATAAAGAAGCCGGTGCGGTTCAGCTTCATGGACTTCAGCACCCTGGCCCGGCGCCGGGCCGCCTGCGAGGCCGAAATGCGCGTGAACCGGCGCTTCGACCCCGAAGGCCACATCTACCTGGCCGCCCTGCCCCTGCTGGGCCCGCCCGAGGTCCCGCGCTGGGGCGACCCCGCCACCGACGCCGAACAGGCCATCGAATGGGCAGTGCACATGCGCCGCTTCGACGAGGCCGGCCGGCTGGACCACCTGTGCCAGCGCGGCGCCCTGAGTGCCGAGGTGCTGGAGGCCCTGGCCGCGCGGGTAGCCGCGTTTCAGCAAGCGGCGGCGGTGGCCGACGCCAGCAGCCCCTGGGGCCAGCCCGTGGACACGCTGGCCCTGGCGCGCGACAACCTCGACACCCTGCAGGCCACGCCCGGCAGCGCGGCGGCCGAGAGTGACTTGGCGGCGCTGCGCCAATGGACCGAGGCCCAGGCCGAGGCCCTGCACCCCGTGCTGCTGCGCCGCCGCGCCGAGGGCCAGGTGCGCGAAGGGCATGGCGACCTGCACCTGGCCAACCTCACGCTCATCAACGGGCAGGCCGTGCCCTTTGACGCCATCGAGTTCAACGACGCGCTGCGCTGGATCGACACCGCCAACGACATCGCCTTCACTTGGATGGACCTGCTCGACCACGGCCAGCCTGGCCTGGCCAACCGCTTCCTCAGCGCCTGGCTGGACGCCAGCGGCGAGGCCGACGCCCCACGGGTGCTGCCCTACTTCGCGGTGTACCGCGCCCTGGTGCGCGCCAAGGTGGCGGCCATTCGCAGCGCGCAGCCTGGCGCCGACCGAGAGGCCGCGCTGGCCGAGGCGCGGCGCTACGTGGCCCTGGCCGGGCGCATCGCGCACCCGCCCACGCCGCAACTGGTGGTGACGCACGGGCTCTCGGGCAGCGGCAAGAGCTGGGCGGCGGCGCGCTGGCTGCAACAAGAGGCCAGCGGCCGGGCCATTCGCCTGCGCTCGGACGTGGAGCGCAAGCGACTGCACGGGCTGGCGCCGCTGGCGGCCAGCGGCTCGGGCGTGAACAGCGGCCTGTACAGCCCACAGGCCCACGGCCAGACCTACCAGCACCTGCGCGAGCGGGCCGAGGCGCTCTTGCGCCAGGGCTGGAACGTGGTGATTGACGCCGCCTGCCTGCGCCGGGCCGAGCGCGATACCTTCGCCGCGCTGGCAAGCGAGCTGGGCATTGCGTGGCACCTGATCGCGCCCCAGACCCCGCTGGACGAGATGCGCCGGCGCATCGCCGCGCGCCGGGGCGACCCGTCCGAGGCCACGCTGGCGGTGCTGGAGCAGCAACTGGGCTGGGTGGAGCCGCTCACCGGCGCCGAGCGCGCCCGGGTGCTGCCCGACTGATGGGCACCCTGCCCCCAAGAATTTTCAAGACCGGGGGGCGCGCTTTCACGCCCCAAGCCGCCGGGCGCTGGCTAACATGCGCCCCACGCCGGGCGGTGCGCCGCCAGCCTGGCCCCCATCCAACACGGAGCCCCCTCGCATGACCGTCATCACCCATGTGGAAGACCTGCGCGTGCTCGCGCAAAAGCGCGTGCCGCGCATGTTCTACGACTACGCCGACTCCGGCGCCTGGACCGAAAGCACCTACCGCGCCAACGAGAGCGACTTCCACAAGATCAAGCTGCGCCAGCGCGTGGCGGTGAACATGGAAAACCGCAGCACGCGCACCACCATGGTGGGCGTGCCCACGGCCATGCCAGTGGCCATCGCGCCCACGGGCCTGACCGGCATGCAGCACGCCGACGGCGAGATCCTGGCCGCGCGCGCGGCGCGCAAGTTCGGCGTTCCGTTCACGCTGTCTACCATGAGCATCTGCTCCATTGAAGACGTGGCCACCCACGCCGGGCCGGGCTTCTGGTTCCAGCTCTACGTGATGAAAGACCGCGCCTTCATCGAGCGCCTGATCGACCGCGCCAAGGCCGCCCAGTGCGGCGCGCTGGTGCTCACGCTGGACCTGCAGATCCTGGGGCAGCGCCACAAAGACCTGAAGAACGGCCTGTCGGCACCGCCCAAGCTGACGGTGAAAAACATGATCAACATCGCCAGCAAGCCGCGCTGGGCGCTGGGCATGCTGGGCACGCACCGCCGCCAGTTCGGCAACATCGTGGGCCACGTGAGCGGCGTGGGCGACATGGGCTCGCTCAGCGAGTGGACGGCCAAGCAGTTCGACCCGGCGCTCAACTGGGGCGACGTGGAATGGATCAAGAAGCGCTGGGGCGGCAAGCTCATTCTCAAGGGCATCATGGACGTGCAAGACGCGCGCCTGGCAGCGCAGTCGGGCGCCGATGCGCTGATCGTGAGCAACCACGGGGGTCGCCAGCTCGATGGCGCGCAAAGCAGCATCGAAGCCCTGCCGGCCATCGTGGACGCGGTGGGCAGCCAGATCGAGGTGCACATGGACGGCGGCGTGCGCAGCGGGCAAGACGTGCTCAAGGCCCGTGCCCTGGGCGCGCGCGGCGTGTACATCGGCCGCGCCATGCTGTACGGCCTGGGCGCCATGGGCGAGGCCGGCGTGAGCAAGTGCCTGGAGATGATCCACAAGGAACTGGACATCACCATGGCCTTCTGCGGCCACACCAACATCGAGAACGTGGACCAGGGCATCCTGCTGCCCGGCACGTTCCCCACGGCATGAGCGACGCACCGACCGCAACGCCCGTGACCAAGGGCGTGAGCCCCTGGTGGCGGGTGCTGAGCATTCTGCTGGCCCTGGCCCTGCTGGTGGGCTGGGCCGCCAGCGCCAGCTTGTACGAGCAACTCAAGGCCCAGATCCAGCACCTGCAGACCCGGCTGGCGCAAGTGCCGCAGGTGCGGCAGATTGCGGTGCTGCTGGATGCCCAGGGCCAGCCCGCCATGCTCATCACCCACAACCCGCAAGAGGCGGCGCTGGCGGTGCAGCGCCTGAACGCGGTGCGCGAGGGCCGCGAAGACAGCATGCAGATCTGGGGCCTGGCGCCGGGGCAGGCGCCGCGCTCGCTGGGCGTGATCACCAGCCGCTACCAGACGCTGCAGTTGCCGCTGAAGGCCGAAGAGCTGCAGGGCCTGAGCGAGCTGGGCATCAGCGCCGAGAACAAAGGCGGCGTGCCCGAGGCCGCCGGCCCCAGCCTGCCCTGGCTGTTCAAGGGCGCGCTGGTGAGCAAGGCCATCTGAGGCGGCCCTGCCACCCCCCGCACAGGCTCAGGCGCCGAACGAGAGCGCACCGGGCGGCAGCGCGCGGCCCAGGGCCTGGGTGAGCACGGTGAAGTGCATGGTCTCGTCGGCCGCCAGGCGCGCGGCCACCTTGGCCAGTTCGCGGTCGCCCATGGCCGGGATGACGCTGAGGTAGGCGTTGGTGGCGCCCAGTTCCAGGCGGGCCGCCAGGTCCAGCACATCGGCCTGGCTCTTGAGCGCGGCGGCGTTGAGCGACTTGGCGTAGTCGTCGATCTTTTTCTCGGCCACGGGCTGCCCGCCGAGCTTGCGGATGGTGGCGGCCAGCGCGTCGCGGTGGGCCTTGTGGTGGCCCTGGAACTGAACCGCCACGTCGAGCACGGGCTTTTGCAGCAGGCCGCTGCCGGCGCCGAGCTGGTAGGCGTTGATGGCCTCGTGCTCCAGGCCCAGCGCGATGTTGAGGATCTCCACGTCTTTGCCAGCGTCGGCCTTCATGCCCTGGGCCAGGGCTTCGCGGCCGGCCAGCATCGACAGGGCCACGGCCGACAAGGTGCCGCCGGTGCGCAGAAAGCCGCGACGGGAAGCGGCGGGAATGAGCGTGGTGTTGAACGGGGTGGTCATGAGGGTTCCTTGGGTGGGTGGTGGTCTGAACGATTCGGGAAGACGTGGCCACGTCGCCCTGGATACGCAGGCCCCACGCGCCCCGGATTCAGAAAACCCCCTCACCCCGCAGGGAGATGCCGGCCCCTCGGGTCAGCGCAGCTCGTACTCGAAAGAGCTGACCACGCGCAGGCGCTTGGTGCGCGAGCGGCCGTCGTCGAAGTCGTTGCCGTCGTCGCCGCTGATGCGGATCACGCCCTGGTTGGCGCTCTTGAGCGGGCCCAGGCGGGCGCCGGCCTCGGCCGCGAACTTCTCGGCCTGCTCGCGTGCGTTGCGCGTGGCCTCGGCCAGGAGCGGGGCCTTGATGTCGTTGAAGCCACGCAACTGGTAGCGCGGGCCACCGGCGCCCTCGCCCTCGGCGCTGAACTGCACGCCGGCCTGAATGAGCGGGTCCAGCGCCAGCGCGGCCTGGGCCACCTCGGCCACGCGGGCGCTGCGCACCAGCACCTGCCCGCTGCCGTTGAAGCGCAGCGGCACATTGCCCTGGGCATAGTCGCGCGCCAGCAGGTCTTGCACGGCCAGGGGACGGGCCTCCAGCTCGGCCTCGGTGAAGCCGCGCTCTTTCAGAAAGGCCAGCACCTTCTCGCGGTCGGCGGCCAGGGCCTGCTGCACGCCGGCGAACTCATTGCCGGCGCGGCGAAAGCCCAGCGTCCAGATGGCGAAGTCGGCCTCCACGTCTTTCTCGGCCAGGCCTTTGACGGCAATGCTGCGGTCGGCCATGCGAAAGCGCTCCAGCCCGCCACTCACGAAAAAACCGGCCAGCGCCACGCCAGCCCCCACCACCAGCGCCACCAGCAGGCGCGATGCGTTGTTCAACATGAAGTCCTCCTTGTGGCGGCCTGCTCACCCGGCCGAAGGGCCAACTGAGCAACACCCGTGGGGGCATCTTAGCCACGGCGCTATGCTCGCCGCGTGAGCCGCCCCGACACGCCCCCGCCACCGCGCCAGCGCCGCATCGCGCACCTCGACATGGACGCCTTTTTCGCGTCGGTCGAGCTGCTGCGCTACCCGCAGCTCAAGGGCCTGCCCATGGTGATCGGCGGTGGGCGCCGGCGCGAAGACGAGATGCTGGCCCGCCTGCGCGCGGCCTACCCCGACCGCGAATGGGGCCCCGACACACTGGATCGCGTGCCGGTGGACTTCTTTCCCCGCCTGGGCGACTACGTGGGCCGCGGCGTGGCCACCACCGCCACTTACGAGGCGCGCCAGTTCGGCGTGGGCTCGGCCATGGGCCTGATGAAGGCGGCCAAGCTCTGCCCGCAGGCCATCTTGCTGCCGGTGGACTTCGACGAGGTGCGCCGGCTCTCTCGCCTGTTCAAGCGCACCATCACCGAGATCGCGCCAGTGATGGAAGACCGTGGCGTGGACGAGGTGTACATCGACTTCACCGACGTGCCTGGCGGCCAGCGCGAAGGCGGGCGTGTGCTGGCGCGGCTGATCCAGAAAAGCATCCAGCAGGCCACGGGCCTGACCTGCTCGATTGGCGTGGCGCCCAACAAGCTCATCGCCAAAATGGCCAGCGAGTTCCACAAGCCCAACGGCATCAGCATCGTGACGGCGGCAGACCTGCAGACCCTCATCTGGCCCCTGCCCTGCCGCAAGGTCAATGGCATTGGCCCCAAGGCCGACGCCAAGCTGCAGGCCCACGGCATCCACACCATTGGCGAGCTGGCCGCGCGCGAGCGCGAGTGGCTGATGATGAACTTCGGCAAGAGCTACGGCGCCTGGCTGCACGAGGCCGCCTGGGGCCGCGACGAGCGCCCGGTGGTCACCGAGAGCGAGCCGGTGAGCATGAGCCGCGAGACCACCTTCGAGCGCGACCTGCACGCCGTGCGCGACCGCGCCGAGCTGGGCGCCATCTTCACGCGCCTGTGCGAGCAGGTGGCCGCCGACCTGCAGCGCAAGGGCTACCAGGGCCACACCATCGGCATCAAGCTGCGCTACGACAACTTCCAGATCGTCACGCGCGACCAGACCATCCCCCACCCCACTGCCGATGCGCGCGAAATTCGCCACTGGGCGGGCCAGTGCCTCAAGCGCGTGGACCTGAGCCGGCGCCTGCGCCTGCTGGGCGTGCGCGTGGGCAAGCTTGTCAAGCCAGGGACAACAGGCGAGGCGCCGCCTGCCCAGAATCGTGCCCACCCCAAGCCACGAGACAAGGCCCCCAGCGATGAACACACCGACCTGCTTTTCCCTGAACTGGAATGACCAGGTGCTGCACCTGGTGCTCAACCGGCCCGAGGCCATGAACACCATGCACCCCACCTTCTGGCGCGAGCTGGACACCCTGCTCACCGAGGTGCACCACGAAGGCCGGGCGCGCGCGCTGGTGATCAGCAGCACCGGCAAGCACTTCACCGCCGGCATGTCGCTGGACACCTTCTCCAACGCCATCACCATGGACGAGCGCAGCGCCGAGGGGCGCGCCGCCATCTACGACCTGCTCACCGACATGCAGGCCACCTTCACCAAGCTGGAGACGCTGCGCATGCCGGTGATCTGCGCCATCCAGGGCGGCTGCATCGGCGGCGGGGTGGACATGGTGAGTGCGGCCTGCATCCGCTACGCCAGCGCCGACGCCTTCTTCTGCATCCAGGAAATCAACATCGGCATGGTGGCCGACGTGGGCACCCTGCAGCGCCTGCCCAAGCTCATTCCCCTGGCCCTGGTGAAAGAGCTGGCCTACACCGGCCGGCGCCTGAGCGCCGCGCGCGCCCTGGCCTGCGGCCTGGTGAACGAGGTGTTCGACACCCACGAGGCCACCGTGCAGGCCGCGCTGCAGTGCGCGCAGGAGATCGCCGCCAAGCCGCCCGTGGCCATCTGGGGCACCAAGCAGGCCATTCACTACGCGCGCGACCATTCGGTGGAAGACAGCCTGCGCCAGATGGGCTGGCTGCAAGGCTCGGCCTGGAGCAACGCCCACGTGCGCGAGGCCATCACCGCCATGAAGGAAAAGCGCGCCGGCCAGTTCCCGCCGCTGGCACCGCTCACGCCCTTCCAAGACCTGGGCTGAACCACGCGAAGCGGGGAGAACCACGCGAAGCGGGGAGAACCCGCACCGTGAATCCAGGGCGAGCCTGGGTGCGTATCGGAAGTGTCGGCAGCCAGCCGGCATCCGATCCACCCACCCACTCGCCCCATGACACCTCAACACCCCTCCCCCCGCCTGCGCACCCGCGCTGCCAGCGCGATCGCCCTGGCCTGCTCCACCGCCGCCCTGCTGGCGGCGCCCCTGGCCCACGCCGACACCGGCAAGCTGGTGCTCACCGGCGGCGTGAGCAGCGTCGAAGGCGCCGCCGGCGGCGGCATCAGCCCCTGGGCCGTGATCGGCACCCAGGCCACCGACGGCCAGACCGGTGCCAGCGTGCACATCAGCCGCGCCGTCACGCGCGACTACGGCCTCACCGCCACTGGCGTCGCGGTGGGCCTGAACGACCGGCTGGAGCTGTCGCTGGCGCGGCAAGACTTCAACACCCGCGCCACCGGCACCGCCCTGGGCCTGCCCGGCCTGCACCTGAAACAAGACATCCTGGGCGCCAAGCTGCGCGTGGCCGGTGACGCCATCCTCGACAGCGACACCCTCATGCCCCAGGTGGCCGTGGGCGTGCAGGTGAAGCACCTGCGCTCCAGCGGGCTGGACGCCACGCTGCAGGCACTGGGCGCCAAGCGCACCGGGGTGGACCTGTACGTCAGCGCCACCAAGCTCTTCCTGGCGCCAGGCATCTTGGTCAACGGCACGCTGCGCGCCACCCGCGCCAACCAGAACGGACTGCTGGGCTTTGGCGCCTCGCTGGGCGGGGCCGACGGCGGCTACGAGCTGCAGCCCGAGGTGTCGGTGGCCTGGCTCTTGCGCCCCAACCTGGCCGTGGGCGTTGAGGTGCGCGGCATGCCCGACAAGCTGCGCCGCGCCGGTGCCGCCGCCGGCCTGGGCGACGGCCTGCGCGCCAGCCACTGGAAAGACGTGTTCGTGGCCTGGTCGCCCAGCAAAAACGTGTCGCTCACCGCCGCCTACGTGGACCTGGGCCCCATCGTGCCCGCCACCACCAACGGTCGCCGCCAGACCGGTGCCTACGTGTCCGCCCAATTCGCCTTCTGAACCGGAGCCTCCGCATGAAACAGCTCATCACCGCCTCTGCCCTCACCCTGCTCAGCGCCCTCAGTGGCGCCTGCATTGCCCAGTCGCTGCCCGCCGCCTCGCCGGCCAGCGCCTACCCGGTGGCCCCGGCCCCGGGGCTGTACCAGGCCTTTGGCGAACAGGCCGGCATCCGCTCGCTCATGGACGATTTCGTGTTGCGCCTCAAGGCCGATGCGCGCATCGGCACCCAGTTCCGCGACACCAACCCGGCCCAACTGGCTGGCTCGCTCACCGACCAGCTCTGCCAACTCGCGGGCGGCCCCTGCACCTACAAAGGCCCCGACATGAAGACCGCCCACGCCGACATGGGCATCACCCGCGCCGACTTCAATGCCTTGGTCGAGGTGCTGCAAGCCAGCATGAACGCCAAAGGCATTCCCTTTGCGCGGCAAAACCAGATGCTCGCCCTGCTGGCGCCCATGCACCGCGACGTGATCGCGCCCCGGCCATGAACGCGCAGCGCCTGCGCCCAATGGCGCTGGCCGGTGCCGCGCTGGCGCTGGCCACGGCGGCCAGCGCGGCCTCGCTGCAAGTCACGGTGCTGGCGCGCGACGGCCAGCCCCTGGCCGACGCGGTGGTCAGCGTGGAGATGCCCGGCATGGCCTTGCCCGCCACGCCGGCACCGGTCACGGTGACCATCGACCAGCAAGCCATGCGCTTCGTGCCGGCGCTCACCGTGGTGCCCGTGGGCTCGCGCATCCGCTTCAGCAACCTCGACAGTTGGGAGCACCACGTGCGCGCCATTCCGCCAGACACCGGCAACAGCGCCGCCCCGGGCGAAGCTCGCCGGGGATTTGAGCTGCGCCTGCCCGGCCGCGCCGCCCACCAGGCCGCGCCCCACGCCGAAGGCGTGGTGGACAGCCCTGGCCCCTGGCGCCTGGGCTGCCACCTGCACGGCTCGATGCGCGGCCACGTCTGGGTGAGCACCACCCCCTGGGTAGGCAAAACCGACCGCGCCGGCGTGGCGCAAATCCCCGACCTGCCCGAAGGCAACGCCGTGCTGCGGGTGTGGCACTCCGAGCAGGTGGTGGAAACCACGCCCCAGGCGCTCACCCTGTCGGGCAGCGCCACCACGCGGCTGGCCACGGCCATTCAACCGAGACGGCGTTGAAAGCGTCACACCCGCCACGCCTGAGGGGCACCCCGCCTGCCCCACAATGCGCGCATGTCCGCCCAACCCGACGACACCCTCATCGCCCTGCTCGACCGCGTGGCCGCGCGGGACGAAGCCGCCCTCAAGGCCCTGTACGACCTCACCGCCGGCAAACTCATGGGCCTGGCGATGCGGGTGGTGGGCAAAACCGAATGGGCCGAAGACGTGCTGCAAGAGACCTTTCTGCACATCTGGCGCAGCGCCGGCGACTACCGCGCCAGCCTGAGCCCGCCCATGGCATGGCTGGGCCTGATCGTGCGCAGCCGCTCGCTCGACTGCCTGCGCCGGCGCGGGGCCGAGCGGGTGCACCTCACCGACGAACTCGACGACTCGCTGCAAGACACCCTCGCGGGCGATGGCGACGACCCGGCCGACCTGAGCCTGGCCAGCCAGCAGGCCTGGGCCCTGCACCAGTGCCTGCGCCAGCTCAACGCCAAACAACGCGAGGTGGTGAGCCTGGCCTACCTTCGCGACCTCAGCCACGGCGAGCTGGCCGGCCAGCTCAACCTGCCACTGGGCACCGTGAAAACCTGGATCCGGCGTGGGCTGGACCAATTGCGCCTGTGCATGGCGCGCTTTGCCTGAGGGGACTGGCATGAACCTGAGCCGACACCCCGAACTGCTGGACCGACTTGCCGCCGCCTACGCGCTGGGCACCCTGCGAGGCCGTGCCCGCCGCCGCTTCGAAGCCATGGCCCGCGAACAAGCCCCCGTGCGCGCCGCCGCCTTGCTGTGGGAAAGCCGCGTGGCCAGCTTCAACGAGTTGCCCCAGCCCCAGACGCCGGCGCCTGCCGTGTGGACCCGTATCGACAACCTGCTGGCCGCCGAGCGCGAACAGGCGGCCATGCAGGCGGCCCGCACCACGCCCGCCGCAACGCCGCCCCCCAACCCGCGCGGCTGGCTGGGCTCGCTGGCCTGGTGGCGCGGTGCCGGCGTGGCCGGTGCCGTGGCCACCGTGGCGGCGCTGGCCGTGTCGCTGGGCCTGCAAAACGAGCTGGGCCAGGAACGCACCCGCGCCAACGGCCTGCAAGCCGAACTGCAGACCCAGACCACTCAGGTGGCCCAGTTGCAGGCCGAGCTGCAGGCCAGACCCCGCATCGAGTACGTGGCCGTGCTCAACGACCAGCAAGCCAGTGCCGCGCTGCTCGTCACCTTTGACCCCGAGGGCCAGCGCCTGAACCTGCAGCGCGTGGGCGGCTTCCAGGAAGCGGCCGACCGCTCGCTGCAGCTCTGGGCCCTGCCCCCGGGCGCGGCCCCGCGCTCGCTGGGTGTGCTCTCGCGCGAACGCCTGCTGCAGCTCGCGGCCGACGCCGCCGCGCTGCGCGAAACCCCGGCCCTGGCGGTGAGCCTGGAGCCTCTGGGCGGCGTGCCCAGCGAAACCGGCCCCACCGGCCCGGTGCTGTTCCAGGGCGCGCTCATTCGCAAGCAGATCTGAAGCCCTCGCGCAGGCCCCAGACGAAAAAAAACGGCGCCAAGGCGCCGTTTCTTCATGGGGTTGGGACCGCTCAGTAGCGAGCGCCACCCGAGCGATAGCCACCGCCGCCAGCGCCAGCCTCTTTGGGGCGGGACACGTTCACGACGATCTGGCGACCGTCAACCGACTGGCCGTTGAGGCCGTTGATGGCGGCCTGGGCTTCCGCTTCGGAACCCATTTCTACAAAGCCGAAGCCCTTGGAGCGACCGGTGTCGCGGTCGGTCATGACCTTGGCAGAGGCCACGCTGCCGAAATCGGCGAAGTTGTGACGCAGGCTGGCGTCGTCAACGGAATAGGGCAGATTGCCCACGTACAGTTTGCTGCTCATGGTTGAGCCTTTCGAGAAAAGCGCGACTTGCCCGAAAACGGATGGGGCGCGCAGAAAATGGCGGTCTCGTGAAAGATGGCGCCGGAAATCAGGTGAGTTCGATGGCCTTAAGCCATCGCCCGAAACGTGTGGGCCCAGCCGTGCGTCAGTGCCACCACATGGGCGGCAGCGCGGCTGGAGTAGCTGCGGTCGAGGCGGTGCATGCGCCAGTGGGAACTGGCCCCCTCGCCGCTGCCAACCGAGACGGTGGGGTGAAAACGCCCGGTGTCGCCCGTGTGGGACGAAGGCGCGATGGTGAAACGGCCCACTTGAATGGGCTGGGGAGACAAAAGAGACATGGAGAGCGCAGGCGCCTGTGCCACCTGCGGGAGCCTGGATATCCCACCCGACTGCGGCTCGACAGCGCGGAGGAACCGGTCTTGTTGACCGGAGAGAGCGCATCCGGTGAGAACGGACGCTTCGTGAATTGCTTCAGGCCTTAGCCAAGCAACTGCCAGAGAGTTTACGACCACATCGCCATTTCACCTAATGAATTCTGCCGAGCACCCGACCAACGGCAAGGGTGCCCGGCTCGCGGGCCTCCGGCCTTCAGGCGCGCATGCTGCCGGTGCGCTCAAAGCGGGTGTGCCACGACAGCGCCTCTTCCAGCAGGTGCGGCGTGTGCAAACCGGCGCGGCCAGCGCGGCCCTCGGCCTCGGCGCGCTCCACGTAGTCCAGCAGCGCGGGCCGGAAATCGGGGTGGGCGCAGCGCTCGATCACGCGGCGCGCGCGCTGGCGCGGCGCCAGGCCGCGCAGGTCGGCCAGGCCTTGCTCGGTCACGAGAATCTGCACGTCGTGCTCGGTGTGGTCCACGTGGCTGGCCATGGGCACGATGCACGAAATCGCCCCGCCCTTGGCGGTGGACGGCGTCATGAACATCGACAGGTAGGCGTTGCGGGCAAAGTCGCCCGAGCCCCCGATGCCGTTCATGATGCGCGTGCCCATGATGTGGGTGGAGTTGACGTTGCCGTAAATGTCGGCCTCGATCATGCCGTTCATGGAAATGATGCCCAGGCGGCGAATGATCTCGGGGTGGTTCGAGATTTCCTGCGGGCGCAGCACGATGCGCTGGCGGTAGAAGTCAAGGTTGCCCAGGAACTCTTTCATGCCTTCGCCGCTGAGCGACAGGGCCGTGGCCGAGGCCATGGTCATCTTGCCGGACTTGAGCATCTCCAGCATGCCGTCCTGCAGCACCTCGGTGTAGCCGGTGAGGTTCTCGAACGGGCCCTGGTTCAGGCCGGAGAGCACGGCGTTGGCGATGTTGCCCACGCCCGACTGCAGCGGCAGCAGCTCGACCGGCAGGCGGCCCTGCTTCACCTCGTGGGCCAGGAAATCGAGGATGTGCTCGGCAATACGGTTGGAGGCTTCATCGGGCGGGGTGAAGGCGGTGTTGCGGTCGGGCGCTTGGGTTTCCACCACCGCCACCACCTTGGCCGGGTCCACGTGCAGGTAGGGCTCACCAATGCGGTCACCGGGCGCCACCATGGGAATCGGCTTGCGCAGCGGTGGGCGCTGGGTGCCGTAGTACACGTCGTGCATGCCCTCCAGCGCGGCGGGCTGCCAGCTGTTCACTTCCAGGATGACCTTGTCGGCCTGGTCAAGCCAGGTCTTGTTGTTGCCCACCGACGAGGACGGAATCAGGCGGCCGTCTTCCAGCACACCCGCCACTTCCACCACCGCCACGTTGAGCTTGCCCAGGAAGCCGAACCACACGAACTGCGCCACGTGCGAGAGGTGGATGTCGATGTAGTCCATCTGGCCCGCGTTGATGCGGGTGCGGCAGGTCGGGTCAGACTGGTAGGGCAGGCGCATCTCGATGCCGCCGACCTGAGCCAGCGCGCCGTCAAGCTCGGGCGCGGTGGAGGCGCCCGTCCAGACGCCAATGCGGAAGGTATTGCCGCCCTGGTTGGCGCGCTCGATGTGGCGGGCCAGCGCCGCCGGCACGGCCTTGGGGTAGCCAGCGCCGGTGAAGCCGCTCATGCCGACGTTGTCACCGTCGCTGATGAGGGCGGCGGCCGCGTCGGCCGACATGATTTTCTGGCGCAGGCCGGGATGGAGGATGCGAGAAGAAGCAGTCATGGGGATAGGAACCGGATAGGACCAGGGTTAACCCTGAGCGAAGGCATGGTTATATCCGCAAACGAACTGCCGCCGATCTGGTCGGCCCCCTCCCGTCAAGCGGGCGTCACTGGCGCGCGGTGCGAATGTTGGCCGGTGGTTGCTGCGGGTGGCTGGTGCGCCAGGGGTTGATGTCCAGGCCGCCACGGCGCGTGTAGCGCGCGTACACGCTGAGCTTGGTGGGCTGGCAGCGCGTGAGGATGTCCATGTAGATGCGCTCGACGCACTGCTCGTGAAACTCGTTGTGCTCGCGAAAGCTCACCAGGTAGCGCAGCAGGCCTTCCTGGTCGATCTGCGGGCCGGTGTAACGAATCTGCACGCTGCCCCAGTCGGGCTGGCCGGTGACCAGGCAATTGCTCTTGAGCAGGTGGCTCACCAGGGTTTCGGTGACGGGCTGTTCGTGCAAGGCGGCGCGCAATAACTCGGGCGCGGGCTGATAGTGGGTGCATTCCACATCGAGCCGGTCCAGGTTGACGCCATCCAACTCGTGCACCGGCTCGCGGTCAAAGACCTCGGGCAGCAGCAGCTTCACGCCCGCGCTGCCCTGCACCGCCTCGCCGTGCCAGATGGCCGCGCTGATGTCGGCGCGGATGCGATCGCGCACCGCGTCGGCGCTCTCGAACACCGACTGGTTGAAGCTGTTGAGGTAGAGCTTGAACGACTTGCTCTCCACGATGTGCGTGCTCTCGGCCGGGATCGTGATGTGCGCGATGGCCACCTGCGGCTTGCCGCGCGGGTTCAGCCACGACAGCTCGAAGGCAGTCCAGAGATCGGCCCCCAGGAAGGGAATGCGGCCGGTGATGCCGATCTCTTGCCGCTTCGCGGCGCGCGGCAGCGGGTACAGCAGGCTGGGGTCGTAGCGGTCAATGTAGGCCGATGCCTTGCCCAGTTGGGACTGTTCGGGGGTGTTCTGGCTCATGGGGCCCTCAGACAAATTCGCGTTCGCGCAGCCACTTGGTGGCCACCCATTTCTCGCCCTCGATCACCGGCGCGCCGCCGTGCAGCGTGCGGGTGGCCGGGTGCGGCCGGTCGTAACTGAAAAAGACGGCATGCCCCCGCACCGGCGCCACCTCCAGCCCCACGTCGGGGAAGGTGGTGCCGCCGCCGCGCATGGGCTCGTTGAGGTACATCACCAGCGTGGCCACGCGCTGGCCGCCGCGGCGCAAGATGGTAGGCGTGCCCGGCTCGTCGGGGTCGAAGTAGTCGTAGTGCGGCTTGTACTCGGCGCCCGGGCGGTAGTGCAGCACCTGAATGCCCTCGCCGTTTTGCACCGGCCAGTTCACCAGGCGGGCGATGCGCGCCTCCAGCGCCGCCACCTCGGGCGTCTCGCCCCGGTTGAAGAACATGCCGCTGCTGGTGCGGTCGGGGTTGAGCTCTTCGCCGCCGGTCTGCGTCTGCACCGTGAGCGAGCGCGCCAGGCGCGGGCGGGCCGATTCGATCAGCGCCTCGCACTCGATCTCGCTCAACAGGTTGCCCAACACCACCACACGGGGGTTTTGCAGGCTGGCGATCACGTCCACCCAACGGTCACCCGCGTCAAGCCGGCGCGGTGCCCCCGCGAGGTTCAGCATGGGCACGGCACTCACCGCGCTGGTCGTGCTGGCGGCCTGGGCTGCGGCCTGCTTCGCCGCCAGGTGCTCGCTGAGCGCGCTTTCCATCGCGGCCACGGCCACCGCCTCTTGCCAGCCGGCCTGGCGCATGGCGGTCAACACGTCATCGGGCCGCACGCCGGCGCTGGCCTGCTCGACGATCCAGCGGCGCAGTTCGGGGGTGATCTGTTGCATGCGCGCTCGCCTCCTCAGGGCTTGGCCTCGCGGCGAAACACCAGGCGGTCGGCCTCGGAGGCCGCCGGCACAAAGGCATAGCCCTCCAGGTCAAAGTGCTTGAGCTGCTCGGGCGTGGTGGCGCGGTGCTCGGTGGCCCAGCGCACCATCAGCCCGCGCGCGCGCTTGGCCATGAAGCTCACCACCTTGTAGCCAGCGCCCTTGCGCTCTTCGAACACGCAGGTCACCACGCGCGGCTTCAGCGCCTTGCGGTCCACGGCCTTGAAGTACTCCTCGCTGGCCAGGTTGACGACCACCGGGCTCTTGTCGGCCGCGGCGCGTTCGTTGAGGTACTCGGCAATGCGGGTGCCCCAGAAGGCGTACAGGTTCTTGCCACGGGTGGTGGCCAGGCGCGTGCCCATCTCCAGCCGGTAGGGCTGCATCCAGTCGAGCGGGCGCAGCACGCCATACAGGCCGCTCAGGATGCACAGGTGCTGCTGCAGCCAGTCCAGGTCGTCGGCACCCAGGTTTTTGGCGTCCAGGCCGCCGTACACATCGCCATCGAAGGCCAGCACCGCCTGCTTGGAATTGCGCGCGGTGAACGTGGGTTGCCAGGCCTGGTAGCGCGCCACGTTCAGGCCCGAGAGCTGGTCGGACAAGTCCATCAGCTCGGCAATCTCCTGTGGCGACTTCTCGCGCAGCACCGCAATGAGTTCGGTGGCTTGCGGCACGAACAGGGGCTGGGTGTGGGTGGTGACGTGGGCCGGGGTCTCGTAGTCCAGGGCCTTGGCGGGTGAAATCAAAAACAGCATGGGCGTGGGCGCAAGGCGCCAAGAAAAAAGGGCTTCCCAAGGAAGCCCCGATTATCGCGAGACCGCGCGTCTACTTCAGGTCACCGGCCAGGCTGGCCAGGGTCTCGGCGGGGATGCTCACGTGCCACGGGTAGTGGGTGTGGTCACACCCCAGCTTCACCGCCGCCCCGGCCCGGATGGACGCGACCATGGGCGGCGTGAACTCGAAGCGCAGGAAGTGCACGGCCGAGGTCTTCTCGGCGTTCTCGCGGTCCAGGTCTTCGTCGGCGATGGCGTACACGCGGGGATGGCCCTCGACCTCGACAAACAGCCGGTCTTCCACGCCGATCAGCCGCGCCAGTTCCCGGCGCCGCTCGTTGATGTCGGGGTACTCGATCAGCAGCGTGGCCTTCCAGTTGTGGCCATCGGGCACCAGCGGCGCATAGGCATCGATCTCGTGGGCAATGCCCTCTTCCTCAAAAATCTTCTCGATGCGCAGCATCTCCTGGATCTGGTAGCGAATGCTCAACTCGCTCTCGAACTGCACATTGAGGTGGTCGCCCAGGCGCACCGAGCGCAGTTGCCGGTGCGCCATGACCTCGGGCTTGTGCGCCTTGCGCCACTTGCTGTAGGCCTCCAGCGTCATCAGGCTCTCAGGGGTGATGTGTCCAGTCAGTTGCATGCGGTCTCTCCTGTGGGGCCGGTCATTTCAGGCCGTAGGCCTTGGCCACCAGGCTCAGCGGGTGCTGCAGCTCAGGGGCGCCCAGGCCATTGACCTCAAAGCCCTGGGCGATGTGGTGGCCGCCCAGCGGGCAGTCAGAGCTGATGAAGTCGGGCTTGCTGCCGTCCTTCATGGTGGCCATGGCCTTGAACACCGGCTTGCCGATTTTCATGGCCTGCTGGTGGTAAGCCTTCTTCACGCCAAAGGTGCCGGCGTGGCCCGAGCAGCGCTCGATGGTGTTCACCGTGGTGCCCGGCACCATCTTCAGCATTTCCTCGGTCTTCTTGCCAATGTTCTGCACCCGGCCGTGGCATGGCACCTGGTAGCTGATGTTGCCCAGGGCCTGGGGAAACTCAGTCTTGAGCAGGCCGTCGCGCTTGCGGGCCATGAGGTACTCGAACGGGTCCCACATCGCGTCTTTCACCAACTGGGTGTCGGCGTCGCGGGGAAACATCAGCGGAATCTCTTGTTTGAACATCAGCGCACAACTGGGCACCGCGGCCAGGATGGCAAAGCCATCGCGCGCGTACTTGGCCAGCACCGGAATGTTGGCCTCCTTGGCCTGGCGCACCGAGTCCAGGTCGCCCAGTTCCAGCTTGGGCATGCCGCAGCACTTCTCTTTCTCGACGATGGTGTACGCAATGCCGTTGTGGTCGAGGATCTTGAGCAGGTCCAGGCCGATGCCCGGCTCGTTGTAGTTGATGTAGCAGGTGGAAAAAATCGCCACCTTGCCCGGTGTGCGCTCACCGTCCACCACCTGCTGCGCCTGCGAGTCGGGCGCAGCCGAGCGGAAGCGCTTGCTGGCCAGCTCGGGCAGCCAGGCGTTCTCGTCCACACCCAACGTGTTCTCCATCAAATGGCGCGCGGTTTTGTTGTGCGCCACCGCATTGGCCACTTGCACCACGATGGGAATGCCGGCGAACGAGCCGTGCAGGTCGGTGGACGCCAGCAACTTCTCGCTGGTCTTGACCTCACCCTTCTTGAACTTGATGGCCTTGGCCCGCAGCATGGTGTGCGGGAAATCCAGGTTCCACTCGTGCGGCGGCGTGTAAGGGCACTTGGTCATGTAGCAGAGGTCGCACATGTAGCACTGGTCCACCACCTTCCAGTAGTCCTCCTTCTTCACGCCGTCCACTTCCATGGTGGACGACTCGTCCACCAGGTCAAACAGCGTGGGGAAGCTGCCGCACAGGCTCACGCAGCGGCGACACCCGTGGCAGATGTCGAAGATGCGCTCCAACTCGTCGAAGCACTTGGCCTCGTCGTAAAAGTCGGGGTTCTGCCAATCCAGGGGGTGGCGCGTGGGCGCCTCCAGGTTGCCTTCTCTGGCCATGGGCACTCCTTCTTGTGGTCACGCTCTGTGGCGAAGGTGATCGCGCCAAGCGTCGTCTCCTGCTTGGGAACTCGTGGGCTCTATCGTGTGCTCTTGTCAGTGCCCAGCGGCAAGCAAGCACCTGGGCACTGACAAGAACACCCCCGCCAGAGGGGGAGTGCATCGAGAACGCCGCGGAACCGGCTCTGCCGGGCCGCAGGCGTTGCCCCCTTGAGGGGGTCGCGCGCAGCGCGGCAGGGGTGGGTCAGTCAACCAGCTCGTTCAGCGCCTTCTGGTAGCGGTTGGCGTGCGAGCGCTCGGCCTTGGCCAGGGTCTCGAACCAGTCGGCGATTTCGTCAAAGCCTTCCTCGCGCGCCGTCTTGGCCATGCCGGGGTACATGTCGGTGTACTCGTGGGTTTCACCCGCCACAGCCGACATCAGGTTCTGGCGGGTAGAGCCGATCGGCAGGCCGGTGGCCGGGTCACCCGACTGCTCCAGAAACTCCAGGTGGCCGTGGGCGTGGCCGGTTTCGCCTTCGGCGGTGGAGCGGAACAGCGCGGCCACGTCGTTCTGGCCTTCCACATCGGCCTTGTTCGCGAAGTACAGGTAGCGGCGATTCGCCTGCGACTCGCCGGCAAACGCCTCTTTCAGGCACTGCTCGGTCTTGGAACCTTTCAACACAGCCATCGTTATCTCCTTCACGTGGGTTGAAGAACCGCTCAACCGGCCGCCCTGGCCCGGTGCCGCGCCCGTTGAGGCACGCAGACGTTAAGCGCAGGGCAGACCGCCGTCTAATTGTTCTGGACTATGCGGCGCATTGGGATTGGCTATAACCCTCGGGTCACCGATTCGCCCAGACCCGCGACCCATGCCCCCAGGGGTGGTCGAATAAAATTCGCGGTCTTTCTGCCTCCCCTGGCGGTGCCTGTGCATGGCACCGCCGCCACCCCGGCACACCCCCCATGACCGATACCCTGCAGCAACCCGGCCTTGCGGCCCTCGCCAAATCGTTCGAACCCGCCCCGCTGGAGGCCCGCTGGGGCCCCGAATGGGAGCAGCGCGGCTATGGCCGCGCCGGCGTGCGTGGCACCGGCCAGCCCCAAGCCGACGCGCCCTCCTTCTGCATCCAGCTCCCGCCGCCCAACGTCACCGGCACGCTGCACATGGGCCACGCCTTCAACCAGACCATCATGGACAGCCTCACGCGCTACCACCGCATGATGGGCGCCAACACCGTCTGGGTACCGGGCACCGACCACGCGGGCATCGCCACCCAGATCGTGGTGGAACGCCAACTGCAAGAGCAAGGCATCAGCCGCCACGACCTGGGCCGCCCGGCCTTCACGCAGAAGGTGTGGGAGTGGAAGGAAAAGAGCGGCAACACCATCACCACCCAGATGCGCCGCATGGGCGACAGCGTGGACTGGGACCGCGAGTACTTCACCATGGACGAGAAGCTCTCGGGCGTGGTCACCGAGACCTTCGTTCGCCTGTACGAGCAAGGCCTCATCTACCGTGGCAAGCGCCTGGTGAACTGGGACCCGGTGCTCAAGACCGCCGTGTCCGACCTGGAAGTGGAGAGCGAAGAAGAAGACGGCTTCCTCTGGCACATCAGCTACCCGCTGGCCGACGGTTCGGGCGCCCTCACCGTGGCCACCACCCGCCCCGAGACCCTGCTGGGCGACGTGGCCGTGATGGTGCACCCCGAGGACGAGCGCTACACCCACCTGGTGGGCAAGAGCGTGAAGCTGCCGCTGTGTGACCGCGAAATCCCGGTGATCGCCGACGCCTACGTCGACCGCGCCTTCGGCACCGGCGTGGTGAAGGTCACCCCGGCCCACGACACCAACGACTACGCGGTGGGCCAGCGCCACGGCCTGCCCATCATCGGCGTGCTCACGCTAGACGCCACCATCAACGACAACGCGCCCGAGAAATACCGCGGCCTTGACCGCTTCGTGGCCCGCAAGGCCGTGGTGGCCGACCTGGAGGCCGCCGGCCTGCTGGTGGAGACCAAGAAGCACAAGCTCATGGTGCCGCGCTGCGCCCGCACCGGCCAGGTGATCGAGCCCATGCTGACCGACCAGTGGTTCGTCGCCATGAATCAAGTGGGCCAAGGCGACGCGACCGGCAAGAGCATCGCGCAAAAAGCCATCGACGCCGTGCAGTCCGGTGAGGTGAGCTTTGTGCCCGAGAACTGGGTCAACACCTACAACCAGTGGATGAACAACATCCAGGACTGGTGCATCTCGCGCCAGCTCTGGTGGGGCCACCAGATTCCCGCCTGGTACGACGAAGACGGCCATGTCATCGTGGCCCGCAACGAGGCCGAGGCCCAGGCCAAGGCGCCGGGCAAGACCCTCACGCGCGACCCCGACGTGCTCGACACCTGGTACTCCTCGGCCCTGGTCCCGTTCTCGACCATGGGCTGGCCGAACCAGACCGACGCCGCCACCGACGACTTCAACCTCTACCTGCCCAGCAGCGTGCTGGTCACGGGCTACGACATCATCTTCTTCTGGGTCGCCCGGATGATCATGATGACCACGCACTTCACCGGCCGCGTGCCGTTCAAGCACGTGTACATCCACGGCCTGGTGCGCGACGCACAAGGCAAGAAGATGAGCAAGTCCGAAGGCAACGTGCTCGACCCGGTGGACCTGATCGACGGCATTGCACTGGCCCCGCTGCTGGACAAGCGCACCACCGGCCTGCGCAAGCCCGAGACCGCGCCCAAGGTGCGCAAGCAGACCGAGAAGGAATTCCCCGAGGGCATTCCCGCCTACGGCGCCGACGCGCTGCGCTTCACCTTCGCGGCACTCGCCTCGCTGGGCCGCAGCATCAACTTCGACAGCAAGCGCTGCGAGGGCTACCGCAACTTCTGCAACAAGCTCTGGAACGCCACCCGTTTCGTGCTGATGAACTGCGAAGGCCACGACTGCGGCCTCAAAGAACACACCAAGGACGAATGCGCCGTGGGCCAGCCCTTCCACGGCTACCTGAGCTTCAGCCAGGCCGACCGCTGGATCGTGTCCGCCCTGCAGCGCGTGGAAGCCGAGGTGGCCAAGGGCTTCGCCGAGTACCGCCTGGACTTTGTCGCCAATGCCATTTACGACTTCGTCTGGAACGAGTTCTGCGACTGGTACCTGGAAATCGCCAAGGTGCAGATCAACACCGGCGACGCCGCACAACAGCGCGCCACCCGCCGCACCCTGATCCGCACGCTGGAAACCCTGCTGCGCCTGGCCCACCCCATCATCCCCTTCATCACCGAAGAGCTGTGGCAGAAGGTGGCCCCCGTGGCCGGCCGCTCGGGCGATTCGGTGAGCGTGGCCGCCTACCCGGTGAGCCAACCCGAGCGTATCGACGAGGCCGCCGAGGCGCACGTGGCGCGGCTGAAGTCGCTGGTGGACGCCTGCCGCACCCTGCGCGGCGAGCTGGGCACCTCGCCCGCCACCCGCCTGCCGCTGTACGCCTTGGGCGACGCCGCCTTCATGCGCAGCGCCGCCCCCGTGCTGCAGGCCCTGGCCAAGCTCAGCGAGGTGAAGGTGTTCGATGACGAAGCCAGCTGGGCCGCCGCCGCGCAATCCGCCCCCGTGGCGGTGGTGGGCGATGTGCGCCTGTGCCTTTACATGGAAATCGACGTGGCGGCGGAGAAGGCCCGCCTGACCAAGGAAGCCACCCGCCTGGAAGGCGAAATCGCCAAGGCCCAAGGCAAGCTGGGCAACGAGTCCTTCGTGGCCCGTGCACCGGCCGCCGTGATTGAGCAAGAGAAAAAGCGCGTGGCCGACTTCGGCGCCACGCTGCAGAAGGTGCGCGAACAGCTCGCCCGTCTGGGCGCCTGATCGGCGCTCCCTCCAATGCAAACGCCCCGGGTGACCGGGGCGTTTTGCTTGGTGGCGACGACAGTCGCCGAAGGTGCGGACTCAGCGCCGCAGCGCCGACAGACCGCCCCACTGCGAGGGCGTGATGGTCTGCGGGTCCATCGGCACCGAGTCGTCGAACGCCGGGTCAAACACCGAAAAGTCGCTGTTCGCCGCCTCGCGGCGGGCCTCGGACGGCGTCAAACATTCGTGAATGCGGTGGGCCACGTACCAGCTGGAACGCAGCTTGGCCTCGCGGGTGTGCGAGCCCAAACGCGGCGTGAGGTGCAGGTTGGGAATGCCGTGCAGCGGCGAGCCCGGGGCCACAAATTGCGGGTTCGCGCCGTCAAGCAGGCAGGCGTCGATGCGGCCATCGCACAAGGCCAGTGCCAGGGCTTCGGGCTCGAACAAGGCACTGCGGCTCACGCCCACCCACAACTGGCCAGGCTTGCAGTGGTTGAGCAGGCGCTCGTTGATGAAGCCCTTGAAGCGCGAGGCGTAGACCATCTGCAGCGAAATGGCGTCTGACTGGGCCAGCAACTCGTCCACCGGCACCGGCTCCACCTGCAACTGCTTCCAGAGATCGGCCGCGTGGTGCACCGCCGGGTCGTAGCCCAGCAGGCGAACGCCCAGGCAACGCAGCATGGGCGCCAGCGTGTGGGCCACCGGTGCCAAGCCCAGCAGGCCAATGGTGCTGCCACCCAGTTCACGGCCCATGCGAACCTGGCCCAGCCGGCGCCCCAACAGGGCACTGACCATGCCCCGCCGGTACAGCATCAACAGGCCATAGAGCAGGTACTCGGCGTTGGAGCGCAGCGTAGCGCTGCGTGCCTGCAGCACCTTGATGTTGCGGCGGGCGCAGGCGTCCAGGTCGGTGTTGTCGGCCGAGGCCTGCAACCGGGCAATGACCTCCAGCTTGGGGGCGTGTTCAAGAAACTCGCGCGACACCACCACGTGCGGCGGCAACACGAGGGCGCGGCAAGGCGCTATCGCCTTGCGCAGTGCCTGCGGGTCATCGCCCAACTCGGGCAAATACGTGACGACGTGGCGCTCCTGCAGCCACGCCAGGGCCTCGGGAACCAGGGGATCGACCAGCAGGACTTCCATGGCACCCAGACCTTGAATGCTCAGCGCCGCCGCAGCACGCTGATGAACTCGCTGCCCACCGTTTCCTGCGCCACCAAGTCGTTGCCGGTCTGCTTGGCGAAGGCTTGGAAGTCGCGAACCGAGCCCGCGTCAGTGGCGATCACCTTCAGGGTCTGGCCACTGTTCATGTTGGCCAAGGCCTTCTTGGCCTTGAGAATGGGCAGAGGGCAGTTCAGGCCCCGCGCGTCGAGTTCTTGGTCAGCGGTCATGGCAAAAAAGTTCTCAAAAGTTGGCTGATTCTATGCGCCAGTGGCCGGTCGCGCATCGTCCAAAAAGGTGGGCTCTATGCCCCGTGACCTAAGCCACGAAGCCAGGGCCAGGCCTGTGCCCGCACGCCAACAACGCACTTGATTGGGTGCAATCCATTTGTACTCAACCAATTCAGGGGAAAGAGACACCTCGCCGGTGACCACCGCGTGGTAGGTGATGATCACCTGGTTCATGCGCTGGAAATCGTGCACCGCCACCAGACTCAGGGACTGGGTCTGCAGCGCCGTTTCCTCGGCAATTTCGCGGCGGATGCCGTCTTCTGGCGATTCGCCCGCTTCCATGAAGCCGGTGATGAGGCCGAAAAATCGCCCAGGCCAGGCCGCGTTGCGCGCCAGCAGCAGCTCGCCATTGCGCTCAATAATGGCTGCCAGCACTGGCGTGGGGTTGTTCCAGTGCGTGAAGTCGCAGTCGGTGCAGCGCAAGCGCTGCACCATGCCGCTGTCCTCAGCCTGGGCTCGCAGTTCCAGCGGTGAGGCGCAGGATGGGCAGAAGCGGTAGGCGCTGGACATGCGCGGCGCCGCTCAGGCCGGGAAGACGCCGGTGGACAGGTAGCGGTCGCCCCGGTCGCAGACCACGAAGGCGATGGTGGCGTTCTCCACCTGGGCCGCGATCTGCTGGGCCACCCAGCAGGCGCCCGCGGCCGAGATGCCGGCGAAGATGCCCTCTTCCCGGGCCAGGCGCCGGGCCATCTCTTCTGCCTCGGACTGGTCCACATAGACCAGTTGGTCCACGGCGCTGGGGTCGTAGATCTTGGGCAGATACTCTTGCGGCCACTTGCGGATGCCCGGAATGCGCGAGCCCTCGCTGGGCTGGGCACCGATGATCTGGATCGCCGGGTTCTTCTCTTTCAGAAAGCGCGAGACGCCGGTGATGGTGCCGGTGGTGCCCATGGCGCTGACGAAGTGGGTGATGCGCCCGCCGGTCTGCTCCCACAGCTCGGGGCCGGTGGTTTCGTAATGGATGCGGGGGTTGTCGGGGTTGGCGAACTGGTCGAGCACCACGCCCTTGCCCTCTGACACCATCTTGTCGGCCAGGTCGCGCGCGAACTCCATGCCGCCACTCTTGGGGGTCAGGATGAGTTCGGCACCGAAGGCCTTCATGGTCTGAGCGCGTTCAATGGACAGGTCCTCCGGCATGATCAGCACCATGCGGTAGCCCTTGATCGCGGCGGCCATGGCCAGCGCGATGCCGGTGTTGCCAGAAGTGGCCTCGATCAGGGTGTCGCCGGGCTTGATGGTGCCGCGCTCTTCGGCGCGGCGGATCATCGACAGCGCCGGTCGGTCTTTCACGGAGCCCGCCGGGTTGTTGCCTTCGAGCTTGCCCAGAATCACGTTGCCACGGCGTGCGTTATCAGCAGCGCCGATTCGTTGCAATGCCACCAGGGGCGTACGGCCGATGGCGTCCTCAATGGTCGGGTAGTTCATGCTGGCACTGTGCCATAATTTAGGACTTCCCCTCCTGCCGGAGTGGCGAAATTGGTAGACGCAGCAGATTCAAAATCTGCCGTTGGAAACAACGTGCCGGTTCGATTCCGGCCTCCGGCACCAGTAAACACAAGCGTTTTGGCGTAAGTGGCTACTGACAAAGAACGATCATTTCCGCTATCGTTCCGCCGCGCTTTCCGCTTTGATCGCCAGAAACCTGGCCGGCTATCACAGTAAGCGGCTGCTCACTTGGAAACGCCTTTGACCTTCTCCAAGGTGCGCAGACCACCGATACCGAGAAGGCCGCCCAGGGTGTAGACCAGCAAATCAGCATCCACAGCCGGGGGAGCAGGCCAGCCTTTGGCCTGCGCCAGCCACACAAGCAGGTTGTGCCCGACCGTGGCATAGACCAGACCAACACCGCACGACCAACCTACGAATGGCCTCCATCCCGCGACAAACACGGACGGGTGCGCAGCCTCTTTTGCGTTGATCTCAAGTTGCGCCAGGGTGGTTTGCAGGTCTCCTGACTGGGTGAGCTTCAACAGCTCTAGCTCGGCCTGCGCCTTCTGTGCCGGGTCTGGAAACAGGCGGTCAATGATCTTCTCGCCAAGCTCAAAGACTGAGCCCAAAAGCAAAGGGTTCATGCTGTCTCCAGAATGTCAGCCAGTCGGCGGGTCCAGCCACGCGAGAATGCTGGCCAGGTGGACAGGCCGGCCATGAATCGCAGTCGTTCCCCAACCATCTTGCGCACCACTTGATCGGGGTTGGCTTCGTTGACCAGGCGCATGGTTTGCGGGCCGATGGCACCATCAATCGACGCACCGATGGCCGATTGCAGCCACTTCACGGACTGCCGAACACCGGAGTTCACCGCCGCGTCAAACAGCGGATAGCGGATGGCTTCGGGCATCTCGTCGGCCCTCACCGCGTCCCAGTACAGATCGCGGTAGATGGCTTTTGCCGTGCTCACCGGAAGCTCGGCCATTGGCCCGTTGTAGCCGTGAGCGCGGGCGACCTTGATGGTGACGCCCCACATGGTCTCGCCACCGGGGTCTGAGGGGTGACTGCTGTAAGACCCCTCATGCCCGAGAAGCCGGTGAAATGCCTGGTCAAAGGTCATTTGATGAGCCCCTTGGACTGAAGCCACAGGAACAGCGCGATGGACGATGCTCCAACGACATAGACAAACTTCTGAACCACGTTTTTCCCGACCTCTCGGTAAACCTGCTCAGTCAGCTTTGCGACGGCTTTTTCTGCCGCCCTCTCCGCAATTTCGTCGATCTGGGATTCGGTCAGTTGGGTGAAGTTGGCATCTGTCATGTCAGTCCTTTCACGCGCTGCGCAGCGGCGTCGAGTTGGAACAGGAGGTCGTTGGCTATGGTGTCAGATGAACACGCTCTCGTTGATCCACGCGGCTTGCCACGCGTTTGAAATACGGTTGAACACAAAACGCGCGCCGTACCGTTTCGAGGTAGCGGAGGCCACCGTCACAATTGCCGAACCTCCAGCCCCATCCCTGAACACGACACGACGGTCAGCAGCACCCGGAAGGTTCAAATAGAAATCAAAGTAGTCGCCATCTCGGGCGCCTGTTTTTGACAGGTCCACGTTGACGTCATAAGCACCGGCGCCAACGCCAACAGCAATGCGCCAGTGCTGCGGGCTTGCGCCGGGGGTCAAGGTGTACGTTGTGGTAGAGGTCGGACTCGCACTAACGATTCGGTTGTAGTTCGGGCGCCCGTAATCAATGACGATGCTGTCTTTGAAGGTCGCAATCACATAGGGATTCGACCAGGTAGCGACGATGTTGTGCTGGCCCAGGTACACATCGGCATCCGACGCAGCGGTTTGAAAGACAGTGGTAGAGTAGTCTGAGGTGCCATAGAACCCCGTGCTGTCGAACGAAATGTCAGAGCAGCCGCCCTCAAGCACCACGCCGCGCATGGCGTTGCGTACTTCGTTTGACGAACCGGTCACACCTGATGAGTTCAGGAAGCGATAGGCGGTGCTGTCGTTGGCCCCGGTGACAATGGAGTTCACCACCGTGCTGGTCGTGATACGGCCGCCAAACACAGATTCGAAGTCAAACCCGATCCAGGCCTCATCGAAAAGCACGTCAGAGCGGTACGCCGTGCAATTGACCAGGGAAACATCGGTGCGAAAACCGAGATCGAAGCCTTTGCGCGTGGCGTTGGTATGGCAGTTGAGCAGCCAAACACCGGGGCCGCCAAACGAGGACGACCGCAGATCGTAGCCATCGCGCACACCCACCGCCTCGCAAGCGATGATGTTGATGCCTTCTTGTTGCACGGTCGAGGCTTTGACGCCTGTGTGCACCCCGCCGAAGCGGCAGTGGTCAATTACCGTACCAATCGTTTGGGTCTCAAGCGACACGCCGATGGTCACGAACTGACCCGAAGGGCCGGGGCCTACCGCGAGCGGGTTGTAAGTTCCACTGACGCGCAGTTCTCGAATGGTCGGGTAGTGGGCGTTTTCCAGTTGTACGTACTTCTCAAACCCATACGAGCCAATGGAAAGCTCGTCATCGCCAACGACCAGCACGTTCTCAATGGTGATGGTGCGGTGGGTGTTGTTGGCTGGCGATGAGAACTTGATGCCGTAAGACCCGGCAGAGGGAGCCAGGGTCGGTCGCAGCTTGACGTTCTTGACGGCGGAGGCAGAGAAGGCCGCGCCACTGGAAAAAGCCAGCCAAGAAGCTCCGGTTGCCCGGACCGTGCAGCCGTTGCCGTCGAAAGTCACCCCGCAGGCTGCACTGATAGAGCCGCAGTTGTAGATCTTCCCAGCCTCGCCAACAACCCGACCAAGGCCGGTCGAGGCGGCGTGATTGAGAGCTGCTTGAAAGGCCGCAGTGTCATCCGTCACGCCATCGCCTACCGCACCAAAGTCCTTCACGCTCACGAACTCGCGCAACTTGGTCTGCACCGTGGTGGCGACCGCGCCGGTGCCAGTCGGGGTGTAAGCTACCAACTCAGAGCCACTGCCCGCCGCCTCGCTTGCCAAGTCATCGCGCAGCGTGAAGTCAAAATCATCCGGGTCAATGATCGGAATGCCGACGTACTCCACCGGGCCAGGGAGTTTTGGCGACGTGATGGTCAGGCTGTAGTTCCCGGTTGGGCCGTAGAACGTAAAGGAGCCATTGGCATCAGTCGTCAGAGGATTGGTCGCAGGCGTGATGCCGTTGTCAGAGTAAATGACAGCCGCCGCCCCATCCTTTAGCACAAGCACTTGCGCCCCTGCGATTGCATTACCTTGTCGGTCCTGCACGTTGTTCGTGTAGCTTTGCATAGCACCTCAGAAATGAAAAAACCCGCCGAAGCGGGTTTGGTTTGGGTGGGGGTTTGGTCAATACTTGATGACGGCCAAAAGGGCGACGTTGCGAGGGCGTGTTTCTGTGCCGCCTGATGTAGTGGTGACAACAGTTCCGCCTGCAGCCTCATACGGAGCAATGTTTACTCCGGACGAAACACCTGATCCGGCCACGCGCATATTGGTTATGCCGTGTGCGTGACTTTGAATGTCACCACTCTGGAAGCTTCCGAAAACACGGCCAGGGTCAGCCCCGCGTGCGTCATCCCAGCCCCGGATGAACTCGCCTCGCAGGTCTGGTAGGTTGAAGGTGGTGGAACCGTTCCCCGACCCGTAGGTGGTGCCGATGGCGGCAAATAGCGCAGCGTAGGTCGTGCGGGACACAGCCGCACCGTTTGCCTTTAGCCAGCCAGCCGGGGCGGTGTTGCGGGCGGTGTACTTCACATCGCCAACCTGAGCTTGTCCGGTGAGGTCGCCAGTGCTTGGGTTGTATGCCAGCTTTGCGGTGTCCGTCTTCAGGTTCTCTTGCCCAGCCGTTCCATCTGCGAAGGTCAGGTAGTGCGCTGCGTTCGTCGTGCCGTCATCACTGAGCGCAATGGTGTTCGCCGGGCCAAGCAAAGCGAACGGGAAAGACGAGTTATCAGCCGAGAGAAGGCCGTATGAAACCTGGGTGAGCCCAGAGTCCAAAGTGCCCGAGTCGTTCACCAAAGTTATGGTCGTGACGCCAGCAGCGAAAGTGGACGTGTCGATGGTCGAATAGATCAGGCCAGAGGTGTTCAGGGTTTCCAAACGCCGGCCTACTTGGAAGATGGCGGTTTGGTCACCTACCAAACTGAACGATGTTGCGCTGATGTACGTAGGCGTGAGGCCAGACTGCACCCACTGCGACTGACTCACGGAGGCGTCGTTGATGCCGGCCACGTTGTCGATGGTCCTCAGCACCGCCCCATCGGCGTTCTTGATGATGATCTTGTACGCCACCCCACTGGAGAGCCAGACCGCGTTAGGCGCATACCCCAGCGCGTTCAAGATGATCGGGTTCCCGTTCTGCACCAGACCCGTATCCGAGGTGTAGGTTGCAGCCGGGGTGCTGGACCCTGCAAGGTAGGTCTCAACCTGACCGCCGACCAGCGGATCGCCCGCGCTGTCGAAAATCTGGTCGTTTGCGATGGGGCTTAGGAAAAAGGGCATTTGGAGTGCTCCAAAAGAAAAGGCCCCACCTGTGAGGGTGAGGCCCTAAAATTTCGGGATGAGTTTTGCTCTTGCGGTCTTTATCCGGCCATTCGTTTACTTAGCGGTGGCCGTTCTGATCTGCCTGCCAGCTCGTCTAGCAGTGCAGCGATGGATGCCGGAAGGAAGATGGAAACGTTTACTGCTGAGGCCGATTGGCAGCAAAACCGCCAGTCAGAAGCGCGGGCTGCGTCGCCATACGTAGCAGAGCGTTACCGTTTGCAGCAGGGGCTTGGAAAGTCCTGGCCGTCTGCAAAGCCGCCGCCGTAGCCTGCGGGTCAAGCATCATTTCCGCCAAGCGGCTTTGAATGTTTGGGGTAGCCAATCGCCCAGCGAACTCCACCGGGCGTAACAGCGTGTTCAACACGGTGTTGTCCACAAGCCCCTCGGGAAGACCAGTCGGACCAAGGAACCTGCGAAGCATGTTTTGGCTGACCATGTTCTGAGCGGTGTTTGACCCAACCGCCTTCCCTGCCTCTTGGGCGAACTGTTTCCTAGCCAGATCACGGGCGACACTCTCAAGCGCGTCGATGTCAGCCGTGTTCATCACTTTCTCCAACGGAACATCCATTCCGGTCTGACGACGAACTGAGCTGGTAGCGTCTGACAAAGCTCGCTGGTAGGCGTTCGCCATTTCCTTTGAGTTGTTGCCATATTGGGCCGACACATGCTCATAGCGCCGCAAAAGATCGCGGGCCACATCCATGCTGTTGACCTGTCTTGACATGGCCGCATAGTTCTCGTTTGCAGCCCGGTAGCCTGGAGCGAGGTCATCAAGCGTCGCCATGAGGTCGTCACGGGTCTGCATCAGGGCGCGAAGTTCTTGGCGTCCAATGGATGATCCTGGGCCAGATGCCCGGCTGATCTGATTGTCAAGGGCTTTCTTCAGCCAATCCAACCCCTGCAAAGAGCCGAAGTCATCAATCGCCTGGTCACTCTCTGCTGCCAGCCTACGAGCTACCGCTTGAGCCTCCTGAATAGATGGGCGAGACATAAGGCTTTGCATCTGAGGGGCCAAAGCCTCTGCCATTTGTGGATCAATGCCTTGGTTCAGTGCCCGCGCATAATCCTCGTTCGCAAAGATGCGTCGCCCTTCGCGGATCGCGTTGTAGTAATCATCAGTCCCGGCCACATTGCGAACAGCTTGGTTGCGAGCAGCCTGTTGCGCCATGTAACGCTGCTGTAGCGGGGCGGCCATTTCTGGGTTGTTGAGCATGGTTCGCTCAAGCTGGGCCAAACCCGGATCGCGTGCTACTTGCGCCGCAGTAGGCTGGCTCCCAGGGACAAGAGGGCGCGCAGTCTGAAGATTTCGGATCGCATCATCGGCATTGGTTGCAGAAGCGCGAAGCACGTCGCGAGCGATCCTGTCTTGGCCAGCGCGAGTGAAGGTGTCTCGCACCGCTCCCAAGCCCTCTGCGCCGGCTTTGATGGCTCGCCCTGCCATGATTGCAGCAGGGGCAATAGCACCGCCAATCGCGACGTTTCGCACGGTCTCGCCAGTGCTCTCAGAAGGCTGCAAAAGTCCTGCGCCAGCCCCGATGACAGCAGACCCGGCAATCGTGTTGGCACCTGGGATGAATGCGGTCGGAGCCAGTGCGGCAACATTTCCAAGCACATTGCCCGCGATACCAGCCCCGGTGTTCATCAAAGCCGCGTCACGTTGGCGAGACTCTGCGACGTCTGCGCGATCCACCAAGCCCACCATCTGGCCGGCACCTCGTGCAACGTCCGTCATGGCCTTGCCGACACCAGCAAGAAACTTTTCAGTTCCGCTCATGCCGTTGGTTGGGTCGTAGGTCTTGCGGTCGGCCTCGCGCTGGGCCGCTACGCGTTGCTCTTTTGAGTTTCCGCCTTGGATCACTGCCGCGAGTTGTTCAGCCGTTGCGCCTTCCGGGCCTTCAATGCGGTACTTCTTCCCGTCAGGGCCTTCAAGGGTGTAGATGGGCATGCATCACTCCACAGAAAGAATCTTGAAGCCGCCCTGCGCTGGCGGGGAGGACGAAGCGCCTGGATTGGTAAGCGTAGGCACTGAACGCAGGCCACCCGGGATTTCTGCCGCCATGCCTTGAATGGCGGTCTGACGGTTTCTGGCCTTCTGCTCGATCACGGCCTTGGAGTCGCCGGGCTGCGGGAAATACTGCTTTCGGGCGTTGTCAAACTCGCTGTCGGCAATCACCGCGCCGGATTCGCGACGTAGAACAGCGTTGATGAAGTCTCGCTGCGCTTGCTCCGCCTTCTGCGATTTCTCGCCCAGCAATGCGTTCGCGCCGACTCCCAGCAAACCACCGACCAGCGGTGTTTTTTCTGCTGCCGCCTTGGCACCGATGGCGGCTGGCGAGTAGTCGTTTCCAAGCTCAGACAAGATGCGGTCGGACTCCACCATGCGCGAACCAAAAAGGTTGGCTTTTGCCTGACCTTCGGTAAGGTTCTTGGTCGCTGCCTTGCCTTGCAGTGGCTTGCCATCTGGCCCAATGACAGGCTGAACCGTGCCAGTGCGTGGGTCGGCCAACACATAGCCCTGCTCGGTTTGGATGAACTGTCCCTTTGGCGCGCTTTGGCTGAGTTCCAGCTCCTGACGGCGCAGGCCGAGGTTTGCTTGCGAAACACCCAACTGCCCACGCGAAATGCTGTTCTGCACTTGGTTGTTGCGCTCGGTCTCGGTCTGACGGCGCACATCAAGGTCATAGCCTTTTTGCTTCCACTCTTGGTTCATGCGCTCAAGCGCGGTCATGGACTGGGCTTGGAAGTTCTGAATGATGGCTGGGTCGTACTGAGGCGGGAAACTGGACACATCAATGCCTTGAGCTGCTGCCAGCGATTTGGCTTGGTCGTAGCTGGCTTGGTCTTTGATGCCGCCAGCCAATTGACCAAGGAACGTCAGCTTTTCACGCGCAGACGCCAATCGGGTTTTCTCCATCTCAGCCGCCGACTTGCTTTCCTCCATGCGGCCTTTGCGAAGGTCTCGGGCTTCATTCAGAAAGCCGCCTCGCATGAGGGCGTTTTCCCGATCTTCTGGCTTGGCGTACTCGCTGGAAAGCAAAGAGGTCAGCCGGTTTTGCTTGTCGCGCGCGGTGAGCGCATCTTCCATCTTCAGGCGGTTGAACTGGCCTTCCTGCTGCATGTTCTGCACTTGCAGAATCTTCGCCAGTTGGTTGACCGGGTTCTCAAGCTGCGTCTGAGGCTGGAAGCCCAGCGCAATGCGGGAGTCGATTTGTGCCATGTGCGATCCTCAGTACAGCGAGTAATTGGCCGGCGTGACGTTGAAATTCGTAGTCGGCGTGTAGCCCGCCAGCGACGGGCTAGGCTGCTGGATCATCTGCATCAGTTGGTTGTTCTGGTATGCGTTGATCCCGCTGTTGATGCCTCCGACCAAGGCATTTGCCGCACCTACCTGGCCCGCTGCCGCTGCGTTGCCCGCGCCGATGATGTTGGAGCTGGCGTTGTTGGCGAAGTTGGCCGCCGCGTTGCTCGTCTGGTTGGTCGCACCCATGCCGGTGTTCACCAACCCCGCAAGGCGGTTGTATCGGTTCGTCTGGTCGGCTGTGTATCGCCCGTAGGCGTTGCCGTACTCCTGAGAGGCAACACCCTGCCCGTACTTCTGGATGGCCTTCATCGCCGCACCAGACAGCAAGCCACCACGCGCAGCCGCCGAGCCTTCCAGCGCCCGCATGCCCTCATCCATGCGGAACTGATAGCCCGGATCAGCCTGGAATTGATCCATGCCGAAGTTCTGCATCAGTGAGCCGTTTTCGGCACCACCTTCAGTCAGGCCAAGCAACTGCATCAAGCGGTTGTTTGCAGTGAGCCCAGCTTCACGGAACGGGGCTTGTAGATCGACCTGCTTGTCGAACATCTCCTTCTGCAACTGGGTCGCACGGTCAGCGGCGGCGGCTTGGGTGGCGGCTGCATCGCCTGCGGCATCTCCACCGATGATGCCCCCGATCAGCGGCCCAGCTACAGCGCCGACGACAGAGCCAATGTCGTACAGCACACCACCTGGGCGGCTTCGCTCAAGATAGCCAGACGAGATGAACTCGGAAGCGGTTGGGTCAAAGTCGCGCATGTCGTAGCCTCTTGCACTCGTAGTGAATCAAATGCTCGTCTCGGCGGGTTTCAACAAACCCCAACCGAGTGACGAATCGTTGGCCCGTGGCGTTGTTTGCCCGAACCTTGGTTGTGATGTGGCCGTACTGCTCAAAAAGTGGCCGCGTCAGCCGTTCAATGTCTTGCCTAGTCAGCCATCGTCCAGCGTGAGAGGCTTCGCGCCAGCAGTGGATTTCGTTGCCCTTGGTGCAGAAGAAGCCGACAACCTCTCCTTCCCGGATCACGTCAATGACGGCCCAGCCTTCAGGAAGCAGCTCTCGCATCAGACGACAGCGCCGGACGCATCAACCCAGACCGCAGGCTTTACGCTCTTGACCCACACCGGCTTACCAAGCGTGGAATCGAAGAACATGCGGCCAATCCAAAGACCAGTAGAAGGTCGTTCAGCAGTTGCCCCGCTGGTTTGCAGGCTGTTGGCGATCTGGTTGATTCGGGTTGTCCACTGCGCCCAAGTCGCAGTCGGTCGGCCATCCGGCCCGGTCATGGCGTAGGTGTTTGGGACTGCGAAGCTCATCGCGTGAACCTCCCCCATGCGTGCGTGAACACAACTTTCACCGGGTCAGTCACACGGACTTTGAACACCCAGTCACGCGCACGGCCAAGGCGATTCCACTTCGCCCGCGAAAGGTACTGCCCGACCTTGCCAATTGGGCGGGCCATCTCGTTGCCGTAGGTCTTGCCACCATCGCGGGAGACTTGCAGCATCACTTGCGGGTTCTGCCCTTGGCCCTGCTGAGTCCCAACGCCCGTTTCCATCTCGATCCAGAGTTCGGGCAGGTGCAGGTAATCGCCTGCGCTCTGGTGACGGCTGGTGAACTCACGCGCAATCGCCTGGCCGTCATCGGTGTAGGTGTCTTGGTCGATTCGGTAGACCTTGCCGTTCTCGTAGTCGGTGGCGTAGAAGTTGCCAAGCAACTGCAAGCCGATCTCTGCCCGATGCCGACCGCTGCCGGACTTCCTGCGGTGCCATTCTTTGCTCTGACTGTCGTACTCCCATGTCACGCCCTCAGAGGGAAAATTGACCTGGTAGAACGCGTGGCCGTTGAGCATGTAGGCCAATCCTGTCGCGTTGCTCACATCACCGTACCTGGTGAACTCGGCTTCAACCTGTGGGGTACTGATCGGCACAGCCTGGCCCCCAGCCATCAAGCAGGCTTGTACTTGGCCGAGCCGGTTCTTGCGCAAGAACGCCATCGAGTCGGCGTATTTAACGAGGCTCCACCGAGCAGCAAGGCCCCACTCAACAGCACCTCCGCCGACCTTCGCATACGGGAAGTCAGCAGCGCCAGAGTCGCCCCAAATCTCGGTGGATTTCTCCCCGAAGGTGTAGAGCTGCCCACCATCAGCCATCACCCGAACCAAGTTGTCTGGGTCGCTTTCAGCGGTGGCGAAGTCCAGCGCATCCCAGGATGACCCATCGAGCAGGGCCGAACAAAAGAACTTGCCCGTGTCTGGCTGGCTCACTACAAACCGCTGATTTAGGAATGTGACGGTGGACCCACCTGGGAAGTCAACGTCCGTAATCTTGGCAAACACGCTGGTTGCAATCGTCAGGATGTAGCCGTTTGGGCCATCCACAAGGATGATCTGAGTACCGTTGTCGGCCATGTCCACCCGACCATCCGTGGTGTCGAGCGTCCCCATCTCTGATGTGGTGAAGTCGTTGGCGATCCTCACCAGCTTGTTTCTGATGACCACATACATGTAGCCACCCAACTGATACGCGCCACGCGCCGGGAAGCTGCCGAGGTTCAGAACAGACACCAGCCCAGGGCAGGGGTAGTAGGTGAGGACGTGCTTTTCAGCATCGCTGTTCACCTCTACATAGAGGTTGAGCCGGTCTTGTGCGCTGGCCTTGACCGAGCGGGCCTGATTGCCAAGCCCAAAGAGCGGCACAGGGTTGAGCATCAGAAATACTCCACCTCAGTGGGGCCGGGCTCAGCGGTTTGCGCCGATCCTTTTCGCAAGGTCAGATAGGCGCGTTGACCATCTGACACGATGCGGGCTTGCTTGGACTGCGAAACCTCAAACCACGGCTCAATCTCGTAGGCCATGTAGTCAATCAACGAACGCACCAAGCGGGGCGGAACGTCCATCGGAAGGCCGGGGGACACCGACAGCAACTCGCGCTGGTAGGCCAGGCGCAGGCTCCCAGAGTCAGGAACTGGGTAGAGGATCAGGTTCGCCCCATCGTCAACGACGATTTCTGGGGTTCCTGTTTCGGTCTTGTCTTGCATGCGCTCGTATTCGACGCGCTCGGCAAAGCGCACCGGCCTGCCGTTCCAACTGGCGTAAACGCACACGGCACAATCCGCAGGCTTGGAAGCCAAAGAGCCGGTAAACGCCACGTCCTCAATCTTCACTGCCCACCACAAAAGGCCGTCGATGTGCATCGCCTTCATGGACGCATCAATCAAGGCTTTGGTGTCGGCATAGTCCTCAGCGGACACGCTTTCACCAGCGGACAGGGCGCCGAGCTTTCGCAAGACAAGCTCGACAAACTTCGCGCCCGTCATGTCCGGGATGCCCGAGAGGGTTGGGGTAACAATCGACATTTGCCGTCCCTAAAAAAGAAAGGGAGAGGCCGAGGCCCCTCCCGTTTCATCAGTCAGCCACAGCCGAGAACCAGCCGGTCACGACGCCGTGGTCCTTGTTGGCCGAACCATCGTTCGCGACAGAGGTGTCGAAGATGGCCTTGCCGATGCCGTGCATCATCTGGATGCCAACACCCTGCACGAAACCGTAGTCGCGCACATCGGTGGTGGAGCGCGGACGCTTCGCCATCGCCACACCCAGAGCCTGAGCACCACACAGGAACACCGGACCCACGGCGGTCGGGGCGGCGTTCGCGTTGGTGAAGTTCAGGGTGTCGATTTCCGGCACTTCCACGATGACCACGCCGTCATAGATCAGCGAGCCGCCTTGGAAGATCGGGTTGGCCGACACGTTGCGCTCACGAGCCTCACGGTTCGCTTGCTGCATGGCGCTGTCGTTGGCCAGGTCACGGAAGGCCAGCGAGTTGGCGAAGGCCACGAAGTATTCGCGGTCACCGTTCACGCGGATCGGCTTGATCTTCGGGGTGGCTCGTTGGGCGATTCGCTTCATCAGCGAGACCTTGGAAGCCGTGAAGGTGTCAGCCGCCACGATGGCGTCAATCGCGGTCTTGTGGGTGGCGTTGTAGTTGCTGGTTTTGGCGAACAGCACGCGGTCGGAGTTGCGGGCGGTCCAGGCGTTGCGGGCAGCAGCGTTGGCAGAACCGAAGGCCACACCATCAATCGAGGCCAGGGCCGCGATGATCTGGTTGCGCTTGAGTTCCATCGCCCACAGCTTGAGCATCGACTTGCCAGCGTTGCGCAGGTCAATGGCCGAAAGCTGCTCGTCGTGGCCCGTCACAGCAACGGCGTTGCGGTACGTCTGCACCACTTGGCCGAACTCGCGGGTGTTCATCTTTTCCTCGGCACCCTCCAGCAAGGTATTGCCGGTCACGCCAGCGCCAGAGAGGCGGTTGGCGAGTGCGAAGTAAATGGTGTCGCCACGCGATTTGGTCAGGTTTTCCTTGACCTGGATGACGGAGTTCTCGTCGGTGCCCTCGTAGGGGAAGAAACGAGAGTCGCGGACGTATTCAGCGAAGAACTGATCGTCCCATTGCTTTGGGGTGAGGCCGGTTGCGGCGGTGGTCAGAGCCATGATGATTAGCCTTTCTTGGCGTAGATGTCGTCAAGGGAGGTCGGGCCGGTGTAGACATTCGCGGACGAACGTCCCTGCCCAACAGCACCCGCTAGGGTTTTGGGGAGGCTTTGCGCGGTGGCTTGGAACTTGGCTTGCTGCTCTGCTCGCACTTCGGCTGCGATGCGCTCGCGCAGGGCGTCAATCGACCCCCCGGCGGCTTCCATCTCTCGATGGAACTTCGCGGTCTTGTAGGCAAACTCAGCGGGGTCTTGGGCCTGCTGCAACTGGGCGACCAGGTACGGGTTCTGCTCGGCCAAGCTGGCGAAAACACCCTCCATCTCGTCGTAGTCCGCATGACGCGCACGGGCGGCTGCTTGGGCGGTTTCGATCCGCACCAACTTGACCTGCTCTTGCATTTCCTGACGGACGCGCTCGACGAACGCTTGGGGGTCTTCGTTGAAGCTCGGCTGAGGCTGCTCCCGGACCTTTTGACGCACGGCTGCAATGGCCTGCTCAAGTCCTTTGGCTTTGCGCTCTGCTTCCTCGGCGGCCTTCTTGGCTTTCTCAGCCTCAGCCCGCCAATCGACCTCTGGTGCTTGGGGTTCTGCCTCTGGCGTCGGCGTCACGCTCTGTTCTTCGCCCGTGCTCTGTTGCTCAATCTCTGGCGGCTCGTCGTGCATGTGCTGCACGGCTTGCGCTTCTTGGTCGATGCTTCGAGCTGCGTAGACTTCATCCAAATCACTCATCGGTTTTCCTTTTCGCCCGAACGGTCGGCGGCACCTTTCGCCCGGAATCCCACGGCGGCTGGGCAACAAAAAACCCGCCGAGTTACCTGGGCGGGTTGTTCGTTGGGGTTAACTTGTTCAGTCGGTCGGTTTGCCTGCAATCGGTCTTGCGATTGGCCGCGCAGAAACCTTGGTTGGCTTTGCTCCAGTCACCTTCATGCCTGGAGCTGGAGGCGCGGGAGTCGTGAATGCGGCACTGCTGGACACCAGCGAGTCATTGCCCGCTGCATCCCGGTGCAGGTAGTGGATGTAGTTGCCGGGCGTCGAAGCAGTCAGGCCGGTGACGTTGACCGTCTGGATGCCTGCTGCGGTGACGGCTTGAGACAGGCCCGCCTTGACGGCCACATCCGTAGCGGTCGCGCTGTTGTTGCGCAGGAAATAGAGCGTGCCGGTCGCCTCGTTGGTGGTGACGGTCCCTGCCGCAGTGGTCGCGCTTGATGCGTAGGCGGTCGCAGCAGACAAAACCGGAGGATCGGTGTCTGGCACCTCCCCCGTCTGGTCGTACAGCGTGACGGTGATCGTCTCGGCGGCATTGGCTCCATTCACCTCGGGTTGAATCACCAGCGTGGCAGGCTCAGGGCCGAAGTACGTGAACGTCCCGTCAGGGTTTGCGGTCAGGGTGCCGCCAGAAGGCGTCGGACCGCTGGTGATGGTGTAGCTCAGCCAATCGGTGCTAGTGACGGTTGAGGCGAAGGCGTACAGGAAGCCAGCAGGATTCCCGCCCACTGGGCCGGTGTTCGCCAGGATGTTCGCCGCCGTGTCGCCTGCTCGGTACGTGCTGGTGGTCAGCGAGATAGCCGCGCTCTTGTTGCCTGCTGCGTCGTAGGCCCGGCTCTTGAACTGATACGAGTTGAGAGCCGAGAGCGCAGTGAACTGAAACGTCTTGGTGAGCGACGTGAACGGGTACGAGGCCCCGTCGTCCGAACTCCACTCGTAACCCGCCACGGCCACGTTGTCGGTAGCGTCAGCCGACGCGGTGAGCGTCACCGTCGTGTCGGTCTTGTTGCTCGCGCCGAGCGTCGTTCCACCCGGCCACTCGGGCGACGTCGTGTCCGGCGTCGGCGTTGTGACGCTGCTCGCGCTGGTGATCGGCGTCGAAGTGTTTGGCACCGCGTCGTCTTGCACGACGTGTTCCCAGTAAGTCTGCCCAGCAGTCAGGCCAGTGAAGGAGAACACGCTAGCGTTCGCGCCAACAGCCAGCGTTGCCGTGGCGCTTGCCGAAGCCGCTGCGCCTGTGTGGTTCTGCCCGGCCTTGATCTGCGCGGCACTGGGCGTCGTGCTGCTGGTCGTGAGTACCGCCCATGCTGGGCCTGCTTCGTCGGTCGTGACGCCGCCGGTCGCCGTGGTTGCACCGGTCGCCGTGGCCGTGGCGCTGGTGAGCGTGGGGGCGGTTACGTCGCCGGCTGAGCCGTCATCAGCGACGAAGTTGTCAAAGGTGATGGTGGCGTTTGCTGCGCCGAGAAAGCCAAAGCCCGCGTAATTCCCTGTTGGCAGAGTCGTTGCGGTCCAGTTCGTGGTAGCGATTAGAGACGAGTCAGAGGCGTTGTAGAGATTGGCAGTAACTACTAGGCCTTCAATTTTCACCTCAAGAATAACTGGGTTCACTGGGGCCGTAATGACCGTTGTTGCCCGAGTCGTTGGGTTGTTTGCCGAGTCATAGGTGCGAATAGCCAGCGCAGTTTGCGAAGTGGCGAGACAGGCTACCACCTTCTCTCGGAGCGTTGGCCCAGCCAAGCGAAGGCCGGCAAAAACAATCGGGGTATTGACCCCATTTGGGGCAATCGTGATGCGGGTCACATTGGCCCCAGACAACGATGCCCAGTTGTTTGAGTTGTTTGTCCCTCGCGCTACTTGGTCAGCGCCATTTCCGAGAAAGTTGACTGTGGCTTCACTTTCCCACGCAGCAGATGCAGTACCACCTAGCGCGTTGTTGAGCGTGCGGCCGCCGATGGATGACGTTCCCACGCCGGTAAAGTTGTCTGAAGCAAGAATAGTCATCGTTTACCCCGGGTAGGCAAGAGCCATGGCGTTCTTCGGAAGGTCGGAAAAACTGGTTCCCGCCGCCACAATATTGGCGTCAGCCAAAGCACGCGCCGCGGAGGCCGCCGTTACGCCAACGGCCTCAAGTTGACGCATGCACCCTCGCACGTTTGCCATGTACCCAGACGAGCTGGTCACGTTTTCGTAAGTAAGCCGAGGGGAGAACGACTGAAGCCCCACCCAGGTTTGCGACCAGGTTCCAGTTGTGGATATGGTTTCAGCAGCGCCGCCAGGAGAAGCCGCCAGCTTCCAAGTCGATCCAGTGCTTTCCACGGCGTAGAAGCGCTGATAGTCAACCGCTGATGCGAATGGTTTGGTCGCACCTGACGGCACCATGAAAACGTCGCCATTGGTGACGCTAAACCCGGAGTTCGTGCCCGCCTTTGTGAAAAGCTGCGTTCCGGTATCGAACGAAATTGTGCAATCGAAAACTCGGAACACGCACTCTTCCATGGTGTTGGCGCGGACCTGCGCGTCGCTCCACGGATACATACGGTATGCAAAGCAGGCGGCAATGTCGTAGGTGTCAGTCACGGTCTGCCAATATTTGGCAAACGATTCCAGAACCCCGTCTACACCAGATGGCGAAAGAATGCTCTTTGCGTGGCAAAGTGAGTTCACCAAATACGCATACGTCCACGGGGATTCTTCGTTGCTTGCAATTGCCGGGATCAAGCAGAACAGCCCCGCGTTCTGGTAAGACGTAGGCATCAAAGCACGGTAAGCGTTGAACGCAGCCAAATTGCTTTCGACCACGTCTTTGAAATAGCCCTTCACGTTCGCACCATCTGGGGGAACGTCTGGGCATATTGCTGCGCACTGCGCAATATCCCGTAGCGCCCACGCGGCATCGCGCGTAAGCGCCGGGTAAAACAAGATTCCAGCACCTTTGTAATCGACGCCGTTGATCGTTGCTGTTCTATTGTGAAACTGCCCCGTTCGAGCCGCCCCAACAATCGGCTGCTCAATAGTCCATACCGTTGGCGATCCAATCGGCTGCACCAGAACAGCCTCCGCAGCGTTCTCAATCAGCAGGTCAAGATGCTGGGGTTCGCCGGTGATGAGGTAGGCGTAATAGCATGGGCCTGGCCGGTGGTCTGTCGTTAAGTCCCCGCTCCAGAGATAGCCCTCAACGCCCACGTTCGGCATGTCTCCGTTGTTTGGGACAGCCCAGTACCGCCAATTGGTTTCGACCGGGCCGAGGCCCGTATAGCTTGGCGACACATCGGCGCAAGGTATGATGTTTTTGGTCGCAGCTTTTCGCACTCCAGTGCGCCAACCGCCTACCGCGAGACTTGCCACGCGCACTCGCTGCTCAGAGTCAGCATCCTGCAAAAGCAAATGCTTGACCGCCCAGTCAGGCAAAACCCCAAGTTCGCGGCGCTCTCCCGTGTTACCAATAGGGCGGATCATTCCGCCGCTGCACGACGGGTAGTAGTCGGCGGCTGCTTGTGGGGTGGGGTCCACAGCAAGATCGTATGGGGGGATAATTTTTGTGGCGGTGAAATACGTTTTGTCGAATACCACGCGCACCGAGCAATCGGCCGATGCGCTTCCGCCTGCTTGGAAAAAATCCCATTTCCCAGAGGTGCCGCAGGTATCAATTCGTCCGTAATGAGGCAGGGAAATCGTACTGCCGAGCGTTTCTCCAGATTGAACCCCCTGCATTGCCCTAAAAACCGTTTCTCCAGTTTTCAGTGCGGCAGAGAAAGAGCGCAACGCTGGCGCCGGAGATACAACCTCAGCCCACGGCTGCGCCACCCGACCAAGGTAGCGAATGCCCAGCAAGCCACCGGACGAGTTCTGGGCAATCAGCGCGTAGTGCCAGTTCACGAGCTGGCCGTGGGCGCTGCCTGATTGCTTGAAGTCGCCCAGGATGCGAACCAGCATGCCCGCAGGGCCGTCACCGATGACAACCACCGTGCCGTTGGTGATGGCGTCGTTGAGCGAGGCGGTCCACGTTCCAGTCAGGTTGGTGACTCCTGTCAGCTCGACCTTCAGGTCAGCAGCGGTCAAATCAGACACTGCACGAGCCGAAGCGCCCGGAGCGCTACCGCCGTTCTTGACGGTGATCGCCAGGGTGCCAGAGCCAGGCACAGCAGCCGGCACACGCAGGAACACCCCGCACCACTTCATTGAGCCATCAGGCCACGAGGTGACGCTGTGAATCGTCGCCGGCACAGGCGTGTCGTCAGCCAGGAAGAACGCCGGGTACTGACCCGCAGGCACGTCGCCTTGCTTCAGTGGCAGGCCAAACATCGGCGACACAAACCCCGCGCTCTGCTCGGTCGCTGACGTGTTCGCCAGCGTGATCGTCGTCAGCGCAGTCCCGCCCGATGGCGTGGGCAGGCCGCCGTATATGACCGTGCCGGGCGTGCCGGGGTAAGCGACGATGGCCACTTATCACGTCTCCGAGTAAGCGCCAACAGACACCGAATCAGCCAAGGCGCTACGAACCACTCGGTAGGTGCCAGGACCGGACAGGATCAAAGCGGGGTCTTCTGCGGTCAGCTCACCGATCTGCATGTCAAGGCCCGGGGTATCCATCATCACGCGCAGCGACACGCCGCGAGGGATACCAGCCGCCGAGTAGATGCCGACCGAGACAACGCTGCCAGCGGCCACCACAACATCAGATGAGGTCGCAGCAGCGCTGCCAGTGGCAAGAATGGTGTTCTGAGCCATCAGAGAACTCCTTGGGGGTTGAGGGCTTGCAGCACAAGCTGGGCCGCGAGTTGGGCCACCTGCTGCGGGTCAATGGCCGGGCCTAGCGCCTGCATGCGGGCGGTTTCGGCGGCGTATTGCTTCGTTTCCGAGTCTTGGGCTTTGATGCTGACCTCTGCGGCCTTAAGGCCCATTTCGGCCTTCATCTGCTCGTTCTCTTGGGTTACACCCTCAAGGGCCTGGGCGAGCTGCTGAATCTGTTGCTGGAGCTGCATCACCTGCTGGCTCTGTCCATCCTCAGACTCGCCGCGCATCATCTTCAGAATCTTGTCTTTGTTCCGCAGCGACGAGGCTTCGATGATTGCCTGGGGAGGGATCGGCATGCCGTTTTTGGCGAGGCTTGAAAGTTCGGCGAACTGCTCGGACTGAAGGGCCGCAAAGTCGGGCACTTCGTCCAAGATCACGTCCACATCCATCTGCGCCGGGACGTTCTTTGTCCCGACAACCACCTGCATCTGCGGGTCGGCTTGAATCTGCGCCATCGTTTGAGGATCGGGCTGCTGGCCGGATTGCTTGATGCGCTCCAAGACCTTTTCGCCCATCGTTACCGGCTTGTTCAGGCCAACGAACTTGATGTTCTGCTCGTTGTCGGTCACACGCACCCACTTTTCAGCCGTCCAGTACTGGCGGATGCGATTCCAGATCGCCCGGTACACGCGGTTCTTGAAGTGCGCGTGAGCATCAAGGATCGGGCGCACCTCAGCGGTGCCAGCATTTGCCCTAGCCTCCAAAGCCCGACCGGACATTGAGCGCGATTCGGTGCCAGCCAGAGCCGCATTCACACCCACCGCGTCAATCTCTGCCTTGGCCTCGGCCAGCAAGTTGAATTGCGCCTGCGCCATGTCTCCAGTTTGGAGAAGCTGAACGCCGTTCTCGATGGTTTCCTCAACCACCCCGTCAGGCTTGGCAAGTTCTTCCTTTAGGCGAACTACAGATTCAACGGACCCTTTCCGGACCTTGACCTGGCGCACGCTCATTAAGTGCAAAGCCTTGGAGCGTCGCTTGTTGATCTCGTCCTGTTGGCTCAACCAGTCCTTGACCGGCCCGTAGCGGTTGCCGTCGCGGTCCACGTAGACCGACTGGTAGATGTACAGCGGCTCGTTGTTGCCGTCCTCATCCACAAACGGGACTTCAATCGGCTCCTGCACGAAGCCACCACGCACAAAGATGGTGTGCATCCAGCGGCCACCCTTGCGGAAACACATGGAGATCAGGCACACCCGCTGGCGCTTCGCATCGGCCCAGCGGTATTGCGGTTTGTCGTTGTAGGTCTCGCCAGTCTTTGCGCCAAACTTGTCCATCGTGGCGCTGATGACGTTCTCAGCGTTGGGATACTCGGCAATCGCGTCCTCAAGGTCAAGCCAAACCACCTCACCGAGGTACTTGGCATCGCTGAAAGACCGCTCCCGGCTGTGCGGGTCGAAGAACTGGCGGTCCCAGTGAATCTGCCTCAGGGTGATGAGGAAATCCTGCGACTTCGGGTCTGGCTGGACGTTGATTTCCAGCGCCTCAGTGCCCTCAATGCACAGGTTGTCGAAGCACTCAGAGAAGATGTTGTCGGCGTCGTTGTCGTCCAGCACGAAACGAATCGAATCCTGGCAGGCTTCCGCAGCCTCATCGTCGAAACCCTGATTCCGGGGCAACGCCTTTGGGTTGGTGCGGCTCTGCGACTCCATCCCCTTCAGCGTGTTGATCTTCGGCTTGATGCGGTTGGACACGATGATGGGCTGCTTGCGCTTCTTCAGCGTCGCCACTTCCTCATCGGTGTACTGCTTGCCGTCGTAGTAGTCCCGGCACTTTTCGGACGTGACTCGGGCATCTCGCGTGGAGTCCTCGGCGGCCTCGAACCACTGCACCAGCTTTGTCAGCTCGGTCTCCGTGGTTGTGAGTTGCTTCAAGTCGTCTTCCATGAGTCGTCGTCCGAGTCGGAGTTAAAAGCACGTTCCCACCTGTCGATGGGCTGCTTTGGTTTCGGTGCTGACTTCGTGCTGAGCTGGTCCAACATCCGGCCAAACAGGCTCAGAACGTCCACCGCGTCATCGTTCACACCTACCGGGAACGTGAGCATTTCGCGCTCAAGGTCTGCCAACCAAGGCGCATGCTTTGGCAGGTAGAACTTCCCTTGGGCAATCCGCCCACGAATGGCCTGCGCTCGGCTGGCCTTGTCTGTCAGGCTGGTGAACTGCTCACGCGCCACGTAAACACCGCGCTCTTGGCTGCGCTTGTTGATGAACGGGTCCAGGCTCTTGATGATCTGGCCCTGCTCCTCTGCCCACTGAATCGGCTTCCACCGCTGCACCAGGTCAAGGAACGCGTCAATCCAAACGTCCGAGGTCGTCTGCTGCCGCCATAGGTCCAACAAATAGACGTCCTCGTTTTGGTCCACACCAAACACGCCGTGAACCGTGAAGTCCCCACCCTTCGCTGTCACCGCGTAGTCGCTGGCTCCGTAGATTTGCAGGTACTGCGGCGCGGTGTCGTAGTAGCGAAACCACTCTTTCTTGAAGTAGTCGCCGCTGTCTGGTGTCGGGTTCTGCTGGTAGAGCGCGTTCCATGATCGGGTGTCGCGCTTTGCGGTTTCCACCATCTCATCAGTGAACCAGTCAGGCCAAAGCAACTCACCAGGCAGCCGGCCTAATGGGTCATTGGCTCCAGCCTCCATCGGAAGCTCCAACAGCGTCCACTTCTCACGCTCACGGGCCAGAATCCGGCCCCCTAGGTCATCCTCGTGCCAACGGGTCATCACGATGATCTGCCGCGCCCCAGGCTTCAAGCGGGTCAGCAGGTCGTTCACATACCAGTCCCACGCCTTATCCCGGCTGCGCTGGCTGTCTGCATCCTCCCGGCTTTTTACCGGGTCGTCGATCAACGCAAGGTCTGCACGGCGGCCAGTGATCGAACCGCCAACACCAGCCGCGAAGTATTCGCCGCCCTGCTCGTTGTCCCACCGACCAGCAGAGGTTGAGTCGGCAGACAAACCGTAGCCGTACACACTGCGGAACTCTTGGCTCCCAACGATGTTGCGAACCCTGCGGCCAAACCGCTCAGCAAGCTCTTGTGTGTGACTGGCCGCGATGATGTTGAGCTTCGGGTTCCGGCCCATGAACCAAGGCGGGAACTCAACGCTCGTATAGGTCGATTTCGCAGAGCCTGGCGGCATGCAAACCATCAGGCGCGTGATTTCCCCACGCTCCACCGCTTCAAGGTGGTCAATCAACAGTCGGTGGTGACGTGCCGGCTTGTATCCAGCGTCCCGGTAGTCGATCCACTTCGCCATTGCCACCCGGGCGGCACGGCGAGCCAGCAGCTCAGCCGCCGCTTCCTGCCGCGATAGCCTCAAGCTCTGCATCTGTCAGCGCCTTGGCAATGCCAATCGAGCCGCTGTGTTCCGTTTGAATCTTGTCCCCGTACTTCTTCGGGGCCAGCTTTGCCGCATACCACTTGCGAGCATCCACGCGAAGCCGATTTCTCGCCACGGCAGTGGGGCTCACATCCAGCCGGACTTCCTCGCCTTGGTAGGTGGCTTGAATCTCCAGCTCGTCGGAAATGTCCACGATGCTTTCAGCGTACAAATCAGCCTGCTGTTCGCGCGCGTACGCGTACTTGGTCGCGAAATCTTCCCGGCTTGCAAGCCAACGAAAGACTGTCGCCCGGTCAGGCATGTCCTCATCGCGGCAAATTGATCTGAGGCTTTGCCCATCTGCAATGCGGCTACAGATCAGATCAGCTAAGGCTTCGGAGTAGTCGCTTGGCCTGCTCATATCGAAGCCCATTCACTGTAGAACTGAGGGAAGCGCACCGCAGCGCGACGCATCTTTTCTTTCGTCGCCTCAGAAACAACCCCGTCCTTCAATGCGCTTCCAAGGGAACGCTTCAGTTCCCACATTCGCTTTCTCACTGGATTTGTATGTATCGCGTGAGCTGTTTTTTTCCCGTTGCTGGCCCTGACTTCAGTGGGGCAATGAGGCTCATCACCACCATCCGCGACATTCAGCAAGCCGCCGTTCGCCCTGTACTCAGAAATCCACCTCTTCTCCGCAGCCTTCCAGACCTTGGCATCCACCCACTCCAAGACAACCAACGTCGGCACAAAGCCATTCCTCAAGCATTTTTGAACCCAGTTCACCTTTGGGGTGTTGCCGCGTTTTTCTCGCAAATGCTGTTGGTAACGCTTCTTTGGGTCTACCGCCTTGCCTATGTACTTCACACTTCCGTCAGTGGGACAGCAAAGGGCGTAGACGGCTACTTGAGGTGTGTAGGTCGATTCCTGCATGGTGGTTCCTCCCGGCGTCGGAGAAATGAGACTGCGCCCGGTGTGTGTTGAAGGGGTGGGCACCATCCGTCACAGGGTTTCGTTTGGCCCTGCTGGTGCCCGGGTTCGCTCTGCCGCTTATCCATCCGAGCGAGGGATGGGGAGATTCCCCGACATTTCCCCGTGTCGGGCCACATTTCGGCAATGCGTCTGTCCGGGGGCGAAGGGTTCCGGGCGCTGTCCCTCTTGCTAGGTAGCTGATGAGGTATGTCGGACAGGCCCGAGAACATTGGCGGCCTGATGCGCCCTCTTTAGGGTCACTTCATGCAGGCCAAAAACGACGAAACCCGCACTCGGCGGGCTTCTGGTGTATCTGCCGGTTACGAATTCCGGCTCTGGCATTTCGCTCCAGACGCTTGCATAGGGCGCTGTATGGCGTTGATGGTGCCGGTTGGCCTTTTAAACCTAGCACCGTTTCCGGTACGGCGCGGCACCATCACATCAGCGGGCCGGGCTACCTTCACCGCGTCCTATGCGCTGTTCTCGCCCGGGGGTACCGGGGTCATCGGGGCTCGTCCAGTGGGGCAGAGGCCGTGGCCTCGCCAGATCCAGTCATTCGGCCCGCTGGTGTGATGGGTCTTTTGAAGACACCTATCCCACGATGGGATGGCGTCACTTTTGCTGTTTCCGGCTCACCCGGAATTTATCGACCACGCAACGATAGCACACCGATTTTCATGGCGCAAGGGGTTTTTGTACAGCTTTTATGTGCGCGTTTATGTCTCGGTTTATGTGTCTCAGCTCCTCATCAATCGGGACAGGATCACCCCACATGCCGCAGGTATCGCACTGCCAGTTGATGCGCCCTTGATCGTCGCGTTTGATGCGGCCACCCATATGCATGAGGGAGCACCATTGCTGTTTTAGCCACTTCCTCATAGCTCCATACTCCTAGCCAGTTTCTTCATCACCTCCCCACCGGCTTTTGCAGTGAGGCTGCCCAAATGGGCGTCCATCCAGATGTGCGCTGCTGATCGCGGGTAGTGGGCTCGCTTGGTTCCTTGGCAGACCTTGCAGAGACGGTTGGAGAGTGCAGGTGTTCCCGGCGTCCGTTCGTACCCCAACCCACCGCAGGGCCTGCAAGTGCCATGCAGAAACCACGCCAGCATCTCGGCGGCGATCTTCCATGCGTCACCCTTCAACCTACGATCTTTGCCCATTTTGGCGTTGAGTTGGCTCCCCAGCACTTCCACCAGTCGGAGTTTGTCCGAGGTCTTGCCTTGGTACACCACACCCCAAAGCAGCATCGCCGCCTCGTTCTCCTGAGCCGCCCACCCGGAGGCCGTCAGCACGTCCGCTGGGCTCATTGAGGTCAACGGGTCAAGCGAGAGGTCGGAGGTCTGGCGGGCGGTCGAATACCGCTCCTGGATGGATGGGCGCTCATCTGTCATGCGTTACCTCGCGCACGGATGGCGTCGGCGTTTGCCTCAAGGATTTCGCGCAGCATTTTGTTCTTCACGCACAGCGTGGCGTTCTCCTTTAGAAGCTCTGCGCACGCCTCGCGCTCGGCAGTGGCCACCAACTCTGCAAAACGCTGAAGCCGCTTCTCATCCTCCGTCCCAGCGAGCATCTGGATGGCGAACAAAGGCCAACCAGCCTCGACCGCCAGTTTTTCAATTTCGTCCTTGGTCATTTCTTCCCCTTCTTTTTGACCCATGCTTTCACGCGCTCATGGCCTGCTTCCCAGTCGTCGCCCCAGACCTTTTGGAGGATGGCGACGTACTCCGGCGTCATCTCTCCAGCCTTGCGGGCGTTGAAAAGGTCGATCCCATTGGCGAACTGTCGAGCCGTGCACTCATCGCAGTTGGCTTGGTACGAGCCAGTCAGTTCGCCCTTGTTGGCTAAGTCGCAGGCGGGGCAGGTCATGCGGCCTCCTTCTCGCGAGAAGGAACGGGAAGCCAAGTCAGAGTTTCGTCGGTGGCACCATCGGCTTGGGGTCTGATGGGACGAAGAACAGAATCAGGACACAAGCGGACATGCTTGCCATTCTTGCCGAAGGCGTTAGTCACCAACAGATGGCGATCAACCACCCATACATCATCGGGGCAGAACAAGCCCTCGTTTTCAAGATCAGTCTTGGTTGCCAATCGAATGCAGGTGACAACCTTGCCCGCGTTGCCATTCTCAGACCGGACAACAATTGCCAAATCTCCGGGTTTGCAGTTCATGCGGCCTCCGTTTCGAGCAGCTTGTCGAGGTGAACCGTGTTCACGTTGTTCAGAATCTGGCTGCGCAACCCTGCAATGGTTTTCTCGTACTGACTGCGGCTGATGCTCGACCGCTGGAGGTCGTGGTACTCGATCACGTCGCGCAGGGCTTGGATGGCAACCCCAGTCAGGCCCATGCGCTGGGTCTTTTGAAACCTTCTGGCGGCGTCAATCAAACCCTCTTGAGCAAGCACACAGGCTTCCAAAGCCTCTGGCCCAACCCCGTTCAAGGCCAGCGACTCGCAGAGGTTCACCACATGAGCCATGTCGTTCCACTGCTGGAGCCCTCCCCTGCCGTGGGTCAAGTCGTCCAGCGAGGCAAGCTCACGGGCCAGCAGTTTGTCCAGTTCAGATCGCGGGGTGATGGCCGCGCCTTGGATTGCGTGAGCGATGGGGTTCACCATCCTCCAGACTCGGCGCACGGTGCGTTTGCGGCTCATCGCATCAACCCATAAAAAGGATTGGATGCGTAGCTCTTGCGGGCCGCGCCTCGTCGAATCGTGCGAACGTAGGATTCGCTGATGCCGTTTTCTTCAGCCACCAATGCAGCAGGGCGGAAATCCAACCTGATGGACTCTGCCGCCTCTTGGCTCAACTTCCCCACCGTGCGACGCTTGGTCTCCGCGATCTTGGCGCAGCTCTGCGGGGTGTGCATCGTCCCGGCTTTCACCGCCTCTTTGACGATGTGAGCCATCGTGACCTGACGCAGCAGCTTGAAGTTGATGCAGCGATGGTTCGGGCAGGTTGTGATGATCTTGCTGTTTTTCTCCAGCACACCGCCATTGAATTCAAACGCCAGCCGGCGAACGCTGACCGACTTGCCATTGACCCGGACCGGGTAAGCGCCCTTGTTGTTCTCTGCGCCTGGCCAATGCGTCTTCTCTCCGCATTCCTCGCAGATATGGCACTTCTGTTCGATGTAGTTCTTCAGGTACTTGCTGGACAACTCGATGGGAGGGCCGCACTCAATCTTCTTTCTTGCCACTTTCAATCTCCTTGAGCTTTGCGCGGTACTCGCGCTTGATTTCTTCGTAGTCGTGCCCGCTGTAGTGGCGCGGGTAGTGGTCGGCTTCCAACTCCTTCACGAAGTCCTCGCCGTACCGGGAGATCAGCCCAGCGCGAAAGCCGATCAGGTTCCCGTGAAGGAACAGATTGCACGGTGCACATTGGCGATGGATGTTTCGCGGATCGAGTGCAAGGTGAGGCGCAGAGCCACGGCTGCGGAAGTGGCCTGCATGCCAAGCACCCTCGTGCATCCGACCGCATGAGATGCAAGCCAGATTGGCATCACGCGCACGGACAAACGCATTCACTGCCCGCTGCGCTTCAGCCTTCTTCTGGCCGTTGGTCTTCACCGCTGCCTTGCGCTTGCGGATGTTTTCCTTTTCGGCCTTGCGGTGGTCTTTGGCTACGGCAAGAGCGCACTTCGGGCCGCAGACGACTTGCAGCGGGCGGGCTGGAGAGAACGGGGTTTCGCAGACCTTGCAGGCTTTCATGCGCCCTCCTGCGCCCTGAACTTCACGCCGCGCTCTGCGCCGAATGCTTCCATGAGGGTCTGCATGTCGGCCATCTCGCGCTTGGTCATGGTCGAGGTGGACAGGCCCAGCGCGACAAAGCCGGTTCCATCCAGGTTCGGAACTACATCGAGCTTGCGAAGGCTGGCAGAGAAGACATGCTTCCAATCGGCTGGTGCCAGCTTCCTGCCGTACCAATCGACTTGTTCGCTGATGTCGGTCAGCATGGCCCACAGCCTGCGGTTCTGTTCGCTGGAGCGGGTTTCAGGCTTGACCTCGACAACCATGCGATGGCCTGCGATCAGCATGGCCTTGAGCTGCGGCCAGATTGCGTTGGTCAGGGCTTTGTGGGCCTGCACAGGGTTGAAGCAGGTGATGACGGCTCGGTCGGTCATTTCGCCCCCCACTGCATCCAGATGCCGCGCACGTAAACCAGCGTGTACGCCACACACAAACCGACCATGCCCCACTGAGCATTCGGGATGGTCGCCATGAACCAAAACGGCTGACCCGCCAGTCCGATGATGGGAGCCCACTTGCGCAGACGTGGGTTGTTGCCCATTGCGAAGTAAATCGCGGTCAGGCCAAAGAGAGCGATTCCTAGTTGGATCACAGCTTCCTCCCGCCACGCAGGTGGAACTTGTGCTGGGCGGCAGCCAGGTTGAGATATCGCTCAATGCGCTTGAGAGCATCTGCACACATTTGGTCGAGGTTCATGCTTCCTCCACGGGTTCACCAAGGATTGCCAGCGCCTGGGCAATCAGAATCGGGTGGTGCTTGATGCCGGCTCTCACTTCGTCCAGCAGTCGATGCGCAGCTTGCTTGTCGGGGTCTTGAGTTCGCAGGGTCATGACGGCTCCTTAGGTGATGCGAAGCGCCTCTTTGGCGAAACGCAGGGTGATGGGCCGGATGCGGTCTCCGGCTTCTTGCCTGGCCAAGATGCGTCGAGCCCACTCGCGGCCATCGCGCTGGCTGGTGGCTACGGCCTGGCGCACGGGGGCGAGCTTCGCCAGCTCGGCTTTGACTCGCTCAGGGTCTGCCTTTGGCTCAGGAAGGCGAGGCGCCTCTGGCGCTGGTGCCTGGCGGCACAAGGCCTTGAACTCGATGACGTTCGGGCACTTGGTCGGCAGGTTTTCGAGCGCCCATGCGATGCGGTTCAGTGATCCTGCAAACCCGGACAACTCATGCGACCACGCGGTTTTCACATCGGCCAAAGGTGTGGAGCCAAGGCTGCGCTCCCAGGCCGCGCCATAGGTCGCAGCTAGGCGGGCAAACAGGCGATCAAGGGCTTGGACGGGCAGGCTCATCGCAGCACCTCCACAACGTCAAGGGTTTGGTTTGTGACAGCGAACACAGCCCCGCCTTGCTGGCGGTCGGGATGAACGCGCCCAGTCATTTCCTCCCAGCGACGCATCCCGGCTTCGCGGTCTTGCTCGGCAAAGCTCTTGGGCGCAGCATTGGCGCGCTGTCCGGCTGAGTGCATGCAAGCCGCCTTGATGTAGGCAACAGGGTCTGCCGGCCTCGTCACCACTGCTGCCCGGACAGCCTCGATCACCACCACATCGCCGTAGTCCTTGACAAGTTTGCCGATCAACGATCCGCACTGAGCCTTCGGAATCCCAGCTTGGGCAAGCAGGCTTTTGCCTGCCGACCAAAGCTCATCCTTCGTCATCACGTCGGCAGGTTTGGCCGGCGCGACAGCGCCCGAAGCTTCAGCTTCGGATTTGTCACCATCTCCGTTAGGAGATGTATTTATCTCTTCTCTTCTCTTCTCTTCTCTGGTCCGCTTTTTGTCCGCATCGGATGCGGACGTTTTTCGGACTTCTCTTTTCCTGTCTGCGTCCTGTGCGCGGCGCTTGGCTGACTGGCCGTTGTGAGTGTCAAACCGAGGCAAAACAAGGGCGTCATCGCCATCAGTTTCAAGCCAGCCGACCTGCACCATTGCCCGCGAAAAACCTGGCCATCGCAGGTGATCGTCAAGAACGTCCGGCGTGTATCCGTCCAGGTGTCCATCTGTTGAGTGGGCATCGAAGAGACACCAAACGGACATCAATCCGCCGACCGTCCGAAGCGTGTCCGCTTTCAGTGCGGACGAAATGCGGACAACCTTCGGATGCGTGAAGAGGTCCGATCGCATCTTGATCCAGTCGCCAGCCATTACGCAGCCTTCCTCAGTGCATTGAGCTGCTGCTCCAAGGCGCGGATTTGTGCGTCTTTGCTGAGGTCAACAACCTCGCAGTTCAAGCGCATGGCCTCGTACTGAATCGGAGCGCGATTGCCGCAAAGCTCCATCAGAGCTACGCGCTTGTTCGGCGGGAAGTTGCCACGGCCTTTGCGAATGCGGGAGAAGTGGCCTTTGTCGATGCCGAGGTTTTCGCGGATGGCCTCATCGCTCAAACCAGACAAGTTCATGCAGAGGTTCAGCGCCTCCAACTCAGACTTGCATGCCTGAATGAAAGCCGCCGGCACCTCTTCCGGGCTGCGCATGACAGACATGCACGGCACCTGAATTTGCGAATGGTTGCTCATGGTTGACCTCGGTTGACTTCGGTTTTGGGCGAAAAAAATGGACAGTCCGTCACATGACGAACCGCCCATCAGCTCGACGCGATCGACTCCGCCAACTCAGGCCAAATGCGCGCCCAATCATTCGGGCGAAGCATCTGGCGGGTAATCCTTTTGGAGCTTTCCCGCTCGATGAGTACGCAAAGCTCAGGGCTGGCTTCACGCCGACCAGTGAGCACTTGGTAGAGGTAGGCGTCTTGGACTCCGCATCGCTGCGCGAGAACCTGGCGCTCAGTGGGTTTGATGTTCATGCGCCGCATAATAGCGAAACGCTAGATGAACGTCAAGTGTTTCGACAGACGGCAAGGGTAGCGGATTGCTATAACGGCCAAATGGACATTTACGTACAAGCACTGAGACAGCTTGTGGACGCAATGGGTGGCTACGAGGCTGTGGCAGAGCAGGCCGGCCTTAACCCGCAAAGCGTCTATCAGGTGTATTCCGGGGTGAAGCTGCCTTCAGGAAACCCCAAAGGGGTGGGACCAACGATGCGCCGCGCTCTCGATGAAGCGTTCCCAGGATGGGCAAAAGTGGCATCCGACACGGAAGCGGTAATTTCTCACCAACGTGTAATTAACAAAGGTGACACAGAGCGAATAAGTGAATACGAAACAGGTGGAAAAATGGGTGCAGGTGGGTTGGTTCTGCGCGACCAACCCGGAGAAATACGTGGATGGGAGGTCACCAAAGAGTGGCTTCGTAAGAACGTGCCAAACTGCACCTCGCACAAGAATCTCGCCATCGTCACCGGCTTCGGTGACTCCATGCGCCCGCTCTACAACCCAGGCGATCCACTGCTGATCGACACTGGCGTCGTGACAGTGGAGTACGACGCGATTTACTTCTTCCGTGTTGGTGACGAGGGGTTCATCAAGCGCCTACAACGCATCCCCGGCAACGGCCTGGTGGCGATCAGCGAGAACCCTAGTTACAGAGACTGGACCATCACGTCAGATATGGACTTCCAGGTCTTTGGCCGAGTGGTCAAGATTTGGCGGGGCGACGATTTCTAAGGGAGAAACCATGAAGATTGCTTTGATTCTTGCTGCCGCCTTCTTGGCCGGCTGCGCTGGCTCTGGACAGCTCATAAGAGAGGGAAAGGCTCACCCGTTCACTTTCAACTCCGCCGCCAAGACCATCACAGCGACGGTTGATGGGGAGGAATACGCGGGGCGTTACATCCTCAACAACAGCTTCGGCCAAGCATCTGGGTTCACTGGTGCCAAGTTCACCACCATGAGCATCGTGGGTAGTGCCAACCAAGGCCGTGCCCTACTCACCAGCCCAACAGGCAAGGCTTTGCGGTGCGAGTTCGCAGTGGATGGCATGAATGCAATCGGCCAGTGCCAGGACGATCTTGGCAGGACATACGACCTCAAGACGCAGTAAAGCCCCGCGCCCCGCGCCCCAAGCAAGCCCGCCTAGTGCGGGTTTTTTTTCGTCTGTGCTTGCCCGCCTAGCTTGCCGTTCGTCGGTTTCTAGCGTTTTGCATAGCGTTACGCTTGATCTGTTTCTAGCGTTTCGCTACATTAACTCCATCGACTCACCAACCAGATGGAGCAGCAGATGAACACCTACGCACCACTCGAAACCCGGGCCATCCGAGAGGCCCGCGAGTACGGCGACATGTGGGCTGAGCAGGAAGTCCGCGAACGCCAGGAGGCCGAAAGCGACGAGAAGCTGAACGTGGCTCTTGCCGCCATCCGCAAGTGCGACCTGACCGCCGCGCAGGTTCGCCAACTGCTGATGACTCTGGCCTGCGAGATGAAGTCTCGCGGCTTCTGCGATGCGGACGTTGAGCTGGTTGATACCGCTAGCGAGGTGGTGGGATGAGCTTCGGAACTGACACCGGAGGCCCGGCCTTCCCAACCGAAGCCGCAAACCACTACAGCGGAATTGCCGCATCGCCAGGCATGACCCTGCGCGACTACTTCGCGGCGAAGGCGATGCAGGGAATGCTGACAAGGCCCGGAAGCATCGACCCGAAACAAGACGCTGAGTTTGCCTACAAGATGGCCGACGCCATGCTCAAGGCCATGGAAGGCGGTGCGCGATGAAACACCGCCTCATCAAGCGGCCCGACCGCCCGCTGCCGGGCGTGGAGGTCGAAGAACTGACCGAGCGCGACAGCGGCTTTGCGCTGCTGGAGGACTTCGGGATTCAGACCCCGCAAGAGCCCGAGACACCGCTGGAGCTTGAGCCCATCGACAAGCCCGGCTTCAGCGCCCGCGCCCAGGAGCGCCAGGACAGCACTGCTGACACCTGGATCACCACGAAGAAGGGAGGTTCGCAATGAACACGATCCCGACTGGCCTGCTGATCGTGCTTGGCCTCTCCCTGTGCTGGGGAATGCTGGTCGCCCTGTTCGCTTGGTCGCTGACGCCTGACGACGACATGCCCGAGCAGTACGGGCGGGTTGGCATCACCTACCGCGAGGCCATCCGAATGTTTGCCATCGGCTGGGGCATCCCGACTGCCGCGCTGATTGCTGTGTACGTGACTTTTGCTGACGCCATCGAGGCGTTTTTGGGAGGTTTGAAATGAGCACGCCCACCCCCCCCTGCACCAACGGCCCGCGCCACACCTGGGCCTGGACGAAGAACATCACCCGCACCACGGTCAGCGGGCGCAGCGCGCACATCAGCCTCAAGGGCCGCTACCGCTGTGCGTGCGGAGCCACCAAGCTAGGCGCACCCAACCATGACGGGCCGGACCTGCGCGGCATCGTCGGCAGCGACATCTTCATGGCGAGTGCGACCGTGGACCGCAGCAAGGAAGGTGGTGCAGCATGAACGTCATCAACACCGGCAAGGTACTGATTGGGAGCGCCTACGTGCCCCGCCAGCACCAGCCAATGTCTAGCTGCGCCCTGACGCTTCAGGCCGCACTTCTGGACCCTCGCACAGCGAAGCCGCGCCCGATGCTGGCCCGCATCGCCGGAATGTTCTGGAGGTGGTGCTGATGTGCCGCTACGCCATTTCCGGCTGCGGGTATCCGCAGGGCGAGTGCTCTGGCCTGTGCCTGCACCGCGTGGACACCTCGGCCCTCAAGCGCGACCAGATCGTCGCTGTGGCTGGTGAGGTTGAGCAGCGCGCCCCAGTCGATGTGCACACCGAGCAACTGAGCGGCATTCGCTTCGCCTTCTCTGTGTACCGGCTGTATCGGTCGGCCAACCAATCACGCATCGCATCTGTTCGCCAGGCTTGGCGGGCGCTGATGAACTGAACTTAACCGGAGGAACAAATGAGCAACGCACTTGCCATCATCAAGGACGACATTTACAGCACCCGGGAGCGCTTCGAGCGCATGGCCGGTGGCGCGCTGAACTTCGAGCGAGAGGCCGGGTTTGCTGTGCAGGTCATCAGCAGCAACGACTATGCGCTGAACATCGCCATGGGCAATCGGCAGTCGGTCATCAATGCCGTGACCAATGTGGCCGCTATCGGCATCAGCCTGAACCCTGCCAAGCGCCAAGCGTACTTGGTGCCGCGTGACGGTCGCATCTGCCTAGACATCTCGTATATGGGCCTGCTGGACCTTGCTATCCAATCGGGTTCGATCATGTGGGGGCAGTCTGAGCTTGTCTTTGAGCAAGACCGTTTTGAACTGCAAGGATTCGACCGCCCGCCCGTTCACAACCGCAACCCGTTCGCGAAAGACCGGGGGGGAATCGTCGGCGTATACGTCGTCGTCAAGACCCACTCTGGCGACTACCTTACCGCCTGCATGAGCTTGGATGAGGTCTACGACATTCGCAACCGTTCCAGCGCATGGAAGGCATGGGAGAGCAAGGGAAAGAAGTGCCCATGGGTGACGGACGAGGGCGAGATGATCAAAAAGACGGTCATCAAACGCGCCTACAAGCTGTGGCCCAAGACCGACCGCTTGGACAACGCGGTTCACTTCCTCAACACCGAAGGCGGTGAAGGTCTTGACCTGGAAGACAACAAGCCTTCCGCCGTCATCGTGACGCCCACCAAGGGCTCCATGGCCGAGCTTCCGATTGATCAGCAGAACTACTTGCGCGAGTTGGCCGAGGAAGTCAAAGAGCTTTTCGAGAGCGAAGAAGCCGGCCCCCCCATCGCATTCGACCGCATCGAGGCCGACAACCTGGACTCAGACCAAAAGCTGGCCCTGTGGTCTGTCCTGCCGTCCAACGTGCGATCTGGACTCAAGAAAGAAGGCGAGGCCCGTAAAGCCAAGCCGGTTGCCGCTTAACCACTTTTCGGGGCAACACCAGAAGCCGCACAGCTCCTCCCTGACCAAACGCCTTGCTTCTGGTGCCCCTCTTTCTATTCAAGACCATGACCACCAAGACCAAACCCACCATTGATCTGGCACCGCGCCAGACGTTCCGAGCAACGATTGACCGCGTGGACTTCTCAGGCACTGAGCCGATGCACCGGCCTGTTCTGGACACCAAGCGAGACATTCCGCAGACCACGTACCGCCCGGGTTCGCTGGAAGCCTTCAATCTTCCTTCGCGGGGGTTTGCATGAGCAAGCACACCGCAGGCCCTTGGAGCAACGAAGAAGGAGACATCACCGGGATTGAGAACGATCCCGAGAACGGATGTGTCGGCAAGGTTGATGTGGCACACGTTTACATGCGAGTCGTCGCCGGTCGAAGCGAAGCCAACGCCCGCCTGATCGCTTCCGCGCCTGATCTGCTGGAGGCGGCAATGGAGCTGAAAGACGTTTGTAACCGACCTTCTGCCGCTCGAACAAGAGCATACGCATGGAGAAAGCTCGACAAGGCCATCGCCAAAGCCACCGGAGAAAAAGCATGAACACGATCCTGACCGATGACGAGCTGAAGGCAGTACGCCAAGAGGAAATCGAACGCCCCAACTGGAAGTTCAACGAGCTTCGTTACGCCCGCGCCATCGAAGCCGCAGTGCTTTCCAAGCTGGCGCAGCAGGCGCCGGTCTATGCCTTCCGCCGCCGAGGGCTCAACGACTACTGCACTTGCACGAAAGAGCGGTACGACGAGCTTTCTGCGAAGCCGCGCTTGTTTGAGGTGTCGGTGTTCTACCGCCACCCCGCCCCGCAGCAGGCCGAGGCTTTGGCCGACAGTTGTGCCGCGAAGGCTGATCGCATTGACCGACTTGGCGAGATGGTGCAGCGGCTACAAGCGGAGAACGCTGCGCTGAAGCATGACCGCCAGCGAGTGGCGGAGGATTGGAAGGCGGTTCAAGCCGCCCTGCGCTTCTACGCCGATGCGTCGGACTACAAAGCCCCGTTCACTGGCGGCATGGGGAAACTTTGGTCTGACTGCGGCACGATTGCCCGTTCCGCACTGGATCGCATTGACGCCATGCTCGCCGCCGCGCCAGAAGCGCCAGCGCAATCAGATGCGGCAGAGGCTGTGAATGAAACCAACGCTATTTTGGCGAGCAGGTATTTTGAGCTTCTGAAAGTCGTCGAAAATTACGAGAAAAGCGGTGTTACCTGTCAGACGTTTCGACACTTCGTTGATGTGCCTTGCGCCGAGTGCAACTCCGCGCCAGAAGCGCCAGCGCAGTCCAGCGAAGTGGATGAGCGCGCAGAGTTTGAGGCGTGGTATCTGCGCGTCTTTGACAGCAGATTTTTCTGCGAATCGACGTGGAGGGGTTGGCAAGCCCGCGCCGCGCTGGCGCAGAAGGGAGACGCGCGATGATTACCGTCAAAGACCTGATGCAATGCAAAACGCAGTCCAGCCCTGACGGAAAGCATTGGGAGCCGGCGCTTCCTGATGGGTCAGCAACGCGGTGGCGGGCTCGTTTGCAAGATGCCCTAGCGGTCTGGAGGGGCGAAGCAATCGCAATCAGACAAACCACCAAAGCCGACATTTCCAAAGACTACATGGAGCGCATGCGAGTCGCGCTGGCGCAGAAGGGCGGTGCATCGTGAACGCCATCACCAACCTGTTCAAGAAGCAGCCCAAACCGGCTTTTGAGGCCACGCCGCTGGCCGAGCCGAGCACCCTTGAAAACCTGATCAGCCAGCTTGAGCCGTGGGGCGCGGTTCGACTGGGTCAATACGGATCGAGGGACAAGTTCTGGTGCTGCACCGTTGAGGTGAATGTGGCCCCGGCAGGGGCACGTTTTGAGGTCAGCAGCGGCCACAAGAATGAAACACCGACCGACGCAGCCAGATTGTGCTTGGAGCGCCTGCGCGACGCTGTTGCAGCTTTGGGAGGCAAGGCATGAGCGCGCAACCTGAAGCCCTGCGCATCGCCTATGAGTGCGAACAAAGCGCAAAAGAATGGCTGCAAGAGGTTGAGACACGCAAACAGGCCGCCGCCGAGCTGCGCCGCCTGCATGCGGAGAACGAGGCCAACGAGCGCAACCTGTGCCAGTTGACCGATGAGCTTGCAAAGACAGTTGCTCTACTGCGCCAAGCCCAGGAGGCGCTGGAAACAGACGACTGGCAGAAGAAGCTGCAGGCGGCCATCGACATCAAACATCATTTGGAGAACGGATCGTGAACGAACAAAACCAAGACGCGCTGCGGTGCGCTGATGAGCTGGCAACCGGAGAAAACTTCTATTACGAGTCGTCAATGTCTTACGACTACATACTTTCCGAGGCGTCCGCCAATGCCGCAGACCACATCCGCCGCCTAGTGGAAGAGAACGAAGCAAAGGATTCGCTGTTGAGGCAGGCGTGGGCGGTCATCAGGTGGCAATGCTTCGGAGAGTGCAGAACAGAGGGTGTTGATGGTCTGCCGACCCCAAGTGAAATTGATGCCGCCATCCGCCAACACCTGGGCCAGAAAGGGGAAACGGGATGAGCGATATCAACGCATCCGAATACCTCACGAAAGACGAGGTGAAGCAGCTCACCGGAACGTCTTGGAAGTCCAGCCAGCGTAAGCAACTGGACAAGCTGGGCTACCCATACGAGACTGCCGCTGATGGTTCTCCGCTGGTGTCACGCTGGTACGCCCGCAATCGTGCCTGCGGGGTGCAAGTGGCAATGCCAAGCGGCCCACGCCTTGAGTTCGTTCGATGAGACTCAGCAAGTACCCAGGACTTCGCGCCCGGTCCCGCAAGCTCAAATCCGGCAAGGTCTGGACGGGGTATTACTACTGCGCCCCGGGACAAAAGAAGGAGGTGCCGATTGGGACCGACTTCGACGAGGCTTTGAAGGAGTGGGACCGGCTGCACCACCGGAAGTCCCGTGTGGCTGGGACGCTGGCCGAAGCTTTCGACAAGTTCGAGAGGGAGGTTTTGCCGACCAAAAGTGAGGCCAACGCACGGAACTACCGCCAGCACATCAAGGCCATGCGCCAGGTGTTTGAGACGGCCACATGGGAAACCATCAAGCGCCCGATCCTTCGCGCCTATCTGGACAAGCGGACAGCAAAGCTCCAGGGCGAGAAAGAAGTGAAGCTGCTGGGCCTGCTGTGGGAGCATGCTCTTGAATGGGGCATGACGACGCTGCCGAACCCGATCAAGGGCTGGAAGATCGGCAAGGTGAGAGTGCGGGAAATGGAGGTGACTGACGAGGCGTTCAACGCCCTGCACCGTGCAGCCGATGACACGCTCAAAGACGTGCTCGACCTGATGAGCGCCACCGGCTTGCGCGTGACCGATGTGCTGAAGCTGTCCCTGACAAACCTGCGCGGGGACTTTCTGAGGGTGAAGGCAAACAAGACCGGCAAGGTGGCCGAGTTCGACATTCGTGGCTCCGTTCTGGCTGGGATCATCGAGCGCCGCAAGGCCAACAAGTTGGCATTGCACCTGAAGCTGATGGCGATGCCAAACGGCACGGAAATGACCGTGGCGAAGCTGCGCAGCAGATGGGAGAAAGCCCGGGAAGAAGCCGCGAAGGAGTGCCCGGAAGTTTCCGCCCTGATCTTGCGCGACATGCGAAAGCGTGCCGCCGACCTGGCCGAAACATCAGACGATGCCGCGCGGCTTTTGCAGCACTCCGACAAGCGTTTGACGATGGCTCACTACCGAACGCGGGGCGACCGTATCACACCCACGAGGTAGCCAAAATCATTTCCGCCGACCCTCTGGAGCCCGCATGGAATAAGGGTAGAGGGTCGATTTGATAGCGGAAGTTTTCGGCCTGGAGGCCGCGTCGTTGCTCACTTTCTGTATCAGATTCAAAATCTGCCGTTGGAAACAACGTGCCGGTTCGATTCCGGCCTCCGGCACCAAGGCTGGTGGCAACTTGTCACAACGGCGCCAAGCACACGAGGCCATGGCGCACCAGCTTTTAGCGGCGCGCGCCACACCTGCCGCCGAGCACGCCCGATCCGATTCCCAGGGAGTTCACCCCAAACCGCGAACAGTCACATACGTGATTGGCTTCGATCACGGTTGCACCATCAACATCGCGCGTGTGAAAACCGTCGCCGAACGCCTTCGCCATGCCCGCTTGCAGCGGGGCTGGACCCAGAATCACCTGGCGGCGGCCGCCGGTGTGAGCCAAGGCACGATCGGCAACATCGAATCGGGCGCGCGCCAATCGAGGGGCAGCCTGCCCCAGATCGCAGAGGCCCTGGGCATTTCGCACAAATGGCTCGCCGATGGCCTGGGCAGCATGACCCTGGTCAACAGCGTGGCACCGCCCTACGGGGACCCCGGCACAGTGGTGCTGAGGCGCTCTCGCCTGCTGCTCCCGCTGCAGGGCCCGGGTCTCGTCACCGAACCCGACGACAACGGCATCGCGCCATTGCTCTTGCACCCGGCATGGCTTCGCAGCGTTTCGGCCCGACCAGAGCACTTGGTGGCCATTCAAGTCAGTGGCTCGGACATGGAGCCCAGCCTGTTCGACGGCGACACCGTGGTGCTGAACACTGACGCCACGACCCCGACGGACGGTCGAGTCTTTGCACTTGATCAGGACGGCACTGTGATTTTGAGACGGCTCAACCGCGACGGAGGGCAATGGTGGCTGCACGCAGACCATCCTGACCAAGCCCGGTTCCCGCGCAAATCGTTTGGGCCGGCGTCGGTGTTGATTGGCCGGGTGCTGCTCAAGCTCAGCAGCCACATTTAGTCGTCGAATCGCCATCGATCACATACGTGTTTAAAATCTTTGCATCGTCAAATGCGAGGAGATGAAGACACATGGGGCACCGTTGCAGGCCAGGTGAATGCAGGCCATGAGGGCGCAAGGCATTCTCAAACTCGCGTCGGTCGGGGTGTTAACCCCTCACCAGCAAGAGCCGTTCGTCCTGAGACTGGTGGCACACGACACCTTGCGCGCCCGGCCATCTACCTGGCACATCCGATGGCCAGGGTTGAAGGCCGAAACCTTCTGGCGACGCCATGGGCAGCAGCTGAAGCCTGGGCGCGCGGTCCACGTCGAATTGGAAGACGTGCACGGGCTCCCTGGCGCGGACCGAAGCGAATCCGACCTCAGTGGCTTGGCGAGAGCCGTGGTCTTGCTGCCCCAGTGGGACGGCACGCCCGCGTGGACGTAAGCCGCCCACCCGGCATCAAGCGAGCAAGCCTTCGGCCACGGTGGGGTAGCGAAGGCGCAGGCGCAGCTCACTCTTCAATCGCTCGTTGCGCAGACGGCGCGATTCGCTCATGAAGCTCAACAACATCAAAGGCAACTGGGCCTGAGCGGTCTGGCGTGGCAGGCGCGGCGGGCGCGGCAAGCCGTACAGATCGGCGGCCAGATCGAAGTAATCGCCCATCTTCAGTTCGGTGTCGTCCACCACGTTCACCGTGCGCTGGGGGCGTGCGCGCCACAGCGCCAAGGCGCAGGCTCGGGCCAGGTCATCGGCGTGGATGTGGTTGGTGTAGACGTCGTCTTCGGCCTGGAGCACTGGCGTGCCGCGCATCAGCCGATCTCGAGGCGTTCCCCCTTTGCGGTCGTTGGCGTAGATGCCAGGAATGCGCAGCACGGTGCTGCGGGTGCCCACCACCCGACCGAAGCCGTGCACCAGGGTTTCGGCGTCCACCCGGCGTTCGGCGCGCGGGGTCTGGGGCTGGGCGGGCGTGGTTTCACTCACCCAGCGGCCGCCTTGGTCGCCATAGACACCGGTGGTAGAGCCATACACCAGCGCGGCGGGCGCCGAGCGCAGGGCCAGCGCACGCACCAGCGCCAGGGTGCGGGGGTCGCGGCGCCAGTCGGCCAGATCGGTAGAGGGCGGTGGCGCCAGGTGCAGCACCCGGGTGGCCAGACCGGCGAGGCGGCGCAAGGTGTCGGGCTGGTCGAGGTTGCCGAGCAGGGGCACGATGCCACGCTGGCGCAATTCGGTGGCGCGCGATGGGGTTGATGTCAAGGCCATCACGCGCAATCCCTTGGACAGCGACCGGGCGGCGCGCAAGCCAACGTCGCCACAACCGATGATGAGAACCCGCTCGCGGCGGAAACGTGCGGGCAAAGCGCCAATCTGGTTCATGCGAAATGCGGATTTGCGACAATGCGCGGTTGCGTGTTGCACGGGGCAGCCGCCCCATTCTTCGTAGAGTCCACGAGTATGACATTCACCATTACCGTGCAGCCCAGCGGGCGCACCTTCACCGCCGAACCCGATGAAGCCATGCTGGCCGCGGGCATCCGCCAGGGCATTGGCCTGCCTTATGGCTGCAAGGATGGCGCCTGTGGCTCGTGCAAGTGCAAGCTGCTCTCAGGCACCGTGGAGCACGGTGCACATCAGGCCAAGGCCTTGAGCGCTGAAGAAGAAGCGGCCGGCTATGTGCTGACCTGCTGCGGCGTGGCCAAGACCGACGTGGTGCTGGAATCGCGCCAGGTCACCGAGGCCGGCGCCTTCCCGATCAAGAAGATGCCCGTGCGCGTGGCCGGCCTGGAGCGCGCTTCCCACGACGTGATGGTGCTCAAGCTGCAGCTGCCCGCCAGCGACACCTTCCAGTACCACGCCGGCCAGTACGTCGAGTTCATCCTGCGCGACGGCGACCGCCGCAGCTACTCCATGGCGAATGCACCGCACACGCAGGCGCAAGCCCCGGGCATCGAGCTGCACCTGCGTCACATGCCCGGTGGCAAGTTCACCGACCATGTGTTCACCAACATGAAGGAAAAAGAGATCCTGCGCATCGAAGGGCCCTACGGCAGCTTCTTCTTGCGCGAGGACAGCGACAAGCCCATGGTGCTGCTGGCATCTGGCACGGGCTTCGCGCCCATCAAGGCGATCATTGAGCACATGCGCTTCAAGGGCATCCAGCGCCCGGCCACGCTGTACTGGGGTGGTCGCCGCCCGGCCGACCTGTACCAGAGCGCCTGGATCGAGGCCCAGCTGGCCGAGATGCCCAACCTGACCTACGTGCCGGTGGTGTCCGATGCCTTGCCCGAAGACGCCTGGACCGGCCGCACTGGCTTCGTGCACCGCGCCGTGCTGGAAGACCACCCCGACCTGAGCGGCTTTGAGGTGTACGCCTGCGGCGCGCCCATCGTGGTGGAGTCGGCCCAGCGCGACTACAAGGCCGCCGGCCTGCCGGAGGAAGCCTTCTTCGCCGACTCGTTCACCAGCGCCGCCGACAAGGCCTGAACCACCCCACAGGAGACACCATGCTGAACCGCCGCTTCGTCACCGCCGGCTTGCTCGCCGCCGCCGCCCTGCCCTCGGCCACCTGGGCCCAGGCACGCCCGATCCGCATCGTGGTGCCGTTCGCGGCGGGTGGCCCGATCGACGTGACGGCCCGCCTGCTGGCCGACGCAGTGAAGGACAGCCTGGGCACGGTGATCGTGGAAAACCGCCCCGGCGCTGGCGGCAACATCGGTGTGTCGCAGGTGGCCAAGGCCGCGCCCGATGGGCTGACGCTGGGCATCGCCACCACCGCCTCGCACGGCATCAACCCCTGGCTGTTCAAAGAGCTGCCCTATGACCCGGCCAAGGATTTCGCGCCCATCACCCAGATGCTGCGCGTGCCCAATGTGCTGGTGATGAACGCCGAGGCCGCCAAGCGGCTGAACATCCAGTCGGTGCGCGACCTGATCGCTTATGCCAAGGCCAACCCCGCCAAGCTCAACTACGGCTCGGGCGGCAATGGCAGCGCCGGGCACCTGGCAGGTGAGTTGTTCAAGAACCGCGCCGGCATCTTCGCTCTGCACATTCCCTACAACGGCGCCAACCCGGCGCAACTGGGGCTGCTGTCGGGGCAGGTGGACTTCAACTTCGACAACCTGGCCGCCGCCGCGCCCAACATTCGCTCGGGCAAGCTCAAGGCCCTGGCGGTGACCTCCACGCAGCGCACGCCGCTGATGGGCGATGTGCCCACCGTGGCCGACACGTTGCCGGGTTTCGAGATCGACACCTGGTGGGGCCTGGTGGCGCCGGCCGGCACCCCGGCCGAGGTGGTGAACAAGCTCAACGCCGCCTTCACGGCCGCGCTGAATTCGGCCGAGGTGAAGCAGAAGTTCGCCGGCCTCATGGCCGAACCCGCGCCCAGCACGCCCGCGCAGTTCGCGGCCTTCATGCAGCGCGAGCGCGCGCAGTACGAAAAGGTGGTGAAGATCAGCGGCGCCAAGGTGGACTGATCCGCGCTGATCAATCGCCCAAACAAAAGCCCCGCAGTGCGGGGCTTTTGCTTTGGACGCGGCAGGCCTTACGGCTTGCGAGCGGCGATGGCCTTCTCGGCCTTGCCCACCAGGTCAGCGCCGATCTGCTTCTTCCACTTCTCGTACACCGGGCGAGTGGCCTTGACGAACTCGGCGCGCTGCTCAGGCGTGAGTTCGGTGACGGTCACGCCCAGGTCGCTGATCTGCTTGATGAGCGGCTTGCCCGGCTCCACCAGCCCCTTGCGGGCCAGGGCCTTGCCCTGGGCGCCGGCTTCGATGGCGGCATCGCGCACGATCTTGCGGTCGGCCTCGGTCCAGCTGGCCCAGACGTCTTTGTTGACCACGAAGATCAGCGGGTCGGCCACGTAGCCCCAGAGGGTGAGGTGCTTCTGCTCCACCGAGTGCAGCTTGGCGGCGGTGAAGATGGACAGCGGGTTCTCCTGGCCGTCCACGGCCTTGCTGGCCAGGGCCGGCTGGGCGTCGGCCCAGCTCATTTGCGTGGGGTTGGCGCCCAGGGCGGTGAAGGTGTCCAGGAACAGCGGCGAGCCCACCACGCGAATCTTCAGGCCCTTCAGGTCGGCCGGGGTCTTGATGGCGTGTTTGGAGTTGGAGATCTCGCGATAGCCGTTCTCGCCCCAGGCCAGCGGCACCGCGCCGGCGCGCTCGATGTCCTTGAACAGTTGCTGGCCCACTTCGCCTTGCGTGAGGGCGTCGATGGCCGCGAAGTCGGGCATCAGGAAAGGCATGGAGAACAGGTTGAGCTGGCGAACCTGCGGCGACCAGTTGATGGTGGAGCCCACGGCCAGGTCGATCACGCCTTGGCGCAGACCGCTGAACTCGCGGGTCTGGTCGCCCTGCAGCAGCGACACGCCGGGGTACAGCTTGATGTTGATGCGGCCCTGGGTGCGCTCGCGCACCAGGTTGGCCCAGATCTCACCGCTCTTGCCCCAGGGAAAGGCGGTGCCCAGCACCAGCGACATGCGGTACTCGGGCTTGTAGGCCGGCGCTTGCGCCGAGGCCAGGCCCGGCACCATCGCCAGGGAGGTGGCGGCCAGGGCCGCGGCGAGCAGGGAACGCAGTTTCATCAAGGTCTCCTTTGAACAGATTGTTGGGAACGGGAAAGCGGCCTCAGTAGCCCAGGCGCGCGGGCAGCCACAGCGCGAGCTGCGGGAAAGCGATCACGGCCACGGTGACCAGCAGCATGGCCACCAGCATCCAGCCGATCCAGCGCACGGTGTCCTCGATGGGCACACGCGCAATTCGGCAGGACACCATCAAATTGACCGCCAGCGGTGGCGTGAACTGGCCCAGGGCCACCATGAGCGTGAGGATGACGCCGAACCACACCAGGTCCCACGAGAAGTGCTGGGCGATGGGCAGCAGCAGCGGCACGAAGATCAGGAAGATGGAAATGCCGTCCAGGAACATGCCGGCCACGATGAGCAGCAACACGATGAGCGCCATCACGCCCCACTCGCCCAGACCGGAATTGACGATGGCGTTGGTCACCGGGTCGATCACGCCCAGGGTGGAGAGCGAGAAGGCGAAGATGCCGGCCAGCGAGACCACGATCAGGATGATGGCCGAGGTCTCGCCCGCCTCACGGAAGATGTCGAACAGGTCGCGAACGCGAATGGTGCGGTGGACCACCATGCCGATGAACAGACCATAGAACACCGCCACCACAGCGGCCTCGGTGGGCGTGAACCAGCCCATGCGCATGCCACCCAAAATGAGCACCGGCGCGGCCAGGCCCCACGCGGCCTCGCGCAGGCTGGCCCAAAAGGGCGGGCGCTCCACGTCGCCTTCGCGGGCGCCCATGCGGTGGGTGCGCGCCAGCCACACCGCCGGCACGATGAGGGCCAGGCCCGCCAGGATGCCGGGGACCATGCCAGCGGCAAACAGGGCCGGCACCGAGGCGCCCGGCACCAGCACCGAGTACACGATGAAGGCCACCGAAGGCGGAATGAGGATATCGGTGGCGGCGGCCGCGCCCACCACGCTGGCGGAATAGGCGTCGGGGTAGCCGGCGCGCTTCATGGCCGCGATCATCACCGCGCCCACGGCCGCGGCGGTGGCCGGGCCCGAGCCCGAGATGCCGCCCAGGAACATGGCCACGGCAATGGCGATCAGCGGCAGCATGCCGGGACCCGGCCCCACGATGGCCAGGGCGAAGCGCACCAGGCGCGAGGCCACGCCCGAGCGGTCAAAGATGGAGCCGACCAGCACGAACATGGGAATGGCCAGCAGCGGGTACTTGCCCAGGCCGGCGTAGAAGTTCTGCGGCACCGCCAGCAGGCCGAACCATTGCGTGCCCTGGTCGGCGATGGCAATGGCCGCCGCACCCGCCAGGCCCAGCGCCGCCGCGATGGGCACGCCGGCCAGCATGGCCACGATGAAGATGGTGAACAGCAGCGCGGCGATCATGCCTGCACCCCCGCGCGGCGCAGGCGATGGAAGCGCCCAACGGCGCGCAGGCCGATGGCCAGCGAGAGCACCGGCAGCCAGATGGAATACCACCACTGGGGCAAGCCCAGACCGGGCGAGATCTCTTCGTAGATGTAGTGGTCCCACACCATGCGCACCGACAGCACCGCGATCACGAAGAACAGCAAGGCCATGGCCAGGGCACCCAGCAGGGCCAGGCGGTGGCGGCGCTGCGGGGTACCGCCGTCGGCCAGGAACTCAATGCGGATGTGGCGGTTGCGCGCCACGGCTGCCGAAGCACCCACCAGCGTCATCACGATGAGCAGGAAGACCGAGAACTCTTCCGTCCAGGCGAACGACTGGTCGGTGAAGTAACGCACCAGCACGTTGGCAAAGGTGATCAGGGCCAGCAGGGCCATGGAGACCACGGTGAGCCAGTCTTCCAGGCGCAGGGGCACGCGCGTGGGCTCGTCGGCCGCGGTCGTCTCGGGTAGGTCAGGGGAAGTGGGGTCGGACATGGGCAAGGCGGCGGACATCGCTGCAGGAACCGCGGCCGTGATCGCGGAGGCCAAGGCCGCTCGGTCACCCTACGGGGCACCGTTCGGCCGAAGCCGCCATGATAAACGCCGCCCTGCCCCAAGTCGGTGCGCCACTGGCGCAACGCGCCTTATTCGGCCAGCAGCAGCTTCACGTCATCGGCCAGCGCCTGCGCGCCCGAGCCGTAGCGGTGGTACAGCCGGATGCGGCCCTGGGTGTCGTACACATAGCTGCCCGCGGCGTGGTCCATGGTGTAGCTGGTGGGCGTGGGGCCATCGACCTTCTTGTAGTAGATCTTGAACTGGCGAGCCACCTCGGGCAGCTCGCCCGCCGGGGCGTACAAGGCCAGGAAGGTCGGGTCAAAGCTGGCCATGTAGGCCTTCATCACCTCGGGCGTGTCGCGCTCGGGGTCCACGCTGATGAACAGGCCCTGCAGCTTGTCGCCATCCGGCCCCAGCAGTTGCTTGGCCTGTGCCAGTTCGGTCATGGACGTGGGGCACACGTCCGGGCACTGGGTGTAGCCAAAGAAGATCACCACCGCCTTGCCCTTGAAGTCGGCCAGGGTGCGCTTCTGGCCATTGTGGTCCGTGAGGTTGAAGCCGGTGGCGTACTCGGCCCCGGTGATGTCCACGGCCTTGAAGGCGGGGGCCTGCTTGGAACACGCGCCCAGCAAGGTGGTGGCGATGGCGGCGGCCAGCAAGGTTCGGCGGTGCATGGTGAACATCACAGGTAGTGGTCGATCAGGAGCGCCGCGAACAGCAGCGACAGGTGAATGAGCGAGAAGCGGAAGGTCTTGCGGGCCAGCGCGTCGGAGTAATGGCGCCACAACGCGAAGGCGTAGCCACAGAAACCCAGGCCCAGCAGCAGGGCAGACACCAGGTAGAACCAGCCGCTCATGCGCATCATGAAGGGCATGAGCGTGGCCGCCAGCAGAACGATGGTGTACAGCAGGATCTGCAAGCGCGTGAACTCGGAGCCGTGCGTGACGGGCAGCATGGGCAGGCCGGACTTGCGGTAGTCCTCCACCCGGTACAAGGCCAAGGCCCAGAAGTGCGGCGGCGTCCAGAGGAAGATGATGAGGAATAGGATGAGCGCCTCGGGCGCCACCACCCCCGTCATGGCCGACCAGCCCAGCACCGGCGGCATGGCGCCGGAGGCGCCACCGATCACGATGTTCTGCGGCGTCAGCGGCTTGAGCACCACCGTGTAGATCACCGCGTAGCCCACGAAGGTGGCGAAGGTGAGCCACATGGTGAGCGGGTTGACCCACCAGTACAGAATGGCCGAGCCCGCCCCGCACAGGGCCGCCGAGAAGCTGAGCGTCTGCCAATTGGTGAGTTCGCCCTTGGCCGTGGGCCGCCAGGCGGTGCGCTTCATCTTGGCGTCGATCTGCTGTTCGACCACGCAGTTGAAGGCCGCGGCGGCACCGGCCACCAGCCAGATGCCAAAGCAGGCCACGGCGGCCAGCTGCACCTGGGCCCAGGTGGGCGCACCCGGCACGGCCAGCACCATGCCGATCAGGGCACAAAAGACGATGAGCTGCACCACACGCGGCTTGGTCAGCGCGTAGAACTGGCGCCAGGTGGAGGGCAGCGGCACGGCCACGGGAGAACTGGGTGCGGTGCTCATGGCGTGGACCCGGACAAAGACAAAGAAGAAGAAGGCGCCGCACTGCCCTGGGGCGAGCGGCGGGTGGAGGCGATGGCGCCGGTGAACACGATGACCAGGGCAGCGGCACCGCCCGTGTGGCTCACGGCGGCCAGCAGGGGCCAATCCAGCACCACGTTGCTCAGGCCGGTGACGAACTGCCACAACGCGACGGCGAGCAGCAGGCGCGCGGTGCGGGCCAGGGCCGGGTGGCGCCACAGGCGCCAGGCCAGCGCCAGCAGCACGGCGAGCACGGCATAGGCCATGAGGCGGTGCACGTAATGGATGGCGGTGAGGGCCGGAAAGCCGATGGCCTCGCCGCGGTGGTTCTCGCCCAGCTCACGCCACAGCGTGAAACCTTCGTGGAAGTTCATGCTGGGCCACCAACTGCCCTGGCAGGTGGGGAAATCGCTGCAGGCCAGCACCGCGTAGTTGGTGCTGACCCAACCACCCAGGGCGATCTGCAGCCACACCAGGGCAAAGCCCGCGACGAGCGCCAGGCGCAGGCCGGCAGACACCGGCTGGCGCCCCTGGCTGCCCAGCTCGCCCATCTGGTACGCCACGGCCTGTGCGCGCAGCAGGGCCAGCAGCACCAGACCGCCGAGCAGGTGCATCGTCACGATGGCTGGGAAGAGTTTCATGGTCACGGTGAGGGCGCCAAAGGCGCCTTGCAGGCAGACCCAGACCAAGGTCACCAGCGGCCAGGCCCAGTGCACGCTCAGGCGACGGCGCTCCACCCAACTCACCGCGGCCAGCACCAAGATCAGCACGCCCACGGCGGTGGCCAGGTAGCGGTGGATCATTTCCACCCAGGCCTTGGAGAAAGTCACCGGCCCGGTGGGCATGGCCTGCTGAGCGGCAGAGATATCGGCGTGCGCGCCGATGGGGCTGGCGGCACCGTAACAACCCGGCCAGTCGGGGCAACCCAGTCCCGAGTCGGTGAGCCGGGTGAAGGCGCCGAACAGCACCAGGTCAAAGGTGAGGAACAGCGTGACCAAGGTGAGCACGCGCAGGCGGTGCGCTGGTGGCGCATGGCGGTTGCGTAGCCACACCCAAGCCAGCGGGCCCAGGGCGATCACCACGCCCAGCAGCATCAGCCGGGCGATGGGGGCGAGGTCGTACAGGGGTTGGGCGTCCATCTCAGTGCTCCCGGCCTTCCCGGTCCCAAGACGAGGAGGCGCGCAGCAGGCGGTCCAGGTCGCGCTTGGCTTTTTGCGGGTCCAGCGGCGAGGGGAAACGCATCATCCAGTTGCCCAGGGGATCGACCAGGTACAGGTGGTCTTCCAGGCGGTGACCAGGCGCCGGCTGCAGCCAGGTGGCCAGGTCGTCGGCCTTGACGTGCAACACGGTGGCGGCAGAAGTGGCCTGCTTCAGCGGTTCGCTCAGCGCCACATCCCCGGTGCGCAGCCAGACCCAGTCGAGCCGCCCTTTTTCCTTGCCCAGGGTTTCGCGCAACTGGCGCTGCAGGTACAGGTGGTCTTCGCAGGCCTTGTTGCAGGCGCTGTCGGCCACGCTGATCAGCAGCCACTGGTCTTTCAGGCTGGCCAGCGGCACCTCGCGACCTTGCACGTCGGTGCCCGAAAAGGCCGGCAAGGTGCGCTGCGGATTCACGAGTTCGCCGTAGTTGCGCCGGCCCTCGGGGCGAATCACGTAGTAGGTGAAATAAGAGGCGATCACCGGGGCGGCACACACCGCGAGGATGAGCAACATCTTCCAGCGACCGGCGCGCGTGTCGACCGCCGCCGCCGCGCCAGCGCCTTCGGGCGTGGGCAGGTTGTGCACGGTCAGCGTCAGGGGTTCATCGGGCGTCTGGGCCATGGGAATTGCGCTTTCGGCGAGGAAGAAAAATCTGGAACCAGAGGTAGAGCGAGGCCACCAAGGCGCACAGGGCGAACCACTGGAAGGCATAGCCGTGGTGCTTGCTGACGTCCACGGCCGGTGCGGGCCAGCGGCGCATCAGGCCGTCGCTGTCGGGGCCGGTCTGCTGCACCGACACCGGCAGCAGGTTCAGGCCCGTCTCGCGCGCATAGGCGGCGAGGTCGATATTTTGCCGGATGGGGCCAGGCGGCGATTCGGCGAACTCGTACAGCCGAGCCGGCGGCGGGGCCAAACGCCCGTCGATTTCCACTTCGCCCGGCAGCGATTCGATGGGCGGTACCCGCTGGCGGTCATTGAAATCCCGCGGCACCCAACCTCGCTGCACCAGCACCGCCCGCTCGCTGCCGCTCAAGCGCAGCGGGGTGACCACGAAAAAGCCCACGCGGCCGTCCATCTGGCGGTTGTCCAGGTAAACGTCATGCCCTTGGACCCAACGACCGCGCAGGGTCACGCCGCGGTAGACGCCATCGCCTGGGTTGGTCGCCGCCAGCAAATCGGACTGACCCCAGGGCGCTTGCAGGGCGCGGGCGTCCATCTCAGCCTTGAGCGCCAACTTTTGTGCCGCTCGGTTGAGCTGCCACACGCCCAGCGAAGCGGTCACGGCCGTGGTGAGCACAGCCGCCAGGGTGACGATCCAGAATCGCAGGGACTGTCGAGACAGGTTCATGTGGTGGTTGACCGGCGTGCCGGGGCATGCTGCGGCGGGATAATGGCGGGCATGAAATACCTTGTCATCTTGGCCTTCATCGCGATCATCGGCAGCTTGGCGGCCGCCCTCGTGTTCATGATGCGCGGTGGCGGGGCTGCATCGGACGGTGAAACGGCCGCACCACGCAAGAACCACATGGCGCGCGCCCTGGCCTTCCGGGTGGGCTTCTCGATCTTGCTGTTTCTGGTGGTGTTGCTGAGCTGGCGCATGGGCTGGATTCAGCCCACCGGCTTGCCCGTCGGTCGCTGAGCCAGCCGCCTGCTGCACCCAAGAAAAAAGCGCCACCGGGCGCTTTTTTCTTGAGGGCGGCAAAGGGCGGAAGTTCCGCCCCTGCCCCGATTACATCCAGTAGACCAGGATGTACAGGCCCAGCCACACCACGTCCACGAAGTGCCAGTACCAGGCGGCGCCTTCGAAGCCGAAGTGGCGCTCTTTGGTGAAGTGGCCCTTTTGCAGGCGCAGGGTGATGAACAGCAACATCAGCATGCCCACGAACACGTGGAAGCCGTGGAAACCGGTGAGCAGGAAGAAGGTGGAGCCAAAGATGCCCGACGAGAGCTTGAGATTCAGGTCAGCGTAGGCGTGGGCGTACTCATAGCCCTGCACGAACAGGAACACCACGCCCAGGATCACGGTCATCCACATGAAGGCGATGGTCTTGGCGCGGTTGCCCACTTGCAGAGCGTGGTGAGCAATGGTCAGCGTCACGCCCGAGGTGAGCAGCAGCGCGGTGTTGATGGTGGGCAGCCAGAAGGGGCCCATGGTCTGGAAGGGCTCGACGATGCCGGCCGGCGAGGCGGTGGCACCCACCTGGGCGCTGGGCCACACGGCGGAGAAGTCAGGCCAGATCAGCGAGTTCTCGATGCTGCCCAGCGCCGGCACGGCGTGGGTGCGGGCCCACCACAGCGCGGTGAAGAAGGCACCGAAGAACATGACCTCCGAGAAGATGAACCAGCTCATGCTCCAGCGATAGGACAGGTCGATCTTGCGACCGTACAGGCCCGACTCGCTCTCGTGCACGGAGTCACGGAACCACTGGAACAGCACGAAAAGCCAGAAGGCCAGGCCGAAGGCCAGCGAGTAGGCGCCCCACTGGGCGCCGTTGATCCACTGGCCGGCACCCAGGATCACGAAGAAAAGGCCGATGGACGCCATGACCGGGTGCCGGGAAGGACCCGGAACAAAGTAATAAGGCGTCGTGCCGTGGGTTGCTGCTGACATGCTGACTCCTGTTGTGCTTGTGATGCTAGGGGTATCTAAAAATGGTCTCGTCGGATCGGGGGCCAGGTCAGCCGGCCACCCAATTCACCAGCAGGATCAGGGCGCCGACGAACAGAAAGGCCATCACGACGCCCACGGCCATGATGTGCAGCGGGTTCAGCCGCTCAATGTCTTTCTGGTAGTCGGCATTGCGCCGAATGCCAAGGAAACCCCAGAGCACGGCCTTGACCGTGCCAATGAGGCTGCCCCGACGCCGATGCACTGGCTCGCTCATACGGCTCCCTTGTCCGTGCGGGCGGCCGGGCTCTGGGCCTGCGGCATGTCGCCGTCGGGCGCGGCCGGCACCTTGCCGCCCACCTCAAAGAAGGTGTACGACAAAGTGATGGTGGTCACGTCCTTCGGCAGACGGGGATCGATGATGAAGGCCACCGGCCATTCCTTTTTCTCGCCCGGCTTCAGCGTGTACTGGGTGAAGCAGAAGCACTCGAGCTTGTTGAAGTGCGAGGCGGCCTGCTTGGGGGCGTAGCTGGGAATGGCCTGGGCGGCCATGGTGCGGTCCTGGACGTTCTGGAACTCGTAGAGCACCGTGGTCAGCTCGCCTGGGTGAACCTGGAGCGAGCGAACCGCCGGCTTGAACTGCCAGGGGCCGCGAACGTTGGTGTCGAACTCGACCGTGATGGTGCGACTTTCGTCCACCTGGGTGTTGATCGGCGCGGTCGTGGGGGCGGCACCCGGCACGCGACGCTCCGACACCGCCAGCACATTGATGCCGAGGGCGTCGCAGATGTGCCGATAGATCGGCACCAGCGCGTAGCCGAAAGCGAACATGCCCAGCGCGATCACGCTGAGCTTGCCCACGATCTTGAGGTTCTCTTGCCGCAGTCCCACGGTGAAGTGTCCGTTGTGTGATCGGTGCGCCGGGGGCCTCAACCCCCGAGCAGCACGATCTTGCCCACGAAGCCGAGGAAGAACACCACGGCCACGGACGCCAGGATCAGGCCCAGGCGGACGTTGTCTTTGCGTTGTTCAGACTTCATGGCGTGCTCCGTTGCGAGTCAATCAGCCGATCACCTTGGTGGCGGTGGCGTCCAGCTTGGGCGGGTTCTCGAAGGTGTGGAAAGGCGCCGGCGAGGGCACTTCCCACTCCAGGCCTTCCGCGCCGTCCCAGGGCTTCTGCGGGGCGGGCTGACCCTTGCCGCGCATGGCGGGAATGATCACGGCCACGAAGAAGTACACCTGGGCGAAACCGAAGGCGAAGGCGCCCACGGAAGCGATGGCGTTGAAGTCGGCGAACTGCATGGGGTAGTCGGCGTAGCGACGGGGCATGCCGGCCAGACCCAGGAAGTGCATCGGGAAGAAGGTGATGTTGAAGGAGATCATCGACCACCAGAAGTGGATCTTGCCGCGGGTCTCGCTGTACATCACGCCGGTCCACTTGGGCAGCCAGTAGTAGATGCCCGAGAACATGGCGAACAGCGAACCGGCCACCAGCACGTAGTGGAAGTGGGCCACCACGTAGTAGGTGTCCTGCATCTGGATGTCGATCGGCGCGACCGACAGAATCAGGCCGGTGAAGCCACCGATGGTGAACACGAAGATGAAGCCCACCGCCCACATCATGGGGGTCTCGAAGGTCATCGAGCCCTTCCACATGGTCGCGATCCAGTTGAAGATCTTCACGCCCGTGGGCACGGCGATCAGCATGGTCGAGTACATGAAGAACAGCTGACCGGTCACCGGCATGCCGGTGGTGAACATGTGGTGGGCCCACACGACAAAGGACAGGATGGCGATGGAGCCGGTGGCGTACACCATGGAGGCATAGCCGAACAGCTTCTTGCGCGCGAAGGCGGGCACCACCTGGCTCACGATGCCGAAGGCGGGCAGGATCATGATGTACACCTCGGGGTGACCGAAGAACCAGAAGATGTGCTGGTACATCACCGGGTCACCGCCGCCGGCGGGGTTGAAGAAGCTGGTGCCGAAGTGGCGGTCAGTCAGCGTCATGGTGATCGCGCCAGCCAGCACGGGCATCACGGCGATCAGCAGGTAGGCGGTGATGAGCCAGGTCCAGCAGAACATGGGCATCTTCATCAGCGTCATGCCGGGCGCGCGCATGTTCAGGATGGTCACGATGATGTTGATCGAGCCCATGATGGACGAGGCACCCAGGATGTGCATGGCAAAGATGCCAGCGTCCATGGAGGGGCCCATCTGCAGCGTCAGCGGCGCGTACAGCGTCCAGCCGGCGGCGGGGGCGCCACCGGGCATGAAGAACGACGCCACCAGCATGATGGCCGCCGGAATCATCAGCCAGAAGCTGAAGTTGTTCATGCGGGCGAAGGCCATGTCGGAGGCGCCGATTTGCAGCGGCAGCATCCAGTTCGCGAAGCCCACGAAGGCCGGCATGATGGCGCCGAACACCATGATCAGGCCGTGCATGGTGGTGAGCTGGTTGAACAGCTGCGGGTTCACCAGTTGCAAGCCGGGCTGGAACAGCTCGGCGCGGATGCCCAGGGCCAGCAGGCCGCCGATCATCAGCATGGTGAACGAGAACAGCAGGTACAGGGTACCGATGTCCTTGTGGTTGGTGGCGAACACCCAGCGGCGCCAGCCCGTGGGGGCGTGGTGGTCGTGGTCGTGCCCGTGTGCGTCGTGGTGGTCAAGAACTGCACTCATCGTCGTTTCCTCAGGGTCTCAATCGGTGGGCCGGCTTACTTGCGGGCTGCCAGCACGTCAGCGGGCTGGATGATCTGCTCGGTCTTGTTGGACCAGCTGTTCTTGGCGTAGGTCATGACCGCGGCCAGCTCGGTGTCGGACAGTTGCTTCCAGGCGGGCATGGCGCCGTTGTTCTGGCCGTTCAGCAGCACGTTGATGATCTTGGCCTTGTCGGCATCGACCACCACGGCCGACCCGTCGAGAGGCTTGATGGGGCCGGCGCCCTTGCCGTTGGCTTGGTGGCAGGCCTGGCAGTTGGCGGCATACACCGACTCACCACGCTTGACCAGATCGGCCAGGTTCCACACCTTGGTGGGGTCATCGGCCTTGGCGGCGAGCTTCTTCTGCTCGGCGGCCACCCAGGCGGAATAGTCTTCGGCGCTCAGCACCTTCACGTGGATGGGCATGTAGGCGTGTTCCTTGCCGCACAGCTCGGCACACTGACCGTAGAAATCGCCCACCTTTTCGGCGCGGAACCAGGTGTCACGCACGAAGCCGGGAATCGCGTCTTGCTTGACGCCGAAGGCCGGCACCATCCAGGCGTGGATCACGTCGTTGGCGGTGGTGATGATGCGGATCTTCTTGCCCACCGGCACCACCAGGGGGTTGTCCACCTTCAGCAGGTAGTCGTCGGTGGCCTCGGGCTTGCCGCTGGAGGACATCACGCGGTGGTTGTTGTCCAGGGTGGAGAGGAAGTTGATGCCCTCGCCCTCGCCCTTGAGGTACTCGTAGCCCCACTTCCACTGCATGCCCACGGCCTTGATGGTCACGTCGGCGTTGGTGGTGTCTTTCTGGGCGACCAGCACCTTGGTGGCGGGCAGCGCCATGCCGATCACGATCAGCAGCGGCACGATGGTCCAGCCCAGCTCAACCCAGATGGGCTCGGGCAGGGCTTGCGCCTTGTGGCCCACCGATTTGCGGTGCTTCAGGATCGAATAGAACATGACCCCGAACACCACGACGAAGATGACGGCGCAGATGCCCATCATGAACCAGTGCAGCCAGTGCTGTTCCTCGGCGATGCGGGTGGCCGGGGGGGCAAAGTTCAGCTGGTTGACGGCCGGGCCACCGGGCAGGTCTTTGACCTGCTGGGCCGCTGCCGAAACCCAGGCGCCAGCGCCAAGCGCCAACATGCTGCCCGCGTTGCGCAGCGCAGTCCACCGGTGTCGCAGGGAATGCAGCGTTTTCTTCGTCGTACTCACTTTTAGCGCCTCAAATATAAGTATTGATTTATATCAATGCCGATTAGAACAAACTTTCCGAGGATCGCCCCATGGACGCTCCCGCCGCCTACATCAAACGCCACGCAGTGCGAGGCGAATCTCCCTGGCCAGCGCTGGTCGTAGCTCAGCCCGCAGGAACCGCCCCACCTTGACGGAGCGCCCCCCTCCCAGCACCTCGATCAGGTGATCGTCTTCGCGCCGCGGCTCCACCCGCACCCATTCGCGGGGGAATTCGCAGCGGCTCAGACGACCTGCCGTCTCCACTTCAATCACCAGGCGCCCTTGGCTCAACCGGATGCGCTCGCTGTCGGTGGCGTGACGGGCATAGACCAGAAAGGCCGCGCCCACCGCCAGCAACTCGATGGCTGCAAAGGGAAGAACCAGGGTGGCGCCCTGAACCCAGAAAAAACCGGCCACTGCCATGGACACCCCGCACAGCGAGGCATACAGGGCGCCCAACTGGGCAGGGGTGACCGAGCAATTGCGCTTCAATGCCCATTCGATGCCCGCGTCCGACAAGGTCGCGAAACGGAAATCGCTGCTGGTCACACCCACCACCCACACCGGTTGATGGCGACTCCGGTCGTCCAGAATCGCCCGCGCAGGGAAAATGCCCTAGGAATTTCGAACGGGGGCGATTGTAGCGGCCACTGGGCTCGCTTCGCCCCACATGCCGTCACATCGGAGTCGGACTCTGCCCCTGGCCAAGCGGTCAATCAGCGCCGCGAACCCTTGAGCATCGCCCGGAAATCGTCCACCCCCACGGTGGCGTTGGGGGCCACCGCCAGCTTTGGGGCCGCCTTGAAGGCGTGGCCGTAGACCACCTCGAAGGTCAAACTCAGGCGGCCTTGGTCGTCGCGTGGCAGGCCTTCCTCCAAGGCTCGCACCAGTTGGCGTCGCCAAGCACGGCCACGGCAATTGGGCCAGCGAGCGGCATTGAGGTTGCGCCCAAGGCCGCGCAACTCGGCCAACAAAGGCTCGGCGCCGCTGTAAGTGAGCACGATGCGCTCCATGTCCATGACCGGTTCAGCAAACCCCGCGTGCACCAGCATGTCGCCCAAGTCGTGCATGTCGACAAAATCGTGCGAAGGCGCGGGCCAGCCCTGTGCCGCGTACACCGCGCGCAACTCACGCAGGGTATCGGGCCCGAAGCAGGAAAACATCAGAAAGCCGCCGGTGTCGACCAGGCGGTGCCATTGCCGCATCAGGCCTTCGGGGCTGGGTTCGCGGTGCAAGGCCATGTTCGCCCAGACCATCTGCACCTTGCTGTCGGACGAGAGCTCTCGTGGGGCGCTGGCGCGGCGCCATTGCAGCGGGTTCCAACCCAGGCGAGGCGCCTCGCGGGTGGCGGCCAGGGCCTGGGGAAGGTGGCGGGCCTGTACCAGGCACTCGGCATCGGGCAGCCGCTCGCGCAACTGGCGGTGCGCGGCCAGCCCGCCGTCGATGGGTTCCCAATCAAGCCAGCTCTTGGGCATCTCGCGAAACCACTGCAGGCGGTCCAGCATGCGGGTACCCACCTCTTCGTGCAGCCAGGGGCTGGACAAACGAATGGCCGAGGCCCAGCGCGCACTGGCGACGGGATCCAGACCGGGGACGGCGGACAGGGCGGCAGGGGAAGAAGACACAGAAATACCGGGGGGACGGAGCAAAAGCGCGGCCCAGTATATTGGCCCGATGCATTCCCCCTGGCGCCAATGGACAGCCCGATGGCCCAGCCGCTGCCAGGTCTGTGGACGCTGGCCCGGTGGCCCACTGTGCACCGATTGCCTGTGCCGTTGGGCCGCACCCCGGGCGCGCTGCCAGGGCTGCGCCCTTCCCGCCCCTCCTGGCGCCACGCACTGTGCGCGCTGCCTGGCGGGCCAGTCGTGCCTGGCGCGGTGCGTGGCGGCCGTGGACTATGGCTACCCTTGGGACCGCCTCATCGCCCGCTTCAAGTTTCAGCAAGAGATTGGTTGGGCGCGCGTGTGGGCTGACTTGTTGCAAAGCGCGCCCGGCGCTGTCGATGTCCTGGCTCAGGCCGACCACATCGTGCCGGTTCCGCTGGCGGTGGAGCGGCTCGCCGAGCGCGGCTTCAACCAGGCCTGGGAGATGGCGCGGCGCCTGCCGATCAGGCCCGGCCAGACCCTGCTGCCCGACGCGCTGGTTCGCCTGCGGGCCGCGCCATCGCAGCACCGGCTCAACCGCGCACAGCGCCTGGGCAACCTCGATGGTGTGATGGTGGCACACCCCGCGCGCGCCCAACACCTCGCGGGGCGGCGCGTCTTGCTGATCGACGACGTGAGCACCACCGGCGCCACGCTGCAAGCCGCGGGCCGGGCCCTGCGGCAGGCGGGCGCGCGGGAAGTGTCGGCGCTGGTGCTGGCGCGCACCCCATCGCTATGATCACGGCCCCATGTTCAACGTCGTTCTGGTCCACCCCGAGATCCCGCCCAACACGGGCAACGTGATCCGCCTGTGCGCCAACACTGGCTGCCACTTGCACCTGATTGAGCCGCTGGGCTTTTCGCTGGACGACAAGCAACTGCGGCGCGCCGGTCTCGACTACCACGAGTACGCCTCGGTGCAAACCCACGCCAGTTGGGCCGCCTTCGTCGCCCTGGTCCAACCTCGGCCCGAGCGCTGCTTTGCCTTCACCACCCGGGGCAGCCACAACGCCTTCGACACGCGCTTTCAGGCCGGCGACTGGCTGGTCTTTGGCAGCGAAACCCAGGGCTTGCCCAGCGACCTGCGCGACTCGTTTCCCTTGGCGCAAAGGCTGCGGCTGCCCATGCGCGAGGGCCAACGCAGTCTCAATCTGTCCAATGCGGTGGCCGTGACGGTGTTCGAGGGTTGGCGGCAATTGGGCTTTGCCGGCGCTATTGCGTGACGAAGTTCACGCCACATGGGGGCGAATACCCAGACCCGGGCAGGACGGACGGTCTCATAATTTTCCGTTAGCTGCCGATGATCTGAGTTCGCCTTTTCAGCCGGGTCATCACTGGAGAAAGCCGTGATTCCTGCCATCGTCCGCCTCGTCAACGGCGCCCTGGGCCACCGGGCCCCACGCCAAGCCCGGCTCAAAGACCTGGCTGCCATGCGCTTGCCGCTCATGGCCATCGTGGACGACTGCCCGGGCAAGGCCACGGATCAACTCAAGGCCCGCATCGAGCTGGCGCGCACGCCGCAAGAAATCTGGATGCTGCGGCTGGACGCGTTTCAGATCATTTCGCAACAGCACAACCAAACCGAAGCCGCCAAGCGCGTGGACGGCATCGCCCACTGCTTCGATGGCTGGCTAGACCCACGCCAATTGGCCCGGGCTCGGTGAACCGAGTCCGAGCGCGCCAAGGGCTCAGGGGTAACGCCGCACCACGGCCTCGGCCACGCAAACCGGCTTGTCCGAACCCTCCCGCTCCACCGAGACCTTCCAGACAAACTGAGTGCCATCACCGGCCACTGGCTCGGCCGAGACCAGGTGCAGGTGGGCGCGCAGGCGGCTGCCAACGGGCACAGGGTTGGTGAAGCGCACGCGATTGAGGCCGTAGTTCACGCCCATTTCCGAGCCGTTCAACACCAGGGCGGTGTCAAAGAACAGGGGCATCAGTGAGAGGGTGAGGTAGCCATGGGCGATGGGCGCGCCAAATGGTCCGGCCTTGGCCCGTTCGGGGTCCACGTGAATCCACTGGTGATCGCCGGTGGCGTCGGCGAACAGGTTGACCCGCTCTTGCGTGATGGGAATCCAGTCGCTCACGGCGACGTCCTGCCCGGTGCAGGCGGCCAGTTCGGCAATGGTGTTGAAGGTGCGCATGCCCCCACTCTAGGCAAGAGCGAGGCGATCCCCCTGTCGGCGAGGCGACAGGGCATTGGCCACCCTCAGGCGTCGAGCCAGCGGCAGATGGGCGCCCACTGCTGCAGGTCGCGCTCCACGCGCGACGGTGCCACGTCGAACAGGGTGAGGCCACGGGCGGCCAGGTGGATGTAGTTCTGGGTGTCGCGCAGGTGGCCCAGCACCGGCAGGCCCAGGCCATTCACAAAGGTCTGCAACTGCTCGGCCGCGATGGTGCGGGCGTCCACCCGCATGCCCACGATGCCCACCTGCAAGTCGCGGGCGTGGCGCGACTCCTGCAACTCGTCCAGAAAAGCCCGGGTGGCGTAGATGTCAAAAATGCTGGGCTGCAGCGGCACGAGCACCTTGTCAGCGATTTTCAGCGCGTCCTTGAAGCGCCAGCCGTGCAGGCCCGCCGGCGTGTCCAGCACCACGTGGGTGGCCTCTTTGGGCGGGCGGGCAATGAGGTCGTGTGAGATGTCCCAGCCCTGAACGGGCCGCGCCTGGGGCGGGCGCAGGCGCAACCACAGCGCAGACGACTGCTGGCGATCGATGTCGCCCAGCATCACCGAATGGCCCTGGCTGGCGAAATAGCCGGCCACTTGCGTCGACAGCGTGGACTTGCCCACGCCCCCCTTGGGATTGGCCACCACCACGATAGGCATGCTCGGCTCCTGGGTAAGCGGCCTGGCTGGCCGCCGGTTGCTCGGGATGGCGAGATGTTAGCGCCAGGCATCCCACAGCAGCTTGACCGCCGTGAGGAACATGCCGATGTGGATGAGCCGGTAGAACAGCACGGGCTGAATGCGGTGCGCGATGCGCACGCCGACCCACACACCCAGCGGCGCCAGGGGCAGCAGCACCAGCGAAGTGCCCAGGTTGCGCCAATCCAGCAGGCCCAGCCAGTAGTAGGGCACCCACTTGGAGAGGTTGATGAAGAAAAAGAAGAAGGCCATGGTGCCGGTGAACAGCACCGGGCTGAGGCGCAAGGGAATGACGTAGGCGTTGATGGGTGGACCGCCCGCGTGCGCGATGAAGCTGGTGAAACCCGAAGTGGCCGACAGCAAGGCACCCACCCAGCGCGGCGGGGGCGGCGAATCGGGCTTGGGCGGAAACAGCAGGCGCTGCGCCAGAAACGCCAGGATCACCACGCCCAGAATGCCCGCCACCGCGCGGCCGTCGAGCAGGCGAAACAGCAGGGTGCCCAGCGCGATGCCGGCCAAGCCCCAGGGCAGCAGGAACCAAAGGAGACTGCGGTCCAGGTGGCGGCGAAAGGCCGCCATGCCCAACAAGTCCATCAGCAGCAGCACCGGCATCAGGATGGCCGCCGCTTGCGGCACGCTCACCGCCAAGGCCATCAAGGGTACAGCGAGCGAACCGAAGCCAGCGCCGAAACCGCTCTTGCTGATGCCCAGCAGCAGCACGGCGGGCACCGCCACCAGGTAGAAAAAGGGATCGGTGATGAGCGTCATGGTGCGGAGACAATCGCGGGATGCAAAGCATTCCATTGTGGGGCGAGACCCTTCGCCTGCTTGTCGAGTTGGCGGCCACGGCGGCCTTCGCCCTGTCGGGCATTCTGGAGGGCGCACGCAAGCGCCTGGACGCGGTGGGCGTGTGCGCCGTGGGCTTTCTGGCTGCTTTTGGCGGCGGCACGCTGCGCGACCTGCTGCTGGACTCAAGGCCCTTCTTCTGGGTGCGCCACGTCGAGATGCTGTGGGGCGTGCTGGCCCTTTGTGTGCTGGCCATGCTGTTCCTGCGCAGCCGGCACGTGCAGGTCACCGAGCGGGCCATGCAGTGGCCCGACGCGCTGGGGCTGGGCCTGTTCGTGGCCACCGGCACCCACCAGGCGCTGGTGCAAGACCTGCCCGCGCTGGTGGCGGTGCTGATGGGCCTGGTGACCGGCGTGGCCGGTGGCGTGCTGCGCGACGTGGTGTGCAACGACATTCCCACCGCCTTTCACGACCACCGCCCCTACGCCATCTGCGCCTTTGCCGGCGGCTGGGTGTACGTGGGCTTGTGGACGCTGCACACGCCGGGCTGGGTGTCGCTCACGGCCTGCGTGGTGGTCACGGCGGGCCTGCGCGGGCTGGCGCTGTGGCGAGATTGGCGCCTGCCCGAGTGGCGTTTCTGAAGGCGGAGACAATCGGGCCATGTTCAATCCGTCCCAAGCCGATGTGCGCCGCTTCTTCTGCGGCGTGTACAACAAGCTGCGAGCGCAGCAGCCCATGGAAGCGATCGAGACCCTGGCGGGCCAGTGGATCACCGAGCACCCAGAGTTCCACGCCGAACTGGCCGATGTGGACACCGCGGTGGCGAAGCTGAGCCAGCCTGACGCGGCGCGCGAGAACCCGTTTCTGCACCTCTCGATGCACCTGTCGATCAGCGAGCAGTGCAGCATCGACCAGCCGCCCGGCATTCGCCAGGCGGTCGAACTGCTCACCGCGCGCCGGGGCGACCTGCACACCGCCCACCACGAGGTAATGGAGTGCCTGGGCCGCATGCTCTGGGAAAGCCAGCGCGCGGGCCGACCGCCCGATGGGCAGGACTATATCGACGAAGTGCGCCGCCGCGCCACGCGGGACTGAATTCCCGGCGAACCGCACCCACCAACAAAAATGCCGCTCATGGAGCGGCATTTCTTCGTGAGCGGCGAGAGCCGCTCAGCGGAAGCGCGACTGCGGCACCACCTTCAGTTCGCCCTCGACGCTGGAGAGGTACTTGGCGATCTCGCGCATTTCAGCGGGGCTGAACTGCTTGGCGATGCCAGCCATGATGCCGTTGGAGCGGCCCACCACCGCATTGCCTTCCACGGTGTACGACTTCAGCGCCACGAACAGGTAGTCGGCGTGCTGGCCACCGATCTTGGGGTAGCTCGGGTCGATGGGCTTGCTGAAGTTGGCGCCGTGGCAGGAGGCGCAGGCACCCTTCTCGATCAGGGCGGCAGCAGTGGCGCTGGCGGTCTTGGGCGCTTCGGGGGCGGCCTTGTCGGCATGCGAGGCGTAGAAGGCGCCCAGATCGGCCATGTCCTGCTCGCTCAGGGAGCCGGCGATACCGCGCATGGAGGGGTGCTTGCGCTCGCCCTTCTGGTAGGCCTTGAGTGCCGACACGATGTAAGGACCCGACTGGCCCGAGATCATCGGGACCTTGTGGATTTCGGGGAAGCTGTTCTGGTAGCCGGGGATGCCATGGCAGCCGATGCACATCTCGGCCTTCTTCTGGCCGGCGGCGACGTCACCGGTGACGCCTTGTGCCTGGGCCGATGCGGCGGCCACGGTGAACGTCGCAGCGGCGACAACGGTACGGGCGATCAAGGACATCAGGTGGGTCATTTTGCTAGCACAATGGGTTGGTCGGCTTGAAAACAGCCGGCGATTATATCGACACGACCACCCCCGGCATGGCCCGGCAGACGCCAATGTGCCAGCCCCGGGGCCCACTACCTCGCGCAAGGCCCGCCATGAAGTTCCAAGGTTCCGAGAATTACGTCGCCACGCAAGACCTGATGCTGGCGGTGAACGCCGCCATCACCCTCAAGCGCCCGCTGCTGGTCAAGGGCGAACCCGGCACCGGCAAGACGATGCTGGCCGAAGAAGTGGCGCAGGCGCTGGGCATGCCGCTGCTGCAGTGGCACATCAAGAGCACGACCAAGGCGCAGCAAGGCCTGTACGAGTACGACGCGGTCAGCCGCCTGCGCGACAGCCAGCTCAACACCACCGACAGCGCCGAGCGCGTGAAAGACATCCGCAACTACATCGTGCAGGGTGTGCTGTGGCAGGCCTTCACCGCCGATGAGCCGGTGGCGCTGCTGATCGACGAGATCGACAAGGCCGACATCGAATTCCCCAACGACCTGCTGCGCGAACTCGACCGCATGGAGTTCTACTGCTACGAGACGCGCGAGCTGATCCGCGCCAAGCACCGCCCGCTGGTGTTCATCACCTCCAACAACGAAAAAGAACTGCCCGACGCCTTCCTGCGCCGCTGCTTCTTCCACTACATCAAGTTCCCCGACGCGGAAACGATGGAGAAGATCGTGGCGGTGCACTTCCCCACCCTGAAGCAAGACCTGCTGAAGGTGGCCATGAAGACCTTCTACGACGTGCGCAACCTGCCCGGCCTGAAGAAAAAGCCCAGCACGTCTGAGCTGCTCGACTGGCTCAAGCTGCTGATGGCCGAGGACATCCCGGTGTCGGCCCTGCAGAGCGCAGACGACAAGGTCTCCATTCCGCCGCTGGTGGGGGCGCTGCTGAAGAACGAGCAGGACACCACGCTGTTCGAGAAGCTGGTGTTCATGAACCAGAGAAACCGTTGAAGGGTTCGGTGACATGGCCTTTGTCGAGCCGGTGACGATGCGCGACCGTGGTGTGCGCCTGGAGCCCCTGGGTCTGCACCACGAAGACGGCCTGCGCGCCGCGGCCGCCGACGGCGAGCTGTGGACGCTGCGCGTGACCTCGGTGCCTGAGCCCGAGCAGACGCGCGCCTACATCGAAACCGCCTTGCGCATGCGCGAAGAAGGCAGCCGGTTTGCCTTCGCGGTGGTGGACGAGGCCAGCGACACGGTGCTGGGCAGCACCAGCTACCACGACATCCTGCCCGCGGTGAAGCGGGTGGAGATTGGCTACACCTGGTACGCGCAGCGCGTGCAGCGCACCCACGTGAACACCACCTGCAAGCTGCTGATGCTGGGCCACGCCTTTGACACGCTGGGCTGCCACGTGGTGGGCTGGCGCACCGACAACTTCAACTTCGCCTCGCAGCGCGCCATTGAGCGCCTGGGTGCCCGCAAGGACGGCGTGATCCGGGGCCACGCGCTGCGGCGCGACGGCACCATCCGCGACACCGTGATGTACAGCATGCGCGCTGGCGAATGGCCCGAGGCACGTGCACAGTTGCTGTACCTGCTGCAGCGGCGCGGCTGACACTGGGAGACCCCCATGCTGATCGACTTCTTCTACACCCTGCGCGCGGCCAAGTTGCCGGTGTCGGTCAAGGAATACCTCACGCTGCTGGAGGCCTTGCAGGCCGACGTGGTGGGGCCAACCAACCCCGACGCCTGCACCATGGACGACTTCTACTTCCTGGCGCGCACCGCGCTGGTGAAGGACGAGAAGCACTTTGACAAGTTCGACCGCGCCTTCGCCGCCTACTTCAAGGGCGTGGAGATGCTGGCCGATTTCACCAAGCCGGTTCCGGCCGACTGGCTGCGCAAGGAAATGGAGCGCATCCTGTCCGAAGAGCAGAAGGCCAACGCGCCCAAGCTCGACTGGGACGAGCTGATGGAGACGCTGAGAAAGCGCCTGGAAGAACAGAAAGAGCGCCACGAAGGTGGCAGCAAGTGGATCGGCACGGGCGGCACCTCGCCGTTTGGCCACGGTGGCGCCAACCCGCAGGGCATTCGCATCGGCGGCAAGGGCGGCGGCAAGAGCGCGGTGAAGGTGTGGGAGCAGCGCGCCTACCGCGACTACGACGACACCCAAGAGCTGGGCACGCGCAACATCAAGGTGGCGCTGCGCCGCCTGCGCAAGTTCGCCCGCGAAGGCAACGAGCTGGAGCTTGACCTGCCCGACACCATCCGCAGCACCGCGGCCAATGCCGGCTTCCTGGACATCAAGATGATCCCGGAGCGGCACAACAACGTGAAGGTGCTGCTGCTCATGGACGTGGGTGGCACCATGGACGAGCACATTCAGCGGGTGGAGGAGCTGTTCTCGGCCGTCAAGAGCGAGTTCAAGCACCTGGAGTTCTATTACTTCCACAACTGCGTCTATGACTTCATGTGGAAGAACAACCGCCGCCGCTTCGCCGAGAAGTTCCCCACCTGGGACATCATTCGCAAGTACAACAAAGACTACAAGCTGATCTTCGTGGGCGACGCGACCATGAGCCCCTACGAGATCCTGCAGCCCGGTGGCAGCGTGGAATACAACAACGAGGAAGCCGGGGCCGAGTGGATTCAGCGCCTCACCCACGCTTTCCCCAAATTCGCCTGGATCAACCCCGAGCCCCAGGGCGTGTGGCAGTATCGGCAGAGCATCAGCATCGTTCAACAGCTCATGGGCGGGCGCATGTTCCCGCTCACCCTGAAGGGGCTGGAGGACACGATGCGCATGCTGTCGAAATAATCTGCGCATGTTCCTCCCGACCCCGGCCCGCTGTCGCCGGGCCGCCTGGTCGCTGCTGACCGCCGGCCTGCTCTGCCTGTTCGTCCCTGCCTGGGCACAAGCCCCGGTGGACGCCAGCGCCACGGAAGCCGCCGGCGCCGACGGCCCCGACGGCCCCGACGCCACTGACGCGACCGACACCCCGGACGCCGCGGCACCCGCCCCCCAACGCCAAACCGCTCGCCGCCCCGTCACCCAGGCCGAGCCGCGTTTTGCGCTGGACGTGCAGGCCCCCGACGACTTGCGCGAGTTGCTGCTGCGCCACCTCGACCTGCAACGCTTTGTGCGCCTGCGCAACCTGGACGCCAACGAACTCAGCCGCCTGCTGCTGGAGCTGCCCGCCAACGCGCGCAGCCTGCTGGGCACTCAGGGCTATTTCTCGCCCACCATCGAGGTGCAACACCGCGCCGCTGAGGCCGCCTCGCCCGACACCGAGGCGGCCCACCCGCTGGGCACCGTCACGGTGAAAGTGGACCCTGGCCAGCCCAGCACCATTCGTTCGGTGGAGGTGTACTTTCGCGGCCCCATCGCCGAGGCGCCCGAGGCCCAGGCACAGCGCGAGAGCATCGTGCGCGACGCCCGGCAGCTGGTGGGCAAGACCTTCACGCAGGCCGACTGGGACCGCCTGAAAACCGAGGCCGTGCGTGGCCTCACGGCGCTGCGCTACCCGGCCGGTCGCCTGGAAACCAGCCTGGCCGACGTGAACGCCGAGGCCCGCGAGGTGAGCCTCTACGTGGAACTCGCCTCAGGCCCGAGCCGGCGCATCGGTGAGGTGCAGATTGAAGGCGCCGAGCGCTACGACCCCGCCATGACCGAGCGCATCGTGCGCCTGGCCGGGCTCACGCCGGGCAGCGAATACGACCTCGCCAACCTGCAGCGCGCCCAACAGCGGGTGATCGAAAGCGGCTACTTCGACGCGGCCTTTGTGTACGTGGAACCCGGCCTGGACGACACCGAGCCGCTGCCGGTGAAGGTGCAACTGCGCGAGGCCAAGCGCCAGAAGCTGGTGCTGGGCGTGGGCGGCAGCACCGACAACGGGGCGCGCCTCTCGCTGGAACACATCCACCACCGCGTGCCCGGGCTGGACTGGCGGGCCAAGACGGTGCTGCAGCTCGAGCGCCAAGACCGCCTGGCCAGCACCGAGTGGAGTTCGCCCATCGATGCCGAAGGCTGGCGCTGGATCAGCGACCTGAAGCTGGCCCGCCAGCTCGATGGCACGCTCACCACCACCAGCCAGCGCGTGCGCGCCGGCCGCGCGCAGGACAGCGAAACCTACGACCGCAGCTTCTACCTGCAGTACGACCGCGCCCGCACCGACAGCGCCCTGCTGCGCAGCCTACAAGGCGTGAGCACCGATTCCTCGCTCACCGCCAACTACGCCTGGACGCGCCGTCGCTTCGACAACGCCTTGTCGCCCCACTCGGGCCACGGCCTGGCGGTGGAACTGGGCGCTGGTTACACCCTGGGCGGTGACCGCCAGCCCTTTGCGCGCACCCAGGCGCGCTGGCTGTCGTACTGGCCCCTAGGCCAGGCACCCAAAGAAGCCAGCAGCACGCCTGTGCACTCTCGCCTGGGGCGCCTGGCCCTGCGCGCCGAGGTGGGCGCGGTGGTGGCGCGCGACAACGCCCCGGTGCCCGACACGCAACTTTTCCTGGCCGGCGGCGACGCCTCGGTGCGCGGCTATGGCCTGCGCGAAATCGGCATTCCCCAGGCCGATGGCAGCGTCACGGCCGGGCGGTACAAGGCCGTGGTCAGCCTGGAATGGCAGCGGCCCATCGGTGGCGATGGCACGCGGCGCACCCCGCTGGAGCACGTGGTCTTCATCGACGGCGGCGCGGTGGCCAACCGCACCTCCGATCTCAAGCCCCAGTGGGGCGTGGGCACCGGCGTGCGCTACAACAGCCCGGTGGGCCCGCTGCAGCTTGACCTGGCCTACGGCCTGAAGACGCACCAGTTCCGCCTGCACCTCAACGTGGGCTTTGTGTTCTGAGCCATGAGCGAGCCCGACCGCCCCGCCCCCAGCGCGCCACCAACGCCCCGCCCGCGCCGCTGGCCACAACGGCTGCTGATGGCCGCGCTCATGGCCATCGGTGTGTTGCTGGGCCTGCTGCTGGCAGGCACCGCCGCCCTGGGCCTGTGGGCCATGCGCGATGGCTCGCTGGGCGAAGCGCTGCGCTGGGGCGAAGGCTTCATGGACGAGCGCGCCGCGCAAACCGGCACCCTGCGCGGCGAGGCCGTGCAGGGCAGCGTGTGGCGCGGTGGACGCATCGGCGCGCTGGTCTGGTCGCGCGAAGGCCTCACCGTGCGCGCCGAGGGCGTGAACCTGAAGCTGGGGCAGCGTCTGTGGCTGGGCCTGCTGGCTGGGCGCGGCGCCCACCTGGGCGGCCTGGAGATTGAGCGACTGGTGGTGCAAGACGAACGCCCGCCCAGCCCCGACACCCCCAGCGAGCCCCTGAACCAGCTCACCCTGCCCTTGCCGGTGTCGCTGCCGTGGTCGGTGAAGGCGCTGCAGGTGCAGGGCGGCTCGCCACTGACCTTGAGCGAGCTGCAAGGCGTCTATCGCTACGGGCCGAGTGAGCGCGCCTCGGCCATGGGGGTGCAAGACCTGCACTGGCTGGACCTCAAATCCCTCACCATCGCCGGCGGCACCTACCAGGCCCAGGCCATGCTCGGCGCGCAAGCCCCCATGCCGCTGCGCCTGGATGCCCAGGGCCTGGTGCAAGCCCCTGTGCCCGGTGGCAGCGCGGTGTCGCTTGACGCCCGGGCCCAGGTGATCGGCGAACTCGCGGGCGCCGACCCGCGCTTTCAGGTGCAAGCCAACGCCGTGCCCAGTGGCCAGCGCCCGGGCACCCCCATGCTGGCGGCCACGGCGCTGATCCGCCCGCGCGCGGCCCAGCCCCTGGCCGAGGCCGACATTCGCGTGAACCGGCTCAACCTGGCGGCCTGGTGGCCGCAAGCGCCCAGCACCGAACTCAGCGGCACGGTGCAGGCACGCCCGCAAGGCGAGCAATGGCGGGCCGAGGCGCGGCTCAGCAACGGCCTCAGCGGCCCGGCCGACCGCCAGCGCCTGCCCCTCTCGCGCCTGGTGGCCGAGGTGGAACAGCAGGGCGCGCGCTGGCAACTGCGCCAGCTCGACGCCACCGTGGGCGACGGGCAACTGCAAGCCCAAGGCTGGTTCGAGCGCGACGGCGCCACCCCCTGGGGCCGCTTCGAGGGCGAACTGAAGGCCAGCGGCGTGAACCCGCAGCAGGTGTGGAGCGCCCTCGCCCCCGCCGGCCTGGACGGCACGGCCAAGGCCGTGGCCAAGGCCGATGGCGGCATCGACCTGATCGCCCGGGTGCTGCCCGCCGGCCGCCAGCCGCGCAGCAGCGCCCTGGCCGGCCTGCGCTTGCGCGACGTTCAACTGGCCGGGCAATGGAAGCCGCAAGCCCAAGACCCGGCGGTGGGCCGCCTGACGCTGCGCGAGGCCCGCGCCGCACTGGCCGACGCCACCCTCACGCTGCAAGGCCAGGCCGACTGGCCCCGGCTGGACATCGACGGCTCGCTGGCGCTGCAGGTGCCGGGCGCCCAGGCCACGGCCAAAGGGCGCCTGGCCCACGCCGCTGGCGGTGGACAGGCCCGCGTGGACCTGCAGGACGCGAAGCAAGTGCTGGCCTGGGCGCGCAGCCTGGGCGAACTGCCGGTGCTGGGAGCGGCGGTGCGCGAGGCCATGGCCCAGGCGCCGGGGCCGGGCAGCAGCGGCAGCGCGTCGCTGCAAATTGGCTGGCAAGGCGGACTGGGCGCACTGGGTTTCCCCGGGGCAGGAATGGCCGCAGCCCCCAGCCTGTCGCTTCGATTGACCGCACCGCGCCTGGAACTGGCCCCGGCACCGGGCACGGCCGGGGTGCCGATCCGAATTCAAGACACCGAGCTGCTGGCCGAAGGGCCCGCCAGCCAAATCGCCCTGAGCCTGCGTGCGCAGGCCGAACAAGCGCCCTGGCGGGGCCGCATAGACACGCAGGGCCGCCTGGCATTGGCCATGGGCGCCCAAGGCCTGGGCGACAGCGGCCGACTGGAACTGGCCACCCTGCAGGCCCAGGCCACCGACGAGCGCCAGCCCAAGCGACAGGTGCAGTGGACCGCCCGCACCAGTGGCCCCCTGGCGCTGAACTGGCAAGACCTGCGCGGCACCCCCGCCATTCGCCTGGCCCCCGCCAGCCTGCAGGTGCGGCCACAAGTGGGCGGCTCAAGCGCCACCCTGGAACCCGTGACCCTGGCCTGGGAACAGATCGACTGGCACGCCGGCGCCTTGCTCAGCCGTGGCCGCCTCACCGGCCTGCCCCTGGCCTGGGCCGATGCGCTCACGCAGGCCGAAGGCGGCGGCGCCCTCACCCGCGCCGGGCTGGGCGGTGACCTGGTGGTGGACGGGCAATGGGACATCGCCCTGCCCGCCAACCCGCAAGAGCCCCCGCGCCTGAGCGCCCGGCTGCAGCGGCGCAGCGGCGACATCGCGGTGCAGACCGACGGCCCGTATGACGCTGCGCGGCTCACCAGCCAGCGCGTGCAGGCCGGCGTGCGCAACGCCGAGCTGAGCCTGGCCACTCAAGGCCGGCAGGTCAACGCCCGGCTGCAGTGGCGCAGCGACCAGCTGGGCGAGGCCAGTGCCGACGTCAGCACCGACCTCAGCCCACCCGGCCCCGGCGCGCCCGCCTGGCACTGGGCCGCCGACGCGCCGCTGCGCGGGCGGCTGCAAGCCAGCCTGCCGCAGGTGGGCGTGTGGTCGGCCCTGGCCCCGCCGGGCTGGCGGGTGCGCGGCACCCTGGCCTTGCAGGCCGAACTGGCCGGCACGCGCGAGAAACCCCAATGGAGCGGTAGCCTGCAGGCCGATGACGTGGCGCTGCGCTCGCTGGTCAATGGCATCGCCTTCGTGAATGGGCAGTTGCGGGCCACGCTGGACGGCGACAAGCTGGTGATCGAGCGCTTCAGCCTGGATGGCCGTGGCGGCGCCGAGCGCGGCGGCAACCTGGTGGCCCAGGGCAGCGCGCAATGGCGCGCCGTGACGCGTGAGGGCGTCACCCAGCGCGAACCGCTCATCGAACTGCAGGCCACCGCCAGGCAATGGCGGGTGTCCACCCGCGCCGACCGGCGCCTGACGCTCTCCGGCCAGGTGCGCGCCCTGCTCGACGGCCCGGCCCTGCAGTTGCGCGGCGAGCTCAAGGCCGACTCGGCCCTGATCGTGCTGCCCGACGAGACCGCGCCCAGCCTGGGCAGCGACGTGGTGGTGCGGGGCACCGAGCGCCCGCTGGAAAGCGGTCTGCGCGTGCAGCCCGACGTCCAGGTGCGGCTGGACCTGGGCGATGACTTTCAGTTGCGCGGCCAAGGTGTGCAGACCCGCCTGAGCGGCCAGCTTGACGTGCGCAGCACGCCGGCCGTGCCCACGCCCCGCCTGCTGGGCGAGGTGCGCACCGCCAGCGGCAGCTACCGCGCCTACGGCCAGCAACTCACCATCGAGACCGGGGTGCTGCGCTTCACCGGCCCCTACGACAACCCCACGCTGGACATCACCGCCGTGCGCCCCAACAGCAGCCAGCGCGTGGGCGTGCAGGTCTTGGGCACGGCGCAGGCCCCGCGCGTGCGCCTGTTCTCAGACCCCGAATTGCCCGACAGCGAAAAACTCGCCTGGCTGGTGCTGGGCCGCCCCGCCAGCGGCGCGGGCGCCGAGGCCGCCGTGCTGCAGCAGGCCGCCCTGGCCCTGCTGGCCGGCAGCGGCAACACCAACGGTGGCGTGGCCAGCGCGCTGGGCCTGGACGACGTGTCTTTCAGCGGCAACGGCACCAACGCCGACGGCAGTGAGCGCTCCGCCGCCCTCACCTTCGGCAAGCGCATCAGCAACGACCTCTACGTGAGCTACGAGCGCAGCATCGTGGGCGTTCTGGGCACCGTGTCCATCTTCTACGACGTGTCCAGGCGCTTCACGGTGCGGGCCCGCGCCGGCGAAGAAAACGCCATCGACCTGATCTTCACCCTGCAATACGACTGAAGCCCTGGCGCCCTGGCCCCATGCCCCCGGCCGATACAATGCCGGGCTTCGTGCCGCCATAGTTCAATGGATAGAACGAGCGCCTCCTAAGCGCTAGATACAGGTTCGATTCCTGTTGGTGGTGCCAGACGCCTCCGCGGTCAGCGCGATCGCAAGGTCCGGCTCAGCAGAATCACGGGCAAAAGCCCCACCAGCACCAAGGTGAGCGCGGGCAGCGCCGCCTCACCCAGGCGCTCGTCGCGGGCGAGCTGGTAGGTGACCACGGCCAGGGTGTCGCTGTTGAAGGGGCGCAGCACCAAGGTGGCCGGCAGTTCCTTCATCACGTCCACGAACACCAGCAGCGCGGCGGCCATGGTGGCGCGGCGCAGCAAAGGCCAGTGCACCCGCCGCGCCAGGCCCAGGCCAGTGGTGCCCAGCATGCGGGCAGAGTCGTCCAGGCTGGTGGGCACGCGGGCGTAGCCGCTTTGCACCGACTGCAGGGCCACCGCCGTGAAGCGCACCATGTAGGCCCAGACGATGCCCATGGCGGTGGCCGTCACCCAGTAGCCCAGCGTGGCCTCGGGCCACGCCGCCTGCACCCAGCCCACCGGCAGCAGCAGGCCCACCACGATCACCGCGCCGGGCACCGCGTAGCCCAGGCTGGCCAGTTGCACCACGCCGCGCGTCACCGGCCCCGGGCGGGTGCGGGCGGCGAAGGCCAGCGCCAGGGCAATGGCCGTGGCGAGACCGGCCGACAAACCCGCCAGCCAGACGCTGTTGCGCGACCACTGCACGAACATGGCCCAGGGCAATTCGTCCCAGCCGCCAATCAGAGGCCGCAGCATGAACAGCACCGGCAGCACGAAGCCAGCCAGGATGGGCACGGTGCACACCAGCAGGGCCAGTGCGGCCCGCCCGCCGGCCAGGCGCACCGGCTGCGCCTCGGCGCTGCCCGCCCGCTGGCCGCGCAGCGTGGAAAAACGCATGCGGCGCTCGGCCCGGTGTTCCAGCCAGAGCAGCAGCGCCACGGTGGCCAGCAAGAGCGTGGCCAGTTGGGCGGCGGCGGTGCGGTTGTCCATCGACAGCCAGGCCTTGTAGACGCCAGCGGTGAAGGTCTGGATGCCGAAGTAGTTCACCACGCCGAAGTCGGCCAGGGTTTCCATCAGCGCCAGGGCCACGCCCGCGGCCACGGCCGGGCGGGCCAGGGGCAGCGCCACCTCGCGCACACGGCGCGTGAGCGGAGCGCCCAGCAGGCGCGCGGCCTCCATCAACTGCGCCGCGCGCTCCGACAAGGCCGTGCGCGCCAGCAGGTACACATAGGGATAGAGCGAAAACGTGAACACCCAGACCGCGCCCGGGGTGTTGCGGATCTCGGGGAACACACGCCCGCGCAGCCCGAAGGTCTCGCGCAGCCACACCTGCATGGGGCCGCTGAACTGCAAGAAGTCGGTGTAGGCATAGGCCACCACGTAGGCCGGCATGGCCAGGGGCAGCAGCAGGGCCCATTCAAAGGTGCGCCGGCCAGGAAAATCAAACAAGGTCACGGCGCTGGCCGTGAGCACGCCCACCAGCGACACGCCAATGGCCACCGCCACGCACAGCACCAGCGAGGTCAGGGCGTATTCGGGCAGCACCGTCTCGGCCATCTGCCGCAGCACGTCTTGCGCCACGGCATCGAAGCCGGCCCAGGACGCCACCAACGCCAACACGGGCAGCACCAGCACAAAGGCCAGCACGATCAACAGGGCCGAGGTCAACCAGCGGGGCATGGGGTGATGGGAATGCGGTAGGTGATGACGGTGCCGGCACCCGCCACAACGCGGGTCTGGACGGGACAGACCCGCGCCAACACAAATGAGAATTGTAGTTATCTACAATCTCCCCATGTTCCTGACCGTCAACCAACTGCAGGTGCGCTATGGCCAACAAGGCCAGGCAGCCGTCGATGGCGTGAGCCTGGGCCTGCGCCCGGGCGAGATCGGTGTGCTGATCGGGCCCTCAGGCTGCGGCAAGACCACGCTGCTGCGCGCGGTGGCCGGGCTGGAGCGCGTGAGCGGCGGCAGCATCACCCTGGGCGGTGAAACCGTGAGCGACGCCTCGCGCCACGTGCCGGCCGAACAGCGGCGCATCGGCATGGTGTTCCAGGACTACGCCCTCTTCCCCCACCTGAACGTGGGCCGCAACGTGGGCTTCGGCATCGCGAAGCTGCCCACCCGCGAGCGCGAGGCCCGCGTGGCCGAGGTGCTCAAGCTGGTGGGCTTGGAGGGCATGCAGTCGCGCTTTCCGCACGAACTCTCGGGCGGTCAGCAGCAGCGCGTGGCCCTGGCCCGCGCGCTGGCGCCCAACCCGCGCCTGTTGCTGCTGGACGAGCCTTTTTCCAACCTCGACGTGGACCTGCGCGAGCGACTGGCCCACGAGGTGCGCGGCATCCTGAAAGCCGCCAACGCCACGGCGCTCTTCGTCACCCACGACCAGCTGGAAGCCTTTGCCATTGGTGACCGCATTGGCGTCATGCACGAAGGCCATCTGCACCAGTGGGACGACGCCTACGCGCTGTACCACCGCCCGGCCACGCGCTTCGTGGCCGAGTTCATTGGCCACGGCGTGTTCGCGCCGGCGCAGATCGGCATGGACGCGGGCGAAGTGACTGTTCAAACCCCGCTGGGCCCATTGAGAGACCTGGAGGAGTGCCCGCTGCCCTCGGCCTATGAGGCCGGTCTGTGCGAAGTGCTGCTGCGGGCCGACGACATCGTGCACGACGACCACGCGCCGGTGAAGGCGCAGATCGTGCGCAAGGCGTTTCGCGGCTCTGAATTTCTGTACACCCTGCGCCTGGCCAGCGGCGAGACGCTCATGACCCACGTGCCCTCGCACCACAACCACGCGCTGGGCGAGTGGATCGGCATCCGCGCCGAGGTGGACCACGTGGTCACGTTCGCGCGCGGGGGCAACGCCTCCAGCCCGCCGGCGCCGGCCGCGGCCCGGCACTGAATTCGCCGGGCAAGCACCGCCGCGCCTTCAATGGGCGTGATGGCCCGAGCCGGCCGCCTCGCCAGGGCGGCTTGGCGTCTGCACCCACACCACCACCTCCAGCTCGCCCGCGCGCTCGAACACGAGAGTCAGGGGGAAGCGCTGGCCATCGGTCAACGGGGCCTTGAGGCCATGCAGCATCAGGTGATGGCCATTGCCGCTGCCGTGGCGCAAGGCCACCTCGCCGCGCGCCGGAATCACCAGATCGGGCACGGCGCGCATGCGCATCACTTCACCATCGAGCCGCATCTGGTGAAGCTCCACCCGCTCGGCCACGGGTGTGCGCGCCGCGACCAGGCGATCGGTTTGCGCCGAGCCATTGCGAATGACCCGCAGGTAAACGCCTCCCGTTTTCAGGCCGGGTCGGGTGGGCATGGCGTAGGGGTGGTCCACGCGCAGATCACCGGCGCGGAAGTCGTGCGCCCAGGTCAGTGGTGAGGCCAGGGTGGCCAGCACCACGAGACTGGTCCGTCGGGTCAGTGCAAACCGCATGCTCACGCCCCCTGCACCGCCAGGCCCGCGCCCGATGCACGCGCCGCGCGGCGCGCTGGCAGCAACTGGGCCAGCACCCGGCACACGGTTTCGGTCTTGGCGTCCACCACCTCGGCCAGTTCGCGCAAGCGGGGCAAGGTGGCGCGGATGGCATCGCCTTGCGCGCTGGCCAGTCGCTGGCCCAGGTGGTGCCCGTGGCCGAGCAGGCGCAGCAATTGCGCCACGCGCCTGGCCACCGGGCCGGTGCGCACCTCGGCCATGTCCAGGCTGTGGCGCTGCTGTTGTCGAAGGGCCTCGCGCAACAGGGCTTCGCGGTTGTCGGCCGTCACCTCCACGGCATCGAGTCGCACCGCCGTGAGCGCCGACACGGCGAATTGGTAGGGCTCGCCCCACAAGGCGTCCATGCCCACCAGATCGCCGGGCAAGGCCAGTTGCACCACGCGGTGCGCGCCATCGGGCTCATGGCTTGAACGGTCCAGGCGCAGCACGCCTTCGCGCACGCGCCACAGCGGGCCACGGTCGCCCTCGGCCCAGGCCAGTTCGGCACGGCTCAGGGCCAGTGCCTTTTGTGTCATCAACAGGTTCATGTTTGGCTCCACACACAAGAAAGAACGGGCAGACGGCATGGCCGTTGCCCCCGGTTTTCAGGTGGTGTGGGGCGGGCCCGTGGCAGACGGGCGGGTGTGCGCGGGGACCAGGCCAGCGGGCGTGCCAAGGCCCAATGGCCGCGCCTCGGGCAGAGAACCCGGCGATGACCAGACAGCAGGGCTGCCAGGCAAGCCCCGGTCCAGACCCAGGCTGCACAAGGCGCACACATCGTGCAGCGCCTGCAGCAGCGTGTCGGCCGCCAGTGGTGCCGAGCCCTGCGGGGCGGGCACCCAGCGCGTGCCCCCGACGCCGCACACGGCCACCCAACCCACGCGCGACGAGGCGGCCAGCGCGCGCGACACCGACGGCGCCAGCGCGCTGAACACCAGCATGGCAATCAGCCACTGCTGGGCGCGTCGGTTGAGGCGGCGGGCGGGGGACATGGCAGAGGTGGCGGGGTTGGCTCAGGCTCAGTGCTTGTGCATGGCGCCATGGCCAGCCGGCATGGCGGCCGGCGTGCCCAGGGCACGCACCTCGGCCTGCACCTCCAGGGTGCTGCGCTGGCCACTGGCAGATTCGAGGGTGAGCGTCAGCGGCACCACCTCGCCGGCCTTCACGGGTGCCTTCAGGTCCATGAGCATCACGTGATAACCACCGGGCTTCAGCTCCACCGTTTGCCCGGCCGGCAGGGCCAGGGCGGGCACAGCGCGCATGCGCATCACGTCCTTTTCCATGGCCATTTCGTGCACCTCGACCACGCCGGCCACCGGCGAGCGGGCGGCCACCACGCGGCTGTCGGCCTTGGCGGTCAGGCGCATGAAGGCGCCGGTGGACTTCTGCTGCGCCACGGTGGCGCGCACCCAGGCGTCTTGCACCTCGACGGCAGGGGCTTGCGCCCAGGCGTGGGCGGTGAGGGTGAGCAGGGCGGCGGCGAACAGCGATTTCATGAAAACACTCCTGAGAGATCGGGACGGGAAAGACGACGAGGGAAAGGGTGGGCGCACGGGGCGCGAATGCGCGCGGCGACACGACGCACAGACGTGCGGATGGGCAACGGCGACGCGGCCCAAGCGCCGCGACGACGCGAGATCAGAGCGAAGGAGGTCCGCGCGGGGCAGGCGCCAGGCCAACGGTGCTCACCGGGGCCTGGGTCAGGCCAGCCGGCGGTGCCGTGGCCTGGAAGGTGCCGGGCAAGGCCGGCGTGTGAAGGGGCGGTAGGCCTGCCGCGCCGTGGTGCGAGCACAGCACGCACACCATGGGGGCCTCGTCGGCCAGGTGGCCGGCGGGCTGTTCGTCATCGGCCAGCAGCACCTTCATGATGCCGGTGCTGCTGCACACCTCGACCCAGTCGGCCGAGCCGCTGGCGGCCACCACGGTGCGCGCGATGGCCGGGTTCAGCGCGCCCAGCAGCATAGCCAGCATGGCCAGCCAGGCAAAAAAACGGCGCTGAACGCGGGTGAACGGCATGCCCCGCAGTGTATCAGCGGCCCCCGCGTCATCCGGGTGACGGGCTCGCCCTCACCCTGCCCGTATGCTGGCCTCCCCAACCACCGGAGACACTTTCATGATCACTTTGTGCGGATTCGCGGTCAGCAATTACTACAACAAGGTCAAGCTGGCCCTGCTGGAAAAAGGCGTGCCGTTCACTGAAGAACTGGCCTGGCTGGGCGAGACCGACCCCGAGGCCAGCCCGCTGGGCAAGGTGCCCTACCTGAAGACGCCCAAAGGTGGCCTGTCGGAATCGACCGTAATGCTGGAGTACATCGAGGCCGCCCACCCCGAGCACCCGCTGCTGCCGGCCGACCCGTTTGAAGCGGCCAAGGTGCGCGAGTTGCTGCGCTACCTGGAACTGCACCTGGAACTGGTGGCGCGCAACCTCTACCCCGAGGCCTTTTTCGGCGGCAAGGTGAGCGACAACACCAAGGAAAAAACCCGCCAGCAACTGGAGAAGAACATCGCGGCCTTCGCCCGCCTGGCGCGCTTCTCGCCCTTCATTGCCGGCAACGAGTTCACGCTGGCCGATTGCGCCGCTGCGGTGCACCTGCCGCTGATCAGCGCCGCCACCAAGATCATTTATGGCCAAGACTTGCTGGCCGCCCTGCCCGTGCGCGATTACCTCAAGCGCCTGGGCGAGCGCCCCACGGTGCAGAAGGTGAACGCCGACCGCAAGGCCAACAACGAACTGATGATGGCGCGCACCCGCGCTCAGGCCTGATCCAGCGGCGCCTCGCGCAGGCGCTGCACCTCGTCGCGCATGGCCTGGGCCCAGGCGCGGCGGTCGCGGCCATCGGCGTGGGTGGGCTCGCCAAAGCGCACCACCGCCTGCACCGTACTGGATTGCAAGGTGGACCAGATCGACTGGACCAGCGTCATGTCGCCCACGAACACCGGGGCGGGGTGCGGCAGCCCGCTGAGCCGGTCGTCAAAGCGCAGGGCCACCGGCAGCACCGGCGCCCGAGCGGCAATGGCCGCCTGGAACAGGTTGGCGTGAAATGGCAGCAGGGCCGAGCCGTCGCCGGTGGTGCCCTCTGGGAACACGGCGATCACGTCGCGCTGCTGCAAGCGCTCGGCCACGTGGTGCACCACGCGCATGGCGTCGCGCCGGCTTTCGCGCTCAATGTAGAGCGTGCCCGCGCCGGTGATGAGCGAGCCCAGCAAGGGCCAGCGCTGCACGTCGGCTTTGGACACGAAGCGGCTGGGGCGGGCCGCGTTCATCACCAGAATGTCGAGCCAGCTCAGGTGGTTGGCCACCACCAGCAGCGGCCCGTGCGTGGGCACCTCGCCGCGCACCACCAGCTCCACGCCCATGATGCGCAACATGCCGCGCGACCACTCGCGCACCACCAACTGGGTTTGCGCGGGCGTCAGCCGGCCAAACTCGGTGCGGATGACCCACAGCCCCCGCAGCACATGGGCGATGGCGCGCAAGGCACGCCAGACAGCCCGCAGCGTCTTCACGCGTGGGCCGGCGACGAGGTGTGCGCCACCTGACCGGCCACCAGCGTGGCCCGCACGGTGACGGGCAGCTCATGCCCATCAAACGGCGTGTGCTTGCCCTGGCTGCGCAAGGCCTCGGCGCGCACGCGGTGCGAGGCGTTCGGGTCAAACACCACCAGATCGGCCACGCCGCCCACGGCCAGGCGGCCCACGCTGGCCTGCAGGGTGCCCAGGCTGGCGCCCAGCACACGCTGCGGCCCTTCGGTGAGCACGGCCAGCGCCTGCATCAGGCCCAGGCCCTCTTGCTGCGCCCAGCGGCAGGCCAGGCCCAGCAGCAGTTCCACCGCGGTGGCGCCGGGTTCTGCCTCGGCAAACGGCAGGGTCTTGGCGTCGCTGTCCACCGGGTTGTGGTCGGACACCAGGGCGTCGATGGTGCCGTCGGCCAGACCGGCGCGCAGGGCATCGCGGTCGCGCTGCTGGCGCACCGGCGGTTGCAGGCGCAGGCGGCTGTCGTAGTAACCGATGTCCACGTCGGTGAGGTGCAGGTTGTGCACGCTCACGTCACAGGTGACCGGCAGGCCCTCGGCCTTGGCCTGGCGAACCAGGGCCAGACCAGCGGCGCTGCTGATGCGACACAGGTGCACCCGCGCGCCCGGCCCGGGGCCCTTGACGCCGCGCATCAGTTCGAACAGCGTGTGCAGCGCAATGGTCTCGGCCGACGCCGGCACACCCGAGAGGCCCAGGCGAGTGGCCAGCGGGCCGCTGGCGGCCACGCCCTTGCCCAGCCAGGCGTCTTGCGGGCGCAGCCACACGGTGTAGCCGAAGGTGGCGGCGTACTGCAGGGCGCGTTGCAGCACCTGGGTGTTCAGGATGGGCACCTCGGCCTGCCCGAAGCCGATGCAGCCCGACTCGGTGAGCTCGGCCATTTCGGTGAGCACCTCGCCCTTGAGGCCACGGGTGAGCGCGCCCAGCGGGAACACGCGCGACTGGTGCAGCTTCTCGGCGCGGAACTTGAGCATGTCCACCAGGCCAGGCTCGTCCAGCACCGGCTCGGTGTCGGGCGGGCAGACCAGCGAGGTGACGCCACCGGCCACCGCCGCCGCCATTTCGCTCTCCAGCATGCCGGCGTGTTCCTGGCCCGGCTCGCGCAGGCGAACCGCCAGATCCACCAGGCCCGGGGCCACCACGCAGCCGCTGGCGTCGATGGTGCGGTTGGGCTGGAAATCGGGCGCCACGTTGCCGATGGCGATGATGCGACCGGCGGCGATGGCGATGTCGGCCAACGCGTCGCGGCCGGTGGCCGGGTCCATGACGCGGCCGTTCTGGATAAGGATTTTCATGTTCAAGCCTCGTTGCTGGCGACGATGGACATCACCGCCATGCGCACCGCAATACCGAAAGTGACCTGCGGCAGGATGACGCTCTGCGGCCCGTCCACCACGGCCGAGTCGATCTCCACGCCGCGGTTGATGGGGCCGGGGTGCATGACGATGGCATCGGGCTTGGCCCAGCGCAGGCGCTCGGGCGTGAGGCCGAAGCTCTTGAAGTATTCCTGGCTGGACGGCAGCAGCGCGCCGCTCATGCGCTCGTTCTGCAGGCGCAGGGTGATGACCACGTCACAGCCCTTGATGCCCTCTTCCAGCGTGTGGCACACGCGCACGCCCAGGTGCGACAGGTCGCTGGGCACCAGGGTGCGCGGGCCAACCACGCGCACATCAGGGCAGCCCAGGGTGGTGAGGGCGTGGATGTCGGAGCGCGCCACGCGGGAGTGCAGCACGTCGCCCACGATGGCCACCGACAGGTTGGTGAAGTCTTTCTTGTAGTGCCGGATGGTGTACATGTCCAGCAGGCCCTGCGTGGGGTGCGCGTGGCGGCCGTCACCGGCGTTGACCACGTGCACGTGCGGGGCCACGTGCTGCGAGATGAGGTAGGGCGCACCCGACTCGCTGTGGCGAACCACGAAGATATCGGCCGCCATGGCCGAGAGGTTGGCGATGGTGTCCAGCAGCGACTCGCCCTTGGCGGTGGAGCTGCGGGCGATGTCCAGCGTGTACACGTCGGCCGACAGGCGCGTGGCCGCGATGTCGAAGGTGGTGCGGGTGCGGGTGCTGTTCTCGAAGAACAGGTTGAACACGCTCTTGCCGCGCAGCAGCGGCACCTTCTTGACCTCGCGCTCATTGACGCTGACAAAACCCTGGGCGGTGTCCAGGATGTGGGTGAGGATGTCCTTGGACAGGCCCTCGGTGGAGAGCAGGTGGATCAGCTCGCCGTTCTTGTTGAGTTGGGGATTGCGTGCCATGGGTCAGGCTCCCTGGGGTTCGAACACAAAGCTCAGGCGGCCGGCATCGTCGCGGGCCAGTTCTAACTGCTGGCCTTCAGGCACGGCCAGGCGGGCGGCGCACACCTGGGCCTCAATCGGCAGTTCACGCCCGCCGCGGTCCACCAGCACGGCCAGCTTCACGCTGGCGGGGCGGCCATGGTCGAACAGCTCATTGAGCACGGCGCGCAGGGTGCGGCCGGTGTAGAGCACGTCGTCGATGAGCAGGATGTGGGCGCCGTTCACGTCGAAGTTCAGCGCGGTCTGCGCCGCGCTGGCCAGGCCACGCTGGGCGAAATCGTCGCGGTGCATGGACGAGGACACGATGCCCGGCGCGCCGGGGCGGCCCAGGTCGCGCTGCAGGCGCTCGGCCAGCCAGGCGCCGCCCGAGGTGATGCCCACCAGATGCAGGGGCACGGGCGAGGCGTTGATGTAGGCCTTCACGCCAGCGAGCAACTCGGTGTAGAGCGCCTCGGCGTTGGGCTGGGAAAGGGTGGTCAAGGCAGGCTCCTCAGGAACTGTTCCAGGATGATGCAGGCCGACGCCGCATCGGCATCGGTGGCGCCCAGGCTGTGGGCTTCGGTGGTGCTGTAGCGCTCGTCCACCTCATACACGGGCAAGCCGAAGCGGCCGCGAAGCTGGCGGGCGAATTTCTGCGCGCGGGCGGTGTTGTCGTGGGGCGCACCGTCGGGGTGGCGCGGCACGCCCACCACCAGGGCATCGGGTTGCCACTCGCGCACACGCTCGGCGATGGGGCCGAAGCGGGCATCGCCCTCGGCCTGGATGGTGCGCTGTGGCGTGGCGGTGCGGGTGAAACGGTTGCCACTGGCCACGCCGGTGCGCTTGAGCCCGTAATCGAAGGCGAGAAAGGTTTGCCCCGACACCGGCTCAGCGGACGCGGTGGTGGTGACGTGGTGGTCGGCCATGCTCAGGCGTGCCCCACGTCGGGGGACAACATCCACGACTGCAGGCCCAGCAGGGCCATGGCGCGGTCGTAGCGCTCGGCCACGGGCGTCTCGAAAATCAGGCGGTGGTCGGCTTCCACCGTGAGCCAGCTGTTCTCGCCGATCTCCGATTCCAACTGCCCACCACCCCACGAGGCGTAGCCCAGCGTGACGAACACCTGGCGTGGGCCACCGCCTTGGGCCATGGCCTCGAGCACGTCTTTCGAGGTGGTCATCTCCAGGCCGCCGGGAATGCTCATGGTGGAGGCATAGAGCTTCTCGCCCTCGCCCGGCAGCGCCTCGTGCAGCACAAAGCCGCGCTCGGTCTGCACTGGCCCACCATGGAACACCGGCTGGCGCGCCAGATCGGCGCGGGCCAGGGAGAGATCGACCTTGTCGAACAACTGCGACAGCATCAGGTCGCTGGGCTTGTTGATCACCAGCCCCAAGGCGCCGCGCTCGCTGTGTTCGCACAGAAACACCACGCTGCGACCGAAAAGCTCATCGCTGAGGCCGGGCATCGCAATCAGGAAATGATTGGTCAGGTTGGTGGGGGCAGAATCAGCGGGCATAGCCGAATTTTAAGCGGCCCCACCCCGGCCCCCTCGGGCGGCCACCACCCCCAACGTCCCCTCACCGTTCCCTGCCCATGAGCGAGTTCGACAGTGGTCTGATGTGGTTCCGGCGCGACCTGCGCGCCCACGACAACGCGGCGCTCTACCACGCGCTCAAAAGCTGCCGACGGGTGTGGTGCGTGTTCGTGTTCGACCGCGACATCCTCGACCCGCTGCCCCGCGCCGACCGCCGGGTGGAATTCATCCGCGAATCGCTGGTCGAGCTGGACGCGGCGTTGCGCGCGCACGGCCAGGCCCATGGCCACGAACACGTGGGGCTGATCGTGCTGCACGGCCACGCCACACAGGCCGTTCCCCGGCTGGCGCAATCGCTGGGGGTGCAGGCGGTGTTCACCAACCACGACGACGAGCCCGACGCGCTGGCCCGCGATGCCCAGGTGCTGGGCCACCTGGCGCACGCCGGTGTTGCCCTGCGAAGCTACAAAGACCACGTGGTCTTCGAGCGGCGCGAGGTGCTCACGCAAGCGGGCCACGCCTATGGCGTCTTCACGCCCTACAAGAACGCCTGGCTCAAGGCCCTGACCCCGTTTCACCTGAAGGCCTACCCGGTGGCGCGCTACGCGGGCGCGCTGGCGCCCCGCCCCGAGGCCTGGCGCCAGCCGGTGCCCACCCTGGCCGACATCGGTTTCGAGCCTTCCAACCTCTCGCAACTGCCGCTGCCCACCGGCGCCAGCGGCGCGCACCAGTTGCTGGACGACTTTGTGCAGCGCATCGAGCGTTACCACGAGGCGCGCGATTTCCCGGCCGTCAAAGGCCCCAGCTACCTGAGCGTGCACCTGCGCTTTGGCACGCTGTCCATTCGGCAGGCCGCTGGCCTGGCCTACCCCATGCACCTGCAGGGCATGGCCGGTGCCAGCACCTGGCTGTCGGAGCTGATCTGGCGCGACTTCTACCACCAGATCCTGGCGAACTTCCCGCACGTGGCGAAGAGCGCGTTCAAGCCCGAGTACGACGCCATCCGCTTCGAGCACGGCAAACACGCCGAGGCCTTGTTCCAAGCCTGGTGCGAGGGGCGCACCGGCTACCCGCTGGTGGACGCGGCCATGGCCCAGATCAACCAGACCGGCTACATGCACAACCGCCTGCGCATGGTGGTGGCCAGCTTCCTGGTGAAAGACCTGGGCATTGACTGGCGCTGGGGCGAACGCTATTTCGCCCAGCACCTGATCGACTTCGACCTGGCCGCCAACAACGGCGGCTGGCAATGGGCCAGCTCCAGCGGCTGCGACGCGCAACCTTATTTCCGCATCTTCAACCCGGTGAACCAGAGCGAAAAGTTCGACCCACAGGGCAAGTTCATCCGGCGTTACCTGCCGGCGCTGGCGGGCCTGTCGGATCGGTCCATCCACGCGCCATGGGCCGCCCCGGCGCTGGAACTGCAGGCCGCGGGCGTGGAACTGGGGCGCAGCTACCCACGCCCGGTGGTCGACCACGCCGAAGCGCGCGAGCGCACCCTGCTGCGTTATGCGGTGGTGAAAAAGCCGGTGTGATCGAAGCGCCGTCGCCGCCACCCGGGCAGCGCCATCGCTGGCGCCGCCCCGGGGTGATCAGACGGCCGGCTGCTCGGCGTGGGCGTAGCGCGCCACCAGGCCCAGCAATTCGTCTTCCGAGTAGGGCTTGCCCAGGTAGTGGTCCACGCCCAGTTCGCGGGCGTGTTCGCGGTGTTTCTCGGCGATGCGCGAGGTGATCATGATCACCGGCAGGCCCTGCAGGCGCGCGTCGTTGCGGATGTTGCGCACCAGGTCAAAGCCGTCCATGCGCGGCATCTCGATGTCGGACAACACCACGGCCGGCCGCTCGGCCTGCAAGCGCTCCAGGGCCTGCAGGCCATCGGCCGCCAGCGCCACGCGGTAGCCCTCGCGCTGCAGCAGGCGCTGCGTGACGCGGCGCACGGTGATGGAATCGTCCACCACCAGCACCAGGGGCACGCTGGCCACCGGCACCGCGGGCAGCGCATTCCCGGCGGCGGCCAAAGCCGCCTGGCCTTCGGTCTGCTGGCGAGCCACCCAGCCCGCCACCTGCGGGCCGTACACCGAGGCCAGCGCCACCGGGTTGTAAATCAGGGCCACCGCACCCGAAGCCAGCACCGACATGCCCGCCAGGCCCGGCAAGCGCTGGAGCTGAGGCCCCAGGTTCTTGACCACCACTTCCTGGTTGCCCAGCACCTCGTCCACGTGCAGGGCCACGCGCTGCGAAGCGCTGCGGAAAATCACCACCGGCAAGGTGCGGCCCTGCGGTTCGGTGGAGCGCGCCGACGACTGCAGGAGTGCACCCGCCCAGAAGAAGGGCAGGTCTTCGTCGCCAAAGCGCAGGTGCCCACTGGCGTAGGCGGCGGCCAATTCGTCGGCCGACACGCGGCGCACCAATTCCACCAGGTTGGAGGGCACGCCCACAGTGAGCGCACCGGCGCGCAGCATCACCACCTGGGTGACGGCGGTGGTCAGCGGCAGCACCAGGGTGAACTCGGTGCCCTGGCCCGGCGTGGACGCCGTCTCGACCCGGCCACCCAAGGCCACCACCTCGCTGCGCACCACGTCCATGCCGATGCCGCGACCGGCCAGCTCGGACACTTCCTTGGCCGTGCTGATGCCCGCCTCGAACACGAGTTGGGCCACGCGAGGGTCGTTGGGCGACACGTTGGCATCAATCAGGCCGGCGGCTAGGCCTTTTTCGTGCAGGCGCTGCAGGTCAAGGCCGGCACCATCGTCAGCAAAGGCCACCGAGACGTCGTTGAGCGCCTGGCTCAGGCGAACCTCAATGCGGCCTTCTGCCGGCTTGCCCTGGGCCAGTCGCGCCTCGGGCGACTCAATGCCGTGCACCACGCCGTTGCGCAGCAGATGCTCGAAGGCAGCGGTCATGCGGTCAAGGATGCCGCGGTCCATTTCAATGTGGCCGCCCACGATGTCCAGGCGCACCTGCTTGCCGGTCTCCTTGGAGGCCTGCCGCACCACGCGGTACAGGCGCTCGGCGATGCCCTCAAATTCCACCATGCGGGTGCGCAGCAGGTCGCGCTGCAATTCGCGGGTCTGGCGGGCCTGGGCCACCAGGCTGTCTTCGGCCGCCTCCACCGTGCGCTGCAGGTTGCGCTGCACAGTGGCCACGTCGTTCACCGACTCGGCCATCATGCGGGTGAGTTCCTGCACGCGGGTGAAGCGGTCGAACTCCAGCGGGTCGAAGCTCTGGTCGGCATCGCGGGCCTGGGCCAGGCGCGACTGCATCTGGGTCTCGGCCTGCAATTCAATGTCGCGCAGTTGCTGACGCAGGCGGTCGAGGTTGCCGGTGAGGTCGCGCAGCGAACTGCGCATGGTGGCCACCTCGGCCTCCAGGCGCGAGCGGTTGATGATGACCTCGCCGGCCTGGTTGACCAGGCGGTCCAGCAGCTCGGGGCGCACGCGCACCGCCGCGCCGGCGCGGGGCGCCAGCACCGTGGGCGCGGCCGGCACCACCAAACCGGTGAGGCCGGCAGGAGAAGCGACGTCGGTGTCGGCCGGCGGCACCGCAGCGGCTTCCGGCACCTGCTCAGGCGCACTGGGCACGGCGCCCGCCGCCTGCCAATCGCCCCGACGCAGGCGCTCGAAGCGCGCGCTGATGGCGTCAAACGCCTGTTGCAGCGGCTCAATGTCGCTGCTCAGGCGCACATCGGAGCCCAGACGCTCGGCGTCGGTTTCCATGCGGTGCGCCATTTCACCCAGGCGCAGGGCGCCCGCCAGGCGGGCGCTGCCCTTGAGGGTGTGCAAGCTGCGCAGCACCTCGGCGCGCGCGCTGCTGTTCTCGGGCCGCGCGGTCCATTGGCGAAGGGCGCCAGCGAGCTGGGGCAGCAGTTCCTGGGCCTCTTCCGCGAAGATCGGGAAGAGGTCAACGTCGATGGTGTCAACGGCGTCGATGTCGTCGTCGATGTCTTGCTGGTGCACCACCTGCAGCGCCACATCGGTCTGGACGGCGGCGGCATCCGGCACTTCAATGGCGGCAGCAGGCTCGGGCAACGCCTCGGGTTCCTCGGGTGTCCACTCTGGCTCGGCCGGGGCTGGCGCGTGCACCACGTCGTGCAGTGCCTGCAGCAGCTCGGGCTGGACCTCTTTCAAGAAGCCGGCCGCGAACTGGTGCAGCAGGCGGCGAATGTCTTCCGACACATCGACGAAGAGCTTGGCTTGCGCCTTGGTGGCGGCCTGTCCCGTCTGCTGGTGAACGCCCACCGTGCCCAAGGCGTGCTCCAGCGCGCGCGCCAGCGTCGAGAGCGACTGGAAGCCCACCGTGGCCGATGCGCCCGCCAGGGAATGGGCCAAGGCCTCGGCATCGCTTGGGATGGGTTCGTGCACCTCCAATGCCCACTCGGTGAGCATCGTGTTCAAGCGACGCGACCACTCATCGGCCTCGTTCAGGTACACGTTGTACAGACGCAGACCGATGCGCAGGGAACCGATCACGCGGGTCTGCTCGTCGGGCAGCTCAAAAGGAGCGAGCGGCGCGACCGGCGCGACCGACTCGGCGACGTCTGAGGGCGGCACCACCGGCTCGGTGGCTGGCGTCAATGTTGCCTCGGGCTCCGGCTCGACCTCTGCCGCCTGCTCGGGTTCTGGCACGGCCTGGGCGTCAAGCGCTGGCAGCGCCTCGACGTCGAGGGTCTCGATCGCGCTCTCTGGCCAGGCACTGGCGTCCAGCTCCACCACCTCGTCTGCCGCGGGCGCAGGGGGTTCGTCGACAGTGGTCGCCGACTCGGGGGGAGGCGGCTCATCAGACAGCGACGCCAGGGTACCGAAATCGATGTCTTCGATCTGCGGCAGCTCGGCGAACGCGGGGGAAGGAGACGGGGCGGGCGCCTCGCCGGGCACGGCCACCGGGGCACTGGCATCGCCGAAATCGAGATCGAAGTCCAGGCCGAGTGGCGCTTCGTCCACCACCAGATCGGTGGCGGGCACATCGGCTGGCTCGGACGCCGGTGCATCGCCAGCGTCCAGCTCAAGACCGAAGTCGAGATCCAGCTCGGGCGCCAGTGCCGACGTGTCCAAAGGCGCTGGCTCGGGGGCAGCAGCCGGTTCGCTGACCGGGGCCAGCGTGGGCGCCGCAGGCTCTGGCGCAGCAGCGGTATCGCCGATCGCCAGGGGCAGCCGCTCATTGCGCAGGCGCCAGGCGTCGGCGCTGGCGCGGAAGGGCTGAGACGTCCAGCCATGGGCGCTGTCGCCGGCCACGTCCTCCACCCACCGACCAAAGGCCGAGAGGGCCTCAGCGGAGAGGTCAAGCAAGCCCGCTTCGGCTGGGCGTTGCTCGGCCAGTGCGGCGTTCAGCGCCTGCTCCATGGCCCAGGCCGCCTCGCCGAACTCGGTGAGGTCCACCATGCGCGAACTGCCCTTTAGGGTGTGGAAGGCACGGCGCAGCGAGGTGAGGTTGCCCAGATCGGAGGGCGCGTGGCGCAACTGGCCAACGGCCTCCAGGCCGTTGGTGACGACCTCTCGTGCCTCTTCAAGGAAGATGTCGAGCAGACTCGAATCGTCGTCGTCTTCATCGACCGGGGCGGCAATGGGCTCGGGCGCCGGGGGCGTAGTTTGCGCCAACTGCACCAGGGCCTGCGCACCGGCCTGCGGGTCCACGGCCACGGCCTGGGCTGCCTCGCGCGCGGCGCGGGCCACCTCGGGTTGGTCGGCGAGCGAGGCCTGGTCGGCCAGGTGGCCCAGTTGCTGGCTGAGTTGCGCCAGGTCCGCCTGGCCCTGCACCCCATCCATCACCTGGCTCACGCCCTGGGTGATGGCCTGCGCCTCGACCTGCGCCGGCGACGGATCGGCGGCACGGGCGTTGCGGCCCATGAGCGGCTTGAGCTCGCCCTCGTCCTCGTCGAACACGAACAGGCGCTTGGCCAGGGAGGGCTGGTAGTGGAGCATGTCCACCAGAAAACTGAGTGCACTGAGGTTGTTGCCCAGGTGCTGGAAGGTGCCCGCCTCGCGGGCCTTGACCTCGTCCACCTCGGTTTCCATGATCTGCTCGACCACGGAACGCATGCGCACCACGGTCTGCACGGCGGGCTCGATGCCCAGCACCGACAACACGCCTCGCATCTGGGCCAACTGGGACACCGCCGCATTGAGGCCCAGCTTTTCCTGCGGGTCGCGGAAGAACTGGTCCAGCGACTTCTCCACATCGGCCAGCGAGACCTTGAGTTCCCCCACCACGCTGCCCATGGTCTGGCGGTCGCTCACCCGGCGGTAGAGCTCCTCCATCCAAGGCTCCAGCGGCTGTGCGGCGGCTCCGCCACGCACTGCATCCAGGCGTTCGGCCAGGGCCTGCGTGCGCTCGGTGAGCACGGTGTCGGTGGGGTCGAAGTCCTCGAACGCGGCTTCCAGAAACAGGGTGGTGGTGGCCACTTCCATGGCCAGTTCAGGCCCCACGCCCGAGGTGTCGTGCACCGCCTGATCGGCCGCACGCACCAAGGCCTGGGCCAGCGAGGTGCTGGCGGGATGCAGCTTGAGCAGAGACTCGGTGATGAGGGCGAAGTGGTCCACCACCTGCCGGGCACGGGCCACGTCGCCCGACGTGAAGAGCGACCAAGCCTCTTTGGCCGCGCCGATGCGCTTGCGGGCCTGCACCAGCAGGGCCGGGTCAAAGCGGCCCAGGGTGGCCTGGTGGTAATCGACCGACGCCTGTCCTTCAAGGCCGAAGGCCGCGCGCACCGCATCCAGCTGGGGAGCGGCCGCCGCACCCTTGGCCACGGCCTGGGCACAGAAGAACAGCAGGTCGTGCAGCAGCGCCTCAGACACCTGCTGCTGGGGCTGCGACAGGGCGTTGTATTGCAGCAGCACCCGCGACACCGCTCGTTTGGTGTACACGTCCGCCACCAGGCGGCGGGTGGCCAGGGCCTCGAAGAAGGCCGAGGCCACGCACCAGAAGGTGACGGCGCGCGGGGGCAGTTCTCCCGCGGCCACGCCGGCGCTCAGCCGCACAAGCTGCTGGGCGGCGGCCTGGCTGTCGGTCTTGACCAGCAACAGCACCAGCTTGTCGAACATGGCCCGCAGGTTGCCGCTGGGGGCCAGGGCGTTGGCGCCGGCCGGTGGGGGCAGGTCGCGCCCGCGATCGTCAAAGTGCCAGAGGTCGGCGGGGTGAATGCGTTCGGCTGCGGCCACCTCCTGCACATCGCGGTACTGCGCGAACAGCGCCACCGGGTGCACCGGCTTGTGGTTGAGCACAGCCTCCAGGTAATCAATGAGCGCAAAGCTGGCGCGCTCAACCCGCGAGGCGGCGTCGTCGGTGCAGGTGGCAGGGCGTTGCACGAAACGCTGCACCGCCGCTTCCATGGCCCTCAGCACCTGGGCAGGGGCCACCAGGCCCACCATTTCCAGGGCGCCCACCGCCTGGTGGAGCTGCTGGCGCGCCAGGCGCAGGGCGTTGGGGTCTACTGCCTCCAGGTCGTGGTCGCGCGACTGTTCGGTCTCGCGGAGAAACCGCCGGATGGCCTTGTTGGCCGAATCGAGCGACTTGCGCAGCTCGTCGAACACCCAGGCCAGCGGCCCGATGTCGGCAACGGGCTTGTCCTGCGGGTGGGAGTCGTTCACGTGGTCGAGCATGTTGATCCGGCGGTTGGGCTCTCAGGCGGCGCGAGCGGGTCAGGCAATCTTGAATCGGGCCACCGACTGGCGAAGCTCCTCGGCCATGGCCGACAGCTCTCGCACCTGCTGGGCGGTGGAGCGCGTGCCCTCACCGGTCTGTTCGGTCACGGCGAAGATGTGCTGGATGTTGCCGGCCACCTCGTTGGCCGAATCGGCCTCGCGCGAGGCAGACGCCGAGATCTGCTCAATCAGGTCGGCCAGGCGACGCGACACGCGGTCAATCTCGGTGAGGGCCGCACCGGCGTTGTCCGACAGCTTGGCCCCTTCCACCACGCCTTGGGTGGAGCGCTCCATGGCGGCCACCGCGTCTTGCGTGTCGGTCTGAATGGCCTTCACCAGCGCCGCGATCTGACGCGTGGCATCGGCCGAGCGTTCGGCCAGCCGCTGCACTTCTTCGGCCACCACCGAGAACCCTCGGCCGGCTTCACCGGCAGAGGCGGCCTGGATGGCGGCGTTCAGGGCCAGCACGTTGGTCTGTTCGGTAATGTCGGAAATCAGCTCGGTGATTTCGCCAATCTCTTGCGACGACTCGCCCAGGCGCTTGATGCGCTTGGAGGTTTCCTGAATCTGGTCGCGAATGGCGTTCATGCCACCGATGGCGTCTTGCACGGCCTGCAGGCCCGACTCGGCGGCTTGCAGCGAGGCGCGGGCCACCAGGGCAGACTCTTGTGCCTGACCCGACACCTGGTTGATGCGCTGCGCCATGTCCAGCACCGACTGGCCGGTTTCGCGAATCTCGCGCAGCTGTTCGGTGGAGGCGGCCAGCAGCTCGGTGGAGGTGCTCTCCACCGCCGACGTGGTTTGCGCCACCCGGGTGGCCGTGGCCTGCACGTTGCCCACCAGTGAGCGCAATTCCTCCACGGTGTAGTTCACCGAGTCGGCGATGGCGCCAGTGATGTCTTCGGTCACGGTGGCTTCCTGCGTGAGGTCGCCTTCGGCCACCGTCTGCAGTTCGTTCATCAGGCGAAGAATGGCGGCCTGGTTGGCGTCGTTGATGCGCTTAGCGTCTTGCTCTTGCGCCTCAGCGGCGAGCCGCTGAGATTCGGCGATCAGCTGGCGCTGGCGGCTGTCTTGCAGCTGCACATAGGCCAGACCGCCCGCACAGACCAGCGCAAACAGCGCCGCCAGGGCCAGTGCGGCAAACTCGCCACCCCCCAGTCCCGAGCGGGCCGACAGGTCTTGCTGCACCTTCTGCAGGGCCAGGCGCACCGGCTCACTGTCGCTCACGATGCCGGCTTGTGCCTCGCGAGCAGAGACCAGGCCCTGCAGGTTGCCCAGGATGGCGCCGGCTTCGGTGCGGGTTTCTTCGTAGAGTTTGAGCAGAGCGCCCAGGCGTTCCCGGGTCTGCGCGTCGCTGGCGGGCGACAGCCGCAGTTCAGGGTTGCCCTTCAGCAGGCCCTCGGCGATTTCCTTGAAGGTGTTCAGGTCTTTGCCCAGCAAGAACACCGCCTCGGGGCTCACGCCTTCGAGCGTGAGGAACTCGTTGGCCGACTTGCCGATGCGCTGCGTCAGCATCACCAGTTGACCGGCCGCGGAAATTTCGGTGGGCGACGCGTTTTGCTGCAGCTTGAGCGAAGACACGGTCTCGGCGATTTCCAGCAGGTCGGACGATTGCCGGTTGATCGTGCGCAGGGCCTGCCCCACCTGGGTCAGGATGGCCTGCTGCGACATCACCACGCCCGCGGCGGCCTCGGCGGCGTCGATCTTGGGCAGCAGGGTGTCGAGATCGGCCCCGTATTCCGGGCCCAAGGCCGCCACCGACAGGTCGGCATCGCCACGCTTGAGCGCGCGCACGCTGCGCGCCAGCACATCGGCGCTGTCGCGCACCTCGGGGAAGGCCGAGGCGTTGCCCACCAGGGCCTGCGACACGCTCTTGGCCAAGCGTTGCGACTGCATCAGGGCCTGGCCTGTGGTGGCCACTTGCTGGCCGATCTTCTCGGTCTGGCTCAGCATGAAGAAGGTGACCGCACCCAGCACCACCAGGCCAAAGGCCAGCAAAACGGCCAGCGTGCGCTGGTGCTGTTCGGCCGGGCGCCGGCCCAGCAGCGGAATGGTGATCTGGGCGTCTTGGCCCAAAGGCTCGCCATCCTCTCCCACGACTGAGTTGTCTGCCAATTCGCCCGGCAGGGGCGCCAGCCGCTCAGCAGCCAAGGCAGCGACCTCCTGGTCGAACACCGACGGCAGGTCGGCGTCGTCAGCGGTCTTCTTTTTGAACAGCCCTTGGAATCGATCAAGCATGGCCATGTGGGCAACCTTCCAACGGAAAACAAAATCGAAACAACACCTTCGCCCGCCCGGTCAGGCGGCGATGGCGAGAAAAGCGGGATCGTTCACGAGCGCCTGCACATCCAACTCTTGCCAGGCATCGCCCTGTGCATCGACCAGCACACGGGTGACCCACCGGGGTGCCTGGGCCGGCGCGTCGTCCACGCGCGCGAAGGCGGCGCCACTGCGAAGGCCCAGCAGCCGGTCCACCCATAGCACAGCGTTGACGCCGAGCGCTGTGTGCAAGCTCACCAGGCGGGATTCGGACGTGACGCGATCGGCCACAGAAGTGGCTGGGCCGGCGCTGGCGTTCAGCAATGCGGCCAGATCAATCACGCCAAACAGGCCGCCGCGCAGGTTGGCCACGCCCACATACCACGGACGGGTGTAGGGCACGGGTTGGACAGGTGTCCAGGGAAAGATCTCGCCGGACTGCACCAGGGGAAGCAGGCAACGCTGGCCGCCCACCTCCACCGCCAGCCAGCTGGCCGTCACCCCTTCGCTGCGCGCGGCGGTGAGGCGTTGCGCCAGGCGTTCCTGCAGTTCCTTGAGCGACTGACGTTTGGCCATGGGTTCGCTGAACCGAACCGGCCGCTCAGGGCTTGGCCACGTCGCCCGCGGCGATGGCCTGAATCTTGGAAATCAACTCGTCAGCGTTCACGGGCTTGGTCACGTAGTCGCGTGCGCCCTGGCGCATGCCCCAGACCCGGTCGGTCTCCTGGCTTTTGCTGGTGCACATGATCACCGGGATGTCGCTGTACTGCTCGCTGCGGGCGATGGCTCGGGTGGCCTGAAAGCCGTTCTGGCCAGGCATGACCACGTCCATCAGCACGAGGTCGGGACGCGCGCGCTCCATCTGGGCAAAAGCGTCTTGCGCGTCCTTGGCGGTGACCACTTCGTAGCCTCGGCTGCTGAGCATGCCGCGCAGGCTTTCGCGCTCGGTTTCGGAATCGTCGACGACAAGAACCTTCTTGATGGTCTTGGCCAGGGAGGTCATGACAGGGCTCCGGAGAGGTTGCTGGCGATCTGCTGCACGGCCGTGAGCAGTTGGTCTTTGGTGAAGGGTTTGGTGAGGTAGTCCTGGGAGCCCACCATGCGGCCGCGTGCCTTGTCGAACACGCCGTCTTTGGAGGACAACATCACCACGGGAATGGGGGCGAAGCGAGGGTTGCGCTTGATGATGGCGCAGGTCTGGTAGCCATCCAGCCGCGGCATCAGGATGTCGCAGAAGATCAGGTCAGGCGGTGTGTCGTTGATCTTGGCCAGGGCTTCAAACCCATCCTCGGCCAGCAGCACCTCGTGCCCCCCCTGCTTGAGGAAGATCTCCGCACTACGCCGGATGGTGTTGCTGTCGTCAACGACCAGAACTTTCAATCCGGTTGCATTGCTCACGATTCTCGGGCTCCTCGCTTCGGGGAATGGAACACGGACATGAGCCAAGGCGGGGCGCCTGCGCCGCCTGGGGGGCCAAGCGCCCCCACCAGATCAGATCTGGACCATCTCGAAGTCTTCTTTTCGAGCCCCGCACTCCGGGCAGGTCCAGTTCATCGGCACATCTTCCCACTTGGTTCCCGGTGCAATTCCGTGATCGGGGGCGCCGGCGGCTTCGTCGTAGATCCAGCCGCAGATCAGGCACATCCAAGTCTTGCTTTCACTCATGTCAACAGGTCCTTATCGTAGAATCCAATCATTGTATCGAGCCCCCTCAGACGCTCTCCGGCCCGGATTCCCCGATGCACGGCCGTCTTTTCCGGGTGTACGGACGACCCGGGTGACGCGATCACAACGCCCCGCCCTGGTAAGCCCCCATGTCCGACCCGATTGACCTGAATTCCCCGCCATCGTCACCAGCCTCCCTGCCCTGCGTGATGACCTTCAATGCCAACGACCCCAGCGGGGCGGGCGGCCTGTCGGCAGACCTCACCGCCATGTCCAGTGCATCGGCCCATGTGCTGTCGGTGGTGACGGGCACCTACGTTCGTGACACCTCGGAAGTGCGCGACTTCTTCGCCTTCGACGAAGACGCCGTGGCCGAACAGGCGCGTTGCGCCCTGGAAGACATTCCGGTGCACGCCATCAAGGTGGGCTTCGCGGGCAGCCCCGAGACCCTGAGCGCCATCGCCGAGATCACCTCCGATTACGCCGAGGTGCCGGTCATCGCCTACATGCCCGACCTGTCGTGGTGGAACGAGGTGGACATCGAGACCTACCTCGACGCCTTTGCCGACCTGGTGCTGCCCCAGACCACGGTGCTGGTGGGCAACCACAGCACCCTGTGCCGCTGGTTGCTGCCCGACTGGGAGGCAGACCGCCCGCCGCTGGCGCGCGAGGTGGCCCAAGCCGCGGCTCAACACGGCGTGCCCTACACCCTGGTCACCGGCTTCAACGCGGCCGACCAGTTCATCGAAAGCCACCTGGCATCGCCTGAGACGGTGCTGGCCACCGCCCGCTATGAGCGCTTCGAGGCCACCTTCAGTGGCGCGGGCGACACGCTCTCGGCGGCGCTGTGCGCCCTGCTGGCCTCGGGCATTGATCTGCAGGGTGCTTGCGCCGAGGCGCTCACCTACCTGGACCAGTGCCTGGACGCGGGCTTTCAGCCCGGCATGGGCCACGCCGTGCCCGACCGCCTGTTCTGGGCCCACGACGAAGCCGACGACGCGGCCGCTGAAGACGCGGGCGACAGCCCCGACAGCACGCTCGATTCCGACCATTTCCCGCTGGACACCACCCGGCATTGATTTCTTTCCCATTTCCCATGACCGACCGCAACCAGCTTCTGTTCGACCGCGCCAAGACCGTGATTCCCGGCGGCGTGAACTCGCCCGTGCGCGCGTTCCGCGCGGTGGGCGGCACCCCTCGCTTCGTGCAGCGTGCCCAGGGCGCCTATTTCTGGGACGCCAACGGCCAGCGCTACATCGACTACATCGGCTCCTGGGGCCCCATGATCCTGGGCCACGGCCACCCCGCCGTGGTCGAGGCGGTGCAAAAGGCACTGCTGGATGGCTTCTCGTTCGGTGCCCCCACCGAGCGCGAGGTGGAGCTGGCTCAGGCCATCATCGACCTGGTGCCCAGCCTGGAGATGGTGCGCCTGGTGAGCTCGGGCACCGAGGCGGGCATGAGCGCCATCCGGCTGGCGCGCGGCGCCACCGGCCGCAAGACCATCATCAAGTTCGAGGGCTGCTACCACGGCCACGCCGATTCGCTGCTGGTGAAGGCCGGCTCTGGGCTGGCCACCTTTGGCAACCCCACCAGCGCGGGCGTGCCGCCCGAAGTGGTGCAGCACACCCTGGTGCTTGAGTACAACAACGTCGAGCAAATCGAGGCCGCTTTTGCCGAGCACGGCGCTGACATTGCCTGCGTGATGATCGAACCCATCGCCGGCAACATGAACTTCGTGCGCGCCAGCGTGCCCTTCGTGAAGCGCATTCGCGAGCTGTGCACGCAGCACGGCGCGCTGTTCGTGTTCGACGAGGTGATGACCGGCTTCCGCGTGGGGCTGGGCAGCGCGCAGGGCGTGTACGCCCGGCTGATCCCGGGCTTCGAGCCCGACATGACGGTGATGGGCAAGGTGATCGGCGGCGGCATGCCGCTGGCGGCCTTTGGTGGCAAGCGCGCGGTGATGGAGCAGCTCGCGCCCCTGGGCCCGGTGTACCAGGCCGGCACGCTCAGCGGCAACCCGGTGGCCACGGCCTGCGGCCTGGCCACGCTGAAAGAAATTCAGAAGCCCGGCTTCTTCGAGGCCTTGTCGGCCAAGACCCGCTCACTGGTGGATGGCCTGAAAGCCGCCGCCACGGCCGAAGGCGTGCCCTTTAGCACCGACAGCGAAGGCGGCATGTTCGGCTTCTTCCTGATGCCGGAATTGCCGCAGAACTACGCCACCGTGATGAAGACCGACGGCTCGAAGTTCAACACCCTGTTCCACGGCCTGCTGGACCGGGGCATCTACATCGCGCCCGCGCTGTACGAGGCCGGCTTCGTGAGCGCGGCTCACACCGATGAGGACATCGCCACCACCGTGGCGGCGGCGCGCGAGGTGTTCAAGCAACTGGCCTGATCGGTCTCTCGCTGGGCTCGAACGGCTGGGGTTTTCTCCGGCCGTTTTTGTTTTGGGCTTGGGCTTTCGCGCGACGACCTCGCGCCAGGTGGGCCATGCGGTGGCGCGAGGTGCCTGCACCCAGTGTCACCGCGGAACCGGCTTTGCCGGGCCGCAGGTGACGCCCCCTTGAGGGGGTGACGCACCGCAGGTGCGGCGCGGGGGTGGGCCAATCAATGGCGGAAGTGGCGCACGCCGGTGAACACCATCGCCACGCCACGCTCATTGGCAGCGTCGATCACTTCCTGGTCGCGCATCGAGCCGCCGGGCTGGGCCACGCAGGTGGCACCCGCGTCCACCACCACGTCCAGACCGTCGCGGAAGGGGAAGAAGGCGTCGCTGGCTACCACGGTGTTCTGCAGGCTCAGCTTGGCGGCCTCGGCCTTGATGCTGGCGATGCGGGCCGAGTCGAGGCGGCTCATCTGGCCAGCGCCCACGCCCATGGTCATGCCGTTCTTGCAGAAGACGATGGCGTTGCTCTTGACGAACTTGGCCACCTTCCAGGCGAACAGCAGGTCGTTCAGCTCTTCGGGGGTGGGCTGCTTCACCGTGACCACCTTCAGCTCGGCCAGTTGCAGCTCGTGGTTGTCGGCGCTTTGCAGCAGCAGGCCCGAGCCCACGCGCTTGGTTTCCAGGGCGTTGCGCACGCTGCCGTAATTGGCCGGCAGGGCGATCTTCATCAGGCGCACGTTCACCTTGGCCTTGAACACCTCCAGCGCCTCGGCGCTGAAGTCGGGGGCCATCAGCACCTCGACGAACTGCTTGCTCACGGCCTCGGCGGCGGCTTTGTCCACCGGGCGGTTGAAAGCGATGATGCCGCCGAAGGCGCTGGTGGGGTCGGTCTGGAAGGCCTTGCTGTAGGCCTCGAAGGGGTTGGCGCCCACGGCCACGCCGCAGGGGTTGGCGTGCTTGACGATCACGCAGGCCGGGGCCTCGAAGCTCTTGACGCATTCCCAGGCGGCGTCGGCGTCGGCGATGTTGTTGTAGCTCAGCTCCTTGCCCTGCAGTTGCACGCCGGTGACCAGCGAGCCGGGCGCCGGATCCAGGTCGCGGTACAGCGCGGCCTGCTGGTGGCTGTTCTCGCCGTAGCGCAGGTCCTGCACCTTGGTGAAAATGCCGTTGCTCTGGCCGGGGAACAGCGCACGCTGGGGCACGTAGGACTCAGACAGCTTCTCTGCCTCGAACGTGATGGACGAGAGGTAGTCGCTGATCGCGCCGTCGTACTGCGCGATGCGGTTGAACGCGGCCACCGACAGCGCGAAGCGCAGCTTGTCGGACAGCTTGCCGCCCGCCTTCAACTCGGCCAACACGGCTGCGTACTGGTCGGCCGAGGTGATGACGCCCACGTCCTTCCAGTTCTTGGCGGCGCTGCGCACCATGGCCGGGCCACCGATATCGATGTTCTCAATGGCGTCGGCCAGCGTGCAGCCGGGCTTGGCCACGGTGGCCTCGAAGGGGTAGAGGTTGACGATGAGCAGGTCAATGGTGTCGATGCCGTGCTCGTTCAGCGCGGCCATGTGCTCGGGCAGGTCGCGGCGGGCCAGCAGGCCGCCGTGCACCTTGGGGTGCAGGGTCTTGACGCGGCCGTCGAGCATTTCGGGGAAGCCAGTGACCTCGGCCACCTCGGTGACCGGCAGGCCCTGGTCGGCCAGCAGCTTGGCGGTACCGCCCGTGGAGATGAGCTTGACGCCAAGGCCGTGCAGGGCCTGGGCGAATTCGACGATGCCGGTCTTGTCGGAGACGGAGATGAGTGCTCGCATAGGGGCGGTGAGGTGAGGTTGAAGAATCAGTCGATGAGCTTGTGCTCGAGCAATTTCTTGCGCAGGGTGTTGCGGTTCAGGCCCAGCCAGATCGCGGCGCGCGACTGGTTGTGCTGGGCCTGCTCCATCACCACTTCCAGCAAGGGCCGCTCCACCGCCTTCACCAGCATGTCGTGCAGGTTGGCGGGTTCGGTGCCGTCGAGGTCGCGGAAGAAACTCTCCATGCTGGCGCGGACACAGTCGTGCAGGTTGTTCTGGTTCATGCGGCCAATTTCCAGGGATGGGGGGCGGGGCAGTCGCGCCAGGCGTCCAGGCTGTCGGACACCACGCGCAGTTGTTCGTCGATGGTGGTGGTGGCGTTGATGCGCTCACGGAAGGCAGCGGCATCGGTGGGGTTCACCGGCAGCGAGCGGGCGTACCAGCCCAGGTGCTTGCGGGCGCTGCGCACGCCGGTGTACTCGCCGTACAGGTCGTAGTGGTCGTGCAGGTGGTCGAGCAGCCACACCTTCACCTCGGCCAGGTCGGGCGGGGGCAGGTGCTCGCCGGTGGCGAGGTAGTGGGCGATCTCGCGGAAGATCCAGGGCCGGCCCTGGGCGGCGCGGCCGATCATGATGGCGTCGGCCCCGGTGTGGCGCAGCACCTCGGCGGCGCGCTCGGGGCTGTCGATGTCGCCATTGGCCACCACCGGAATGCGCAGGCGGCTCTTGATGTGGGCCACGGTGTCGTGCTCGGCCTGGCCTTTGTAGCCTTGCTCGCGGGTGCGGCCGTGCACGGTGAGCATCTGCACGCCAGCCGATTCGGCCGCCAGGGCCAGCGTGGGCGCGTTGCGCACCGACTGGCACCAGCCCGTGCGCATCTTCAGCGTCACCGGCACGCCGTGTGGGGCACAGGCCGCCACCACCGCCTCGACGATGCCGATGGCCAGCGCCTCGTCTTGCATGAGGGCCGAGCCGGCCCACTTGTTGCAGACCTTCTTGGCCGGGCAGCCCATGTTGATGTCGATGATCTGCGCGCCGCGGTCGATGTTGTAGCGCGCGGCGTCGGCCATCATCTCGGCGTCGGTGCCGGCGATCTGCACCGAGATCGGGGCGGCCTCGCCCTCGTGGTTGGCGCGGCGCGAGGTTTTCAGGCTGTCTTGCAGATCGGGCCGGCTGGTCACCATCTCGCTCACCGCGTAGCCCGCGCCCAGGCGCTTGCAGAGCTTGCGGAATGGCCGGTCCGTCACGCCAGCCATGGGCGCGACGAAAAGGGCATTGGGCAGGGTAAAGGCCCCGAGCTGCATGGCGGTGGGAGAATTCGGCTGGGTGGGTTGGCGCCGGCTGGGCAGTGGATGCCCGGCGCGAAGGTTGCGCATTGTATCTGCCTGTTTTTTCAGCAGGCGGGATGCCGACGATCCGACGCCGGACGCCCCCTCTCTTGCCCCACCCCATGCCCGACTGGTTCCTCACCCTGACACATTGGCTGGCCTTGCCCGAGGTCGGCCTGAGCACGGTGTTCGTGGTGGCCTTTGTGTCGGCCACGCTGCTGCCCATGGGGTCTGAGCCGGCCGTGTTCGCGCTCATCAAGCTCAACCCCGAGCTGTTCTGGCCGGCCATTCTGGTGGCCACGGCGGGCAACACCCTGGGCGGGGCGGTGAGCTGGCTCATGGGCCTGGGCGCGCACAAGGCAATCGACCGCGCGCGCGGCAACGCCACCGAACTGCGCGCCCTGCGCTGGCTGGAGCGCTTCGGCCCCAAGGCCTGCCTGCTGAGCTGGCTGCCCGGCGTGGGCGACCCGCTGTGCGCCGTGGCGGGCTGGCTCAAGTTCCCCTTCTGGCCTTGCGTGGCCTACATGGCCATTGGCAAGTTCGCGCGCTATGTCACCATGACAGCAGGTCTTTTGTGGGCGTTTCCCGGACACTTGCCCGCATGACTTCCCCCTCCAGCGCCCGCCTGCCGCCCGCCCTCTGGGCGCTGATGGTGGGCAACTTCGTGATCGGCACCGGCGTGATGGCCGTGGCCGGCACGCTCAATGACATCAGCGCCTCGCTCAACGTCAGCATTCCGCAGGCCGGCCAGTTGCTCACGGCCGGCGCGGTGCTCATGGGCCTGGGCGCGCCGCTGCTGGCGGGCGTGGTGGCCGGCTGGGACCGGCGGCGCCTGCTGGCGATTTCGCTGCTGTGGTACGGGGTGATGCACATCGTGTGCGCCCTGGCCCCCAACTACCCCAGCCTGCTGCCCCTGCGCGTGATCACCATGATTTCGCCGGCCATCTTCACGCCCCAGGCCGCCGCCTGCGTGGGCCTGCTGGTGAAGCCCGACCAGCGCGGGCGGGCCATCACCTTCGTGTTCCTGGGCTGGTCGGTGGCCTCGGTGATGGGCATGCCGCTGTCGGCGTGGCTGGGCGGTCTGTTCGGCTGGCGCACGGTGCTGGCCCTGGTGGGGGTGGTGGGCATTGGGGTCAGCGCCTGGATCTGGCGCGCCATGCCGAATGGCGTGCGGCCGGCCTCGCTGTCGGGCCATGACTGGCGGCGTGCCCTGGGCTCGCCACCGCTGATGATGGTGGTGGGCGTGACCCTGCTCATGTCGTTTGGGCAGTTCACGCTGTTCGCCTACTTCGCGCCCTACTTCGTGCGCGTGCTGGGCCTGTCAAACGAGGCGCTGTCGCTGATGTTCCTGTGGTTCGGCGCCTTCGGTCTGCTGGGCAATGTGGTCATGACGCGCCACATCGATCGCCTGGGCCCGGACCGCGCCGCGGCCATCGCCCTCAGTGGCATGGTGCTCAGCCTGGCCTTGTGGCCGCTGGGCATGCAAAACGTGTGGATGCAGGCGCTGGTGCTGGTGCCCTGGGCGCTGGGCGGCTTCTCGTGCAACTCGGCCCAGCAAGCCCGCCTGGTGCACATGGCGCCGGCACTGGCGCCGGCCTCGGTGGCGCTGAACACCTCGGCCATCTACGGGGGCCAAGCCCTGGGCGCGGCGCTGGGCGGTGTGCTCATCGCACAAGGCCACCTGCTCAAGCTCTACCAGGTGAGCCTGGTGCTGATGCTGGGCTCGCTCGGCCTGAGCCTGTGGGCGGCGCTGGTTCAGAAGCGCTCGCCCATGCCGGCGTAACGCCACTGCCCTTCGGGCAAGCCATCCAGCCCGACGCGGCCCAGGCGCTGGCGGCGCAGGCCGCTGAACGCAGCCCCCAGGCGCCGGCACAGCTCGTCCATCAGCCCCGAGGCTTCGCCTTTGACCACCACGCGCAGGCGCCGGTCGCTCTGCCAACTGGCGCGAAAGGTCGGCCAGGGCATGGCCCGGTCGGCCGGTGGGCGGGTCAGTTCGCGCAACAGGGCATCGCGGTCGGCCGGCGTCTCGCGCACGTCCAGCAGCCACTCCTGCTCCAGCGGGTGCTGGCGGTCATTGAGCTTGCGGGCCACCCCCGGGCTCTGGGTGAACACCACCAGGCCGCTGGCCTGCACCGCGGGCGCCAGCACCGCCACCAGTTGGCGCGTGTGCACCTGCAGCAGGCGCTGGCCCGAGCGGTCACCCGCCCAGCGCTGGCTGGCCTCGGGCGCCCAGGCGCCCACCGCCTGCCCGGCTGGTTTGTGCCACAGCAAGGTGACCGGTGCGATGGGCTCGGCCCGGGCGCCTGAGGCCAGGGCCACCACCTGCTCGGGCCGCACGCGGGCCTGGGGCTGCTCTTGCACCACGCCGTCCACGCTCACCCAGCCGCCCAGGATGTACAGCTCGGCCTCCTGACGTGAGCAGGGCAACTGCGCGGCCAGGCGCTTGGACAAGCGAAGCGGTTCGGCGGCATCAAGGGGGCGGGGGTCGGACATGGCGGGTGGGCAGCAAAGCAAAGGGGCGAAGTGTGCACCGAGATCGGCGAATGGGCTCAGGCCTCGTCAGGAGAAGTCGCCATCAAGTTCTCCAGCAGCTCGATGCGGTGGCGGTGCGGCGTGGTGATGGCGTAGAAGCGCTCTTGCAGCGCGTTGGAGTGCCCCACCTTCACCAGCACCCCGGCCCGCAGCTCGTCTTGCACCACCACCTCGGGCAACACGGTCAGCCAGCCGCTGTCGCGGGCGATCAGGCGCAGCATGGCCATGTCGTCCACCTCGGCGCGCAGGCGCGGGCTCACGCCGGCCGAGGTGCACAGGGCGTCGAACTGGGTGCGCAGGGCGTGCCGAGGCCCCGGCAGCACGATGTCCAGCCCGTCCAGGTCGTCGGGCAAGCGCAGCGTGGTGCCGGCCCAGCGGCTGGCCGGCCCCACCAGCGAAATGGGCTGGCTGCCCAGAAAGCGGCAGTGCAGCGGGCGGTCGGGGTCGGTGGGCACGGTTTCGTTGGCCAGCACCACGTCCAACTGGTGCTGCACCAGGCGGGCGATCAGGCCTTCGAGCAGGCCCGATTCCAGCGTGAGCACCACCGAGGGGTCGGAGAGCAGGGGGCGAATCCAGTTTTCCTGGTAGTTGCGCGACAAGGTGGCCACGCTGCCCACGCGCAGCCGCGTGATGCCCGCCGTGCGGCCCTGCAAGCGCCCCAGCATCTCTTGCCCCAGGCCAAAGATGTTCTCGGCGTAGGCCAGCACCAGTTGCCCGGTGTCGGTGAGCAGCAGGCGCCGGCCCTCGCGGGCAAACAGGGCCTCGCCCAAGCGGTCTTCGAGCTGGCGGATCTGGGCCGACACCGCCGACTGCGAGGTGTGCAGCTCTTCGGCGGCCCGGGTGAGGTGGCCGAGCTTGGCCACCCGCCAGAAATAAAACAGGTGGTGAAAGTTCAGTTGGTCCAGGCGCATTGTTCTGTTTTCAATATCTTTTGATTCTGATCAATGTAATTTACAGAACATAAACCAATCCGCATCATCCCGTCCATCGATTTTTTGGGGTTTGTGATGGGTGCTACCCAAGTGGTTTGGACGTTTGGCGCGCTGGCGCCAGTGGTGTGGATGGGCCTGGCGGCGCTGCTGGCGCTGTGGCGCGGGCTGGCGATGCCGACGCTCTGGCGCGCCTTTCAGGCGCTGTGCGCGCTGGCCTTGGCGATGACGGGCCTGGCCCTGTGGGCGGGCGCGGGCGGTTCGCCCTGGCCTGGGGTGCTGCAGGTGTCGTCCATCGGCCTGGCCATGGCGGCGCTGGTGCAGTTGCTGGGCACGGTGATTGCCGTGTTTTCCGCCCGTTACCTGCAGGGCGAGGCCAATCAACGGCGCTACGTGGTGGCCCTGGCTGCCGTGCTGGCCACCGTGCACCTGCTGCTGCTGGCCGACCACTGGGTGGTGCTGATCGCCGCCTGGGCCCTGGTGGGCGCGGCCCTGCAGCACCTGCTGTGCTTCTACCCCGACCGCCCCTTCGCCCGGCTGGCCGCGCACAAGAAGCGCCTGGCCGACCGCGTGGCCGACGCGCTGCTGATCGGCGCGGCCGCCCTGGCCTGGCACGAAGTGGGCAGCGGTTCGCTCTCGGCCCTGTGGGCGCACATCGGGCGCGAGGGCCTGTCGCTGGGCCTGCAACTCAGTGCCCTGGGGCTGGTGCTGGCGGTGGTGCTGCGCACCGCCCTGCTGCCGGTGCACGGCTGGCTGATTCAGGTGATGGAAGCGCCCACGCCAGTGTCGGCCCTGCTGCACGCGGGCGTGGTGAACCTGGGCGGCTTTGTGCTGATTCGCTTCGCCCCGCTGCTGGAACAGGCCATGCCGGCGCGCGCGGTGCTGCTGGCCTTTGGCCTGGTCACGGCCGTGCTGGCCGGCATGGTGATGCTCACGCGCATCAGCATCAAGGTGCGGCTGGCCTGGTCCACCGTGGCGCAGATGGGCTTTCTGCTGCTCGAATGCGCCCTGGGCCTGTACACCCTGGCGGCCCTGCACCTGATCGGCCACTCGCTGTACAAGGCGCACGCTTTCCTGGCTGCCTCCAGCGTGGTGCGCGACACCCGGCTGCAGGCCCTGCACGCCGCTGCGCCCGCCAGCGCCACCAGCCTGGCGCTGGCCCCGGTGTTCACGGTGGGCCTGGTGCTGGGCGCCCTGCAGCTCTCGGGCCAGGCGCCCTGGCCCTGGTGGTGGAGCGCGGTGCTGGGCCTGGCCTGGGCGCCGCTGCTGTGGCTGCCCGCCGCCCCCGCCCCCTGGGCGCAGCGCGCCGCGCAACTGGCCTGGGGCCTGCTGGCCACCCTGGGCCTGACCGCCGCCGCCTGGCTGGCCCACGCCCTGCCGCTGGGCCTGCAAGACACCCCGCACACCACCCTGGGCCTGATCGCCCTGGCCGGCATGGCGGCGCTCTACCTGGGCCTGGCGCTGCTGCAGCGCGCGCCCCAGGTGCTGACGAACTGGCGCCGCTGGAGCTACGCCGGCTTCTACGTGGACGAGGCCTACACCCGCCTGACCTTGCGGCTGTGGCCCACGCGCTGGACGCCCGAAGCCCAGCCCACCGCCAAGGCCGTCCACCACCCCATGCCCGCCGCCTGAGCGCCCCTTCGCCTGGAGATGTTCCCCATGAGCCCACTCGCCACCACGCCCGCCAGCGCCGACGCGCTGAGCACCCAGATCGAGCGCGCTTGCCAGCAGGCCTGCCAGGCCATCGCGCCGGCCTGGCCGCTGGACCGTGCCATCGCCGTCAACCCGCACTGGTCGCGCATCGGCCTGCCGCTGCGGCGCGTGGCCGCCCGCATGGCGGTGCTGGGCGGCATTCAGGTGTTCCCCCCACGCGAGCGGCAACAGCGCGCCTGGACTGAGGGCCGCATCCGCCCGGCCGACCTGGCCCAGGCCCTGAGCCAGTTGCCCGCCGCGCAGGCCGCCGGCCTCACGCCCGAGCTGTGCGTGCGCGCGCTGGCCCTGGCCGCGCCGGTGCAGCCGCTGCCGCTGCTGATTGACGTGCTCGACAACGACCCGCAGCGGCACACCCGGCTTTCGTGGCGGCAGGCCATCACCCACCAGGTGAGCCAGACCTGCGCCGCCTACTTCGACGACCACCTGGCCCAGTGGCAGCCCAACCGGACGCAAGGCCTGTACGCCTTCTGGCGCGACACGCTGCAGCACGACCACGGCATCGGCCTGCTGATGGGCCTGCCCCACATTGGCCGCGCCATCGGCGCCCTGCCGGCCACCGCGCAAGACGCCGAGCACTGGGTGATGCAGCGCCTGGGCCTGCCGCCGGCCGTGTGGGCCGACTACCTGGAATCGGTGCTGCTCACGGTGAACGGCTGGGCCTCGTGGTGCGCCTACCTGGGCTGGCAGGCCAAGCAAGAGGGCCGGCAAGACCCGCACCTGCGCGAGCTGCTGGCCATTCGCCTGGCCTGGGGCGCGCTGTTGCTGGAATGCAAGGACGACCTCGCCGCGCGGCAGGCCTTTGCCTCGTTGCAGCGCGCCTGGGGCGAGGCGGCCGAGGTGCTGGCCCAGGCCGAACAGGCGCTGCTGGTGGACGAGGTGTGGCAGCTCGCACTGGAACAGGGCTATCAGCGCCAACTGGCCCAGCGGCTGCTGGCGGCCAGCGGCCCGGCCAGCGGGCCTGGCGACATCGAGGTGCAGGCCGCTTTCTGCATCGACGTGCGCAGCGAACCCCTGCGCCGCGCCATCGAAGCGGCCTGGCCCGCCGTGCAGACCATCGGCTTTGCCGGCTTCTTCGGCCTGCCGGTGGCCTACACCCCGCTGGCCACCGCCGCGCGCCGCCCGCAATTGCCCGGCCTGCTGCCGCCCGCCATCGAGGTGAGCGACGCGCTGGTGCCGTCCGAGGCCGCCCGGTCTGAGGCCGCCGCCGCGCTGCACAAGGCCGCCAGCCAGGCCCGCCAGACCCGCCTGGCCCTGTCGGACCAATGGAGCGCGGTGGGCCGCTGGCCGGGCGCGGCCTTCTCGTTCGTGGAGGCCGCTGGCCTGGGCTACCTGGGCAAGCTCGGCCAGTGGCTGAAACCGTCCGCCAACGACCGCGCCCGCGACGACCTGGCCGGCCTGCCCGCGCGCTACCGCCCCATCTGCCGGCCCCGGCTGGTGGGCATGGACCTGCCGGCCAAGGTGGCGATGGCCGCCCGCGTGCTGCACGCCATGGGGCTGGACCGGCACCTCGCCCCGCTGGTGCTGCTGGTGGGCCACGGCAGCCAGTCGGCCAACAACGCGCACGCCGCCGCGCTGGACTGCGGCGCCTGCTGCGGCCAGACCGGCGAGGTGAACGCCCGCACCCTGGCCCACCTGCTCAACGAGGCCGAGGTGCGCCAAGGCCTGGCCGCGCAGGGCATTGACATCCCCTCCAGCACCACCTTCGTGGCCGCGCTGCACAACACCACCACCGACGAAATCGAAGGCTTTGACCTGGACCTGCTGCCCCCCGACGCCAGCCAGCGCTGGGAGCGCCTGCAGGTGGTGCTGGCACAGGCCGGCGACCAGGTGCGCCGCCTGCGCGCGCCCAGCCTGCAGCTGGACCCCCGCCTGCCGCACGGCGAGCTGCTGCAGCAACTGCGCCGCCGCGCCAACGACGGCGCGCAAACCCGCCCGGAATGGGGCCTGGCCGGCAACGCCGCCTTCGTGATCGCGCCGCGCGCACGCAGCCAGGTCGCCGTGCTGGACGGCCGCAGCTTCCTGCACGACTACGACGCCACCCAGGACAGCGACGGCAGCGTGCTGGAGCTGCTGATGACCGCGCCCATGCTGGTGACGCACTGGATCAACTGGCAGTACCACGCCTCCACCTGCGACCCCGAGCGCCTGGGCAGCGGCAACAAGGTGCTGCACAACGTGGTGGGCGGCACCCTGGGCGTGTTCGAGGGCAACGGCGGTGACCTGCGCATCGGCTTGTCGAAGCAGTCGCTGCACGACGGCGAGCGCTGGGTGCACGAACCCCTGCGGCTGACGGTGGTGATCGACGCGCCGCGCGAAGCCATCGAATCGGTGATCGCGCGCCACGCCGTGGTGCGCCAGTTGCTGGACAACGGTTGGCTGCACCTCTGGCGCTTCGAGGCCGACGGCTTCGCCCGCTACGCGCAGGGCCAGTGGCTGCCCGTGGAGGCCGCCTGATGCCGGCGAACCCAGGCAGCACACCGCCCCGCGTGGCCCTGCTCACCCAGCACGGCAAAGAGCGAGTGCTCGCGCCCGTGCTCGAGCCCGGCTGGGGCTGCGCCATCGAGCTCGTCACCGGCTTTGACACCGACCAACTCGGCACCTTCACTGGCGAAACGCCGCGGCCCGGCAGCCAGCTCGACGCCGCCCGGCGCAAGGCCCGCCAGGGCATGGAACTCTCAGGCCTGCCGATTGGCCTGGCCAGCGAAGGCAGCTTCGGCCCCGACCCCTTCACCGGCTTCTTCCCCTGGAACGTGGAGCTGCTGGTGTGGATCGACGACACCCTGGGCATCGAGGTGGTGGGCACCGCCCAAGGCGCCGACAGCGGCGACCACCTGCAAACCCGCCAGTGGGGCGAGGTGGAGGCCTTTGCCCAGCGCCAAGGCTTTCCCGCGCAACAACTGGTGCTGCGCCCCGAAGGCCCCGAGCACCCCGGCGTGGCCAAAGGCATCGCCGACTGGGACACCCTGCGCGAGCGCTTCGGGCACTGCCTGGCCCAGGCCGCCAACCACCAAGTGTTCGTGGAACCCGACCGCCGCGCCTTCGCCAGCCCCGCGCGAATGGCCCGCATCGAAGAGGCCGCGCGCGACCTGCTGCAGCGCCTGCGCTCGCCCTGCCCCGCCTGCGAAGCGCCCGGCTACTGGGTGAGCGAGCGCCTGCCCGGCCTGCCCTGCGCGGCCTGCGGCGCGCCCACCGCCAAACACCGCGCCGAGGTCTGGGCCTGCGGCCGCTGCGGGCACCGGCACACGGTGGAAAGACACGACCGCCAAACGGCGGCGCCCGCGGAGTGCGGGCGCTGCAACCCCTGAGAGGGTGGGGCGGAAATCTGCGGCGTGTCGAGATTTTCGACAGATCGCATAATCATGTCGAAAATTTCAAAAAAAATCGACACATATTGACCATTGGTCGAACCGACCGACGTGTCAACGAACCAGTTCGGCGAACAACGCGTCGTTGATGTAGTACATCTCGCGCCCCATTTTGCGAGGGCTCAACACGCCCAACCCGGCCAATGTCTGCAAGTAGGTGGACGCCGTCTGGCGCTTGGCCAAACCAGCGTCTACCAGGAACTGGATCTTGGTGTAGGGGTGACGAAAGATCACCTCGATCAAGTCCTTGCTGTAAATGCCCGGCGCGTCGCGCTGCACCTGGGCACGAACCTCATCCATCAGTGCCCTGATGCGCGTGCCCTGCTCAAACGTCTGCTTCGCAGTGATCGTCACCCCGCGCAGCATGAACAGCAGCCAAGGCTCCCATGCTTGTTGCTCAGTGACGGCGCGCAGCCCGGCGTGATAGGCCGCCTTGTTGGCCATGATGTGGCGCGACAAAAACAGCACCGGAATGTCCAGCAACCCAGCCTGCACCAGGTAAAACAAATTCAGAATGCGGCCTGTGCGCCCGTTGCCATCGTCAAACGGGTGAATCGCCTCGAACTGATAGTGCTGAACCGCCATCTTCACCAGAGGGTCCAGCCCATCGTCAGCGTGGATGAACTGCTCCAGATTGGTCAGCTTGTCTCGCAACAGTGCCTCGCCCACTGGGGGTGTGTACACCACCTCCCCTGCCGCGTTCTTGAGTGCCGTGCCAACGGTGCGCCGAACGCCGATGTCTTGCTGCTTGATGATGCGCACCATGTCCACAAACAGGTTCGTGGTCAGCGGGCGGTCTTTCAGCGCGTCAAAACCAAACCTCAAGGCCTCGCGGTAACGCAGTACTTCCTTGGTGTGCGCGTCGGTTGCCCCATCGGCTCTCGCGTCAGCACGGTACAACTCGTCATTGGTGGTGACGATGTTCTCAATCTCGGACGACAGTCTCGCTTCCTGCAGCACGATGCTGTTGATCAGCACGCCCTGATTGGGAATTTGGGCCGCCAACCCACGAAGATTGGCCAGCATGCGATTGGCCTCAATCGCTTCCTTAAGCACGGCCTTGCTCTCCAGCTCCACGGTCGGCGGCAGCAGGGGCAGATCGCCAAGGATCCACCGCTTCGGCTGCTGCTCGCCAAGTTCCCGTCTGAGGGGGAGCATTTGTTACTGTCACCTGCTGCGTTGGCGACTTGTGCCGGTCGGGAGTTTCATGACAGCGCACCTGAATGGCGCCCCGCGACTGTACCGCCTTGACATGTTCGTTGAGGATCCCGAGCGCGGCATTTGCTTGGCCCACCTTGATGGCGCGTGCCACTAAGGCGCAGAAACAAAAAAGGCCGCGCAAACGCGCGGCCATCTCTCGGCTTCCAGGGTGCCACTGGCACCCCAGGCGGGCCAATGGCCCGTCAGACGTTGAACAAGAAGTTCATCACGTCTCCGTCCTTGACGACGTATTCCTTGCCTTCGGCGCGCATCTTGCCGGCGTCTTTGGCGCCCTGCTCGCCCTTGTAGGCGATGAAGTCGTCGAAGCCGATGGTCTGGGCGCGGATGAAGCCGCGCTCGAAATCGCCGTGGATCACGCCGGCCGCCTTGGGCGCGGTGTCGCCGATGTGGATGGTCCAGGCGCGCACTTCCTTCACGCCCGCGGTGAAGTAGGTCTGCAGGCCCAGCAGCTTGTAGCCGGCGCGGATGAGGCGGTTCAGGCCGGGTTCGTCCTGGCCCAGTTCCTTGAGGAATTCCAGGCGGTCTTCGTCGCCCATCTCGGCCAGCTCGGCCTCAATCTTGGCGCAGATGGCCACCACGGGGGCGTTCTGCGCAGTGGCGTATTCGGTGAGGCGGTCGAGGAAGGGGTTGTTCTCGAAGCCGTCTTCGCTCACGTTGCCCACGAACATGGCGGGCTTGGCGGTGATGAGGCACAGCGGCTTGAGCAGGGCTTGCTCTTGCTCGCCCAGGGTCAGCGTGCGCACGGGCTTGCCTTCGTTGAGCACAGCCTGCACCTTGGTGAGCACCTGCACCAGGGCGGCGGCCTCTTTGTCGTTGCCGCTCTTGGCGGCCTTGGTGTAGCGCTGCAGGCTCTTTTCCACGGTGGCCATGTCGGCCAGGCAGAGCTCGGTCTGGATGACCTCGATGTCGGCGATCGGGTCCACCTTGTTGGCCACGTGGATCACGTTGGGGTCTTCAAAGCAGCGCACCACGTTGACGATGGCGTCGGTCTCGCGGATGTGGGCCAGGAACTGGTTGCCCAGGCCTTCGCCCTTGGACGCACCGGCCACCAGGCCGGCGATGTCCACGAACTCCACGATGGCCGGCACGATGCGCTCGGGCTTGACGATCTCGGCCAGTTGCGACAGGCGCGGATCGGGCACTTCCACCACGCCGGTGTTGGGCTCGATGGTGCAGAAGGGATAGTTCTCGGCGGCGATGCCGGCCTTGGTGAGGGCGTTGAAAAGGGTGGACTTGCCGACGTTGGGCAAGCCGACGATGCCGCATTTGAGACTCATGGAATACCTCGAAAAATCAACCCGAAAGTGTATGCGATGGCCCCGATTGCGTTAGGCTGGGCGGCTCTGGCAGATCCCAGACGCGTTCGGAGACAACACAGATGGAAGTCCAGGCCACCGGCACCTCGCCCCTGTACCTGTTCGAAAAATTCGAGGTGGGCGTGATTCACCTCGACGCCGCGCGCAACGTCGTGGCGATGAACGATTTCGCCCGCAAGGTGCTGCCGGTGGGCGAAAAGCAGCCCTTCGACAAGCTGGTCACTTCTTTCCACCCCGAGCGCTCCAAGCCCAAGGTGAATTTCCTGCTGGACCAGGCCTCGGGCTGCCCCGTGGCGAGTTCCACGCCCATGACCATGATCATCAACATCCCGGAGCAGGTGCTGCTGATCAAGGTGACCCGGCTGGGCGACCACCTGGGCGCGACCACGGGTTTCGTGCTGGTGTTCTACGACGTGACCCAGGTGGTGAGCCAGGAAGCCACCCCGGCAACGGCCGATCTGCCGGCGCCCGCCAACCTGCGCCTGAACCGCATTCCCACGACGGCCAACCACAGGGTGGCCTTCGTGGACACCGCCGACGTGCTGAGCCTGGAATCGCAGGCGCATTACACCCGCGTGCTCACGCGCGACGGCTTTCATTTCTGCAACCTGAGCATTGGTGACCTGGAAACCCGGCTGGACCCGGCGCAGTTCCTGCGCGTGCACCGCTGCTTCATCGTGAACCTGCAGGCGGTGGCCGAACTGGGCCGCGAAGGCAGCAAGACGCTGATCGTGCTCAAGGGCAAGCACCGCGAGCCGATTCCGGTGGCGCGCGGCGAGGTCGCGCGGCTGCGCGAGGCCCTGGGCCTGCTGGCCAAGCACTGAACCAGGGCCTTTGGGGGCGTTTTGGGGCGTTTTGGCGCCTTCTGGCGCCTTGTTGGGGCCGCTAGGACATACCCGTATTGCCACGCCGCGCGCGCCTGATCTGAGCATTTCGTGCAGCCAGGCGTGCAGTTCGTGCGAAAAAATGGTCGTTTTGTGAACTCCTGAGTTCAAGACCCGCCGACAGAGTCGGAAACCGGGTCTCCACCAGACTGGGCGTGCATTGACAAAAGTCAACTGCCCACCCAGAAGACCAGGAGACAAAACGATGATCCCTCCGCGTTTCGAGTACCACGCGCCCAAGTCGGTCGGCGAGGCCGTGGCCCTGCTGGGCCAGCTCGGGTCCGATGCCAAGCTGCTGGCCGGTGGCCACAGCCTGCTGCCCATGATGAAGCTGCGCTTCGCGCAGCCGGCCCACCTGATCGACATCAACCGCATCCCCGAGCTGCGCGGCATCCGCGAAGCAGGCGGCCAGGTGGTGATCGGTGCGATGACGGTGGAGAACGACCTGATCACCTCGCCCATCGTGCAGGCCAAGCTGCCGCTGCTGGCCGAGGCGGCGAAACTGATCGCCGACCCGCAGGTGCGCAACCGCGGCACCATCGGTGGCGACATCGCCCACGGCGACCCGGGCAACGACCACCCTGCCCTGTCCATCGCGATCGAGGCCTCGTTCGTGCTCGAAGGCCCGAACGGCCGCCGCACCGTGGCGGCCGACGGCTTCTTCCTGGGCACCTACATGACGCTGCTGGAAGAGAACGAGGTGATGGTCGAGATTCACGCCCCGGCCTTCGCGCAGGGCACCGGCTGGGCCTACGAAAAACTCAAGCGCAAGACCGGTGACTGGGCCACCGCCGGTTGTGCGGTGGTGATGCGCAAGAGCGGCAACACCGTCAGCCATGTGCGCATCGCGCTGACCAACGTGGCGCCCACCGCGCTGCGCGCCGAAGCCGCCGAGGCCGCCCTGCTGGGCCAGGCCTTCACGCCCGCCACGGTGCAGGCCGCCGCCGATGCGGCCACCGCCATCTGCGACCCGGCCGAAGACTTGCGCGGCGACGCCGAATACAAGACCGCCATGGCCGGCGAAATGGTCAAGCGCGCCCTGGCCAAGGCCTGGGCCCGTTGCGCATAAACCCGAGGAGACACCCCCATGGCCAAGAAACTCATCACCGTCAGCGTCAACGGCAAGAGCGAAGAAAAAGCGGTCGAGCCGCGCACCCTGCTGATCCACTTCCTGCGCGAAGAACTCAACCTCACCGGCGCCCACATCGGCTGCGAGACCAGCCACTGCGGCGCCTGCACGGTGGACATCGACGGCCGCTCGGTCAAGAGCTGCACCCACCTGGCCGTGCAGTGCGACGGCTCGGAAGTGCTCACCGTTGAAGGCCTGGCCAACAAGGGCGTGCTGCACGCGGTGCAGGAAGGCTTCTACAAAGAGCACGGCCTGCAGTGCGGCTTCTGCACGCCCGGCATGTTGATGCGCGCCTACCGCTTCCTGCACGAGAACCCCAACCCCAGCGAAGAAGAGATTCGCATGGGCATGAGCGGCAACCTTTGCCGCTGCACCGGCTACCAGAACATCGTCAAGGCGGTGCAGCACGCCGCCAAGAAACTGCAAGAAACCGCCACGGCCTGAGCCCCCCACGGAGAACACCACATGAACGCACCGGTACAAACCGCCGAAGCCCGTGAAATCGCCCTGGCTGGCATGGGCGTCTCGCGCCTGCGCAAGGAAGACGCCCGATTCATCCAGGGCAAGGGCAACTACGTTGACGACATCAAGATGCCCGGCATGCTGCACATGGACATCGTGCGCAGCCCGCTGGCCCATGCCCGCATCAAGAAGATTCACAAGGAAGCCGCGCTGGCCATTCCAGGCGTGCACGCCGTGCTGACGGCCGACGACCTGAAGCCTTTGAAGCTGCACTGGATGCCCACCCTGGCCGGCGACGTGGCCGCCGTGCTGGCCGACGAGAAGGTGCACTTCCAGATGCAGGAGGTGGCCATCGTCATCGCCGACGACCGCTACATCGCCGCCGACGCGGTGGAGGCCGTGGAGGTGGAATACGAAGAGCTGCCGGTGGTGGTCGACCCGTACGCCGCGCTGCGGCCTGATGCGCCGGTGATCCGCGAAGACCTGGCCGGCAAGACCAGCGGCGCCCACGGCCCGCGCGAGCACCACAACCACATCTTCACCTGGGACGCGGGCGACAAGGCCGCGGCCGACGCCGCGTTTGCCAACGCGCCGGTGACAGTGAGCCAGCATATGTACTACCCGCGCGTGCACCCCTGCCCGCTGGAGACCTGCGGCTGCGTGGCCAGCTTTGACCCGGTGCGCGGCGACCTGACCACCTACATCACCAGCCAGGCGCCGCACGTGGTGCGCACGGTGGTGTCGCTGCTCTCGGGCATCCCCGAGTCCAAGGTGCGCATCGTCAGCCCCGACATTGGCGGTGGCTTCGGCAACAAGGTGGGCGTGTACCCCGGCTATGTGTGCGCCATCGTGGCGTCCATCGTGCTGGGCCGCCCGGTGAAGTGGGTGGAAGACCGGGTGGAAAACATCTCCACCACCGCCTTTGCGCGGGACTACCACATGGACGGCGAACTCGCCGCCACGCCGGACGGCAAGATCACCGCGCTGCGCGTGAACGTGGTGGCCGACCACGGCGCCTTCGACGCCTGCGCCGACCCGACCAAGTTCCCGGCCGGCATGTTCCACATCGTCTCGGGCAGTTACGACATCCCGGCCGCGCACTGCTCGGTCAAGGGCGTGTACACCAACAAGGCACCGGGTGGCGTGGCCTACCGCTGCAGCTTCCGCGTGACCGAAGCGGTGTACCTGGTCGAGCGCATGGTGGACGTGCTGGCGCAGAAACTGGGCATGGACAAGGCCGAGATTCGCGCCAAGAACTTCATCAAGAAAGAGCAGTTTCCCTACACCAGCGCCTTCGGCTTCGAGTACGACAGTGGCGACTACCACACGGCCCTGAAGAAGGTGCTGGACGCGGTGGACTACCCCGCCCTGCGCGCCGAGCAGGCGGCCAAGCGCGCCGACCCGAACAGCCCCACGCTGATGGGCATTGGCCTGGTGACCTTCACTGAGGTGGTGGGCGCCGGCCCCAGCAAGATGTGCGACATCCTGGGCGTGGGCATGTTTGATTCGTGCGAGATCCGCATCCACCCCACGGGCAGCGCCATCGCCCGCATGGGCACCATCACCCAGGGCCAGGGCCACCAGACCACCTACGCGCAAATCATCGCCACCGAGCTGGGCATTCCGTCGGAGGTGATCCAGGTGGAAGAAGGCGACACGTCCACCGCGCCCTACGGCCTGGGCACCTACGGTTCGCGCTCCACGCCGGTGGCCGGTGCGGCCATCGCGCTGGCCGCGCGCAAGATCCACGCGAAGGCGCGCAAGATCGCGGCCCACATGCTGGAGGTGAACGAGAACGACCTCGACTGGGAAGTGGACCGCTTCAAGGTCAAGGGCGACGACAGCAAGTTCAAGACCATGGCCGACGTGGCCTGGCAGGCCTACCACCAGCCGCCCGCCGGCATGGAACCGGGCCTGGAAGCGGTGCACTATTACGACCCGCCGAACTTCACCTTCCCCTTCGGCATCTACCTCTGCGTGGTCGACATTGACCGCGCCACCGGCGAGACCAAGATCCGCCGCTTCTACGCCCTGGACGACTGCGGCACCCGCATCAACCCCATGATCATCGAGGGCCAGATCCACGGCGGTCTGACCGAGGGCTTCGCGGTCGCCATGGGCCAGCAGATGCCGTTCGACGCGCAAGGCAACCTGATGGGCAACACCCTGATGGACTACTTCCTGCCCACGGCCGTGGAAACGCCGAAGTGGGAGACCGACCACACGGTGACGCCCAGCCCGCACCACCCCATCGGCGCCAAGGGCGTGGCCGAGTCGCCGCACGTGGGCTCGATTCCCACCTTCACCTCGGCCGTGGTCGATGCCTTCGCCCACCTCGGCGTGACCCACATGGACATGCCGCACAACGCCTTCCGCGTCTGGAAGCAACTCAAGGCCACTGGCCAGAACCTCTGATCGGGCAATCAAGATGGAAGTCAAACTCGACAAACGCTACCCGCTGGACGTGGACCCGGCGCGGGCCTGGGCCATCCTGGGCGACCTCAAGGCCGTGGCCGGCTGCATGCCCGGCGCCGAGCTGACCGAGCAACTCTCTGACACGTCTTACAAAGGCGGGGTCAAGGTGAAGGTCGGCCCGGCCGTGGCCCAGTTCGGCGGCCAGGTGGACGTGCTGGAGAAGGACGAAGCCGCGCGCAAGATGGTGCTGCGCGGCAAAGGCGCGGACAAAGGCGGCTCGTCCGCCTCCATGGACCTGAGCGCCACCATTGAGGCCGACCCCGCCAACCCGGCGGCCAGCGTGCTGCACGGCGACGCGGCCGTCATCGTCAACGGCAAGTTCGCCCAGTTCGGCGGCCGCATGATGGTGCAGGTGTCCGACATGATCCTGGCGCAGTTCGTGGAGAACTTCCGCCAGGCCGCGCTGGCCCTGCCGGCACCGGCCTCGCAAACCATCGCGCAGGACGCGGCGGTGGCTTTCGGTGGCCCGGTGGAAGCGGCACCTCGCACCGCGCCCCCGGTGGCGCAAGAGATCAACGGCCTGGCCATTGTGTGGGCGCTGATCAAGAACTGGTGGCTCGGCCTCTTTGGCAAGAAAGTCTGAACATGAGCGCCCCTGCCACCACCGACCGCCAGCTGCGCGAATCGTTGCAGCGGGTGGGTTACCTCGCCGATGCCGACCTGGCCACCACCGTGTGGCTGGCTGGTGAGCTGCAGCGGCCTTTGCTGCTGGAAGGCGACGCGGGGGTGGGCAAGACGGCGCTGGCCACCGCGCTGGCGCAGGCCCAGGGGGCGGCGCTGGTGCGGCTGCAGTGTTTCGAGGGGCTGGACCTGGCGCAGGCGGCCTACGAATGGAACTATGGCCGCCAGTTGATGGCGATTCGCCTGCACGACGGCCAACCCGGCACGGTGAAGGAATCCGACGTCTTCAGCCGCGAGTTCCTGCTGGAGCGGCCGCTGCTCAAGGCCATCAGCCAGGACGGCCCCTGCGTGCTGCTGATCGACGAGATCGACCGCGCCGACGAGGCCTTCGAGGCCTTTTTGCTGGAGGTGCTGGCCGAGTACCAGATCACCGTGCCCGAGATCGGCACGCTGCGCGCGCGCCATGTGCCGCGCGTCATCCTCACCAGCAACGGCACGCGCGAGCTGTCGGACGCGCTGCGCCGCCGCTGCCTGTACCACCACCTCGACTACCCCACGCTGGCGCGCGAAATCGCCATCGTCAAGACCGCCCTGCCCGAGGCCGACACCCGGCTGGTGGAAGAGGCGGTGCAGTTCGTGCAGCGCCTGCGCGGCGAAGACCTGAGCAAGGTCCCCGGCATCGCCGAGACGCTGGACTGGGTCAACGCCCTGCACCGCCTGCACCACCACACGCTGCCCGAGGACATGGCGGTGCTGCTGACCACGCTGGGCTGCCTGCTCAAGACACGCGAAGACCGCTTCGCGATGGGCACCGACCGCGCACGGCAACTGATTGAGGGCCGTCGCACCGTGGGCGTGGCCGAAAAGGCACCGGCCAACGCCGTCGCCACATGAACCACACGCCCGCGCTCGCCCCCAGCGAAAGCCTGGCCGGCTTCGCGGCCCTGCTGCGCGAGCACGGGCTGACGGTGGGCGTGGCCGAACAGCAGGCCATGCTGCAGGCTGCGCTGGCGCTGGGCGCGCTCAACGGGGCCCGCCTGAACGCGGCCTGGCGCGCCATTGCCTGCCACAGCGCGCGCGAGTGGCGGCTCTGGCCCGAGCTGTTTGACCGCTACTGGCACCCCGAGCGCCTGCGCGGCACGGCGCGCGTGAGCGGGCAGACGCGCCCGTCGCGCGACCTGCGCCAGGCGGTGCAGCAACTGCGCGAGCAAATGGACGCCGCGGCACAAGCGCCCACGCCCGCCAAGTCCGCCCCACAAACCGCCGCCGATGCGCCCCTGGCGGGCGCTGGCGACAGCGAGGCCGGCAGCCCGCGCGCCATGGGCGGCGCCAGCCGCAGCGCCCCGCAACTGGAGGCCCTGCACCAGCGCGACGGCCAGATGTGGCTGCCGCAAGAGCTGGGCACGCTGCAGCGCCTGGCGCGCCAGGTCACCGCGCAACTGCGCCCGCTGCCCACGCGGCGCTGGCGCGGCGTGCACCGTGGCCAGCGGCTGGACCTGCGCCAGACCCTGCGCCGCAGCGTGGCCTGGGGCGGCGAGCCGCTGGCCCCGGCCTGGCAGGTGCGGCGCGAAGAGCCGCCGCGCCTGTTCATCCTGGCCGACGTGAGCCGCTCAATGGAAGCGCACGCCGCGCTGTTCCTGCGCGTGGCGCGGGCCTTCGCCCTGGAGGCGCAGGCGCGCGTGTTCGTGTTCCACACCCGGCTGGCCGAGGTCACGCCGCTGATGCAGCGCGACAGCGCCACGGTGCAAGAAAAGATCAACGCGGTCACCGCCGGCTTCGGCGCCGGCACCCGCATCGCCGCCAGCCTGCAAGACTTTGCCCGCGTGCACGCCCGCGCCCAACTGCGGCGCGGCGCGCGCGTGTGGGTCATGTCCGACGGCTTCGACACCGACGCGCCCGAGCAACTGGCCGAGGCCCTGCGGGCGCTGCGCGGCCGGGGCGCGCGCATCACCTGGTTCCACCCCACGCGCGGCGTGCCCGCAGCCGCTGCTGTGCAGGGCGCGCGCGAACACATCCACCGTTTCGTGCCCCTGGCCAGCCTGGCCGATCTGGTCGCGGCCAGGCCCCTGCTTCACTGAAGGAGACAACGATGAACCACCACCAATGGATCGCCGACGCCGCCCGGCTGCAAGCCGAAGAGCGCGCCTTCGCACTGGTCACCGTGCTGCGCGCACAGGCCCCCACCTCGGCCAAGGCCGGCGACAAGGCCCTGGTCACCGCCGACGGCCAGATCCACGGCTGGATCGGCGGCGGCTGCGCGCAACCGGCGGTGGTCAAGACCGTGCGCCAGGCCCTGGCCAGCGGCCAGCCGCAGAGCATCCGCATCGCGCCCACCGACGAAACCGCCGAGCGCACGCTGGGCGACGTGCTGGAGTTCGGCATGGCCTGCCGCTCGGGCGGCACGCTGGAGCTGTTCATCGACCCGGTGCTGCCCGCGCCGAAGCTGGTGGTGTTTGGTGACTCGCCGGTGGCGCGCGCGCTGACCGGGCTGGCCCCGCGCATCGGCCTGCAGGCGGTGCTGGTGGCCGAGGGCGCGCAGGCCAGCCACTTTCCCGATGCAGCGCGCGTGATCGGCAACGACCGCAGCGAGGCGGTGGCGCAGGCCCTGCCGGCCGGTGGCCTGGTGGTGGTGGCCACGCAGGGCCGGCGCGACCTGCAGGCGCTGCGCGCCGCGCTGGCGCTGCAGCCGCAGACGCTGTGGTTCGTGGCCAGCGAACGCAAGGCCGGTGTGCTGCGCGAGAGCCTGGTGAGCGCGGGCGAAGACCCGGCGCGGGTGGCGGCCATCGTGGCCCCCGCGGGCGAACCGATTGGCGCGCAAACGCCAGAAGAGATCGCGCTGGCGGTGCTGGCCACCGTGGTCGCGGCGCGGCGCGGCCGCTCGGTGCAGGCCGCCACCCCGGTGGCGGAAAAGCCAGCGCCCAAGTTCACCCTCGACCTGCCGCCCATGGAGGCCGGCAGTTGCTGCGGTGGTGGCGCCGCCAAGCCCGCCACGGCAGAGCTGGCCGTCGAAGCGGCCCCGCCGGCAGCGGCCACCAAGTCGTGCTGCGGAGGCAACTGACGTGGGCTGCATTCTCAAAGGCGGTGGCGGCCTCTACAGCCGCGTGGTGGTGGGCGCGGTGCTGCTGGCGGCGGGCGCGGGCACGCGCATGGGCCACCGCCCCAAGTGCCTGCTGGAGCTGGGCGGCGTGCCGCTGATTCGGCGCCAGCTCATCGCGCTCTCTGGCGCGGGCGTGGACGAACTGGTGGTGGTGCTGGGCCATTACGCCGACCGCATCGAACCGGTGGTGCGCGACTTCCCCGTCACGCTGGTGCGCAACCCCGACCCGGACGCCGGCCAGGTGTCGTCGCTGCGGCTGGGCCTGCGGGCACTGGCCGGCAAGATCGACACCGTGCTGGTCGCCCTGGCCGACCAGCCGCTGATCAACTCGCAAGACATCAACGACCTGATCGGCGCCTACAAAAAGCGGCCCGCCGGCGCAGAGGTGGTGCAGCCCACGGTGGACGGCCTGCCCGGCAACCCGGTGATGTTCAGCCAGAGCGTGCGCGAGCAAATCCTGGCCGGCGAGGCCCGCGTGGGCTGCAAGCAGTGGCAGGCCGCCAACCCGCAGGCCGTGCACCCCTGGGCCACCCCCAACACGCGCTACCGCACCGACGTGGACAGCCCCGAAGACATCGAAGCCCTGGCCGCCCGCACAGGCCACCGCCTGCGCTGGCCGGCCGACCTGCTGACCGAAGCCTGAGCCGTCACCGCACCCCATGGCGCCCGATCCCTTGCTGCCGCTCTGGTCCACGCCGCTGGGCGTGCACCGCTTCGCGCAGGCGGCGGACATCAACCCGCTGCTGGTGCGCGTGTTCCGTGCCCTGCGCGCGGGCGACGACAACGCCGACCCGGCCGCCGCCTTCTACGCCAGCCGCGACGACCTGCTGCAGCGCGTGCGCCTGCCCGAGTGGGACGCGCTGCTGCGCTTCATCGTCGATGGCCTGCGCCAGACCGTGGCCCTGGCCAACCAGGGCGCCTGGCCCGAGGCCACGCCAGGCCTGCAGATCGCGCTGCGCGGCATCTGGTTCCAGATCGCCAACCGCGGCAGCCACCACGACGTGCACACCCACGGCAACTGCTCCTGGTCGGGCGTGTACTGCCTGCAGGTGGACGACGACGCGCCGCGCCAGGCCCACCCGCTGCTGGGCGCCACCAACGGCGTGACGCGCTTTTACGGCCCGCACTTCAACCACCTGGGTGGCGCGCACATGGACTTCGGCAACGCCTACCTGCAGTCGGCGCACATCGACGTGGCGCCGCTGCCGGGGCAGCTCATCGTGTTCCCGTCGTGGCTGCCGCACCAGGCCATGCCTTACGACGGCGAGAACGACCGGGTCATCGTCTCTTTCAACGCCAGCGTGCACGCGGCCACCGGCAGCGACCAGTTGCACGGCTACAGCCATGTCTGAATTGAAGCACCCCCCCGCGCTGCGCCAGGCCGATGCGCTGGCCGCCTGGCTGCTGCTGGGCTGGCTGGGCCATCGCCTGGGCTGGTCCTTCGCCAGCGGCGTGCTGCCGGTGGTGCTGTGGTGGGCGCTGCGCTGCAGCGGTGCCGCGCCTTTCACGCACGGCAGCTCGGTCTGGCCGCTGGCCTGCGCCGCCGGGCTGCTGGCGGCGCTGCCCCTGCTGCCAAACGGCCCTGCCGCGCTGGCGCTGCTGCTGCTCGCCGCGGCGCTCTGGGGCCTCTGGAGCGCGTCTCTCGCCCGCGGCGTCGGCAACAACGCGCCCTCGCTGCCCGGCTTGTCCATGGGCCTGATGATGGGCAGCCTGTGGCTGGCCAGCCAGTGGTGCCTGGGCCCGGGCTGGACGCAGGCGCAAGCGGTGGCCTTGCACGGCGGCCTGATGCTGGGCGTGCCGCTGCTGCTGGCGCCGCTGCGGCGACTGGGCCGCTGGTCCGCCTCGGCGGCGCCGTGGACCCCCACCGCCCTGCTGGCCATGGGCGCGCTGCTCATGGCCTGGCCAGACGCCACCGGGTGGCGCCTGGCGGGCATGGTGCTGCTGGTGCTGGCCTGGGCCTGGGGCGCGCACGGCACGCAGCCGGGCCATCAGGCCCGCGCCCAGGTGCCCGCCGGCCTCGGCCCGGTCTTGCTGCTGGCCGTCGGCTGGCTCTCGCCCACCCAAGGCCCGGCGGCCCTGCAGGCGGCCTGGGCCGTCGTCGCGGTGCTGGCCCTGGCCGATCTGCTGCGCCCTTCAAGGCGCCTCAACACGGAAGTGACACCCCATGAACAGCCTCGATATTGATGTGATTCGCACCGCCCTTGACTGGCAATCGCGCGGCCAGCGCGTGGTCATGGGCACGGTGGTGCGCACCTGGGGCTCGGCCCCGCGCCCGCCGGGCTCGCTCATGGTCATCCGCGACGACGGCCAGGTGGCCGGCTCGGTCTCGGGCGGCTGCATCGAAGACGACCTGATCGGCCGCGTGGCGCGCGGCGAGCTGGCGCTGAGAAAGCCCGAGACCACCACCTACGGCGAAACCGCCGAGGAAGCCCGGCGCTTCGGCCTGCCCTGCGGCGGCACGGTGCAACTGGTGCTGGAGCCGCTGTCGCCCGCCTCGCAACTGCGCGAGCTGCTGGCCGCCATCGAAGGCCACCAGCGCGTGATGCGCCGGCTGGACATGGCCACCGGCGTGGCCAGCCTCTTGCCCACCGACGCGGGCGACCGCGTGCAGTTCGACGGCCAGACCCTCACCACCGTGCACGGCCCGCGCCTGCGCCTGCTCATCATCGGCGGCGGCCAGCTCTCGCGTTACCTCGCCAGCATGGCGGTGATGCTCGACTACCAGGTGACGGTGTGCGAGCCGCGCACCGAGTACCACGAAGGCTGGGAGCGGATGGAGGGCGTGACGCTGTCCACCACCATGCCCGACGACCTGGTGCTGGCCATGCGGCTGGACGAGCACAGCGCGGTGGTGGCCGTGACGCACGACCCCAAGCTGGACGACCTGGCGCTGATGGAGGCACTGCGCACGCCGGCGTTCTACGTGGGCGCGCTGGGCTCGCTGCAGAACAACGCCAAACGCCGCCAGCGCCTGCAGGCATTCGACGTAAGCGAGGCTGAGGCGGCCAAGCTGCACGGCCCGGTGGGCCTGAACCTGGGCGCGCTCACGCCGCCAGAGATCGCGATGAGCATCGTGGCCGAGATGACCGCCATCCGCCGTGGCATGGACCTCAGCGGGCCGCTGAGCAACTGGTCAGGCTCGAAGACGGTCTGCCTGACCTGCTGAGCGCAACCGCTCAGTCAAAGCGCAGATCGGCGCGCACCGGCTGGCCCACGCGCAGCACCACGCCGTCGCCACGGCGCACGATGGCGTTCATGCCAAAGGTGATGGCGCCGCCCACGCGGGCGTCTTGCCGGTAGGTGCGCAGCGCATCGCCCACGGCGTGGCCGGGCGTGGCGGTGTCGGGGTCAATGTCGGGAATGGGGCAGCGCGAGCAAGGCTTCACCGGCACGATCTCGGCGCTGCCCTCACCCTCGCCGATCACCACCGGGCCGCAGCGGTCTTCGTCGTGTGCGCCCCAGCCGCCCATCACCAGGTTGGGCCGGAAGCGGCGCATGTCCACCGGGGCCTGACCGGCCGCGCCCAGCCGGGCGTTGAGTTCGTCCAGCGAGGCCTGGCTGGCCACCAGCAGGCTGAAGCCATCGGCAAACTGGGCAAAGCCCGCGTCGTCGCCCGTCCAGCGCGGGTCGCAGCGGCGACGGGCCTCGGGGTCGAAGCGAATCAGGCGCAGGGCCTTGAGGTGCGCGGGCGCGTCGGCACCCAGAAAATCGCTGAACCACTGGGCGGCGGTGTCGCCCATGTCAAAGGCGTCCACCTCGTCGTCCCACACGCGCACCCGGGCCGGGCCCTCGGCCGCGTCCAACGCCAGGTGCAGGCTGAGCATGCCCGGGGCGCGCAGCACCAGTTGCCCCAGCTTGAACGAGGGCTGAATCAGCGCCATGCGCGGCAGCTCGCGCTGGCTCACGAACTCGCCCTGGCTGTCCACCACCATCCAGGCCCGGTCGTAGGCCAGGCCGGTGTCGGTCAGCTCGGCCTCGCGCAGCGAAAGGCCAGCACACGATTTGATGGGGTACACCCAAATGGCGTCCAAGGTACCGTTCAGGTCAGAGGGGCTGTCAGCGGTCATGGCGGGGCGAGGCGTGGGGGCAAAGCCGGGAATTGTGCCCTGCTCCTAAAATCCGCCCATGACATCACCCGCCCCCCGAGCCGGCACCCCCCGGCGCTACGACGTCGCGATCCGAGGCACTGGCGTGGTGGGGCTGACCCTGGCCCTGCTGCTGGCCCGTGACCGCCTGCGGGTGGCCCTGGTGGGCCCCCGCGCCGCCACCACCGACACCCCCGACGTGCGCGCCTACGCCCTGAACGCCGCGGCGCGCCAGGTGCTCGAATCGGTGCGCGCCTGGCCCGACGACAGCGCCAGCCCCCCCACCGTCACCCCGGTGCACGCCATGCAGGTGTGGGGCGACCAGGGTGGCGAACTGCGCTTTGACGCCGGCGTGGTGGGCGTGCCCTCGCTCACCTGGATCGTGGACGTGCCCGCCCTGGAGGCCCGCCTGCGCGAGGCCGTGGGCTTTCAGGCCGGCATTGACTGGCTGGACGACGCCCCCCCGGCCGCGCTCACCGTGGTCTGCGAAGGCAAGCACAGCCGCACCCGCCAGGCCCTGGGCATCGAATTCGACGTGAAGCCCTACGGGCACAAGGCCGTGGCCGCGCGCCTGCAGGCCGAGCAGCCGCATGGCGGCGTGGCCCGCCAGTGGTTCGTGCAGGGGCAGATCATGGCCCTGCTGCCGCTGGGCGGCGCGCTGGGGAACTCGGTGGCCCTGGTGTGGTCAGTCCCTGGTGAGCAAGCCGACGCCTGGCTGGCCGGCCCGCCGCAAGCCCTGGCCGATGCCGTCACCGAGCGCAGCCACGGCGTGCTGGGCCAGTTGCAAATGCAAAGCCCGGCCCAGGCCTGGCCGCTGGAGAGTTCCCGTGCGCGCCACTGGATCGCACACACCCCCGGTGGCAGCGTGGCCCTGGCCGGCGACGCCGCCCACGCCATGCACCCGCTGGCCGGCCAAGGCCTGAACCTGGGCCTGGCCGACGCGGCCGAGCTGGCGCGGGTGCTGCACGGCCGCGAGTACTGGCGCGAGCTGGGCGACCCCAAGCTGCTGCGCCGCTACGAGCGCGCGCGGCAGGCCGACGTGCAGGCGATGGCTTGGCTCACCGAAGGCCTGTTTGGCCTGTTCGACCACGCCGACGCCCGCGTGCAGGCGCTGCGCAACTGGGGCCTCAGCGCCTTTGACCGCAGCGGCCCGCTCAAGCGCTGGCTGGCCCGACAGGCCATGGGCCCGGCCCTTTGACCCGACCCGCCGCCTTGGCCTTCGCCGGCCCGGCCCCTTGCCCCTTTTGGATTGCCACCGCATGAAACGCATCGCCCACTTCCTGATCGCCGCGCTCGCCGCACTGAGCTTTGGCGCGCAAGCCCAGGAAGCCACCATCCGCAAAAACCTGGCCGAGCGCCTGCCCAGCCTGCCCAAGATTGACGAGGTGCGCCCGGCGCCCATCAAGGGCCTGTATGAAGTGCGCGTGAACCAGAGCGAGGTGTTCTACACCGACGCCAAGGGCGACTTCCTGATCCAGGGCTCGATCATCGACACGCAAAAACGCGTGGACCTGACCGAAGAGCGCGTGAACAAGCTCAACGCCGTGGCCTTCAAAGATCTGCCCCTGAAAGACGCCTTCACCATCGTGCGCGGCAAGGGCACGCGCAAGCTGGCGGTGTTCGAAGACCCCAACTGCGGTTACTGCAAGCGCTTTGAGCGCGACCTGGCCAAGATCGACGACGTCACCGTCTATGTGTTCCTCTACCCCATCCTGGGCCAGGACTCGGTGGAAAAGTCGCGCCACATCTGGTGCGCCAAAGACCGTGGGCAGGCCTTTCTCGACTGGATGATCGACAGCGTCACCCCCACCGCCGCCAACTGCGACACCTCGGCCCTGCAGCGCAACGTCGAGTTCGGCCGCAAGACCCGCATCACCGGCACCCCCACCGTGTTCTTCGCCGATGGCACCCGCGTGCCGGGCGCCATTGGCGCCGACCGCGTGGAAGCCATGCTCAAGCAAGCCGCCACCAACTGACCATGACCGCCAGCCCCCCACCCGGCCCGATCTCCGACCCCCTCGCCCACCCCTGGATCCAGCGCTTCGGCCACGCCGGGCTCATTCCCTTTGTGGGGCTGACGCTGCTGTTGTGGCTGGTGGGGCCCGAACTGCAGGCCTGGGTGGCCATCGCGATGGCGGCCTACGCCGCGCTGATCGCCTCGTTCCTGGGGGGCATCCACTGGGGCGCCATCTGGAGCCGGCTGGGTCGCGGGGAAGGCGTCACCAACGGCCAGGTGGCCTGGGGCATGGCGCCGTCGCTGCTGGCCTGGCCCGGCGTGCTCATGCCGCCCCACGCCGGCCTGGCCTGGCTGGGCCTGGTGCTGGTGGTCTGCTACCTGGTGGACCGCAAGGTCTACCCGGCGCTGGGCATCAAGCCCTGGCTGGCGCTGCGCTTTCGGCTCTCGGCCGTGGCCGCGCTGAGCTGCTTCATCGGCGCGGGGGCCATCTGATGGCCCGCGCCCCTCGCCCCCACCGCACCGAGACCGCCGCCGTGCGCTACACCGTGGGCGTGCACAACGCCGCCTCGCACCTGCTGGCCGTCACGCTGCACATCGAACAACCCCAGGCCCGCCAGCGCCTGGCCTTGCCGGTGTGGATTCCGGGCAGCTACCTGGTGCGCGAGTTCTCGCAGCACCTGCAGGGCCTGCGCGCCACCCAAAACGGCCAACCCGTGCGCCTGCGACAGCTCGACAAACACCGCTGGCAGGCCGACTGCGAACCCGGTGTGCCGCTGGAAGTGCGGCACGAGGTGTACGCCTTTGACGCCTCGGTGCGCACCGCCTTTCTGGACAGCACGCGCGGCTTCTTCAACGGCACCAGCACCTGCCTGCGCGTGATCGGGCAGGAAGACCGCCCGCACGAACTCGTGATCGAGCGCGGCCAGGCCCCCGAGGGCTGGCAAGTGGCCACCGGCCTGCGCGCCACCGAGGTGGACGAGGCCGGCTTCGGCCGCTACCTGGCCGCCGACTACGACGAGCTGGTGGACTGCCCGGTGGAAATGGGCCGCTTCTGGAGCGGCAGCTTCAATGCCCACGGCATCGAACACCGCTTCGTGGTCAGCGGCGCTGGCGCCTGGCTCGACGGCGAGCGCCTGCTCGAAGACACGCGGCGCATCTGCGAAACCCAGATCGCCTTCTGGCACGGCGACGGCCCGGCCCCCTTTGACCGCTACGTGTTCATGCTGCACGCCAGCGGCGACGGCTACGGCGGGCTGGAGCACCGCAACAGCACCGCCCTGATCTGCCAGCGCAGCGACCTGCCCCGGCGCCTGCCGGCTGGCGACAAACCCGCGGCCCTCAAAGCCACCGACGGCTACACCACGCTGCTGGGCCTCATCAGCCACGAGTACTTCCACACCTGGAACGTCAAGCGCCTGCGCCCGCACGAGTTCGCGCGCTACGACTACGACCAGGAAAACTACACCGAGCTGCTCTGGTTCTTCGAGGGCTTCACCAGCTACTACGACGACCTCTTCCTGCGCCGCGCCGGCCTGATCGACGACGCCACCTACCTGCAACTGCTCACCAAGAACCTCAACCAGGTGCTGCAGACGCCGGGGCGCCACCTGCAGAGCGCCGCGCAGGCCAGTTTTGATGCCTGGGTGAAGTACTACCGCGTGGGCGAGAACACGCCCAACGCCACGGTGAGCTACTACACCAAGGGCTCGCTCATCGCCCTCTGCCTGGACCTCACGCTGCGCGGCGAAGGCCACGGCAGCCTGGACGACGTGATGCGCGCCCTGTGGCAGCGCTGCCAGGGCGGCCCCATGCGGGAGGCCGACGTGCGCCGTGCCCTCAAGCGCGTGGGCCGGCGCGACTTCGACACCGAACTCGACGCCTGGGTGCACGGCACGCAAGACCTGCCGGCCGAAAAGCTGCTGCAGGCCATGGGCGTGAAATCCACCCACGAAGCCGCGCCCCTGGCCCAGCACCTGGGCCTGCGGGTGAGCGAAGGCGCCAGCGGCGTGACCATCAAGGCCGTGCTGCGCGGCGGCGCCGGTGAGGCCGCCGGCCTGGCCGCGGGCGACGAGTGGCTGGGCATTGAGCTGCCCGCGCCGCGCCGGGGTGAGCCGGCCGAGGCCTGGCGCATCCACAAGCTCGACGAGGTGGCCTGGCTGCGCGGCGAGCGCCCACGCCTCACCGCCCTGGTCTCGCGCGACCGGCGCCTGCTGCGCTGCCCGCTGGAATGGCCACCGCAAGGCAAGGCGCTTCGCCTGGCGGTGGGCGACGCCAACCGCCTTTCGCCCTGGCTCAAAGGCAGCGACTGACGCAGGTGCCTGCCCGCTGCCTCAGGCCGTGGGCAGGTGAGGCGCGATGTCGGCGTCAAAGCGCGCCACGGTGGCGCTGTTGCGGTAGTTGAGCAAGACCTCGCGGATGCGCGGCACCAGCGCGCGCAGGTCGGCCTCTTGCCGGCAAGCCTCCACCTTCAGGGCCATGGCCTCGCCCATGGGGCCGAGCTGGTCGTTGATGAAGCGCGCCACGCGGCGCCGGGCATCCGGCAGCGGCCACGCCGCCAACGCGTCGGAAGCGCCAGGCGCAGACGCAGACGCAGGCACGGGCGGCGGCGGGGCATCGGGCTGGCGCTCGGGTTCCAGGGCCCGAACCCAGCCCTGGGCCAGCAACTGCTCCAGCAGCGGCAGGGCCGCCCCCTCCGCGCCACCGCTGGCCGCATCAAAGGCCGCCGCCGGCCGCTGCCCATCCACCATGATGAGCAGCGAGCGCAGGCGCGGCAGCAGGCCGGGCGCGCGCTGGGCCAGCGCCTCTCGCCCGGCGTCCGTTTTCGCGAAGACCGTGTGCTTGTCCATGGACCACCTTTGGGGCGCCACTCTAGAACCGCAGCGGCCCGCCATGGCCATGGGTTTGCCCGCGTTGGCGCACAGCCGGCGTCCAACAGCAGACAGGTGGCCCCGGGCGCAGGCCCTATAGTCGCGGAGTCACGACAAACCGTGTCATTTCACCCCCCGCGAGGAGACCGCATGACCGCCACCCCCGAGAACATCATCGTCCGCACCGAAGGCCGTGTGGGCGTCATCACCCTGAACCGCCCCAAGGCCCTGAACGCGCTGAACGACGCCCTGATGGACGAGCTGGGCGCCGCCCTCAAGGCCTTTGACGCCGACGCCGGCATCGGCTGCGTCATCATCACCGGCAGCGAAAAGGCTTTCGCTGCGGGCGCCGACATCGGCGCCATGGCCAAGTACACCTTCGCCGATGTGTACAACCGCGAATACATCACCCGCAACTGGGAAACCATCCGCACCATCCGCAAGCCGGTGATCGCCGCCGTGTCGGGCTTCGCCCTGGGTGGCGGCTGCGAGCTGGCCATGATGTGCGACTTCATCATCGCCGCCGACAACGCCAAGTTCGGCCAGCCCGAGATCAAGCTGGGCGTGATCCCCGGCGCCGGTGGCACGCAGCGCCTGCCGCGCGCCGTGGGCAAGGCCAAGGCCATGGACATGGCCCTCACCGGCCGCATGATGGACGCCACCGAAGCCGAACGCTCGGGCCTGGTCAGCCGCGTGGTGCCGCTGGACAAGCTCATGGACGAGGCCCTGGGCGCCGCGCTCACCATTTGCGAGTTCTCGCTGCCCTCGGTGATGGCCGCCAAGGAAGCCGTCAACCGCGCCTTCGAAGGCACGCTGGCCGACGGCGTGATGTTCGAGCGCCGCCTGTTCCACGCGCTGTTCGCCACCGACGACCAGAAGGAAGGCATGGCCGCCTTCATGGAAAAGCGCAAACCGGTCTTCAAGCACCAGTGATTGAACACACGCCAAAAACGTGTGTATAATGCGCGCTTCACGGCGATATAGCTCAGTTGGTTAGAGCGCAGCATTCATAATGCTGATGTCGGTGGTTCAAGTCCACCTATCGCCACCAAACCTGAAAACGGGCTCTGGCAACAGAGCCCGTTTTTTTTCGCCCCGCGCCGAACCCCATGGCCCTCAAGTCCACCATCTTCAAGGCGAACCTGCAGATCGCCGACATCGACCACGGCTACTACGCCGACCACGCCCTCACCCTGGCCCGCCACCCCAGCGAGACCGACGAGCGCATGATGGTGCGCCTGGTGGCCCTGGCCTTGCAGGCCCATGAGCTGCAAGACACCTGCGGCGGCGACGGCACCCTGGCCTTCGGTGCCGGCCTCTCCGACCCGAACGACCCCGACGCCCACCTCACCGACTTCACCGGGCGCAAGCGCGTGTGGATCGAGGTGGGCCAGCCCGAAGACAAGCCGCTGGCCAAGGCCTGCAGCCAGGCCGACGCGGTGGTGGTCTACGCCTTCTCCAGCGCCGCCGACGTGTGGTGGCGCGGCATCGAGACCAAGCTCACCCGCCTGGACCGCCTGCAGGTCTGGCGCCTGCCCACCGAAGCCGCCCCGGCCCTGGCGGCCCTGGCCGAGCGCAGCATGCAACTGCAGGCCACGGTGATGGACGGGGTGCTCACCCTCTCCAGCACACAGGGCAGCGTGAGCGTGGAGCCGCTGCGCTGGAAATGAGCCACCGCCCGGCGGCCCGGCGCAGGCGCCGCCCCCCATGCCCATGAGACAATCGCGGGCTTCTTCAGCCTCTGGATCTACACCATGAACCGCTGTTCCCCTATCGCTGCCGCCACACTGGCCCTGGGCCTGCTGGTCGCCAGCGGCGCCCACGCGCAATCTGTGCAACGGCCCTTTCCCAAAGACGCCCTGCGCGGCACCCTGACGGTGGTGCAACCGCCCTATGTGCAGATGGACGACCGCACCACGCGCCTGGCGCCCGGTGCGCGCATCCGCGGCACCGACAACAACCTGCTGCGCCCCGCCGCCCTGGTCAAGCAAGAGCTCACGGTGAACTACACCATGGACCGCAAAGGCCAGGTGCAAGAGGTGTGGGTCCTCACCGAGCAGGAAGCGCAAGAGAAGCGAGCCACGCTGGGCGTGGAGCGCAACTACCGCTTCGAGTCGCAGCAATCCCAATCGCCCTCGGTGCTCGGCACGGCCGACGCCACCCGCTGATTTCCCCTTCACGTCGCGTCCCGCCGCCCTGGCGGGCGCGGGCGCTGGCCGCGCCCACAGGAGCTTCGCCATGACCAAAAAAGTCTTCATCAAAACCTTCGGCTGCCAGATGAACGAGTACGACTCGGACAAGATGGCCGACGTGCTCGGCGCCGCCGAGGGCTTCGAGAAAACCCAAGACCCCGAAGAGGCCGACCTGATCCTCTTCAACACCTGCTCGGTGCGCGAGAAGGCACAGGAGAAGGTGTTCTCCGACCTGGGCCGCGTGAAGCACCTGAAGGAAAAGGGCGTGCTGATCGGCGTGGGCGGCTGCGTGGCCAGCCAGGAGGGGGCCGAGATCATCAAGCGCGCGCCCTTCGTGGACGTGGTGTTCGGCCCGCAGACCCTGCACCGCCTGCCCGAGATGCTCAAGGCCCGCGACCGCCTGAACCGGCCGCAGGTGGACATCAGCTTCCCCGAGATCGAGAAGTTCGACCACCTGCCCCCGGCCAAGGTGGAAGGCGCCTCGGCCTTCGTGTCGATCATGGAAGGCTGCTCGAAGTACTGCAGCTACTGCGTGGTGCCCTACACCCGGGGCGAAGAGGTGAGCCGCCCCTTCGAGGACGTGCTGGTGGAGATCGCCGGCCTGGCCGACCAGGGCGTGAAAGAGGTGACGCTGCTGGGCCAGAACGTGAACGCCTACCGCGGCGCCATGGGCGACACGAGCGAGATCGCCGACTTCGCCCTGCTGCTGGAGTACGTGGCCGACATCCCCGGCATCGAGCGCATCCGCTACACCACCAGCCACCCCAACGAGTTCACGCCGCGCCTGATCGAGGCCTACGCCAAGATCCCCAAGCTGGTGAACCACCTGCACCTGCCGGTGCAGCACGGCAGCGACAAGATCCTCATGGCCATGAAGCGCGGCTACACCGCCATGGAATACAAGAGCACCATCCGCAAGCTGCGCGCGATCCGCCCCGACATCTCCATGAGCAGCGACTTCATCGTGGGCTTCCCCGGCGAGACCGAGGACGACTTCCAGAAGATGATGAAGCTCATCACCGACATCGGCTTTGACAGCAGCTTCAGCTTCATCTTCAGCCCCCGCCCCGGCACGCCGGCGGCCAACCTGGCCGACGACACGCCGCATGAGGTCAAGCTCGCCCGCCTGCAGCACCTGCAGGCCACCATCGAAGACAACGTGCGCCGCATCAGCGCCAGCCGCGAAGGCACGGTGCAGCGCATCCTGGTGGAAGGCCCATCGCGCAAGAACGCGGCCGAGCTGATGGGCCGCACCGAGTGCAACCGCATCGTCAACTTCGACGGCGGCCCCCACAGCGCCCGCCTGGTGGGCCAGATGGTGGACGTGAAGATCACCCAGGCCCTGCCGCACTCGCTGCGCGGCGAGGTGCTGGTGCGCGAATCGGCCTGACCCTGCCCCTGTGGTGAAGGCCTCGCGCTTCTCGTTCCAGCAACTGCTGCTGGTGGCGTTCCTGTTGATCGGCGCGCTGCTGGGCACGGCGGCGCTGCGGGCGCTGTTCTCGCTGGAACAGCTCATGGACCAAAGCCGCGACGGTGCGGCGCAGGCCATTGCCTTGTCCACCGCGGCCCAGTCGCTGAGCGAGCGCAGCCTGACCATGGAGCGTGCGGCGCGGCAATCGCTGGTGCTGCGCGACCGCCTGCTGCGCCGGCGCTTCGACGAGGCCGCCACTGGCGCGCGCGACATCCTGCGCCGGCTGGGCGAGAACCAGTTGCCCGAGGAGTTCGCAGCCCCCTGGCGGGCCCAGCTCGACACCATCACCGCCCTGCTCGACGGCCCGCCCGAAACCGCCCTGGACCGCGAGCGCGAGGTGGCACGCGCCTTTCGTGAGCTGGACGGCCACACCACCGCCATCGCCCAGCAAGTGCAAAGCCTCATTGGCTCGCGCAACGAGGCGCTGCAGGCCCGCTTCGAGCGCAGCCGCCAGCAGCTCACGCAGCAGGTGGTGGGCACCATCGGCGTGGCCGCGGTGCTGGCCCTGGCCTTCGGCGTGTGGCTGGCCCGGCCGTTTCAGCGGCTGGAGAAGGCCATCGTGGGCCTGGGCGAAAACCGGCTGGACGAGGCCATCGACATCCCCGGCCCGCGCGACGTGCGCCGCGTGAGCCAGCAGCTCGAATGGCTGCGCCTGCGCCTGACCGAACTCGACGCCGACAAGGCCCGCTTCCTGCGCCACATCTCGCACGAACTCAAGACGCCGCTGGCCTCGCTGCACGAGGGCGTGGCGGTGCTGGGCGACGGCGTGGCCGGGCCGCTGAACGAGAACCAGGCCGAGGTGGTGCGCATCCTGCAGACCAACACCCAGATGCTGCAGACGCAGATCGAGGCCCTGCTGCGCTTCAACGCCGCGGCCTTCGAGGCGCGCCAGCTCAAGCGCGAGCGCACCGACCTGCGCGCCCTGCTCGAAGACCAGGTGGAGGCCCAGCGCCTGCACTGGCAGGCCCACCAGCTCAGCGTGCGGGTGGAAGGCCCCTCGGTTCGCTTGCCGGTGGACCGCGAAAAGATGGCCTCGGCCGTGGGCAACCTGCTGCTCAACGCCATCCGCTTCTCGCCGGTGGGCGGCACGGTGCGCCTGGTGCTGCTGGAGCAACCCGGTCGCCTGTGCCTGGACATCATCGACCAAGGCCCCGGCGTGGCCGAAGACGACCGCGAGCGCATCTTCGAGCCCTTCTATCGCGGCACCCACCAGCCCGAGAACGCGGTGCGCGGCACCGGCATCGGCCTGTCCATCGTGCACGAGTACGTCACCGCCCACGGCGGTCGCCTGGCCCTGCTGCGCTCGCCGCGAGGTGCCCATTTCCGCATCGAATTGCCCCATGCTGCCTGACCTCTCCCACTCCCTTGGCCGGCGACTGCTGGCCGCCGGCTGCCTGGCGCTGGCCCTGATGGCCGGCGCCCCCGCGCTGGCCCAAGACCCGCCCACCGCACCGCAACAGACCCTGGCGCCCGACGAGGGCAGCCCGGTGGACTCGCTGCTGGCCTACGCCGATCGCGTGGGCCAGTTCAGCGCGGCCGACCTGAGCACCGAAATCCTCAACCTGGGCGAGCCGGGCCAGTCGCCGCTGCGCCAGATGCAACTGGCCATTGCCCTGGGCCAGACCCACCTGCCGGTGGACACCGCACGCGCCCTGGGCCTGGTGCAGCGCGTGGCCACCAGCCCCTCGCCCGAGGCCACGCCGCTCAAGCCACTGGCCCGCCTGCTCTCGGCCCGCCTGTTCGAGCAGCGCCGCCTGGAAGACCTGCTGGACCGCCAGGCACAACAACTGCGCGACAGCCAGCGCCGCATTGACCAGCTCAACGAGCGCCTGGAGGCCATGCGCGCCATCGAGCGCAGCCTCAACCGCAGCAGCAACCGCCAGCCCACGCGCTGACCGCCACCGCCATGTCCGCCAACCCCTCCCACCGCGCCCGCTTGCTGGTTGTCGACGACGACGCCGACATGCTGCGCCTGCTGTCCATGCGCCTGGGCGCGGCCGGCTACCACGTCACCGCCGTGGGCTCGGCCGAGGCCGCCCTGTCGCAACTCGACATCGAGCGCCCGCAATTGGTCATCTCCGACGTGCGCCTGCCCGGCAAGGACGGCCTGGCCCTCTTCGAGGCGGTGCGCCAGCGCCACCCCTCGCTGCCGGTGATCCTGCTCACCGCGCACGGCACCATCCCCGACGCGGTGGAGGCCACGCGCCGTGGCGTGTTCACCTACCTCACCAAGCCCTACGACGCCAAAGAGCTGCTCGAGCGCATTTCGCAGGCCCTGGCCCTGGGCGCCCCGGCTGGCCCCAGTGCCCCCGCCGACGAGGCCTGGCGCGCCGAGATCGTGAGCCGCTCCAACCGCATGGCCGACCTGCTGGCCGAGGCGCGCATGGTGGCGCAGAGCGACGCCAGCGTGCTGCTGCGCGGCGACTCGGGCACCGGCAAGGAAATGCTGGCGCGCGCCATCCACAAGGCCAGCCCGCGCGCGGGCAAGCCCTTCGTGGCGGTGAACTGCGGCGCCATTCCCGAGGCGCTGCTGGAGTCCGAACTGTTCGGCCACGTCAAGGGCGCCTTCACCGACGCGGTGGCCAACCACAAGGGCCTGTTCCAGGCGGCCGATGGCGGCACGCTCATGCTCGACGAGATCGGCGACATGCCCCCGGCCCTGCAGGTCAAGCTGCTGCGCGTGCTGCAAGAGCGCGCGGTGCGCCCGCTGGGCTCCAGCCAGTCGGTGCCGGTGGACGTGCGGATCATTTCGGCCACCCACCGAGACCTTGAGGCCGCCATGGCCGAGGGCCAGTTCCGCGAAGACCTGTACTACCGGCTCAACGTGGTCACGCTCACGCTGCCCACCCTGGCCGAGCGGCGCGAAGACATCGCCCTGCTGGCCAACCACTTCCTGGCCAAGCTCTCGGCCAAGTACGGCAAGCGCAGCTCGGGCTTTGCGCCCGAGGCCCTCAAGGCCCTCACCATGGCCGCCTGGCCGGGCAATGTGCGCCAGCTCTACAACGTGGTGGAGCAGGTCTGCGCCCTGTCCACCACGCCCCTGGTGCCGCTGGCGCTGGTGCAGCGTGCCCTGCGCACCCCCACCACCGAGGTGCTGAGCTTCGCCGAGGCCAAGCAGCGCTTCGAGCGCGACTACCTGGTGGGCCTGCTCAAGATGACCGATGGCAACGTGGCCGACGCCGCCCGCCTGGCCCAGCGCAACCGCACCGAGTTCTATCGCCTGCTGCAAAAGCACGCCCTCACCCCCGGCCTGTTCAAAAGCGATGGCAGTGGCGCCGACGCTGTCGCCGATTTGTGACAAGAGAACATCGTTGATTTGATTGGCTTTTTTTGAGATGGCCCACCCCCTTGTCGCCGAATGGCGACAAAAACACCGGGTAAACCCTCAATTTCGCACCCCGTCACCCTTTGTCACCAGAAAAACCACGTTCAAGTCTTTGATTTGAATAGGTTTTTTTGATCTGGCACGGTGCTTGCCCTTATAGGGCATGCCCCAAGGTATTTCCCCACTCTTCATGCCCCGCGCGCTGCGGCGTGTGCTCGTGCTGGGAGCCCTGTTGGCGTGGTTTGGCGCGGCCTGCGCCCAGGCCCAGGGCTTTGACTGGGACAGCCTCACCCACCTCGCCCGGGTCCGCGCCAGCGAGGCTTATGTGGCCCCCGGCGACAAGCTGCCCGAGGCCCTGGCCACCATCAGCTACGACGGCCTGCGCGACATCCGCTTCAAGCCCGCTCGCGCCACCTGGCGCGACCAGGGCCTGCCCTTCGAGGCCCAGTACTTCCACCTGGGCCTGTACCAGAAAGAGCCGGTTCGCGTCCACGAAATCGCACCCGACGGCCAGGTGCAGCACATCGCCTACCGAAGCGACGACTTCGACTACGGTGCCAACCGCTTCGACGCCAGCACCTGGGGCGACCTGGGCCATGCCGGCTTTCGCCTGCACTACCCGCTGAACAACGCCGCCTACAAGGACGAGCTGGTGGTGTTCCTGGGCGCCAGCTACTTCCGTGCCCTGGGTGCCGGCCAGCAATATGGCCTGTCGGCCCGTGGCCTGGCCATCGACACCGTGGGCGGGCGCGGCGAGGAATTTCCGCGCTTCAGCGAGTTCTGGATTCGCCGCCCGGCCCACGACGCCACCGAGGTGACGGTGTACGCGCTGCTGGAGTCGCCGCGCGCCACCGGCGCCTACCGCTTCGTCATCCGCCCCGGCCAGCAAACCACCATGGTGGTGGGCGCGCGCGTGTTCCTGCGCGAAGGGGCCGAACCGGTGCGCACCCTGGGCATCGCCCCGCTGACCAGCATGTTCCTCTCGGGCGAAAACCAGCCCCTGCCCGGCGACTTCCGCCCCGAGGTGCACGACTCGGACGGCCTGATGATCGCCACCGGCGAAGGCGAGTGGCTGTGGCGCCCTCTGCAGCGCCCGCGCGCCATCCAGGTCAACTCCTTCTCCACCACCCACCCGCGCGGCTTCGGCCTGATGCAGCGCGACCGCGCCTTCAGCAGCTACGAAGACGTGGAAGCCCGCTACGAGCGCCGGCCCAGCGCCTGGGTGAAGCCCATCGGCGACTGGGGCCCGGGCCGCGTGGAGCTGGTGCAGTTGCCCACGCCCGACGAAACGCACGACAACATCGTGGCCTATTGGGTGCCCGAGCGCCTGCCAGAGCCGGGCCAGGCCCTGGAACTGAGCTACGAGCTGGCCTGGCAGGGCGACACGCAGCAGCGCCCGCCCTCGGCTTGGGTCACGCAGACCCGCCGTGGCCACGGCTACACCCGCCTCAGCCCGGCCGAGCAGGCCGCGCAACCGCAGTTCGTGCTCGATTTCGCCGGCCCCGCGCTGGACGCACTGCCCTCCGGCGCACCCGTTCGCGTGGTGGCCACGGCCAACGCCAACGGCCGGGTGATCGACGCCCGCGCCTACCCCAACCCTGCCACGCGCACCTGGCGAGTGAGCCTGCGCGTGGTGCGCATCGACCCCAACCAGCCGGTTGAGCTGCGCGCCTTTCTTCAACACCTCAACGACACCGTGAGCGAAACATGGACACATCTGCTCCTGCCCGAGTGACTCCCGCCCGCAGCCCGCTGCGCGAGGAGCGCCATCCGAACGCGGTGACCGCCCCGCCCATCCACCGGGGCTCGATGGTGCCGCGCCCCTGGCGCGGCTTCTGGAACAGCGTGGGCACCGCCGCGCTGAGCCTGGCGCACCGCCTGCTGCCGCCCTTTGGTGGCCAGCGCGCCGCGCGCCCGGTGGTCTCAAGCCGCGAGCGCGCCATCAACTGGCGCCGCAATGTGTTCGCGCTGCTGTCGGTGTTGAGCACGGTGCTGGCGGCCTGGCTGTTCGCCGACGCCCAGCCCGACCACGAAAACACCTGGCTGCAGATGGGCCAGTTGGCGCTGTTCACCGTGCTGTCGGCCTGGGTGGTCACCGGCTTCGTGACCGCGCTCATGGGCTTCTGGGTGCTGCTGCGCGGCGACCCGTACACCCTGCGCGCCGCGTCGGTGAAAGACCGCCCGATGGACACCGATTCGCGCACGGCCATCATCATGCCGATCTGCAACGAAGACGTGTCCACCGTGTTCGCCGGCCTGCGCGCCACCTGCGAATCGCTGGCCGCTACCGGCCACGCGCGACAGTTCGACGTGTTCGTGCTGTCTGACAGCTTTGACCCCGAGATCGTGCGCGCCGAGCGCGCCGCCTGGGAGGCCCTGCGTGGCGCCCTGGCCGCCCAGCAGGAACTGCCCCCGATCGAGGTGTACTACCGCCTGCGCAAGCGCCGCACCCACCGCAAGGCCGGCAACGTGGCCGACTTCTGCCGCCGCTGGGGCAAGGACTACGACTACATGGTCGTGCTCGACGCCGACAGCGTGATGAGCGGCGACTGCCTGGTCTCCATGGTCAAGCTCATGGACGCCAACCCCAAGGCTGGCATCGTCCAGACCGCCACCCAGGCCATCGGCCACGCCACCCTGCACGCCCGCGCGCAGCAGTTCGCCTCGCGCGTGACCGGCCGCCTGTTCACCCTGGGCATGCAGTTCTGGCAGCTCAGCGAATCGCACTACTGGGGCCACAACGCCATCATCCGCGTGGACGCCTTCATGAAGCACTGCGCGCTGGCCCCCATCGCCGGCACCGGCGGCATGTCGGGCGGCATCATGTCGCACGACTTCGTCGAGGCCGCGCTGATGCGCCGCGCCGGCTACCACGTGTGGCTGGTCTCCGACCTCAAGGGCAGCTACGAGCAGCAGCCACCCGACCTGCTGAGCGAGCTGCAGCGCGACCGCCGCTGGTGCCAGGGCAACCTGCAAAACGCCCGCCTGATGGCTGAGCCCGGCCTGCACCGCGTGCACCGCACCATGTTCGCCATCGGCGCCATGTCCTACATCTCGGCGCCGCTGTGGCTGGGCTTCCTGGCCATTGGCACCGCGCTGTGGGTGGCCGAGGCCGGCACCGTGCCCCAGTGGGACGCCATTCCCACCGAAATGCGCGGCCTGTGGGCCTGGACGCTGACCATGCTGTTCATGCCCCGCGTGCTGGGCCTGGTGGCGGTGTTCATGAAGGGTGAGCAAAAGCAGTTCGGCGGCCCCTTGGTGCTGCTGGGCAGCATGGCGGTGGAAACCGTGCTGGCCATCCTGCAAGCGCCCATTCGCATGCTGGCGCACTCGCTGTTCGTGCTGGTGGCCGTGACCGGCATCAAGCTCGACTGGAAATCGCCCCCCCGCGAGGCCACCGGCATTGCCTGGGGCGACGCGGCCACCCGCCTGGCCCCCATGACCAGCGTGATCGGCCTGCTGGCCGTGGTGGTGGCCGCCATCAGCCCGCCGGCCCTACTGTGGATGGCCCCGGTGGCCCTGCCGCTTCTGCTGTCCGTGCCACTGACCGTGATCACCAGCCACGTGGAGTTCGGTGCCTGGATGCGCTCGCAGGGCATGCTGCTGATCCCGGAGGAATCGTGGTCACCAGCGGTGCTTCGCCGTGCCTGGCGCCACGCCAGCCGCCTGGCGTTGAAGGCAGCTTGATCGGGGCTACCCCCATCGTTCACTCCAACAACGGCCCTTCGGGGCCGTTGGCGTTTCAGGCGTCGGGCGGTGGATGCAAGTACCGCTGGTCCGACCAGGTGGCCAGCCACTGCGGCACAAAGGCCACGAACACGGCCGCCATCAAGCCGGTGAGGAAGGCATCGCCCCAGGCCATGAGCCAGCGCGCCACCAAGGCCTGCTCAGACGATTCCACGCCCGATGCCCACTGCAAGCCCGCCAGCATCAGCCCACTGCCAAACACCGCCACCGCCGTGCCCAGAAAGCCCCGGCCCAAGGTGTAGACAAACGGATTGGGCGGCAACCAGCGCCGCAGCGCCGCCCCAATGCCCAGCGCCAGCGTGGCCGGCACGATGCCGATCCACACCCACTGCGCCAACACCGCCTCCAGCGGCGCCTGGCCCAGCGCGTACACCAGCAAGGCAATGGCGCTGAGTTCCAGCACGGCCAGGGGCCAGCCCAACATGAGCAAGAGCAGGCTCGCGCCCGAGAACTGCACCTGCAAGCCCTGGGGCAGGTGCTGGGGCAGCAGCCACAGCAAAGGCAGAAACACCAGGGCCGCGAGCGCGGGGGTGAGCAGCGGGCCGGCCAGCATGCGCCAGGGCCGCAGGGACAAGGCCGCCAGCAAGGCCGCGCCCCCCAAGATGGACTCAATCCAGAACAACATGGCCGTCAGAGCGACGCGAGCCGTTGGCCCACGCGGGCGGGTCAGCCCATGCCGGGCAGCTTGGGCATGCCCTTCATGCCGCCCATGCGCTTCATCATCTTCATCAGGCCGCCGCCCTTCATCTTCTTCATCATCTCCTGCATCTGCTCGAATTCCTTGAGCAGGCGGTTGACCTCTTGCACTTGCACGCCCGCACCAGCGGCAATGCGGCGCTTGCGCGTAGCCTTGATGATCTCGGGCTTGCGGCGCTCGGCGGCGGTCATGCTGCAGATGATGCCTTCCTTGCGGCGAATGTCTTTCTCGGCGCGGGTGAGGTCGGCCTCGCTGGCCTTGGCGGCCATGCCGGTGGGCAGCTTGTCCATCAGGCTGGAGAGGCCACCCATCTGCTTCATCTGGCGAATCTGGTCCAGGAAGTCGTTCAGGTCAAAGCCTTGGCCGCTCTTGACCTTGGCCGCCAGCTTCTGGGCCGCGGCCATGTCCACGCCAGCCGACACCTGCTCCACCAGGGCCAGGATGTCGCCCATGCCCAGCACGCGTTGCGCGTGGCGCTCGGCGTCGAACACCTCCAGGCCGTCAATCTTTTCGGACACGCCGGCGAACTTGATCGGCGCACCCGTGACCTGGCGCACCGACAAGGCCGCGCCACCGCGCGAATCGCCGTCGAGCTTGGTGAGCACGATGCCGGTGAGCGGCAACGCCTCTTTGAACGCCCGGGCGGTGTTGATGGCGTCCTGGCCCTGCATGGCGTCCACCACGAACAGCGTCTCCACCGGATTGAGCGCGGCGTGCAGTTCCTGGATCTCGCGCATCAGCGCCTCGTCGATCGCCAGGCGACCCGCCGTGTCCACCAGCAGCACATCGAAGTAGTGGCGGCGGGCGTGGTCCAACGCGGCGCGGGCAATGTCCAGCGGCTTCTGGTCGGGCGAGCTGGGGAACCACTCGGCGCCGGCCTGGGCCGTCACGGTCTTGAGCTGCTCGATGGCGGCGGGACGGTACACGTCACCCGACACGGTGAGCACCTTCTTCTTGCGCTTCTCGATCAGGTGCTTGGCCAGCTTGGCGGTGGTGGTGGTCTTGCCCGCGCCCTGCAGGCCGGCCATCAGGATCACCGCCGGCGGCTGCGCGGCCAGGTTGATGTCGGCCACGCCCTCGCCCATGGTGGCGGCCAACTCGCGGTTGACAATGCCCACCAGCGCCTGCCCCGGCGTGAGCGAGCCCACCACCTCGGCGCCCAAGGCCTTTTCTTTCACGCGCGCAATGAAATCGCGCACGACCGGCAAGGCCACATCGGCCTCCAGCAGGGCCATGCGCACCTCGCGCAGCATGTCGGTGACGTTGCTTTCGGTGATGCGCGCCTGACCGCGCATTTCCTTGACGATGCGGGATAGGCGTTCGGAGAGGGCTGAGGCCATGCTGCGCTCGGGTTGGATCGAAGAAGCCGCGTGCCCCGGCCGACGCGGCGGCCACCAAGGGGGCGAGAGAGCGGAAGGGAGGCCGCCACCGGCTCACGGACGGAGCAGACTGGGCCGTTAAACTGTGCGGATCATTTTAGCCGCGCCGCCCCGCCTGCGATGGCGCGGTCCACCGTCACCATGAGCATGGTTTCCGCCCTCTCCCACCACCTGCCCGCCACCCTGTCGGCTGGCGCCGCTGCGCTGGCCTATGCGGTGCTGGCGGGTGCGCACACCCGCCTGACGCCCGCCAGCGCCCGGCAGGTGATGCTGCTGGCCTGGGGTCTGCACCTGCTCACCCTCGTGCTGAGCCTGTTCGCCACCCCGGCGCGCTTCGGTTTTGCCCCGGCGCTGTCGGTCACGGGCTGGCTGGTGCTCACGGTCTACCTGATCGAGAGCCGCCTCTACCCGCAGCTCAAGGCACGTTGGACACTGGCGGTGCTGGGCACGCTGGTGGTCTTGCTGGCCCTGGTGTTCCCGGGCGCCCCCTACCCGGCCCTCGGCTCGGCCTGGCTGCCTCTGCACTGGGCGCTGGGCATTGCCTCTTATGGGTTGATCGCCACCGCCGTGGCCCACGCCTGGCTCATGCAGCGCGCCGAGCGCGCCATGCGCGCCGGCTTGTCCACCGAGGCCGACATGCCCCTGCTCACGCTGGAGCGCCTGACCTTCCGCTTCGTCGGTGCCGGCTTCGTGGTGCTGGGCGCCACCCTGCTGGCGGGCTGGTGGTTCTCCGAAGGCCTGGTGCACCGCTGGGTGTGGAACCACAAGACCGTGTTCTCGGTGCTGGCCTGGCTCACCATGGGCGTGCTGCTGCTGGGACGCTGGCGCCTGGGCTGGCGCGGTCGCACCGCCGTGCGCACCCTCTACCTGGGGGCCGGTTTCCTGCTGCTGGGTTACGCTGGATCGCGCTTTGTGCTTGAGGTTCTGCTGCAGCGCGCCTGAGCCCACACCCGACAACATCCAACATGAAATACCTCCTCGTGCTGGCCGTGGTCATGGTGGCCGTCTATGTGTGGCGCCAAAACCGCCGCGCCGACATCGAGGCCCAGCGCCCCGAGCCGCCACGACAGCCGCCCAAGGCGCCCCAGACGCCCCAGACGCCCCAGACGCCCCAGACGCCATCGATGATGGTCACCTGCCTGCACTGCGGCACGCACCTGCCCCCAACAGAAGCGGCAAAGGGACACCTGGGCTGGTATTGCGGCGACGAGCACCGGCGACTGCACGGTGACCGCGCGGCCTGAGCCCTTCCAGCGCCATGGCCAAGGACAACAGCACCCAGTTCGCCCCCTCCTGGTACTCGGCATTTGGTGCCACGGAGCACGACGGCCCCTTTCAACACACGCGGGCCTTTGCGCGGCTGTGGCGCGCCTTCATGCGGGCGCGGCTCATCGTGGCGATGGTGCTGCTGGCCTTGCAACTCTTTCTGCAAGTCAACGGCGGCAACCCCAATTTGCAGGAAGGCCCGCCCTGGCTGAGCGTGGTGGTGGGGCTGTACTTGGCCAACTGTCTGCTCATGCTTCGGCGCGGGCGTCCCCTGGATCAGAACCGATCGGCCACGCTGCAATGGCTGCTGACCGTTGGCATCGACATCGTGGTCTTCATGCTGCTGCAGGTGTTCCAGGCAGGTGGCATCAACTACACCCTGCTGTTCGCCCTGCCGGTGCTGCTCACGTCCATCCTGGGCTCGCAGACTCTCGGTCTGGGTGCGGCGGCGGCGGTGACCATCTGCCTGCTGGGCGACGCCTGGCTCGGCGGGCCGGCCGACGTCAGCACCATGCGCCTGCTGCAAACGGCCCTGGCTGGTACGGGGTTTTTCCTGGTGTCGGTGCTGGCGCATCAGCTCGCTGTGCGCCTGGCCCGAGAAGAGGCGCTGTCGGCCAGCAGCCAAGCCGCGGCCCGCACCCAGGCCCAGGTGAACGAACTGGTGATCGAAAGCCTGAGCGTGGGCGTTCTGGTGGTTGACCCGCACGGTGTGGTGCGCAGCGCCAACCCGGCCGCACTGCAAATGCTCATTGGCGAAAACTTCCCAGCAGGCGCGCGGCTGCTGCTGTCCGCCAGAACCGCGTGGACCCACCTGGCAGCCCTGGTGCAGCAAACCTTTCTGATGGGTCAGGCACTTGAAGTCGAGACCGACATCGAGCACGAGGCCCGGCCCATCCAGCGGGTGCACGCCCGCACCCGCCTGACCACGCTTGATGGCCAAGGTAGCGGCCTGTGCGTGCTCTTTCTGGAAGACCTGCGCGAAGTCGAGGCACGGGTGCGCACCGAAAAGCTGGCGTCCATGGGGCGCATGTCGGCGGCCGTGGCCCACGAAATCCGCAACCCCCTCACCGCCATCACCCAGGCCAACGCCCTGCTGGACGAAGAAGTGAAAGAGGCCACGCAGAAACGCCTCACTCGCATGATCGAGCAGAACGCGTCTCGCCTGTCGCGCATCGTCGATGACATCCTCAACGTGGCACGGGCCCAGCCCAACCCCGGCGAAGGCCTGGCGCCGCGCCTGCCACTGGACTTGGCGGTGCGACACGTCTGCACGGAATGGTCGACACAAAACCAGGCCCAGGGCCGCTTCGCCATGCACCTTCACTCGCCCAAGGCCCTGGTGGAGTTCGACCCCGAGCACCTGCGCCGGCTGCTGGTGAACCTGCTCGACAACGCCGCCAAACACGCCAGCACGGCACCAGGGGCCATTCGGGTGATCAGCCAGCCCAGCGGGCCAGAGCATGTGCGCCTGTCGGTGTGGAGCAATGGCGCGCCCTTGGAGACCTCGGTGCAACGCCACCTGTTCGAACCCTTCTTTTCGTCAGAGAGTCGCTCCAGCGGCCTGGGCCTCTACATCTGCCGCGAGCTGTGCGAACGGTATGGCGCCAAGATCGCCTACCAACGCACCCAGCTTGACCAGCAGGAAGGCAATGAGTTCTTCGCCGTGCTGCCCCTGGCCGGCTGGTCCGAGCGCCAGGCGCGGGCGCAGCGCCACACAGAGCCCGGTGCGCTGGACTCGCGCTTCGGCGCGACCACCGTGTTCGACCCCTCGCCTTCAAACCGCCCCCCCCTGGGCGCCGCCTGACCGCATGACCGCCTCATCCAGCGCCTCCATCCTGGTCGTGGACGACGAGCCCGACCTGCGCACCCTGTACGAACTCACCTTGCTGCGAGAAGGCCACGCCGTGACCACCGCCGGCAACCTCAGTGAAGCGCGTGAACACCTGCGTCTGCAGCGCTTTGATGTGCTCATCTCCGACATGCGCCTGCCCGATGGCCTGGGCCTGCAACTGTTGCGCGAAGTGGCTGACGCCCAGCGCACCGAAAAGGCCATCGTGATCACGGCACATGGCTCGGCCGAGAACGCCGTGGAGTCCTTGAAAGCCGGTGCCTTCGACTACCTCACCAAGCCAGTGGATCTCAAACAACTGCGCGGCGCCGTGAGCGCCGCCCTGCAAAGCCAGCGCACGCCCCTGGCCAGCGCGGCTGGTGGCGCCGCGCTGCGCAGCGCCCCACCACCACCTGCCGGCGTGGCCTCGCTGGCGCGCATCGTGGGCAGCTCGCCCAGCGTGGTGCAGATCAAGGCCCGCATCGAGAAAGTGGCCACCAGCATGGCCCCCGTGCTCATCCTGGGCGAATCGGGCACCGGCAAGGAACTGGTGGCGCGCGCCGTGCACGAGTGCAGCCACCGCGCCAGCGGACCGTTCATCGCGGTGAACTGCGGCGCCATCCCCGAAAACCTGATCGAGGCCGAGTTCTTCGGCGCGCGCAAGGGCGCCTACACCGGCGCCACCGCCGACCGCGAGGGCTATTTCCAGGCCGCGCGCGGCGGCACGCTGTTCCTCGACGAAATCGGCGACCTGCCCTTGGCCATGCAAGCCAAGCTGCTGCGCGTCATTCAAGAGCGGCGTGTGCGCGCCCTGGGCGGCGTGCAGGAAGAAGCCGTGGACGTGCGCCTGATCAGCGCCACCCACCGCGACCTGCCCACGCAGGTGCAGGCCGGGCTGTTCCGGCAAGACCTGTTTTATCGGCTCAACGTCATTGGCCTGCGCACCCCCCCGTTGCGCGAACGGCGCGAAGACCTGCCCTTGCTGGTGGATGCCCTGCTCGCGCGCCTGTGCGCCGAGAGCGGGCAGGCGCTGCCCTCGGTGTCGGCCAATGCCATGGCCTGGCTGCGGCAACGCGAACTGCCCGGGAATGTGCGCGAGCTGGAAAACCTGCTGCAGCGCGCCCTGGCCCTGAGCAGCGGCGACACCCTGCAGCCAGAAGACTTCGGCGAGGTCGAGCACACCGACTTCATGCCCACACAGCCGGCCCAACAGCACGAGGCCGAATCGGATACCGTGGCCAGCGCGTCCTTGGGCCAGGCAACGGTGGACTCAGACGACCTTCCCAGCGACCTGCAGCGCTACCTCGACGAACAGGAACGCCAGGTGCTGCTCAAGGCGCTTCGCGAAACCGACTTCAACCGCACCGCTGCCGCTGCGCGCCTGGGCCTGAACCTGCGGCAGATGCGCTACCGCATCCAGCGCCTGGGCATCGCCATGCCAGGGCAGGAAAGCGATGACGACACGAACTGAAACCCAGGCCTGGGACGGCGGCTGGCTGCGCGAGGCCCGCCGTTGCCCATCGCCCAACTTTGGTCCACGGCCCGCCGGGGCGTCTATCGACCTGATCGTGCTGCACTCCATCAGCCTGCCCCCTGGCCAGTATGGTGGCCCCGAGGTAGAGCAGCTTTTCACCAATCGCCTCGACTGGGACGCCCACCCCTACTTCCAGCAGATCCGCGGCGTGGAGGTCTCGGCCCACTTCTTCATTCGTCGCAACGGTGAACTGGTGCAGTTCGTCGATGCCGACGCCCGCGCCTGGCACGCCGGTGCCTCTTGCTGGCGAGGCCGACACAACTGCAACGACGACTCGGTCGGCATTGAACTCGAAGGCCTGGAGGGCGACACCTTCGAGCCCGCGCAGTACCAGGCGCTGGCACGCCTGTGCCGCCACCTGGCCCAACGCTACCCCATCGAACACGTGGCTGGGCATGAGCACATTGCCCCAGGCCGCAAACTCGACCCGGGTCCCGGCTTCGATTGGGCATACCTGCAACAGGCACTGGCCTGGAGCAAAAAATTTTTTCCACCTGCCACCCAGGCGCAGGCCAGCGACCGCACCGCCACCTGAGGTCACGCGCTCTAACACCGATGCCCAATGGCCATGCGGCCCGCACGCGGAAATCGGCTCAGACATCGCATCAAACCGGCCTTTTGAGCGCCCAGCCCGCGCGCCACCAATGCGCCCGCCATGGCGCAGGGGAATGGAGCCAGAACCGTCATTTTGCTTGGCGAAAATGCGGCAGAGCACAATTCGGCGCACACCCATCAGACACTACCGGTAGTGCCTTGAGCCCCTGGTTAACACCAGATATAGTGTGCCCCTGTGTCTTTCGCGGACCGGATTGACTGGCCCCGCCAGGGAGCTATCCGCCCCTTCGGCGCTACGCCAGCAGCCCGTAATGCCGCTGCCCCAGAGGCCATTCGTCTGCACAGACCCCCCAACAACGACGACTGAAAGAGGAACCATGCTGACCGCACCCACCCCATCTATCGACACGCCCTCCACGGGCTCCACCCCCGCCAGCATGGGCGACACCAGCACCAGCGCCAGCGGTAGCGCGGTCTTCACCCATTACCAGATCATTCGCCGCAACGGCGCCGTGGTCTCCTTCGAGCCCAGCAAGATTGCCGTGGCCATGATGAAGGCCTTCCTGGCAGTGCACGGCACCCAAGGCGCGGCCTCGGCCAGCGTGCGCGAGACCGTGGACGAGCTCACCCAGGGCGTGGTACGCGCCCTGCTGCGCTCGCGCCCGGGCGGCGGCACCTTCCACATTGAAGACGTGCAAGACCAGGTGGAACTGGGCCTCATGCGCGGTGGCCACCACGAAGTGGCGCGCGCCTATGTGCTGTACCGCGAGCGCCGCGCCGCCGAGCGCGCCCACCAAGCAGAGGCCAGCCACCCCGCCGAGCCCGTGCTGCACGTGATCGACAAAGGCCAGCGCGTGCCGCTGAACGTGCGCCAGCTGCAAGCCCTGATCGAAAACGCCTGCGCCGGCCTGGGCGCCGACGTGAAGGCCGACCCCATCGTGGCCGAGACCAAGCGCAACCTGTACGACGGCGTGCCCATCGACGAGGTGTACAAGGCCGCCATCCTGGCCGCCCGCACCCTGATCGAGAAAGACCCCGACTACACCTACGCCACCGCGCGCCTGCTGCTGCACACCATCGTCAGGGAAATCCTGGGCGAGGAAGTGCGCCCGGCCGACATGGGCGCGCGCTACGCCGCCTACTTCCCCGAGTTCATCCAGAAGGGCGTTGACGCCGAGCTGCTCAACCCCGAGCTGCTCAAGTACGACCTGACCCGCCTGGGCGCGGCCCTCAAGGCCGAGCGCGACCAGCAGTTCGACTACCTGGGCCTGCAGACCCTGTACGACCGCTACTTCCTGCACGTGCGCAAGACCCGCATCGAGCTGCCGCAGGCCTTCTTCATGCGCGTGGCCATGGGCCTGGCGCTCAACGAAGCCGACCGCGAAGCGCGCGCCATCGAGTTCTACGAGGTGCTGTCCTCGTTCGACTTCATGTCGTCCACCCCCACCCTGTTCAACAGCGGCACCCTGCGCTCGCAGCTCTCCAGCTGCTACCTGACCACCGTGCCCGACGACCTGGACGGCATCTACGAGTCCATCAAAGAAAACGCCCTGCTGTCCAAGTTCGCTGGCGGCCTGGGCAACGACTGGACCCGCGTGCGCGCCCTGGGCTCGCACATCAAAGGCACCAACGGCGAATCGCAAGGCGTGGTGCCCTTCCTGAAGGTGGTGAACGACACCGCCGTGGCGGTGAACCAGGGCGGCAAGCGCAAGGGCGCGGTCTGCACCTACCTGGAAACCTGGCACCTGGACATCGAAGAGTTCCTGGAACTGCGCAAGAACACCGGCGATGACCGCCGCCGCACCCACGACATGAACACGGCGAACTGGATTCCCGACCTGTTCATGAAGCGCGTGATGGAAAAGGGCGACTGGTCGCTGTTCTCCCCCTCCACCGTGCCCGATCTGCACGACCGCTTCGGCGCCGACTTCGAGCGCGCCTACGTGGCCTACGAAGAGAAGGCCGCGCGCGGCGAGATCAAGCCCTACAAGAAGGTGCCCGCCATCGACCTGTGGCGCAAGATGCTCTCGATGCTGTTCGAGACCGGCCACCCCTGGATCACCTTCAAGGACGCCTGCAACGTGCGCTCGCCCCAGCAGCACGCCGGCGTGGTGCACAGCTCCAACCTCTGCACCGAGATCACGCTCAACACCAGCGACACCGAAACCGCGGTCTGCAACCTGGGCTCGGTCAACCTGCTGCGCCACCTCAAGGACGGCCAGCTCGACCACGCCAAGCTGCAGAAGACGATCAACACGGCGATGCGCATGCTCGACAACGTGATCGACATCAACTACTACGCCGTCACCAAGGCGCGCGATTCCAACCTGCGCCACCGCCCCGTGGGCCTGGGCCTGATGGGCTTCCAGGACGCGCTGTACGAACTGCGCATCCCCTACGCCTCGCAGGCCGCCGTCGAGTTCGCCGACCGCTCGATGGAAGCCATCTGCTACTACGCCTACTGGGCCTCCACCGAGCTGTCCCGTGAGCGCGGCCGCTACAGCAGCTACCCCGGTTCGCTGTGGGACAAGGGCATCCTGCCCTTCGACACACTGGACCTGCTGGCCCGCGAGCGCGGCGGCTACGTGGACGTGAACCGCTCGGCCTCGCTCGACTGGGACGCCCTGCGCAAGAAGATCGCCGCCGACGGCATGCGCAACTCCAACTGCGTGGCCATCGCCCCCACCGCCACCATCTCCAACATCATCGGCGTGGACGCCTCCATCGAGCCCTGCTTCGGCAACCTCTCGGTCAAGTCCAACCTCTCCGGTGAGTTCACCGTCATCAACAGCTACCTCGTCAAAGACCTCAAGCGACTGGGCCTGTGGGACGACGTGATGGTGATGGACCTCAAGCACTTCGACGGCTCCCTGCGCCCCATCGACCGCGTGCCGCAAGACATCAAGGCCCTGTACGCCACGGCCTTCGAAGTCGAGCCCCAGTGGCTGGTGGAAGCCGCCTCGCGCCGCCAGAAGTGGATCGACCAGGCCCAGAGCCTGAACATCTACATGGCCGGCGCCTCGGGCAAGAAGCTCGACGACACCTACAAGCTGGCCTGGCTGCGTGGCCTCAAGACCACTTACTACCTGCGCACCACCTCGGCCACGCAAGTCGAGAAATCGACCGGCCGCGCGGGGCAACTCAACGCCGTGTCGGTGACCACCAGCACCGCAGCGATGACCGCTGCCGAGCCGGCCACCGACGTGAAGTTCGTCGCCATCGACGACCCCGGTTGCGAAGCCTGCCAGTGACCGTCAGGCCGCATCGCCCACGCGTTGCGGTGCCGCGCGAACTTTGTTTCGATGCGACACCGCAACACAAAGCGAATGCAGCAAGACCGATCACTTTGCTTTTGCAGCAGACACTTTGATAATCCGACGCATTGGACACCTCTATGTTGACCTGGGAAGACTCCTCCACTTCCGCCTCGATGCCATCGCAAAGCCCCCGGCCTCAAACCGCACCCGGCTTGCAGACCTCACCTGTCGGTGAGAGCGCCCCTGTCACCGCTTCCCCTTCGACCGCCGCCACCGCCGCGCCGCAGCGCCGCATCAACGTGGCCGACAAGCGCATCATCAACGGCCAGACCGACGTCAACCAACTGGTGCCGTTCAAGTACAAGTGGGCCTGGGAAAAATACCTGGCCACCTGCGCCAACCACTGGATGCCGCAGGAAGTGAACATGAGCCGCGACATCGCGCTCTGGAAAGACCCCAACGGCCTCACCGAAGACGAGCGCCGCATCGTCAAGCGCAACCTCGGCTTCTTCGTCACCGCCGACTCGCTGGCCGCCAACAACATCACCCTGGGCACGTACCGCCACATCACCGCGCCCGAGTGCCGACAGTTCCTGTTGCGCCAGGCCTTTGAAGAAGCGATCCACACGCACGCCTACCAGTACATCGTCGAGTCGCTGGGCCTGGACGAAGGCGAGATCTTCAACGCCTACAACGAAGTCCAGTCCATTCGCGACAAAGACGAATTCCTGATCCCGTTCATTGACGCGATCATGGACCCCACTTTCAAGACCGGCACCCTTGAGAACGACCAGACCCTGCTGAAGTCGCTCATCGTGTTTGCCTGCCTGATGGAAGGCCTGTTCTTCTACGTCGGCTTCACGCAAATCCTGGCCCTGGGTCGCCAGAACAAGATGACCGGTGCCGCCGAGCAGTACCAGTACATCCTGCGCGACGAGTCCATGCACTGCAACTTCGGCATCGACCTGATCAACCAGATCAAGCTCGAGAACCCGCAGCTGTGGACCGCCGAGTTCAAGGCCGAGATCAAGGCGCTGTTCCTGAAGGCCGTGGAGCTCGAGTACCGCTACGCTGAGGACACCATGCCGCGTGGCGTGCTGGGCCTCAACGCCTCGATGTTCAAGGGCTATCTGCGCTACATCGCCAACCGCCGCGCCACGCAGATCGGCCTTGAGCCCCTGTTCCCCAACGAAGAGAACCCGTTCCCCTGGATGAGCGAGATGATCGACCTCAAGAAGGAACGCAACTTCTTCGAAACCCGCGTGATTGAGTACCAATCCGGCGGCGCGTTGTCCTGGGACTGACCCATTCAGGCGCCGACATCGCATTGCCTCACACCAAGACATGCGCATCGAAACATCAGGAACCCGCACCCGACGCGATGGCGCCGGTGATGGGACGCCTGTCACCCGATTCAACCTTGTGAGGTCCACAGTGGATGCATCCGCTGACCTCAGAAGGCTGGATCACTTCGGCGGCCAAAGCCCTGCCGAAGTGCTCACTGCAACTTGATCAAGGAGAAAACAATGGCAACTGCGAAGAAGGCGCCGGCCAAGAAGGCCGCCGCTCCGGCCAAGAAGGCCGCTGCACCCGCGAAGAAGGCCGCTCCGGCCAAGAAGGCCGCTGCACCGGCGAAGAAGGCCGCTCCGGCCAAGAAGGCCGCTGCGCCTGCTAAGAAGGCCGCTCCGGCCAAGAAGGCCGCTGCACCTGCTAAGAAGGCCGCTCCGGCCAAGAAGGCTGCTGCGCCCGCGAAGAAGGCCGCTCCGGCCAAGAAGGCCGCTGCACCTGCTAAGAAGGCCGCCCCGGCCAAGAAGGCCGCTGCACCCGCGAAGAAGGCCGCTCCGGCCAAGAAGGCTGCTGCACCTGCGAAGAAGGCCGCTCCGGCCAAGAAGGCTGCTGCACCTGCGAAGAAGGCCGCTCCGGCCAAGAAGGCCGCTGCGCCCGCGAAGAAGGCCGCTCCGGCCAAGAAGGCCGCTGCGCCCGCGAAGAAGGCTGCTCCGGCCAAGAAGGCCGCTGCACCTGCGAAGAAGGCTGCCCCCGCAAAAAAAGCTGAGCCGGCCAAGAAGCCGGCTGCAGCGCCTGCGGCCGCTCCTGTCGCTCAAACCAAGCTCAATCCGCAGGCTGCCTGGCCGTTCCCCACGTCCAGCAAGCCCTGAACATCGGATCGAGTGGTGCAAAAGCCCGGCCTCGGCCGGGCTTTTTTTCGTTCAAGGCATGGCAGGCAGGGCGTAGTTCTGGCAACCACGCGTGGCGATCTTGGCCGCCCCCATGCGGTTGCCCGCCTCGGCACAACGGGCCAGGTCCCAACCCTGTGCCAAGCCATGCAACAGGGCCGCGCGAAACGCATCGCCACAGCCAGTCGGGTCCACCACGGCATCGGCCTTCAGGCCAGGCACGTGCGTCGTGCGGCCACCCTCACGCACCTCGCAACCCTGGTCGCCCAAGGTAACGATCAGCCCCTTCACGCGCGCGGCCAGTGCGTCCAGGTCAAGCCCGGTGCGCTCGCACAGCATGCGGGCCTCGTAGTCGTTCACCGTCACCCAGGTGGCCTGGTCGATGAAGCGCAGCAGCTCTTCACCGTTGAACATGGGCAGGCCCTGGCCCGGATCGAACACAAAAGGAATGCCAGCGGCCTTCAGTTGCTGGGCGTGGCTGATCATGGCGTCGCGGCCATCGGGGGCCACGATGGCCAGGCGAATGTCGCTGCGGGCAGGCACCGGGTTGAGATGAGCCGACGACATCGCACCCGGGTGGAAGGCCGTGATCTGGTTGTTGTCGCGGTCGGTCATGATCATGGCCTGCGCGGTGTAGTGCTCGTCCACCAAGCGGGTGTGAGTGGTGTCCACCCCCAGTGCCCGCAGGCGCTCCAGGTACCCTGCCCCATCCGAGCCCAAAGTGGCCAGCGGTGCGACCGGCGCACCGAGCAAGCGCAAGCCGAAGGCAATGTTGCCCGCGCAGCCGCCATAGTCGCGGCGCAAGCCCGGCACGAGAAAGGACACGTTGAGGATGTGCAACTGGCTCGGCAGGATCTGATCCGCAAAGCGTCCCTCGAAGTTCATGATGGTGTCGAAGGCCAGCGAACCGCAAACAAGAATGGTCATGGGAGGTGTGAAAGGTCAGGGATAAAAAACCAGGGCACGGTAACCCGTCATGGGCGTGGCGCCATCGGCAGCAAGGACCAGCCGCAGGCTCACGGCGACGGTACCGCCCGCGGCCAGCTCGCTGGGCGCCGAGGGCCACTCGGCGGGCAGAAAAACGCGCCGCGCAATGGCGGTGTCAGTGGCGTCGGTCAGGGTCAGCTCAAGGGCCGGCATCGCCAGGGACACGTCGGCGGTGTTCTTGAGCACGAAATCAAAGGAATGGAAATTGCCCAGGCGCCGCACCAGTTCCGAGCTGTCGATCACCACCGATTCGATGCGACGCAGCGGCCTTACCTGGCACTGCAGGGGCTCGCACAGGCGAACGAGCCAGGGTTTGAGGGCCGGCTGCCGGGCCGCGAGCCAGTCGCGCTCTTGGACCGCCCATTGCAGTGCCAGCAGCGCGCCCAGCACAAGCACCAGACCATGCAAGCCCACGCGCACCGAGGTGGACTGCCAGAAAGCACGCCGTCGCGCCTGACGAACGAAGCCCGGCTCTGGCAAAGCGTCGGCTTCGGGAGCGGCAGCCGCAGCAGCGCTCACCGCCGGTTGGACCTCTGGCACCGAGGCCTCGACCGAGGTGGCTGGTTGCACCACCGGCGTGTCGGCGGCAGGCGATGAATCGGCCTCGACCGCTCGGCCTTGCGCACCCGCAAAGCGCAGCAGCTCTGCCTGAAAGTCGGGCTCCGGCTCAGCGACTTGGGCAGGCTTCTCGCTGGCCTCAGGCTCGTCGAGTGGCGGGGGCAGCGTGTCGATGTCCGCCTCGTGCACCGAGGTGGAAGGTTCGGGCTCAGCATCCGGCACCTGCCTCATGCCTAGCGCCATCGCGTCATCCAGGGGGCGAGCCGCCCTGTCGTTGTCACGCTCCGCCATCTCAGCCACGAGATCGGCCACAAGATCGACGTCTGTCGAAGGCGAGGCAACAGGCGAGGGAGCGGGTGCAGGAGTGGGTGCAGGAGTGGGTGCCGGCGCCGCCACGGCTGGCGTTGACAGCGGCGCCGCGCTGGCCGGCGCCGCTGGCTTGGCGCCACCCCACGCTTCGAGGTAGAGGGTGGCGTCGAACACGTCGGCGCAATGACCACAACGCACCCAGCCCTCAGAGATCTTGAGCTGGTCGGCAACGACGCGGAACATCGTTCCGCAGGTCGGGCAGCGCGTGGTGAAACTCATGCGCCGATTATCGGGGCAGCCGCCCCAGGGTACTTAGGCCTTGCGGGCCGTCATGAGGATCCAGCCGTCTTCCTCGTCGCTGACGGACAACGAGACCCAGGGCGCGTAGGCCTCGATCAGTTCGTCGGCCTGACGCGACAGGATGCCCGCCAACACCAGGTGACCGCCCGACTTCACGTGCGAACACAACAGCGGTGCAAGCACTTTCAAGGGCGTGGCCAGGATGTTGGCCAGCACCAGGTCGTGCTCGCCTTGGGCGGCGTCCGGCAAGCCGGCGCCCATCTGCACGTGGTTGGCTTCGGCGTTGAGGCGGGTGGATTCCACCGCCGCCGGGTCAATGTCCACCCCCACCACGTCGGTGGCACCGAACTTGGCGGCACCGATCGCCAAAATGCCCGAACCACAGCCGTAGTCCAGCACCTTGGGACCCACGGGCGCGTGGCCAGCGATCCAGCGCAGGCACATGCGGGTGGTGGGGTGCGTGCCCGTGCCGAAGGCCAGGCCGGGATCCAGGCGGATGACCTGCCGGGCCTGCTCGGGCGGCTCGTGCCAGGTGGGCACGATCCAGAACGTGGGCGTGATCTCCACTGGCGCAAACTGGGACTGCGTCAGGCGCACCCAGTCCTGCTCGGCCACGGGGCGCACGCCCTGCACGGCGCAGCCTTCAAAGAAGTCTTGGAGCTGCAGGACCTCACCCGCCTGGCGGGCCTGTTCGGCGTCGGTGAACAAGGCCACCACGCGCGAGCGCTGCCAGCCCTCCTTGGGCGGGGGCATGCCGGGTTCGCCGAACAGCGCCTGCTCGGCCTCGGTCATGGCGTCGGCGTCTTCCACCGACACGCTCAACGCATCGAGCGCTTCCAGCGCCTCGCTGATGGTCTCGATGGCCGATTCCGGTGCCATGAGCACCAGTTCGGCCATCGGGGCCAGGCCGGGAGAGGCTTCAGCGCTCACGTTGCGACAGCCACTCTTCGAGGTAGTGGATGTTGGTGCCGCCGGCCACGAAGCTGGCGTCGACCATCAGCTCGCGGTGCAGGGGGATATTGGTGTTGATGCCCTCGATCACCGTCTCGGCCAGCGCCGTGCGCATGCGCGCCAGGGCCTGCTCGCGGGTGTCACCGTGCACGATGATCTTGCCGATCATCGAGTCGTAGTTGGGCGGCACGAAATAGTTGGTGTAGATGTGCGAGTCCACGCGCACGCCAGGGCCGCCCGGCGGGTGCCAAGTGGTGATGCGACCGGGTGAGGGCGTGAACTTGTACGGGTCTTCCGCGTTCACGCGGCACTCGATGGCATGGCCACGCAACTGGATCTGGCGCTGGGTGAAGGGCAGCTTCTCGCCAGCGGCCACCGCGATCTGGGTGCGAACGATGTCGATGCCGGTGATCAGCTCGGTCACCGGGTGCTCCACCTGCACGCGGGTGTTCATCTCGATGAAGTAGAACTCACCGTTTTCGTACAAGAACTCGAAGGTGCCCGCGCCGCGGTAACCGATCTTCTTGCAGGCAGCGGCGCAGCGCTCGCCGATCTTCTCGATCAGGCGGCGCGGAATGCCGGGAGCAGGCGCTTCTTCGATGACCTTCTGGTGGCGGCGCTGCATGGAGCAGTCGCGCTCGCCCAGGTACACCGCGTTGCGGTGGGTGTCGGCCAGGATCTGGATCTCGATGTGGCGCGGGTTCTGGAGGAACTTCTCCATGTACACCTCGGGGTTGCCGAAGGCAGCCCCCGCTTCGGCCTTGGTGGTCTGCACCGCGTGCAGCAGGGCCGCTTCGGTGTGCACCACGCGCATGCCCCGCCCTCCACCGCCGCCGGCGGCCTTGATGATCACGGGATAGCCGATGCTCTTGGCGGTGCGCTTGATGACCACCGGATCGTCGGGCAAGGCGCCGTCGGACCCCGGCACGCACGGCACGCCGGCGCGGATCATGGCTTGCTTGGCCGACACCTTGTCGCCCATCAGGCGGATCGACTCAGGGGTGGGGCCAATGAAGGTGAAGCCACTCTTCTCAACGCGTTCGGCGAAGTCGGCGTTTTCCGACAGGAAACCGTAGCCGGGGTGAATGGCCTCAGCGTCCGTCACCTCGGCGGCCGAGATGATGGCCGGCATGTTGAGGTAACTCTGGCCCGACGGCGCGGGGCCGATGCAGACCGCCTCGTCAGCCAGTCGCACGTACTTGGCGTCGCGGTCGGCCTCGGAATAGACCATCACCGCCTTGATGCCCATCTCGCGGCAGGCTCGCTGCACGCGCAAGGCAATCTCGCCGCGGTTGGCGATCAGGATCTTTTTGAACATGGGGCGCCAGTCCTTACTCGATGACGAACAGGGGCTGGCCGTACTCCACCGCCTGGCCGTTCTGCACCAGGATCTGCGTTACCGTGCCGGATTTGTCGGCTTCGATCTCGTTGAGGATCTTCATGGCCTCGACGATGCACACCGTCTCGCCCTCTTTGACCGTGTCGCCCACTTCGACGAACGCCTTGGCGCCCGGGCTGGAGGCGCGGTAGAAGGTGCCCACCATCGGAGACTTGACCGTGTGGCCCACTGGCGCAGCCGGGGCTGCGGCCACCGGCGCGGCCGCCACTTCCACCGCCGGCACCACGGCAGGGGCCACTGGCGCTGGCGCCACGCTGTAGGTCACCGGCGCGGCTTGCACCACGGGCGCGCTCTTGACGATGCGCACCTTGCCCTCCGCTTCGGTGATTTCCAGCTCGGACACGTTCGACTCGGACACGAGGTCGATCAGCGTCTTCAGTTTTCTCAAATCCATGATTTCTCCAACGAATTTCGGCGAACTGGTCTTAATTTCTTGGAACTTCAGGCTTACAGCCAAAGAGCCAGCCGCCAGGGGTGCCGCAGTGTACACGAAGCCCCAGCCTGGACAAAACCGCCAGACCAAGGGCACTTTTGCGCGGGATGCGCGAATTTAGACCTTTTTGAATGCCAGATGGTCACCACCGGTCAGAACGGCGGCGCCCCACTCAAGCCTTGTGAGTGGCTGCCCAACGCGCGAGGTCTTCAGGTGACACTTTGCCAATCTTGCGCTCGGCCACCCGCCCGTCACGCCCAAACACCACGGTGAAAGGGAGCCCCCCCGACGTGTTGCCCAGGGTTCGGCTGAGGTCGGTGCCGGCCAGTCCGGCCATGCCCACAGGAAAGGCCAGCGGCAACTTCTCCGTGAAGCGGCGCACCGCACTGGGTTGGTCCACCGCCAAGCCCAACACACGCCAGCCAGCCGCCGCCTGATCGCGGTGAAAAGCATTGAGCAAGGGCAGCTCTTCCACGCATGGCGGGCACCAGGTGGCCCAGAAGTTCACCAGCAAGGGTTGGCCCCGGAAGTCGGCCAGGGACACGGCCTCGCCGTTGGGGCCATCGTAGCGGGACGACCAGAAGCCCGATTCGGCCTCACCCAATACCGGCGCGAGCGAAAAGCGCCGGCTGGACCACCATGCGCCCACACCAGCAGCCGCCAGGGCGACGGCGCCTGTCAACAGGTAACGGCGGGCGGGCTTCATGCGGCCTCCTCGGCCAGCAAGGCGCGCACGGCCTCGGCATCGCCGCGCGGCTTGCGCCCCTGGCTGTCGGGCTTGAGCGCGCCGCGCAGGTCATCCAGGTCGTGCACCATCAAATGGAGCAACACCCATTGCCCCAGGGCCTGCGAGCGCAGCCGCACGGTGAGGGCGTCCACCGTCTCGCCACGCCAACCGTTCACGCTGCCAGGGTGGTACTCCACCCGGTGGTCCAGCAAGGCCCATTCGGCGGACTTGGGGTCATCGCAAAACAACTGCATATAGATATCGCTGTGTCGGGTGGCGGTGCCGTGCCAGACGGCGCCTCCCAGGTGGGGACGGAAATCCCGTAAGCGATCCATCCAGACCAGGGCCAGTTCCCGCAGGGCACGCAACTCGGCGGGCTGGGTGTCGGCGCAGAAGACCGCGATGTGCTCACGCACGGCGGCCTCCAGCAGGTCGTTGTCGGGCAAGGCAGTTCGGGTCGGCAGCCCCATCTGCTTGACGGCATGGCGCTTGGCCGCCGCGTATTCCTGGCCTTCCTCTACCACCAGGCGCGCGGCCACGGCCGCGATCTCGGCGCTGAGGTCATCTCGGTTGGCGTTCATCCGCGCATTGTGCCCGGGGTGCTGCGCGGCGCCACCTAGAATCCGGGGATGCACATTCACATCCTGGGCATTTGCGGCACCTTCATGGGCGGTCTGGCCGCCCTGGCCCGCGAGGCCGGTCACCGCGTCACCGGCTGCGACGCCGGCGTTTATCCCCCCATGAGCGACCAGTTGCGCGCCCTGGGCATCGACCTGATCGAAGGCTTTGGCGCCGAGCAAATGGCGCTCAAGCCCGATGTCTGGGTGATCGGCAACGTGGTCAGCCGCGCCCGCCTGGCCGATGGCACCCCGAAGTTCCCCCTGATGGAGGCCATTCTGGAGGCTGGCGATCGCTACACCAGCGGGCCGCAATGGCTGGCCGAAAACGTGCTGCACGGCCGGCACGTGCTGGCGGTGGCCGGCACCCACGGCAAAACCACCACCACCTCAATGCTGGCCTGGATCCTGGAGCGCTGCGGCCTGGCGCCGGGCTTTCTGGTGGGCGGCGTGCCCATGAACTTTGGCGTGTCGGCGCGGCGGGGCGCAGGGCGCGCCTTCGTCATAGAAGCCGACGAGTACGACACCGCCTTCTTCGACAAGCGCAGCAAGTTTGTCCACTACCGCCCACGCACGGCCATCCTGAACAACCTCGAATTCGACCACGCCGACATCTTTGACGACCTCGCCGCCATCGAGCGCCAGTTTCACCACCTGGTGCGCACGGTGCCGGGCTCGGGCCGCATCGTGGTCAATGGCTTGGAAGAAAGCCTGGACCGGGTGCTGCACAAAGGCTGCTGGAGCGAGGTGCGCAGCTTTGGCTCCGCCGTGAGCGACTTCGGCGCGATGGGCGAGCCCCACGATTTCGACGTGACCCTGCGCGGCCAGCCAGTGGCTCACGTGAAGTGGGCACTCACCGGCGTGCACAACCAACTCAATGCCCTGGCCGCGATCGCGGCCGCCGAGCACCTGGGCGTGGCACCGGCCGACGCGGCGAATGCCCTGGCCAGTTTTGAGAACGTGCGCCGCCGCATGGAAGTGCGCGGGCGCGTGCCGCGCGCGGGCGGCGAGATCACGGTGTACGACGACTTCGCCCACCACCCCACCGCCATCCGCACCACGCTGGATGGCCTGCAGCGCCGGCTGGGCGAACCCCGCGGTCGCCTCCTGGCGGTGTTCGAGCCACGCAGCAACACCATGAAACTGGGCACGATGAAGGCCCAGTTGCCCTGGAGCCTGGAGGCCGCTGACCTGGCCTTCTGCCACAGCGGTGGCCTGGACTGGGACGCCACCGAGGCCTTGGCGCCCATGGGCGCACGCGCCAAGGTGGCGGCCGACATCAACACCCTGGTGGACCAGGTGGTGGCGGCCGCCCAGCCGGGCGATCACATCGTGTGCATGAGCAACGGCGGCTTTGGCGGCATCCACGAGCGCCTGCTCAAGGCGCTTGCCGCCTGAGCCGGCTCAGTAACCCAGCGTGCCAGCGGCCACGTCGACTGTAACGGTCGGCTTGGCCAATGCCGCGCTGGTGGCCCGGGCAAACGCCGTGGCCCAGGGCCGGTGTTCGGCGTCGCGGAAACGGGCCTCACCCGCGGCCTGCGCCACGCACAGGATCTTGTCGGCCGTGAGCACCTTGCCGGTGAGCTTGATGGGCTCGCAGCCGAAGAAGGTGAACTGCTCGTCCAACCACCCCCGGGCCAGGTCATGGGGCATGGGTTGCACCTCGTCCAGGTCCAGGCGGTAGGTGGACGATTCGCCCCAGGTCACGGTCACGTGGCTGCGCATGGCTAACTCCTCGCGAAGAAATCGGTGGCGACATTGTGGGCCGGCGCGGGCACCCGGTCAGCCCGGGTTAGCCCGCGTGACGCCACGCCAAGGGGCTTAGCCACGCGCCGCCTTGACGGCCTGGGACAACACGTCCAGCGCCTGCACCGAATCGTCCCAGCCCAGGCAGGCATCGGTGATGCTCTGGCCGTAGCGCAGGGCCGCCACATCATCTTTGCCGGGGGTGAACTTCTGGGCGCCGCTCTCGATGTGGCTCTCAATCATCACGCCGAACACGCTGCGCGAGCCGCCAGCGATCTGGGCCCCCACGTCGCGGGCCACGTCAAGCTGCTTTTCGTGCTGCTTGCTGCTGTTGGCGTGGCTGAAGTCGATCATCAGGCGCGGCGTGAGCTTGGCGGCTTCCAGGTCTTTCACGGCCGCTGCCACGCTGGCGGCGTCATAGTTCGGGGCCTTGCCGCCGCGCAGGATGACGTGGCAGTCTTTGTTGCCCTTGGTGTGCACGATGGCGACCTGGCCGTTCTTGTGCACCGACAGGAAATGGTGGCCACGCGCGGCGGCCTGAATGGCGTCGGTGGCAATCTTGATGTTGCCGTCGGTGCCGTTCTTGAAGCCAATGGGCGCCGACAGGCCCGAGGCCAGCTCACGGTGCACCTGGCTTTCGGTGGTGCGCGCGCCGATGGCGCCCCAGCTGATGAGGTCACCGATGTACTGCGGCGAGATCACGTCCAGGAACTCGCTGCCGGCGGGCAGGCCCAGGCGGTTGATCTCAATGAGCAATTGGCGGGCGATGCGCAGGCCTTCGTCGATGCGGTAGCTCTCGTCCAGGTACGGGTCGTTGATCAGGCCCTTCCAGCCCACGGTGGTGCGGGGCTTCTCGAAGTAGACGCGCATCACGATTTCCAGCGTGTCGGCGTAGCGGTCGCGCAGCACCTTCAGGCGGCGGGCGTAGTCGACGGCGGCGGCCGGGTCGTGAATGGAGCAGGGGCCGATCACCACCAGCAGGCGGTCGTCCTTGCCGTGCAGGATGTCGTGAATGCGGTGGCGGGTCTGGCGGATCAGTGCCTCCACCGGGGTACCGGCAATCGGGAAGAAACGGATGAGGTGTTCGGGCGGGGGAAGCACGGTGATGTCCTGGATGCGTTGGTCGTCGGTCAAGCTGGTCTTGTCGGCAGGACGGACATACCAGGCATCGCTGGTGGAAGGGATGTTCTTCGCGGTCATCACAAGCTCCTATGGGGTGTTGGGTAAGTGGGGCGAAAAAAAACCGCCGGGCTTTGACGCTCCGGCGGTTTTGTCGAGATTTTTTGCGCGCTTACAGGCTCGCCTCTCGTCCGCCGGGGACAGAGAACCAAAAGTAAAAGGCGAAGAAAGCAAAACGCGACATGGGGAGCAAATGTAGCACAGGCAAAAAAACCGCTGCTCAGGCAGTGCCGCCGACGGTCATGCCGTCGATCCGAAGGGTGGGCTGGCCCACGCCCACTGGCACGCTCTGGCCTTCCTTGCCACAGGTGCCCACGCCGCCGTCCAGGCGCATGTCGTTGCCGATCATGCTGACGCGGGTGAGCGCGTCGGGACCGTTGCCCACCAGCGTGGCGCCCTTGACGGGGTACTGAATCTTACCGTTTTCCACCCAGTAGGCCTGGCTGGCGGAGAACACGAACTTGCCGCTGGTGATGTCCACCTGGCCGCCGCCGAAGTTGGTGGCGTACAGCCCCTTCTTGATGCTGGCCACGATCTCGTCGGGGTGCTTGTCACCGCCCAGCATGTAGGTGTTGGTCATGCGCGGCATGGGCACGTGGGCGTAGCTCTCGCGTCGGCCGTTGCCGGTGGGCTTCACGCCCATGAGGCGGGCGTTCATCGAATCCTGGATGTAACCGCGCAGGATGCCGTCTTCAATGAGCACGTTGCGCTGGCTGGCATGGCCTTCGTCGTCGATGTTGAGCGAGCCGCGACGGTCGGCGATGGTGCCGTCGTCCAGCACGGTCACGCCCTTGGCCGCCACGCGCTGCCCAATGCGCCCGGCAAAGGCGCTGCTGCCCTTGCGGTTGAAGTCGCCCTCCAGGCCGTGGCCCACGGCCTCGTGCAGCAGGATGCCGGGCCAGCCGGCGCCAAGCACCACCACCATCTCGCCGGCCGGCGCGGGGCGGGCTTCGAGGTTGGTGAGGGCGGCGTCCACGGCTTCGTCCACGTAGCCTTGCACGATGGCGTCGTCGAAATAGGACAGGCCAAAACGCCCGCCGCCGCCCGAGCTGCCCATCTCGCGGCGGCCGTTCTGCTCGGCGATGACGGTGAGCGACAGGCGAATGAGCGGGCGCACGTCGGCGGCCAGGGTGCCATCGGCGCGGGCCACCAGCACCACATCGTGCTCGGCGGCCAGGCCGGCCATCACCTGCGCGATGCGCGGGTCTTTGGCCTTGGCCAGGCGCTCAACCTTCTCGAGCAAGGCCACCTTGGCGGTGCTGTCGAGGGTGGCGATCGGGTCAAGCCCGGGGTAGAGCGAGCGCGACTTGGCCACCTTGGCCGCCGGTGTCTTGACCTTTTTCGACAGGCCCAGGCCCGAGATGGTGCGCACGGTGTGGGCAGCGTCCAGCAGCGAATCCCAGGACAGGTCGTCGGAGTAGGCGAAAGCGGTTTTTTCGCCGCTGACGGCCCGCACACCCACGCCTTGGTCAATGCTGAAGCTGCCGGTCTTGACGATGCCCTCTTCCAGGCTCCAGCCCTCGCTGCGGGTGGTCTGGAAGTAAAGGTCGGCGTCGTCAACGCCGTGCGAGAGGATCTCGCCCAGCGCCTTCTGCAGGTGCGAGGTCGTCAGGCCAAAGGGCTCGAGCAGCAGGCTTTGGGCGGTGGCCAGGCGGGCCAGGGTGGGTTCGCGCGAAATCATGCGGCCATTGTAAGAAGGGCTCGTCCTTCGCGCCGCTCACCCGGCAGATGGCGCCGGGGTGCCAAGGGCTTCAGGTCTGCACCAGGCGCTTGGACTTGGCGATCGACATGAGGATGCCCAGCCCCACGCCCATGGTGACCATGGCGGTGCCGCCGTAGCTCACGAAGGGCAAGGGCACGCCCACCACTGGCAGGATGCCGCTGACCATGCCCATGTTGACGAAGGCGTACACGAAGATGCTCATGGTGACGGCCCCGCCCAGCAGGCGCGCGAACAGCGAGGGCGCCTCCAGGGAGATGATCAGGCCGCGCACGATGAGGAACAGGAAACCGGCCAGCAGGGTGAGCACGCCGACGAAGCCGAACTCTTCGGAGAAGGCCGCAAAGATGAAGTCGGTGGTGCGCTCGGGAATGAACTCCAGGTGGGTCTGGGTGCCTTGCATGAAGCCCTTGCCCCAGATGCCGCCCGAGCCGATGGCGATCATGCCCTGGATGATGTGAAAGCCTTTGCCCAGCGGGTCTTTGGTGGGGTCGAGCAAGGTGCACACGCGCTGGCGCTGGTACTCGTGCAGCACTTTCCAGTCGACCCCAGGAGCGCACCAGTCGTGCTCCATGGTGACGAGGACCACGATGCCGATGGCCACCAGAATGACGGGCGGCAGGATGAGCTTCCAGCTCAGGCCGGCAAAGAAAATGACGAACAGACCGGCCGACAGCACCAGCAGCGAGGTGCCGAGGTCGGGCTGTTTCAAGATGAGGGCCACCGGCACCGCCAGCAACAAGCCGGCCACTGCGAAATCGAGAGGTTTCAACTGCCCTTCGCGCCGGTGAAACCACCAGGCCAGCATCAGGGGCATGGCCACTTTCATGAGCTCGCTGGGCTGAATGATGATGCCCACGTTCAGCCAGCGCTGGGACCCCTTGCGCATGATGCCGAAGAACTCCACGCCCAGCAGCAGCACCACGCCCACGGTGTAAATGGGCAAGGCCAGGCTCATGAGGCGGTTGGGCGGAATCTGGGAGACCACGAACAAGACGCCCGCGGCCAGCATCATGTTGCGGGCGTGGGCCGAGAAACGGGTGCCGTGGTCGAAACCGACCGAGTACATGGTGACCAGGCCAATGGTGGCCATGACGCCGATGGCCAGCAGCAAGGGAATGTCGAAGCCCTGGAAGACCGGAGCCACGCGCTGCAAAAGGGAAGGTTTCTCGAAGACGACCGCCATGGGGCGGAATTATCCCGCGCCGTTGGCGCCGCCGGTCGGGATGCCGATGGCCACCACGGTGCGCCCGGGCTGGCTCTGCAGATCGAGCACCACGCCAATGCCCTGGGCCCGCTCCTGCATGGACTTCAAGCCCCGGCGGGGCGGCACCCGGGTGTCAAAGCCATGGCCATCGTCGATGAGCCGGATACGGGCCAGCCCATCGTGCGCCTCGGCTTCGATGCGCACACGCCGCGCGTGGGCGTGCTGCATCACGTTGGACAGTGCCTCGAAGACCATGAACTGCAGTTGTCGCATGGCTTGGGCGTCCAGCCAGGGAATGGGGTCGATCAGGTCCACCGCCCATTCCAGCTCGATGTCGCAGGCCCGCAGGCGCGGCTCCAGCCGGTAGCGCAGGTTGGCCAGCAGCGCCGTGATGTCACCGGTGGGCAGGTGGATGGCGTCGATGGACAGCTTGAGCTGGTCAAGCGAGTCGCGCAGGGTGGAGAGCAACTCGCCCTGACTGGAGCGCCCCGATTGCAGTTGCCGGATGGCCGAGCTGATGTGCGCGCCGACGCCGTCGTGCATGTCGCGCAAGATGCGGGCGCGCTCGGCGCCGCGCTCTTGCTCGCGCGCGAGCTGTTCCAGGCGGCGGTAACTTTCCTGCAACTCCAGCTCTTTTTCGCGCACACGCTGGGCGAGCAGGTCGCGGGCCTCGCGGGCCTGGGCGCTGGCCTCGCGAAAGCGCATGACCACGATGTAGACCAATGTCAGGCCGAACAGCACCGAGGAGTAGCGAATCCAGGTGTTGTCGTTCAGGCTGCCGCTGATGCGAATGGCCAGCCAGTCGCGCAGGCCCATGGCCACGTTCAGGCAGCCCACCAGGGCCACCAGCCAGCGCGCCACGTCGGGCTTGCGCCAGGCGGCCACGGTGTAGACCAAGGCGTAGGCCACGAAGCAGAGGTTGGCCAGACCCAGCCAGGCCGTCAGGTAGGCGGGCTCCAGCGCAAAAAGGGAGATCGCCGAGGCCGCCACCGAGGACAGAAACAAGGCCGCCACGCCCAGAGAAAACCAGCGCATGCCACGCCCGTTCTGCCACCCGGCCACGTGATGGCAAAACAACGCGGTGCAGCAAATCCATCCGGCAAACGAGGCCGTGGCCACGATGCCCCACCAGGGCCAGGGAATGGGTGGGTGGGTGATGGCCACGTCACCGACCCTCAGGGACCAGCACAACTCGGCCAATGCCGCCCAGAGGTAGGTGTTGTCGCGCCGAGGCTGGCCGGGGCGGGGGTCATCCTGCGTGATCCACAGCACCAGGGAAATCAGGGCCACCAGCCAGCTGAAGACCGCGATGCTCATGGACACCTGCACCCGCCATCGCTGGGCTTCCTGGTGCAGCGCCAGCACCTGGTCGGCTGGTCCCAGGGTGATGGGCGACAGGCCGCCACGCCGCCCATCGTCGGCGCGAATTTCGATGCGCAGGGTGTTGTGGGTGGTCAGCAAGCCGGTGGGGATGGGCACGTAGGTGGACGACTTGGCATGGTCTTCGCCATTGACCTTGTCGGGATTGCCAGCCTCTTGAAGCAGATTGCCGTTGAGCCAGAACCGATAGGCGTTGCCCAGGCGGGGCAAGTAAGCACCCCAAGGGTCGCTGGGCCGGTCATTCAGCGTGAACGCCAGTTCAAACTGGCCCCAGCCACCCTGCGTGCGGTGCAGGCGGTCCCAGTGGTACGGCAGGCTTACCTCTGCCGCCTGGGCCTGCCCGCCCACCTGCACCACGGCGTGCGCACGATCGAGCACCAGCAAGCCATCGCTCTGCCCTGCCCAGACAGCGGCGCTCAGGCACCAGCACAGCAACAGGAAGAGCCGGCGAAGCGACGCCTTCATCGCGAAACGCGTGGCAAAAGGCCCATGCGAGTGGCCTCGAAGACCGCCTCGACCTTGGAATGCACGGCGAGCTTGCCGTACAGGTTCTTGATGTGCGTTTGCACGGTGTGCACGCTCACCCGCTGCAAGCGGGCGATCTCTTGGTAAGAGAATCCGCGCGCGATCAGCTCCAGCACCTCTTGTTCGCGGCGCGACAGGGCGGGCCGCTCGTCGTCCAGCACCTGCGGCGGCGGCTCGGCCAACTCAGCCCGTCTTGATTGCAGGGACACGTACTTGGCCAGTACCCGCCGCGCCACCATGGGCGAAATGGGCGACGCGCCGGCTTTCATGTCGAGAATGGTCTGGGCGATGTCGTCTGGCGCGGCGTCTTTGTGGATGTAACCCAGGGCGCCGGCCTCGATGGCGGCCAGCACGTTGTCCTCGTCACCGAACATCGAGATGACCAGCGACTCGCAGGCCGGAAAGCGCTGTCGAACCGCCCGGATGATCTCCAGCCCGCTGCCGTCGGGCAATTGCAGGTCAGTCAGCAACACGTCTGGCGGGTCGGCCTCGTCCAGCAAGGCCAGGGCCTGGGCCACGGTGCCTGCGCTGGCGGCCACGCACAGGTGCGTCGAGCGGGCCACGCCGCTTTCGAAGAACTCCCGCATGTCGGGGTCGTCTTCCACGATGAACACACGCCACACGGTTCTGCACCTGCGCTTCCAAACAAAGGTGTCGGCAAGCATATCGGCATTCGGTGCGGGGGCGGTGGGTCACGCCTCCCACGAACATGGGGTGGGCAAGCGCCTGTGCCTGTCGCCCAATCGGGGGATGGGGAATGGCGCCATCTCAACCCCGGCGCCGGAGACGACACATGGCATTGGAACGGACATGGCGATGGGGGGCAGTGGCCCTGGCGGCCACCTTGGCGGCTTGCGGGGGAGGCGGAGGCGGAACGACGACCGGGGGCGTGACGCCGCCTGCCGCGACCGTGACCCTCACGGGCGTGGCCGCCACGGGGGCGGCCTTCACCGGCGCGGTCATCACGGTGATCGACAGCCGGGGCCAGACCGTGGGCACCAGCCAGCCCGTGGGTGACACCGGCAGCTACAGCATCACCCTGAGCGCGGGCGCCGTGGCGCCCTTCGTGCTGGTGGCCACGCGCACCGACGCCAACGGCGCCAACGAGACCCTGGTCAGCGTGGTGCCGTCGGCCAGCACCACCACGGCCAACATCACCCCCATCACCACCCTGATCGCGTCGCGCCTGTCGCCCAATGGCGACCCCACGCAGCTCGACGACGCCCTGGCGGCTGGCACGGTGGCGATCACGCCGCAGGCCGTGGCCGACACCGTGACCGAAGTGCAGGCCATCCTGGCGCCGCTCCTCAGTGCCACCGGCACCGACGCCGTCAACCCGCTCACCGGCAGCTTCAGCACCGACGGCACCGGCTACGACCGCCTGCTGGACTCCCTGGCCATCACCTTCATCCCGGCCAGCACGAGCAGCACCAACATCGAGGTGAGCGTCAAGCAGGCCAGTGCCGATGGCAGCCAGCCCACCAGCGTGAGCTTCAGCAGCGCCACCAGCACCCCACCCCCCTTGCCCACCATCGACTCGGCCAACTTGCCGGCGCCCGGTTTGTCGGTGCAGATCGCCAACTTCCTGCAGGCCCTCACCACCTGCTATGCCGTGCCCTTCGAGCAACGCGTGAATGGCGCCACCAGCGGCGTGAACGCCGTCACCGGCACCGCCGCTGACGTGATCGCACCGGCCTGTCAAAACGTGTTCAGCGGCAACGACCCCGCCAACTTCCTGAACAACGGCGGCCGTGTGGGCCGAGACGCGTCCAACAACGGTGCCTTCTCCAGCCTGTTCCGCCGCGCGGCCACCGGCGCCAGCTTCAGCCAGGGTGCTTACGAGTTCACCCGTGGCGATGGCTCCATCGTCATCAGCTACAAAAACCGGGCCCCGGACGGCGCCGAAAGCTACGACACCTTTGTGCTCAAAGACGACAACGGCAATGGCGTGCTGCGCCTGATTGGCAACCAGTACCAGTACGGCGGCCGGGTGGCGGCCTACCACCAGCGGCGCAACTTCATCACGCTGAACCAAAGCGCGTACGACTACTACAGCACCGGCTACTCAATTGACATCCCCAACGAACAAGTCAGCGGCAGCCCGCGCTTTGACCGGGTGCTCGTGACCACGCCCAACAACTCGGTGCTCACCTTCAAACCCAGCGGCAACTCCTCCTTCCTGGGCCTGGTGAAGGCGGACAGCAGCATCACCGGCACCAGCTTCGTGCGCCTGCGCAGCGAGTACGTGGACACCACGCGCACCACGCCCCATCCGCGCGACATCGACGGCACGCTCTTCTTCGTGCCCACCGACCGCACCGAAGCCGACCTGGCCGCGGCCAAGACGGGCGGCACCTGGAAGTTCGACTACTTCCTGGCCGGCAACGCCAGCGCCACGCCCGACGCCACGCAGTACTACAAGAACCGCGCCCGCGCGCTCACCATCGGCGAGTTGCGCACCCAAGGCCTGGCCCCGCTGTCGCCCACGCTGGTGGCCGAGATTGCCGCGGGGGCCAACCCCAGCGGCCAGCCCCGACCAGGGCAGCTCACCCTCGGCCCCAACGAGCTGGCGGTGATCGGCACCGACGGTGGCGGGGCTGGTTGGTCGGTGGCCTCGGGTCAGTTGCCGCCCACCAGCATCACGCTGTTTGGCACCCTCTCGGGCGTGCGCTTCACCGACTCGCAAACCGTCAGCTCCACCGCCCGCAGCGCCACCGTGCCCTGCTCCCGCCAGAGTGGGTCGGACACGCACTGCCACAGCAACGGCGATGGCACCTATGGCCCCGGCTTCGCCGATGGCGCCACGCTCAATGGCCTGCACCTGTTCGCCCGCGACCCGGCAGGCCGCGAGTACGCCAACTTTTACGCGATGTACCAACTCACGCTGCCCTGACACATCGACAGGCCCGCCACAGCCCCGGCCCGCCGGGGCTTTTTTTCGTCCCTATGATGGCCGGCATGCCCACGCCCACCACCCACCTGCTCTACCTGCACGGCTTCCGATCGTCCCCGCAATCGACCAAGGCCCGGATGGTGTCCGCCCACGTGCAGGCCCATCACCCGAGCCTGCACTGGTGGTGCCCGCAGCTACCGCCCTCGCCCGCTGAGGCGGCCCGATTGATTCAGCAAGGCACGGCCGACTGGCCGCGCGAATCGATGGCGGTGATGGGGTCTTCACTGGGTGGCTTCTACGCCCGCTGGTGGGCGCTGCACACCGGCTGCCGCGCCGTGCTGCTCAACCCGGCGGTGCACCCCGCGCGAGACCTGGCGCGGCACGTGGGCCAACAAACCAGTTGGCACGACCCGAGCGAGCGCTTCGACTTTTCGCCCGCCTACGTGCAAGAGCTGGAAACCCTGGAGGCCAACATCGAGCGCCTGGCCGCCACCCGGCCCGCCACCACGCAGACGCAGTTGGCGGTGATCGCCAAGGGCGATGAAGTGCTGGACTGGCGCGAGATGCTGGGCTTCTGCGCCGGCGGGCAAGTGCGCCTGCTGGAAGGGGGCGACCACGCCATCAGCGACTTCGCCGAGCACCTGGACGCGGTGATGCGCTTCATCGACCCTGTCTGAGCGCGTGGGACAATTCGGCTCATGCACATTTTGTTTGACGAGGCCGGCAAATTCCTCACCGGCCGATTGATGTCCGAGGCCGACAGCTCGATGCAAGTCGAGCTCGATTCGGGCAAACGCGTGAAGGTCAAGGCCGCCAATGCGCTGCTGCGCTTCGAGAAGCCCGCCGCCAGCGAGCTGATGGCCCAGGCCACTGCCCTGTCCGCTTCCATGGAGCTGGAACTGGCCTATGAATTCGCGCCCGAAGACGAGTTCGGCTTTGCCGACCTGGCGCGCGAGTACTTCAGCGCCCAGGCCACCTCGGTGGAGCAGGCCGCCACGCTGATGTGCCTGCAAGGCGCCCCGCATTACTTCCGCCGCGCAGGCAAAGGCCGCTTCAAGAAAGCGCCGCCCGAGATCGTGGCGCAGGCCCTGGCGGCCATCGAGAAGAAAAAGCAGGTCCAGGCCCAGATCGACACCTGGGCGGCCGAGCTGGTGGCCGGCCAATGCCCTGAGCCCGTGCGTGAGCAGCTCTACCGCATCCTGTTCAAGCCCGACAAGAACGCCCCTGAGTACAAGGCCGTGGTGGAAGCCGCGCGCCAGGCCCACGCCGCCCCGCTGGACCTGCTGCAAAAGGCCGGCGCCATCACCAGCGCCTACCAGTTCCACTGGCAGCGCTTTCTGTTCGAGCAGTTCCCCAAGGGCACCGGCTTCCCTCCGCTGCAGGCCCCCGCCATCACCGACGAACTGCCGCTGGCCCCGGTGGAGGCCTTCTCCATCGACGACTCGGCCACCACCGAAATCGACGACGCGCTCTCGCTGCAAGGCCTGGGCAGCGGCACGGTGACCGTGGGCATCCACATCGCCGCCCCCGGCCTGGTGGTGGCACCCGACAGCCCCATCGACGCCGTGGCCCGCACTCGCCTGTCCACGGTGTACATGCCGGGCCACAAAATCACCATGCTGCCCGACGAGGTGGTCAACGCCTACACGCTGGAGGCCGGCCGCCCCTGCCCCGCCGTGTCGCTGTACGTGCGCTTCGACGAAGCCACGCTGGCCGTGCTGGACAGCCGCACCGCGCTGGAGCGCGTGCCTATTGCCCACAACCTGCGCCACGACCGCCTTGACCACCTCATCACCGAGGCTTGGCTTAATGGCGAACCCTCGGCCAATGCCGACGCCGAGATCACCGCGCTGCAGCCCTCGCTGGCCTTCCTGTTCCGGCTGGCCAAGCACCTCAAGGCCCAGCGCGAGGTGGCGCGCGGCAAGCCCGAAACCTTCACCCGCCCCGACTACACCTTCAAGCTCGACGGCGTCGTGGGCAGCGAACCGGCCGGCGATGAGCGCGTGATCATCGGCACGCGCTCACGCGGCGCCCCGCTGGACCTGATGGTGGCCGAGGCCATGATCCTGGCCAACAGCACCTGGGGCCAGTGGCTGGCCGACAGCGGCGTGCCCGGCATTTATCGCAGCCAGGCCAGCCTGCTGCCGGGGGTGAAGGTGCGCATGGGCACCAAGGCCCAGCAGCACGCCGGCCTGGGCGTGAAGTGCTACGCCTGGAGCACCTCGCCCCTGCGCCGCTATGTGGACCTGGTGAACCAGTGGCAAATCATTGCCTGCGCGCGCCACGGCAAAACCGCCGCGCTGGCCGCGCCCTTCAAGCCCAAGGACGCCAGCCTGTTCTCGGTGATCAGCGCCTTCGACGCCGCCTACACCGCCTACAACGGCTTCCAGAACGGCATGGAGCGCTACTGGACGCTGCAGTACCTGCGGCAGAACGCCATCACCGAGCTGCACGCCACCCTCATCAAGGACAACCTGGTGCGCGCCGACACCCTGCCCCTGGTGCTGCCGGTGCTGGGCGCCGACGGCTTGCCGCGCGGTGCCCGCGTGATGGTGCGCCTGGGCGAGATCGACGACATCACGCTGGAGATCAGCGGCACCGTCACCGAGCGCCTGGACGAGCCACTGGAAAGCGCCGACGAACTGGCGGACGAGGCCGAGGAAGACGAGGCCCTGGCCGCGCCGCTGGCGCTGGCCATCGACGTGAACGAGGCCGATGCCGCTGCCGCGACGCCGGCCGCACCCGCCGACAACGGATAATCGCCGCGTGAAAACGGGCCTGACGCACCTGAAAAACCTGAGCACGCTGCAGTGGGCGCTGGGCGCCTCGCTGCTGGTGCATGGGGCCTTGCTGACGGTGCGTTTCGTCAACCCCGAGGGCTTCAACCGCGTGTTCCAGGACACGCCGCTGGAAGTCATTCTGGTCAACGCCCGCGGCGACCAGCGCCCGGAGAAGGCCACCGCCATCGCCCAGGCCTCGCTGGCCGGTGGTGGCGAGGCCCAGCGCGGCCGCGCCACCTCGCCCCTGCCGCCTTCGGCCACTGCCCGCCTGGGCGACACGCCCGAAGAAGACCAGCGCCGGATCGAGGCACTGAAGGAACAACAAACCCGCCTGCTGGCCCAGGTCAAGCGGGCGCTGGCCACCCTGCCACCGCCTGACCTCGCCAGCGACGCGCCCAGCCAGGAGGCGGTGCAGCGCGAAGAGAAGCGCCGGGCGCTGGTGAAGATCCTGGCCGAGATCGAGAAGCGCATCAACGAAGAGAACGCGCGGCCCAAGAAGCGCTATGTCAGCCCGGCCACGCGCGAGGCGGTGTACGCCATCTACTACGACGAATTGCGCCGCAAGATCGAAGAGCGCGGCACCAGCAACTTCCCCGAGGTGAACGGCCGCAAGCTCTATGGCGAGCTGACCATGGTCATCACCGTCAACCACAACGGCCAGGTGCTCGACACCGAGGTGGTGCAAGGCTCGGGCATCAACCCGCTGGACCGGCGCGCCGAGGCCATCGTGCGCGGCCTGAGCTTTGGCACCTTCAACGAGGCCATGCGCCGCCAGGCCGACCAGATCGTGGTGGTCTCGCGCTTCCGCTTTACCCGGGAGGACGGCTTGCAAACCCAACTCTCTGCCCAGTGAGGACAGCGCATGCGATCCCTGGGCCGCTGGGTGTTGTGGGTGTTGCTGGCAGGCGTGGCCCTGCAGCTGGTGTTTCTGGGCCGCATCGCGCTGATGGCCGTGGTCGACCCGCAAAGCACCGCCTTCCAGCGCTCCGAGGCCTGGCGCATTGCCGTGCAGAGCGCCACCGACCCCAAGGCCGACTGGCGCTGGCGCCAGCGCTGGGTGCCGGGTGAACAGATCAGCCCCCACCTCAAGCGCGCCGTGATCGCCTCGGAAGACGCCGGCTTCGCCAGCCACGGCGGCGTGGAATGGGAGGCCATTCAGGGCGCCTGGCAGAAAAACGAACGCCGCCAGCAGATCGCCGAGCAGCGCGCCGCGCGCAACCCCAACCGCCCCGTGCGCGAGCCCAAGATCGTGGGCGGCTCCACCATCACCCAGCAACTGGCCAAGAACCTGCTGCTCTCGGGCGAGCGCCAGCTCTGGCGCAAAGGCCAGGAACTGGTGCTGGCCCTGATGCTGGAGGCGCTGCTGAGCAAGGAGCGCATCCTGGAGATTTACCTCAACAGCGTGGAATGGGGCGAAGGCGTGTTCGGCGCCGAGGCCGCCGCGCAGCGCTACTTTGGCAAGCCCGCCAGCCGCCTGAGCGCCTATGAGGCCGCCCGCCTGGCCGTGATGTTGCCCAGCCCCAAGTTCTTCGAAACCCGCCAGGGCTCGGCCTACCTGGCCCGGCGCACCGGCACCATCGTCGCGCGCATGGGCGCGGTGGCCCTGCCATGAGGGCTGGCAAATGAAGTGGGCCGCTCGCCTGGTGGGGGCCCTGCTGCTGGGCTTCGTGCGCCTGCTCACCGGGGCACAAGCGCGCTGGCATGGTTGCCCGCCCAAGGCCGAGCAGCGCATCTACTTCGCCAACCACCAGAGCCACGCCGACCTGGCGCTGATCTGGGCCGCCCTGCCCACCGAGCTGCGCGCCATCACCCGGCCGATTGCCGCCAAAGACTACTGGACCGCCTCGCGCCTGAAGCGCTGGATCACCACCGAGGTGTTCAACGCCGTGTACGTAGAGCGCGAGCGCAAGGGCGACGAAGACCCGCTGGCGCCGCTCATTGAGGCGCTGGACAAGGGCGACTCGCTCATTCTGTTTCCCGAGGGCACGCGCGGCCACGCCGAAGACCCGCAGCCCTTCAAGAGCGGGCTCTACAACCTGGCGCGCCGGTTCCCCGACGTGGTGCTGGTGCCAGCCTGGATTCACAACGTGCAGCGCGTCATGCCCAAGGGCGAGGTGGTGCCGGTGCCGGTGTTGTGCTCGGTGACGTTTGGCGCGCCGCTGGCCTTGGGCCCCGACGAGGACCGCGCGGCCTTCCTGGCCCGTGCGCGAGAGGCCGTGATGGCCTTGCGGGAGGTGTGATGGTCAGCTTTCTGCGCCACCTCACCCCCAGTGAACAGGTCAGCCTGCTGTTCGTGCTGGTGTTCGGCCTGCTGGCGCTGGCCAGCGCCGCGCACCTGCTCGTGACACTGCGCGATGGTGACGCCGACGAGGCCCTGTCGCGCCGCCGCCAAGACGAGCGCCTGTTGCTGCGCCACTCGTGGGCCATGGCCATCGTGTTCTGGTGCGCCTGGGTCTGGGGCGCGGGCATGGCGGTGGTGCTGTTCGGGCTGGTGTCGTTCTTTGTGCTGCGCGAGTTCATCAGCGCCTCGCCCACCCGCCGGGCCGACCACCGCAGCCTGGTGCTGGCCTTCTTCGTGGTGCTGCCGGCGCAGTTCGCCCTGGTGTGGACGCGCCAAGCCGATCTGTTCACCGTGTTCATTCCGGTTTACGTGTTCATCGCCCTGCCCGTGGTCAGCGCCCTGCGCGACGACCCGCAGCGCTTTCTGGAGCGCAGCGCCAAGCTGCAGTGGGGCATCATGGTTTGCGTCTATGGCCTGAGCCACGTACCGGCCCTTTGGCTGCTGGACTTCCGCGGCTGGACCGGGCAAAACGAGTTCCTGGTGTTCTTTCTGGTGGCGGTGGTGCAGACCTGCATGCTGGTGCAGCATGTGGCCTCGCGCGGTGAGGTGCCCTCGGTGGCCCCGGCCATCAGCCGCAGTTTCCACTGGCGCGGCTGGGCGCTGGGCTTGCTGGCGGGCGCGTTCGTGGGCGCCCTGCTCTCGGGCCTCACCCCCTTCAAGCCCCTGCCCGCGGTGGCCATGGCGCTGGTGGCCTGCGCGGCGGGCAGCCTGGGGCACCTGGTGATGAAGGCCATCAAGCGCGACCGCGGCATCACCCACTGGGGCCTGGAGGGCCGATCGGTCACGGGCGCGGGCGGCCTGCTCGACCGGGTGGACGCGCTGTGCTTCGCCGCCCCGGTGTTTTTTCACTCTGTTCGCTGGAACTTCGGCTGATGAGAATCTTGGGCATTGACCCCGGCCTGCAATGCACCGGCTTTGGCGTGATCGACGCCGAGGGCGGGAACCTGCACTACGTGGCCAGCGGCACCATTCAGACCGACCCGAAAGACCGTGGCCTGCTGCCGGCGCGGCTGAAGGTGCTGTTTGAGGGCATCACCGAGGTGATCTCGCGTTACCAGCCCGACGCTTCGGCCTGCGAAATCGTGTTCGTGAACGTGGACGCGCAGGCCACCCTGAAGCTGGGCCAGGCGCGCGGCGCCTGCCTGACCGCGCTGGTGATGGGCGGCCTGCCGGTGGCCGAGTACACCGCGCTGCAGTTGAAAAAGGCCGTGGTCGGCTATGGCCACGCCACCAAGCCGCAGATGCAGGAAATGGTGAAGCGCCTGCTCAAGCTGCCCGGCTTGCCCGGCAAAGACGCGGCCGACGCCTTGGGCCTGGCCATCGTGCACGCGCAGGTGAGCCGCACCACCTTGGCCATGGGCGGCGAGCTGCAGGCCCGTGCCCACGCGGCCTACAAGGGCGGCAGAAGTTATTGAGCGGTGCGACGCCTCAGAGCAGGCGCTCGAGCACCAACACGCCAAAGGAGCCCAGGGCGGCGATCACCGTCCACTTCAGGATGACGATGCCCCAGCGGCGGTAGTGCGGCCGGCCGGTGCCAATGTAGAAGGTGAAGCACACGCCAGCGGCCAGTAGCAGCAGAAAAATGGTCCAGCGAAACAGCAGCATGGTGGGGTCTTCTGGCAGGGCTCAGCCCACCATCACCAGGCTGGGGCCAACTGGGCGAAGCCCTTGGGCGCCTCGCGGTCTTGCGCGAAGGTGACGATCTCGTAGGCGTCGGGCCGGGCCAGCAGGGCGTGCAGCAACTGGTTGTTCATGGCGTGGCCGCTGCGGAAGGCGCTGTAGGCCGCCAGCAAGGGCTTGCCCACCACATAGAGGTCGCCCATGGCGTCCAGTATCTTGTGCTTCACGAACTCGTCGCCGTAGCGCAGGCCATCGGCGTTGAGCACCTTCACGTCGTCCATCACGATGGCGTTGTCCAGCCCGCCGCCCAGGGCCAGGCCGTGCGAGCGCATCATCTCCACGTCGCGGGTGAAGCCGAAGGTCCGGGCCCGGGCGATCTCGCGCGAGTAATTGCCGGTGCCCAGGTCGAACTCGACCCGCTGGCCGGTGGAGTTCACCGCCGGGTGATCGAACTCGATCTCGAAACTGAGCTTGAAGCCGTGGTACGGCTCAAGCCGCGCCCACTTCAGGCTGCGCCCCTCGCCTTCGCGCACCTCCACCGGCTTGGTCACGCGAATGAAGCGCTTGGGCGCCTTCTGCGTGACGATGCCCGCGCTTTGCAGCAGGTAGACAAAAGAGGCCGACGAGCCATCGAGGATGGGCACCTCTTCGGCGGTGATGTCCACCATCAGGTTGTCGATGCCCAGGCCCGCGCAGGCACTCATCAGGTGCTCGATGGTGTGCACCTTGGCGCCGCCGTTGGCGATGGTGGACGCCAGCCGCGTGTCGCTCACGGCCTGCGTGTTCACCGGAATTTCCACCGGCTCGGGCAAGTCCACGCGGCGAAACACGATGCCGGTGTCGGGCGCGGCCGGGCGCAGCGTCAACTCCACCCGCTGACCGCTGTGCAGGCCGACACCGACCGCCTTGGTCAGGGATTTGAGGGTACGTTGCGCAAGCATCACGAGATTTTAGTTTTTCAGGCGTTTTTGCGCTCACCAGGAAAACTATCCCGGTGATTGCCTACCGGCCGCACGCCGCCCCTCGGTCAATCACACGCCCTTTCCGGCGCGCGTGCCCGAACCGAGGGATGCCGTGGAACCGGCTTCGCCGGGCCACAGGCATCGTCCCCCCGTGGGGGGAAGCGGCGACAGCCGCGCAGGGGGGAGGCCGATTTCAATCGGCTTGCTTGCGAAGGAAGGCCGGAATCTCGAAATCGTCCATGCCGCCCGAGGCCAGCGCGTCCACCTTGGCCGCGGCCTGGGTGCGGTTGGTGCGCCAGACGCTGGGCACGGCCATGCCCTGGTAGTCGGGCTGGCTGGACACGCTGCCAGCGCCCGGGCCACCCACGGCGGCGCTGACGGTGGGCACGTTGAAGGGCACGTTGTCGGTACCGGTGCGCAGCACCTGCAGCGGCGGGGCGGTGCGGCGAGCGCCTTGGCGCGACAGGCCGGTGGCCACCACGGTGACGCGCATCTCGTCGCCCAGGCTGTCGTCGTAGGCGGCACCGTAGATGACGTGCGCTTCCGGCGAGGCGTAGGCGCGGATGGTGTTCATCGCCAGCTTCGATTCCGACAGCTTGAGCGAGCCCTTGGCGGCGGTGACCAGCACCAGCACGCCCTTGGCACCCGAGAGGTCGATGCCTTCGAGCAGCGGGCAGGCCACGGCCTGCTCGGCGGCGATGCGTGCGCGGTCCGGGCCGCTGGCGGTGGCCGTGCCCATCATGGCCTTGCCGGGCTCGCCCATCACGGTGCGCACGTCTTCGAAGTCGACGTTGACGTTGCCGTACTCGTTGATGATCTCGGCGATGCCGCCCACGGCGTTCTTCAGCACGTCGTTGGCCTGGGCGAAGGCTTCGTCCTGCGTGATGTCGTCGCCGTACACCTCGAGCAGCTTCTCGTTGAGCACCACGATCAGCGAGTCGACGTTGGCTTCCAGCTCGGACAGGCCGCTGTCGGCGTTGGTCATGCGGCGGCCGCCTTCCCAGTCGAAGGGCTTGGTGACCACGCCCACGGTGAGGATGCCCATTTCCTTGGCCACGCGGGCGATCACGGGTGCGGCGCCGGTGCCGGTGCCGCCGCCCATACCGGCGGTGATGAAGAGCATGTGCGCGCCGTCGATGGCTTCGCGGATCTGGTCCACGGCCATTTCGGCGGCCTCGCGGCCCTTCTCGGGCTTGCTGCCGGCGCCCAGGCCGGTCTGGCCGAGCTGGATCACCTTGTGCGCGGCGCTGCGGCTCAGCGACTGGGCGTCGGTGTTGGCGCAAATGAACTCAACGCCTTGCACGTTGCGGGCAATCATGTGCTCGACGGCGTTGCCGCCGCCACCGCCCACGCCGATCACCTTGATCTGGGTGCCTTGGTTGAATTCTTCCACTTCGATCATTTCGATGGTCATGTGAACGCTCCTTTGTTGTGTCGGTTGGCCACTGGGCCTGAGATGCTGGGAATGGGGTCGGATCGGAACTCGGTTCTTGCCCTGGGGGGCGGGCGGCGGGTCATCCTGGGGGACCGGTGCCTTCGGAGCACCGTCCTCGGTGGAGGGCCTGGCGCCGTGCCAGCCAGCACAGGCCAGGGGGGCGGGCGTAGGGAATGGGCCGGTTCATCAGAAGGTCCCCACGAACCAGTTTTTCACCCGTTCGAAAGCGCCTTGCACCGAGCCGGCCTTCTGCGCCACCTTGTGGCCGCGCACGCGGGCCAGCCGCGCCTCTTCCAGCAAGCCCATGACGGTGGCCGCGCGGGTCTGGGCCACCATGTCGGACAGGGCGCTGGCGTAGTTCGGCACGCCTCGGCGCACCGGCTTGAGAAAGATGTCTTCGCCCAGCTCGACCATGCCGGGCATCACCGCGCTGCCGCCGGTGAGCACGATGCCCGAGGACAGCATTTCCTCGTGGCCCGAGTCGCGCAGCACCTGCTGCACCAGCGAGAAGATCTCCTCCACGCGCGGCTCGATCACGCCGGCCAGGGCCTGGCGGCTGAGCATGCGCGGGCCGCGATCGCCCAGGCCGGGCACCTCAACCTGCTGGTCGGGGTCGGCCAGCAGTTGCTTGGCGCAGCCGCTCTCGACCTTGATGTCCTCGGCGTCCTTGGTGGGGGTGCGCAGCGCCATGGCGATGTCGCTGGTGATGAGGTCGCCCGCAATGGGGATGACCGCCGTGTGGCGAATGGCGCCGCCCGAGAAGATGGCCACGTCGGTGGTGCCGGCGCCAATGTCCACCAGCGCCACACCCAGCTCTTTTTCGTCGTCGGTGAGCACGGACTGGCTGCTGGCCAGGGGGTTGAGCATGAGCTGGTCCACCTCAAGGCCGCAGCGGCGCACGCACTTGATGATGTTCTCGGCCGCGCTCTGCGCACCGGTGACGATGTGCACCTTGGCCTCCAGGCGGATGCCGCTCATGCCGATGGGCTCTTTCACCTCCTGCCCATCGATCACGAATTCCTGCGGCTCGACCAGCAGCAGGCGCTGGTCGGTGGAGATGTTGATGGCCTTGGCGGTCTCGATCACGCGGGCCACGTCGGCCGGGGTGACCTCGCGGTCCTTGATGGCCACCATGCCGCTGCTGTTGATGCCGCGGATGTGGCTGCCGGTGATGCCGGTGTAGACGCGGGCGATGCGGCAGTCGGCCATCAGCTCGGCCTCTTTGAGGGCCTGCTGAATGCTTTGCACCGTGGCGTCGATGTTCACGACCACGCCACGCTTGAGGCCGTGGCTGGCCGCCACGCCCAAGCCAGCGAGCTTGAGCGCTCCGTTGGCCTGCACCTCGGCCACCACCACCATGATCTTGGCGGTGCCGATGTCCAGTCCGACGACGAGGTCCTTGTATTCCTTGGCCATGATGGGATGCGTGCTTAGCGTTTGGGTTTAGCGGGGGTGTTCTTGGGTGGCTCGGCCAGCGTGGTCACGCCACGCATGCGCAGGGCGTAGCCATTGGGGTAGCGCAGGTCCACCGATTGCAGGGCGGTGGGGTAGCGCTGGGTGAGTTGGGCCAGCGTGGCGGTGAAGCGGTGCAGGCGGGCCAGCAGTTCGTCGGGCGACCCGCGGCCCAGCTCCATCACGGCGCCGCTGTCCAGTCGAGCGCGCCAGCTGCCGCGCTCGGTGAGTTCCAGGCGCTCCAGGTTCAGCTCGAAGCGCTCCAGCTCGGGGCGCAGGCGCTGGTAGAGCGCCAGGATGTGGGCCGACTCTTCTTTCGGCCCGGCCAGTTCGGGCAGCGCATCGCTGTCGTCGGGGCTGGCCTCGAAAACCTCGCCCTGGCTGTTGACCAGTTGGCCAGAGCCGCTCTGGCCCCACCAGGCCACGGCCTGGTGCTCTTCCAGCGTGACGCGCAGGCGGTTGGGAAACTCGCGCTGCACCACGGCCTTGCGCACCCAGGGCGCTTGCTCGAACAGCTCGCGCACCTGCTGCAGGTCCAGCGTGAGGAAACTCGCCGAGAACTGCGTCTTCATGCGCGTGCCCAGGTGGGCGCGCAGGCCCACGGCGCTTTGGTGCGTCACGTCACCGTGCACCGAGATGCCCTTGAGCGCCCACGCCGGGTGGCGCACCGCCCAGGTGCCCAGCGCCCCCAGGCTGAGCAGGACGAACGCGCCCAGCAGAAGCTGGGTGGCCAGGGCCATCAGCTTCACGTCCAGGGGCAGTTCGGTGCTCGACATGGTGGTGTGGGTTGGGGTGGGCTCAGGCGGCGTTGTCCAGGCTGGCGCTGGCCAGCACTTGCAGGCACAGGTCTTCGTAGCTCAGGCCGGTGGCGCGGGCCGACATGGGCACCAGCGAATGGCCGGTCATGCCGGGCGAGGTGTTGATCTCCAGCAGGTAGGGCTTGCGGGTGGCGGCGTCGATCATCACGTCGGCGCGGGCCCAGCCACGGCAGCCCAGGGTGCGGAAGGCCTTGAGCACCAGGGCCTGGATGGCGGCCTCTTCGCCCTCGGGCAGGCCGCAGGGCACGAGGTACTGCGTGTCGTCGGTGAAGTACTTGTGCTGGTAGTCGTAGTTGCCACCCGGGGCCACGATGCGGATCACCGGCAGCGCACGCGCCTGCTCGTCGGTGCCCAGCACCGGGCAGGTGACCTCGTCGCCGGCGATGAACTGCTCGCACATCACCATCGGGTCTTGGCCGGCGGCCAGCTCGTAGGCGGCGGCGCACTGCTCGGCGCTGGTGACCTTGGTGAGGCCGATGGTGGAACCTTCGCGCACGGGTTTCACGATCATGGGCGAGCCCAGGGCCTCGAAGGCGGCGCGGGTTTCAGCGGCGCTGTGCACCTGGCGCCAGACCGGCGTGGGCAGGCCCTCGGCCAGCCAGATGCGCTTGGTCATGAGCTTGTCCATGGCCACGCTGGAGGCCATCACGCCCGGGCCGGTGTAGGGAATGCCCAGCAGCTCCAGCGCGCCCTGCACCGTGCCGTCTTCGCCAAAGCGGCCGTGCAGGGTGATGAAGCAGCGCGCGAAGCCCTCGCGCTTGAGGTCGCACAGGTCGCGCTCGGCGGGATCGAAGGCGTGGGCGTCCACGCCCTTGGCACGAAGGGCGGCCAGCACGCCAGTGCCGGACATGAGGGAGATGTCGCGCTCGGCGGAGCGGCCGCCCATGAGGACGGCGACCTTGCCCAGCGTGGTTGGATCAATGACTTGAGGTTCCATGGTCGTCAGGCGGGAATCTGTTGTGCGCGTTCGATGATCTGGCCGGCCACGGCGCCAATGGAGCCCGCGCCCATGCACAGCACCACGTCGCCGTCGCGAGCGTTGTCCAGCACGGCCTGGGGCATGGCGGCAATGTCGTCCACGAACACCGGCTCTACCTTGCCGGCCACGCGCAGGGCGCGGGCCAGCGAGCGGCCGTCGGCGGCGACGATGGGCGCTTCGCCGGCGGCGTACACCTCGGCCAGCAGCACGGCGTCGGCCTGGCCGATCACCTTCACGAAATCTTCAAAGCAGTCGCGGGTGCGGCTGTAGCGGTGCGGCTGGAAGGCCAGCACCAGGCGGCGGCCCGGGAAGGCGCCGCGCGCGGCGGCCAGTGTGGCGGCCATCTCCACCGGGTGGTGGCCATAGTCGTCCACCACGGTGCAGTGCCCGCCGCTGGGCAACGCGGCGTCGCCGTAGCGCTGGAAGCGCCGGCCCACGCCCTTGAACCCGGCCAGGGCGCGCAGCACGGCGTCGTCGGGCACGCCCAGTTCCACCGCGATGCCGATGGCCGCCAGGGCGTTGAGCACATTGTGCTGGCCCGGCAGGTTGAGCACCACGTCCAGGTCGGGGAGCTGCACGCCGTTGCGGCGCTGCACGGTGAAGTGCATCTGCGTGCCCACGGCGCGCACGTGGGTGGCGCGCACCTGGGCGTCTTCGCTCAGGCCGTAGCTGGTGATGGGGCGGGCGATGGCGGGCAGCAGTTCGCGAATGGCGGGGTCGTCCACGCAGACCACGGCCGCGCCGTAGAAGGGCATCTTGTGCAGGAAATCGACGAAGGCCTGCTTGAGACGGCCGAAGTCGTGGCCGTAGGTGTCCATGTGGTCGGCGTCGATGTTGGTGACCACGGCCAGCACCGGCAGCAGGTTGAGGAAGGACGCATCGGACTCGTCGGCCTCGACCACGATGTACTCGCCCGAGCCCAGTTGCGCGTTGGCGCCGGCGCTGTTCAGGCGCCCGCCGATCACGAAGGTGGGGTCCAGCCCGGCCTCGGCCAGCACGCTGGCCACCAGGCTGGTGGTGGTGGTCTTGCCGTGCGTGCCGGCAATGGCCACGCCCTTCTTCATGCGCATCAGCTCGGCCAGCATCACCGCGCGCGGCACCACCGGCACCAGCTTGGCGCGGGCGGCCAGCACCTCGGGGTTGTCGGCCTTCACCGCCGTGGAGGTGACGATGGCGTCTGCCCCCGCGATGTAAGAGGCCTCGTGGCCCATGAACACCTCGGCGCCCAGCGCCTGCAGGCGGCGCGTGGTGGCGCTTTCGCCCAGGTCGCTGCCCGTGATGCGGTAGCCCATGTTGAGCAGCACCTCGGCGATGCCGCTCATGCCGGCGCCCCCGATGCCCACGAAATGGATGTGGCGGATGGCGTGTTTCATTCGGTCCTGACTTTCGCTAGTTGAGCGCACGCGGCCACCACGGCGGCCACGGCCTCGGTCTTCTCTTGTTGCTTGGCCCGCTCGGCCATGTGCAGCAACTGCTCGCGACTCACGCCTTGCAGCAGCGCGGCCAGCTTCTCGGGCGTGAGGCCGGCCTGCGGCTCCAGCCACGCGGCGCCGGCGTCCACCAGGAAGCGGGCATTGGCCGTCTGGTGGTCGTCCACCGCGGCCGGGAAAGGCACGAACACGGCGGCCGCGCCCACGGCGGCGATTTCGGTGACGGTGCTGGCCCCCGCGCGGCCCACGATGAGGTCGGCCTCGGCAAAGGCACGCGCGGTGTCGTCAATGAATGGCGTGAGTTCGGCCTGCACGCCGGCCTCGGCGTAGTTCGCGCGCAGGGCGTCAATCTGCTTCTCGCCGCTCTGGTGGGTGACGATGGGCCGCTGCTCGGCCGGGATCAGCGCCAGCGCCTGCGGCACCACGCGGTTCAGCGCCTGTGCGCCCAGGCTGCCGCCCACCACCAGCAGGCGCAGCGGGCCGCTGCGGCCGGCGAAGCGTTCGGCCGGCGCGGCCTGTTGCAGAAAGGCCTGGCGCAGGGGGTTGCCCACCCAGGTGCTCTTGGGCAGCGCATGGGGGAAGGCGGTGAACACCCGGTCGGCCACACCGGCCAGCACCTTGTTGGCCATGCCCGCCACCGAGTTCTGCTCGTGCAGCACCAGCGGCTTGCCCAGCAGCACACCCATCATGCCGCCGGGGAAGGTGATGTAGCCGCCCAGGCCCACCAGCACGTCGGGCTTCACGCGGCGCACCACCTGAATGCTCTGCCAGAAGGCGCGCAGCAGGCGCAGCGGCAGCAGCGCCAGCGTGAGCACGCCCTTGCCGCGCACGCCGCCGAAATCGATGGTTTCCAGCGCGAAGCCGCGCGGCGGCACCAGGCGGCTTTCCATGCTGCCGGGCGCGCCCAGCCAGTGCACGCGCCAGCCGCGCTCGCGCAGGGCCTCGGCCACGGCCAGGCCCGGGAAGATGTGGCCCCCGGTGCCACCGGCCATGATCAGGGCGCAAGGTTGGCGGGTGGCGCTCATGCCCGGCCTCCCTTCATCAACTGTCTGTTCTCATAGTCGATGCGCAAGACGATGGCCAGCGCCATCATGTTGAGCAGAATGGCCGAGCCGCCGTAGCTCATGAACGGCAGCGTCAGGCCCTTGGTGGGCAAGGCGCCCAGGTTCACGCCAATGTTGATGAAGGCCTGGAAGCCGAACCACAGGCCCACGCCCTGCGCCACCAGACCCGAGAACACCTGGTCCAGCGCAATGGCCTGGCGGCCGATGTGCATGATGCGGCGGGTGAGCCACAGGAAGAGACCGATCAGGGTGAGCACGCCCAACAGGCCGAACTCTTCGCCGATGACGGCCAGCAAGAAGTCGGTGTGCGCCTCGGGCAGCCAGTGCAGCTTCTCGACGCTGCCGCCCAGGCCCACGCCGAACAGCTCGCCTCGGCCAATGGCAATCAGCGCGTGCGAGAGCTGGTAGCCCTTGCCCAGCGCGTGCTCTTCGCTCCAGGGGTCGAGGTAGGCAAAGATGCGCTCGCGGCGCCACTCGCTCATCAAGATCATGAGCGCGAAGGCGGTCACGGCCAGCGCGGCGATCAGGAAGAACATGCGCGCGTTCACGCCACCCAGGAACAGGATGCCCATGGCGATGACCACGATCACCATGAAGGCGCCCATGTCGGGCTCGGCCAGCAGCAGCATGCCCACCACCACCACCGCCACGCCCATGGGCGCCACGGCTTTGAAGAAGCGCTCCTTCACGTCCATCTTGCGCACCATGTAGTCGGCTGCGTAGAGCAGCACGGCCAGCTTGGCCAGCTCGGAGGGCTGGAAGTTCATCACGCCCAGCGAGATCCAGCGGCGTGCGCCGTTGACGCCCTTGCCGATGAAGGGAATGAGCACCAGGATCAGCAGCAGCAGGGCCGTGGCGAACAGCCAGGGGGCGTATTTCTCCCAGCTGCGCATGGGCATCTGGAAGGTGAGCAGCGCGGCGATCAGGCCGATGGCGATTGAGAGCGCATGGCGCACCACGAAGTGGGTGTGGGCGTAGTTGCCGAAGCGGGGGTTATCGGGCAGCGCGATGGAGGCCGAATACACCATCACCAGCCCCCAGGCCAGCAGGGCCACCGCCACCCACAGCAGGGGTTGGTCGAAACCGAGTTCGCGCACGGCCACGCTCTGCGTGCCCGCGTACGTGCGGCTGGACAAACGCACCGGCAGGCCATCGCTGCCCACGCCACCGGCGCCAGCGAGCTTGCGCCCGGGCACCAGGCCGGCCAGCCAGGCGCGCAGGCGCTGGCCCATGGGCTGGCTGGGGCTGCGGTTGGCGCGGCGCTCGCTCACAGGCCACCCTCCAGGCTTTGGCCGCGCTCGGCGGCGAGTTCGGCCACGGCGTCCACGAACACGCGGGCGCGGTGCACGTAGTTGTCGAACATGTCCAGGCTGGCGCAGGCGGGCGACATGAGCACGGCGTCGCCGGCATGGGCCAGGCGCGCGGCCACTTGCACCGCCTCGGGCAGGGTGGCGGCGTCTTCTTGTGGCACGTGGCGCTCGACCAGGGCCTCGCCCACGGCGGCGCGAATCTGCGGCGCGTCGCGGCCGATGTACACCACCGCTCGCGCGTGCTGGGCCAGGGGCTGGGCCAGGGGCGCGAAGTCTTGGCCCTTGCCGTCGCCACCCAGAATGACCACCAGGCGGCGCTCGGCCCCCAGGCCGCTCACAGCCGCCAGCGTGGCGCCCACGTTGGTGCCCTTGCTGTCGTCGAAGTACTCCACCTCGTCCACGATGCCCACCGGCTCCACCCGGTGCGGCTCGCCCCGGTAGTCGCGCAGGCCGTGCAGCATGGGCGCCAGCGGCGCGCCGGTGGAGGTGGCCAGCGCCAGGGCGGCCAGGGCATTGGCCGCGTTGTGGCGGCCACGGATGCGCAGTGCATCCACCGGCATCAGCCGCTGGAAATACAACTCGTCGGCGTCGGTGCTGCGGGTGCGAAGGCGGGTTTCGTCCACCGCGCGGGCGCGCACCAGCCAGCTCATGCCGTTGACCGATTCGATGCCCCAGTCGCCATTGCGGGTGGGCTCGTCCAGGCCGAAGGTGGCGTAGGCGCGGGCCGGCACCTGGCGGTTGCGGTTGGACACCTTCACCGTGACCAGACCGGGCTTGAAGCCCATCACCACCGGGTCTTCGCGGTTGAGCACCATCAGCGCGCCGGTGCCGAACACCGCGGCCTTGGCCTGGGCGTAGGCGGCCATGCTGCCGTGCCAGTCGAGGTGGTCTTCGGTGATGTTGAGCACGGTGGCCGCGGTGGGCACGGCGTCCCAGGCGCCACCGGCCGTGCCATCAAGCTGGAAGCTGGAGAGTTCCAGCACCCACACGGTGGGCAGGTGCGGCGGTGCGGGCGGCTCGGGCGTGGGCGGGGTGATGAGCGGCTCGGCCGAGTCATCGGTGGATTCGTCGGCCGCGTCGTCGGTGGCGGGCAGGGGCTCGTCATCGGCCTCGGCGGGCTCGGCGCCGTGCATGGCGTCGGCTTCGGGCGCTTCAGGCGTTTCTGGCGCGGCGGGCTCGGCGGCCGGCGCGGCTTGCGCCTCTGCGGCGGCGCGCTCGTCGTCTTCGCGCTGGGCCACGGCCTCGGCGTCAAGCGCGGCCGAGAGCACGTCCAGCAAGGCGGGGCCGATGTTGCCGGCCAGGGCCACGCGCTCACCGGCGCGCTGCAACAGCAGGGCCGTGAGCGAGGTGACGGTGGTCTTGCCATTGGTGCCGGTGATGGCCAGCACCTTGGGGCGATAAGGGAAGCGCTCGCGCTGGCGCAGCTCGGCCAGGGCCTGGGCGAACAGGTCCAACTCGCCCACCACGGGCACGGCCTGGGCGTGCGCCCAGGCGTTCACCGCCTGCAGGCTGGCCGGGGCCAGGCCGGGGCTGCGGGCCACCAGGGCCCAGGGCGCGCGCGCCAGCAAGGATTCGTCAAAGGCGCCAGCCACGAAGGTGGCGCCCGGGCAGTCGCGCTGCAGGGTGGCCAGTTGCGGCGGGGCCTCGCGTGTGTCCGCCACGGTCACGTGGGCACCCTGGCGGGCGCACCAGCGCGCCATCGCCAAACCGGAGATGCCCAGGCCGAGGATGAGGACGTGCTGTTGGTTCATCGCCCCGTTCACCGCAGCTTCAACGACGACAGGCCCACCAGGCACAGCAGCATGGTGATGATCCAGAAACGCACCACCACCTGGGTCTCTTTCCAGCCCTTCTTCTCAAAGTGGTGGTGCAAGGGCGCCATCTGGAACAGGCGACGGCCCTGCCCGTAACGGCGCTTGGTGTACTTGAAGTAGCTCACCTGCAGCATCACCGACAGGGCCTCGACCACGAAGATGCCGCCCATGATGGCCAGCACGATTTCCTGGCGCACGATCACGGCGATGGTGCCCAGCGCGCCGCCCAGGGCCAGGGCACCCACGTCGCCCATGAACACCTGCGCGGGGTGGGTGTTGAACCACAGAAACGCCAGGCCGGCACCGGCCAGCGCGCCACAGAAAATGAGCAGCTCGCCCGCGCCGGGAATGTGCGGCAGCAGCAGGTAAGGCGCGAACACGGCGTTGCCGGTGACATAGGCGAACACGCCCAGGGCCGAGCCCACCATCACCACCGGCATGATGGCCAGACCGTCCAGGCCGTCGGTGAGGTTCACCGCGTTGCTGGCGCCCACGATGACCAGGTAGGTCATGATCACAAAGCCAGCCACGCCCAGGGGGTAGTTGATCTCTTTGAAGAAGGGCACCAGCAGGCCCGCCTGGGGCGGCATGTCCAGCGTGAAGCCCGAGGCCACCCAGTCCACGAACAGCTCCAGCACGCGCAGGTTGCTGGTCTCGGACACGGCGAACACCAGGTAGAAGGCGGCCACCAGGCCAATGACGGACTGCCAGAAGTACTTCTCGCGCGAGCGCATGCCCTCGGGATCTTTGCGCACCACCTTGCGCCAGTCGTCCACCCAGCCAATGGCGCCGAAGCCCAGCGTCACCAGCAACACGATCCACACGAAGCGGTTGCTCCAGTTGAACCACAGCAGCGTGGACAGGGCGATGGCAAACAGAATCAGCACGCCACCCATGGTGGGCGTGCCGCCCTTGCTCAGGTGGGTCTGCATGGCGTACTCGCGAATCGGCTGGCCGATCTTGAGCGCGGCCAGGCGGCGGATGAAGTACGGCCCGGCGGCCAGGCCCAGCACCAGCGCGGTCATGGCGGCCATCACCGCCCGGAAGGTCAGGTACTGGAAGACCCGCAGAAAGCCCAGATCGGGGAAGAGGCCTTGCAGCCAGAGGGCCAGGCTAGGCAGCATGAGAAGAATCCTTTGAATCGTTGGCCAGCGCCATCTGCGAGGCGCGCACCTGCAGGGCCTGCACCACGCGCTCCATGCGCATGAACCGCGAGCCCTTGACCAGCACGCTGCGAACGGCTGGCTCGGCGTTGACCACGCGATCGGCCATGGCCGGTGCCAGCGCGGCCACGTCGGCCCAGTGCGTGGGGGCAGGCTCGCCAGCGGCGCGCAGGGCGTCCACCGCGCGGGCCATGTGTTCACCGGCCACGTGCACGGCTTCGAGGCCGCGCGCCGCGGCGTGGCGCAGCACCTCCAGGTGGAAGGCCAGGCCTTGTTCGCCCACCTCGCCCATGTCGCCCAGCACCAGCAGGCGCGGGGCCGGCAGCTCGGCCAGCACATCCACGGCGGCGCGCATGGAGTCGGGGTTGGCGTTGTAAGTGTCGTCCACCAAGGTCACGGTGCGGCCCGGCAAGGCCAGCGCCAGTGCGCGGGAGCGGCCGCCCACCGGCTCGAAGGCCGCCAGGCCTTGCTCGATGGCGGAAAGGGGCACGCCCGCGGCCATGGCGCAGGCGGCGGCCGCCAGGGCGTTGCGCACGTTGTGGCGCCCGGCGATGCGCAGGCGCAACGAGAGCGGGCCTTGCGGGCTGCTGGCCTGCACCGCCCAGGCGCCGTCGGCCCAATGGGTCTCGGTGGCGCGCACGTCGGCGGTGGCGTCGGTGTCGCTGAAGGTGAGGCAGCGGCGCGGGCCGACCAGCTCGCGCCACACCCAGGTGTGCTCGTCGTCGCTGGGGAACACGGCCACGCCATCGGCCGGCAGGGCCGAGAGCACCTCGCCGTTCTCGCGGGCCACCGCCTCCACCGTGGCCATGAACTCCTGGTGCTCGCGCTGGGCGTTGTTCACCAGCGCCACGGTGGGCGCGGCCATGGTGGCCAGGCCGGCGATCTCGCCCGGGTGGTTCATGCCCAGCTCGACGACCGACAGGCGATGCGAGGAGTGCAGCCGCAACAGCGTGAGCGGCACACCGATGTCGTTGTTGAAGTTGCCTTGCGTGGCGTGCGCGCCCTCGCCGGCGGCGGCGCGCAGGATGCTGGCCACCATCTGCGTGACGGTGGTCTTGCCGTTGCTGCCGGTCACGGCGATCAGGGGCAACTTGAATTGCGCGCGCCAGCGGGCCGCGAGTTCGCCCAGGGCGGCCAGGCTGTCGGGCACTTCCACGCCGGGCAGACCAGCCTCGGCCAAACCGCGCTGGGCGATGGCGACCACCGCGCCAGCCTCACGGGCCTGGCGCAGGAAGTCGTGGGCATCGAAGCGTTCACCTTTGAGCGCCACGAACAGGTCACCGGCTTGCAGGCTGCGGGTGTCGGTGTGCACGCGGGCGACATCGGCGGGCAGTTCGCCCACCACGCGGGCACCGCGAAGGGTCAACAGGAGCTGGGGCAAGGTCTTCATGCCTGCCCCCTGCGTTGGGCCAGCGCGGTGCGCGCCTGCTCGATGTCGGAGAACGGCGTCTTCACGCCCTGGATCTCCTGGTAGGTCTCATGGCCCTTGCCCGCGATCAGCACCACATCAGCAGCGCTGGCCTGCTGCACCGCCAGGGCAATGGCCTGGGCGCGGTCCACCACCACGCGAGCGGCATCGGGGCGGCTGAGGCCGGCCACCATCTGCCGCAGGATGGCCTGCGGGTCTTCGGAACGGGGGTTGTCGCTGGTGAGCACCACCTGCTGCGCGGCCCGCTCGGCCACGGCCGCCATCTTGGGGCGCTTGGTGGCGTCGCGGTCACCGCCGCAGCCGGCCACCACCCACAGCGCGCCACCGCGCCGGCTGGCCAGGGGTTGCACCGCTTCCAGGGCCTTTTCCAGGGCGTCGGGGGTGTGGGCGTAGTCCACCAGCACCAAGGGGGCGTCGGCGGCGTCGGGCTCGGCCTGCTCCATGCGGCCGGGCACCGGGGTCAGGCGCTCGCAGGCCATCACGGCCTGGGCCAGCGGCACATCCAGCGCGCGGGCCGCGGCGATCACGCCCAGCAGGTTGTGCACGTTGTAGCGGCCCACCAAGGGCAGGCTCAGGCGACGCTCGGTGGTCTCGGGCGAATGCGCGCCGCGCTCCACCACGGTGAAGGCCATGCCAGCGTGGGTGAATTCGAGGTCGCGCGCGCTCAGGCGAGCGTCGCCGTCAATGCCCACGGTCCAGAGATCAAGGTCAGTGTCGGCCAGGGACTGCCGCAGTTCAGCGCCACGCGGGTCGTCCACGTTCAGCACGGCGGCCTGCAAGCCGGTCCAGCGGAACAGCAGGGCCTTGGCGTCCCAGTAGGCCTGCATGCTGCCGTGGAAGTCGAGGTGGTCTTGCGTGAAGTTGGTGAACACCGCCACGCGGATCGAGGTGCCGTTCAGGCGCCCTTCCACCAGGCCGATGGACGAGGCCTCGATGGCACAGGCGTCCAGCCCCTGGTCCACGAAATCGCGCAAGGTGGACTGGAACAGCACCGGGTCGGGCGTGGTCAGGCCAGTGGGCACCAGGCCGTCTTGCGGCCGCCCCACGCCCAGCGTGCCCACCACACCGGCCGGGTGGTCACAGGCCGAGAGCAATTGCGCCATCCACCAGGCGCTGGAGGTTTTGCCATTGGTGCCGGTGAAGGCCACCACGTCCAGAAAGGCGCTGGGGTGGCCGCACCAGGCCGCCGCGATGGCGCCAGCGCGGGCCTTGAGGCCTGGCACCGCCAGCACGCGCGGGTCGTCCAGGCCGAAGCCTTCGATGCCGTCGCGTTCGACCACGGCCACGGCAGCGCCGGCGTCCAGCGCATCGCGCACGAAGCGACGGCCGTCGGTGGCCGCACCGGGCCAGGCGATGAAGGCATCGCCCGGGCGCACCTGGCGGCTGTCGCAGCGCAGGGCGCCGGTGACGCTGGCGCGCAGCCAGGTGGCCACGGCATCGGGGTGAAGCAGGGTCTGAACCATCAGAACGACTCCTCCACCACGTCGCTCACGATCTGTGGCTTCACGTTCATGTCGGGCTGCACGCCCAGGATGCGCAAGGTCTGCTGCACGGTTTCGCTGAAAACAGGGGCGGCCACGATGCCGCCGTAAAACGACCCGGCCGTGGGCTCGTCCACCATCACCGCCACCACGATGCGGGGTTTGTCGATGGGGGCCAGGCCCACGAACCAGCTGCGGTACTTGCGGTCGGCGTAGCCCTTGCCTTCTTGCTTGCGGGCCGTGCCGGTCTTGCCGCCCACCGAGTAGCCAATGGTCTGGGCGCGGGTGGCGGTGCCGCCAGGGCCGGTGGCCATGGCCAACATCTGGCGCACTGCGATGGCCGTCTTGGGGGTGAAGACCTGCACGCCGGAGGCGGGCTGGTCGGACTTGATCAGGGTGAGCGGAATCAGCTCGCCGTCGCGGGCGAAGATGGTGTACGACTGCGCCATCTGGAACAGCGAGGCCGACAGTCCGTAGCCGTAGCTCATGGTGGCCTGCTCGATGGGGCGCCAGCTCTTGTAGGGGCGCAGGCGGCCCGACACCGCGCCCGGGAACGGCACCTGCGGCTTCTGACCGAAGCCGGCCTGGGCATAGGTTTCCCACATCTCGCGCGGGCTGAGCTGCATGGCGATCTTCACCGTGCCCACGTTGCTCGACTTCTGGATCACCTCGGCCACGGTCAGCACATCGTAGGGGTGCGAGTCGTTGATGGTGGAACCACCGATGGTGATGCGACCGGGCGCGGTGTGAATGGGCGTGTCCGGCCGCACAATGCCCTTCTCCAGCGCCAGCGCGGTGATGAAGGGCTTCATGGTCGAGCCGGGCTCGAAGCTGTCGGTGAGCACGCGGTTGCGCAACTGCTCGCCGGTGAGGTTGCCCCGCCGGTTGGGGTTGTAGCTGGGGTAGTTGGCCAGGGCCAGCACCTCGCCGGTGAGGGTGTCGATCACGATCACGCTGCCGGCCTTGGCCTTGTGCAGCTGCACCGCGTCCTTGAGCTTCTGGTAGGCGAAGTACTGCACCTTGCTGTCGATGGACAGCTGCAGATCGGGCCCGTCCACCGGCGGCACCACGTCGCGCACGTCTTCAATCACACGCCCCAGGCGGTCTTTGATGACGCGGCGCGAGCCGTTCTTGCCGGCGAGCTTGTCGTTGAAGGTGAGTTCAACGCCCTCCTGCCCACGGTCTTCCACGTTGGTGAAGCCCACCACGTGCGCGGCGGCCTCGCCCTCGGGGTACTGGCGCTTGTAGTCGCGGCGCTGGTAGATGCCCTTGATGTTGAGCGCCGCGATCTGCTTGGCAATGGGCTCGTCCACCTGGCGCTTCACCCAGACAAAGGTCTTGTCCTCGTCGCCCAGGCGCTTCTTCAAGTCGGCCAGTGGCATCTCCAGCAGCTTGGCCAGGTCGCGCAGCTTGGGGTCGGACTTGTCCACGTCTTCGGGAATCGCCCAGATGCTTTGTGCCACCACGCTGGAGGCCAGCAACAAGCCATTGCGGTCCAGCACGCGGCCGCGGTTGGCCGGCAGTTCCAGCGTGCGGGCAAAACGCACCTCGCCCTGGCGCTGGAAGAAATCGTTGCCGAACACCTGCACATAGGCCGCGCGCCCGGCCAGACCAGCAAAGGCCAGCGCCAGGCCGGCCACAATGAACTTGCTGCGCCACACCGGCGTCTTGCTCGCCAGCAGAGGGCTGGAGGTGTAGTTGATGCTGCGGCTCATCGCGCACCCTCCGCACCAGCAGGCGTCGCGGGCGCCGCCACCGGGGCCTCGTTCACCGTGACGTACTGCGTGATGCCAGGCGTCACCGCCCGCATGTCGAGCTGGCGCGTGGCGAGCTGCTGCACGCGGGCCGGCGTGGCCTGGGCGCGTCGCTGCACCTGCAGTTGCTCGTGCTCGGCCTCCAGCTTGCGCATCTGCGCCTGCGAACGGTCAATGGCCGTGTACAGGCGGCGCGACTCGTATTGCGTGTGCACCAGGTAGAAGGCACTGGCCAGCACGGCCGCGAGCAACACCAGGTTCAGGCGGATCATGCCGGCACCTCCGTGCGCTCGGCCCAGCGCATCACCGCGCTGCGCGAGCGCGGGTTGGCCTGCACCTCGGCATCAGACGGCATCACCCGCTTCGGGCTGCGCAGCTTCATGGGCGTGGGGGCGGCAAACGGGGCGCGACGGTCGTACACCTCGCGCGAGTGGCCCGCCATGAACTGCTTGACGATGCGATCTTCCAGGGAGTGAAAGCTGATGACCACCAGACGCCCGCCGGGGCGCAACACACCCAGACTGGCCTCTAGCGCTTGTTGCAGCTCTTCAAGCTCGGCGTTGATGAAAATCCGAAGAGCCTGAAATGTGCGCGTTGCAGGGTCCTTGCCCGGCTCGCGGGTTTTGACCGCGCCAGCCACGACTTCGGCCAACTCGGCGGTGGTTCGAAGAGGGCCCCGTTCCTGTCGGCGACGATCAATCGCCTTTGCAATCGGTTGAGCAAACCGTTCTTCGCCGTATTCACGGATGACCTCCGACAGGGTTGAGATATCGGCCGTTTCCAGCCACTGGGCCACGCTCTGGCCGCGCGTGGTGTCCATGCGCATGTCCAGCGGGCCGTCGTTGCGAAAAGAAAAACCCCGGGCGGGGTCATCGATTTGAGGGGAGCTGACCCCGAGGTCCATCAGGATGCCGTCGGCACTCGCTGGCCCCAACTCGGCCAAGTGACAAAAGCCTTCGTGCCGGATGGTGAAGCGAGCGTCTTGTGCCGCCAGGGCGGTGGCGGCTGCCACCGCTTGCGGGTCTTTGTCAAAAGCGGTCAGGCGCCCCTGGGCCGAGAGGCGCTGCAGAATCAGGCGGCTGTGACCACCACGACCGAAGGTGGCGTCCACGTAGTGCCCTTCCGGCCGAATGGCCAGGGCGTCAACGGCCTCGTTCAGGAGGACGGTGTGGTGAACCCATGCGTCTTGCACCGCCGCCCTCAGAAAGAAAAGTCCTTGAAGACATCGGGCATCTCGGCCTTCATGGCCTCGGCCTCCTGCTCGGCGTACACCTTGGCGTCCCACAGTTCGAAGTACGCGCCCATGCCCAGCAGCACGGCGTCTTTGCTGATGCCGGCAGCTGCCCGCAGCTCGGGCGAGACCAGCACGCGACCCGACGCGTCCATTTCCACGTCCATCGCGTTGCCCAGAAAGATGCGCTTCCACCACTGGGCCTGCATGGGCAGAGCGGCGATGCGGTCGCGGAACTCTTCCCAGGCCGCTCGGGGAAACACCATGAGGCAGCCGTGCGGGTGCTTGGTGATGGTGAGCTGCGCGCCAGCCGCGCCCAGGGCGTCACGGTGCCGGGTCGGCACAGACAGCCGACCCTTGGCATCCAGACTCAGCGATGACGCGCCCTGAAACACGTTGAATCAGCCCCTTGAAAACACTTTTCACCACTTAATTGCACTTTTTTCCACTGTAGCAGGAAAACCCTGTTCCCCTTCAGGGGTACAACACTTTTTTTCAATGAAATCAACCACTTAGAGCATCTTTTGGAGACAAGAGAGACCCAAAATTCACATACAAAGCAAGCACTTACAAAGCGCTCTGCAAGTGATGGTTGAAAACAAAACGCCCCTGGCCGTGCGGCCAGGGGCGCGATCGTTCCGACAGCCGGCAAAGCGGCCCAACGGGAATCAGAGGATGTAGCGCGACAGGTCTTCGTTGCGGCTCAGGGCCGTGAGGCGCGAATCCACATAGGCACCGTCCACGGTGACGGTCTGCCCTTGCAAGCGGGCGGCATCAAAGCTCACCTCGTCAAGCAAATGCTCCATCACGGTGGCCAGACGGCGCGCGCCGATGTTCTCGGTGCGCTCGTTCACGTCAAAGGCGATCTGCGCCAACTGGCGAATGCCCTCGGGCGTGAACTCCAGCGTGACGCCTTCGGTGGCCAGCAAGGCCTGGTACTGGCGCACCAACGAGGCATGGGTCTGGGTGAGGATGGCCTCAAAGTCGTCCACCGACAGCGACTGCAACTCCACCCGAATCGGGAAGCGCCCTTGCAGCTCGGGAATCAGGTCGCTGGGCTTGGCCAGGTGGAATGCACCACTGGCGATGAACAGAATGTGGTCGGTCTTGATGACGCCGTACTTGGTGGACACCGCCGTGCCCTCCACCAATGGCAGCAGGTCGCGCTGCACGCCTTGGCGCGACACCTCGGCCGTGCCGCCGTCGCTGCGGCTGGTCACCTTATCGATCTCGTCGATGAACACGATGCCGTTCTGCTCGGCGTTGTGCAGCGCACGCGCCTTGATCTCTTCTTCGTTGACGAGCTTGGCCGCTTCCTCGTCGATCAGCACCTTCATGGCCTCGGCGATCTTGAGCTTGCGCACCTGCTTGCGCCCCGCCCCTAGCTGGCTGAACATGCCGCGCAACTGCTCGGCCATCTCTTCCATGCCGGCGGGGCCCATCACCTCCATGGCCGGGCGCGGCTCGGCCACTTCGATCTCGATCTCGCGGTCATCGAGCTGGCCTTCGCGCAGCTTCTTGCGAAACGCCTGACGCGCCGTGCCGTCGGCCGGCGGCGTGGGCTCGAAGCCCACCGAACGCGGCGGTGGAATCAGGATGTCCAGAATGCGGTCTTCGGCCGCGTCTTCGGCGCGGGCGCGCTGCTTGCGCATCTCAGTCTCGCGGGTCTGCTTCACCGCCACCTCGGCCAGGTCGCGGATGATGCTGTCCACGTCCTTGCCCACATAGCCCACCTCGGTGAACTTGGTGGCCTCCACCTTGATGAAGGGCGCATCGGCCAACTTGGCCAGGCGGCGGGCGATCTCGGTCTTGCCTACGCCGGTCGGGCCAATCATCAGGATGTTCTTGGGCGTGATCTCGGGGCGCAGCTTCTCGTCCACCTGCTGGCGGCGCCAGCGGTTGCGCAGTGCAATGGCCACGGCACGCTTGGCGCCTTGCTGGCCGATGATGAAGCGGTCGAGTTCGGAGACGATTTCCTGGGGCGTCATGGACGACATGGCTGGCTCACTCCAGGGTTTCAATGGTGTGGTTCATGTTGGTGTAAATGCACAGCTCGCCGGCGATTTCCAGCGAACGGCGCACCACGTCTTCGGCACTGAGGTCGGTGTGGTCGATCAGGGCCTTGGCCGCCGATTGGGCATACGCCCCACCCGACCCGATGGCCACGATGCCATGCTCAGGCTCCAGCACATCACCGTTGCCCGTGATGATCAGGCTGGCGGTCTTGTCGGCCACGGCCAGCATGGCCTCGAGGCGACGCAGCACACGGTCGGTGCGCCAGTCGCGGGTCAGCTCGATGGCCGCCCGCGCCAAGTGCCCCTGGTGCTTTTCCAGCTTGGCCTCGAAGCGCTCGAACAGGGTGAAGGCGTCGGCGGTGGCGCCGGCGAAGCCAGCGAGCACACGGTCGTGATAGAGCTTGCGCACCTTGCGCGCCGTGCCCTTGACGACGATGTGCCCCAGCGTCACCTGGCCATCGCCACCGATGGCAACTTGCACGCCGGCAGGGGTCTGGCGGCGCACGCAAACAATGGTGGTTCCGTGAAACGATTCCATGGGGTCCAAGATAGGGTGATTCGAGCCCGGCGCAAGACCGGTGCTCGACAGAGATGAAAGCAATGGTGACAAGCCGCGGGCCGCGGCCTATCTCAGTCGGTGCGCACGACCACCTTGGCGTATTCGGTGATGCCGATGACGTGGAAGAAGGCGGACACCAGCCGGTTCACGTCCACGAACTGCACCACCCGGCCGTCCGACCGGTGCCCGGACACCCAGTTGAGCAGGGTGCCGGCGGCCGAAAAATCCACGCGAATGAGGTTGCGGCAGGAGATGATCATCACGTCCGCGCCGGCCAGCTTCTGTTCCAGGTGACTGAGCGTGTCTTGCGGATCGCCACGCACCTCGCCAGACAGTTCCACCATGCCCAGCTGATTGAGCGTGGAGACGCGCGAGTCGAAGCCCGATTCGCCCGACAGCGTGGAGACTGTCTCTAGGGTCACGTCACCCAATAGAGAGCGACCCACGCCATCGTCGCTGCAAGGGTCGATTGCCTCAAAGCGGCAGCGTGGCTTTTCCCACCCCGGAGGCGACAGCTCGTAAGTCACACAGAAATCCAGGGCCACCAGTTCAAACTCGTCGATGCGATTCATGAGCCGCAATACCGCCATGCGCAAGTCCCACCAGACCTGCTCCACGTCGCGGCGGCCCGACACGGTCATTTCCTTCAGACGATCGCGCAGAATGCCGGCGCCCAGAAAGCGCAACTGCACGGGCTGGTCTGCCCAAAGAGTGAACAAACCCAAAAGCGCGCGTGCCGCCTTCTGGTCAAGCTTCTCCAGCGGCGTCCAGTCAATCACCCAGGGATTGGCACTACGGGACAGCACATTCTGCAAAGTGCCCACGGCGTGGGCATCCAGTTCGACCTCACTCACCCAGATCACGCGATTGGAGCCCGCGCCCGCGGGCGCAGCTGCCCGCCCCTTCAAATTGGCCACAGCCTGAGGCATGTCGTACCACTGAGGCGCAGACCGATTGAACCGGTTCACAAAATCGACCGCACGGCTCTCGAAAGGGGCCAACTGCCCGGTGGCGCGGTAGAGGTCGAACAAGGCGAGCCAGTCTTCGATCTGATCCACCCTGAGCCCGCCCTCACCCAGCACCTCTAGCAATCCCTGCTCGGCGCCTGCATCGTCACCATTGGCGAATCGAATGGCCGCTTCTTCCACCTCTGGGTCCTGCACAAATTCCTGCACGTCCATGGCGAGGAACTGCGACGCCGAAAAAGACGATGCCCCACCGGCCGGTTGGCGACTCACGGGTGCGACCAAGCCCGTCTTTTGCAGCGACGGTACAGCGGAAACCACAGGAAAAGCTGCCGATGACTGGGTGGCGGACCACGAGTTACGTGGCGCCCCAGGACCAGCCGGCGTGCCGCCACCCGGCAAGCCTGAGGGCTCGGTTATTTGGTACTGAGGCTGCGCTCGGCGCGAGTCAGCGCTCAATTGGGCTGAGGCAATGCCGGCTGCCCTAGGTCGTAGCCCCTGAGCGCCAGTGTTGAGACCAGACCCAGTGCTGGACGATGAATCGGGGCTCTTGGTCTTCCACCACTGCATGGACATCTGCGCCTCGATCTCGTCGATCTTCTTGAGCGTCATGGCCCTGTCGTCGGGCTTGGACTGCAGGCTGCTCTGGAAGAAAGACGGACGCATGCTCTGCGGCTCGCCCTGGTTGGCCTCGCGGCTGCGAATCTTGCGCAGCATGTCGAACTCGCGCTTGCGCACGAAATCGTTGCGCCGCTTGCGCTCAATCATTTCCTTGAGCGCTTGCTTGCTGTATTCGCTCTCGCGGTCGGCGGTGCGCGTGTCCAGATCGGCCCAGCTCGTGGTCGGATGCCGCACGAACTTCACCACTTTGGACAGGAAGCCGCCGGAATCGTCCTTGGCCATGTTGTCAGTTATCGGGATCTGGTGCCTGAAATTCAGTCCCCAAACATCTTCTGCTTGAGTTCACGGCGCTGCTGGGCCTCCAGCGACAGGCTGGCGGTGGGGCGGGCCATGAGACGGCCCACGCCGATGGGCTCACCGGTCTCTTCGCAATAACCGTAATCGCCGGAATCGATGCGGGCGATGGCCTGCTCGATCTTCTTGAGCAGCTTGCGCTCGCGGTCGCGGGTGCGCAGCTCCAGGGCGTGCTCTTCTTCAATGGTGGCGCGGTCGGCGGGGTCGGGCACGACCACGGTGTCTTCGCGCAGGTGCTCGGTGGTCTCGCCGGCATTGGCCAGGATGCCGCTCTTGAGCTGGTTGAGCTTCAGGCGGAAGTACGCCAGCTGCACGTCGTTCATGTACTGGTCTTCCGGCATGGCCAGCACATCCTGATCGGTCAGTTGATCGATCGGCAGGGTCTTCCAGTTGTTGGCCCGCTTGGGGTCTTTCTGGACGGGGGTCGGGACGGGAGCAGTCATTACGGGTTCGTTCGTGAGAGAAAAAGTCGCCTTGGCGGCGTCGGGCGCATGGGTGGGAACCGACTCGGGCTGAGCCATTTGTTCCATCATCACCTTCTTCGCTGCCCGCTTGCCCAGGGGACGGGGCGTAGGCTCGATGACCGGCGGCGCGGCAGGCGCCACCGATTTGGCCACGGACACGGGCGGCTTGGTGGCCTTCCCGGCGGTGGGTTTGACGACCTTGGCGGGCGCCACTGACTTGGACTCGGATTTCTTGGCCGGCGCCACCTTGACAGGCACCTTCTTGGCCGGTGCGGCTTTGGCGGTCGCCTTGGTGGCGACGGCCTTGGTCGCTGTCTTGGGCGCCGCCACCTTGGCGGGCGCCTTGGCCACTGGCTTGGACACTGGTTTTGCCGGCGCCTTGGCCGAGGCCGGCGCTGCGGCCTTGGTTGCCTTGGCGGTCTTGGAGGCCAACGTCTTCACCGCCGACGCGCGCGCTGAAGCCCCCTTGGGGATGGGCTTGCCAGATTTCGCTGCCGTGGGTGCCGGGGCTTTCACAACGGGTCTCCTGTCAGGGGATGACGAAGCGGGAACGGCGGGGAGGTGCCGTCGCGTCGTGCTTGCCCGAGACCTGACGGCCCTGGGGCGTGCGAGCCGACGACGGCGCTGTTATACCTCCCTTTGGAGACACCTCTGGCGGCAGGGCGCACACGCCCGGCGTTGCCTGGGGGGCCTGCCAACTTGGGCCGCGATTGTAGCCACGACAGGCTAAGACGGTTGCCCTATCCACCCGGGCAGGAGACCGGGCGTTGGGGAAGCGAGACAGACGCCGCCGATTCGGGATGTTCTTCACACCAGCGCTTGCTGCAAACCTTGTTCCAGGATGTCGCGTGGCAGGTCGATGCCAATGAACACCAGCTTGCTCACGCGCGGCTCGCCTTCGGCCCAGGCTGGCCCCAGGTCGCTGCCCATGAGCTGGTGCACGCCCTGGAAAATCACCTTGCGCTCGGTGCCCTGCATGTTGAGCACGCCCTTGTAGCGCAGCATGCGCGGGCCATAGACCTGCACGATGGCACCCAGGAAGTCTTCGAGCTTCTCGGGGCTGAAAGGCCGGTCTGCCCGGTAGACGAAGCTTTTCACGTCGTCATCGTGGTGGTGGTGGTGGCCATGGCCGTGCTGGTGCGACGGGTGGTTGCAGTGCTCGCCATGCTCGTGGTCATGGTGGTGGTGATCGTGGCCGTGGTGGTCGTGGTCATGACCGTGGTCGTCCACCTTGAGGAAGTCCGGGTCAATGTCGAGCTTGGCGTTCAGGTTGAAGCCGCGCAGATCGAACACCTCCTTGAGCGACACCTCGCCGAAATGCACCGGACGGATCGGGGCGCGGGGGTTCATGTGCTTGAGGCGGTGGGTCAGGGCGTCAAGTTCCTCGGCACTGACCAGATCGGACTTGCTGATGAAGATCTGGTCGGCAAAGCCCACCTGGCGGCGGGCTTCCTGGCGATCGTTGAGCTGCTGGGCCGCGTGTTTGGCGTCCACCAGGGTGAGGATGGAGTCCAGCAGGTACTGCTCGGCCACCTCATCGTCCATGAAGAAGGTCTGCGCCACCGGGCCGGGGTCGGCCAGGCCGGTGGTCTCGATGACCACGCGCTCGAAGTCCAGTTCGCCTTTGCGCCGGCGCTGGGCCAGGTCTTGCAAGGTGGCGCGCAGGTCGTCGCGAATGGTGCAGCAGATGCAGCCGTTGCTCATCTGGATGATGTTTTCCTGGGTGTCGGCCACCAGGATCTCGTTGTCGATGTTTTCTTCGCCGAACTCGTTTTCCACCACGGCGATCTTCTGGCCATGGGCCTCACTGAGCACGCGCTTGAGCAGCGTGGTTTTGCCTGAACCAAGGAAGCCGGTGAGGATGGTGGCGGGAATCAGGGCCATGACGAACTCGCTGTAATAGAAAAGGGGGCGAAAAAACGAAGCGCGACAGTGTAGGCCAGGGGCCTGAGGCAGCCCTCAAGGCTTGCGCATCACCACCAGGCCTTTGAGGTATTCGCCTTCGGGGAAGGTGAGGTCGGTGGGGTGGTCGGGCGCGCCGCCCAGGCGCTGCAAGATGGCCGCGTCCACGCCGGCGTCCAGGCCGGCCGAGGCCACGATCTTGTGGAACAGCTCCACACCAATGCCGCCCGAGCAAGAGAAGGTGAGCAACACGCCACCCGGCCTGAGCAGCTTCAGGCCCAGGCGGTTGAGGTCTTTGTAAGCACGCGCGGCCCGCTCGGCGTGGGCCACGGTGGGGGCGAGCTTGGGCGGGTCCAGCACGATGGCATCGAACTGGCGGCCCTCGGCCAGAAAGCGGCGCAGGCTGGCGTTGACGTCGGCGTCCAGGAAGGTGGCACGGGCCGGGTCAAGGCCGTTGAGCGCCAGGTTGGCCCTTGCCTGTTCCAGCGCGGGCCCCGACGAATCTATCGAGGTGACATGGCTGGCACCGCCGGCCAGCGCGGCCACGGTGAAGCCCCCGGTGTAGCTGAAGCAGTTGAGCATCTCACCCAGGCCCAGGCGGCGCACGTACTCGTGGCAAGCCAGGCGGCTGTCGCGCTGGTCCAGGTAGTAGCCGGTCTTGTGGCCCAGGGCAATGTCCAGACCCAGGCGCCAGCCATGCTCGTGCAGCTCCAGGGCCGTGGGGCCATCGCCGCGCAGCCAGCCGGTGACCTGGGGCAAGCCTTCCAGTTCGCGGCTGCTGGTGTCCGAGCGTTCGTACAGGCGCGGGCAGCCGGTGAGCTCGATCAGCGCGTCGGCGATGGTGTCTTTCCAGCGCTCCACGCCACAAGAACCGAACTGGGCCACCAGGGTGTCGCCGTAGCGGTCCACGATGAGGCCAGGCAGGCCATCGGACTCACCGTGCACCAGCCGCACCCCGTTGCTGGCAATGGCCAGGCGCTCGCGCAGGGCAATGGCGCGGGCCAAGGTGGCGCGGAAGAAGGCGGCGTCGATGCGCTGCTGCGCATCAAAGCTCCAGGCGCGCACGCGGATGCGGGAGTCGGGCGAGAAGGCGCCCCAGGCCAGGAACTGGCCCTCGGCGTCTTCCACGCGCACGGTCTCGCCGGCATCGGCCCGGCCTTTGGCGATGGCACCGTCGAACACCCAGGGGTGGCGGCGGTGCAAGGAGCGGTCTTTGCCGGGCTTGAGTCGGATCGATTTCATGCCGGGTATTGTCGTCGGCCCCGGCTGGCCTGGGCCTCAGGGCCGCAGGTAAACGAAAGCCTCGCGGGCTTGCAGGCGGGCCACCTCGGCCACGCCCGAGGGCACGATCTTGGCTTCCATGGCCACCTTGGAGGCGTCGATCTTGCGCGAGACCAGGGTGTTGTTGCACACGCGAAACTCCACGCCGCGCGCGGCCAGCTCGCCAATGGCACCAGCGAAGGGCTGCTCCATCTGGTTGGTGGCGCCGTCGAGCAGGAAGTCAATGCCCAGCCCGTGGGTGACCACCACGATCTTGGCGGTGGGGTCGGCATTGAGGTGGTTGCGGATGTTGTTGATGGCGCGCGAGGCTTGTGGGATGCCCTCGCTCATGTGATAGACGACCTTGATGGCCTCTTGCGCCTGGGCCGGGGCGGCCAGCGAGCACATGGCCACGGCGAACAATGCGGACCAACGGGCAAGAATTTTGAACATGCTTATCTCCTGATAGTGGTGGAAAAGGGAACCGGAAAACGGTTGCGGCTCAGCCGCGGGAGCGGCCCGGCGGTTTGCGGCTTTGGGCCCGGGGGTGGGCCGCATCGTAAACCTGCGCGAGGTGTTGGAAATCCAGCCGGGTATAGACCTGCGTGGTGCTGATGTTGGCGTGGCCCAGCAGCTCTTGCACCGCCCGCAGGTCGCCGCTGGATTGCAGCACGTGGCTGGCGAAAGAGTGGCGCAGCATGTGCGGGTGCACCGGCGTGGCCAGCCCCGCCATGAGCGAGCGGCGCTTGAGGCGCACTCGGATGTGCTGGGGCGTGAGGCGCTGGCCCCGATCACCAATAAAAAGCGCCGGGTCATTGCCAGCCCAGGCACTGCGGGCCAACAGCCAACGGTCGAGCGCGGCCAGGGCCGCACGGCCCACCGGCACGCTGCGCCGCTTGGCGCCCTTGCCCAACACAAAGGCCTCGCCCGCCTCACGGTCGATCCAACCGCGGGCGGTGACGCTAGCGGCCACGTCCAGGCCCACCAGTTCGCCAATGCGAAGCCCGCAGCCGTAGAGCAGCTCGGTGATGCAGGCGTCGCGCGCCTCCAGCGCTGGGTCGTCATCGGCCTGCTGGTGCTCGGCCAGGCGCACGGCCTCGTCCACCGGCAAGGCCTTGGGCAGGGGCTTGCCCACCTTGGGCGAGCGCACGTCTTGCACCGGGTGGTGGTCAATCAGGCCCTGGCGCACCAGCCAGGTGTAGAAGCCGCGCCAGCCTGAGAGGATGAGCGCAATGCCACGCGGGGTGCGGCCCTGGCTGTTCATTTGCGCCACCCAGCGCCGCAGGTGGGTGGGCTGCACGTCCACCAGGGCGACCGCCGCCTCTTGCGCGTGCTGGCGCAGGCGGTTCAGGTCGATGGTGTAAAGCGCCACGGTGCGCTCGGCCAGGCGCTTTTCGACGCGCACATGGTCCAGATAGGCCTGCACCAGCCCCGCGTCGTCGTGGCGAGAGAGGGTCACGCCACCGCCGCCGACGTGGCCGGGCGCAGGCGCGAAAACGCCGCGCTGGTGATCTGGCCGATGCGCTCCAGGAAGTCGGTGCCCATGTCGGGGGCGAAGCGCTGCGGGTCGGAAGAGGCCAGCACCAACATGCCGAAGGCGTCGGGCGCCAGACCCGGGCGAAGGGGAATGAGGGCCAGCGACACGGCAGCGGCCGGGTCGGGCAGCCAGCGCGCGGCCTCCAGCCCGGGGTTGCCGCCGCAGTAAGGCTGGGTGAGCGACGAGGTGAAGGCCTGCGCGTCTTCGCTCACGCCCTGGGCGTAGTCTTCACCCGCGAACTCGGGCGACACGCCCCACACCCGCACCGCCACCTGCGGCACCAGGAACTGGCGCTCGATCTGGTCGGCCACCACGCGCGGCAGGTCACGGGCGTCGCGGGTGAGCAGCAGTTCGCGGGTCCAGCGCTGCAGCTTGTCGGCAATGGCGGTGTTTTCCTGGCCGTGGCGAATCATCTCGGCCGCCTTCAGCTCCAGCCCCCGAATCTTCTCGCGCAGCATTTCGGCCTGGCGCTCCTGCAGGCTCACGGCGCGCTGCCCGTGCGGGCTGGTGAGCTGCACGGCGGCCAACACCTCGGCGTGGCGCTCGAAGAAGCTCGGCGTGTTGAGCAGGTAGTTGGCGATGTCGTCTTCGGTGATCGGGGGAATGGGCTCGTTCATGGTGTGTTTGGCTCAGGTCAGGTCGGGCAGGTCGATCTCGCCCTCGAAGACGGGCGTGGCGGGGCCGGTCATCATGACCGGCTGATCCAGCGAAGGCGTGGGCGTCCAGGCGATGGTCAGCAAGCCGCCGCGGGTGTGCACGTCCACCCGATCGTCCAGCCAGCCCAGGCGAATGCCTGCCACCACCGCCGCGCAAGCGCCAGTGCCGCAGGCCAGGGTCTCGCCGGCGCCGCGCTCGTACACGCGCAACTTCACGGTGGCGCGATCGACCACTTGCAGAAAACCAGCGTTGACGCGGCGCGGGAAACGGGCGTGCCCCTCGATCAGCGGGCCCCACTGGGCCACGGGGGCGGTGTCCACGTCGTCCACGCGCAGCACGGCGTGCGGGTTGCCCATGGAAACCACGGCCACGGGCACGGTGATGCCACCGTCCAGCGCGAGCGGCCAGCGCTCGAACTGGCCCAGGCGCTCGGGCGTAAGGCCTTGCGCCTCAAAAGGCACACGGGCGTGGTCGAACACCGGCGCGCCCATGTCCACGGTGACGCGGCCATCGGCCAGGCGCTGGAGTTCGATGGTGCCGTTCTTCACCTTCACGCGCAGGGGGTTGCGCTCGCTCAGGCCCTTGTCGTGCACGTAGCGCACGAAGCAGCGCGCGCCGTTGCCACAGTGCTCGACCTCACCGCCGTCGGCGTTGTGGATCACGTATTCAAAGTCAAGGCCCTCAGCGGGCGAGGGCCGCACGGTGAGGATCTGGTCGGCGCCCACGCCAAAGTGGCGATCGGCCAGAAAACGGTACTGGGCCGGGGTCAACCCCAGCCGGCCCTGGGTTTCGTCGAGCACCACGAAATCGTTGCCCGCGCCCTGCATCTTGGTGAATCGAATGCGCATAGGGCGGGATTATCGGCCCACGGCCCGACTTGCGGCACCGCGGCAGACGCCACCGCACGTGACAGCCCCGCCCATTCGGGCTGCCGCAAAATGCCACGCATGGTCCGCCCCACCCAACTCCTGCACCCCGCCCGCCCACCCGCACCGCTGCGCCCGGCCGCCACCGTCTTGCTGCTGCGCGACAGCGCCGACCCGGCCCGCCCCGGCATCGAGGTGCTCATGACGCGCCGCTCGGCCACGGCCAGTTTCGCGCCTGGCGCTTACGTGTTTCCTGGCGGCGGCATTGACGCGGCCGACGCGCAATGCCATGCCCTCTCCACCCGCCGTCCCACACAGAGCGACCTGCGGCTGACCCAGGCCATTGCGGCCATCCGCGAGAGCTTTGAGGAGCTGGGCGTGCTGCTGGCCCACCGCTCAGACGGCTCGCCCGTGCGCGACGACGACATCGCCCGCCTGGACCGCAAAGCCCCGTTCGCCGCCCAATGCCAGGCCCACGGCCTCACGCTGGACGGCGCCGACGTGTTCGTGCTGGCCCACTGGATCACCGACCGCGACCTCTCCCGCCGCTTCGACGTGCCCTTTCTGGTGGCCCGCATGCCCGAAGGCCAAGAGCCCGTGGCCGACGAGGCCGAGCAATTCGAGCCGGTGTGGGTGCGCCCGCAAGACGCCCTGGCCCGCCACGCCGCAGGCGACTTCTTCATCATCTTCCCCACCATCCGCACCCTGGAGCGGCTCACCGCCTACGCCACGGTGGACGCGGTGCTGGCCGCCTGCTCGGCGCACGACGAGCCCCTGTTTGCCAGTTGCCCGCGCGCCGGTTTGCTGAACGGGCGGGAGGTTCGACTGATGGAACACGAACCCGCCTTTGGTGAAGTGGCGCTGGTGTGCCCAGACGGGCAGATCGTGCACCCGCTGGACTGGCAGCACGACCAGCCCGTGGCCCTGCTGAAGAACGTGCAGCGGCTCACCGCCCCCAACCCTGGGCACATGACGGGCCCCGGCACCAACAGCTACGTCGTGGGCGATCCGGCCACCGGCTACGCCGTGATTGACCCGGGCCCGGACGAGCCCGAGCACATCGAGCGCCTGTGGCGCGCAACCGGCGGCAGCATCCGCGCCATCGTCTGCACCCATTCGCATGCCGACCACTCGCCCGGCGCGGCACCGCTGCAAGCCCTGTGCGTGAACGCCGGCCTGCCCAAGCCCCCCATCCTGGGCCTGCCCAGTGCCAGCACCGCGCGCCACAACAGCCACTTCGTGCCCGACAAGGCCCTGGCCGACGGCGAACTGATCGAGCTGATCGGCATGAACGGCAACGACACCGTGAGCCACACGCTGGAAGTCATCCACACCCCCGGCCACGCGGCCAACCACCTGTGCCTGGTGCTGGTGGAGGACAGCCTGCTCTTCACGGGGGACCACATCCTCAACGGCAGCACAACGGTCATCGACCACCCCGATGGCGACATGAGCGCCTATCTCGACTCGCTGGACAAGCTTGACGCCGCCTGCCAGCGCCACGGCATCGACTTCATCCTGCCCGCCCACGGCCACGTGCTGGGCGACCACCGCCAGGCCCCCGACAACCCGCTCTCGCCGCCCGAAGGCGGGGCGCGCCGGGCCATTGCCCAGCTCAAGGCCCACCGCCTGGCCCGCGAGGCCAAGGTGGCACGCGCCATGAAGGCCCTGCCCCAAGGCACGCCCGACGAGTGGGTCAAACTGGCCTACGACGACGTGCCCGAGCGCCTGTGGCCAGTGGCCAAACGCTCGCTGCTGGCCCATGTGGAGCGGCTGCAGAACCTGGGCGTTTTCAACTTGTGAGGTCCGCGATGAAAACCACTGCCCCCCTGAGCCTTGCCCTGCTGACCGCCCTGCTCGCTGGTCCGGCCGCGGCGAGTTGGAACCTGGCGCTCGACAAAGACTGCCTGGCCTGCCACGGCACGCCGCCGCGCGGCGACGCCCCCACCATCGAGCGCCTGGCCAAGCGCAGCGAAGGCCTGCGCGGCAACGAGGAAAAGATTCGCCAAGAAGCCCAGAAGCTGCGCTCGCGCCGAGACGCGGTGGCGCATGAACAGCTCAGCCAGGCCGACGCCGAGCGCCTGGTGCGCTGGCTGGCCGACGGGGCCAAATGAATAAAGTGTGAAGCGCGCCGATAAGCCGGATTCTGTGCGGTCGGGTTGCCCCGACCGTGACCGCCATTCCTCTGGGCCGCCGGTCACCCAAGCGGCTCGATGCTACCTACCCGCCAGCTCCGCGGAACCACATCAACGCTGGCCTATTTGGTATTGCTGCGCGTAGAGATTGCCCGTTTCACCCGAACTGAATCGGCTCGTCTCTGTTGCTCTGATCCTCACCTTAGGGCCCGCCGGGCGAACCCGGCTGGCTGATCGGTGGAGAGGTGTTACCTCCTACGCTGTCCTGTGCAGTCCGGACGTTCCTCCAGTGCGCCCTTTCGGGCCTTGCACCAGCGGCGGTCTGGCGCGCTCCACGGGCGGCATTATCGCCGCACGCGCGATCAGACCAGGCGGCGAATGCGCCGGTGGCGCCACACGCCCTGGTAATAGCCCGTCTGCAGCACCAGCATGCACAGGTAGGCCACCGGAAACGCGATCCAGATGCCCGCCAGCCCCATGCGGGCATCCAGCACCGAGGCCACCGGCAACTGCACCCCCAAGATGCAGAATAGGGAAATCGCCATGGGCACCAGCACCACGCCGCTGGCGCGCATCACGCCGCCCACCACCGCCTGGAAGCCAAACACCAGCAGGCTCCACAGCATGATGTGCAGCAGTTGCTCGGCCTGCACACGCACCTCAGGCTGCGTGAGGAACAGGCCCAGCAGGTGGTGCGACAGCCCATAACCCGCCAGCACCAGACTACCGGTGATGGCCAGGTTCAACCACAGCCCCGTGCGCAGGATAGGCCCCAGGCGCTCGATGTGCCCGCCCCCGATCGACTGCGCCGCCAGGATGGACGCGGTGATGGCAATCGACAGCGCCGGGAACTGCACGTAGTTCACCACCTGCGTCACCGCGCCATAGGCCGCCGTGGCCTGCGAGCCGTGGCCGTTCACCAGCGCCAGGATCACCAGCTCGGACACCGAAATCACCACCATCTGCACGCCCGTGGGCAGGCCAATGCGCAGCACCTTGGCCAAGATGGCCCAGTCCAGCCGCAGGGTGCGCACCAGGGCATGGTCCAGCGCCAGCACATGGCGCCGCCGCCCCAGCCACCACACCAGAAACACCCAGGCCACGGCATACGACACCAGGCCCGCGTAGGCAGCGCTCTGAATGCCCAGCCGAGGCAGGCCCAGCCAGCCCTGGATGAAGGCTGGCGTCAGCACCAGGCCCAGCGCGGTGGACAACGCCAGCGCCAGCAGGGGCGACACGGTATCGCTCACGCCGCGCAGCAACTGGGTGAACAAGATGAACACCAACAGCAGCGGCATGATGAGCAGCATCACCCGCGCATAGGCCACGGCATCGTCCAGCACGTCGGCCGGCGTGCCCAGGGCCTGCATGGCCGGGCGCGCGAACAACACGCCCAGCACGGCGGCCACCACGCCAATCCAGGCGCCCAGCACCAGCGCAGAGCCGGCGATGGCGCGCACCTTCTCAGGCTCGTGCGCGCCCCAGGCCTGCCCAATCAGCACCGACGCCCCCGCGCCCAGGCCGATCACCAGCGAAATGAAGAAGAACACGATCGGGAACATGCCCGACACCGCCGCCAGCGCGTGCGTGCCCAGCATCTGCCCAATGAAGATGCCATTGAGCGTGCCCGACAGCCCTTGCAGCACGTTGGACAGCACCATGGGCACCAGGAAGACGAGATAAATCTGCCAAAGCGGGCGCGGCAAAGGAGACGACATGAAAGACTTTCAATAAAACCAGCCCAAAGTTCAGGCGGCGGTTGAAGTGGGGGGCGCGGGAGGCTCGAAGGCATCGCGGGCCAACCACGACAGGTGGCCCCGCACGTCAATCGGCCAGGCGGCAATGCGCTGGGCGAAGGCCTCGGCGTCGTGCGCGAACAAAGTGCGCGACGCCTCTTCGAAGCCCGGCAGACCACCCGCGATGGCACTCATGAAGCGATAAGCGCGCTCGGTGGCCAGGCGCTGGGCGTCGCGCCCGGCCTGGGTGCGGCGGGCTTCATCGACCAGGCGCCTCAGTGCGGCCGACGCCCCACCCGGCTGCTGGGCCAGCCATTCCCAGTGGCGCGGCAGCAGCGTCACCTCGCGGGCGACCACGCCCAGGCGCGGGCGCCCCACCGCCGGCGCCGCGGCCACCGGGGCAGGCACGGGCGATGCGGAGGCGGAATAGCCGGGCGGCCAGGGGTAATCGACTTGCGCGCCCGTGGCGTCGTCAAACACCAACAGGCCGCCAGCCGAAAGGTCCACCTGGGCCAGCGCGCGCGCCACGTCGGCGTACGTGCCATGGGCCACGCGCTGGTGACCGAGAAAAGCCGTGCAACAGGAAACAGAATCGTCCATGTCGGAAATTTTACCCGGGTTATTTATTTTTACCCGGGTTATTTTCAGCCAGCGCGACGAGCGGCCTTTGGCGACAATACCGGCCTTCCCCTGCTTGATCGACACAAGCCCATGATCCGCATCGCCGAACTCAAACTCTCCCTGGCCGACGTGCCCGCCGAGGGCCGCCGCGCCGCCGACGCCCCCACCGAAACCGACACCGACCGCCAACCGCCGCCCCACCCCATCGAGGCGCTCACGCGCCTGGCCGCCCAAGCCCTGGGCGTGGGGGTCGAGGCCATTGCTGACCTGCACGTCTTCAAGCGCAGCTTCGATGCCCGCAAGGCCGATCTGCGCGCCGTCTACATCGTGGACGTCACCCTGGCCAACCCCGCGCTGGAGCCCGCGCTGCTGGCCCAGCACGAGAAAAACCCGCACATCCTGCCCACACCCGACATGCGCTGGAAACCGCCCGGCCATGCGCCCGCTGGCTGGCCAAGCAACGAGGCCGAGCGCCCCGTGGTGGTGGGCCTGGGGCCCTGTGGCCTGTTCACGGCGTTGGCCCTGGCGCAAATGGGCTTTCGCCCCATCGTGCTGGAACGCGGCAAGCCGGTGCGCCAGCGCACCAAAGACACCTGGGGCCTGTGGCGCAAGAAAGTGCTCAACCCGCAAAGCAACGTGCAATACGGCGAAGGTGGCGCGGGCCTCTTCTCCGACGGCAAGCTCTACAGCCAGATCAAAGACCCGCGCTTCTTCGGCCGCAAGGTGATGCAGGAGTTCGTGGACGCGGGCGCGCCGCCGGAAATCTTGTACATGGCCCACCCGCACATCGGCACCTTCAAGCTGGTGAAGGTGGTGGAAGCCATGCGCGAAAAAATCATCGCCCTTGGCGGCGACATCCGCTTCGAGCACCAGGTGGTGGGCGCCCGCTTCACACCTGAGGGCAAGGGCCAGCGGCTGCAAGCCTTGGTGGTGCATCGCCTGGACACCGACGAGACCACCGAATTGCCCACGCAGCACGCCGTGTTTGCCTTGGGCCACAGCTCGCGCGACACCTTCGCCTGGCTCTGGGACGCCGGCGTCTTCATGGAGCCCAAGCCCTTCTCGGTAGGCTTTCGCATCGAACACCCGCAAAGCGTCATCGACCGCGCGCGCTGGGGCCGCCACGCCGGCCACCCCTTGCTGGGCGCGGCCGACTACAAGCTGGTGCACCACGCCAAGAACGGTCGCGCCGTCTACAGCTTCTGCATGTGCCCGGGCGGCACCGTGGTGGCCGCCACGTCCGAGCCGGGGCGAGTGGTCACCAACGGCATGAGCCAGTACTCGCGTGCCGAGCGCAACGCCAACGCCGGCATGGTGGTGGGCATCGAACCCGCCGACTACCCCCAGACCTTCCCGCAAGACGCCCCCCTGTGGACCGCCGCCTTCGGGGAAACCGATGGCCCGCGCTACGCCGCGCAGGCCCAGGCCTTGGCGGCCAAGGGCCGAGTGCACCCGCTGGCCGGCATCGTGATGCAGCGCCAGCTGGAAAGCCGCGCCTTCGAGTTGGGCGGCGGCACCTACGAAGCCCCCGGCCAGCGCGTGGGCGACTTCCTGGTCGGCCAACCCAGCACCGCACTGGGCGAGGTGCAGCCCTCGTACAAGCCGGGCATCCACCTCACCGACCTTGCCCCTTCGCTGCCGGCCTACGCCATCGAGGCCATGCGCGAGGCGCTGCCGGTGTTCGGCCGCCAAATCAAGGGTTACGACATGCCCGACGCCCTGCTCACCGGCGTGGAGACCCGCACGTCGTCGCCCCTTCGCATCACGCGCGGAGAAGACCTGCAAAGCCTGAACACCCGCGGCCTCTACCCGGCCGGCGAAGGCGCGGGCTACGCGGGCGGCATCCTGTCGGCCGGCGTGGACGGCCTGAAGGTGGCCGAGGCGCTGGCGCGTGAACTGCTGCACACCACCTGACCCCCAGTCACCAACTTTTACAAAGTGCGCACCTCGCCTTGACAGGCCGGGCGCACAGTGCGGCTTCCCCATCCTTCAGGAGATTCCTGTGAAAACCCCTTCCACCCCCGTCGCGCTTGCCCTGGCCACCGGCCTGCTGGGCCTGAGCGCCAGCGGGTTGGCCCAAGCCCAGGAAGAACAGGGCCGTGTGATTAGCAGCACCCCCGTCATCCAGCAAGTGGCCGTGCCCCGCCAAGTGTGTACCGACCAAGAGGTGCTGGTACAAGAGCCCAAGAGTGGAGGCGGGGCCTTGCTCGGCGCCATCGCGGGCGGCGCAGCGGGCAATGCCATCGGCAACGGGGGTGGACGCACCGCCGCCACCGTGATCGGCCTCATCGGCGGCGCCATGCTGGGCGACCGCATCGAAGGCCAGCCGCAGGCGCGCACCGAGCTGGTCCGCAACTGCGGCACGCAAACCCAGTACGAAAACCGCACCGTGGCCTACGACGTGGTGTACGAATACGCCGGGCGCCAGTACCGCACCCAGATGCCGCAAGACCCCGGCCGCTTCGTGCGCCTGAGCGTGACGCCGGTGGACGCCATGCCGCCCCCGCCGCCGGCCACCGTCTATCCGGCACGCCCCCAGGTGATCTACCAGACCCCCTACGCGCCTGCGCCGCGCGTGATCATGGGGACCACGGTCGTGCCCACTTATCCCCTGAGCGCAGGCATCGTCTACATCAACGGCCAGGCCTACCAGCGCCCGCCGCGCGATGGCTGGGACCGTGACCGCCACTGGCGCGATGACGACCGGCGCTGGGACGGCGACCGCCGCTGGCGCGGCCGCGACGACGATCGCTGGCACCGCTGAGGCCCACACACAAGAATGCCCGCGAGGCGCGTGCCTGGCGGGCATTGGGATCGAGCGCTAGGCCCGACGCGAGAGGGGCAGCCGCCTGAGACTGGCAGCCGCCCTCACGATCAGAAGGAATGACGAAGACCAGCGCCGTAGATCGTCTCTTTGGCCTGGGTCACGCCACCGAGCTTCGACTTGCCCTGGTTGTAGGCGACATAGGCCGTGGTGCGCTTCGACAGCGCGTAGGTGGCGGCCAAGCCAAAACCGGTGCGCTTGTCGGCGCCATCGGTTTCCGAACGGGCGAAGCCACCCGACAGGGTCAGCGCCGGGCTCAGCGGCAAATCGGCACCAATCTGGTACTCGTCCACCTTGGCACCAAACACGGTGTTGCGGGTGGTGGCAACGTTGCCTCGCAGGGTGGCCACGCCGAAGTCGTAGGCACCGGCCAGCACCGTGAACTTGGACTTGACGTTCGTCGCGGTGTTGTCACGCTGCTGGTAACCCAGCGCAGCGGTCAGCGGGCCAGCCTCGTACAGCACGTTGAAATCGGTCTGCTTGATGATCCCAGCGCCCTTGCCCTTGTAAGACACGGCACCCGAGAAGCCGCCAAAGTTGGGCGAGGTGTAGCGCACCACGTTGCCCGGGTTCGCGTTGTACGCGTACAGCGACATCACGTCCGAAGCGCCCGGCGAGAAGATGGAATCAAAGGCCGAATTGCCGATGTAGAACACATCGTCCAGTGCAGTCCAGGTGTTGCCCATCTGGAACTTGCCGAAACCACCCTCAAGGCCGACCCAAGACTGGCGATCGAACGCCGAGCCAGGCGTGCCCACGGTGCCGTTGTCGGCATTGAAAGACTGCTCCAGGTTGAAGATGGCCTTCAGGCCACCACCCAGGTCTTCAGAGCCGGAAAGACCCCAGCGGCTGGTGGAAAGACCACCCGAGTTCAGACCGGTGGTCGACACCGAAGAGCCCAGACTCTCGGTCTTGGTACGGCCCAGGTAGGCATCCACGATGCCATACAACGTGACGCTCGATTGGGCCTGAGCCACGCCAGCCAGCGAAGCCAAAGCCGCGCAAGCAATCCAAGTTTTTTTCATTCAAACCTCCTTGAAAAGTCCTTCTAAGAGGACGGTAAGAGCAAACCCCGGGGGAAACCCGATGATAGGAGGATTCATTCGCCAGAAACAAAAAAAGCCACCCGGCTTCCCGGGTGGCTTTGCTGATTGTGGTTCGAAAAGAACGAAATCAGAACTTGTGGTTGATACCCACGGCGTACAGGGTGTCCTTGCCTTCGGTGGTGAAGGGGATGTCCTTGGCCTTGGTCTGCGACAGCACGCCGTAGACGGTGGTGCGCTTGCTCAGGCTGTACAGCAGGGAAGCGGTGTAGCCGCTGACCTTGGCAACATCGGTACCGGCGGCAGAGATCTTAGACTGAGCGTAGCCCAGGCCGAAGTTCAGGTTGGCAGCCACGGGCACTTCCACGCCCAGATTCCATTCCTTGGCCTTGCCGTCGCCGGGAATCGAGGTGTCCTTGGCTTGGTTGTAGCCACCGACCAGCTTGGCCATGCCGAAGTCATAGGAGCCGTTGATCAGGGTATTGGTGAACTTGGTGTCGGTGGCGCCGTCCTTTTCAGCTTGGTAAGCCAGACCCACGAACACGGGGCCATTGGCGTACTGCAAACCCAGAGAGGTCAGGCTGCTGGACTTGCCATTGGCGTTGGCCAACTTGTCTTCGCCCAGACCGTAGGTCACGCTACCACTGAAGCCGCCGACGGTGGGGCTGAGGTACTTGATGCTGTTCACCGGACGGTCGGTATAGCCAACCCAGGTGTTGAACGAAGCAGCGACGTTGGCGTTGAAGCTGTCGTTGGCCGACGAGCGGATGTCGTCGTACGAAGACCAGGTCTTGCCGAACTGCACTTCACCGAAGCCACCCGACAGGCCAACCCAGGCTTGACGGTCGAAGGCTTGGCTGGCGGCGGTACCGGTGGAGTTGCCAGCGGTGCCGTTGTCGATGTTGAAGCCCTGCTCCAGCTGGAAGTTGGCCTTCAGACCGCCGCCCAGGTCTTCAGAGCCCTTCAGGCCGAAACGGCTGGTAGCAACGCCGTTGCCGTCCAGCTTGGTGACGCTGCTGCCAACGCCATTAACTTCGGTCTTGGTGGAACCAACCCACACGTCGGCCAAACCGTACAGGGTCACAGACGATTGGGCTTGGGCCATGCCGGCCACGGAGCCGAGGACGGCCAGGGCGATCAGAGACTTTTTCATGGAGACTTCCTTGAGTTATCTGTGCGAGGCACAGGTTGAAAAAACTGACCAAGAAATAGTAGGGGGAAACCCGCTATCGAAGGCCAAAATACCCGAGGGAGATGCTCAAAACCTCGTCATTTCGTTGTCATAAGGCAACACCCCACTGGGTACCCGACTCGAGGACACCACGGAAGCGCCAAAAGCAAAACGCCCGCCAAAGGCGGGCGTTTTGACTCAATCAGACGAGACCGCCCTCAAGAGCGGGCTTGATCAGAAGGAGTGGGTCAGGCCAAAGCCGTAACCGTTGCTGGACTTGGCGGTAGCAGCGCCAGACACGTTCAGGGCGGCGTTGCCGTTGGCCAGCTGGAAGTAAGCCTGGGTGCGCTTGCTCAGGTTGTACTTGTAACCGGCGATGATGGAACGCTTGTCGCTGCCAGCGGCCTCTGCCACGTTGTACGAAGCGTACAGGGAGCCGGGACCCACGGGAGCGGTCACGCCCAGGGCGTAGCCGGTGTCAGCGGTGGAGGCCTTGTTGCTGTCGTCGCGGTAGGTGAAGAACACCTTGGCCACGGAGAAGTCGTAGGCGGCGCCCAGCTGGGTCACCGACTTCGGCTTCAGCAGAGCAGCGGTGCCAGCGCCTTCATAGCTCACCAGCGAGGCGCTCAGGGGGCCGTTGTCGTAACGGATGCCCAGACCGAAACCGTCATCGGCGTTGGCCAGTTCGGAAGGAGCGTACTCCACCTGAACCTGGAAGCCGGCGAAACGGGGCGAGTGGTACTGCACGGCGTTTGCCACGAACACCGAGCTGCCAGCGTTGGCGACCAGGCCAGCCAGCAGCGTGTTGGCGTCGTAGCCGGTCACGCCCTTGGTGCCGTTGGCGAAGAAGGCGTTGCCGTACAGAGTATTGATTGGACGGCCAGCGCGCAGGGTACCGAAGTTACCGGTCAGGCCCACGAACATGTCGTTGTTGCCGAAGGCGTTGGCGCTGGCCAGGGTGCCGTCGTCAGAGTTGAAGGAGGTCGAGGCCTTGAACACAGCCTTCAGGCCACCGCCCAGGTCTTCGGTGCCGCTCAGGGTCCAGTTGCTGGTGGCGTTGCGGTTGGCCGCCATCTTGGTGGGGGCGCCAGAGAACTGCTTCTCGATACCGACGTCCACCAAGCCCGACAGGGTCACGGACGACTGAGCGAAAGAGGCGCTGGTGGCAGCCACAGCGGCCAGTGCGATCAGGGTCTTCTTCATGAAAAAATTCTCCAAGGGTTGATAGAGGCCAGCGGTCTGTGCCGCCGGGCCAACCTCCGTGAGGAAGCTGGGGCCATTCCATCAGAAAGGCGCGGCGCTGACCATGTTTCCCAACGTTTTTGCCCCCGAACGGCGCCATTTCGTTGCAGCCATGCGACGACCCAAGCGTTAACCCTTAGACCCCAATGGGCCTGGTATTTCACGGTGCAAAACACGATGCCCTGTACCCTGCGTGGCAACATTGCCCCATAGGAGAGAAGCAACCATGACTTCATTGAGTGATGCTCTTTTGACCGCGGCCGATTCGGCCCTGCGCACCGTGTTCGCCCCGGCGAGGACAACGCGCGCCTGCCCGACCCTGCCCGAGCAGGCGAACGACGCCGAACTGACGGCGGACGAAAAGGCGCTGTCCGCTTCGTTGATGCGGGTGAACCACGTGGGCGAGGTTTGCGCTCAGGCGCTGTACACAGCACAGGCCCTGGCGGCCCGCTGGCCGGGGCGCGAAAACGAGGCACTGGCCCAACAGCTGGAGGCGGCGGGCAGAGAAGAAACGGATCACCTGGCCTGGACGCAGGAGCGGCTGAAGGAATTGGGGTCACGCCCCTCTCTGCTAAACCCGCTCTGGTACGGCGGAGCCTTCGGTCTTGGCCTGGTGGCTGGCGCACTGGGCAAGGGCATCAGCCTGGGCTTTGTGGTGGAAACCGAGCGTCAGGTGGAGGCCCACCTGGCAGGGCACATGGAACGGCTTCCAGCCAAGGACCACGCCTCACGGGCGATCGTGGCGCAAATGAAGGACGACGAGATTCGCCATGCGCGCGAGGCACAGCACGCTGGTGGCGTGGAATTGCCCATGCCCGTGCGCGGGATGATGCGGGCTGCAGCCAAGGTGATGACCACCGTGGCGCACCGCATCTGAATTTGGACGGTCAGCCTTCGATCAGGTCGAAGCTGGTGGTGATGTCGGCTGTCTTGGCCAGCATGATGCTGGCCGAGCAGTACTTGTCGTGGCTCATGGCGATCGCACGCTCCACCGCGGCGGCAGGAATGCCCCGACCGGTCACGGTGAAGTGCATGTGAATCTTGGTGAACACCTTGGGGTCGGTGTCGGCGCGCTCCGAGGTGAGCTTGACGCTGCAACCGCGCACGTCGTGACGGCCGCGCTTGAGGATCAGCACCACGTCGTAGGCGGTACAACCGCCCGTTCCGGCGAGCACGGTTTCCATGGGACGGGCCGCCAGGTTGGCGCCGCCGTTTTCAGGCTTGGCGGCGTCAGGCGCGCCGTCCATGGCGATGACGTGGCCGCTGCCGGTTTCGGCCAGAAATCCCATAGCGGAGCGGGTGCCGGCGGCGCCGGTCCAGGTGACGGTGCATTCCATGTGTTTGAAGGTGCTTGGGCAGTGCCCCTGTTGCGTGGGCGCACTGCGTTATGTGTAGCGAAATTCGCACGACGATGTTGCGATGCAGCATCGTCTGTTGTACAATTGCGTCATTGTATTGAAGGTTGTCTCCTCTACCCTCCACGGGTGGATTCAAACCCGGATGGAACTTCCATCCGGGTTTTTTTTCGCCCGTCGATATGATTCGTCACATGACCGCCCCGAAAACCCCGCGCGCCAGCGCGACCGAAAACGCCACCCTCACCCCCGCCGACTACCTGAAGAAGATCCTGAACGCCCGCGTGTACGACGTCGCGGTGGAGTCGGCGCTTGAGCCGGCGCGCCAGCTCAGCCGCCGCCTGCACAACACCGTGCTGCTCAAGCGGGAAGACCAGCAACCGGTGTTCAGCTTCAAGCTGCGGGGCGCCTACAACAAGATCGCGCACCTGAGCCCTGAGCAACTCGCCAAGGGCGTGATCTGCGCCTCGGCGGGCAACCACGCCCAGGGCGTGGCATTGGGTGCGCGCAAACTGGGCGTTCGTGCCGTGATCGTGATGCCCACCACCACGCCGCAACTCAAGGTGGACGCGGTGAAGGGCTTGGGCGGTGAGGTGGTGCTGCATGGCGACAGCTATTCCGACGCCTATGCCCATTCGCTGAGCCTGCAGAAGAAGCAGGGGCTGACCTACGTGCACCCCTTTGACGACCCCGACGTGATCGCGGGTCAGGGGACGATTGCCATGGAAATCCTGCGGCAGCTCCAGCCGCTGGGCTCCAGCGACCTGGACGCCGTGTTCGTGGCCATCGGCGGCGGCGGGCTGATTTCGGGTGTGGCGAACTACATCAAGGCCGTGCGCCCCGAGATCAAGGTGATTGGGGTGCAGATGGTGGACTCCGACGCGATGAAGCGCTCGGTGGAGGCCTGCGAGCGCGTGACCCTGCCTGACGTGGGTCTGTTCGCGGACGGCACGGCGGTCAAGCAAGTGGGCGAAGAGACCTTCCGCGTCGCCCGCGAACTGGTGGACGACTACGTCACTGTGGACACCGACGCTGTGTGCGCGGCCATCAAGGATGTGTTCGTGGACACGCGCAGCATCGTCGAGCCCTCGGGGGCCATGGCGGTGGCCGCCATCAAGCAGTACGTGGCCACGCACAAAACCAAGGGCCAGACCTACGCGGCAGTGCTGTGTGGCGCCAACATGAACTTCGACCGGCTGCGCTTCGTGGCCGAGCGGGCCGAGATTGGCGAGGAGCGCGAGGCGCTGTTCGCGGTGACGATCCCGGAAGAGCGCGGCAGTTTCCGCCGTTTCTGCGAGGTGATCGGCGAGTTGCCCGGCGGGCCGCGCAACGTGACCGAGTTCAACTACCGCATCCACGACGGCAGCCAAGCCCACGTGTTCGTGGGCATGACGACGCACGGCAAGGGCGAATCGGCCAAGATCGCGGCCAACCTCAACAAGCACGGCTTCGCCACGCTGGACCTCACGCACGACGACCTGGCGCGGGAGCACATCCGGCACATGGTGGGCGGTCATTCGCCGTTGGCGCAAGACGAGCGCCTGCTGCGTTTCATCTTCCCCGAGCGCCCAGGTGCGCTGCTGAAGTTCCTGAGCATGATGCGCCCGAGCTGGAACATCAGCCTCTTCCACTACCGCAACCAGGGCGCTGACTACGGCCGCATTCTGGTGGGCCTGCAGGTGCCGGCCAAAGACCACAAGGCCTTTGCCAAGTTCCTCGACACGCTGGGTTACCCGTACATCGAAGAAACCGACAACCCGGTGTACCGCATGTTCCTGAAGAACTGAGGTTGCTTGCATGCCGTCGGACCCCGCATTGACCCCGCTGCACCTTCGGGCGCCCGTGCTGCCCGAGGGGCTGAAGCTGCCGTCGATTGCAGCGACGGGCGACGCCATGCTGGACTTCCAGCTGCACCGCCGGCTGGCCCACCCAGGGCAACCCGCCCACGCCCTTGGGCGAGTGGAACTGCTGGCCATGCAGTTGGCGCGCATCCAGAACGGCAGCCCCCTACCGTTCGACCTGCTGGTGTTCGACTCGCCTCAACTGCTGGTATTCGCTGCCGACCACGGACTGGCGGATGAGGGTTTGTCGAGCTGGCCGCAGGCCATGACCCTGACCGAGGTGCAAGCCCTGCTTGACGGCTCAGCCCCCGTGGGCTTGCTGGCGCGCCAGCACGGATTTGAGGTGACGGTGGTCGATGCCGGGGTGGCCACCCCCATCGAGCCGCCCAAGGCGACGCGGCCGAGGGCGCGCTTGCTCACGCGGAAAATCGGCTTTGGCACGCGCAACCTGCTGCTGGGGCCGGCCATGTCTGTCACCCAGGCGGTGTCGGCCCTGCACGCGGGCATGGACGTGGTGCGGCACCTGCCGGGCAATGTGGTGGCGCTGGGCGATGTGGGCGTGGCCAACCAGGCCAGTGCGGCGCTGCTGCTCTCGCGTCTGTGCGGCGTGCCCATCTCGGACGCCTGTGCGCGAGACGATGACGCCAGCGGCGACTTCAGCGACAGCGCCTACCAGGTACGCGTGGAAAAGCTGCTGGCGGCGGCCACCCGACACCGCCGGGCCATTCAGCCGATGGACGTGCTGGCGGCCCTGGGAGGCTTTGAGATCGCCATGATGGTGGGCGCCATGTTGCAGGCCGCCAGCGAACGGCGGGTGGTGCTGGTAGATGGCTTGGTGCCCACGGCGGCTGCCTTGGTGGCCCGTGGCTTGAACCCGTCCGTCACCGATTACTTGGTGTTTGCACAGCGTCACGCCGACCCAGGCCACCGCCTCATGCTCATCCACCTGCAGGCGCAGCCCTTGCTGGACCTGGGCATGCGCACCCACCAGGGCATTGGTGCGATGCTGGCTTGGCCGCTGCTGCTGGCCGCCCAGACGCTGCTGGAGCGCTGAGCGCCGCTTCGCTTCAGCGCTCGTAGTCGAGCCGCACGCGCTGCTGCAAAGACCGCAGCACCCGCAACACTTCCTTCAGCAGGCGCCGGTCGATGTCGTGCAAGTCGTCAAGGGCGATGCGGTTCGGGTTGCCCGCCACGGTGCGTCCGTCGAGCTGGGCACGCAGGCGCAGGGTCTGCAAAAAGTCGAAGGCACCGATCCAGGCCTGGTGCTCGGCGGGCGGCACGCCCATCGGTGGGCCAACACTCGCCAGGCGCTCGCGTGTACCCGTTGCCGACACGCCATTGGCCAGCGCATACAGGCGAGCCACGTCCACCACGAGGGCCGTGCCCTGCAGCTTCAGGTCAAGGGTCTGCCGGCCTTCCACCTCAGTGGTGTCGATGTTGCCCAGCCAGTTCAGGGGCGCACTTTGCCGCAAACCGTTCAGGGCCAACTGACGCAGGAAGCGGGGCGTGGCCTGCGCGCGCGGCGTCACCCACTCACGCAAACGCTCGGCCAGGGCGCGGTCACCGGCCAAGGCGCGGAAATCGAAGTAGATGCTGGCGTTGAGCAGGTCTTGCGGCGAGCCGTACTCGATCCAGTGCCCGAAGCGCTCACGCCAGTCCGCCAGCGTGAGGCAACAGGCCGGGTTGCTGGCCATGATGTCCCCCTTGCACAGCGGGTAGCCGCAGGCGTCGAGCGCCTCGTTCACCTCGCGGGCGAAGGCCAGCCAGGGCGCGGCCTCTTGGCCCTCGCCCAGGATGAGGGCGTTGTCCTGGTCGGTGGCGATGGTCTGCTCGTTGCGCCCCTCCGAGCCCAGCGCCAGCCAGCACATGCGGCGCAGGTCAAGCCCGTGGCGCCGGGCCGTGAGTTCCAGCAACCGCCCCGTGAGCACGTCGTTGAGGTGGCTGATCAGGGCCGTGAGCTGTTGCGCCTGCACACCCTGCCCCAGCAGGCGGCGAGCGAAGGCCTGGATCTCGGTGGCCGCCTCACGCATCTCACCCAAGTCTCGCGCGTCGCGCAGACGTGAGCTCACGTGCTTGAGGCTCAGTCGCTGCAAAGCGAACAGGTCTCGCTCGGAGACCACGCCCATTAGGCGCCCCTGCTGCAGCACGGGCACGTGACGGACACCCTGTGCCGACATGAGCAGCGCAGCCTCCTGGGCTGTGCGCTCAGATGGCAGGGTGTGCACTGGCTGAACCATCACGGCGGACACGGGGGTGTGCAGCGGCACCTCGGCCAGGGCCACCCGGTGCAACACATCGCTTCGGGTCAGGATGCCGACAACCGCGCCTGCCGCGTCCAGCACCACCATGGCCCCCACCCGCTCGTCGTGCATGCGCTGCAGCACCTCGCGCAGAGGCGTGTCGGCGGCGCAGGCCACCGGCGTCCTGTGCACCAGTTGGGCGAGAGGCGTTTCCCACGACTGCTCGGCCAGCACGCGAGACGCATAGGCGGTCTGCAGGGCCGTGCGCGAGAGCGCCAGGAAGGTGAGGATGCGCCGGTTGAGGAAATCACCGAACACCGCACTGCGGGCGGCCAGCGCCTGCATCTGCTCGGCAGAGATGGCCAAGGCCTCGGTGTCTTCGCTGGCGCTGTAGCGCGTGGTGGGCGCGCGCTGCGCCAGCACCGCGCTCACGGGGAACAGGTCACCGGCTTCGTATTGAAAGGCGCCACCGGCCAGGTCAGACAAGCCGCGCTGCCCGGTGACGGCGCCGCGCCGGATGAAGAACAGCTCGCGCACCGGGCCGTCCTCGGGCGCCACCACCAGTTGCCCGCGGCGAAAGTGCACCGCGCGCGCGGCCGCCGCGAACTCGCGCACGTGCTCGGGCGCCATCTGGTTGAAGGGTGGGTGGCGGCGCAACTCGTCGATTGCGCTGAACAAATCAGGCCCTGCTTGCCCCGGGGTGTGGCGATCGCCAGGGTGCGCCATGGCCTGCGGCGTCAGGAGGGGTTGGGCGGCGGCAAAGCCAAATCGATCGGATTGCCGGCTCCCGATGCCGGCGCCAGCCGCGCCTGCCTGGCGCCGAGCGACTTGAGCACCAGCCCGCCTTCCAGCAAGGCGCCCACCCGGTAGGGCTTGGGCGGCTGCCCGTCCACTGAAATCAGGGCCGCGCCGCGGTCGGTGCCCGACGCCACCACCCCGATCAGGCGGTAGCGTGAGGCCGCGTCAACTGCCGGCGCCACACCAGCAACGGTGGCTGGCGCGGCTGGCACGGCACCCAAGGCTCGGGCCACTGCCGAGGGCTCGGGCGCCTGAACGGGTGCCGCGGTGGCCACCAAGGGGCTGATCGGTCCCTGGCCGATGGCCTGCAAGGCCCAATAGCCGGCGCTCAGCCCGGCGGCCAGCCACAACACGCCCGCCAGCAAGGCCGGCGCGCGGCGCGGCACCTGGGCGTTGCTGAGGGGGCCATCGGTGAGAAAACCCGAATGTCCGAAGGTGGAAGACCGACTCATGCGGGCATTATCATCGACCGCACCCGCCCGGCGTCGCCCCGATGGCCGGGCTTTTGCCGGGAGACCTTCGCGTGACACGCCCACTGAAGACCGCCCTCGCGGTCACCCGCCGCCAGTTGCTGCGCGGCTTCACCCTGATTGAGCTGATGGTGGTGCTGGTGATCATCGGCGTGCTGGCCGCGCTCATCGTGCCCAACGTGCTTGACCGCGCCGACGACGCCCGCGTCACCGCCGCCAAGACCGATGTGAACAACCTCATGCAGGCCCTCAAGCTGTACCGCCTGGACAACCAGCGCTACCCCACGGCCGAGCAAGGCCTGGCCGCGCTGGTGAACAAGCCCGGCGCAGGCCCACAGCCGCCAGCCTGGCGCCGCTACCTTGACAAGCTGCCCGCTGACCCCTGGGGCCGGCCTTACCAATACCTGAACCCGGGCGTGCACGGCGAAGTGGATGTTCTCTCGCTGGGCGCCGACGGTCAGCCCGGCGGCGAGGGCCAAAACGCCGACGTCGGCAGCTGGCAATAAACCCGCTGCGCTCCCTGCGCCGCCACGCCATGCGCCACGCCCTGGGCTTCACCTTGCTGGAGTTGATGGTGGTGGTGGCCATCGCGGCCCTGGCCACGGCGGGGGTCACCCTGGCGTGGCGCGACAGCGACGCCGAGCGGCTGGATCGCGAGGCGCTGCGGCTGGCGGCGCTGATCGAGTCGGCGCGGGCCCAGTCTCGCGTCACCGGCCTGCCGGTGGCATGGCGCGCCGTGCCGGGGGGGTTTGAATTCCTGGGCCTGCGACGCCCAGGCACCAATGGCGCATCGGCCGCGCCGCAGCCATGGCTGTCTGAGCAGACCAGCGCCACCGTGGTGCAGCCCGCTGGGGCCCCCGTGCTGGTGCTCGGGCCTGAGCCGGTGGTGCCACAGCAGCGCCTGATGCTGGCCCTGGGCGATCGGCGCCTGACCATGGGCACCGACGGCGTCGGGCCTTTCAAGGTGATGCCGGACGGCACTCCATGAGCCCCCCTCACCCGACCCCTTCGCGGGGCTTTACCCTGGTCGAGGTACTGGTGGCGCTGGCGGTGGTGGCCATCACCCTGGCCACCGGCTTGCGCGCCACCGGCGCGCTGGTGCGCAGCGCCGAGCGCCAGACCGATCAGTTCATGGCCCAACTCTGCGCCGAGAACGAACTCACCCGCCTGCGGCTGCAACGGCAGTTGCCCGGCATCGGCGACACCGACGCCACCTGCGAACAAGGCGGACAGTCGTGGCGGGTGCGGTTGACGGTGGCCCCCACGCCCAACCCCAACTTCCGCCGGGTTGACGCCGCGGTGTTCGGCACCGCCGACGGGACCGAGGCGCGCCTGCTGCAGTTGTCCACCGTGCTGGGGCGTTACTGACATGGCCGCGCGCTGGTCCCACAACCGGGGTTTCACCCTGATCGAGTTGCTCACGGCGGTGGCCATCATGGCTTTGCTGGCGGTGCTGAGCTGGCGCGCCATCGACGGCATGGGACGAACCCAGACGGTGACGCAGTCGCGCAGCGAGGCCTTGCAGCGCCTGCAGGCCGGCCTGCTGCAGTGGACGCTTGACCTGGACGCGATCACCGACACGCGCGAGGTGAACGCCATCGATTTCAACGGCCAGGCACTGCGCCTGACCCGGCGCGACATGGCCGCCAGCCTGGTGGACAACCCTGGCCTGCGCGTGGTGGCCTGGGCCCGCCGCAACGGGCCCGACGGCAGCCAGTGGATGCGCTGGCAATCGGGCCCGATTCGGCAGCGCGACGAACTCGCCCGCGCCTGGCAGCGCGCCGCCGACTGGGCCCGGGGCGTGGCCGACCCCGCCCCGGCCAATGCGGCCGGCGACAGCGCGGTGGCGCTGCTGCCGGTCAGCGACTGGCAGCTCTTGTTCCACCGGGGCGAGACCTGGGTCAACCCACAGTCGTCCGTGGGTGCCCTGCGCCCGGGCGACGAGCTGGGCGGCAATGCTCGCTTGCCCAACGGGGTACGCCTCACGCTGGGCTTGCCCGAGGGTGGCCCCATCACAGGGCAGATCACGCGCGATTGGGTGCGCCCCACCCTGGAGGCGGGCCAATGAAGCGCCAGCGCGGGGCCGCCCTGCTGCTGGCCATGCTGACGGTGGCGCTGGTGGCCACCATTGCCGCCGCCGCGACGTGGCAGCAATGGCAGGCCGTGGAAACCGAGCGGGCCGAGCGCCAGCGCGCGCAGGCCGCCTGGATTCTGAACGGCGCACTGGACTGGGCGCGCCTGATCCTGCGCGAAGACGCACGTGGCAACCAGACCAGCGGCAACGCCGATCACCTGGGCGAGCCCTGGGCCCTGCCCTTGGCCGAGGCGCGCCTGTCGAGCTTTCTGGCGGCCGACCGGGACAACAACGCCGACAACGTGCTGCAGGCCTTTCTGTCCGGCGAGATGCTGGACCAGCAATCGCGCCTGAACCTCTTCAACCTGGTGCGGGTGGAAGGCTCGGGCAACTCGGCACAGGTAAGCGTGTCAGAACCCGACCTGCTGGCGGCGCGCCGGCTCTACGAGCTGCTGGGCCTGCCGGCCGCCGAGCTGACCCAGGCCGTCAACACCTGGCGCGACACCGTCTCGCGCGGGCTGGCTGAGGCGCAACCGACGGCCACACCACTCATTCCCCGCCGTTTCGGCGAGCTGTCGTGGCTGGGCATCTCGGCACGCAGCCTGCAGGTGCTGGCCCCACACAGCACCCTGCTGCCCGAGCGCACCCCGGTCAACCTCAACACCGCCGGGCTGGAGGTGCTGCAGGCCGTCTTGCCTGGTGTGGATGCCGCCCGCGCCCGCCAACTGATGAGCACGCGCGAACGCAGCCCATTCAAGAACCTGGGCGACGTGAGCCGCGCGCTGGGCGACAACGCACCGCGACTGATGGAAACGCAGCACGATGTGCGCAGCCGCTACTTCGAGGTGCGGGGCCGCCTGCGCCTGGACGACGTGGTGATTGAAGAGCGGTCGCTGGTGGTGCGCGACAACCTCACGGTGCGCGTGGCGTGGCGAGAACGCCTCGCCCGTCCCTGAATCGGGCGCCCTCGCCTTGGCGCCACACCGCAGCGTCACCATCGGTCTCTAGAATGCTTTGGATCGCCCGTCCACCCCTTAATCGGCCTCAACGTGCTCATCGTCACCCCGTCTGACCTCTCGTTGGCCTCAGCCGCCCCCGGCCCGGCCAGCGAATTCGCCTGGGCGCACTCGCCCGATGGCCAGCAGGTGGGCGACCACGGTGTGTGTGCCGCGTCGTTGATGCCGCGCGACGAAGACGTGGTGCTCGTGTTGCCCGCCAGTGCCCTCTCCTGGCACCGGGTGAGCGTGCCCAAGGTGGCGCCCGCCAAGCTGCGCGCGGTGCTCGAAGGCTTGCTGGAAGACCGGGTGCTGAGCGACGTGGCCGAGCTGCACCTGGCGCTGGAGCCCGGCGGCAAACCAGGCCAGACCCTTTGGGTGGCGGCCACCGACAGCGAACCCCTGCGTGCCTGGCTGCGCGTGCTGGACACGTCCGGCCGCCCCGTGAGTCGCATCGTGCCCAGCCTGTGGCCGCTCAAGCGGCCACAGGGCAGCGACCTGGGCAGCAGCCGCTCGCGCCTGTTTGATGAAGACGTGCCCGAGCCCTTGCACTGGGCGCACGCCGAGGGCGAGCAAGCCTGGCTGGACAGCACCAGCGTGCACGGCGTCAGCCGCCTGCCTCTGCGCGAGGGCAGCGACGCCCAGGCGGCCATCGCCGGGCTGGGCAGCCCCGACGGCTTGCCCGACAACGGCATTTGGCTGGCCGATCCGGCGGTGGCCGGTCTGGCCGAGCGGGTGCTGGCGCGCCGTTTCCAACTGGTGTCGTTCCCCGCGTGGCTGGTGCGCTGCGCCCAGGGCGACTGGAACCTGGCGCAATTCGACCTGAGTCTTTCGGTGGCCGCGCGGCGCCGCCAGCGCCTTCGTCGGCAGTGGCAGCAGTTCCGCAAGGCCCCTGCCTGGCGCCCCGCCCGCTGGGGCCTGGCAGCCCTGGTGGCAGCCAACCTCGTTGGTCTGAACACCGCCGCCTGGCACGAGCGGCGCCTGCTGGATCAGCAGCGCCAAGCCATCGAGCAAACCCTGCGCCAGACCTTCCCCGGGGTGCCGGTGGTGCTGGACGCGCCGGTGCAGATGCGCCGCGAACTCGTTCGCCTGCAACAGGCCAGTGGGCAACCGTCGCGGGCCGACCTGGAAGTCTTGCTGGCCGCGCTGGACCAGGCGGCGGGCGATGCCCCCATTGGCGCCACCCGCCTGCAGTTTCGCGCGGGCGCCTTGCAGCTCAGCGGCTGGCAGGCGCCCCCCGAGCGGGTTCAGGCCATCGCACAAGGCCTGAGCAGCAGCGGCTGGCGCGCCCGCGTCGACGGCGAACAACTCACGCTGGAGGCCGCTCAGCCATGAGCCAACCCCAACTGCTCAAGGCCCTGAGCCCGCTGCGCGACCGCCTCACACAGGCCATGGCGCGCCTGAACGCCCGTGAACGGCGGCTGGTGCAAATTGCTGCCTGGGTGGTGGGCCTGGGCCTGGTGTGGTGGCTGGGCGTGTCGCCCGCCTTGCAAACGCTGCGGCGGGCGCCGGAACGCCAAGCCCAGCTCAGCCAGCAACTGGCCGACGTGCAACGCATGGCCGCCACCGCCGCCACCTTGCGCGAGCAAGGCAATGCCCGCGTGCCGGCGCGCAACGAGGCGCTGGGTGCCTTGGAACGGGCCACCGCCAGCCTGGGCACCCAGGGACAACTCTCGGTGCTGGGCGACCGGGCCACGCTCACGCTGCGCAACGCCGACCCCACCGCGCTGGCCCAGTGGCTGGCGCAGGCAAGGCTCAACGCCCGCGTGAGCCCGGTGGAAACGCAGCTCACGCGCGAAGGCTCGGGCTGGAGTGGCAGCGTGGTGCTCAGCGGCCCGGGCCTGGCGGGCGAGTAAGGCCATGAACCCGCGCGCACCGAAACGACTGGCCTGGATCGGCGCCTGCCTGGGCCTGGCCATCGCCCTGCTGGCATTCGCCCCCGCGCGCTGGCTGGCCGACGCTGTCACGCGCGCCACCACCGGCCAGGTTCAGTTGGTCAATGCCCGGGGCACGGTGTGGTCAGGCTCGGCCGACCTGATGTTCACCGGTGGCGAGGGCAGCCGTGACCGCAGCGCGCTGCCCCAGGGCCTGCAATGGCGACTGGGCCTGGGCCTCGCGGGCGCCTGGCCGGCCCTGGCCCTGAACCTGCGCGCGCCGTGCTGCACGCCCGACCCGCTTGCCATTCGCCTGCGCCCGCACTGGGGCGGCGTCGAGTGGCACCTGGGCGCCAACCGCTCAGCCTGGCCGGCCGATTGGCTGGCCGGACTGGGCACGCCCTGGAACACCCTGGGCATCGACGGCCTGCTGCGCGTGGAGACCCAGGGCCTGGCACTGCGCACCGACCGGGGCCGCCTGAACCTGAGCGGCGCGCTGGTGATCGACGCGGTGGACCTGGGTTCGCGCCTGGCCCGCGTGCGCCCCCTGGGCAGCTATCGCAGCACCCTGCGTTCCACCGCTGACGGCAATTCCGCCACCCTCACCCTGGAAACCCTGCGCGGCGATCTGCGCCTGCAGGGGCAAGGCGAATGGGTGGGCGGGCGCCTGCGCTTCAACGGTTTCGGCGAGGCCGCGCCCGGCGCCGAGGCGGCCTTGACCAACCTGCTCAACATCATGGGCCGCCGCCAGGGCCCACGCTCGGTGTTTGCCATCGGTTAATGCCCACGGCACACCCCTCAAGATTTAGGATTCCTCCATGCAACCGCCCATCCAATCCGCCAGCCGCGCCACCTGGGGCTCGTCATGGGGCTCATCATGGAGCGCCTGTGCGCTGGCCTGCGCGCTGAGCCTTGGCCTGCCATCGCTCACCCTGGCCCAGACCAAGGCCAGCCCCAACGAGCCGGTGACGCTGAACTTCGTGGGCGCCGACATCGAGGCCGTGGCCCGCACCATGGCCACCCTCACCGGCCGCAACGTGGTGGTGGACCCGCGCGTGAAGGGCCAGATCACCCTGGCCACCGACCGGCCGGTGCTGCCCTCGGTGGCGCTCAACCAGTTCGGTGCCGCGCTGCGCCTGCAAGGCTTCACGCTGGTGGACACGGGCGGGCTCTACAAAATCGTGCCCGAGGCCGACGCCAAGCTGCAGGGCAACCCGGTGAACGCCGGCCCGGTCACCTCACTGGCCTCGGGCAACCAGATCGTCACGCAGATCTTCCGGCTCAACCACGAGTCGGCCAACAACCTGGTGCCGGTGCTGCGCCCCTTGATCGGGCCCAACAACACCATCAACGTCAACCCCGGCAACAACTCGCTGGTCATCACCGACTACGCCGACAACCTGCAGCGCATCGGGCGCATCATCGCCTCGCTGGACGTGGCAGGCGCCACCGACGTAGAGGTCATCCCGCTGCAGTACGCGATCGCGGCCGATCTGGTGCCCCTGATCAACCGCCTGATCGAACCCACGGCGGCCAGCGGCGGCACCGCGCAGCAAGGGGATGCCTCGTACAAGACCACCATCGTGGCCGAGCCGCGCAGCAACAGCCTGGTGCTGCGCGCGGCCAACCCGGCGCGCCTGGCGCTGGTGCGCTCGCTCGTGGCCCGGCTCGACCAACCCTCGGCCGCGGCCACCAGCGGCAACATCCACGTGGTGTACCTGAAGAACGCCGATGCGGTGTCGCTGGCGACCACGCTGCGCGCGGCCCTGGCCGGCGAAGGTGGCGGTGGTGGCGCGGGTGGCACAGGCGCCGCGCCCACGCGCACTTTGACGGCGGCCACCGCCACCGGCGCCGCCGGCAGCAGCCCGGCCACCACGCCGGTCAGCCCCAGCGCGGCGCCGTCCACGGGTGGGCAGATTCAGGCCGACCCGGCCACCAACTCGCTCATCATCACCGCGCCCGAGCCGCAGTACCGGCAGTTGCGCGCCGTGATCGACCAGCTCGACTCGCGCCGCGCCCAGGTGTACGTGGAGAGCCTGATCGCCGAGGTCAACGCCGACAAGGCGGCCGAGTTCGGCATTCAGTGGCAGGGCGCTTCGGGCAACTCGGGTGACCGCGTCATCGGCCTGCTGGGCACCAACTTCGGCACCGGCGGCAACAACATCATTGACCTGGCGCAGGGCAACACCACGCCCAACCCTGGCCTGAACATCGGCCTGGCGCGGCGCACCAACGGCGTGTACGTGCTGGGCTTCCTGGCGCGCTTCCTGCAGCAGAACGGCGAGGGCAACATCCTCTCCACCCCCAACCTGCTCACGCTGGACAACGAAGAAGCCAAGATCGTGATCGGCCAGAACGTGCCCTTCGTCACTGGCCAGTTCACCAACACCGGCAGCAACAACGGCTCGGTGAACCCCTTCCAGACCTTTGAGCGCAAGGACGTGGGCCTGACGCTGCGCGTGAAGCCGCAGATCAGCGAGAACGGCACCATCAAGATGACCATCTACCAAGAGGTCAGCGCGGTGCAGCCCAGCTCGGTGAACTCGGCCACCGGCATCATCACCAACAAGCGCAGCATCGAATCGACCGTGCTGGTGGACGACGGCTCGATCGTGGTGCTGGGCGGGCTGCTGCAAGACGAATACGCGGGCAACCAGGACAAGGTGCCCGGCCTGGGCGACGTGCCTTTGCTGGGCGGCCTGTTCCGCAGCGAGACGCGCAGCCGCAAGAAGACCAACCTGATGGTGTTTCTGCGTCCCGTGGTGCTGCGCGACTCGCGCGAGACCGCCACCCTGGCGCTGGACCGCTACGACCTGATGCGCGCCACGCAGCAACAGGCCCAGCCCACGCCCAGCCGCGCGCTGCCGATCAACGAATCGGGTGTGCTGCCCCAACTGGCGCCGCCGGGTTCGCTGTCGGCACCGGCGGGTTCAGGCGCTCCGGCGGCCCCGGCCACGACAACACCCGCGCCGCAATGAGGCCGCGCCCGTGAAGTACCCCCTGCCCTACGCCTTTGCGCGCGAAAACCTGTGGTTGCTGGAGCAGGCGCACGACGGCGCCCCCGCCACGCTGCTGGGCTGCCGCACGCCGGCGGCCGACGACGCCGCTCAGGCGCAGCGCCTGTCTGCCCTCTCGGAAATCCTGCGCTTGCACCCGGTGGACACCACCGTGTGGCTGGGCGCTGACGAGCTGAGCCAGCGCATCAGCGCGGCCTATTCCCAGGGCGAATCGAGCGCGGCGGCCGTGGTGAGCGAGGTGCAGAGCGACGCCGACCTCAGCCGCATGATGCAAGAGCTGCCGGCCATCGAGGACCTGCTGGAAACCGCCGACGACGCGCCCATCATCCGCATGCTCAACGCCCTGCTCACGCAGGCCGCGCGCGACGGCGCCAGCGACATTCACATCGAGCCCTACGAACGGCACTCCAGCGTGCGCTTCCGGGTGGACGGCACGTTGCGCGAGGTGGTGCAACCGCACCGCGCCTTGCACGCCGCCCTCATCTCGCGCCTGAAGATCATGGCCGAGCTGGACATCTCGGAAAAACGCCTGCCACAAGACGGCCGCATCAGCCTGCGCATCGGCACGCGGGCGGTGGACGTGCGCGTCTCCACCCTGCCCAGCGCGCATGGCGAGCGGGCCGTGCTGCGCCTGCTCGACAAGAGCGAGAGCAAGCTCGAACTGGAGGCCGTGGGCATGCAGGGCCAGGTGCTGGCGCGCTTCCAGAAGCTCATTGCGCAGCCGCACGGCATCATCCTGGTCACCGGCCCCACCGGCTCGGGCAAAACCACCACGCTATACGCGGCCCTGCAGCGGCTGGACGCCGGCACGCAGAACATCATGACGGTGGAAGACCCCATCGAGTACGAACTGGCGGGCGTGGGCCAGACGCAGATCAACGCCAAGATTGACCTGACGTTCGCCAAGGCCCTGCGCGCCATCCTGCGCCAAGACCCCGACGTGATCATGATTGGCGAGATCCGCGATTTCGAGACCGCGCAGATCGCCATCCAGGCCTCGCTCACTGGCCACTTGGTGCTGGCCACGCTGCACACCAACGATTCGGTGAGCGCCGTCACCCGCCTCACCGACATGGGCGTGGAGCCCTTTCTGCTGAGCTCGTCGCTCTTGGGCGTGCTGGCCCAGCGCCTGGTGCGCAAGCTGTGCACCGAGTGCCGGAGGCAAGACGAGCGCGGGCGCTGGCACGCCGTGGGCTGCGAGGCCTGCAACCAAACCGGCTACCGGGGCCGCACCGGCATTTACGAACTGCTGGTGGCCGACGAGAGCGTGCGCGCGCTGGTGCACTCGCGCGCCCCCGAGAGCCAACTGTTCGTGGCGGCCGAACGCGGCGGCATGACGACCATGCGCGCCGATGGACAGCGCCTGATCGACAGCGGCGTGACCACGGTCGAAGAGGTGATGTCGGTCACCCGCGACTGACGCCCAACCGAGCCCCCATGCCCGCCTACACCTTTGAAGCCCTGGACGCCCAGGGCGCCACGCAAAAAGGCCTGATCGACGCCGACACCGCCCGCGCCGCGCGCACCCAGTTGCGCGCGCGCGGCCTGGTGCCCCTGCAGGTAGAGCCGGCCGCCGCCAGCGCCGCCGGTGCCAGCGGTCAGGGCCTGCGCCGCGAGTTGTGGGCCTCCAAGACGTTCAACGCCACCGGGTTGATGGTGTGGACGCGCCAGCTCGCCGGCCTGGTGCTGGCCGGCATGCCGCTGGAGCGCGCACTCTCGGCCCTGACCGAAGAGGCCGAGGCCGATCGCCAGCGCCACCTGTGCGCCTCGCTGCGGGCCGAGGTGAGTGGCGGCACGGCCTTTGCCCGCGCGCTGGCGCAGTTCCCGCGCGAGTTCGACACCGCCTACACCGCCGTGATCGCCGCGGGCGAACAAAGTGGCCAACTGGGCACGGTGCTCAACCGCCTGGCCGATGACCTGGAGGCCCGCGAAGCCCTGAAGAACAAGCTGATCGGTGCCTCGCTGTACCCGGCCATCGTGTCGCTGATGGCGGTGGCCATCGTGATTTTTCTGGTGTCCTACGTGGTGCCGCAGGTGGCCAGCGTGTTCCAGGGCAAGGAGCGCGCGCTGCCCTGGTTGACGGTGGTGATGCTGGCCGTGAGCGCCGTGGTGCGCGACTGGGGCTGGGCCATGCTGCTGGCCTTGCTGGCCCTGGGCGGCGGCGTGGCCCTGGCCCGGCGCCAGCCTGACCTGCGCCTGCGCATGGACGCGGCCTGGCTCACCCTGCCCTTGGTGGGGCGACTGGCCCGGGGCTTCAACGCCGCGCGTTTTGCCGCCACGCTGGCCATGCTGGCCTCGGCCGGCGTGCCGATTCTGCGTGCGCTGCAGACCGCCGCCGACACCCTGAACAACCGCGCCATGAGGGCCGACGCACTGGACGCCCTGGTGCTGGTGCGCGAAGGCGCGCCACTGGCCTCTGCCCTGGCCAGCAAGAAACGCTTTCCGCCGCTGCTGAGCATGTTCGCCCGCCTGGGCGAGCAGACTGGTCAGTTGCCCGCCATGCTGCAGCGCGCGGCCGACCAGCTCTCGGCCGAGGTGCAGCGCCGCGCCATGCACCTGGCCACGGTGCTGGAGCCGCTGCTGATCGTGGGCATGGGCCTGGTGGTGATGCTGATCGTGCTGGCGGTGCTGATGCCCATCATTCAGCTCAACCAGCTGGTTCGGTGACCCCCCTGCGCCGCTTCGCGTCTTCCCCCCGGCGGGGGGACCACACCAGTGGCCCGGCGAAGCCGGTTCCACGGTGTGTGCGGGGTGACGTCACTTCGCGCCGGATGTGCCTGTGCTGCACCGACAACTGAACACCCTTCTCGGAGACTTCTGACATGCCCGCAACATTGGACGGTCAACTGGTGGTGGCGATTTCCTCGCGTGCCTTGTTTGACTTTGAGGAAGAGAACCGGGTGTTCGAGACCGGGGACGACCGGGCTTACATGAAGCTGCAACTGGAGCGGCTGGACCAGCCGGCCGAGCCGGGCGTGGCGTTTTCGCTGGTGCACAAGCTGCTGGCCTTCAACGATGAGCGGGCGCAGCGGGTGGAGGTGGTGATCTTGTCGCGCAACGACCCGGTCTCGGGCATGCGGGTGTTCCGCTCGGCCAAGCACTACGGCCTGCCCATCCTGCGCGGCGTGTTCACGCGCGGCGTGTCGCCCTGGCGTTACTTGCGCCCGCTGCGCGCCAACCTGTTCCTGTCCACCCACCTGGCCGACGTGCGCGCCGCCCTGGACGAAGGGGTGCCGGCGGCGCAGGTGTACCCGCACTCGGTGCGGGCCAGCGACGCCCATCCGCACGAGGTGCGCATTGCCTTCGACGGCGACGCGGTGCTGTTCTCCGACGAGGCCGAGCGGGTGTACCAATCGGAAGGGCTGTCGGCGTTTCAGGCGCATGAGGTGAGCAAGGCCGCGCTGCCGCTGGCGGGCGGGCCCTTCAAGCCACTGCTCGAAGCCCTGCACCGCCTGCAAAGCGAGGGCACGCCGGCCATGCGCATTCGCACCGCGCTGGTCACGGCGCGTAGCGCACCCGCGCACGAGCGCGCCATCCGCACGCTGATGAACTGGAACATCGACGTGGACGAGGCCATGTTCCTGGGCGGTCTGCCCAAGGGCGAGTTCCTGCGCGAGTTCGAGCCCGACTTTTTCTTTGACGACCAGACCGGCCACATCGAATCGGCCGCGCGCCACGTGCCCGCCGGCCACGTGGCCAGCGGCGTGGCCAACCACTGATCGCTTCTTGCCCCCAACGCCATGACCGACTCGCCCTCAAAACCGCAGCAGTTCATGCGCTTTGCGCGCCAGGTGGGCGCGCTCACCACGCCCTACTTCACCAGCGACGAAAAATGGAAGGCCCGCGCGCTGCTGGCCGCCATCGTGGCCCTGAACCTGGGCGCGGTGTACATGCTGGTGCTGCTCAACGACTGGAACCGCGTGTTCTACGACGCGCTGCAGAACAAAGACGCCGCCGTGTTCTGGCGCGAACTGGGGCGCTTTTGTTACCTGGCCTTCGCCTACATCCTGATCGCGGTGTACCGCTTCTACCTCACGCAACTGCTGGAGATGCGCTGGCGCGCGTGGATGACCACCCACTACCTGGACCGCTGGCTGCGCCACCAGCGCTTCTACCAAATGGAGCTGGCGCGTTTCGCGCGCGGCACCGACGCGCCGCCCGACAACCCCGACCAGCGCATCGCCGAGGACATGAACCTGTTCACCAGCTACTCGGTGGGCCTGTCGATGGGCCTGCTGAACGCGGCCGTCACGCTGGTGAGCTTCGTGGGCATTCTGTGGTCGCTCTCGGGCAGCTTCGCGTTCTCGCTGCAGGGGCAAGAGGTGGTGATTCCCGGCTTCATGGTGTGGATGGCGGTGCTGTATTGCCTGGCCGGCAGCGTGATCACGCACTACCTGGGGCGCGCGCAGATTGGCCTGAACTTTCGCCAGCAGCGCTTTGAGGCCGACTTCCGCCACCACCTGGTGCGGGTGCGCGAGTACAGCGAATCCATCGCGCTGGACCGGGGCGAGCCGGTGGAGCGGCGCCACCTGGGCGAGCGCTTCACCGAGGTGCTGCGCAACTACCTGCAACTGCTGCGCGCGCACAAGCGCCTGACCTGGTTCACCGTGGGCTTCGGGCAGGCGGCGGTGGTGTTTCCCTTCATCGTGGCGGCGCCGCGCTTCTTCAGCGGCGCCATTCAGTTGGGCGAGCTGATGCAGATCGCCTCGGCCTTCGGGCGCGTGCAAGACTCGCTGGCCTGGTTCGTGGACAACTACAGCACCCTGGCGGCCTGGCGCGCCACCACCGACCGCATCACCTCATTCGAGGCCAGCTTCGCCGCCCTGCCCGAGCCCACCCAGGCGGCCGACGCGCCCACGCCCAGCGACGACACGCTGGTGGTGGACGACCTGCACCTGAGCCTGCCCGGGGGCGTGGCCCTGCTCAGCGCGCAGGGCCTGGTGCTCAAGCCCGGCGACACGGTGCTGGTGCAAGGGCCGTCGGGCAGCGGCAAGTCCACCCTGTTCCGTGCCTTGGCGGGCATCTGGCCGTGGGCGCGGCGTCGCATTCGCCTGCCGCACGACTTCGCTGAGCAGGCCATGTTTTTGCCGCAACGGCCCTACTTCCCGGTGGGCAGCCTGCGCGATGCGCTGGCCTACCCCGAGAGCGCCGAGCGCTACACCGATGAGCAACTGCAGGCCGCCTTGCGCAACGCCCTGCTGCCCGATCTGGCCGCGCGGCTGGACGAGCACGACGCCTGGGGCCAGAAGCTATCGGGTGGCGAACAACAGCGCCTGTCGGTGGCGCGGGCACTGCTCAAACAACCGCGCTGGCTGTTCGCCGACGAGGCCACCAGCGCGCTCGACCCGCAGGCCGAGCAGGCCATCTATTCGCGGCTGCTCGACCTGGTGAAAGCGCGCCAAGGCGCGCTGGTGTCCATTGCCCACCGCCCCGCCTTGGCCGCGGTGCACGCCAGCACCTGGGCGCTGGTGCCTGGCCAGGCGGGACAAGGCCCTTACGTGGTGACCTCCAGCGGCAGCTGAACCTGCCGCCAGGCCTGCACCACCTCGCACCAGCCCCGGATGGTGGTGGCCAGGCCGTCACCGCTGACCTCATCCACCGCAGGCACCACCGACGCGAACAGCAGGCGGCTGCCGTCGTCGCTGAGGTGGAAGTGGCCGCAGAGATCGCCCATCCAGGCGGTCTGTTGCACGAGCAGGGCCTCCAGCACGACCTCGCGATGGGCGATGGGTAGGGGCCCGACGTCCAGGAAGAAGGCCACGCCGTCGAAAGGTCGATCGACCGGCCGGGCACTGAGCCAGACGCCGTTGGTGTGGACCAGCTCGCCCCGCGACAAGGCGCCAGGATCGGAGAGGCTCAGGTGGGCAGCCGCTTGGCCGCACAGTGCTTCAAATTGCGTTGCGTTCATCAGGCATTCCTTTGAATGGGTGTGATGGCCAGGCCTCAACCCTGACCATTGACCCTGGTGGGCGAGTCTGAGTCGCTGGTCTCCGAGACTGGAGCCGTGATCGCCGTCAACGCCACCTCCAGGTCGGCGGTGGTATCGGCATCGCCCTGCGCGCTACGGGTCAAGGCGGTCAGTTCTAGGGCTGTCTGCTGGAGGCTTTGGACGAAATCCCCGGCGGACGCCAACTCGTCGGCCGATGCGCTGTCCGACGCCGTCTCTGAGCCGCTCTCGGACCCACTCTCTGATCGCTCCTCAGACCGAACCCTCATTTCTTCCTCCGATGCGCCCTCCGGGTCGTCAAGAGACTCCACCCGCGTGTCCGTCTCAGATGAGGCCCCCGACGGTTCGTCTTCGGGCGGGTGATCGCCAGAGGCGATCACGGACGGCATGGTCACGGTCGTGCTGGAGGGCACAGGCGGGGTGGTCATCGTCGAGCAACTTCCCGCCAGCCGCTCCACCAGCCCGATGCCGGCATGAATGACGTGCTGGTACAGCGGATCAAACAAGACGTTGCGGGTGTTCCAACCCAGAATGGCCACCAGGGCGGTGGTGCCGGAGGCGGCGGCGTGCGGTTGCAGCGCGTGGCCGATCTGAGACGGCGTCAGGGTCACGTCCGCCGGCGTGACGGGCTGCACCCAGTACCGGCGCGCCTCTGCGTAACGGGCCTGCGCGGCACCGCCAGCCGTGGCCGCCACCCCAGCCACATTCGCTGCGTTGGCGGCATTGGCCGCCAAGACCTTGGCTGCCTCGAGAGAAGCGCCTATCGCCCGGCTGGTCGCGATGGACATCGCCGTCACCGGCATGAGGGCACTCGCGTAGCCCAGGTACTTGGACACGCCGCGCACCACCGAAGGCGAGCCATCGGTCCAGGTTGCCCCGACCGTGTGACCCGTGCGCCCTGTCACCACCCGACCGACGTCCAACACAGCACGGCTGATCGCGCCTGTGGCCGAGGTCAGCGCCCGAATGTCGTCCTGCGTCCGGGCTTTGCGTGTGCCCACTTCCTTGCTCAAGGCCTTGTACTCCTTGCACAGGTCCCGACACTGTTTGAGAAGATCCTTCAAGGCAACCCGGGTCTTTGTATCTGGCAGGTCTTGCGCCTTCAGTGCGTTTTTCAGCCGAGTCCTCAAACGCCGAAGTGCGTCCAGCACGAGATACGCTCCGGCCAACCGAGATTCATCCAGCGTCAGCTCAATCAGCTTGGGCGTGCTCTTGTCGTCGAGATAGGCGTCGTTGGTTGGATCGGTGGGCCCCACCCCTTGCACCATGGGGCGAATCCAGTCTTGCAGCAGGAACATGAAGTACATGGCGAACAAGCCTGCGCAGGTGTGGACGGCGGCATCGACCACCCTGGTGATGACCTGACCTGTGCTGCTGAGGCCGAAGAGTGCGGGCCACATGGTGTTGAGGCAGCCCGTGACACCGTTCAGAAAGGTGAACGTGTGAACCGGCAACTCATCGGACACCAGAATGCGAGCCAGCATGGCCGCCACCACCTTGTAGCGCTGAGCCTTGGTGTAAGGCGAGCCTTTTAAGGCAGCCTCCACCTCAGCCTTGGGTCTGGCCGGGTCGATGATGGGATCGACCCCCGAGGCAATGAAGAGCGGCTTGCCGGTCACGGTGCCGGGCCTGCCCTGCTCGCGCCAGACCACGGCGTTGAGGGCGCGGTCCATCTCCAAGGCGAACTTGGGCGCCAGGGCGGCATGGGCACCAGCCACGTTGGCGCGCATGTACAAGGCATGGGCCGTCATGAAGGCGGCGTATTGGCGGGAATCTTCCGACGGCACGTTGGGACCGAAGTTGCGCAACGCCGCGCCCATGGGATCCCCTGTGATGGCTTGGGTCAAGGGGACCACCAGGGCGTTGACCAGGGCCGCCAAGGCCGCGCTCCCCGCGGGCCCTGTGAACACCAGGCCAATGCCGGTCGCGGCGGTGAGCCACTTGCCCAGGAAAAAGGTCACGAGGTACATGGCCGTCGAGGCGCCCAGGGAATTGAGCAAGCCAGGACTGCTGACACCCGGCACCGGCGTCACCTGGGCTTTTGCCTTGGCATTGGCGAGGATGGTGTCGATGTCCTCATCGTTCAGGGCAAGATGGTGCAGGTATCGCCTGGCACGCCCCAAGGCCGCAAGATCGTCTGCGTGACGGTCGACATCGTAGGGCGGGGTCGCGCAGACGGCTTTCAAGTCGGTAGCCGCAATCCGGTTGGCCCATTGCAGCTGGGCCTCGTTCGCTTGGTCAAGATAGATGCGGACCAGCTCCTTGAGAGGTTGGGGAGGGTGATCGTCCGGTTCGTCTTGCGAATCGCCGATAGCGCTGCCAGTGGGATCGCCCCCCAATCCCGGGCCCTTGCCCTCAGAGCTGCAGATGCGGATCGTCCGGTCGGTGCCCGGGCTTGTCGGGTCGTCAGGCGTGCTGGCTTCGTGGCTACCGGAATCGCTCGAGCCCTGTCCAAACTCCAAGTCTGTCCACGTCTCCGGTTCCTTGCCCTTGCCGCTGCCCTCGCTGCGGTCTTGTTGCTGGTCGTCAGGAAAGATTTCCATGGTGCCTCCAGAAGCTGGGTGTCAAGGCGCCGTGGCCGTGCCAGACCGGTCCACCACGAGCAGGTCGGCGAACGCCTCGGTTCGCCACACGTGCACCTGCTCCACCAGGCGGGTGAGCACAGTCGCCAAGGCCTGGGGATCGCTGGCGGCGCGCAGTGGCAGGTTGACGCACCACATCAGTCGGTCGTTAACCGGGTCCAGAACAAAATGGGCCCACAGCGCCAGTTGATCTTGACCCTGCAGCTGCAGGGCCTTCATGAAGCAGGTCTCCCGCTTGCCTTCTGCCAGCGCGCCCACTTCCAGCAGCGCCAGCACGTAGTTGTCCGCCCAGCCCGCGCACATCAGCTCCACCTCGACACCGCCGATCACGGCCGGAAACCCAACGCCCAGGGCGTCCACTTCGTTCAGCCCAAACCGGGCGGACACCTGCTCGCAGATGTCATCCAGAACCAGAGGGTTCATGACTCAGCTCCTCATCGTGAGGGCGCCACACCGTGCGGCACCTTGTCAGGGGATGAGTGAGGGCTGAATGGGTGGACGCTGCGCGCGGCGCCACCCTGGGCTTGCGCACCCCAGGCCAGGCCCGCACCGGCGACGGCGACGGCGCGAAGCGAGTGCAGCGGGGGCCGATATCGAGCGCCCCGCCAAGGGGCACCCGCAGGGATTAGCGCTGGGCCTGGTGCGCGGCCCAGCCCTGCGCGCGAAGTTGGCAGGCGGGGCATTCGCCACACCCATAACCCCAGGCGTGGCGGTGGGTGCGGTCACCCAGGTAGCAGGTGTGGCTGTGCTCCACGATCAGGTCCACCAGGGCTTGGCCGCCCAGGGCATGGGCCATCTGCCAGGTGGCGGCCTTGTCGATCCACATCAGCGGCGTGTCGATGCGCAGGCGCGTGTCCATGCCCAGCGAAAGCGCCACCTGCATGGCCTTCATGGTGTCGTCGCGGCAGTCGGGGTAGCCCGAGTAGTCGGTCTCGCACACGCCAGTGACCAACACGCTCAGGCCACGGCGGTAGGCCAGAGCCGCCGCGAGCGTGAGGAACAGCAGGTTGCGCCCGGGCACGAAGGTGTTGGGCAGGCCGCTGGCCTCCATGCGGATGGCAGTGTCGCGGGTGAGCGAGGTTTCGCTTACCTCGCCCAGCACGCCCACGTCAAGCAGGTGGTCGTCGCCCAGGCGCGGGGCCCAGCGGGGAAATTCGCGCCGGATCTCGCTCAGCACGGTGGTGCGCACATTCAGTTCAACGCGGTGGCGCTGGCCGTAGTCGAAGCCGAGGGTCTCGACGTGCTCGAAGCGCGTGAGCGCATCGGCCAGGCAGGTGGTGGAGTCCTGGCCACCAGAGAAAAGGACAAGAGCGCGGGTGTGGGTGGTCATGGGCGCGATGGTATCGCCTGACCCGTCCTCACCCTCAGGTGAAGCGCTCGGAGCGCACGCCGGCGTGGTCGCGGCTGGTGGTCAGCATGCGCAGCAGCGCGCGGTTGGCCTGCTCCAGCGGGATGTCGTGTCGCACGCTCAGGGCGGGCAACTGGTGCATCTGGGCTGGGGTGGCCAGGGCACGGGCCATGTCCACCAGGGGAAAGTAAGGCCCATCGCGGCGCAGGGTGGCGTCGAACACTCGCCCGGGCAAGGGCAGCTTGTGCAGCAGCTCAGGCAGAGGCTGGTGCAGCAGCCGGTCCAACTGAGACAGCAGCGCCGTGGCGTACACCTCGGCGCGCAAGGCGTCGTCCGAGCCGGTGGCCAGCAGGTGCTGCGCCATGCGGGCGCGCATCACCATGGCCTGGCGCAGTGGGTGCAGGTCTTCGTCGGGGTCGCCCTCGGGCACCTGGTCGGTGAGCCAGCGGCTCAGTTCGCGAAAGCCCAGCATCATGAGCGCGTGCCGCAGCGAGCCAATCTCGCGGCGAAGGCCATAGGCGGCCGAGTTCACCAACAGCAGGATGCGGTACACCAGCACAGCGTCCTGGCGCACGATGCGCTCCAGGCGTTCGATGGAGCAGTCTTCGTGGTCCAGCGCGAGCAGCACCTCGTGAATGACGCGCAGGTCGTAAGTGACGGGGCGGCGCTTGTGCTGGGTGAGCACATCGTCTTCTGGCCAACCCACCAGGCCCCAGGCGCCGGTTTCGTCAAGTGCGCGGTGGGCCAGTTCGCGCGTGGGCACGCCGGCCAGCAGACCGCCGCGTGGCCAGGGTGCATAGAGCGCACCGGGCGCGGGCGCAGCTGCCAGGGTCTGGGCGTCTGCGTCGTTTATCTGCAGCAGGTTGCGCACCGGAAAGGACAACTCGCGCACCTGAGACCAAGCCGACAGCGGCAGGCGCCGCATCAAATGATGGCCTCGACCCGCCGCCAGCGACAAACGGGCCAGCCCTTCTTCTTGGTCAAAGGCACCACTGGGCACCTCGACCCAGGTGTGTGCCACCGCTGGGCCCATCAGAGCCTGGGCCAGCAGGCGCGGGCTGTTGAAGGCCAGCACCAGGGGTGGCGCGCTTTCGGGCCAGCTGTCGCCCAGCAACTGCAGCAGGTGGGTCGCATCGGCGGCCTCGGGTCGCACTGCGCCAATGTGCAGGCGCACAGCGGCCAGCGCCCGCTCGCGGCTCCAGATGGGCTCGTAGGCCAGGGTCAGGCTATCCAGCACAGACTGCGTCATCACCCCGTCCTATCAGATGGCGGAGAACAATGAGAGCTTCTGCACCTGGGCGTAGGCCTTGATGGCCGCGTCCAGAGCGGTTTGCTGGGTCTGGAAATCCGAGATGCCCTGGATCAGGTCCAGGTCTTCCAGGTTGGACTTCTCGATCTTCAGGGCCGCCGAGCGGTCGCCCAGCAAAGAGTCGAGCGAATCGGCCCGGTTGAGCCACTCGCCGGCGCGGCCACGGGCCAGCAACACGCGGTCATGGGCCGAGTCGAGTTCGGTGAGCGATTGGGTGAGCGCCTGGGTGCGCTGGGCATTGGCACCGGTGCCGGTCACGCGCAGGGCGTCAATGGCGTTCTGCACCACCTTGAACAAATCGGTGGAGGCCGACACCGGGTTGATGTCCACCGTGTCGCCGGCCGCCGGGCCGTCTTTGAGGGTAAGCGAAAGGCCGTCAAAGGCGATCATCTGGCCCGACTGGTAAGGCATGCCCGTCTGGCCAGCCACTGGCAGGCCGGTGGTGGTGTTGGTGATGCTGTACTGCATCTGCCCACCCACGTCAGCGAAGGCGATCTGGTACGCGTCGCCCGTGACGGCAGACAGGTTGCTCACCTCGCCCATGTCGGTTCGCACAGAGCCGGTGTTGCCGGCCCCCAGGCTCACGGTAAAGGTGCCGTTGCCTTGCGGCACGCGCATCCAGATGGCGTCGCCATCCAGGGTGGAGGGCAGCGAGGTGTTGCCCGCCGCGGCCTGCCCGCGCTGGCCCTGGAACACCACGGTGGCGCCCGAGGCGGTGTAGGTGTCCACAAAGGGCGTGCTTGACCCGCCCAGGCCGCCGAACAAGGTGCGGCCATTGGTGTCGGTGCGGTTGGCCACGGCGACGAGGCGCTCGCGCAGGCTCTCCAGTTGGCGGGCCACGTCTTCGCGCTCGCTGTCGGTGAAGGCGCCGTTGCCCGCGGTCACGAACAGCTCGCGCACCTGCTGGATGAGGTCGCTGGACTCGCCCAGGCCGCTTTCCACCTGTTCCAGGCTGGTGCGGGAGGCCTTCAGGGCGCGCAGGTCGGCCTCGTTGCGGGCCAGCTTGTTCTTGGCGGTCTCGGCCAGCGTGGCCGCCACCGGGTCATCGCTGGGCTTGAGCACCTGCTTGCCGCTGGACAGCCGCTCTTGCTGCTTGGCCAGGTCGGCCTGGCGGCGGGTGAGTTGGGCGATGGTGTTGTCAAAGGCGTTGGCGGTGGCGATGCGCATGGCGATGTCTCCGGTCTCGATCAGCGGCCCACGGTCTGCAGCAGGCTGTCGAAGGTGCTTTGGGCGATCTGCAGGAACTTGGCCGAGGCCTGGTAGGCCTGCTGAAACTGCAGCAGGCGCGCGGCTTCCTCGTCCAGGTTCACGCCGGCTTCATTGGAGCGGGCGGTCTCGGCCGTCTGGGCCACGCTGGCGGAAAAATCGGACGCGAACTTCGCGCTCTGCACGCGGGTGCCCACGTTGGAGAACAGGCCCACGTAGCCGTCGGCCAGGGCCACGCCCTCAAAGGTGGGGCGCTCACGCAAATCCAGAATGGCCTTGGCGTTGCCCGCGTTCTGGCCGATGCCGGTGGTGCTGGACGCGCCCACGGTGAAGGTGTCGCCCGCCGTGGGCGTGCCACGCAAGGTGAGACTCCAGCCGTTGGCCTCGATCGGCACGCCGGGCTTGAAGGGCGTGCCCGGCAGCGCGCCGTTGATGGTGTAGGTGCCATCGGCCTGAAAGGCGACCGTCGCCCCGGTGGCGGGCAAAGAGATGGCGTAGAGGCTCTCCACGCTCAGACCGCCGGCGTTGCCGGTGCCCGGGGTGACTTGCACCGGGCTGGCCGCGGCCAGCCGCTCGGGCGAGCCCAGCGCCACCTGCAAGTCGCGCGCGGCGGCCTCGAAAGGCTTGAGGCGGTAGCTGTCGTTGGTGGCCAGGCTACCGCTGGCCAGGGTGAAGGTCAGGCCATCCACCACCGGCGCGGGCGTGAGGCTGGAGAAGGTCTGGGTGTTGCCGTCGCTCAGGCGCACGATGGCGTAGTTGCTGCCATCGAAGCGCACGTCGTAGTCAGAGGCCACCAGCGCCGTGGGGTCGCTGACCGTGGCGGTGATGCTGGCGGTGCCCGTGTTGGAGGCGGCGGCAATGCCCCGCGCAGAAGCGGGCGGCACGAAGAAGTCTTGCCCCGGGTTGCCCTTGAGGTCAACGCCCAGCTTGTGCTGCTCGTTGAGGGTGGTGGCAATGCCAACGGCCAGACGGCCAAGCTGGTTGCGCACATCGGTGAGGTCTTCGTTGATGAAGGTCATCAGACCCGACAACTCGCCGCCGCCCAGCAAGCCGGTCTCCACCCGGGTGGATTGACCTCCCTGCACGAACGACAGGGCGATGCGCGAGGTGTCGGCCGGGTCTCGCGTGACCTCCAGCCGGTTGGCCTGCAGGCCCAGCACCAGCGGCTGGCTGCCGGCCACGAACACGTTGACCATGCCGTTGTCGGCCTCCACCGTGCTGATCTGCACCTGCTGGCTCAACTGGGCCAGGATCTTGTCGCGCGTGTCCAGCAGGTCATTGGGGGTGTGCTTGGTGCCACCGGCTTCCTGCAATTGCTTATTCACCGTGGCCAGGTCCTGGGCCAGTTTGTTGACGTCGCCCACGATGCCTTCGGCCTGCTGCTGCGAGTTCAGCGCCATCAGGTCCAGCTGCCCCGCCGTGTTGCGCAAGCGGGCGGCAAAGTCTTCGGCCTCGGAGAGCACCACCACGCGCGCGGTGAGGTTGCCCGGGGATGACGACACGTCGCCCCAGGCATTGAGCATGTCGTTGATGGCGGTGCCCAGGCCGCTGTCGCCAGTGGGAAAGAGCGACTCCAGCTGGGTCAGGCGGTCGAGCCGGGCCGAGTCGGCCGCCGCCACGGACGAGGTGGATCGGGCTTCGCGCGTGAGGTAGGCGTTGTAGCTGCGCTCCACCGTGGCGATCTCCACGCCCTTGCCGTAGAAGCCGTTGCCAAACTGCTGGTAGCCCGAGGTGGACAGTTGCACCGACTGGCGCGAATAGCCCTCGGTGTTGACGTTGGCGATGTTGTGACCAATGACCTGCAAGGCGGCCAGGTTGGTCGTCAGGGCTCGGGCGCCGATGGTCAGGGCAGATGACATGGTGAAAGCGTGGTCAGACCTGGGCCCGCTGCAGGCTCAGGGTGGTGTTGATGGCGCGGCTGAGCTTGGCGGCGTACTGAGGGTCGGTGGCGTAGCCGGCCTTTTGCAGGCCGGTGGCAAAGCCCTGCACCGAGTCCAGGCGCGCCATGACTTTCTCGTAGCGCGGGCTGTTGCCGATGAGGCGGGCGTAGTCGCGGAAGGCGTCTTCGTAGCTGTCGTAGGCGCGGAACTTGGCCTTGACCTTGCGCGCTTCGCCGTTGATGTATTCGGTGGTGGTGACCTCGGCCACCTTGCCCTTCCAGCCACCGGTGGCCTTGATGCCAAACAGGTTGAACGAGGGCGAACCGTCGGCGTGGCGAATCTCGCTCTTGCCCCAGCCGGTCTCGTGGCCGGCCTGGCCAATCATGTAGCTGGCGGGAATGCCCGACTCCACCGCCACCGCGTTGGCGGCGGCCGTGTGCTTGGCCACGAAGCCCGCCTGACGCGAGCCGCCGCTGACCTTGTCCAGGGTGGTGGGCACGGCCGAGGCATTGGCGGCGTTCGCGCCGCCCATCTGCCGCGCCAGCTGGCGCTCGATGGCCTCGGACAAGCCGCCCGGCAGGCCCGAGAGCTGCACCGCAAACTGCTGGTCCAGCAGGTCGGTGCCCATGGCCTCGCCCTCGCTGTCGGTCAGGCCCGACTTCTGCGTGGCCTCGCGCATGCTCTTGAGCAGCTCGCGCATGAAGAGGGACTCAAACTGCTTCGCCGCCTCTTTCAGGGCGGCGCGTTCGTTGCCGGTGGCCGCCTGCTGCCGCAGCGCGCTCAGGGCGCTGGGGTCAGCGGCCAGGCCGCTGGGCATGAGCGGGTTGGTGTTCATCGTCAGATCACCTCAAGCTCGGCATTGAGCGCACCCGATGCCTTGATGGCCTGGAGAATGGCCAGCAGGTCTTGCGGGGTGGCGCCCAGCGCGTTGAGCGCCTTCACCACGTCGGCCAGTTTGGGCGCGGTGTTGAGCTGAACGAGCGCGCCCTTGTCCTGGCTGATCTGGATGCTGGCCTTCTCGGCCACCACCGTCTCGCCACGCGAAAGCGCATTGGGCTGGCTGATGACCGGCGTGGAACTGATGCTCACCGACAGGTTGCCGTGCGCCACGGCGCAGGCGCCAATGGTGACGGCCTGGTTCATCACCACCGAGCCGGTGCGCGAGTTGATGACCACCTTGGCGCTGGGCACGGCGGCCTCCAGGCGCACGTCTTCCACGCGGGCCAGGAAGGCCACGCGGGCGTTCGGGTCGGCCGGGGCGCGCAGGCGCACCACACGGCCATCCACGGCGCTGGCGGTGCCCGCGCCCAGGGTGCGGTTGATGGCGTCCGTCACGCGGCTGGCGGTCTGGAAATCGTTGCTTTGCAGACCCAGGTCAATGGTGTCGCCCAGCGCAAAGGGCGTGGCCACCGTGCGCTCCACCTGCGCCCCTGCGGGAATGCGGCCTGCGCTCAGGTGGTTGATCTGCACCTTGCTGCCACCGGCGGCAGCGCCCGCGCCACCCACCAGCAGGTTGCCTTGGGCCAGCGCGTAAATCTCGCCGTCGGCCCCACGCAGCGGCGTGGCAATGAGCGTGCCGCCGCGCAGCGACTTGGCGTTGCCCATGGACGAGACGGTCACGTCAATGGCCTGGCCGGGCTGCGCGAAGGCGGGCAACTGGGCGGTGACCAGCACCGCCGCCACGTTCTTCATTTGCGGGTTCACGCCCGCGGGCAGGGTCAGGCCGAACTGCTGCAGGTAGTTGGCCATGCTCTGCGTGGTGTAGGGCATCTGGGTGGTCTGATCGCCCGTGCCGTCCAGGCCCACCACCAGGCCGTAGCCAGTGAGCTGGTTGCTGCGCACACCCTGCACCGACGCGATCTCTTTCACGCGAATGGATTGCGCGCCGGCGGTCTGGCACAGGCCGGCCGCCAGGGCGATGAGGAGAACGGACAGGGCTTTCACGATATGCATCCTGGGTTGAGCCATGAGGCCATTGTGGGCAGGCTTCAGAACGGCAGAACGCTCAAAAAGAACCGTGCCAACCAGCCAATTGACATCGCTTCACCCTGTGCACCGCGGCTGACCGACTCGATGCGCGCGTTGGCCACCTGGGTAGAGGCCACCACGTTGCCGGGGCGAATCTGGCGCGGATCGATGGTGCCGGAGAAGCGCATCACGTCCACGTTGGCGTTCACGCCGGTCTGCTTCTCGCCCACCACCAGCAGGTGGCCGTTGGGCAAGACCTCTTGCACGGTGGCGGTGATGGTGCCGGAGAAGGTGTTGTTGGCCGCGTTCTTGCCGTCGCCCGCGAACGAGTTGCTCGACTGCGCGCCCACGTCCAGCTTGCCCAGCGTGCCGCTCTTGAGCAGGGGGAAGGCCGCGATGCCGGCCGACACGTCGGCGCTGCGGTCAATGCTGGCCGAGGTGCTCTGGCTGGCGGTCACGCGCTCGGTGATCTGAATGGTGACCAGGTCGCCCGGCAAGCGCGCGCGCGGGTCTTCAAAGCCGGGGCGGTAGGCGGCGGGGCGGAACAGGCCGCCCGTGGGCACGGCCGCCGGGGCCTCGGCCTGCACGTAGCGAACAGGCTGGGCCGGCGCGACCTCGACCTTGGGCTGCATGGTTTCGCAACCGGCCAGCAAGGCCCCCAGCGACAACAGGCAACACAGAAGCGGCAGACGGGAGAACATGGCGGTCTTTCGGCTTGAGAAGGGAAACCAGGCAACGGTCAGAGCTGGCTCAGGCGCTGCAGCATCTGGTCGGAGGTCTGGATGGCCTTGGAATTCATCTCGTAGGCGCGCTGCGTCTGGATCATGCTCACCAGCTCTTGCACCACGTTCACGTTGGACGCCTCGGTGTAACCCTGCATCACCGTGCCCATGCCCTGCGTGCCCGGCGTGCCGGTGATCGGGTTGCCCGAGGCCACGCTCTCGCGGAAGAGGTTTTGGCCCAGCGGCTCCAGGCCCGGGGCGTTGATGAAGTTGGCCAGTTCCAGCACACCCACCTGCTGCAGCTGGGTGGTGCCGGGCAGCTTGGCGCTCACCACGCCGCTGCTGGAGACGGTGATGCTGGTGGTCTCGGGCGGCAGGGTGATGCCCGCGCTCAGCGGGAAACCGCTGCTGGTGACCATGCGGCCCTGCGCGTCGAGCTGGAAACTGCCGTCGCGGGTGTAGGCGGTGGTGCCGTCGGGCATTTCCACCTGGAAGAAGCCGGCGCCGTTGACGGCCAGGTCCAGCGCGTTGCCCGACTGCTGCAGGCTGCCCTGGGTGAACTGGCGCGAGGTGGCCACGGTGCGCACGCCCAGGCCCACTTGCAGGCCGGTGGGCAACTCGGCCTGCTCGGCCGCGTTGGCGCCCACCTGGCGCAGGTTCTGGTACATCAGGTCTTCAAACACCGCGTTGGAGCGCTTGAAACCGTTGGTGGAGACGTTGGCCAGGTTGTTCGAGATGACGTCGAGCTGGGTTTGCTGCGCCGTCATGCCGGTCTTGGCGATCATCAGGGAATTCATCATGGCGTGTTCTCCGGTTAACCGTTGACGTTCAACAGCTGGCTGGCCGAGCGGTCGTTCTGCTCGCCGTTTTGCAGCATGCGCATCTGCACTTCAAATTGCCGGGCTACGGCGATCATGCTGACCATGGCCTCCACGGGATTGACGTTGGAGCCCTCCAGGGCGCCGTCTTGCAGGCGGGCCACGTCGCTGGCGGGCAGCGGGTCGCCACCGGGGCCGCGAAAGAGGCCGTCGTCGCCGCGGCGCAGCGGGTTGTCGGCGTCGGGTTCCACCATCTTCAGGCGGCCCACCACCTGCCCCGGCTCGTTGCCCACGCGCGCGCTCACGGTGCCGTCAGACGCAATGTCCACCCGCGCGTTCTGCGGCACGGTGATCGGCCCGCCGTCGCCCAGCATCGCCAGGCCCGCCGCGTTGACCAGCGTGCCCTCGGTGTTCACCTCCAGCGCACCGGCGCGGGTGTAGGCCTCGGTGCCATCCAGCGCCTGCACCGCGAAGTAGGCATTGCCCTTGGCCGCCACGTCCAGGTTGCGCCCGGTCTGCGTGACGGCGCCCGGCGCGTCGGAGTGGCCGGCGGTGGCCTCGGCGGCGAACACGCGGGTGCTGGCCCCATCGCCCCGAATGGGCACGGCGCGAAAGGTGGACAGCTCGGCGCGAAAGCCGGGCGTGGACAGGTTGGCCAGGTTGTTCGACAGCACCTGCTGGCGCTGCTGCGCCGCGTTGGCGCCGGTCATCGCGGTGTAGATCAGGCGGTCCATGGGGTGGCTCCGGTGTCAGGTGTTGGCGATCAGCGATCAGCGCATGTTCAGCAAGGTGCTGAGCACTTGGTCCTGCGTCTTGATGGTTTGTGCGTTGGCCTGGTAGGCGCGCTGCGCGGTCATCATGTCCACCAGCTCGGCGGTCAGGTCAACGTTGGAGTCTTCCAGCGCGCCCGACTGCAGGGCACCAAAGTTGCCCGAGCCAGGCTCGCCACGCAGCGGATCGCCAGAGGCGTAGGTGGCCTGCCAGGAGCCGTTTCCGGTGGGCACCAGGCCCTGACTGTTGCGAAAGTTCACCAGCGCGATCTGGCCCGCCGCGCGGGTCTGGCCGTTGGAGTACTGGCCGGTGATCACGCCGTTCTCGGCGATCTTCAGGCTGGTGAGCTCGCCAGGCGGGTAGCCGTTCTGGCTAAGCTTATTGACCGCAAAGCTGGTGCCGAACTGGGTCACGTCGTCGAAGTTCATCGAGGCCGTGAAGGTCAGCGCCGGGTTGTTCGGCGAGGTCAGCGTCAGGGTGGGGATGGTGGTGGTGGTCGTGTTCAGCGTGCCGTCGTTGTTGAAGTTCAACGTGAAGGGCGTGGAGGTGGCCGGGTCGGCACCGTTCACGCCGGTGTACACCTCCCACTGGTTGTTGGCCACCTTGCGGAAGGCCAGCGACACCGGCACTTCGATGCCCTGCGGGTCGTAGGCCACCAGCGAGGTGCCGTAGGTGGACAGCGGCGGCAAGCCGGTGGTGGCGTTGTAGATGGGCGCGCGCGCATCCAGGTTGAACTCGGCAGAGATGCTGCCCGTCTGCTGCGCCGGGATCGGGCCACCCGTGGGCAGGCTCAAGGGCTGGGTCTCGAAGCTCAGGCGGTTGCCGGCAGCGTCGGTGGGGTAGCCCATGAGGCGGCTGCCGTCATTGGTGACCACATTTCCCTCGCGGTCGAGCTTGAACATGCCCGCGCGGCTGTACACGGTGGCGCCGTTGGGCATGGTCAGCTCGTAGAAGCCGTTGCCGTTGATGGCCACGTCCATCTCGTTGCCGGTGGCGGTGATGTTGCCCTGGGTGAACTGCTGGGTGACGGCGGCCACCGTCACGCCGATGCCGCTGGCGGTGCCACCCGCGGCGTTGACCGAGCTGGCGTACAGCTCGGAGAACTCGGCGCGCGAGCTTTTCATGCCCACGGTGTTGGCGTTGGCGATGTTGTGCCCGATCACGTCGAGGTTTTTGCTCGCGGTGTTCAGGCCGGAGAGTCCTTGCTGGAATGCCATGGCAATGTCCTTGAAGTCCTGGAGGGGTGGGGTGTCAGAGGAAGGTGCTGACCTTGTCGTAGGCCAGGCTGGTGCCGTTCTGCAGTTGCAGCTTCACGGCACCGTCGGCGAAGCTGGTGCCAGTGACGGTGAGGCGGCTGAAAGTGGTGGCGCTCACCGGCGTGCCACCGTTGGCCGCGCGCACCCGGAAGCTGCCCACGGTGGCGGGGTCCACCCCGGTGCCGTCCCAGTTGAAGGCGTGCTGGCCGGCGGTGAGGGCGCCGAAGTTGATGGTGTCGATCACTGTGCCGTTCTTGTCGAGCACGTCCACGTCCACCTGCGCGGCGTCGCCCGCCAGCTGGAAGGCGGCCTTGCCGGTGCTGCCGTCAAAGCCCATGGTGGTGCCGGCCACCAGCGCCTCGCGCCCGATGAGCGCAGTGCCCTGCAATTGCTGGAACACGCCAAACTGGCTGGCGATGGTCTTGAGCGTGTCGTTGACCGTCTCGATGCCGCTGACCATGTTGATCTGGGACATCTGCGTGGTCATCTGCGCGTTGTCCATCGGGTTCAGCGGGTCCTGGTTGTTGATCTGCGCCACCAGCAGCTTGAGGAAGCGGTCTTGCGACTGCGAACTGCCGGTGGACGTGGTCGTGGTGGCCGTGGTGCTGCCCGGCTTGGTGCTGAAGGTGGAGAGATCAAGTGCGGAGGTGTACATGGTGTGGTCCTCAGTTGCCCATCTGCAGCGTCTTGAGCAGCAGGCTCTTGGCCGTGTTCATGACCTCGACGTTGTTCTGGTACGAACGCGAGGCGGAGATCATGTTGACCATCTCCTCCACCGGGTTCACGTTGGAATGGGTCACGTAGCCCTCGCCGTCGGCGCTGGGGTGGTTGGGCTGAAAGACACGTCGGCCAGGCTGGTCGCTCTCGGTGACGTTCTGCACCTTCACCCCGGCGCTGCCCGGGCCACCCATGGGCACGGTCTGGAACTGCACCTGGCGGGCCTTGTAGCTTTGGCCATCGGGGCCGGCCACGGCATCGGCGTTGGCCAGGTTGCTGGCCACCACGTTCAGGCGCTGGGCCTGCGCGCTCACGGCGCTGCCGGCGACATTGAAGATGGAAAACATGGACATGGCGTTCTCCCCGATCACTGACCCGTGATCGCGCTGAGCATGGTCTTCACATGCCCGTTGATGAATCGCAGCGTGGACTCGTAGCGCACGGTGTTGTCCACGAAGTTGGCGCGCTCACGGTCCAGATCGACCGTGTTGCGGTCTTGGCTGGGCTGGGTTTGCACGGTGTAGGCCAGGTCGGTCTTGGGTGAGCCGGGCCCGCCCTGCAGGCTCAGGTGGCGCGCATCGGTCATGGCCACGCCCTCGGTGGCACGGGCACCCGTGGCCCCGGCCGCCTTCTGCAGCGCCTGCGCGAAATCGAAATCGCGCGCCACAAAGCCCGGGGTGTCGGCGTTGGCGATGTTGCTGGCCAGCACCTGCTGACGCTGCGAGCGCAGCATGAGCGCTTTGCCGTGGAAGTCCAGCCGGGCGGTCATCTGTTCGAGCATGGGCACCTCGCGTGGTGAAGAAAGCCGCCAGGCATGAGGCCACGGCGGGAGTTCAGAGGATTGTGGGAATTCTTGAGTCGGGCAAAGCCAGGAGAAACGCAGGCGAAAGCGGGCATTTCCCGGCTTAGCCCTGCCCCGGCTCGCCCTAGAGTGATGCCTCGATCTCCATCCACTCACCCACCAAGCCATGCCTCGCCATCCCATCACCCTGAGCCTTCGGCGCCTGCTGATCGGCGGTCTGCTGATGCTGGGCGCGTGGGCCAACGCCGCCCCGCCCGCCGGGCTGGAGCAACTGGCCCGCGACTGGCTGCAACCCGCCATTGACCAGGCCATGGCCCAGGATGGCGGCATGCCCCTGCGCGCCGAGGTGGTGATGGGCAACCTGGACAGCCGCCTGCGCCTGGCCCCCTGCCAAGCCATCGAGCCTTATCTGCCACCGGGCACCAAGCTCTGGGGGCGCAGCCGCATCGGCCTGCGCTGCACCGATGGCGTGGCCCGCTGGAACGTGTACGTGCCGGTCACCATCAAGGCCTTCGGCCCGGCCTGGGTGCTCAAGGCGCCCGTGGCGGCCGGGGAAACCCTCACTCAAGACCAGGCCGAGTTGACCGAAGTCGATTGGGCGTCCCACCCCTCGCCGGTGCTGGCCACGCCCGAGCGCTGGGTGGGCCAGACCACGGCCTACGCCCTGTCGCCCGGCCAGACGCTGCGCGAGAACATGGTGCGCGCCCAAACCGCCTTCGAGGCCGGCTCGCCGGTGAAAGTGGTCAGCGGCGGCAGCGGTTTTGCTGTCTCGGTGATGGGCCAGGCAATCAGCGAGGGCCGCGTGGGCGAAAGCGCCCGGGTGCGATTGCCCAGCGGCAAAGTGGTCAACGGGGTGGTTCGCCCCGACCAGACGGTGGAGTTGGCGATGTAGCACCGGCGCGCACCCCACCAGACAGCAGGCAAGAAAGTCGAAAAGTCGGGCTAAAGTTCACCGTTCAGGGGTCGATAGTCATTCCACATCGCCCCACCTTTGGGGAATGGAGCGTGACATGAAAGTCGATTCTTCACCGGATTCCTACATCGGTTCGGTCGCCAGCGGCCCGCAGCGGGCGGCCGCCGCACCCCCTGCGCCCCCCACCGGGGCAGCGCCGACCACGCCTGCGCCTGGCGCGCCCGCCAGCGGCGTGCAGGTCACGCTGTCGTCCACCACACAGGCACTGTCGGGGTCCGGCAACGGCAACGACGTGTTCAACGCCGACAAGGTCGAGGCCATGAAACAGGCCATCGCCAACGGCACCTTCCAGGTCAACGCCGAGGCCATCGCCGACAAGATGCTGGCCAACGCGGCGGAAATGCTCAACGCCAGTCGCCAGTAACCCACCCAGGAGCGCGCCATGAAGTCCATCGCATCCACCCCCACCGACGCTCAGGCGTGGATGACCCGACTCAACGGCGAACTCGACCAGCTCGAACTGCAACTGCTGCAGGGCGATGCCCTGGCGGTGCAAACCGCCTGCGCCCGCGTGCAAACCACGCTGCAGGCCAGCCCGGGCGCCGCCCAGTGGCAGGCAGCCAGTGCCGATCTGGTGCACCAGGCCCAGCAAGCCGCCCTGCGCTTTGGCCGCCTGCGCCAAGGCGTGTTGCGCGCCGTGGCCCAGAACCAGCGTGCCCTCCAAGCCCTCATGCCCGAGGCCCTGCAAGCCCCCACCTACGAACGCCAAGGCGGCATTCGCGGACCGGGCAGGGCCTACCTCTTGGCCTGATGCCGCCGGATTGGCCCGAACGGGCCAATCGCCGGAACTGAGCCGGCAGCCCCCTTCTCTTTGGCGATTTGGCTCGCCACCCCGCTGATTAAATGGACGCCGTTGCCGACATGGGCCCCTAGGGTGCGCCATGGCCGGTTCCTCGGTTTCATCAGCGGGTACGCCATGTCCATCCAACTGTTTGCCAACCAGCTCGACGATTTGCTGGATCGCCTGCCCAAGCAGACCCAGGTGCTGTCCCTGGATTGCTTTGACACCATCTGGTGGCGCCGGGTGGTCGCCCCGCGAGACGTGTTCTATGCCCTGCCCCACCACGAGGTACTGAAGCGCGCCGGGGTCACCGCCTCGCTGCGCGGCAAGGCCGAGACCGAGGCCCGCGCCAAGCAGCGCCTGCTCAAGGGCCACACCGAGGTCACCCTGCACGAGATCTACCGCCAGCTGCTCGGCCCGCAAGTCGATGCCCAGCTGGTGGAGCAGTGCGTTCAAGCCGAGATCGACTGCGAGGCAGCGCACGGCTTTGTGTTCGAGCCGGTGCTGCGCCTCATCCGCAAGGCGCGCCGGCGTGGCCTGCGCGTGATCGTGGTGAGCGACACCTACCTCACCGCCGGCCAGTTGCGCGGTCTGTTGAAGAATCGCCTGGGCGACGATGCCCAGGCGATTGCCCAGATCTACTGCTCTTGCGACCACGGCACCTCCAAGACCGGCCAGATCTGGCAACACGTGCTGGCGCGCGAAAAGCTGCGCCCCAAGGCCCTGGTGCACCTGGGCGACAACGTGCACGCCGACCACGAAGGCCCGGCGCGCCACCAGATCACCGGGTATTGGCTGCGCCACCACGACGAGGCCACCCTGAACGAGCTGGACGGGCGCGCCACCACCGCGGTGCAGTTGCTGCCCGAGATTCACCACCAGCAAGGCAACCCCAGCCTGTTCCATGGCGTGCTGGCGGCCCACAACGACCGGCAGGCCCAGGTGACCCAGCAGATCGGCTACCGCAGCCTGGGCCCCATCGTCTTCGCCTTTGGCCAGTTCGTGGCCCGCCAGGTGGCGCGCCTGCAGGCTCAGGGGCGCCCGGTGAAGCTAGGCTTCCTGCTGCGCGACGGCTACCTGCCGGCGCGGGTGTGCGAGGCCATCCTGGGCCAGGACGCCGTGGCCGAGATCAACGTCTCGCGCCTGACCGCCATTGCCGCCTCGCTGTGCTCGCGCGAGGACGTGGTGCGGGTGCTGGCGGCCGGCGTGTCGGTCTCGGCCATGCCGGCCATCCTCAAGCAACTGCTGCTGCCCGCCGAACAGGCGCAGGCCATCCTGGCCGAAGCCAGCGCAAGCGCCACGCCCGAAGACACCTTCTCGCAGCTCCTGCTGCGCAAGGAGACCCTGGCCTTGATCATCGAGCGCTCGGCCGCCCTGCGCGCGCGCCTGTGGCGCCACCTGCAGACCCACGCCGGGGTGCAGCGCGGCGACCGCCTGGTGCTGGTGGACCTGGGCTACAGCGGCACGGTGCAAAACCGGCTGGCCGCGGTGATGAGGGCCGAGTACGACGTGGAGCTGCACGGGCTCTACCTGATCGCCAGCCGCGTCAAGGCCGACCAGGCCGATCGCCAGGGCCTGATCGACACCCGCTGGGCCGATGACCGCCTGATCCACGCGCTGACTGCCTACATCGGTGTGTTCGAGATGATGTGCACCAAGGACGACGGCACCACCCTCGACTACGAGGAGGACGGCCGCCCCGTTCGCGCCGACGTGGGCGTGGGCCCGGCCCAGGCCGCGCTGGTGGCCCAGATGCAGGCCGCCGCCCTGCGCTTCGTGCGCGACGCCCTGGCCATGCCGGCCCACTGCCGCCCCAGCGACCACGACGACCACGACGACCTGGTGCTGGCGCACCAGGCCACCATTGACCTGGGCCGCCTGATCTACTTCCCCACGGCAGACGAGATTCAGTGCCTCAGCGCCCTGCGCTTTGACTTCAACCTGGGCACCGACCTGATCCTGGCCACCGCCGACCTGGAACGTGGCCTGGCCGAGTACCGCCGCGAAGGCTTTGCGCTGATGAACCGCGACTTCACCGCGCTGCGCGTGAGCTACCCCATGGAGCTGCGCCACATCGACGTGTCGCTCTCCACCCTGCTGCTGTCGCTGCAGCGCTTTGGCTACGGCGTCACCCCCTCGCAGGCCAGCTACCGCAGCGAGACCATTCACACCCTGGCGGCCAATGCCCAACAGCACGCCGCCGGCAGCTCGCGCGCCTTTGCCACGCACGACGGCTTCTACTGCCTGCACCTGCCCATGACGGCCCGCTTTGACCTGAGCGTGCTCTGGGGCCAGACGCACGAGTGGCTGCAACTGGACTCCATCGAAAAAGTGCCGATGCACGGCGAGGGCGAACGCGCCGACCTGGTGCTGGGCGAGCAGGTGCTGCTCGATGGGGTGGAGCAGATCGAAGGCAACATGGTGAAGTTCACCGAGGCCGGCATGATGATCTTCCCCGCTTGCAGCGAGGCCGACCAGCGCCGCTGCATGATTCGCGTGGTGTACCGCCCGCTGCTGGCGCGCCAGGCGGCCACCCCTTCCACTGAGCCGGTGGCAGCGCAATTGGAGGCCGAGTCCGCATGAGCATGCCAAGCCACTCCCGCATCGTCATCACTGGCGACCTGCTGCGCCCCTTTCTCGTCGACGATGGCTGGGAAGGCGCCACCTGGAAAAACATTCGCTGGCTCAGCGCCCTGCTGCGCCCGCTGCTGCCCGACAACGCTCCCGCTCCCACCACCCTCGCATGGGATGCGCTGATGCCCGCTGGTGCCGGTGTGTTTTTCGACACACCGGCTCTATATGACGCCCTGGGGGAGTCCCTCAACCTCCGGAGTTGGGCCACGCTAGCCCAGCGCCAGACCGCCCCCGATGCCTTGGTGGAGGCCCTTCGCGAACCGCTGCAAGACGCCCTGGTCATCGGCTACGAACTGCCGCCGGTGCTGCTCGATGCAATGCGGCAACTGCAACTGCCGGTGATCGACCTCATCCTGCACCCCTTACGCTTTTTGCCCGACCTGGTGTTTGCCATGCGAACTAACGTACCGGCCTTCCACGAGGTGTTGCTGCGCCATGCGCTGGCGCCGTCAGAAGTGGCCCGCCAGGTAGGGCTCATCCAGGCGAAAGCCGCCTGGATGCCACCACCCGAGCCCATGCCGTCGGGCACCGCGCTGCTGCTCGGGCAGGTGGCCAGCGACCGCGCCATGGTGCTTGCAGACGGACGCCTCGCCCGGCTGGACGATCACCTGGGTGAGTTGCACCGCCTATGCACCGAGCACCCGCTGGTGCTCTACAAGCCACACCCCTACGCCGCCTACGATCCCGCCGCACAGACGGTATTGCAGCAGCTGCCATGCATCGTGCGCACCAGCGCCAACTTCTACCACCTGCTGGCCCAGCCCGAACTCGATACCGTGGTGGCCTTGAATTCCAGCGGCCTGATCGAAGCACGGGCATTCGGGCGACGCGCACACCAACTGGTGCCGTTCTTGTACGACTTCGACTCGCCTCGGGCGCCCGCTGGCGGCCACCCGGGCAGCCCCGTGGCCCTGTCACCGGCCTGGAATGAGCCCGGTTTCTGGCGCTCGATGCTGGCGGGCGACGCATCCACGCCAACTACCCCTGCCTGGGTGCCCAACCGCCTGCGGCGCTCCATGAACGCCGACTGGGGTTATCAATTCATGGAACAGGTGTGCGCATGAGCCTTGACCCGATGACTGCCGACGCACTGGTAAACGCTGCCTTCCAAGCCTTGTCCGAGGGCGACCTGGGCGGCGCCGAAACGCCCGTGGCCCAAGGCTTGGCCCAGTTCCCGACCGACAGCCGCCTGCACCTCCTGGCTGGCGTCATGGCCAATGCACAAGCCCAGCCCACCGCGGCCCTGGCGCACTTCTGGCACGGACTGGCCGGTGACCCGTCGTCGGCCTTGATTCGTCAGGAGATCCGCCACCTGGTGGTTCAGGACCAGCCCTCCATCGAACACATCGAGAAAGACTTTTCCCTGCAAAGCGGTGAGCGGCAGACGGCCGACCAGATCCCCCTCATTCGAGCCGATCACCGGGCGCGCTATGCCTTCGCGGCCCAGTGGGTGCGACGCTTCCTCGTGCCCTCGCACCAAACCATGGGCCTGGACGTGTTCTGCGGCAATGGCTACGGCAGCCGCATGGTGGCCAATATCGCTGGCGCTCGCATGGTGGGCCTAGACGGATCGAGTGAAGCCGTGGGGCTGGCCGAGTGCGCCTACGGCACCCACCGAGTGGTGTTCGGCCATGCGGTCTTTCCCTTCACGCTTCAAGCCGGGCTGTTCGATTTCGCGATCAGTTTCGAGTCCATTGAACACGTGGACGACGCACCAGGCCTGCTTGACCAGATGGTGCGCGCCACCGATGGCCCCCTGCTGATCTCGGTGCCCCACGAGGGCGGCCTGCCCTTTGCACGTTTTGGCCATCGCTTTGAGCACCACGTTCGCCACTTCACACTGGACGAAACCGTGGCGATGCTGGCGCGCGTGGGCCGAGCGCGCATTCGCGCCATGCATGGCCAGCAGGTCTACTGCACAGAGAACGGCGAGATCACCGGCCTGCTGCCCACCGACCAGATGGGCCTGGGGCCAATGAAGGCCGACAGCCAGTTCTGCGTTCTGGTGGCCGATCGGCCCGAGTGAGCGCCGCGACGGCGCATTTCCCCGGTCACGTCCCTGCTCTCTGGTGTGATTTTTTGTGATTTAAAGGAAAACTTAAGTAAACTTTATTGGCACAAGAGCCCGCCGACATGAGCGGCTCAGCCACAGGAGGATTCATGAGCACCGACCATGTCGAGGACGTCAGCGTCCCGGGCCAGCCCCCACTCGCCGCTCCAACGGAAGGCACTCAGTGGTCTCAGCAGTGGTCACCGGCTATGTCACGCCCGGACAACCTTCCCCGCATTACCCAGCGACTCACCATGCCGCCCGGCGTAGCCGTGCGCATCCGCCACCTCGTCGAAGACGTCATCGTGCGCTGAGCAGGCCCTCGGCATGCGTCCGGCTCACGGCTACCTGCGCGACTCGGTGGAAGTGCGCACCACCACAAAAGGCGTCGAGCTTCGCTTCTCCGTCTGGAGCGTCGACGTTCCCGCTGATACCCTTCAGGCGCAACCCCGCCTGGCGGCCTTCCTTCGCCGGGAGATCGATGCCCAGGCCCTGGCAGCCGATTCGGTAGAAGCAGCCAATCTGGTCACCGTTCTCGACCAGCAAGGCTGCCTGGTGCCGGCCAACGAGAAGCCGAACTACACGCAAGAAGAGGTTCTGCGATTTGCCATCGGATTCTGCAACGAGGCCTATGGACGCTACTACGGCCACCCCTTGTGGACCGCCATGCGACACCAGCAGATTCCCTATCCGCTCATCCGGCATTGGGCGGCACGGGCCTATTTCCGCTCTCGCTTCGCGGGCGTCACGGCCGCCGTGGCCTGCCTGCAAGCCCCCGATCGCGTGGTGCGCAACACCTTTCTCAAGAGCACGCTGGAGGAATACGCCCACTGCGAGGTGTTCTACCGCCCGCCCCCGCCTCTGTTTCCCCATCCCCTGGGCTACACAGACGGCGTGGCGCCGACCGGCTCGGACCTGGCCTTCGACCAACAGATGCAGTACCTGGCACGACACCATTGGCTGGGGCACCTGCTGGTGGCGCTGTGCCAGGAGCGCACATCGGCCTTTCAAGAAGGTGCCTGCCAACTCTATGAACGGATCGAGCAGCGACTGGCGATGCCAGATGTGCTGCAAGGCTGGCGCCAACACATTGAGTTGGACAGGCACTGTGACCACGAAGCTGACCTTTGCGCGCTGCTGCAGCGCCCGGTGCAGACCGATCATGCCCAATTGCGCAGCGCTCTGGACGAGGCCAGCTTCACGATCGACCTGCTCATCGATGGCCTGACCGACACCCTCACGCAAGGCATGTCGGGACGCAACCCGCGCGCCCGGGTCACTGGCGCACACCTGCTGGCACAGCATGTCACCGGCCTCACGGCCTTGTCATCGGTGGTCGGACACGTGATCCGTGCCGAGAGACCGTGTGGGCTGATCGCCGAGCTGATCGAACTGATCACAGGCCACCCCACCGGGGCCTCCTGGCTGGCCGACACCACGCCATTGCTGGAGTCGCTAATCGAGCACTCGCTGGTGCGCCTCAGCCTGGAGACCCTCACCCAGGCCAGTGGGCACGCAGAAATCCTGTGCTCGGGGTCAATGGTGGACGCGGCATCCCAGGACGGGCTGACCCTGCACGAGGACGCCAGCTTGGCCGAGCGGCCCCAACGCGTGCTGCACAGCCACTTGAAACACCAGGCACGCCAGCCAGGCGAATTCGCGTTTCACGCCTTGCTGTGCCTGAGCCTGGCGGAAACAGGACGGGCGTCACACCACCTGGGTGCGGCTTCCGCCAAGCGGCCAAGCCTTCGCTCTGCCTTGACACTGACGGTAGAGACACTGGGTGACCGCATGCCCCTCACGCACTGGGTCAATGGCGCGCTCGACACCCTGGCGGTGCTGGAGTACGCGCAGCAAATGCAGGTGCTGGACTACCCCGCCACCCAGTTCTCGTTGGGGCATCGCGCCGGTGTGGTGGCCTGACAGCCCATTGGCCTTCGGCGCGAGCGTTCAATGCTCGCGCAGCTTGGCCCGCAGGCGCGCAATCGACTGGCTGTGCAGCTGGCAGATTCGCGACTCGGTCACGCCCAGCACGGCCGCGATCTCCTTGAGGTTCATGTCGTGCTCGTAGTACATGCTCATGATCTGCTGTTCGCGGTCGGGCAGGCCCTTGATGGCCGCCACCAGCGCCATGCGCATGCGCTGGTCTTGCAGCACGGCAGAGGGGTCGGCCTCGTGGTCGCCCATGTGGCGATCAAGAAAGCTGTCTTCGTCTTCGCCACCGCTGATGTCTTCCAGGTACACGAGCTGGGTGCCTCGCACCTTGGCCAGCAGGTGCTGGTAGTCGGCCAGGGCCATGCCGAGTTCCTTGGCGATCTCGCTCTCCATCGGGGCGCGGTGCAGCTTCTGCTGCAGGCGGTGCACGGCCTGCTCGATGTCTTTCTGGCTCTTGCGCGAGCCGCGCGACATCCAGTCGCCGTCGCGCAACTCGTCGATCATGGCGCCGCGAATGCGCTGGCTGGCGAAGGTTTCGAACTGCACGCCCTGCGAGGGCTCGTAACGTGAGATGGCCTCGGTCAGGCCGATCATGCCCACCTGGATCAGGTCGTCCAGCTCCACGCTGGGGGGCAGCTTGGCGATCATGTGGTGGGCCAGCCGGCGCACCAGCGGGCTGTACTTGCGCAACTGCTCGTCCCGGTTGAGCGTGCCTTTGGCGGTGTACATCTTCAGCTCCAGAGGGAATGGGTGGCGCAGGCGTGGGCGCCGCGCAGCCTAGGCGTCGTGGTGTCGCCAGCCGGAATCAGGGCACTTTCCTGGGCGCGCAGAGCCCAGGTGGCCGACGGCCAGACCGACAGGGAATGGTTCAGGTAACGGGCGGCGCAATCGACCACGTTGCCCACCAGCTGGGGCGGGGCCTCGATGGCGGGCGCCAGCACCGGGTTCAGGCCGGCTTGCTGCAGCAGCTTGACGGCGCCGTAGGCGTAGATGCTGGCCTGTGCCTGCGGCAGCACGGGCACCAGCACGCGGCCACCACAGCCGCCCAGCAGGGCACTCAGGGCCTGGGGCGGTGCGAACAGCAGCACCAGGGCGCCACCCGCAAAGGGGGCCAGCAAGCGGGCCAGCGCGCGCTTCGGCCCGGCGTGGCGGGCGGTGTCAAGCAGCAGCTCCAGGCCCAGGGCGCCGGGCATCACCCGCCACTCACCCGCGTCGCCCACGGCGCCGAGCTGGGCCATGGAGGGGTCTTGCAGGGCCTGGTGCAGACCGAGCGATGCGTCGTCGGTGTCGCGCAGAGCGGCGGTTTCGTGCGCCGTGGCGTCCACCACGATCACCTCGCGGTCTTGGGCGGCCAGTTCGGCCGCCAGGTGGCACAGCCACTCAAAGGCGCGCGAGGGCTGGGCCGGGCTGGCCAGCGGCACCAGGGCCGCGTGGGCACCGGGCAGGCTGGCGCGCAGGCCGGCGGCCTGATCGAAACCGGGCTCAAACATGGGTGGCCCCAAGGTGAACGGCCTGGCTGGACTGGGCGAAGTAGAAGCCCAGGTCGTTGACCATGGGGTCGTGCACCGACTTGCCCTGGCTGCCCATGGACAGGCGCACCAGCGAGGCGGCGTCGGGGGTCTGCCAGTCTTCGGGCACGCGCTGGCCGTTGGCCACGCCGCGCAGCACCACCTGGTGGCGCACCAGCGCGTCAATGGCCGGGCCGAGCTTCACGGCCTCGTCCACCTTGGACAGCACCACGCCGTGCAACTGGGCGGCCTTGAACGAGGTGAGCACCTCGTCCAGCGTGTCGCCTTGCGAGCCGGCATTGAGCACCAGCATCTTCTTCACCGAGGGCATGGCCAGCACATCGAGCATCTCTTGAATGCGCTGGTCGCGCTGGCCCAGGCCAGCGGTGTCGATGATGACCATGCGCTTGCCTTGCAGCAGGTTGAGCAGGTCCACCAGGGCGGCGCGGTCGTGGGCCAGATGGGCCACCACGCCGAGCATGCGGCCGTAGGTGCGCAACTGCTCGTAGCCGGAGACGCGATAAGTATCGAGGGTGATCATGCCCACGCTGCCGGCACCGTGTTGCTTGACGCACTGGGCGGCCAGCTTGGCGGCGGTGGTGGTCTTGCCCACGCCGGTGGCGCCGATCAGCGAGATCACGCCGCCTTCGTCGGCCAGGCCACGGCCGGGTGCGGCCACCTTGAGGTTGCGGGTGAGCACGTCCACCAGCCAGCGCATGGCCTCGGCGGGCGAGGCGTCGGGCGACACGCGCTCCAGCACGGCGCGGGCCAGGGCGGGCGAGTAGCCGGCGCGAATGAGCTTGTGCATCAGGTTGGCCTGCAGCGGGTTCTGGCGCGAAGAGCCCAGCCAGGCCAGGGTATTGAAGCGCTCTTCGATCATCTCGCGCAGGGCCGAGAGCTCCACCGCCATGCGCTGGTTGTCGTCGGCACCGAAGCGCACCGGCGGCTGGCTGTCTTCCCACGCGGGCACCTGGGCCTGGGTGCGGATCGGCTCGGGGCGCGGCTGGCTCACCTCGGGCACGCGGTTGAAGTGCTGCACCGGCACGGCGATGGGCTCAGCCTTGGGCTGCTGGCGCGGCTCGGCTCGCACCGGGGCGGCCTGCGGCACGGGTGCGGCCATCGGCGCCTGCCCCGTTTCTTCGCGGCGCTTGCGCAGCATGCGCTCGCGCACGTAGTCCTGGAACGACAGGGTGCTCATGGCCATGGTCTCGGTGTCCTTCTCCACCGAAGCGGCCGCGGCCGGCGCGGGGCGGGCTGCGGGCTGGGGCGCGGCGGCCGAGGCGGTGGTGATGCTGGCGAGGCTTTCCTCGGCAGCGGCCATCACTTCAAAACCATCGCCGGTGGAGCGCGTGGACAGGATCACCGCGCTGTCGCCAAAGGCACGGCGGGCCTTGGCCATGGCTTCGCGCGAGGTGGGGGCGATAAAGCGTTGGATGTTCATGCGGCAAGCTCTCCAAGAATCGGGCCGATGCGGATCAGGTGGGTCTCAGGAATTTCGCTGTGGGCCAGCACCTGCAGGCGTGGCGCGGCACGGCGCAGCAGGCGGGCCATGGCGGTGCGAATGGCGTCGGGCACCAGCAGGCAGGCGGGCACGCCCTTTTCTTCCTGGCGGTTGGCGATGTCGGTGGCCGACTGGCTGAGCATCTCGGCCACGCCGGGGTCCAGCGCGCCAGCGTTCTGGCCGGTGAGGGCCTGCATCAGCAGGCGCTCCAGGCCAGGCTCGATGGCGATCACTTCCAGCTCTTTCACCGGGCCGTAGATCTGCTGCACGATGGCCGGGGCCAGCGCCATGCGCACACGGCGCGCCAGCTCGGCCGGGTCGGTGGTGTGGGGGGCGTTCTCGGCCAGCGACTCGATGATGGTGCGGATGTCGCGCACGTGCACCCCTTCCTCCAGCAGCAGCTGGAGCACTTTCTGGAAGGTGGCAACCGAAACCATCTTGGGCACGACTTCTTCAATCAGTTTGGGGGCCAGGCGGGTCACGTGTTCGACCAGGTCCTGGGTCTCCGTCCGGCTGAGCAACTTGGCCGCCTGGACTTGCATCAAGTGTGAAAGATGCGTGGCCAGCACGGTCTCGGAATCAACCACGGTGAAACCTGCCATTTGCGCGTTTTCCTTCTGGCGCTCGTCGATCCAGTGCGCGGGCAGGCCGAATGCCGGGTCGGTGGTGGGAGTGCCGATCAGCGGCGTGCCGATGCCGCCCGGGTCAATGGCCAGGAACATGCCGGGGAACACCTCGCCCTCGCCCACCACCACACCGCGCAGGGTGATGCGGTAGCCGCTGGGGCGCAGTTCCAGGTTGTCGCGCACGTGCACGGCCGGGGGCAGAAAGCCCACGTCCTGGGCGAACTTCTTGCGCACGCCCTTGATGCGGGTGAGCAGGTCGCCCTGGCGGTTCTTGTCCACCAGCGCGATCAGGCGGTAGCCCAGCTCCAGGCCGAGCAGGTCCACCGGTTGCAGGTCGTCCCAACTGGCCTCGCCATCGCTGGTGGGCCCGGCGGCGCTGGCCTCAAGCGGTGCGGGGCGCTGCTCTTCCTGGTAGCGCCACCAGGCCAGGCCACCCAACAACGCGGCGAAGGTCAGGAAGAACAGGTGCGGCATGCCCGGCACGATGCCCAGCATGAACAGCACGCCGGCCACGATGCCCAGCACCCGCGAGGACAGGAACATCTGGCTGGCCATCTGCACGCCCAGGTCCTCGTCTTTGCCCACGCGCGAGACCACCATGGCCGCGGCCACCGAGATCAGTAGCGAGGGAATCTGCGCCACCAGCGCGTCGCCCACCGCCAGCAGCACGTAGCTGTTCACGGCCTGCCCGATGGACAGGCCGTGCTGGGCCATGCCAATGGCCAGGCCGCCAATGATGTTGATGATGAGAATCAGGATGCCGGCCATGGCGTCGCCGCGCACGAACTTGGAGGCACCGTCCATGGAGCCGAAAAACTCGGCTTCTTCGCCCACCTCGGCGCGGCGGCGCTTGGCTTCTTTCTCGTCGATCAGGCCGGCACCCAGGTCGGCGTCGATGGCCATCTGCTTGCCGGGCATGGCGTCCAGGGTGAAGCGGGCCGACACCTCGGCAATGCGCTCGGAGCCCTTGGTGATCACCACGAAGTTGATCACCACCAGGATCACGAACACGATGAAGCCCACCGCGAAGTTGCCGCCAATGAGGAAGTGGCCGAAGGCCTCGATCACCGCACCGGCCGCGCCGGGGCCGGTATGGCCTTCTAGCAGCACCACGCGGGTGGAGGCCACGTTGAGCGACAGGCGCAGCAGCGTGGTGAGCAGCAGCACCGTGGGGAAAACCGAGAAGTCCAGCGGGCGGCGCATGTAGGCGGCCACCATCATCACGATCAGGGCCAGCGCGATGTTCAGGGTGAAGAAGGTGTCCAGCAGCCAAGGCGGCAGCGGCAACACCATCATCGACAGGACGGTGATCACCAACATGGGCGCGGCCAGGCCACCGGCCCAGCCGGCGTTGCGCCGCAACCATTGCTGCAGGGGCTGCAAGGCGTTCATTCAACAGACTCCCGAGAGACAGGCTTTTTCTTGAAGTGCGGGTCCAGCTCGGGCGGCACTTGCGGCTGTGGCTCGACGGGCATGGCCCCTTCGCCGCGCAGCGCGGCCTTGAGCTGATAGACGTAGGCCAGCACCTGGGCCACGGCGGTGTAGAGCGCCGACGGGATCTCTTCGTCGATCTCCGCGTTGGCGTACAAGGCCCGCGCCAGCATGGGCGACTGCAGCACCGGCACCTTCGATGCCTTGGCCACGTCGCGAATCTTCATGGCCAGCAGGTCAGTGCCCTTGGCGATCACGCGCGGCGCACTCATGCTGGCGTCGTCGTAGCGAATGGCCACGGCGTAGTGGGTGGGGTTCATGACCACCAGGTCGGCGCGCGGCACGGCCGAGATGCTCAGGCGCTGCGCCAGTTCGCGCGCCTTGGCGCGGCGCTTGCCCTTGAAGGTGGGGTCACCCTCGGCCTGCTTGAATTCTTCCTTCACTTCCTGGTGGGACATGCGCAGGCGCTGCGCGTGCAGGAACTTCTGCACAGGAAAGTCCACCGCCGCCACCACGGCCACCACCACCAACAGCAGGCCAACGCCGGTCACCATCCACTGTCCCAGCTGGCCCAGGCCGGCCTCCAGCGGCTGCATCACCAGCGAAGCGAAGTCTTGAAGGTGCGAAGCGAGGAAGCGCCAGCCCACCAGCGCCACCACGGCGGTGATGAAGACCAGCTTGATGGTCTCCACCACCTGCTGTTTGGAAAACAAACGCCCCATGCCCGAGAGCGGGTTCAGCTTGCCGAAGTTGGGCATCAGCGGCTTGGTGGTGAAGCCCCAGCTGCCCGAGGCCACGGCCACCACCAGCGCCAACGCCAGGGTGAGCACGCCCAGAGGGAGGTAAATCATGAGGCCCTGGCCAAACCCCTCGCCCAAGCGCTGCAAGGCTTGGGCGGGCTCGCGAAGCGCGGTGTGGTCAAAGCGCAGCTGGGCCCGCAGCATGGTGCGCAAGCCTTCAAAGGCAGCCGGCAGCAAGGCCAGCAGGATCAGGGCACCACCACCGAGCACCGCCAGGTGACCCAGGTCGCGCGAGTGCGCGATCTGGCCTTCGTCACGCGCCTCTCGCAGGCGCTTGGCGGTGGCTGGCAGGTTTTTGTCTTGGGCGGAGGAGTCCATGGATCAGGCTCTGGGGATGAGCCCGATTGTGGAGACCGCCTCGACAAACTAAAGGGCGATAAAGCCCAGGGAAACCGCGCTTTTCGCGCGGCCAATGCGGCCGGGGTCAGAAGCCCAGGCTGGCCAGCAGGTCGTCCACCTGCTGCTGGTTGCTGACCACGTCGGTGCGGCCCTCGGCGTTGACCACCGGGCCCGCGAGTTCAAAGGCCTGGTCTTGCCCGGGCTGACCAGTGGGGGCGCTTTGCAACAAGAGGTCGAGCAGCTGCTCTTCGATGGTGCCGGCCAACTGCACCACGCGGGCGATCACCTGGCCGGTAAGGTCGTGGAAGTCTTGCGCCATCATGATGTTGGTCAGGCGAGCATCGGTCTGCTCGCTCAGGCGCACCACGTCGTTGGACCACTCCATCAACTCGGGCATGGCCTTGGCCAGTGCCGGCACGCGGGAGATGGTGTCGGCCAGCTGGCGACCGCGCTGGGTCAGTTCGTTCTGCTCGGACTTGGCGCTCTCCACCTCACCCAGCACCTTCTCGGCCGCCTCGCCGGTGAGGCGGGCGATGTAGGACAGACGGCTTTGCGCATCGGGAAGCTGGTCCACCGAGCCCTTGAGCTTGTCGGTGTAACCCAGCTCCTTGAGCGCATCGTGCAGCTGGCGCGTGATGGTGCCGAGCTGGTGAAACATGGTCGGGCTGGCAGCGGAGTCTTCACTGTTGCTCATGGCTAGCCCCCTCAAAGGCCAAGTTTCTTGAAGATGTTGGCAAGCTTCTCTTCCAGGGTCGCCTTCGTGAAAGGCTTCACGATGTAGCCGGCTGCCCCACTCTGGGCCGCCAGCACGATGTCTTCCTTTCGCGCCTCGGCCGTCACCATCAGCACCGGCAGGTGCTTGAGGCTTTCGTCTGCCTTGATGGCCGACAACAACTGAAAGCCGTTCATGTTGGGCATGTTGATATCGGTGACCACAAAGTTGAAATTGCCGGTCTTGAGTTTGTTCAAGGCGACGGCGCCGTCTTCTGCCTCATCGGCATCGGAGTGGCCAATTTCCTTGAGCAGGTTGCGCACGATGCGGCGCATCGTGGAGAAGTCATCAACGATCAGGAATTTCATCGGTACGGACATGTGGCCTCCGGCAAAACAGGCATCAGGGGCGGGGGTCTTCACTTGGCGATGCGACCTTTTTCGTCATATCGCTGGAAATCTGTAGCGGCGCAGTCTCTTCGGCCAATCCCGCTGCCGTTTCGGCGGGCCTGGAAGCAGCCGCCTGGGTCGCCTGGGCAGAAGCGGAAGGCAACATGCGCTCTTCGGCCTCGCGGGTCATCACCACGATGCTGATGCGCCGGTTGGACGGGTCAAAGGGCTGGTCGGGGTGCAGAAGCCGGCTGGACGCCAGGCCCTCCACGCGCACGAGCTTGTCATCGGGCAGGCCACCGGCCACCAGGTCGCGACGCGAGGCATTGGCCCGGTCGGCGGACAGCTCCCAGTTGCTGTAGCCACGTTGCCCGGTGCCGTAAGGCTTGGCGTCGGTGTGACCCGCCAGGGCAATGCGGTTTTCCACTCCCATGAGGGCGCCACCGATTTCGCGCAGGATGTCGCGCATGTAAGGCTTCACCAACGCACTGCCGGTGTCGAACATCGGGCGGTTCTGCGCGTCAACAATCAGGATGTGCAACCCGTCAGGCGTCTTGATGAGCTGGATCTGACCCTTGTAGTCAGCCAGCTTGGGGCTGCTGTCGATCAGCTTGCGGATCTTTGTCTCCAGGAGGTCGATTCGCTCGCTGTCCTGGCGCGCCTGCTCCTGGCGGATCTGCTCGGCGCGCGCCATTTGCGCCCCCATGATCTTGGCTGCGCGCTGGGCCTCGCCGCTGTCCATCTGGCCGAAGGCACGCGAGAGGTCCCTTCCGCCACCCGGCAAGATGCTGTCGCTGTTGCCGGTGCCATTGCCCCCCATCAGGGAAATCTTCACTGGGTTGGCGAAGTAGTCAGCAATGCCCTGCAGTTCACCTTTGGCGGTGGAGCCCAGCAACCACATGAGCAGGAAGAAGGCCATCATGGCTGTCACGAAGTCGGCATACGCGATCTTCCAGGCACCGCCATGGGCGCCATGGCTGGTCTTCTTGACGCGCTTGACGATGATGGGTTGGAGTTTTTTTCCGTCACCAGCCATGGTTCAAATCCGCCTCACTTCTTGCCTTTGACGTGGCTCTCCAGCTCGGTGAAGCTGGGGCGCACGTCCGAGTACAACACCTTGCGGCCGAACTCGATGGCCGTGGCCGGGGCATAGCCCTGCATGCTGGCCAGCAGCGTGGTCTTCACGCACTCGTATTCCTTGGCGCCTTCGGCGGTGCGCTGCTCCATCAGGCCCCCCAGCGGCTCGAACACGCCGTAGGCCAGCAGAATGCCCAGGAAGGTGCCCACCAGGGCCGAGCCGATCATGGCGCCCAGCACAGCCGGCGGCTGACCGACCGAGCCCATGGTGTTCACCACCCCCAACACGGCCGCGACGATGCCAAAGGCTGGCAATCCACCGGCCACGCGTGCAATGGCGGCCACGGGAGCGTGGGCCTCCTGGTGGTGGGTCTCGATCTCGGCGTCCATCAAGGCCTCGATCTCGTGGGCGTTGAGGTTGCCCGAGACCATCATGCGCAGGTAATCGGTGATGAACTCCACCAAGTGGTGATCGGCCAAAATGGTGGCGTACTTCTTGAACACGGGCGACTCGTGTGGTGTCTCCACGTCTTGCTCAATGGCCATGAGGCCTTCCTTACGGGCCTTCTGCAGCAAGTCGTACTGCAGGGCCAGCAACTCCAGGTAGCGCGACTTGGTGTAGCGACTGCCCTTGAAGCACTGGGCAATGCCTTTGAACGCGGCCTTCACCACCTTCATCTGATTGTTGATGAGGAAAGCGCCCAGGGCCGCGCCCAGGATGGTGGTCATCTCGAACGGCAAGGCCTTGAGCACCACCCCGATGTTTCCTCCGTGGGCGATGAACACCCCGAAGATGCAGGCCATGGAGACCAGAAAGCCGACGATGACAAACATGCTGTGAGACCCCGAATGGCTGGTGAGCGCGCCGCCCCCTTGGCGCAGCGTCGCTCTTACTCAATGTTCTATCGGCCAACTCTAGGCGGTATTGATGGCGCCCATGAAGCCGAAAAGGGCCCCGTTGGGGGCCCTTTTCTGGATTGCGCAGATGGAAGCTGGGGGTATCGGGTGCGGCTCAGTGCAGGCGCAGACCACCAGAGGCCGCGCCCTTGCCGGCGCGAGCAGGCGGCTGGCACAGGCCGCAGACAAAGTGGCGGGCGTTTTCGTAGGGCTCGGTGACGAAATGGCCGCCGCAGCACGAGCACTTGGTGAGGGTGAGCATGCCGCTGTCCACGAACTTCACCAGACGCCAGGCGCGCGTGATGGACAGCAGGGGCTCAATGGCGCTGGCCGTCATCTGTTCGCTGTACAGGCGGAAGGCCTTGATCACCGCGTCGATCTCTTCGATTTCGCTGGACTTGGACAGGTACTCGTGGATGTTCAGGAACAGCGAGGCGTGGATGTTGGGCTGCCAGGTCAGGAACCAGTCGGTGGAATAAGGCAGTTGGCCCTTGGACGGGCTCTTGCCCGCCACTTCTTTGTACAGGCGCAAAAGGCGCTCGTACGACAGGCTGGTCTCGTACTCCAGCACCTGCAGGCGCGCACCCAGTTGGATGAGCGCAACCGCGCGCTCGATGTCACGCGACTCGTTGAGGATGCTTTTCACGGCGGCCATGGTGTGTGCTCCTGCGCGGCGAGTAAGGGCTTAGTGGGCGGCGGCCATCGAGTCGGCGAAACGGCCGGCCATCAGGATGGAAGCATGCAGGCGGGTGGTGGTGCCGTTTTCCACCTTCTTCACGTTGTGGTTGGTCAGCAGGTTCCAGACCAGGTCGTCGTCCACGCGGAAGCGGCACAGCAGCATGTTGCTGGAGGCGATCTTGAGCATCTGGGCCGGTGAGAGCATCACCAGCAGGTCAGCGGCCTCTTCGCTCAGGCCCAGGCGGAACAGGGCTTCTGCACGGTCCTTGCGGATCAGGTTCTGGGCCAGCATCAGGTAGGTGAGGTTGGCTTCGCGGATCTCGGCGAGCAGTTGTTCGTTGTCCATGTTGATACCCCTTCTGGTACTGCGCTTACATCTGGTGACTCGATGTGAGTGATTGTGTCGAAGGGCAAAGAATCTTGAATCGGCGAAGCACTGCTCGTGGCGTCAGGCGCCGCCTCACACTCTGTAAGGCAAATTCCGACAAAGACGGGCTGCGAGATCTGTCCAGCGGCAGCGGGCATGCCGCTGATCGGCCCCCATCGGCCGCTGCGCCCTAAGCAGCGAACAAGGCCCTGAGGAGACCGCTTATCGCCCGATTGATTAATGGGCGGCGCTAAAGAATCTGGCTCCACCACCGAAAACCTCCTCAACGAACTTCTAAGTGGGTTCGTCGTCCGGCCAGCGAAGGCGGCAAGCGCAAACGGTGGTGGCCTCGCAAGAGGTCGATCCGGCGCCAAACGCCGATGGCTGATGTCACCACCGAGAGGCAGTGACCGCCAGACATTCAGCCGGATTACTTTGTTCGACCATTTTTTAGGAGTGAGTGATGACCACGATCAACACCAACGTGATGTCCCTGAACGCACAGCGCAACCTGGCCTCGACCGGCGCGTCGCTGGCCACCTCGATGCAGCGCCTGTCTTCGGGCCTGCGCGTCAACAGCGCCAAGGACGACGCCGCCGGCCTGGCCATCGCCGAGCGCATGAACGCTCAGGTTCGTGGCATGAACGTTGCCATCCGCAACGCCAACGACGGCATCTCCCTGTCGCAGACCGCTGAAGGCGCGCTGGGCAAGGTGGGCGATTCGCTGCAGCGCATGCGCGAACTGGCGGTGCAGGCCCGCAACTCCACCAACAGTGATGAGGACAAGGATTCGCTGGACAAGGAATTCCAGGAACTGGCTTCCGAAATCGAGCGCGTGCTCGGCGGCACCACCTTCAACGGCAAGGCCATTCTGGGTGCCGAGGCTGGCTCCCTGACCTTCCAGGTGGGCGCCAACACCACGACCAACGACACCATCAGCATCACCTCCACCAACCTGACGACCGACGCCAGCATCACCGCGGTGACCGGCGCCACCATCGACAACACGTCCACGGAAACCACCCTGAAGGACGTGATCGACGACATCGACACCGCGCTGGACACCGTGAACTCGCAGCGCGCCACCTTCGGTGCCGCGCAGAACCGCTTCGATGCCGTGATCGCCAACCTGCGCGTCTCGGTGGAAAACCAGTCGGCCGCCCGCGGTCGCATCATGGACGCGGACTTCGCCCAGGAAACCGCCAACCTGTCGCGCACCCAGATCCTGCAACAGGCAGGCACCGCGATGATTGCGCAGGCCAACCAGTCGCCGCAGAACGTGCTGTCTCTGCTGCGCTGATCGAGCGTCCAGGCGTTCGCACCGCCACGCCTCGCGGCGTGGCGCCCGAGCGGCAGCGGCAGCCATCTGCCCTGCCGCTTCGGTCTTGCGAGCGGGATGCACAGAGCGCATGCCTTTGCGTGCGGTCCGTCCATCCTGAGGGAAGCACACCATGGCCACCATCTCCTCTGCCGGCATTGGCAGCGGGCTCAACGTCGAGTCCATCGTCTCGCAGCTTGTCTCGCTGGAGAAAAAGCCCCTGGAGACGCTGCAGACACTGGCCACGTCGATGCAGACCAAGCTGTCGTTGTACGGCACCATCAAGTCGCAAATCTCGGCCCTGGGCGATGCCGCGGCCGCACTGGGCCGCACGAGTTCCTGGTCGGCCGTCACCGGCACCTCGTCCAACGCGGCGGCAGTGGGTGTGACCACGGGCAGCGGCGCCGCTGCTGGCAACCTCACCGTGTCGGTGCAGCAGCTGGCCAAGGCCCAGGCCACCGCCTCAGCGGCCATCACCAGTGGCTCGGCAGTGGGCGAGGGCAGCCTCAGCATCGACCTGGGCCGCTGGAGCGGCGGCAGCTTCACCCCATCGGGCTCGGCCACGACGGTCACCGTCGGGGCCACCGACACGCTGGCCCAGGTGGCCGCCAAGATCAACAACGCCAAAGGGGGCGTCACCGCCACGGTGCTGAAGGACGCCTCGGGCGAGCGCCTGTTGCTGCGCTCCAGCGCCACCGGTGAGGCCCAAGGCTTTCGTGTGCAAGTGACCGACGCCGATGGCAACGACGGCGACGCCAGCGGACTGTCTCGCCTGGCCTATGACTCGGGCCTGAGCAACGGCACCACCCTGACCCAGGCGGGCCAGAACGCCAACGCCACCATCAATGGCGTGGCCGTCACCTCGGCCAGCAACGACCTCAACGACAGCCTGGCGGGCGTGCAGCTCAAGTTGCAGCAGGTCACCACCTCGCCGGTGGAGATCGCCATCAGCCAGGACACGGAGGCGCTGCGCAAGAACCTCCAGACCTTCGTGGACGCGTACAACGCGATCAACAACACATTGAGCAACGCCACCAAATACGACGACACGAGCAAAAAGGCCGGCGCGCTGCAGGGCGATGCCACCGCCGTGGGCCTGCTCAACTCGCTGCGCGGCGTGATGCGCTCCACCCTGCCCAGCGGCACCTACCAGCGCCTGAACGACATCGGCCTGGAGATGAAGGCCGGCGGCACCCTGGCGGTGAACACCACCCGCCTGAACGAAGCACTGAACAACCCAGACGCCCTCAAGGCGCTGTTCACCACCGACACGGGCGACAACACCACCAACGGTCTGGGGCTGCGCATCAGGGCCTTCACCAATGGCCTGCTGGACATCAGTGGCACAGTGGCGAACAAGCAGACCTCCATCAAGAGCATGCTCGAGCGCAACAGCGATGAGCAAGACCGCGTGAGCGACCGCATCTCGCGCACCGAGACCCGCTTGCGCAGCATGTACACCGCCCTGGACACGCAGATGGCGCAGCTCAATTCGCTCAGCGCCTACGTCTCGCAACAGGTCACGACCTGGAACAAATAGCGGCGCCACCGAGCGGCAAATGGCCGCCCCTCGGCGGCTGGCGCACTGCCTTGATCCTTGCCTGGCAAAGCCCGCAGAAGCCAGATTTACCCCCCTATTTCCTGCATCCGCTCCCTACAGTCCACACCATGGCTGCCGATACAAAGTGGCATCAGACACAAGGAACCGTTGCCATGTTCACCTCCGTCAACTCCCGCGCCGCCACTGCTTACCAGCGGGTAGCCGTCGAGACCAGCGTGCAGGGCGCAGACCCCCATCACCTGGTGACCATGCTTTACGACGGCTTGCTGCGCAGCCTGCAGCTTGCCCGCAGCGCCATGGAGCGCCAGGACGTGGCCGCCAAAGGCCAGGCCCTGGGCAAGGCCAGCCGCATCCTCGACGAAGGCCTCAAAGCTGGCCTGAACCTGACCGAAGGCGGTGAGCTGGCCCAGAACCTGCGAAACTTGTACGTGTATTGCACCCAGCGCCTCATGCAAGCCAACTTGCGCAATGACCTGGCTGCCGTGGATGAGGTGATCGGCCTGATCGACCCGCTGGCGGACTCGTGGAAAAAGATCCGGAACGCCGCCCTTCTGGGAGGCTGACATGGAGCCCACCTTGCTCGACTACTACAAAGCCATCGAGAAGACCAGCCGCGACATGCTCACGGCGGCCCAGCAAGAAGACTGGGACCAGCTGGTTCGCCTGGAAGGGGCCTGCGCGGTGCTGATCGCCCAGTTGCGCTACAAGGCGCGCACGCTGCCCCTGGCGCCCGAAGACCGCAAGGAAAAGGCCCAGATCATGCAGCGCATCCTGCGCACCGACGCCGAGATCCGAAACCTGGCCGAGCCCTGGCTGCAAGACCTGGCGCAGATCCTGGACCACGGCAGCGTGGTGCACTGAAGACAGGGGCCTCAGCCGCCCCTTGGCCCCGCGCGGGCCAAACGAAAAAGCCCTGGGGCCCGAAGGCGCCAGAGCAACACCCTTCTCACAAGGGAGTCGGAGAAACCAGCAGGCCCACGCGCAAGGCGGGGCAGCGATCAGACCGACATGTTCATGATGTCGGAATAGGCCTGCACCATGCGGTTGCGCACGTGCAAGGTGGCCTGGAAACCGATCTGCGCCTTCTGCATGGCCAGCATGGTTTCTTCCAGGCTGACGTTGGGGTTGCCCAGTTGCACCTGGGTCTGCAGCTCGGAGGCCTTGGCCTGAGAAGCGCTCACGTTCTGCAGCGCGGTCTTGAAGCTGTCGGCAAAGGCATCACCCGGCATGGCGGTGCGCTGCGTGCGCTGCGCGGTGGCCGGGTTCAGGCCGCTCAGGGCGGAGTTGGAGAGAGCGTTGAGGCGGAGGTCCATGGCAAATTCCTTCCACAGGGGGAATGGCCCCGACTCTAGGGGCGCCAGCGCCACGGCACGCCGCGAATAAAGGGCCAAAGTCGGCCCTTTTCGCCGCTATGCACCCAGGGGTAGCCGCCCATACTCGGTCGCCATAGGGGGATGTCCCCCCTGCATGAGCTTCCGTCACGCCCCATGAGCACCTCTGTTGCCGAATTGGATATCCAGCCCGTGCGCCGCAACGCGCTGGCCGAGGGCTTCTCGCGCATGACCCAGGCCCAGAAGATCAAGCTGGGTGCGGGTCTGCTGGCCCTGCTGGCCATTGCCCTGGCGGCCATCTTCATGAACCGCCAGCCCGACTGGCGTGTACTGTTCGCCAACCTGTCCGACAAGGACGGTGGCGCCATCGTCGCCCAGCTCTCGCAGATGAACGTGCCCTACAAGCACGCCGAAGGCGGTGGCGCGATCATGGTGCCGGCCGACAAGGTGCACGACATCCGCCTGCGCCTGGCCTCGCAAGGCCTGCCCAAGGGCACGGTGAACGGCTTCGAGCTGATGGAGGCCAACCGCTTTGGCATGACGCAGTTTCAAGAGCGCCTGACCTTCCAGCGCGGCCTGGAGGGCGAACTCACCCGTTCGATCCAGTCGCTCTCGTCGGTGCAGGCCGCGCGCGTGCACCTGGCCCTGCCCAACCAGAACGGTTTCTTCCGCGAGCAGCAAAAGGCCAGCGCCTCGGTGCTGCTCACCCTGCACCCTGGCCGCACGCTCGACCGCGCCCAGGTGGCCGGCATCGTGCACCTGGTGGCCAGCAGCGTGCCGGAAATGAACCCCAAAGCGGTGAGCGTGGTGGACGACGCCGGCAACCTGCTGTCGAACGCACCCGACGCCAGCCAGTCGGGCACCGACACGCAGAAGCTGCAATACGTGCAGCAGATCGAGCAGCTCTACACCCGCCGCATCATGGACATGCTGGAGCCCCTGGTGGGCGCCGGCAATGTGAAGGCACAGGTCACGGCCGATGTCGATTTTTCGCAGGTCGAGTCCACCTCTGAGCAGCACGCGCCCAACCAGGGCGGCGCCCCCAGCGCGGTGCGCAGCCAGCAACTGGTGGAAGACGGCACGGCCGCCTCGGCCCAGCCCTCGGGCGTGCCTGGCGCGGTGAGCAACCAGCCCCCGGCCCAGGGGACGGCCCCCATCAACGGCCCGGCCGCCCCTGTTGGCGTGGCCGCACAGGGCGGCACCGACAAGCCGGGCAACCAGCGCCGCGAGTCGGTGGTGAACTACGAGGTCGACAAAACCGTGAAGGTGGTGCGCGAGTCCACCGGCAACATCCGCCGCCTGAGCGCGGCCGTGGTGGTGAACCACCGCGCCTTCACCGACAAGACGGGCAAGTCCCTGGCCTCGCCGATCCCGCCTGAGCAGCTTGAGCAGATGACCGCCCTGGTGCGCGAGACCATTGGTTTCAACAGAGAGCGCGGCGACTCGGTGAACCTGGTGAATGCCCCCTTCCAGGTGGAAAAGGCGCCCGAGGCCGAAGCCGCCGCCTGGTGGCAGCAACCGGAGCAGATGGAACTGGCGCGCAGCCTGTCCGCCCCGGCCGGCCTGCTGGCCCTGGCTTTGCTGGTCTTCTTCGGCCTGATCCGCCCCTCGATGCGCCTGATCAAGAGCCCGGCCCCCGTGGCGATACGCCAGGCTCAGCCGGTGAACGCCCTGCTCAACGACACGCCCGAGCGGCCTGGGCTGCCGATGCCCGCCGACGGCGCCGAGTCTCCCGAGTTCAGACGTCTGTCCGATGCCCGTCGCCTGGCGCTGGAGAACCCGGCGGCCGTGGCCAACATCGTCAAGGGCTGGGTCAATGGTGAGGCCCCGGCCTGACCCCACCTCCATTTGCAGTGAGCCAGACCATGGAAGACCAAGGACTCCAGGACGCAGCGATCTTTCTCATGTCGCTGGGCGAAGAAGAGGCCGCCGAGGTGTTCAAGCACCTGAGCCCGAAAGAGGTGCAAAAGCTCGGCGAGACCATTGCCAAGACCCGCGCCGTCTCGCACGAGCGGGTGGACCAGGTGATGCAGCGCTTCTCCAGCGAGGCGTCGTCGCAAAGCCTGCTGGTGTCCGACACCGACAACTACGTGCGCAGCGTGCTCAAGCGCGCGCTGGGCGACGACAAGGCCGCGCTGCTGATTGACCGCATCCTGCAGGGCGGCGATGTCTCGGGCATTGAGAGCCTGAAGTGGATGGACCCGCTCTCGATCGCCGAACTGCTGCGCAACGAGCACCCGCAGATCGTGGCCGCCATCCTAGTGCACCTGGAGGCAGAGCAGACCGCGGGGGTGCTCAAGCACTTCCCCGAGCGCACCCGCAACGACGTGATGCTGCGCATCGCCACGCTGGAAGGCATTCAGCCCACCGCGCTGAAAGACCTGAACGAGGTGCTCTACAAGGTGCTGGCCGGCGGCGACAAGATCCGCAAGACCAGCATGGGCGGCGTGAAGACGGCGGCCGAGATCATCAACATGATGGGCACGCAGATCGAGCACTCGGTGATCGAGTCGATTCGCGAATTCGACGCCGATCTGGCACAAAAGATCATGGACAAGATGTTCACCTTCGACGACCTGCTGCGCCTGGACGGCAAGTCCATCCAGCTGGTGCTCAAGGAAGTGGCCACCGACCAGCTCGTCATCGCGCTCAAGGGCGCCACCAACGACCTGCGCGAGCTCATCCTCTCCAACATGTCCACCCGCGCCGCCGAGGCGCTGCGCGAAGACCTGGAATCGCGCGGCCCGGTGCGCCTGTCGGAAGTGGAGGCCCAGCAAAAGGACATCCTCAAGGTGGTGCGCCGCCTCAGCGAAGAGGGCCAGATCGCGCTGGGCGGCGGCGAAGAAGAGGCCTTTGTGTAAGCCATGAACAAGCCCGTGAGCAAACCCAGCCCCCACTCGCGCTTCATTCCACGCGAAGAGATCGACGGCGTGGCCGCCTGGCGCTTCAGCGCCATGGACGGCAGCGACGATGAAGCCCCGCAGGTCGAAAGCGAAGCCACGACCGCCGTGGACACCGCCGCGCTGGAAGAGGCGCGGCAGCAGGCTTACGCCGAAGGCTTCCAGCACGGCCACGACGCCGGCGCCAAGGAAGTGCGCGACGCCATGGAAGCAGCCATGCGCCGCACGGCCGAAGAGACCGCGGTGCGCATGGCGCAACTGCTGCGCAACACCAGCGACCACCTCAAGGCCAGCGAGGCCAAGATCGCCCGTCACATCCTTGAACTCGCCTGCGACCTGGCGCGCCAGGTGGTGCGCCGCGAACTCAAGGCCGACCACGCCTCGCTGCAGCCGGTGATCGTGGAAGCCCTGCGCGAACTGGTGGACGACGGCCTGCCCGCCACCGTGCGCATGAACCCCGCCGACCTCGCCCTGATGAAAGGCGCGCTGCAGGAAACCCTGGGCCATGCCACCCCCGAGCTGGTGGCCGACCCCAGCATCAGCCCCGGTGGCTGCCTGATCGAGTCGAGCACCACCACGGTGGACGCCACCATCCAGAAGCGCTGGGCCCGCGCCATTGGCAACCTGGGCCTGGAGGCCCCCTGGAGCACGGAGGACGCCGATGTCTGACAGCGTGTTCGGCTCAGATCAGCGTTGGGACCAGTACATGGCCGACCTGCGCACCCACGCCAGCACCCCCACCCCGCTGGAGGTACGCGGCACCCTCACCCGCCTGGCCGGGCTGGTGCTGGAGGCCGTGGGCCTGAAGGTGCCCGTGGGCTCGCAATGCCTGATCGAGAACGGCAGCAAGCCGCCCGTGCTGGCCGAGGTGGTGGGCTTCGCCAACGACCGCGCCTTCCTGATGCCGGCCGGTGACGTGCATGGCTTGTCCAGCGGCGCCAGCGTCACGCCCCTGCCGCCCTACCGCACCGTGCCCAGCGTGGGCCAGTTCAACCCGCCCCCTTCGCCCGACGACCGCGGCACCCTGCGCCTGCCCCTGGGCCGCGGCCTGCTGGGCCGCGTGGTCGATGCCCACGGCCAGCCCATGGACCACCAGGGCCCCATTTCGGACGTGGACATCGCCCCCATGGACCGCGCGCCGCTCAACGCCATGGACCGTGCCCCGGTGCGCGAGACCCTGGACACCGGCGTGCGCGCCATCAACGCCCTGCTCACCGTGGGCCGCGGCCAGCGCATTGGCCTGTTTGCCGGCTCCGGCGTGGGCAAGAGCGTGCTGCTGGGCATGATGGCCCGCTACACCCAGGCCGACGTGATCGTGGTGGGCCTGATCGGCGAGCGCGGCCGCGAGGTGAAGGAATTCATCGAAGACATCCTGGGCCAAGACGGCCGCCAGCGCTCAGTGGTGGTGGCCGCCCCGGCCGACGCACCGCCCCTGGTGCGCATGCAAGGCGCCGCTTACGCCACCGCCATCGCCGAGCGCTTTCGCGACGACGGCCTGCACGTGCTGCTGCTGATGGACTCGCTCACCCGCTACGCCATGGCGCAGCGCGAAATCGCCCTGGCCATTGGCGAGCCCCCAGCCACCAAGGGCTACCCGCCGAGCTGCTTCGCCAAGCTGCCCCAACTGGTGGAGCGTAGCGGCAACGGCCTCAATGGCGTGGGCTCGATCACGGCCTTCTACACCGTGCTCTCCGAGGGCGACGACCAGCAAGACCCCATCGCCGACTCGGCCCGCGCCATTCTGGACGGTCACATCGTGCTCTCGCGCGCCCTGGCCGAAGCGGGCCACTACCCCGCCATCGACGTGGAGGCCTCGGCCTCGCGCGTGATGCACAACGTGGCCACGCCGCAGCACCTGGAGCTGGCGCGCAAGTTCCGCGCCGCCTACTCGCGCTACCAAAAGAGCCGTGACCTGATCCAGCTCGGCGCCTACGTGCCCGGCAGCGACCCGGAGACCGACCGCGCCATCGTGCTCTTCCCGGGCCTGCAACGCTTTCTCATGCAGGGCATGCACGAGGCATCGCCCCTGCCCGAGAGCCTGCAGGCGCTGCAAAGCGCGTTGCAAGAAGACAAGCCGGCCCGCGAGGCGCCCAGCCAGCGCGCCACCCGCCCGAACCACAACCCCTATGAAGGCAGCGGCGCATGAGCCACGATTCCCTGGCCTCGCTGCAACGGGTCATTGAAATGGCCGAGAAGCGGCGCGACGAAGCGCTGGCCGAACAGGCCCGCCTGCAGCGCGAGCAACAGCACGCGCTGGCGCAGATGGACCAGATTCAAGGCTACGCACAAGAGGCCGAACAGCGCTGGGCGCAGCGCAGCGCCCAGGGCGTGACCACGGCCCTGCTCATGCACCACCGCCAGTTCATGCAGAAGATTCACCACGCCATCGACTTCCAGCGCGGCGTGCTGAGCGAGAAAGAGATTCGCCTGGAGCGCGCGCAGTCCACCGTGCTGGAGGCCGAGCGCGAAGTGGCCAGCCTACGCAAGTACACCGAGCGCCAGCAAGCCGCCCTGGCCCTGCAGGCCATGCGCATCGAGCAAAAGCAGACGGACGAAATGGCCCAGAACATTCACCGCCGCCAGCAGGCCGCCCAGGCCCAGGCCCACCCCATGCACACCGGAGCCGGTCGATGAGCACCACCGTTCACACCCAGGGCACGGGCAGCACGCCCCCCGCCCACCAGGCCAAGCCCAAGGCGCACGACAAGCCCGCGCACGACACGGCGCCGGCCGACCTGTTCGCCAGCCTGCTCGCCTTGGTCGGCCAGGCACCGGCCTTGGCCGACGCCACCCTTGACGCCGCCGCTGACGGCGCCAGCGACCTGAGCCAGGACACCACGGCCCAAAACGGCTCGGGTGGCACCGACAAGCGCGGCGCCTCCTTGCCCTTGTCCAGCAGCCCTTTGTCGCTGAACAGCAACCCTGCGCCGGGTAACACACCGGCGCTCGCGCTGGCGGCCACGTTCACCGGGCGCCCGGCGCAAGCGCGCCTCACGCTGGAAGGCTTCACCGCTGTTGAAGGCCGCGAAACCCTGCCCACCCAGGCGCTGGAAACCGGGCCGACCATCAACGCCGAGACCGGCAAGCGCACAGGCCCTGCCCCCGCCTTCGCCTGGCGCAACGCACCGGGCGCCGCCCAGGCGGCGCAGGCAACGGCCACCCAGTTCGGCAACGCGCCCGCCGCCATGAGTTGGCAGCGGGTGCAAAGCCTGGCGCCAGACTCGACCCTGTCGGCGCCGGGCGGCCTCGCGGCACCGCGCGCCACGGTGGCGCTGGACGAGCGCTTCATGCCCCAGTTGCTGCGCACGACCGACAGCACCATTGGCCCATCGCATGGTGCGGTGGCTGGCCTGGACGACGGCAATGCCGATGCCCCTTCGGCCCTGTCGCCCAGCGGCACCTCCCTGCGCCAAGGCGGCGATGGCCTGGGCACCAGTGCCCCGGGCACCGTGGTGGCCGGCGCTGGCGAGGCCGCCGGCCTGGGCGGCAGCGGCGACGGCAGCGCATCGCAAGGCCAGGCATCGCCCGATCAGCCCGATGCCCAGCACCCAGCCACCCAGGCGGATGAGCCCACCGAGATCGGCCACTGGGGCACCGGCGCCCTGCGCCACGCCAGCCTGCGCGTGGGCGAAGACGCGGCCACCGCCATCGACATCCAGCTCAAGGTTCAGGGCCAGCAGGTGGACGTGAACTTCACCACCAACCACCCCGAGGCGCGCGATGCCCTGCGCGAGCAGGCGACAGCCGCCCTGAGCGAGCTGCTGCAACAAAGCGGGCTGGGCCTGGGCGGTGTGTCAGTGGGGGGACAGGGACAGTCGCGCGACCCCTCGCGTGAGCAGGCCCCGGGGCCTTCCACGGTGCAGCTCGGCCAAGCCCGCCGTGCTGGCCAAGAGGCCGAGGGCACGGCCCCCGCCCGGCCCCGCACCGACGGCAACCGCCCGCTCGACGTGTTTGCCTGAGCCGATGCGCAGCGCCCCCCGCCATGGGGCGAATCGCCTGCGCAAGCCGGGGAATAAGCGGCTTTTCCCCGGCTTTTCCAGCCAACGGCGCCCCCCCTGGCAGCCCACAATCGATCGCAACACCCCCCCGGTATCGGGGATGGGTCCCGACCGAGGATTGCCATGTCTGCTGCTGCCGCCGCCACCGCCAACGAAGCCCCGCCCGCTCCGAAAAAGAGCAAGAAGCTGCTGTTCATCCTGATCGGCGTGCTCGTGCTCGGCCTGCTGGCTGCCGGGGGCGCGCTTTACGTCATGAAGAAGAACGCAGCCGCCGCCGAAGGCCTGGACGAGGAAGAGCCCATCGCCCACGCCAAGCCGCTGGACGCCAAATCCGCCCCCACCTTCCTGCCGCTGGACAACATGGTGGTGAACCTGGCAGACGCCGGGGGCAACCGCTTCATCCAGGTGGGCCTGACGCTGCAGCTCGAAGACACCAAGACAGCCGATGCCGTGAAGGCCTTCATGCCCAGCATCCGCAGCCGCGTGCTGTTGCTCATCTCGCAGCGCACGGCCGACGAGATGCTGACCATGGACGGCAAGGAGAAACTGGCCAACGACATCATGACCGCCATCGGCGAGATCATGGGCTATGTCACGCAGAAGGCCGCTGTTGAAGACAGTGGCAAGAAGGCGGCGCCCAAGAAGGCCGAGGCCTCGCCCGTGCAGGCGGTGCACTTCTCCAGCCTCATCGTTCAGTGACGCCACTGCCACACGGAAGCTGACCACCATGTCCGACTCATTCCTGTCACAAGAAGAAGTCGACGCCCTGCTCGAAGGGGTGACCGGCGAGAGCCAGAAGCTGGAGAAGGAAGACATTCCTTCCGACGGCATTCGCACCTACAACCTCTCCAGCCAAGAGCGCATCGTGCGTGGGCGCATGCCCACCATGGAGATCGTCAACGAACGCTTCTCCCGCAACCTGCGCCTAGGCCTGTTCAACTTCATCCGCCGCAGCCCCGAGATTTCGGTTGGCAGCGTGCAGGTGCAGAAGTACAGCGCCTTTCTGCGGGAACTGGTGGTGCCCACCAACTTCAACATCATGGCGGTGCGCCCCCTGCGCGGCAACGGCCTGGTGGTGGTGGAGCCGACCTTGCTGTTCGGTGTGATCGACAGCCTGTTTGGCGGCAACGGCAAGTTCCACACCCGCATCGAAGGCCGCGACTTCTCCGCCACCGAGCAGCGCGTAATCAACCGCCTGGTGGACGTGATCGCCGAGGAATACAAAAAGGCCTGGCGCGGCGTGTACCCGATCGAGCTGGCCTACCAGCGCTCGGAGATGCAGCCGCAGTTCGCCACCATCGCCACGCCCAGCGAGATCGTGGTCTCCACCAGCTTTTCGCTGGAAATCGGCGACCTGTCGGGCTCGCTGCACATCTGCATTCCCTACGCCACGCTGGAGCCCATTCGCGACGTGCTCTATTCCAGCGTGCAGGGCGACGCCATCGAAGTGGACCGCCGCTGGGTCAAGCTGCTGAGCCACGAGATCCAGGCCGCCGAGGTCACGGTGGTGGCCGAACTCGCCCAGACCGAGGCCACGGTGGAGCAGCTGCTGGCTATGCAGATCGGTGACTTCATCGAACTCGACCGCAGCCCCACGATCACCGCGCACGTGGACGGCGTGCCCATCTTCGACTGCCAATACGGCACACACAAAGGCAAATACGCCCTGCGCATTGAGCGACAACTGCGCGGGGGCGATCTGAACTGGCTGGGAGACTCGTATGTCAACTGAAAACACGAACGAAGAAGCCATGGCCGACGCCTGGGCTCAGGCCCTGGAAGAGCAGGCCACCACGCCACAGCCCGATGGCGCACCGGCCTTCGACGCCGACCATCCCCCCGTTACGGCCGGGGCAGCCCCGGGCGGCGCCGCTGGCGCTGGCAACCCGATGCAAGACATCCAGATGGTGCTGGACATTCCCGTCCAGCTCTCGGTGGAACTGGGCCGCACCCGGGTGCCCATCAAGTACATCCTGCAACTCGCGCAGGGCTCCATCGTGGAACTGGACGCCCTGGCCGGCGAGCCCATGGACGTGCTGGTGAATGGCTACCTCATCGCCCAGGGCGAGGTGGTGGTGGTGAACGACAAATTCGGCATTCGCCTCACCGACATCGTCACCCCCTCCGAGCGCATGAAGCGCCTGAGCCGCACCTGAGCCACCACGGCCACACGCCATGACACAAAACGCCATTCCCGCCCTCGTGCTGCTGGCCGTGCTGGTGGGCATCGCCTGGGCCTTGAAATGTGCACGCGGTCGCGTGCCCGGCCTGGGCGCCAGCGCCGGCAACGGCCCGAGCCTGCGCATCCTCTCCAGCCTGGCGCTGGGCCCGCAGCAGCGCGTGGTGACGGTGGAAGTCGGCGACGGCGAGCGCCGCATCGGCCTGGTGCTGGGTGTGGCCCCCGGCGGCGTGCAAACCCTGCACACGCTGGAGCTGCCGCCCGCCACGCCCGCGGCCACCAACCCGCCCGCGCCCGGCGGCTTCGCGGCCCGCCTCGCCCAACAACTGGTCAAGTCCACCCATGAGCCGCGCTGATTCCCACACCGCCCTGCGCACCCTGGCCGTGGCCGCGGGCCTTGGTCTGCTGGCCTCGGCCGCCTGGGCCCAAGGCGCCCCCGTGCCCACGCCCCAAGGCCCCACCCTGCCCCTGATGGTGGGCCAGGGCGCGGGCGGCACCAGCTACTCGGTGCCCATCCAGACCCTGCTGTTCTTCACGGCCCTGTCATTCCTGCCCGCGGTGCTGCTGCTCATGACGAGCTTCACGCGCATCGTGATCGTGCTCTCGCTCATGCGCCAGGCACTGGGCACGCAGTCGGCCCCGCCCAACCAGGTGATCGTGGGCCTCTCGCTCTTTCTTACCCTGTTCGTGATGGGTCCCACGCTGGACAAGGTCTACGCCGAGGCCTACGGCCCCTACTCGCGCAACGAGATCACCTTCGACCAGGCACTCGACAAAGGCCAGGGCCCGATGCGCGAGTTCATGCTCAAACAGACCCGCCAGTCCGACTTCGAACTCTTCGCCAAGCTCGCCAAGCTGCCGGCCGAGGTGAAGGCACAAGACGCCCCCTTTCGCGTGCTGGTGCCCGCCTTCGTGACCAGCGAGCTGAAAACCGCCTTCCAGATCGGCTTCATGGTTTTCATCCCCTTCCTCGTCATCGACATGGTGGTGGCCAGCGTGCTCATGTCGCTGGGGATGATGATGCTCTCGCCCGTGCTGGTGGCCCTGCCCTTCAAGCTGATGCTCTTCGTGTTGGCCGACGGCTGGAACCTGCTCATCGGCTCGCTGGCCGCCTCTTTCGCGCAATGAACCCACCATGGACCCGCAAGCCGTACTGACCCTGGGGCAAAACGCCCTGTACCTGCTGCTCATGGTGGCCGCGCCCGTGCTGGCCACCGTGCTGGGCGTGGGCCTGATCGTGAGCATCTTCCAGGCCATCACCTCCATCCACGAGGCCACCCTGTCCTTCGTGCCCAAGCTGATCGCGGCCATCGCGGTGTTCGCCATCGCCGGCCCCTGGATGATGGGCACGCTGGTGGACTTCATCCGCAGCACCATCCTGGCCATTCCCAACTACGCGATCTGATCGCGCACGCTGCCGGTCACGCGCCATGCCCACGTTCAACGAAGCCCAGATCATGGCGCTGGTCACGCCCGTGTTCTGGCCCTTCCTGCGCGTGTTGGGCGTGTTTGCCAGCGCCCCCATCTTTTCCTCGCGCTCGGTGCCCATGCGCACGCGCGTGGCCCTGGCCCTGCTGGTGGCGCTGTGCGCGCAGGCCGGCATGCCCCAGGCGCCCACGATTGGCCTGAACGACCCGCAGGCCCTGGGCGCGGTGCTGCAGCAGGTGTTGGTGGGCGTGGCCATTGGCCTGGCCGCGCGCATCGTGTTCTCGGCCGTGGAACTCGCGGGTGAACTGATCGGCTTGCAGATGGGCCTGAACTTCGCCGGCTTTTTCGACCCCTCCACCAACGCCCAGACCAGCACCGTGGGCCGCTTCTTCGGCAACATCACCATGCTGCTGTTCATCGTGATGGGCGGTCACCTCATGCTGCTGCAGGCCGTGATCGCCAGCTTCGACACCTTCCCGGTGGCGGGCAACGCACTGGAATCGGTGCGGCGCCTGCGACTGCACGAACTGGGCGCGGTGGTGTTCCGCTACGGCCTGTGGATCGCCCTGCCCATGATCGGCATGCTGCTGTTCATCAACATCGTGCTGGGCTTCATTTCGCGCATCGCGCCCCAGATGAACGCCTTTGCCATCGGCTTTCCGCTCACCCTGTCGGTCGGCCTGCTGGGCATCGCCTTCACCCTGCCCATGCTGGACGCGCCAGTGGCCGCGCTGCTGAAGGTGGCCACCGACCTGTTCATGGGTGGCTAAGGCCACCCGCCTGGGCGTCAGACCAGGCCGTTGCGGATGGCGTACACCGTGAGTTCGGCGTTGTTGGTGAGGTGCAGCTTCTCCAGCACCCGGGCGCGGTAAACGCTCACGGTCTTGGGGCTGAGCATCAGCTCTTCGGCGATGTCAGAGAGCTTCTTGCCCGAGGCGATCTTCTGCAGCGTCTGCAACTCGCGCTCGGACAGGCTGGCGTGCAGCTCTTCGGTCTCGGGGGCGTTGAGCTGGTCCACCAGCATCTCGGCCACCTCGGGCGTGACGTACTTGCGCCCTTGCACCACCGTTCGAATGGCGGCCACCATCTCGTCCGGGTCACCTGCCTTGTTGAGGTAACCACGGGCGCCTGCACGCAGGCAGCGGATGGCGTACTGGTCCTCGGGATACATGGATACCACCAGCGTCTTCACGGCAGATCCCTCTTCTTTGAGCGTGGTCAGTGCGTCCAGGCCGCTTCGCCCGGGCATGTTCAGGTCAAGCACTAGCACATCGCACTCCACCGACCGCAGCACTTCGCGCAACTCGGAATAGCTGCCGGCCTCGCCCACCACCTGAATGTCTACCGCCTCGGAAATGGTGTCACGAATGCCGCGGCGCACCACCGCATGGTCATCACACAAAATCACTCGAATCATGCTCATGGGCGAACTTCCTCTTGAGAACCGGAGGATGACAAAGGCACCGACAGGATCACCGATGTTCCTTTTGGTGAGCTGCTCACGTCCAGCCACCCGCCCACCTTAGCGGCGCGCTCACGCAAGCCCAGCAGACCAAACGATTTGTCTTTGCGCAAGGCTTCGGGATCCATGCCGCGCCCGTTGTCGGTCACCTCCAGGGTGAGCACGCCTTCGCCATCGTTCAGGTCAATTTCCACGGCGTTGGCCTGGGCGTGTTTGATGATGTTGGTGAGCGCTTCTTGTGCCGTCCGATAGGCCACCAGCTGAACATCACGCGGCACGTCCATCTGATCCGACGAGCGCCGTAGCGTCACGCGCAGAGCGTTGCGCCGCTCAAAACCGCTGGCCAGCCATTGCACCGCCGCCACCAAACCCTGGTCAAGAATGGGTGGACGCAGATTCATCATGATCCGCTGGCTCGCACCCAGCGCGTGCTGCAACATCTCCAGCGCGGTGGCCACGTGCTGCTGCATGTCGGGCTCGGCGGCGCGACGGGCCACCCAGGCCAGGTCAAGCTTGACGGCCGCCAGGGCACCACCGATGTCGTCGTGAATCTCCCGGGCGATGTCGGCCCGCTCCTGCTCGATACTGGTTTGCAGGTGCTCGGCCAACTCGGCCAGTCGACGTCGAGACTCAGCCAACTCGGCATCGGCCCGCACCTTGGCCCGGCGCGTCTCGCTGATCTCCAGAGCGCGCTCAATGACATGCGCCAGGCGGTGCATGCTGTCCTTGAGCAGGTAGTCGCTCACGCCGCGGTGCATGGCGTCGACTGCGGCTGTCTCACCGATCGCTCCCGACAAGATGATGAAGGGCAGATCGGGTTGCAACTCGTGACTCAATTCAAAAGCGTCCAGGCCATTGAAGCCCGGCAAGTGGTAGTCAGCCAGCACCACCTCGTGACGGCCGCTTTGAACCTCGGCACGGAACTCGTCCATGGTGTCCACCAACGTGAGCTCACAGGCAAAGTGATTGCGCTGCAACGCGAACTTCACCAGGGCGTGGTCGACGCGAGAGTCTTCCAGGTGAAGGATCCGCACTGGCGGCCTGGGGTGGATATCGGGAGATCCGGTCATGAATGAAGAGGAGCGAGCCGGTCAGAAAGAGCGCTGATGTCAGGTACGAAAAGGCACTGAATTTGGGCCGTAATTGGCCGATATAGGCCCTGACAGATCCCGAAAATTGTAATACCCCTGACCACATACCCAGGCCATCATGGACCCACTCACGACGATGCCCCCCACGCCATCCGTGTCGCTGCCGGTGTCACTGGTAGCGGACGTGCAGGATGCCCTGCTGATGGTCATGACCGACCTGCAACGCCTTGAAGGACTGCTCGACCACGCCACCGCCAATCTGCTGGAACGCTTCGGTAGCGCCGACCGCGCCCTGGCCGCCTTGGAAAGCCATCACGCAGTGGAGCTGGCACGCATCCGTCTGAACCTCAACCAGGCTGTCACAGAACTGCAGTTCCATGACATGGCCACCCAACTACTGGTCCACACAGGCCAGATTCTCAAGGGCTGCGCGTGGCGCCTGGCGGCCGAGGCCATCGCGCCGGACGAAGACGAGGTCCCCATAGCGCTTGACCCCATGCCCAGCCGACCAAGCCCGGTCACGCAGAACGAAATGGACGCAGGATCCATCGAGCTTTTCTGAGGCGCCCCGGCAGGCGCTGCGCTTAAGCCAAAGCGAAATCTGTCGATATTGAGCGAAACACGGAGCTTCCCATGCGATCGATTCTTGCCGTAGACGATTCGGCTTCCATGCGAAAAATGGTGGCATTCACCTTGGCGGGTGCGGGGTACCAGGTGGTCGAGGCGGTGGATGGCCGGGACGCCCTCCAAAAGGCACAAGCCAAGAGCTTCGACCTGGTGCTGACCGACCAAAACATGCCCAACCTCGACGGTCTTGGCCTGACGCGCGAGTTGCGCGCCAGCGAGCGATACCAGTCGGTTCCCATCCTGATACTGACGACCGAATCCAGCGACGCCATGAAGCAGGCGGGACGTGCGGCAGGCGCCACGGGCTGGCTCGTCAAGCCATTTGACCCGAACCGTCTGATCGAGGTGATTCAAAAGGTGATCTGCTGAGCGCAGACCAAAGGAGCACACCATGGGTGACATGACGAGCGAAGGCCAACACCTCGGCACCGACTTCGACCTGAGCCAGTTTTACGCCATCTTCTTTGAAGAGGCAGGCGAAAACCTGGACCAAATGGAGCAAATGCTGCTCGCAGTGGACGTTGAAGCTGCCGACGACGAAGAACTCAACGCCATCTTCCGTTGCGCACACTCCATCAAGGGTGGCGCCGCCACCTTCGGCTTTGCCGACGTAGCCGAACTCACGCACCAGATGGAGTCGCTGCTGGACAAGCTGCGTCGCCACGAACTCCAACCCACCACCGCGATGGTGGATGTGCTGCTGGAATCGTCCGATGCACTGAGGGGCCAGCTCGCGGTGCATCAGGGCACAGCCACTGAACCACCTGCCACACACGATCTGGTGAGCCGCATCTACGCCCTGGCCAACGGCGGCGCCGGATCCGCACCGGACACTACCGCCCAGGCCACTTCTGCTTCACCGACACCGACCATCGCGCCGGAACCCAAAGTCGAGCCAACCGCCAGCGAGTCCACTGCACAAGCCCCGGCTCCCGTCGCCAGCGCAGGTGAGCGCGAACTGGACATTCTCATCGGCCCGCTGGACAACCCCGCGGCCGCCGACGGCATCGCGGAGCTCTTTCGTGACATTCCCGGCCTAGGCTCCGTGGAACCCCAGCCCAGCGACAGCGCCAACCTTCGGGTGTTTCGAGCCCGCACCACCGCCAGCGACAGCGACTTGCTGGAACTGTTCACTTTCCATGTGGGCAAAGAGCACATCCGGATTGTCGAAAACACCCAGACGGCCACGAAACCGGAGGCCGCCACCCCTCAAGCCGTTGCAAAAGAGGGCACCGACTTCGGCTTCTTTGACAATGCCCCCGGTGCGCCGAGACCGGGCGCCGAGCCTATAGCTGCCAGCTCAGCGCCCACACCCGTGGTGGAGCACAAGCCCGCCCCAAGAACCGAGGCACGCACAGCTGCACCGGTGCCTGGCGGCCTCGAATCCACCACCCTGCGCGTCTCGGTGAGCAAGGTGGACCAGCTCATCAACCTGGTGGGCGAACTGGTCATCACCCAGGCCATGCTGGCACAGAAGAGCCGCGAACTCGACGCGCACGCCAACCACCCCCTGCTGGCCGGCCTGGCCGACCTGGACCGCAACACCCGCGACCTGCAGGAAGCGGTGATGTCGATCCGCATGATCCCCATGTCAGTGGTGTTCAACCGCTTCCCACGCATGCTGCGCGACTTGGCCACCAAACTGGGCAAGAAGGTCGAGCTGGTCACGCACGGCGAGGCCACCGAACTCGACAAGGGCTTGGTCGAGAAGATCACCGACCCCCTGACCCACCTGATCCGCAACAGCTGCGACCACGGCATCGAGATGCCAGAGGATCGCCGCGCCAAGGGCAAGAGCGAGACGGGAACCATCACCCTGTCGGCCACGCACCAGGGCGGCAGCATCCTGATCGAGGTGCGCGACGACGGTAAAGGCCTGTCTCGCGACAAGCTGCTGAAGAAGGCCCGCGAGAAAGGCATCGAGGCGCCCGACACGCTCAGCGACCCCGAGGTCTGGAACCTGATATTCGCACCCGGCTTCTCCACCGCCGACCAGGTGACCGATGTGTCCGGCCGCGGCGTGGGCATGGACGTGGTGAAAAAGAACATCACCGCCCTGGGCGGCACGGTCGAGATCGACTCGGCCGAGGGCTACGGCATGAGCGTGCGGGTTCGCCTGCCGCTGACGCTGGCCATCATGGACGGCATGTCGGTGCGGGTGAGCGATGAGGTTTACATCCTGCCGCTGGCCAGCGTGATCGAGTCTTTCCAGATCAAGCCACAAGACATCAACACCGTGGCCCAGGGAGCGCGGGTGGTGAAGGTGCGCGAGGAATACATGCCGGTCATCGAGCTGGAGCAGGTGTTCCAGGTGCCGCGATTCGAGCACCTCAGCGTGAGTCCCATCATGGTCGTGGTGGAGGCCGATGGCCAGCGCGTGGCCCTGATGGTGGACGAGCTGCTGGGCCAGCAGCAGGTGGTCATCAAGAACCTTGAGACCAACTACCGCAAGGTGCCCAATGTGTCGGGGGCGACCATCCTGGGCGACGGCAAGGTAGCGCTGATCCTGGACACCTCCGGCCTGGTGCGACGGTCTCGCCACTGACCCCCTGCCACGGTGCGGTGTGCCGCACCGCCTCTGCCCTCTCCAATCGGACATCAGCATGCTTCTTCAGACCCACACGCGCAATCGCCCCGAGCCCGCGCCCCAAAGCCTGGTCGCAGCAGAAGACGGCCCGGTGGCAGAGGGACGCGAATTCGTGTGGTCCAACGGCGACTTCACGCGCATCAAGGCACTGATCTACAAAAAGGCCGGCATCAGCCTGCACGATGGCAAGCACGCCATGGTGTACAGCCGGGTTTCACGCCGACTGCGCGAAACGGGGCATGGTAGCTTCAAGAGCTACCTCGACTGGCTGGAACGCCACGACGGCCCCGAGTGGCAAGAGTTCGTCAACGCGCTGACCACCAACCTCACCGCGTTCTTCCGTGAATCGCACCACTTCGACATCCTGGCGCAGCACCTGCACAGCAAGCCGGCACAGAACTGGCGCCTGTGGTGTTCGGCCGCATCCACCGGCGAAGAGCCCTACTCGATTGCCATGACCTGTGCAGAGTCTCTGGGCAGCAGCGGTACGTATCACATCGTCAACAGCGACATCGACACCAAAGTGCTGGCCACCGCCGCTCGCGGCGTCTACAAGACCGAATCCAAGGGCTTGAGCCAGGAACGGTTGCAGCGCTTCTTCATGCGCGGCAAAGGCTCCAACGCCGGGCTGATGAAGGTCAAGCCCGAGCTTCAGAAGCACATGGAGTTCATGACGATTAACCTGATCCATGAACTGCCGTTGCGTGAGCCCTTCGACGTGGTCTTCTGCCGCAACGTGATGATCTATTTCGACGGCCCCACGCAGCGTGCGGTGCTGGAGCGCATCCATCGGATCATGAAGCCGGGCGGGATGTTGTTCGTCGGCCATGCCGAGAACTTCAGCGACGCGCGCAATCTGTTCGTGCTGCGCGGAAAGACAGTCTATGAGCGTCTCTGAAGCCTCTTCGGTCCGCGCCAAACCTGGACCGGAACGGACCCGGATCGACCAACTCAAGGCCCAAGCGCCAAAAGCGGGCGAGGCCTCATTCTTCTATTACGACCCGCACTTCCAGCAAATCGCAGTGAAGGTGCTACCGGGCGAGTACTACGTCACCACCGAAGACTTGGTGATCATGACGGTCCTGGGCTCTTGCATCGCTGCTTGCATCTGGGACCCTCGCGTGCGAGTGGGCGGAATGAACCACTTCATGCTGCCCGAAGGAGGGGCTGACGCAGGTGGCCGTTACGGCTCCTACGCCATGGAGTTGCTCATCAACGAAATGATGAAGCTGGGTGCAAGACGCGAGTACATGCAAGCCAAAGTGTTCGGCGGCGGGCAGGTGATGCAGTCCTTCACCACGATGAACGTAGGGGAGCGCAACACGCAGTTCGTGCTGGATTACCTGCAGACCGAGCGCATCGCGGTGGTGTCCAAAGACGTTTTGGACATCCATCCGCGCAAGGTCTGTTACTTCCCTGCCACTGGCAAGGCCATGGTCAAGCGCCTGGCGCACTCGCACCCCGAGACGCTGGAAACCCAAGAGCGACGTGGCAGCGCAGCCCTTATGGCCAAGTCCACCGCGGGCGGCTCGATCGACCTGTTCTAGACGATTCAAGAGTCCGCTCCATCCGGTCGCGGGGCGGACCGATTTCAAGGAGGACTCCGATGGCCAATGCAAAGATTCGGGCGGTCGTGGTGGACGACTCAGCCCTGGTGCGCAGTCTGCTCACCGAAATCATCAATCGGCAACCAGATATGGTGTGCGTCGGCGCCGCAGCCGATCCGCTCGTGGCCAGAGAGATGATCCGTGAGCTCAATCCCGACGTGATCACGCTGGACGTGGAAATGCCACGGATGGACGGGCTGGAGTTTCTCTCTCGGCTCATGCGCTTGCGACCCATGCCAGTGGTGATGGTTTCCACCCTCACCGAGCAAGGTGCCGAGATCACGCTTCGGGCGCTGGAGATGGGCGCCGTCGATTTCGTGGCCAAGCCGCGCATCGGCGTCAGTGGAGGCCTTCAAGAATTGGCGGGAGAAATCGTCGACAAGATCCGCACCGCCGCCACCGCCCATGTGCGCCGCAGGGAGCCCGTTGCGCCGGCCAACGCGGCCAATGTGCCGAGCAACACGGTCATTCATCACGAACGGCCAACGCCGAGCTTGCTCAGACTGTCGACCGAGAAGATCATCTGCATTGGCGCATCGACTGGGGGCACCGAGGCCATTCGCGAGGTTCTGACCCCTATGCCGCCAGACGCCCCAGCCATCGTTATCACGCAACACATGCCTGCCGGATTCACCACCAGCTTCGCCAATCGCCTCGACGCTTTGTGCAAAATTCGTGTCCAGGAAGCCCGAAATGGGGAGCGAATTCTGCCGGGACACGCGTACATTGCACCTGGGGGCCATCATCTGCGACTCTCTCGAAGCGGATCTAATTACGTCGCCGTTGTGGAAGACACCGAACCGGTCAACCGCCACCGTCCGTCGGTCGAAGTGCTGTTTCGCTCGGCTGCGCAGGTGTTGGGGCCGAATGCGATTGGCATCATGCTCACGGGTATGGGCGCGGATGGTGCAGCCGCCATGCGCGAAATGAAAGACGCAGGGAGCTATAACTACGTGCAGGACGAAGCCTCTTGTGTGGTTTTTGGTATGCCTCGCATGGCCATCCAGCACGGCGCTGCCCATGAAGTGCTTACCCTGACCCAGATCACACCTGCCTTGTTGGCCCGCCTCAGCGCCACCTCGACCGGGGTGCGACACCGAATCTGACCTGACCTGACCTGACCTTTGATCAACATGCTGTTCCGACGCCTGCTCCTTGTCTCGCTGCTTTGCGGCGTGTCCTTTGTCCACGCCGCCGAGCCTGCCTCCTTATCAGAACCCAAAGGCAAGGTGGTGTTGACGATCAAGGGCAATATCGGTGCCAAGAACCGAGGCAATGAGGCGGCGCTTGATATGAACATGCTCAGCACCTTGCCGCAGCACACCTTCACCACCAACACCCCATGGAGCAAGGTGCCCGTCAAGTTCACCGGCCCGAAACTGGTCGATGTGCTCAAGCTGGTCAGAGCAAAGGGCACTTCGATCAAGGCCTCGGCCATCAACGACTATCACATCACGATCCCGGCGGAAGATGCCACGCGCTTTGACGTGGTGGTGGCCCGGCTGATCAACGACCAGCCAATCCCGGTTCGCGAAAAAGGCCCCTTGTTCGTGATCTACCCCTTCGACAGCAGCGCCGACCTGCGCACATCCACCTATTACGAGCGCTCGATCTGGCAACTCAAATCGCTCGACATTCAATGAAAAGCTCGGTGACTGGCTTGGCCCAATGGAAGACCAGACAATGGGTCTTGGCCATCACGGCGCTACTGCTCCTGACCCTGACCCCTCTGGTCTGGATTCAGTGGCAGCAGTTCCAGGTGATGCAAAACCTGTCGACGCACCAGGTCGACTCCCTGACTTGGCAGGCCTACCAACTTGAACGGGAAACAGCTCGCCTAAGTTACGCCGTGCACATCACGACACACGAACACCCCGACCTGGCTGCACCGGTGGACGCCGACGAACTGCTTCAGCGCTATGAAGTGTTCCTGAGCCGAATCAAGCTGATCGAAGACCTGCCCAGGCGCAATCTGCTGGACAACACCACGGCCTTTCGCGAAGCCATGCGTGAAATCAAGGTGTTCAATGCCTATGCAGACCCTCTTTTCGCCGACGCGACTACCCTGGTGGCCGAGCCGGCTCGGCTGCGAGACCTTAGCCGGCGCGTGGAAGCCCTGAGTCCCTACCTGGCCGAATTGACGCGCGAGGCCACCCGCGCGGCGAGCCGGTTCATGGATGAGCGCAATCGCCAACTTCACGACCAGAGCTTGCTGGTGATCGCACTGGCTGCCGTGCAAACCACGGCTTTGCTGGTGTTTGTGGTGGTGCTGGTTCGCCATGTGCGCTGGCAGCAGCGGCAATATGCCCGCCTGCAGGAACTCAGCCATGAGGTCAGCCGAGCAAAGGACGCCGCCGAAGCCGCCAACCACGGCAAGAGTGTTTTCCTGGCCAATATGAGCCACGAAATCCGTACGCCGTTCCAGGGGGTGCTGGGCATGCTCAACCTGCTGGACGACACCCCATTGTCCGGCCAACAGCGCGACTACGTGCAGACCGCGAGGGACTCCGCACAGCACCTGCTGGGTGTGCTGAACGACATCCTTGACGTGTCCACCATGGAATCAGGCACGTTGCGCCTGTCGGTGGCACCGACGCAGCTGCGAGAGGTGGCACAGGACGTGGAGGGCCTGATGCGAGCCCCGGCCAGGGAAAAAGGCCTATCGCTGAACGTCTCAGTGGACGAATCTCTGCCCAGCTGGGTGATGGCTGATGCCACACGCCTGCGCCAGATTCTGTTCAACCTGATCGGCAATGCCATCAAATTCACCAATGCCGGCTCCATCACGGCCGAGATCGGCCGCTGGAAGGGAGAGCCAGACGGCGTGACGATCGTGGTGCGCGACACTGGCATCGGAATGGACGAGGAAACCCTGTCGCAACTCTTCACGCGCTTCTACCAGGCAGACAACTCGCTGCGCCGGCGCGTGGGCGGTACGGGGCTCGGACTGGAGATCTCGCGCAACCTGGCCCGAATGATGGGAGGCGACATCGCCGTGACCAGCGCGCCGGGACATGGTTCTGCATTCACAGTGACATTGCGGCTGGCACAGACGCAGGCACCCAATGCCAAGTGCACCCACCAGGACAGCCCTAGCCGCACACGTCGCCTGAAGGTGCTGGTCGCTGAAGACCATCCGATCAACCTGAAGTACATGAACATTCTGCTGGATCAGATGGGACACGATGCTGTCTTCTGCGAGAACGGACAGGAGGCGCTGGAACTGCTCAAGCGCCAGATGTTTGACGCGGTGTTGCTGGACTATCACATGCCCGTGCTTGACGGACTGGCCACCGCACAGGCCATTCGGGCCATGCCATCTCCGGTCAATGAGATCAAGATCGTGCTGGTGACCGCCGACGTGGTCAATGACACACGCAAGCGTGCGCTGGAGGTGGGCGTGAATGCCTTCACGTCAAAGCCGCTTCAGATGGCCGACCTGAGGCGGGCTCTGGAGGAATGTGGCCTGACGGAACCCCTTGGCGATGCCGGCAGCCATCCCTCGACGCCTGACCTGCCGCGGCACTTCACATCCGGTCCCGGCGGCGCGTCTACCATGGCGCCATCCATGGACCCGATATCACCTGCCCTGCTGAACGGGAACTGGCACGAGGGGCTGGGCAGCGAGACCAGCGACCTGATCGATTCGGAATCGTACACCGAAATCCTGGCGATGATGCCGTCTGACGTGCACGCCGAGTTGCTCGGGACACTCTTTGCCAAACCCGAGGGCACGGTGCACGCGCTGATCGATGCCTTGGCAAGAAATGACCGGACAGAGGTGGAGCATCAGGCCCATCGGCTCAAGGGGTCCGCCATGCTCATGGGCTTCAGGGCGATCGTGGCGGTGGCGGCACGAGTGGAAAAGCTGGCGAGCGAAGAGGGAACTGTATTGCCGGAAGCCGAACTGACCCATGACATTCAGGTAGCGGCCGACAGCACCCAAGACGCCATCAAGGGCTTCAACCTCCACCCGACCGATTAAGTCGCTTGCAGATCGCGGCAAATAGGCCAGACAAGCGGCAGCAAGAGTGAG
>NZ_JAYSFD010000002.1:0-76341 GCF_041913525.1 Hydrogenophaga sp. | reverse complement strand
CATCCAGGCATCCAGGCATCCAGGCATCCAGGCATCCAGGCATCCAGGCATCCAGGCATCCAGCATGCCCGTCAGCGCCCCATGTCGCCATGAGGTGCGCCTCCTAGTGCCCAGCCGGGCACGAGGCACAAGTGCTCTGGCACTCAATGGGCCTTACACGCGCTGGCTGATGATTCGACCTGCGGCCAGGCGATCCGGGCTTCCGATCCCACGCTCGTCGTACCCGAGCACAACACCCGACCCATTGCCATTAGCCCCGACGCCCTCGGCAGCGGACGCGTCACCAGGCAAAGTCACCACCGCCCCTTGATGAGACACTTGACCCGCGGCCTTGTCTGCCACCAGCGCTGGCCGTTGCGATCGTTGCATCCCGGTCAGGGCGCCCAAATTGTGCGAGACGTCACTGGTCAAGGCAGTCTCGTTGCCCTCGCTCAGGGCCTGCTCCACCACGGCAGCACTGGCCTCCCAGACATTGGTCAACACCGCTCGCAGTCGCTCCATGGCCTCGCGGTCACGGTCGGCCTGCTCCTCAAGTTGGCGGGCCTGTTCCCGCCGAAGTTCGCGTTCACGCGCCAGGTCCATCGGCTGCGCCTTGACGTGTCCCGTCACTCGCTGGGTGGCGGCCTGATTGGCTTGGCTGGCACCTGCAGTGGACGCCGAGCCCACGGTCACGTCGCTTGCCTCATGTGCGGCCGGATCGGTACTGTCCTGTCTGCCGGCCACCACCGGTTGCGGAGGGCGAACGGCGGAAACAGCCTGGACCCCGCCACTGGTGGCGGCCCAGGGCACCGGACGGACAGATGGCATCTGGATCATGGCGGTCTCTCAATGGGCTGCAGGCATACACCCGCGTATACGAACCAGTTTTCGGCACGCCCGCCGGGAACTTGATGACGTTCCTGCCTGCACCGCCCGTGGCCGACCAGCGGTACCCGTCAACGCAGTGCCATAGCTCAGGTCAGCCCTCGCTGGTTGGTGACGCACCAGTACAGCTCAATCTGATCAGCCACCTCCATGAACTTGTTGAAACTGACCGGCTTTTCAATGTACGAATTCACCCCGAGGTCGTAAGCGGCCGCCAGATCACGGTCTTCCCTCGATGACGTGAGCACCACCACCGGAATGCGCCGGTACACGGGATGGTGCTTCAGCCTATCCAGCACCTCCAGTCCATTGACCTTGGGCATGTTGATGTCCAACAGGATGACGGCAGGAACTGGCTCACCCGCGTCCCAGCGCGCAATGTAGGCCAGTGCTTCTTCGCCATCTCGCGCCACCTCGATGGCGTTGATGAAACGCCGCTTGTTGAATGCACGCAGCGTGAGGTCAAGGTCCATGGGGTTGTCTTCGACCAATAGGATGGGAGGCAAAGACGTGCTCATCGCGAAAACTCCATGTAAAAAGTGGCGCCTTGGCCGGGTTGGCTCTCGGCCCAGACCCGGCCACCCATGCGCTGGACGGCCTTGGCCACCAAGGCCAGACCAACGCCTGTGCCGGCGTAGTCCTCAGATCGCTGCAGGCGCTGGAAGATGCCAAAGATGCGGTCGTGGTACTTCATGTCGAAGCCCACGCCCTGGTCACGCACCCACAGCACGTGCCCGCTTTCGGTCTCGGTGGAGCCGATATCGATTATCGGCACCTGACCAGGCTTGGTGAACTTCAGCGCATTGCTTACCAGGTTGCGCAAGGCCACTGCAAGGCCTTCGCGGTCCAGGCGCAAGACCATGGGTGACACACAAACGCTCACGCTGGCGCCAGTGCGCTCAATGTCGGCGCTGTTTTCATCCAGCACTCGGCGGATCAGGGGAATCAGTTCCAGCGGCTGCAGGTCCATGGTGCGGCGCTCCATGCGCGAGTAGTCCAGCAGGTCGGCAATCAGGGCGCCCATCTGCTGCACCCCGTGCCTAACCCGCGCCACATAGGCCTGGCCAGTTTCATCAAGCTGGGGCGCATACTCTTCGGCCAGCAACTGGCTGTAGCCGTCGATCCCTCGCAGCGGAGCCTTCAAATCGTGCGACACGGTGTAAGTGAAGGCCTCCAACTCCCGGTTGGCCAGGCTAAGTTGCTGGGTGCGCTCCTTGACACGAACCTCCAACTCGGCATTGCTGCGCTCCAGTTCACTCTTGGCCTCTTGCAGGGCGGTGATGTCCAGTAAGGTGCCACGCCAGCACCAGCCCCCCCCGGGCAGTGGGTGGTGCTCCAGGCGGGCGCGAAACCAGCGTGCCGGGCCCAGGTCGGGATGGCGACGCAGCGTCAGCGTGTCGCTTTGGCCAGAGCGGTCGATGGCCCTCATGGTCGTCAGTAGGCTGCGCCGGTCGTCAGGGTGAACACAGGCCAGGCAACCAGCCAAGCCTTGCGGCGGCCCCATGGCCAAGTCTCGACCTATGTTGCGATACATCTGGGTCGACCACCAGGTGTCCTGACTTCGGGTGTCGTGAGACCAACTGCCCAGACCGGCCATGACCTCAGCCTGCTCCAGCATGTCTTTCTGCTCACGCAAGGCCTCATTGGCGAGCCGGCGCTCGGTGACGTCTTGCACCGTGGCGAACAAACGGTGCAACGTTCCATCGGGTTTTCGCACGGCACGAACCTCGATCTCTGTGTAGACCACATGGCCGTCGCGGCGAAGGAAACGCTTGGTCATTTGGTAGCCATCGCGCATGCCCGCCTTCACCTGCTCCAGCAGCAAAAGGTTCTGGTCCAGATCGGGCTGAGGGGTCATCTCGCTCCAGGTCATGGTCAGCAGCTGATCGCGCGAGTAACCCAGAATCTCACACAACCGATCGTTCACCTGCAGCCAGCGCCGCGTGTCAGGTGCCGAAATCGCCATGCCAATGAAGGGCAATTCGTAGAACAGCCGCAGCATCTCGGCTTGCTCTCGCTGGGCCAGCTCGGCCATCTTTTGGGCCGTGACATCCAGCAGGATGCCGCTGATGCCCACCACCTCACCGTGCTCATCGCGCCGCAGCGTGGTGCGGTCTTCCACCCAGACCCATTCGCCATTGGCGTTTCGCAGCCGGTATTCCTGGCGATAGTCGTCTGGGCCATGGCGGAAGTAGTGCTCCACCTCGGCGTTGATCCGGTTCACGTCGTCAGCGTGGATCAGGTCCGCATAGCGGATCACGCCATTCATGAGGTCTTGCGGGCGGTAACCCCACTGGCTCACGCCGCGGCTCACGTAGGTCACGGGCCAACCGGGAGCGTTGCGCCATTCGACCACCACGACGGGGGAACGGTCCACAAGATCAGCCAGTTGCCGGATTTGCGCTTGCTGGGATTGAAGCCGAAGCGCCATGCGGTCGGCCTCGGCGGCAATGCGCGCCAACTCGTCACCACCCACCAGGCCTGTGCGGGCATCCAGCTGCCCCTCGCCCATGCGCGCCAGGGTATTCATCAGGCGATTGGCGCGACGAAACCATACCAGGTGCATGACACCGGCCAAACCGGCCACCAGCGCCAGCAGCAGAAGACCGTCTCGAAGGGCCTGGCTGTTGATGGCCGCCTGGCGCTGCGCCAGCGGGTAGCTCAGGTCCATCACCGCCAGCAGGCGGCGGCCGTCAGTCAAGGGTGCAGACCCGAGCAACCAGTCGGCCCCATCGACCCGCCAGACGTCGATGCCCATGGGCGCCTGTGAATGCTCACGCGTACTCATGGCGCGGGCGAGGTCCGGCCAGGCACCGAGCACAAGAGAGATGTCTCGACCAATATCGGATCGGGTCAACGAGGCTTGCACGGCTCCATCGCGGCCCACGAGGTACACCGATCGCATACCGACATAAAGACCCATGCCGCCTACCAGGCGCCGAACCAGTTGGGTTCGGGCGTTGTCGCTCTGCAAACTCAGTCTGCTCTGCTCCACGCTCAGGCGTTCGCGCAGCCGACGCGTTTCCTGCTCCTGCACCGACGCATCCAGTTCTGAAGACTGAATGAGGTAGCTCACTCCCACCGCCAAGAGCGCGAAAACCGCCAGCATCAAAGGCGCCAGCCAACGACCAGGCAAAAACAGCAGCCGGCGTGCCAAGCTCATGGGCCACCTCGACCCAACGCCGCACGAGCGGGCGACGCATCGAACAGGTCATGGAGGGAAGGCGGGGCGTCGACCAATCCAATATCGGCTATCAAATTGGCCACTCGTTGGGCAGACACCAGCAATTCGGGCGGCGTCCCCTCCATCGCCGCCAACGATTGGGCGGGGCTATAGAACTTCAAACCCGAGATGACCTTCAAGTACAGATCCGAAGAAAGATCGGTACCTGGCGCCAGCGAGGCCGCAGCCCCCACCGGATCGAGTTCAAGCAATTCCAATCCGCTCTGCCAGGCCAGAAGCAAGGCTTGAACGGCCTCGGGGCGCTCGTGAAGCACAGCCGCTCGCACCGCCAGCACGTCCAGAATTTCCCCCGGCATCCGGTCACTGGAGAACAGGGGGCGGTAACCTGCATTGGCCAGGATGCCGCTCAATGGCGCATAAGAGACCACCGCCGCCACCCGTCCGCTGCGCAGCAGGTCCTGGTGGAGGCTGGCCTCTTCGTGCAACACCACCACATCGGAGCGGCTCATGCCGGCCGACTGCAACATGCGATCAAGCATGAGCGCGCCCACTGACGTGTCCTCCACCGCGACGGTTTTGCCCCTGAGTTGCTCCACATGCTGGACATTGGGCATGGCCATGACCACATCGGCCCCGTGACTGGCGTCGAGCACGGCCACAACACGCAAGTCCAAGCCACCGTCCCGCAGTCGCAAGACCTCATCCAAGGTAAGTGCCGCGGAGTCGAGCAAGCCGTTCTTGAGGTGACGCTGGGTCTCGCTGGCGGTGGCCAGTTCCACCACCTTGATCAGCTGATGATCGATCTGCTGCCGGTCACGCGCCAAAACCAGTGGGTCGTAACCCACCCAGGCGTTCATGCCAACCGATAGCGGTGGACGCACCGGTTCGCCGCAAGCCGTGAGCAACCAAGCGACCACCAACGCAAGCAACCACGCCAGTGGACGAGCGACCACGGGCTGGGTACTCATACCCTACCCCCGTATGTTTCATCTCCCGATCGCGACAGCATGGAAACATTCTGTCATCTTTACCGGTAGGACTCATGTATGGTTAGCGTCTAGTTCACACTTTTTTATGAACCTTCGTGTAATACCGATACCCAGTATCACATCACGACCCATACCCACCGTCGTCAAGGCGCGGGAATGACCACCGCCAGCGGTAGCCGAACCGAGAAACGCGACCCTTTCCCAGGCTCGGTGCAAACCTGAATGTCGCCCCCGTGGGCTTCAGCGATCTGGCGGCTCAAGGCCAAACCCAGACCTGCTCCCTCGTATTCGCTTCGCAGGTGCAGGCGCTGAAAGGGCTGGAACAACACCGCCACGTGTTCTTCTGAGATGCCGATGCCGTTGTCGCCCACAGTGATGACTGCGTGCCCCTTGGCAACATGGGCCGTCACCGACACCTCTGGCGCTTGGCCGGGCGGCATGAACTTGAGGGCATTGGACAACAGGTTCTGGAACAGCAACGACAAGAGACTAGCGTGCCCCATGACGACAGGCAGGGGGCCAATGGTCAGGACTGCGCCGGTGTCAGACAGGCTCGCCGCGAGTGCACCGCGCAACTCAGCCAGGACCCGATCAAGCGCCACCGGCTCGGGGGGTTCGGTCTCGCCGTTCTGCAACCTCGCGTATCGCACCACGTCATCGAGCAAGGTTCGCATGCGCTGGCCGGCGCGCAGGGCCAGGTTCAGGTAGAGGCGCGCGTCCTCAGGCAGGCCTTGAGCGTGGTCTTCTTCCACTAGACCTACGAACTGCACCATGGTGTTCAGCGGCTCGCGCAGATCGTGCGAGGCGATGCGCACAAACTGCAACAGCCCTTCATTGGCCACTCGTAGGGCCTCGGCGTTGGTCTGCAACTGGGCGTGACTCTGGCGCAGGTCACGCAGCGCCGCTGCCAAGTTCAGGCGGTCGGCGGCAGCCATCTTTTTGAGTTTGTCGTTGGCCTGCTTCAGCCGCAACTGGGTTCGCACCCGGGCCTGAACAATCGCAGGCCGGATGGGCTTGGCGATGAAGTCGGCCGCGCCTCGCTCAAGCCCAGCCTGCTCGAAGTCCTCCTCGGAGTGGCTGGTGACCATGATGACCGGCAGGTCAGCCAGGCTTGTGTCGTGCTTGATGGCATCCAGCACGTCAAAGCCAGACATGCCGGGCATCTGGGCGTCCAGCAGCACGATGTCGGGCAGGCTCTCGCGCATCAAGCGCAGCGCATCTGCACCATGCGTAGCAAAACGCAGCCGGCCCAGGCTGCGCAGGGCCTTCCCCAGCACCTGGATCATGCTGGGGTCATCGTCAACGATGAGAAGAACCGGCTGGGGCGATTCGTCGTCAACCAAGGGACGTGCGGTCACCGGGTTCATGCCGCGGATTGTGCCGCGAGCAGTGCCGCAGCCCCTTGAAAGTCAAGCGCTTGCAGCCGTTGGGCCATCTGGTCCACCACGTTTGCGCCCAAACGCTCACGCAAAGAAGCCTGATGGGCCTCAAACAAAGTGAGCGCATCCAGATCATTTTGTGTCAGCAACTGGACCAAGCGGACAGGTACGTCATCGCTCCAGTCCTGTGCGGGCGTCAAGGGTTGCGGCGAAGGGCTGGCCAACCAGGCCGCACTGGCCTCGCCCAACCGGCGCAGGGCGCTCCTCAGGCTCGCCCACATCGGCGCCATGTCCGCACAAGCCACGTCGTCGCGCAATGCCGCCTCCAGCTGCGCAGAGGCGTCCATCACGGCCAGGGCATCAATCACGCCAGCGGCGCCACGCAGCTTGTGCATGCGCCGGGTGAGCGCGACACGGGCCGGCGTGGAGAGGTGGTCAGGCCAAGGCTCGTCAGCGATGCCGCCAAACTCGGCCAGCAGGCGCCGCAGCGACTGGCGCAGCAAGGCCACGTCAAAGCCCAGGCGGCGTGCGGAGCGTGGCCCGTCAATGCCCGCGATCTCGGGCCATTGGACGGGCGTGGCCGTCTCCTCGCTGACGGAGGCCACCGGCACCGGTTGACCGGTCATTTCCTCGATCACACCGCGAACGGTGCGGACCATGAGGCCGGGGTCCAGCGGCTTGGTGAGGAAGGCGTTCATGCCCGACTCAATGGCGCGGCGGCGCTCTTCGGCCAGGGCCCCGGCTGTCAGGGCGATCACCGGCAGGCCCACTTGCGAGGGCTGCTGGCGCAGCAGCTGGGTGGCCTCCAGGCCGTCCATTTCGGGCATCTGCACGTCCATCAGCACGGCGTCGAACTCTTGTGGCGCCAGCCGCAGAACAGCCAGGGCCTCGCGGCCGTTGCTGGCGGTGGTGACCATGGCGCCCTCGCGTTCCAGAAGGTGGCGCGCGATCTCCAGATTGATGTCGCTGTCGTCCACCACCAACAGCCGCACACCAGGTAGCGACTTGACCAGGCCAGAAGGCGTGCCCATCACCTGCTTGACCCGATCGGTGCCGCCGTGGCGGCTGACCACCCCGTGGTTGACGGCGTTGAACAGCACCGAGGCATTGACCGGCTTGGTCAGGATCGCATCGGCCAGGCGGCGGGGGTCCAGGCGCTGCAGGCGAGCGCGTTCGGCGGCCGTCACCATGAGCGATACCGGCAAATGGCGCGGACCGAGACGCTCGGACAGCTTGCCCAGCGTCTGCAGGCCATCCATGCCTGTGAGCTGCCAGTCCATGAGGATGGCGTCGGGCAGTGACTGGCCCCGCACGAGGCGCCGTTCGATCTCGGCCAGCGCGGCCTCGCCGCTGTCGCAGGTTTGTGCGCGCCAGCCAAAGGCTCGGGCCAGTTCGGTGAGCAACTGGCGGTCGCGGGGCTCATCGTCCACCACCATGACCTCCAACCCGGCACCACGCGCCGCACCACGGCCCAGCTGGGCGCTGCTGGGCAGGGTCAGCGGCACCTCGAAGCTGAACTCGCTGCCCTCTCCCGGCGCGCTCCTCACGGCGAGCTTGCCGCCCATGGCGTCGATGAGGCGACTGACGATGGACAGCCCCAGGCCAGTGCCTCCATAGCGGCGCGTGGTGGACGCGTCGGCCTGCAGGAAGGGAGTGAACACGCGGGCCTGAACCTCGGGTGACATGCCCACCCCGGTGTCGCGCACCACGCCGCGCACGCGCACGGTGTCGCTCGGCTGCGCAGACGAGAAGGGAATGGCGCTCAGGATGACCTGAACCTGGCCTTGCTCGGTGAACTTCAAGGCGTTGCCCACGAGGTTGGTGAGCACCTGACGCAGGCGCAACGCGTCGCCCACCAGCACCTCGGGCAGGGCGGGGTCCAGCTCCACGGACAGCGAGACACCCTTGTCCTCGGCCTGCTGATGGAATAGCGCATCCACGCCGTCGAGCAAGTCCCGCAATACAAGGGGCTCGGCCTCGATCGGCATCTCGCCCGCTTCGATCTTGGCCAAGTCAAGCACGTTGTTGACGATGCCCAGCAATGACTGGCTGGCCATCTGCGACTTGGCCACCAGTTGCTGCTGGCGGTTATTGAGCGGGGTGTCGGCCAGCAGGTGCGTCAAGCCGATGATGGCGTGCAGCGGGGTGCGGATTTCGTGGCTCATGTTGGCCAGGAACTCGCCCTTGGCGCGCGAGGCCGCCTCGGCCGCCTCGGTGGCGCGAACCAGGTCGGTGATGTCCAGACGGAAGCCCACCGTGTGGCCGTCTGGCATGCGGCGCTCCACCACGCGCACCACCCGCCCATCGCCCAGGCGCTGCACGGCTGGCGGGGAATCTGAGAGGTGGCTCTGCACTCGCTCACGCACCCACTCCTCCACTCGGCCCACGGCATCGGGGTACTGGCCACGCTCGGCGCCAGCTCGCGCGATGTCTTCAAACTTGGCCCCGGGCTGAATCACGTCGGCCGCCAGGTGGTAGAGCGCACGGTACTTGTCGTTGCAGAAAACCAGCCGGTCTTGCGGGTCGAACAGCACGAAGGCCTCGTCCACCGCGGTGATGGCGCCGCGCAGCAGCGCCTCGTTGCGTTCGATCTCGCGCTCGGCCTTGCGGCGCTCGGACATGTCGTTGTAGGTGGTGACGAAGCCACCGCCCGGCATGGGGGTGCTGCGCACCTCGATTGGTGTGCCATCGGGACGGATGCGCTCAAAGCGGTTGGTCACAGGCTGACGGGCGTAGGCGCGAATGCGCTCGGCCTGCAACTGTGCCTCCGATCCTTGGCCGTACTCGCCACGCTGCAGGTTGAAATCGATGATCTCATCGTAGGTGGGCGCCCCCTTGGAGAACAGGTCTTCCAGGCCCAGCAGCCGGATGAACTCTGCGTTCCAGGCCACCAGGCGCAAGTCATGGTCAAACGCGCTCAAACCGCAGGGTAGGTTCTCCAGAATGCTTTGCTGCAGGTCGTTGATGCGGCGCATCTCAGCCTCCATGGCATAGCGATCCGTCACGTTCTGCACCGCGCCGTCGATGCGAATCACTACGCCCGAGCTGTCGCGCACCGGCTCGCCGGCCACGCGCACCTGCAGCTCTCGTCCCTGGTCGGTGCGAAAGGGCAGCTCCAGGTCAAAGGGTTCTCCCACCTCTCGGGCCTTGCTCACGGCCTCGTCAAACTGCCAGCGAGCACCACCCAAGTAGAAGGCACGCATGGAGTCCAGGTTGGGCACGAAATCGGGCGCGACCTCATGGATCTCTCGTGCCTCGCGGGTCCAGACCACCTGATTGGTCTGCACGTCGTACTGCCACCCTCCGACTCCGGCCACGCGGCCGGTGCGCGCCAGCAGGGCCTCGCTTTCGGCCAGGCGTTGCTGTGCGGTGTGGGCGGCCGTCACGTCGCGATGGGTGCCGTACATCCATTCCGGCTGGCCATCGGCAGTCCAGGTGGTCACGCGCCCACGGTCCAGCACCCACACCCAGTGACCATCGCGGTGGCGCATGCGCGCCTCGCATTCGTACTGGTCGATCTCGCCGATGAAGTGGCGCTGCAACATGGCGTTGGATTTGGCCAAGTCGTCCGGGTGGACCATGCGGTACCAGGTCTCAATGGACACCGGGCTCAACTCCTCAAGTGTGAGCCCGACTATCTCGGCCCAGCGCTCGTTGAAGCGAGTCTCGCCGGTCTGAACGTTCCACTCCCAGGTCCCAGCGTTGGTGCCCTTGAGGATGTAGTCCAGGCGCTGGCGCTCCTGTGCCAGGTTGGCGGTGCGTTCGCGCACCTCTTCTTCCAGGCGTTCATTGAGCTCAACCACCTGTCGTTGGGCCTCGCGCTCGCGGGTCACGTCGCGCACGATGGCCGATGCACCAGCCACGCGACCGTCATCGGTGCGCAGGGGCGACAAGGTAATGGCCACCTGCACATCGCGCCCGTCGCGGGTGCGGCGCCAGCGCTCCAGGGGATCAGGCGTGGGGTCTTCGTCAAGCGCTCCCAGCGCCTCCAATTCGTCGGCCACCATGCCCTGAGGCACGATGAGCGCGTCGAGCCGGCGCCCCACAGCCTCCTCGGGCTGGTAACCGAACAGTTCACGGGCTCCGCGGTTCCACGAGGTGACCCGACCTTGCCGGTCCAGGCCAATGATGGCGTCGGACGTTTGCTCGACGATGGCCGCCAGCTGCAAGCGCTGGCTGCGGGCGTCAAGGCGGCGCTGCATGCTCACCCAGTAGAGATAGAACATGACCATGGCCACTGCTCCCAGGGCCATCAGCATGGGCAGGGTGCCAAGGGTCGATCGCCAGGCAATGGCTTCAAGTCGGGCCGTTGGCATCACGGCGATGTAGCGCAAGCTGCCAATGGGGGTGTCGGCGTTGGATTGCAGCACCAAGGTGGCCCCCAGCACCGGCCCCTCTGGCCCCCTCCAGGGTTCATCGCTGTCATGCCCTTTATCCGACGCAATCACAAAATCGTCCGTCCAGCGGTAGCGCTTGCCCAGCTGGAGTCCGAATTGCTTGGACGAGTCGGGATGCACGAGGTAGTCTCCGTTGCGATCCGCCACGAACATCGACACCCCATCGGGCAGGGTCCGCGCGATTTCCCGGTTCACCGTCATGCGGCTGCGGTCAACGCTGACGCTCAGCACGCCAAACACGCGGCCCGAACCATCAAGCACCGGCGTGCTGTAGTGCACCAGGGGCTGCGGCGGCATGCGCGGGCCATCGCCTTCGCGCAGTAACTCGGTGTCCGAGACAAACACCTCGCCCGCAGCCACCCGCATGGCCTCACGGAAATGGGGTTCGGAGTCCACCCGCGCCAGCGAATTTTCCGATGCGACCACCGGCGCATCTCCGTGCCGCTCAACCCGCACCAACTCACGCCCACCGGCGGCAGTACCGATCAGACGGGCTTGGAACACCTCAGGGTTGGCCTGCAGGTAGGCGACGAAAAACTGCTCCAGCCGGGAAGCGACCACCGCAGGCGTTGCCCCATCAACCAGCCCACCATTCGATTGGGCGCCGCGAACCATGGCATACACCGGCGGTGACGAAGCGAGAAAAACAACGCTTTTGCGGCGGAACAGGCGACGCGAATTGGTGGCATCCGCCTGACGCTGCACCAAGGTGTCCAGCGTGTCATGGGTCTGGGCGCTGAGGCGGTCCAGCGCCTCATGGTGATCATTGGCCAGGATAGCAGCGCACAGCAGGCCATAGGCGAGAAGTGCCTTCCACGCCAGCGAACTGCGCAGGAATCCCGCCCAATCGGATGCACGCGGGTGCGGTCGCCACGCGCCATGCCCCTCGCGCTCACGCAGCGCATGGCGCTGGCGTGCGATCTGAAGCACCAGCCATGCAACTCCCATGCTGATCGCCACGCCCGCTGCCAACACCCAGCCCAGGTGCAAGTAGGCGACCGCGCGATCAAGGGCCGGCAACGGGCGCGCGTGCATGAGCCAACGCCGCCCTGCCACCCGAAGCTCGCGCACCGCCTCAAGGCGGCCCGGCAAGGCATCGACATTACCCAGGGCCAGTCGGAAAAATGGCTCAGCCTCAGTGGCGTCGGTCAGGGTGAATGCCACTTCTGCCGCCCGCGGCCCCAGTTCGCTCAATAACTCGTCTGCCAACAGGGGGGCATAGGTCCAGCCGATGGTGGCGCGTTCGCGGTCTTCTGGCGTGAGCGAAGACTGTCCCGGGCGATAGACCGGCAGCAGCATGAGGAAACCACGTCGCACCTGACCCGTGGCCTGCACCAAGGTGATGGGTGCGGTGAGTTGCACTTGCGCGCTTTTCACGGCGGCCCTGGCCGCCTCTCGCCGGCTCGTTTCAGAGGCAATGTCCAGTCCGACTGCCCCACGGTTGGGCCCCTCGGGAAACACATACTCAATGACGAAGCGCTCGTCGGTGTGGGGCGTCAGCTGGCGCAACTGGAAACCCGGATTGGCGGCCCGCGCTTTCTCCAGAAAAACCGCTTCTGCATCGAGTGGCACCCGCCGAATGAAGCCGAAGCCACGCGCTCCCGGGAACTCGGCCGCCATCTCGCGGCTGTTCACGTACGTCTCAAACTGCCACCGGGTAATGGCATCGCCGCCGGCAGCCAGCACCGCACCACGCGCACCGCGCAATCCATACTCGTACAAAGACAGCCGCTCTTCGATCCGCTGGCCAATTTCATTGGAGGCGGACTCCAGGCGCTCCGACAGGAGGGCTTCGTTTTGCCGATGCAGCCAGCCAGCCACCGCGAGTGTCAGCGACACCCCGACGCAGGCCACCACCATCGCCAGCCGGCGAGGCGAATCGAGTCCAAATTTCAATCGTGATCCCCTCGGACCCCGCAGGTCCGTCGACACGCGCGCCCGCGCCAGTGGCAGGCGATCGCTTTACCCGGGGCATGCTAGCAGCGCCTGTGCCGAGGCAAGCAGAGAAGAAAGGGGCTGACGCCCCTTAATTCGGGGAGGCGCGCAGATCGCAAGGGCCTTTGAAATCGCCTCACGAGTCCAAGTATCGGACCAGGCCCTTGGCGGTGGCTTTGTCCAGGGGCTTGGTGAGATAGCCCTTGACGCAACTGAATTGCGCGGCTTGTGTCTGATCGGCAGGATCAGACGACGAAGTGAGCAGCAAAACACTCACGCCCTCTCGCTGGGCCGGCGGCAACTGCTCAAAAGCGGTGAGAAAGGCAAAGCCGTTCATCACGGGCATATTGATGTCCAGCAAGATCAGCGAAACCCCGTGGTTGGGGGTTTCACTCAGGTGATGCAGCGCTTGCTCAGCCCGCAAAAAGGGCATCGCATCGTAATTGACGCCGCTGCGCTGGAGCATGAGGCGGGTGAACAACAAATCGTTGTCGTTGTCATCAACCATCATCACGCGGCACGACATGACACTCCCAGAACCACTAAAAAGAGAAAGGCAAACTGTAACGCTTACCCCAGCACCGTGCCGGGCCAGGCTCTGCAAGGGCTTGCGCCATGTCAAAAACCGTGAAATCAGCCCCGCACGGGTGACAGACCCGTGGTAGCGCTGCATCACCCCTTAAGCACCCGGCCAGTAGCATCCCACACCCGGGTGTGGATGGCGATGCCCTGGCCCACGCTCTGTGTCACGGTGCAATAGGCTTCGAAGCTAGCCAGCACCCGGTCCAGGTGCTCCAGGGCCGCGGCGGGCACGCCCAGGTGCAGATCGGCGTCCATGCGCAGCACCCGCAGGCGGTTCTCGGCGTTTCGCCCCACCTCGGCGCGCACCACGCAGCGCAAGGGCTCCGGCGCCTGTTTGAACTTGCGCAGGGCAAACAGCAGCGAATCGCTCAGGCAATTGCCCACGGCCGCGCACAGCAGTTGCACCGGCGACGGCCCCTGCCCACTGCCCAGGGGCGGCGGTTCGTCGCCCACCAGCACCGGCAGATCGGGCGAAAAATGGATATCGAAGCGGTAGTCCTGCTGCTGGCGCAGCTCGATGGTGACGGTGCTTTCGCTCATGAATGGCCTCTCCTGAACATCGGGTAAGCGGCCATCCTAGCGCCTGGCCCATTGGCGGCGGCGTTGCGTTCGCTCAATGCAGGCCCGGCGCCCCTCCCCACAATGGCTTGCATTTGCCCCTTTGCCGCCATGACCCACCCGCACGCCCCCGAGTCCGTGAGCATCGGTCCGCTGCAGTTGCCGGGCACGCTGATCGTGCCGCCGCAGGCCCGGGGTCTGGTGGTGTTCGCCCACGGCAGCGGCAGCAGCCGCCTGAGCCCGCGCAACCAGTTCGTGGCGCAGCGCTTGCAGCGCGAGGGGCTGGCCACCTTGTTGTTTGACTTGCTTACGCCCGAGGAATCGCAAGACCGCGAACGGGTGTTCGACATTCCCTTGCTTGGGCGTCGGCTGGGCGAGGCCATGGCCTGGTGCGACGCCCGCACCGAGCTGCGCCGCCTGCCCATGGGCCTGTTTGGCGCCAGCACCGGCGCGGCGGCGGCCTTGGTGGCCGCGGGGCAGCACCGGGAGCGGGTCACGGCGGTGGTGTCGCGCGGCGGCCGCCCTGACCTGGCGGGGCGGCAATTGCTGCACGTGCAGGCCCCCACCCTGCTGATCGTGGGCGGCGACGACCACGAGGTGCTTGCGCTCAACCGCCAGGCGCTGCAGGCCCTGGGCACCCACGGCCACCTGGCCGTGGTGCCAGGGGCCAGCCATTTGTTCGAGGAGCCCGGCACCCTGGAGCAAGCCGCCGATCTGGCCGCCCGCTGGTTCTCCGATCGGTGGCCGCGCCACGAGGACCGGGTCGCCCTGCCCTTGCACGACCGGCACAGCGCCGGCCGCTTGCTGGGTGAGCGCCTGCGGGCCCTGGTGCTGCCCACGCCTGTGGTGGTGCTGGCCTTGCCGCGCGGCGGCGTGCCGGTGGCCGCCGAGGTGGCGCTGGCCCTGCACGCCCCGCTGGACCTGCTGCTGGTGCGCAAGATCGGCGCGCCCTGGAACCCCGAGTTCGCCGCCGCGGCGGTGGTGGAAGGCGAGCCCCCCGATCTGGTGGTGAACGAAGAGGCCACCGGCGTGGACCCCGCCCATTTGCAACACGGTCTGCAGGAAGCGGTGCGCGAAATCGCGCGGCGGCGGCAGGTGTACCTGGCGGGCCGCTCGCCCCGCAGCCTGACGGGCGCCACCGTGGTGGTGGTGGACGACGGCATTGCCACCGGCACCACCTTGCGCGCGGCCCTCATGGCACTGCGCCGGCGCCACCCGGCCCGGCTGGTGCTGGCCGTGCCCGTGGCCCCGGCCGACACGCTGGCCGCCTTGCGCCCTCAGGTGGACCGCATCGTTTGCCTGGCCACCCCCGAGCCCTTTGAGGCCATCGGCCTGCACTACCGGGACTTTCACCAGCTCAGCGACGACGAGGTGCGCACCGAGCTGGCGCGGGTGCACTGAGGCCCTTGCGGGCCTTGGCGCAGACCGGTCAATGGGGCCGATCCGGGGTATAAACTTCCTCCTTTGCTAGTCAAAATAGATTGGCATGCATGGCTACACAACGCCACGCCAGCCAAGCGCACAGGAGACAAACCCGATGACCCGATGGCGATCGTTCTCGGCCACGCTGGCCGCCCTGCTCTGCCCCGCCCTGGCCTGGGCCCATGGCATTTCCCAGGCCGACAAGCAGCGCATGCTCGACGGCGGCTACCTGCAGTACGTGGAACTGGGCGCGCGCCACATGCTCACCGGGTACGACCACCTGCTGTTCCTGCTGGGCGTGGTGTTTCTGCTGCACCGCTTCATGGACGTGGTGCGCCTGGTCACCGTGTTCACCCTGGGCCACTGCATCACCCTGGTGGGCGCCACGCTGTTGCAGATCACCTGGAACTACTACCTGGTGGACGCGCTGATCGCCATCAGCGTGATCTACAAGGGTTTTGACAACAACGGCGGCTTCCAGAAACACCTGGACCTGACGCCGCCGCCCATTCTGTGGGCGGTGTTCGGCTTTGGCCTGCTGCATGGCTTTGGCCTGTCCACGCGGCTGCAGCAATTGCCGCTGGGCGACGACACCGCCGGCATCGTGGGCCGCATCCTGAGCTTCAACCTGGGCGTGGAGCTGGGGCAGATCGTGGCCCTGGCGGCCATGGTGGCGGGCCTGGCCTTGTGGCGCCACCGCCCCTCATTCGCGCGCTTCAGCCGCCTGGCCAACATGGGCCTGGTGCTGGCCGGTGTCTACCTGCTGTTCGTGCAACTGCACGGCCTGCAGCACGATCTTTACGCCGACGATTTCCGCTTCCCCGAGGCCGAGCACCGGCACGTGCACGAAGACATGGAAATCGAGAACACCACCGACGCCTCGCGCAACAGCCTCTGATGCCATCTGGAAGCACGCCCATGACCGCCCTGCCCCGTCTTCTGCTGTCTCTCGCCCTGGCCCTGGGTGGCCAGGCCGCCCTGGCGCACACCGGCAATTGCCATTTCCACGGCAAGACTGTGGCCAGCGCCACCACCGTGACCGCTTGCGCCGATGAGCGCAAGGCCTCGCTGCTGCAGGCGGGCAAGCTGGAGGCGTCCTGGCAGGCGGTGGCGCCGCCCAGCGTGACGCTGGGCGCGGGGCCCAAGGGCGAGGAGTGGCGCGTGGTTTACGACAACCCCAAGGCCAGCGACCCGGCCAAGCGGCGCCTGTTCCTGTTCTTCACGCCGCAGGGCAACTTCGTGGCGGCCAACCACTCGGGCCAGTGAGGCCCGGGGCGCACCGGCTTCAGGCCTTTTTGCGCACGGCGCCTAGGTAGTCCACCTTGCCCAGCGGCACGCCGCGCGAGCGCAGGATGTCGTAGCCCGTGGCGGCGTGGAAATAGAAGTTGGGCAGCGAGAACGACAGCAGGAAGTTCTCGGCCACGAAGGGCACGGCCACCTCGCCGCGCTGGAAGGTGACGTCGCGGCCCATGAGGCCGTTCACGTCGTCGGGCTGCAGGCGCTCGATCGCCTCCAGCGTGGCCTGCACCTTGGCGCGCAGGCCGGCAAAGTCGGCCGGCCAGGGCGAGCGATCGGGCGAGAAGGTGCCACGGCGCACGCCCTCGATGGCGCCCAGCGAGTGCACGCACACCGAGTTGATCTGGAAGCCCAGCGGGAACATGTCGTCGATCAGGCGCGCCTCGATCAGCGTGGCCGGCGCCACGCCTTGCGCGTCGCAATGGGCCTGGGCCTTGTCGAGGTAGCCCATCACCGCGCGCAGGGTCTGGCGCCAGGCGGGTACGGTGGCGTCATACAAGGAAAAGGACATGGTTTGTCTCCATCAAAAAACGGCCCGTGGGCGCGCCTTTGCCAGCGCCACCGTCAGGGTCGGGTTGGTTAAGCCTTATACATTGCCTAGCAATGTTGTAGCATTCTACGACCGCAATCGCCTTGGAGCCGTGTGATGCCTACCCCCTTTTCTGCCGATCGTCGCCGTTTTTTGTCTTGTTCGCTGCTGGCCATGCCAGCGCTCGCTGCCGGCCCAGCCTTTGCGGCCAGTGACAACGCCCGCGCACTGGATCTGCTGGCGCGGGCCGCCGCGCTCTACCAGCGCCGGGGCGACGCCGCCTTGCCCGCCTTCCAGCGCGGCGGGGCCTTTGACGAGGCCGGGCTGTACGTCTATGTGCTGGGCGCCGATGGGGTGCTCAAGGCCAGTGGCGGGCCGTCCGAGGTGTTCATCGGGCAAGACGTGCGCGGGCACCGCGACCGCGAGGGCGGCGCCTACATCGCCACCGTTCTGGAGCGGGCGCGGGCCGATGCCCCCACCAGCCTGAACTACCGCTGGACCAACCGCCGCACCGGCCAGGACGAGACCAAGACGGTGCACTTCCGCCGCGTGGGCGAGGCGGTGATCGTGGTGAGCCAGATGATCGATCGGGCCACCGCCACCGAGGCGCGGGCCTGGCTAGCGCGCGCGGTGAAGGCACTGGAGCAGCGCGGGCCGGCGGTGCTGGCCGAGTTCAACGACGTGAACGGCGCTTTCGTGCAAGACGACCTGTACGTGTTCGCCATCGGCGCCAACGACATGGTGATGCACGCCCACGGCACGCAGCCGCGCCTGGTGGGCCGCAACGTGACGTACTTGAAAGACGCCAACCGCCACTTCATCGGCCGCGAAATGGTGCGCCGCGCGAAGGTGGGTGAGGTGGTGGAGACGCGCTACGTGTGGCTCAACCCGGTCACCCGGCACAAGGAGCCCAAGACCACCTTCGTGCAGCGGGTGGGCCAGCTCGTGCTGGCCGTGGGGTACTACGGCGCCTGATGTCGCCGGGCCAGCCGCCCGTGCGCGGGGCGGCTGGCGGGTCGATCAGAGGTCTTCGGCCACGCGCAGGCCGATGGAGGTGCTGATCAGCTCGTCGGTCACGCCGCTGCGGGTGGCGTGGCGGGCGGCACCGCTGAGGTTGCGCCACGAGCCACCGCGCATGGTCTTGAGCAGGCAGGGCTCGCCCACCACCGGGCTGCCATCGGTGGGCTTGCCGTCGTAGGTGGGGCGGCGGCAATCGGAGACGCGCTGGAACACATTGCCGGTCATGTCGTGCAGGCCCCAGGGGTTGGGCGGGAAGGCGCCCACGGGCGAGGTGGTGGGCCAGATGTCGGCGCCTTCGTTGCGGAAGGAGTTGTACTTGCCGAAGTCCACCTTGTCGCCCCACCAGTAGTGCGTGGTGGTGCCGGCGCGGGCGGCGTATTCCCACTCGGACTCGCTGGGCACCTTGAAGCGGCGGCCGGTGTGGCGGTTGAGCCAGTCGATGAAGGCCTGCGACTCGCCCATGGTGATGTTGATCACCGGGTAGTTGCCGCGCTTCATGCCGCCGTCGTTCACCAGGGCCCGGCCGGTGGCCTTAGAGTAGGCGTCGAACTGGTCAAAGGTGACCATGTTCTTGGCCATCTTGAAGGACTTGAGCGTCACCGTATGGCGCGGCAGGCCGGGGGCGTCGCCCTCGTCGGCGGGGCTGCCCATCAGGAAGTTGCCGGCCGGCAGGGTCACCATCTCCAGCGAGGCGGCAATGGCCAGGGCGGCCTTCTTCTGCTCGGCCGCGCTCTGGGGCTTGGTCGGCTGGTGCTTCACCAGCGTCACCGGGCCCGAGACGGCCAGGTTCGACTGGGCGGCCTGCTCGATTTCCTTGGCCGTGGGCGGCACGAAGTAGTTGTGCACCGTCTCGTAGTACTCGGCCACCACGCGGATGTCTTCGTCGCTCAGCATCTGGGCGATGGGGCTCATCACCGTGCTGTGGCGCTGGCCATTGCGGAAGTTCTCCAGCGTGACGCGCAGGAAGTCGCGGTGCTGGCCACCGATGATGGGCGTCTCGGGCAGCGAGGCCACGCCGGTCATGCCGTGGCAGTTCTCGCACACCTGCTTGACCACCTTGGGCATCACCATGCCCTCGGGCATGCGCACCGGCAGGGGGCGCACGCCGCCGAAGTGGTCGGCCAGTTCGCGGATGTCCTGGTCGCTCAGGCCGGCCGCGATGGCCTGCATGGTCTCGTTCTTGCGCTGGCCGCTGCGGAACTGGTGCAGCGCGGTGTGGATGTAGTCGGACTGCTGGCGCACCAGCTTGGGCACGTTCACGGGCGGCGTGCCCATCTTCACGCCACCGTCGTGGCAACTGGCGCACAACTGGGCCTTGGCCGGGGCGGCGGGCACGGCGGCGCCCTGGGCGAAGGCGGTGGCCGACAGGCTGGCCACGGCCAGCGCACCCAGCGAGCGGCGAATGGCGCTCAGCAAGGGCGTGGGAATGCTTGGGAGAAACACGGTCTCACCTCTTGTGGGTTGTGACAAAAAAGACGCCACACGGGCCGATGGGCCCATGTGGCGAAACGAACACCCGGTCTGGGCCACCCGGGTGAGCAGCAATGCCCGGTTGCGCAGGGCAACCGGCGAGCCACCTTGGAGCAATCGAATCGAAAGGGCGCGGTCAGGACTTGCCTGGCGTCTGGATGCGGTGTTGTTCGACCTTGGTGTGGAAGCCGCTGACGCGCAACTCGATCGTCACGGGCTTGGTGCCCATGTTCAGCCAGAACCAGCCGTGCTCACCCGTGAGGGGCGCCACGATGGCGCCGCGCCCGGCGGTGTGCTCGCCTTCGGCGTAGCGCACCACGCGCTCTTTCTGGCCCGGCGGCGGCAGGGTGTGGCCGTGGAAGTCCACGTACAGCTCGCCCTCTTTGGCGCCCTTGCTGGTCCACTGGTAGGTGATGACCTGGCCTTCGGCCAGCAGGGTCTTCACCTCCACCTGTTCCTCGGGCTTGAGCACCAGCTTCACGGTGTCGCTGCGCAGGCGGGTTTCAGCGGGGCGGTAGTTGGCCGGGCCCACGGGTTCCACGCCCTTGTCCAGGTCTTCGGCCGCCATCGACGCGGTGCCCGACAGCGCCAGGGCGCCCAGCAGCGGCGCCAGGAAAAAGTGCCGTTCGCCCATCAATCCAGCGCGGCGTCGTTGCCGCCCTTGTCGCCAAAGACCGTGCCGTCTTCAAAGTGGATCTCGCGGATGTAAATCTCGCGCGGCTGCTCCTTGTTCAGGTGCCCCACCACGCGGATCTTCAAACCCGGCGTGACCTTGGAGAAGTCCCAGCCACGGCGGCGCAGCAGGTTGGCCGCGCTGGTCTCCACGCGCCACTCTTCCGTCTGCCCTTGCTCGTTGGTCACCGCCAGCGTGATCTGCCCGTGCGGGTTGCGGAACGACGCGTCCTTCACCACGCCCGTGACGCTGTTGCGCTTGGTGATCTCCCACGCGGCGGGCGAGTGGTGGGCGTGCACGGCCACCGTGCCCAGGGTCAGCGCGGCCACCGCAGCGGCTTGCACCAGTTGGCGAATCAAAAACATGACAGGTCTCCTTGTGTGGAATCGAAAACGGGAAAGCAGGCAGGTGGCTTCGCCAAGAGGCATCAGCCATGAACCAATGGTAGGGCCGCATAACCCCATGGGGCATCGGTATTTATACCAAGATAATTAGCTATAGTTGCTAGGCAATTTAAGCAGGGGCGAAAAAATGGCCACAGCGAACGGAGCGGCCTTGGCCGGCGTGCGCCGCGGCGGCGGTGGGTTCAGGCGGTCATGCCTGGGGCGGCGACTGAAAGCGCCACGACACCAGGGCCGGGCTGTTCGCACTGGCGGGCGCCACCTGCAAGGCGGCGATGCGCCAGCCGGCGTCCAGGGCGAGCTGGCGCAGCACAAAGGCGTCGGCCATGGAAGCCACGCCGGCCACCGCCGCGCCCTCGGCCTGCGCCTGGGCCAGCCGTGCGGCGGCCCAATCGGGCGCCAGGCGGGCGGGCAAGGCGTGCACCGGCTCGCCCAAGCGGGCCAGACGCTGCACCGCCTGAAGCGCCACCGGGCGCCGGGCGTCCACCCACCAGTGCACGGGCTCAGGCGAGGCCGGGGTTTGGGGCAAGGCCGAGGCGCTGGCGTGCGCCGGGCCGGCCAGCCAGCCGCCGGTGGCGGCGCTGGCGGCGGCCAGGCCGAGGAACTGGCGGCGGTCGCTCATGGTTTGGCCCCCGAGGCCGTCTGCGCCGCGCGAGGGCGCTGCAGCCAGTCAACGATGCGGCCCAGTTCGGCGTCGGTGAGTTCGGTGCGGCGCAGCGGCAGCATGGCGTTCAGGCCATGGCGCACCACGTACTGCACGTAGGCGCGGTCCAGGTCGTCGCGCGCTTCCAGCACGGCGCGGTCTTTGCCCACGCGGCGGGCCAGCGCGGTGGTGCCGGCACGGCCGGGGCCGGCGCCGTGGCAGTAGATGCAGTGCACGCCATACAACTGGCGGCCTTCGGCCTGGGCGGGCGTGAGGTTCTCAGGCACCGGGGCGGCCACTGGCGCGGCCGGGGCGGCGGCTGCCGCCGGGGCCGGGCCATCGGCCTGGGCGCTGGTGGCGAGCAGGCCCAGCGAAAGGACGACCAGGGTGGCCGCGCGGTTCAGCAAGCGGGCGTTCATGCACGGCCCCCTTTCATGGCCTTGGGCCAGATGCCTTGTTTGCCGGGTGCCAGGATGCCTTGCGGGTCCAGCGCATCCTTGATGCGCTCGCTCAGGCGGCGCAGCGCGTGCTGGTTGAAGCCTTGCGCCTGCTGCACCTGGTCCATGAAGGCCACGTGGGCGCGGTACAGGCCATAGCCCTTGGTGCCCAGGTGCTGGTGGGCCTCCAGGAACAGGCGCCCGGCGGCCTCGGCCTGCTGGCGGTTGTCGGCGTCGAACATGATGGGCGTGACGCAGGCCATGTAGCGCGGCGAGGTAATCGAGTAGGTGGCGGGGAAGTCAAAGCCGTGGCGCTCGAACAGCTCGCGCATGAACTGGTACTCGGCCATGGCCACGGCCCCGCTGGGCTCGTACACCGGCGAGAAATCGAGGTGCGAGCCGCGCCCGCCTGGCCAGTTGAGCGTGGAGAACGCGCCCAGGCTGGGCACGCCGGCCTGCGTGCCGGCGCTGTCGGGCACTTTGTCGCCGGCCGACTTGCGCACCGATAGCGCCTCGGCGCCGGGCACGCTGCCCAGGGCCTTGCGCACCACCTTGAGGTTGGCCTCCACCACCTCTTCGTAACCGTAGAGCGAGAAGCCAGTGCTCCACCACGACAGGTTGCGCTGCTGCAGGATCTGCGGCACCAGTTCGCGCGGAATGGCGCCGGGGCCGTCGTGCACCTCTTTCTTGGCGGCCTGGCCCAGCAGCATGCCGATCCAGCTTCGCACGCTGGCCGGGTTCTGGATGGTGCCGTTCAGGCGCAGCGGGCGCAGGGCGTCGATCATGGGGCCCAGGGCGTCTTCGCGCTGCAGGCGGATGTTGCACTGCGCGAACACCTCGGGCTCGGGCATGAGCCAGATGCCCATCTTGGTGACGATGCCCAGGTTGGACTGCATGAACATGCCGTCGAAGGTGGGGCCGAAGGGGTTTTTCTGCAGGCCCCACAGCGGGCTGTTCTCGATGGCGCCCATGCCGGTGCGCACCAGGTCGCCGGTGGGCAGCACCACTTCCATGCCGCACTGTTGCGCGGCGTGGTCGCTGTAGGGCGTGTTGCCCAGGCCGCGCTCCATGGCGTTGCCCAGCACGCTGGCCCAGCCTGGCGAGGGGCAGTCGATCCACAGCTTCAGGCCCTTGGCCTTGATGTGGCGGTACAGGTCAAAGTAGGTGACGCCGGGCTCGACGATGGCGTAGCCGTATTGCTCATTGACCTCAAGAATGCGGTTCATGCGCTTGAGGTCGAGCACGATGGTGCCCTTCAGCGCGGGCGAGGCGCCGCCGTAGGCGTAGTTCTTGCCCGTGGACACCGGCCACAGCGGCAGGCGGTAGCGGTTGGCCACCTTCACCACGGCCTGCACCTCTTGCACGGTGGCGGGGGCCACCGCGGCCGACAGGTCCACGCGGCGCGCGTCGCCCGGGAACATGGGGTCGCGCCAGGCCTGGCGGTCGTCTTCTTCGGTGAACACCCAGTCGGCGCCCACGATGGAGCGCAACTCGGCCACCGCACGCGTGAAATCGCGCGCACTGAGCTTTGGGGGGAGTGTCATGGCCTGGGCTTATTGGGTGAGGATCCAGCCGGCCAGCAGGTCGGCCTCGGCGTCGGTCACTTTGTTGGCGGGCATCACCGAGCTCTCGGCCGGGCCCCACACCCCGGCGCTGCCGCGCAGGATCTTGTCCTTGAGGTAAGCGCGGGCGTCGGCCTGGCCCTGGTACTTGGCCTTGATGTCCACCACGTAGGGGCCGATGCGCTTGAAGTCGGCCTTGGTGACGCTGTGGCAGGCGAAGCAGATCTTGTTGGCGAACAGGGCGTCGGCCTCGGTCTGGGCCTGGGCGGCCGCGGCGGCGCCGAAGAGGGCAGCGAAGGTGGCGAGTCGGAAGAGGTTCATCGCGTCGCTCCCGGTCAGGCGGCTTGCAGCAGCAACTGGGCGAAGCCCACCGGGTCGTCCACCATGGGCAGGTGCCCCTTCTCCACCGAGACGGTGTTCCAGCCCGGCTGGCCCTTGACGCGGTTGAAGTGCTTGAGCTCGTAGTCGCGGCCACGCGCGAACTGCGCCAGCATGATGTAGGTCTTCTTGGGCACGCGCTCCACCGCGCCGGTGAGCTTGAGCTTCTGCACGATGGCGCCCAGCGGGTGCGGGGTGTGCAGCTCGTCGATGCGCGCCCACTCTTTCTGCGGCAGGGCATAGAAAGCCGCTGGCGGGTTGGGCAGGCCCAGCTCGCCCTTGGCCAGGCGGGCGTCGATGTCGGCGTGCGAGCGCTGGCTCAGGTAGTCCTGGATGGAGGCGCCGTTTTCGTGCACGTAGGCGTTCACGAAGATCACCGAGGCCAGCTTGTCCAGCACCTTCTCGGCCACGCCGCTGACCACGCCACCGGTGAAGGAGTGACCCACCAGCACCACGTTGCTCAGCTCTTCCCACTTGATGAGGTTCACCACGTCTTGCACGTGGGTGTCCATGTTCACGTCGGGGCGCAGCAGGTGGGCGCGCTCGGCCAGGCCGGTGAGCGTGGGGGTGTAGACCACATGGCCTTGCGCGCGCAGCCAGTCGGCGGTCTTGGTGTAGATCCAGCTGCCGGCCCAGGCGGGGGGCAGCAGCACAAAGGTTTTTTTGGCGCCAGCGGCGGGCTGGGCCTGGGCCGGCGTGCTCACCAGCGGGGCGGCCACGGCGGCCAGGGCGGCACCCACCAGGCCACGGCGGCGGGACACGTTGACGGGGGAAACAGGGGCTTGGCTCATGGGGATGCTCTCAAACAGAAAGCCACGCCCCGGGTGAGGCGCGGCTGGTCAACACAGGCGGGTTTACTTGGCGGCGGCTTTGCCCTGGGCGCGGCGGTCGTCCACGTGCTTGAGCCACAGCTTCTCGGGGCAGTTGTAGCTGGCCACCACCACGTCGGGTGCGGCGCGCTTGAACACCTGCTTGCCCTTGACCGGGCGGGTGTAGACCACCGGGTCCACGATCTCGAAGTCGATCTCGATCAGGTCACCCTCTTTCGGGTCTTTCACCATCTTCCAGCGCTCGGTGAGTTCGGCCTTTTCCGAGCGCAGTTGCGGGCTCGGGTACAGGCGCTCGGCCAGGGCGGTGGTCTTGATGACCAGGGTGTCGTTGTCCCAGGTGGCGGTGGAGTAGCCGTTGATGCTGGGCGAGATGTTCTTGGGCGCGGGCTTGCCGTTCACGCGGATGCTGCGCGAGGTGTCGAACAGCTCGAAGAACACGTCAACGCGCTCGGCGGTCTGGTAGATCTCGGCCGGGTAGGTGCGGGCGCGCGACAGCATCATCCAGGGCATGCCCTTGAGGTCGCAGTACAGCGAGGGATCGTCTTTCTTGGGGTCCCACGACTTGAACTCGGCGGCCACCTTGGCGGCCTCGGGCGTGTACGGCGGCGTGCCTTGCTCGGGGCGAACCACCTTGGCCATGTCGAGCATTTCCCACACACCGTTGAAGTTGGGCTTGCCACCCAGGGCTTCAGACGACGAGGGCGACTGCGGCACCGAGCTGCAGGCCGCCAGGACCACGGTGGAGGCCAGCACGGCCAGGGCGCGCTTGAAAGGCAGGCGAGAAATCATGGGGGGTGTCTCCTGTTGTGAATCGAAAAAGAAAGCGTCGAAGCAGAGCGGATCAGTCGAGCGCGGCGTCATTGCCGCCCTTGTCGCCAAAGACCGTGCCGTCTTCAAAGTGGATCTCGCGGATGTAAATCTCGCGCGGCTGCTCCTTGTTCAGGTGCCCCACCACGCGGATCTTCAAACCCGGCGTGACCTTGGAGAAGTCCCAGCCACGGCGGCGCAGCAGGTTGGCCGCGCTGGTCTCCACGCGCCACTCTTCCGTCTGCCCTTGCTCGTTGGTCACCGCCAGCGTGATCTGCCCGTGCGGGTTGCGGAACGACGCGTCCTTCACCACGCCCGTGACGCTGTTGCGCTTGGTGATCTCCCACGCGGCGGGCGAGTGGTGGGCGTGCACGGCCACCGTGCCCAGGGTCAGCGCGGCCACCGCAGCGGCTTGCACCAGTTGGCGAATCGAAAACATGGCAGGTCTCCTCTCATGTGGGTCTGTCTGGGCCGGAATGGACCACTCCGGCAGGGGGATGGCGGCGATCTTAGGACCGAGACTTCATTCTTGTATTGGTGATTACACTAAGTATTTTGAGTTTTCTTTTGCTAGGCAATCTGAACCAATCGGGACCATCATGAACGGCCCCGGCTGTCGCGCGACTTGAAGCCGCAGGCCACGGCCGCCAGCCCCGACATCAGCGCCGCCAGCAGCAAACCGCGGTCGGCGGCACCGGCCCAACCGGCCGGGCTGAGCACCAGGCCACCGAGTGCGGCGCCCACCAGTTGGCCGCTCTGGCGCGAGATGGCGTGCATGCCGCCCACCGCGCCGCTGCGCTCCACCGGCGTGGCCGCCATCAGGGCGCGCACGTTCGAGCCGCTGAACAAGGCAAAGCCGGCGCCGGTGAGGGCCATGCGCCAGGCCACGTCCAGCGCGGTGGCGGTGCCGGGCAACCAGGCCAGCGACACCAGCCCCGCCGCGGCCAGCAAGAGGCCGGTGCTGCCCAGCCAGGCGGTGGACACCCGGTCGGACAAGGCCCCCGCCAGCGGGGCGGTGACCATCACCGCCAGGGGCCAGGGCGTGATGGCCAGGCCAGTGGCGCCCGGCCCCAGGCCCAGGCGGCCTTGCAGCAAAAAGGGCAGGCACACCATGGCCAGCACCTGGGCCACGAAGCAGGCGTAGGCAGCGGTGAAAGAGGCCGCGAACAAGGGCCGCTTGAGCAAATCCAGCGGCAGCAGCGCAAAGCCCCGCTGGCGCTCGCGCAGCACGAACGCCGCCCCCAGGGCCAGGCCCAGCGCGCACAGGGGCCAGCGCCAGGCACCGGCCAGCGGCGTGAGCACCAGCACCAAAGAAGCAAAGGCCGCGCCCTGAAGCACGGCACCCAGCGGATCGACGGCCGCCTCGCGCAGCACCGGGTTGCGCGGCAGCGAACGCCAGCCCAGCGCGGCCGTGGCGGCGGCGGGCACCAGCAGCAGCGCCAGCAGCGTTTCCCAGTTCGACCAGGCCAGTACCGCCCCGGCCACGCTGGGGCCGGCGGCATTGGCCGCCGCCACTGCCATGCCATTGAGGCCGATGAACCGGCCCAGGCGGTGGCTGGGGTGGGTGGCGCGCAGCAAGGCCATGCAGGTGGCCATCACCCCGGCGGCGCCCAGGCCCATCAAGGCGCGGGCCAGCAGCAGCGTGGGCAGCGGCCAGGGCGTGCGGGCCGACAAGGCGGCCAGCACGGTGGCGGCGGCAAACAGCGCCAGGCCGGCCATGAACACGCGGCGATGCCCGCGCGTGTCGCCCCAGGCCGCCAGCGGCAGCAAGGCCACCACGGTGGCCAGCAGGTAGAGGTTGACGACCCAGACGGTGACGCCGGCGTCCACGCCCAGCGACCGGGCCATGGAGGGCAAGGCCACGTAGGTGGTGGCATTGGCCAGCACCGTCATCACCACGCCCAGCACGATGGCCAGGGTGCTGAACCAGCGCCGGCGGCCTTTCAGCCCGTCGTGAACGGCCGCGCCCGGTGGCGGGGAATGCCCAGCCATGGCGCCCGGGCCCCGATCAGCGCCAGCGCGCGCCGTACACCGCCTCGGCGGTGCCACGCAGCACGGCCTGCACCTGCTCGGGCGAGAGCTTGGCGGTGGCGGCCCGGGCGGCGCCCACCATTTCGTCGTAGGTGCCGGCGGACTGGGCCACGTCAGAGCCCCACATCACGCGCTCGGCCGGGAAGTCTTGCAGCACGCGGTGCAGCACGTCGGCGCTGTTCACACCGTTCTTGGCCATGCGCGCCAGGTTGATGTGCGAGTACTTCAGGTAGACGTTGGCCAGCGGCTTGAGCGCCAGCAGGTCGGCGTCCACGCCGTAGTCGGGCGCACCGCTTTCCTCGATGGGGTTGGACAGGTGGTCCAGCACCAGGGGCACCTTGGGGAAGCGCTGGGCCAGCACCAGCAGGCTGCGCAGCACTTCCTGGCGGTTCCAGCGGTACATGTGCACGCACATCGACAGGCCCAGGCGCTCCACGGCTTCCCAGGCGCGCTGGGCGTTGTCGGAATCGAGCCAGCCGGTGCCCTGCCCTTTGGTCTTCTCCGACAGGCGCATGCCCACGGCGCCTTCGTCGGCCCAGCGGGCCACGGTGGCGGCAGAGTCGGCGGCGGCGGCGTCGATCACGCACACGGCCACCAGGCGGTCGGCGTGGCGCTTGGCCGAGTCGATCACGTAGGCGTTGTTGTAGCCATAGACGTGGGCGCGCTGCACGGCGCAGGCGCGCTCGACGCCCTGCTCGTCCATCAGGCCCAGCAGCACCTCGGCGGTGACGGGGTTGTCGAGCTTGCGGTCAAGTTCGCCCGACAGGGGCGAGACGGGGTAGCGGTCGAAGTCGGCCGAAACGAGGTGGGCGTGCGAGTCAAAGAGTTTCATGCGAGGGTGCGATCGAATCGTGAGAAAACGGCGGGGGCATCAGGCCACGCGGGCCATCTGCTGGCGGATGGCCAGGGCCGAGACCAGGGTGATGAACAGGGCGATGGTGATGACCACGAAGAAGCCCATGGCGGCGCCAAGGTTCAGCGCGGCCACGCCGGCGAAGGCGCTCACCACCGCACCAATGCGGCCCATGCCGGCGCCCGCGCCCAGGCCCGTGCCCTTGATGTAGGGCGGGTAGAGGTTGGCGCCCATGGTGTAGGTGAGGTTGAGCAGGCCGGCGGTGAAGAAGCCGAAGGCCGCCAGGCTGGGCATGGTGAAGGCCGCCACCTGGGCGTTGTACTGAAAGGCCACCGCGCAGGACATGGCGCTGGCCATGCCGCCGCCGCAGTACAGCAAGAAGGCCAGGCGCGAACCGAAGCGCTGCAGCACCCAGCCGCTGGCCAGGCCGCCCACCACGCCGCCCACGTTGAAGACCGAGATGCCCAGGCCCATGGTCATGGGGCTCAGGCCCTGGCCCATCATCATCACCGGGCCCCAACTGAACATGCTGTAGCTGGAGATGAAGCAGAAGAAGAAGGCCGACCACAGCAGCACGGTGCTGCGGCAGAACTCGGTGTTGAACAGGTCGCGCAGGCGCGCCTTGGGGCCGGTGCGGCCTTCGCCCACGAAGGGGGTGCCGGGTGCGAATTCGTGGCCGTAGCGGGCCATCAGGCGGCGCAGCTCGTCGCTGCGTTCGGGGTGCAGGGCCAGGTGGGCGGGCGAGTCGGGCAGCAGCGCGGCCAGCACGGCGGCCAGCAGCAATGGGCCCAGGCCCCCCAGCAGGAACAGGGTGTGCCAGCCGTGCGATTCGAGCACCAGCGAGGCCAGGCCACCGGCCAGGAAGCCCCCCAGCGGAATGCCCACCATGCTGGCGGCGATGGCGATGCTGCGACGGCGCACCGGCATCGACTCGAACAACAGGGCCATGCCGGCGGGAATGGCGCCGCCAATGCCCAGGCCGTCGAGCACGCGCACCAGCATGAGCTGCTCGATGTTGGCCACCAGGGACGACAGCGCGGTCATGCTGCCGAACAGCACCACGCAGCCAATGAGCGCGCGGCGGCGGCCGAACTTGTCGCAGAGGTAGCCACCCAGCACCGCGCCCAGGGCCACGCCCATGAGGCCGGCGCCCACCACGAACTTGAACGGGTCGCGGCTGAGGCCCCACTCTTTCATGAGCGCGGGAATGGCCACCGGCAGCACGGTGTTGGCCACGCCGTCCATGATGAAGACCAGCACGATGAGCAGCACCACCAGCTTCTGGTAGGTACCCAGCGGGTGATCGTTGATCACCTGCGAGGGGTTGATCGCGGCGGGTGAGGTGGTGGTGTTCACTGACGTGTCTCCGTTGGAATTTGTTATCGAAAGAATAGCGCCCTGGCTCAGCGCGATTGGCGCGCCAACAGGGTCTGCGCGTTGCCGCCGAACACGCCATCAACGGCCTGTGGGTAGAGCTGGCGCACCACCTCACGGCACAGGCCCAGTGCCTGGCCATAGCCTTCGCGCGAGGACACCACGGGGAAGTCGCTGCCCCACAGCAGGCGCTCGGGGCCAAAGGCCTCGAAGGCCGGGCGCAGCACCGGCGACGCCACGGCGGCCAGGGTGAACGGGTCGGCCGCCATCAAGGCAGGTCGCGCCAACAGCTCGCCCAGCCCGGGCAGCTTGATGCACACATGGGCATGGCGCGCCAGGCCGAACACGCGCTGGCGCGCGGCCACGGCGGCGGCATCGGCGTCGGGGCTGCTGTTGCTGCCCAGGTGCTCCAGCACGATGGTGAGCCGGGGAAACTGGGCCACCAGTGCGTCGAAGGCGGGGTCGCCAAAGGTGGCGCTGTTGCCCACGCAACTGACCAAGAGCCCCAGGCGCTCGGCCGCCCGCCAGATGGCCAGCGGGTCATCGCCCAGCGAGCGGTCGGTGGGGCGCAGGCGCACGCCCACCGCCCCTTGTGCGGCCTGGCGCTCCAGTTCGTCGCAGGCGTCGGCGCGAGACAGGTCCACGCCCACCACGCTCACGAAACGATCGGGGTGGCGTTGCACGCTGTCTTGCTGGTAGCCGTTGTCGAACTGGCCCAGCATCTGGATGAGCATGGCGCGTGAGACGCCATGGCGGTCCATGTGGTGCAAGAGTGTGTCGACGGGTTCGTACCAGCGGTCGCCGGTGTGGCAGTGGCTGTCAATGACCATGGGCTTTGGGGGCAAAAGCCGGCCCGCGTTAGCGGGCCGGCGGTCAGCAAGGGCGGACGATGGCGATCAGGTCGCCGCGGCTTCGGGGTGCAGGGGCACCTCGGCCTTCCAGTTGCTGGAGTCGGGGAAGCGCACGGTGGCGGCGCGGATCTTCGACCACGGCACGTCGGCACCCAGCACGGACGGGGTGGTGCCGTCCTTGGCGAAGTTGCGCGCGGCGCGAATCATCTGGCGACGCCAGGCGACCACGGCCACGTCGGAGCCACCCAGGTGTTCCTTGGTGCGGTCCAGGATGCGGCCCTGCGTCTCGCTCACGGCGTGGTCCTGCATCAAGATGCCTTCGATGCCCGACATGTTGGTCGTCTTCATCATCTGGCGGTCTTGCAGGTACCAGTTGTCGATGTTGCGCAGCTTGCGGAAGTTTTCGTCCACGTAGTGGCCGCCTTCCTTGATGCGGTACTCCACGTCAATGGGGGTGGTGTCGTCGAAGAACCACTGGATGTGCCAGGTGGACTCGTCGTCGCGCGGCACGAAGGCGTTGGCCATGCGGCGGTTCTTGCGAACGCCGGCGCCGTCCGGCGGGATCAGGGTGAAGAAGGGCATCACCACTTCGGTCACGCGGGCGTGCAGTTTGCCCTCGTCCACCAGGTTGCGCACGGCGCCGTAGCGCAGGCCGTACTTGGTGTATTCCACTTCGAGCTTGGGCGAGAGGTCTTTCTCGTGCTCGTACTTGGCGGGGTGGCCCCAGGGGCTTTCGCGGTGCAGCACGCCGGCGTGGGCCGAGTCGATGGTGCCTTCCACGGCCTGCGCGTAGTTGCAGTCTTCCAGCACCTTGAAGGGCACGCAGTGGCCTTCGGGGTAGTGCATCCACTCGAAGTCGGGGAACACGGGCTCGTGTTCGGCGGGGCCCATGTAGGTCCAGATCACGCCGGCCACTTCGCGCACCGGGTACGACTTGGCGCGCACGCGGCCCACCATGCTGGCGCCGGGCGGCTCGGCCGGGGTGTCCAGGCACTCGCCGTCGATGCCGAACTTCCAGCCGTGGTACAGGCAGCGCACGCCGTTCTCGGCGTTCACGCCCAGGGCCAGCGAGGAGCGGCGGTGCGGGCAGGCCTCTTCCAGAATGCCGACCTTGCCGTCGGTGTTGCGGAAGGCGATCAGGTCTTCGCCCAGCAGGCGAAAGCGCTTGGGGGCGCCGTCGGCCTCGGCCACTTCAGAGGCCAGCAGGGCCGGAACCCAGAAGCGGCGAACCAGATCGCCCATGGGCGTGCCTTGACCGGTTTGGGTCAGGATGTCGTTGTCTTCTTTCGAAAGCATCTCTCTCTCCTTGGAAAAATGGGGAAACGGGTGGGGTGCCGGTGGCCGGTTCAGGCCGCCGATTCGAGTTGGGTGGCCAGGGACCGCAGGGCCTGCACCGCGGTGTCGCGGTCCAGGTCAATGCCGATCAGGTCGTGAATGCGCATGACCTCGGCCTTGAGTTGGCGCCAGTGCGCGATCACGGCCGGCGCGGCGCGCACGTGCTGGGCCTGGCCCAGGCCCACGTCCACCCAGCGCCAGACCTCGTCGATCTCGGTCTCGCGGTAGATCAGCTCCATGTCGCCCGCCGAGGCCTCGATGCGCAGGGCCAGGGCCCGCAGCGTGGCCGGGCCGCAGTCGAGGATGTCGTGAAGCTCGTCGGCGCGGGCATCCACGCCGCCGGCCAGCAGTGCCGCGCTCATCGGCCCTTGACCCCGAACTTGGCGGGCGCCAGGCCCAGCAGGGCGCGGCCGTGGATGGCCATGGCGCCGTCCCAGGTGAAGGCGAAGTGCTGCGCGGCCGAGTTCACGTCGCGCCACAGGCGCTGCATCTCGGACGAGTCGTAGATGCCGGTGCCACCGGCCGCCTCGAACAGGCGGGTGGCGGCGTAGCGCGACTTCTGCGCGGCCCAGGCCCAGTCGCGGGCGATCTGCGAGGCCTTGAGCGAGGTGATTTCCGACGGGTCTTGGATCTCATCGCAGAACTGGGCGTTGGCCAGCACCAGGGCGTAAGCGGCGTCCAGGTCGGCGGCGGCCTCGGACAGGCGCGCAAACGTGGCCGACTGCTCGGCCAGTTGCAGCTCGCTGAAGGTGGACATGCGCGCAGCCGCGCCTTCCACGAAGTTGGCCAGGGTGCCACGGGCCATGCCCATGGGGGCACCGATCAGCGAGAAAGGCAGAACGGCCGTCCATGGCACGCCCAGGATGGGCTTGCCGGTGCGCTTGGCCTCGGCCGCCGCCACCACGCCCATGTCCTTGAACGACAGGGCGCGCGCACGGGGCACGAGCGAGTCTTTGATCTTGATGGTGCGGCTGCCGGTGCCGCGCATGCCGGCGGTGAACCAGTCGTCCACCACCTCGATGTCCGAGCGCGGCACGATCAGGAAGTGCGGCGCCATGCTGCCATCGGCGGCCTTCACCGGCACGCCCACCACGACCCAGCTGGCGTGGTCCACGCCGCTGCAGAAGCGGCCTTCGGCGTTGGTCAGGCGAATGGCGTCGCCTTCCACCACGGCTTCGCCATTGAGGCGGAACACGGTGGCCGACAGCGAGCGGCCGTTGGCGTGCACCTCGGCCTGGGTTTCCTGCGGGAAGAAGTTCAGGATCCAGCTATGGCCGGCCAGCACGCCGAACACCCAGCCGGTGGAGCCGCAGGCGCTGGCCAGTTCGGTGGTCACTTCCACCAGGGCGGCAAAGCCCAGGTTGGAGCCACCGTGTTCGGTGGGCGTGCCCACGCCGAACAGGCCGGCTTCCATGATTTCGGCAATGGTTTCGCGCGAGACCATGCGGTCGGCGTCGGTGCGGGCGGCGCGTGCCCGGATCTTGGGCAGCAGGGCCTTGACCGCGGCCATGGCGTCGGCGCGCGACTTCAAGACTGGCAAGGCAGCGCCGGTGGCGGCCTTGCGCTCGGTGGTGTCAACGTACATCTTTGGGCTCCGTGGGGTTCGGGGTGTGGCGGGCGCTGGCCTCAGACCGTTTCGGCGGGCTTCCAGCCGCGCATGGCTTCTTCGATCTGCAGGCGCCGCTCGTCCGTGAGGAACCAGCGGAAGTGGCCTGCCTTGGAAATGGGGGGCACGTTGTGGGCAACGCGCTCCCAGTGGTGACCTTCGTTTTCAGACACATAGACCTCGCCGGTGGCGGTGCCCACGCTGATGAGCACCTGCTCGCCCTGCTGGTGCAGGCCCATGGCTTCGATGTTGCCCACCACCGGGTTGGGCAGGCCTTCGCGGCGCTCTTGCCAGGTGGTGCCGAAGTCGTGGCTGACCATCACGGTGGCGTCGGCGTTGCGCTCCTTGGCCCATTCGCGCGGCGCGTGGCCGGGGCCACCCAGGTAGACGGTGTTTTCGTCGCGCGGGTCGAGGAACATGGCGTCGGGGTAGCCCACGCGCGACTGGCGGGTGAGCAGGTGTTCCCAGGTGATGCCGCCGTCCAGGCTGCGGAACAGGCCCTCACCGCCGCACAGCAGCAGGTGCTGGGGGTTGGACGGGCGAATCACCACGCGGTGGTTGTCGCGGCGGAACTTCTCTTCCACCAGGGCCACGTTTTCGTAGTCGGTCAGCTCGACCCAGCTCGCGCCGTCGTCCACCGACTTCAGCAGCGCGCCCTGCTCGATGCACACGTACAGCGTCTTGGGCTCGGCCGGGTGGAAGGCGATGTGCTTGACGTGGGCGATGTGCGGCGGGGGCGGGAAGGTCCAGCGGTCATTGCCGGGCACGTCGCTCACGGCGGGCAGATCGGTCCAGGTTTCGCCCATGTCGGTGCTGCGGTACAGGCCCACGGGCTCCGTGCCGCAATAGATCACGGTGCCTTCGGGGCGGGGCTGGGCCACCAGCATGTAGACGTGGGGGCGGTCCATGCCGCCGGTCTTCTGGCTCCAGGTGGCGCCGCCGTCGTCGCTGGCCCACAGGCCCTTGCCGCCGTGGGTGCCGGCCAGGATGCGGCCCGACACCGGGTCGTGCAGCACCGAGCTGATCTGGAACTCGACCAGCGCCCGGCGGGCCAGGGCCCAGGGCTTGCCCTGTGCTTCGCGCTCATAAATCAGCAGGCCCTGGATGGTGGCCACCAGCAAGGTGGTGGCCGGGCCGGCGCCCGAGGTGGTCGTCTGACCGTTCGGGGACAACACTGCAACGCTCATGAATCCTCCATTCGGCAAGGCCGGGGCGGGTGGCGCCGCGGCTTGTTCATCCCTGCTGACCGACGTGCACGGCCGCCAGGGGCTTCTTCCAATTCAGCCGACGCAGCGCGTCGATCCGGTTGTTGGGCTTGTGCGAATCATGCAACCGTGCCTGCGAACTTCACATAGGGACTTTCACTAACATGATTGCCTAGCAACTTGATTGGGCATTCTAGTGGAAGTTTTTGAAACGTCCAGCGGCAGTCGGGCAATGGGCACGCCCAGGCGACACCCCGGGCTTTCGGGCGCAAAAAAACCGCCGCCCGGCGCGGGCGGCGGTGGGGGTTGAGCGGCTGGGCTCAGGCCGTGATCAGGGCAGGCCCAGTTCCTTCTTGCGCTTGGCCAGGTGGCTGTCCCACAGGGCTTGCGGGCAGTTGTAGGAAAGGATGCGCACGCCCGGCTGGGCCCGCTTCCATTTCTGGGTGATCTTCTGCGGCTCGGTGTAGACCTCGGGGTCTTCGTAGACGCCTTCCACGTTGATGACGTCACCCACCTCGGGCAGCGTCTCCATGGTCCAGCGCTCGATCACGCGGGCCTTGGCGCTGCGCGGGAACGGATCTGGCATGGGGCGCGGCATCAGCTTGCGCGTCTCGATGACCAGGGTCTTGCCTTCCCAGCGGCCGATGGAATAGCCCTGCACCGAGGCACCGTCATCGGTCGGGAACGCCGTCTGGCCGATGTGGACGTTGCGCTCGGTGTCCATGCCCTCGAACAGCATGAACATGCGGTCTTCGTTCTGGTAGATCTCGTGCGGGTAGGTGCGGGCGCGCGAGCTCATCACCCACGGCATGCCGCGGTCGTCGCACAGCTTGATGCGGTCGTCCACGTCATTCACGTCGAAGTGCTTGGTGAAGTGGGCCATCTCCTTGGCGTACTTTTCGGTATACGGCGCCTTGGGGCCACCCGGGCGGGTCACGGCCTTGGCGTCCAGCATCTCCCAGACGCCATTGAAGTTCACTGGCGCGCGCTCGGCGGCGGCCTGCGTGGCCGGGCCCACGGCGCGCGGCGCGGCGGTTTGGGCAAAGACCAGCGAGCTGGCCAGGGCCACGGTGGTGCAGGCCAGTGCCTGCGCCATTTTTTGGAATTTCACTCGTTCATCCTCCACAAGACAAAGGCCTCGCCAGGGCGAGCGCCGCCCTCAGGCGAGGCCTGATAGCTCAAGCGCACCACCCGGCTGGGGTGGTGCCTTGTGTCGCGACAGGGCCGGTCAGGCCCGCATCAGAAGCGGAACGCCGCGCCCACGGTGATGGCGTTCACCGACTTGCCCTTGTCGGGGATAGCGCTGGTGAAGATGGGGATGCGCGAATCCGAGTCTTGGCGCAGCAGCGACAGGCCGCCGTAGACCATGAAGCCCGGCGCCACGTCGTGGGTGTAGGCAATGGCCAGGCCGGTGGCGTCGCGGTTGGCGCGCTGGTTGCTGTAGCGGCCCAGGCTCAGGCGGATCTGGCCTTCCTTGGACACCGGCACGATGGCACCCAGCAGCGCGGTGCGCTGGTTGCTGTTGTCACCGCCGGTGAGGGCCGGGTTGGTGGTGTCGCGCTGGATGAGGGTGATGTAGGGCTTGACCACGCCGAAGTCGTACGAAGCGGCCAGGGCGGCTTCGTTCACGTCGGTGCTGGTCTTGGAGCCGCTGGCGCGCAGCAGCAGCAGGCTGGCGTTGAGCGGGCCTTTGCCGTAGTTCAGCGAGAAGTCGAAGATCGACTTGTCGGTGTCCTTCGAGTCACGGCCGGCGTACGAGGTCTTCACGTGAAAGCCGTTGAACTCGGGCGACTGGTAGTAGATGGTGTTGTCGGTGCGGATGGTCGGGTTGATGTAGAAGCCCGAGGTCGAACCCGCCACTTGCGAACCCAGCGTGGTCAGCACGCCCCAGCCGTCCACCGTGGGCATCAGGATCGGGTCGTACTGCGTCATGAACTGGTAGGTGGGGCCTTGCTGGCGGCCCAGGCGCACTTCACCAAACTTCTTGCTGGCGATCGACAGGTAAGCCTGGCGCGACCACACGCGGTCGGTGCGGGCGGTGGCCTCGACCGGGTTGGTGGACGAACCGATGCGGCCCGAGTCCAGGTTGATGCCCGCCTCCAGGCGGCCACCCACGGTCAGGTCGGCGTTCACGTTGCGCGAGGCCAGGAAGCCCAGGCGCGAGCCGCCCACGCCGCCAGAGCCGACTTCGGTGGTGGTGTCGGTGACGCCGGCCGCGGTGGTGGAGTAACGCGCGGCGTACAGGTCGAACACACCGTAGATGGTGAGGTCGGTGCCCTTCACGGCGGTTTTGATGCCGCCCTCCTGCGCCATCGCGGGTGCGCAGGCCATCAGGGCTGCCACGCCAATCAATCCGAGTTTCATGCTGTCTCTCCTCAAGGTTCGCCCCCCGGGGGTGGGGCAGTGAGCGCGCATCAGGCGGCGCGCCATTTGTGTGATCAGGAAGCTGGTGCCCGCGCCTGCGGCGCTCAGCCCATGCCCTGGACTCATGCAGTCGCCGGCGTCTTTGCGGGATGTCGGCTAGGGCATGCGTGCTGGAGTCCATCCAACGCCGGCGACTCTACCATCGTGAATAACACATCTAATAGTGGTTTTCACTAGCTGTTGTGAATTGCAAGATTGCTATTCAATATAGGCTACCATCTTGGCAAAACAGGCGCTTCTGCGGCCTGTGCCGACAGAACCCCGAGAAGCCTTATGAACGCCAACACCCCGCCCAACGGCCCCCTTGCGGTGCGGCTGCGCTCCATCACCTACGCCGCGCGCGACACCCACCTGTACGAATTTGTCCGGCTCGACGGCCAGGCCATGCCCGACGTGGCCCCCGGTGCCCACGTTGACCTGCACCTGCCCAATGGCACGGTGCGCCCCTACTCGCTGGTGCGCGCCGGCCAGGGCCTGAAGTCGTACGTGGTGGGCGTCAAGCTCGACCCGAAAAGCCGTGGCGGCTCGCGCTACATCCACGAGAAGCTCATGGCCGGCACCGAGATGTCGCTGTCCGAGCCGCGCAACCACTTCCCGCTGAAAGAAGACGCACCGCACACCGTGCTGGTCGCCGGCGGCATCGGCATCACGCCCATCTGGTGCATGGCGCAGCGCCTGCAGGCCATCGGTGCCTCGTGGGAGCTGTGGTACTCGTGCCGCTCGCGCGCCGACGCCGCCTTCCTGGACGAAATGGCCGCCTTCGGTGATCGCGTGCACCTGCACTTCGACGAAGAGGCCGGCCACCTGCTGGACCTGCAAGCCCTGGTGGCCAAGGCCGCGCCCGATGCCCACCTGTACTGCTGCGGCCCGGCCCCCATGCTGGCGGCCTACGAAGCCGCCGCCGCCTCGCGCCAGCCCGAGACCGTGCACCTGGAGCACTTCGGCGCGGTGCAGGCCGCCGCCACCGACGGCGGCTTCGTGGTGGAACTGGCGCGCACCGGCGGCGAGCTGACCGTGCCCCAGGGCAAGAGCATTCTGGAAGTGCTCACCGCCCACAACGTGAGCGTGAATTCCTCTTGCCTGCAAGGCGTGTGCGGCTACTGCGAAGTGGCGGTGCTGCAAGGCGAGGTGGACCACCGCGACGCCATCCTCACCCCCAGCGAGCGGGCCTCGAACAGCACCATGATGGTCTGCTGCTCCGGGGCCAAGAGCGCCCGTCTGGTCCTTGACCTCTGACCTTCGCGAAAGACCCCCCCATGGCCAAGATCGTTCTGGGCGTCGGCACCTCTCACGGGCCGATGCTCTCCACCCCGCCCGAGCAGTGGGACCTACGCGTCACCGCCGACAAAGGCATGCGCCACCCCTTCCGGGGCCAGACCTACAGCTTTGATGAGCTGGCGCAACTGCGCACGCCCGAGCGGCTGGACCAGCAGATCACGCTGGACGTCTGGCGCGCGCGCCACGCGCAGTGCCGCCGCGCCATCAGCGAGCTGGCCCGCCTGTACGACGAGGTCAAGCCCGACATCGCGGTGATCGTGGGCAACGACCAGATGGAAATCTTCAACGACGACCTGGTGCCCGCCTTCAGCGTGCTCTGGGGCGACCAGATCATCAACAGCGAGTACACGCCCGAGCGCATGGCCAGCCTGCCGCCCGGCGTGGCGGTGTCGGTGAGCGGGCACATCCCGCCCGGTGGCGCGGTGCACGAAGCGGTGCCTGACCTGGGCCGCCACCTCACCGAGCACCTGATCGGCAGCGAGTTCGACATCACCGCCCTCAAGCGCCTGCCCGGTGACGAGACACCGCACGCCTTCGGCTTCGTGTTCCGCCAGATCATGAGCGACCGCGTGGTGCCCACCGTGCCGGTGCTGGTGAACACCTTCTACCCGCCCAACCAGCCCACGGCCAAGCGCTGCGCCGACTTCGGCCGCGCCCTGTTCCGCGCCATCGAGGCCTGGGACAGCGACGCCCGCGTGGCGGTGTTCGCCTCGGGCGGGCTGACGCACTTCACCATCGACGAAGAACTCGACCAGCTCCTGCTGTCGGCCATCACCGATGGCGATGTCGACCGCATCACGCAGGTGCAAGAGTCGTACTTCCAGGCCGGCACCTCCGAGATGAAGAACTGGATTCCCGTGGCCTCGGCCATGCAGGCCGGCGGCCTCAAGCCCACGGTGGTGGACTACGTGCCCTGCTACCGCTCGCTGGCCGGCACCGGCAACGCCATGGCCTTCGTGCACTGGCTGCCCTGAAGCGGCGCCCTTCCCTTCCACCCCCACCCACCCCAGCCCATGAACCCATCCGACTACGTGCGGCGCCTGCGCCGCCTGGACGCCTGCGCGGTGTCCGACGCCCTGGACAAACTCGGCCTGCGTGGCACCGCCACCGGCCTGCCCCAACGCTCTGGCAAAGGCCGCATCGCCGGCCAGGTGATCACCGTGAAGCTCGGCACCGGTGAGCCCCCGCCCGGACCACCCAAGCACCTGGGCTGCACCGCCATTGAAATGGCCGGCCCCGACCACGTGATCGTGGTCGAGCAGCGCACCGGCATCGAAGCCGGTTGCTGGGGCGGCCTGCTCACGCTGGGCGCCAAGGTGCGCGGCGTGGCCGGCGTGATCGCCGACGGCCCGCTGCGCGACGTGGACGAGGCCGTGGCCTACGAATTCCCCATCTTCAGCCGCAGCCTCACCGCCCTCACCGCCCGCGGCCGCGTGGTGGAAAAAGGCACCAACGTGCCGGTGCGCATTGGCGAGATCGCCGTGGACGGTGGCGACTACGTGCTGTGCGACGGCAGCGGCGCCATCTTCATTGCCGCGGCCGACATCGAGCGCGTGCTGCAAGCCGCCGAAACCATCGTCGCCAAAGAAGCCGCCATGGCCCGCGCCATCCTGGGCGGCACCGCCATCGGCCAAGTGATGGCCGGCAACTACGAACACATGCTGGAGAACTGAACCATGACCCAAGCCCCAACCGACACCAACGTGGCGCGCGCCGCCAAGCTCGACACCCCCACCCTGAGCGACGCGCTCGACAAGCTGGGCATCGTGGGCCAGTGCTACAAGATCAAGCCGCGCGACCCCAACTTCCGCCTCGCCGGCCGCGCCTGGACGCTGAAGTACGGCCCGGCCGCCAACCCGCCCGGCACGGTGGGTGACTACATCGACGACATCGAGCCCGGCAGCGTGATCGTGCTGGACAACAACGGCCGCGAAGACGCCACCGTGTGGGGCGACATCCTCACCGAGATCGCGCACCGCCGCGGCATCGCCGGCACGGTGATCAACGGCATCAACCGCGACACCCACCTGTGCCTCTCGCTGGGCTACCCGGTGTTCTCCATCGACAACTGGATGCGCACCGGCAAAGACCGCGTGCAAGTGGAAGCCACCGGCGTGCCGGTGAACATCGGCGGCGCGCGCGTGGCCCCGGGCGACATCCTCAAGGGCGACACCGATGGCGTGGTGGTGATCCCGAAGCAACACGAAGACCGCGTGCTGGCCGTGGCCGAAGAGATCGAGGCCGCCGAGCAGAAGATTCGCGACACCACCCGCGGCGGCGTGCGCCTGGACGAGGCCCGCCGCCAGTTCAAGTACCACCAGCTCCAGACCCGGGAGGCCCAATGAGCGACCGCCTTGACCCGGCCCTGACCACGCGCACCGACTTCGAGCGCGTCTCGGCCGCCACCGTGGCCGCCGCCACCGGCCTGCCCACGGCCACCTTGCACGAAGCCGCCGGCAAGATCGGCGTGATGCCCATGGCCATCAAGCCGGTGGCGCGAGGCATGCGCTTCGCCGGCCCGGCCCTCACGGTGCAATCGCCCGGTGGCGACAACCTCTGGCTGCACCGCGCCATCTACGCCGCCCAGCCGGGCGACGTGCTGGTGGTGAGCGTGTCTGGCGCCTACGAGCACGGCTACTGGGGCGAAATCATGGCCACCGCCGCCAAGGTGCGCGGCCTGGCCGCCCTGGTGATCGACGGCTGCGTGCGCGACGGCGAACTGCTGGGCGACATCGGTTTTCCGGTGTTCGCACGCGGCCTGTGCATTCGCGGCACCGGCAAAGACTTTGGCGCGCGCGGCTGGATCGGCCACCCCACCCTGTTCGACAACGTCACCGTCAACGCCGGTGACCTGGTGGTGGGCGACGGCGACGGCGTGGTGGCCATTCCACGCGAACGCGCCGATGCCGTCATCGAGGCCTCGCGCCAGCGCGAAGCCGCCGAGGCCGACCAGTTGCGCCGCATCGAGGCCGGTGAAACCACCATGCGCCTCTTCAACTTCGGGTAACGCACCATGACCATCAGCCTCGACGAGTTCAAGGCCGGCATGCGCCGCCTGGCCGCCGGTGTGTGCCTGATCACCACCTCACAGGGCGAGGGCCAGCGCAGCGGCCTGACGGCCACCGCGGTGTGCTCGGTGACGGCCGAGCCCCCCACCCTGCTGGTGTGCGTGAACCGCAAGAACGGCTCTTACGCCGCCATCAAGCAATCGGGCATCTTCGCGGTGAACGTGCTGGCCTACGACGACCGGCCCCTGGCCGACCGCTTCGCCAGCCCCATCGCCCCCGAGGAAAAATTCGGCCAGGGCCTGTGGCAGACGCTGGCCACCGGCGCCCCCGTGCTGGAGAGTGCCCTGGTGGGCTTCGATTGCCGCCTCACCAGCGCCATCGAGGCCGGCTCGCACGACATCCTGCTGGGCTCGATCGAAGCGGTGAAGGTGCGCCCCACCGACGTGAAGCCGCTGATGTTCGCCCACGGTGGCTACGGCGGCTTCTCGGCCGCCAACACCCCGCCCATGGCCGACCTGCTGTGGATGCCCACCTGGCCCAACCAGGTGGACTCTTGGTGGTGAACCCCACCGGCCCGGTGTCAGCGCGGCGGGTGCGCGGGCCGGGCGTGGTGGCGGGGGTGTCGCCAGCGGCCCCAGGCCACCACCGCCAGGCCCAGCAGGGCCACCGTCCACAGGGCTGAGAGGCCTAGGTCCAGCTCGAAGTTGGCCTGGGCGATCAGGGCAGGCGGCAGGTCTTGCACCCAGTCCAGCCACACGATCTCAAAGCCCGCGGTGAACAAGGCCACCACCACCGACAGGCCCAGCAACACCACCGTGGCCTTGGCCCGCCCGGGGTGACGGGGCGACCGCGCCAGCCACCGCCAGGCCAGCAGCCAGGCCAGACAACCCACCATCACAAAAGGCAGCGGGCCCACCGCCAGCGGCGAGAGCAAAAAGTGCAGCAGGCCCAACGGGGCCCAGAGGTACACCGTGCGCTGCAAGCGCTTCCAGCGCCGCCCGCCCAGGCGCCGCACGGCACCGTCGGTGGAGGTCAGGCCCAGGGCAAGCAAGCCCAGCGTGGCCACGGTGGCGAAGGCAATCGACCAGCGCCCCACGATCTCGCCTGCCATGGCCAGCCAGTCGGCCCGGCGAATGGCCACATAGGCCAGCACGTGCAGCAAGGCGTACACCAACGCGCCCACGCCGAGCTGGCGCCGCACCCACACCAGCGAGTGCCAGGCACCGATCTGGCTCAGCGGCGTGACGGCCAGGCAGGCCAGCAGCGCCCACAGCGACCAGATGCCGCTGTAATAAATGAGCGAGGGCAGCACCGAGTGGGCGAAGCCGCCACCCAGTGCCATGCCCACCGTCCACAGCCCTGGCAACACCAAGGCCGCCAGCACCGTGAGCTTGAAGAAAGAGAAGCGGCCGCGCGGATCGCGCCAGGGGACGAGGGACATGGTGGGCACCGTGGCAACAAAGCCGCCGGCCCGGCGCATCCTCATGACCCGCCGGGCAGCGGCGGCGCGCAGGCTATCAGATCTTCAGGTTGAACACCTTGCGGGCGTTGTCTTCGTAAATCATCTGGCGGTCGGCATCGGTGAGCCAATCGAAGCCGTCGATGTAGGGCTTGATGTCGTCCATGGTGCGGCCGGTGGCCGGGTTGATGGTGGAGCCCACGCCCGGGCACTCGGCGGCGAACAGGCAGCGGTCCACGCCCACGGTCTTGATCAGCAGGCGCAGCGCCTCTTCCGAATACAGCACCGTGTCGAAGTAGATGTTGCGCAGACCGTCCAGGAAGTCGTGCCCCTTGCGGTAGCCGCCCGACTGGAAGCGCCCGATCTGGTAAGGAATGGAGCCGCCGCCGTGCGAGCAGATCACCTTCAGGTTGGGGAAGTCCTTGAACACGTCCGAGTTCACCAGGCCATACACCGCGATGGTTTCCTCGTTGATGAAGTGCAGCGTGTAAGGCGTGCGCTCCGAGTACGAGCCAGTGGCGTGGATGTGCATCGGGATGTCGTACTCGCACAGCTTCTCGTACAGCGGGTACCAGTAGCGGTCGCCCAGGGGCGGGGCCTCGGTGCCGCTGTTCTCGTAGGGATCGGGGTTGAACAGCACACCACGAAAGCCCATCTTCACGCAGCGCTCCAGTTCGGGCAGCACGTTCTCGATGCGGTCACCCGAGACCTGGGGCAGGCCGGCCACCGGCACGAAACGGTCGGGCAGCAACTGGCAGGTGCGGGCAATGATGTTGTTGGTCTCTTCGGTGAACCAATGAACCAATTTGCCCGGCTTGGTGTTGTGCATCATCTGGAAGGGCCGGGGCGAGAGCATCTGCAGGTCGGTGCCCACGCGGTCGAGCATGTCGATGTGGCCGCACGGCGCCATTTCCTTCTTGTTGGCGTAGTGCAGGATCTCCTCGTCCGTCACCTCTGCCATGCGGCGACCGTGTTCGCCACGGTGGGACAAGATGAGCGCCTTGTAAGCCCACAGCTCGGCGGGGGGACTGACGTGACCGTGGCAGTCGATGATCATGAATATCTCCTTCGGGTTGACGATTGGCTTGGCTTAATGTAGAACCATCACAGAACCGGTTGCAATATTGGTTCTTATTGGTTCCATCACATGACCCCATCCCCTGACACCCCCGCCAGCGAAGGCCTGGACGACCAGCCCGAGGTGGCCAAGGCCCTGCGCGCGCTGCGCGACCGCCTCGAACAACAGCTCAAGACCCACCAGCGCCGCCTGCCGCCCGAGCGGCAGCTCGCCGCCGAGTTGGGCATTGGCCGCAACACCGTGCGCCGCGCCCTGGCCTTGCTGGAACAAGACGGCCTGATCGTTCGCCACGTGGGCCGTGGCACCTTCATCGCCGGTGGCGGCGGCCTGGCGCCACCCCAGTTGCACGCCCTCACCACCCAGGGCGCATTGGCCATCGACACCTCGCAGGGCCTGAGCCCGCGCGAGCTGCTGGAGGTGCGCTACGCCCTGGAGCCGGCCATGGCCGAACTGGCGGCCACCTGCGCGCGCCCGGCCGACATCGCCGAGATGCGGGAATGCCTGCGCCAGCGCGAAGAGGCCAGCCACCTCGACGCCTACGAGCGCTGGGACTACGCCCTGCACATGTGCATCGCCAAGACCACCCGCAACGCCATGCTCATCGAGCTGCTGGAACTGGTGAACCGCCTGCGCCGCACGGCCGGCTGGCGGCAGTTCCGCCGCGCCTCCATCCAGCCCGCCGAGCGCCAGCTCTCCAACGAACAGCACCGCGCCATCGTGGACGCCATCGCCCGCGCCGACCCGGCCGCTGCCTTCGCCGCCATGCGCCTGCACCTGGGCGCCGTCTCCGGCCACTACCTGCAACAGGTCCCCAGCCCCGCCCACCCCCTTGCCGCCGATGCCGACTGACACCGCCCCCACCCCCGCCGCCAGCCAAGACCCCGCCACCTTCGCCTGGCATGACGCCTTCCTGCTGGGCTTTGGCGAAATGGACGCCACCCACCGCGAGTTTGTTGACGTGGTGCAAGGCCTGCTGAACGCCGACGCCACCACCATGCCGCAGCGCGTGCAGGCCTTCATCGACCACGCCCACCGGCACTTCGGCGAAGAAGACACCTGGATGCGAGAGACCGACTTCCCCGCCGCCGACTGCCACATCGCCGAGCACGCCCAGGTACTGGCCTCGGCCGTGGAAGTGCTGGAACGCGCCCGCGCCGGCGACGTGGCCACCGCCCGCCGCTTCGCCGAAGAACTCACCCGGTGGTTCCCCGGCCACGCCGACTACCTCGACTCGGCCCTGGCGGCCTGGATGGTCAAGCGCCGCCACGGTGGCAAGCCGGTGGTGCTGCGCCGCCAGATCGCCTGAGCGGCAGCGGTGCGAACTGGGCGCAATCACCGGGCGAAATGATCGTTAAATCGAGTTTTACAGCCCTGACGATCGATTTCACGATCTCGTCATCCCTGACCGACTTCAACTGGCTATGATGTTCGTTTAATCAAGTTCTAACCTGATTAGCCTCGAATAATCGAACATGAAAGTCAGCCAAACCGCCATGCTTTCTCCTCGCCAGCTTGAGGAGTGCGCTCGCCTGGGGCGGCTGCTCGCCCGGCTGCGCCAGGCGCGGCAAGTGAAGCAGTCAGACGCCGCCTTGCGCGCCGGGCTGTCCCGCAACACGGCCTACCGCCTGGAAAAAGGAGACCCGGGACTCGCCATCGGGCAGGTGTTGCGCTATCTCGAGGCCATCTCGCCGGGCAGCACCCTGCTGGACCTGCTGTCTGAAACAGAGCCGGCTCTGCTGGCCCTGGCGGCACGCGAGAAGACCCAGCGCGTTCGCGACCTGAGTGCGGCCGAGCTGAAAGAGCTCGATTTCTGAGCCGCCCATGGCAAGCCAGAACCTCAAGTTGATGGTCTTCGCCCACCTCGGCGCGCAGTGGAAGCCATGCGGGCAGTTGCTCATGACCGAACAAGGCACCGAAGTGCAAGCCGCCAGCTTTGCCTACGGCCTGAACTACGCGCGGCGCCCGGACGCCCTGGAGGTCGACCCCGTCAGCCTGAGTCTTCGCCGCCCGCAAGACGTGCTGGGCAAGCGCCTGCTGCCCATCAACCGGCTGCCACTGTTCGGCGGCATTCGCGATGCCGCCCCCGACGCCTGGGGGCGACGTGTCATCGAGGCCAAGCTCAAGGCGCCGGCCAACAGCCTGCCGGAATCCCAGTACCTGCTGCACGCCGGCAGTGAGCGCGTGGGGGCGCTCGACATCCGCTCCAACATCACCGACGGCCCGACCCTTGGCCCCCAGGTGTCACACGACCTGACACACCTGTTGGAGGCCGCCGACCGCATCGAAGAGGGGCTGCCGGTACCGGCGCACCTGCAAGCCATCTTTGTGGACGGCACCGCGCTCGGCGGCGCACGCCCCAAGGCCTCGGTGCGCGACGAGGATGGGGTGCTATGGCTGGCCAAGTTCTCCAGCCGACAAGACCGCTTCGACGTTCCCGGCGTGGAGTGCGCCGCGCTGCGGCTGGCCGCTGAAGCCGGCCTGCGCGTGCCCCCACTCGACATGCGCGCCGTCGGCGACCGCAAGGTCATGCTCATCCGCCGTTTCGACCGCTACTGGGCCGCACCGACCACGGCGCCTGGCCCGGCGGACGACCTGTTGCGCACCACGCCCGGCCATGGCCGGGTGGAGCACCGCCTGGGCTTCGTCAGTGGCCTGACCATGGTGGCTTGCGACGAAACGGAATCGCGCACGAAGGGCTATGGCGACCTTGCACAAGCGGTGCGTGACCACTGCCACCCAAGCGTCATCCGCGCGGACAACGAAGAACTCTTCAAGCGCATGGTCTACAACATCTTTGTCAGCAACGATGACGACCACCTGCGCAACCACGGCTTCCTCTGGGACCCCAGATTGCCCGGCTGGCGCCTGAGCCCGCTGTACGACGTCTTGCCGCGTGCCAGCCAGGCGACCGAGCGCTTCCTGCACCTGGGGATAGGCCCTCAAGGGCGCCTGGCCACCCTCGACAACGCGCTGGCGGCCCACGCCAGGTTCACCCTCTCGACGCCAGAGGCCGAGCAACTGATCGCCGATGTCTGGAAGACGGTGCGCGAGTGGAAGGTCTTTTTTGAGCGCGCTGGCGTGTCCGCACTGGAGATCGACAAGATCGCGCCCGCGTTCCGGCATCTGGACGACGTGTCCACACCCGCTCTGCGCAAGCGACTGCCCTAGCGCAAGCATTGGCCTTGCATGCGCGCGCCATGTGCCTGACCGGTGCCGGGCCAGCGACCGGCGCCGGGCAAGGCCTGAGCCCCAATGAAAAACGCGCCCCTCGGGGCGCGTGTTGGCTGGAGAGGCGGCGGATCAGAGGCCGCGGTCGCGCAGCACACCCAGCAGCACCTCTTCCACGTAGGTGCGCTCCTCGTCGTACACGGCCATCAGGCGCTTGAGGTCTTTCTGCTCCAGCGCGGCAATGAGCTTGTGCTCTTGCTCGCAGGCGCGCCCCACCTTCTTGTTGCCCTTGGGGCTGCCCGTGGCCAGCAGCAGCGAGCGGTAGCGGTCGGTCAGGGCCCAGAGGCGCACGATCTCGCGCAGGATGAGCTTCTGCGGCGACAGGTCAAAGATGGCGAGCTGGAACTCGCGGTGCTTCACCGCCCACTGCGAGCGGTCGTCGGCGGCCACGATGCTTTCCAGCTCGGCCACCATGGCCTTGAGCTGGGCCAGGCGCGGCTTGTCGGGCCACTCCACGGTGGAGAGCAGGTCCACCTCAAGCAGGTGGCGCATGCGGTAAAGCTGGCGGGCCTCATCGCTGGAGAGCGGGGCCACGAAGAAACCGCGGTTGGGGTCGTGTTGCAGGCTGCCTTGTGCGGCGAGCAGTTTGAGGGCTTCGCGCACCGGCACGCGGCTGGTCTGGAAGCGCTCGGCCAGTTCGGCCTGGCCCAGGTGAACACCAGGCGACAGCGTGCCCCGGTTGATCAGCGCCTGAATCTCATTGGCAATTCGCGCTGGCACGTCAACCACTGGCGTGTTGTTTGCAGAGTCCACGATTGTTAGCTCAAAAAGATAGCCCACGAGGGTAGCACAGCTATCGTGAAAATGCCCTCCACCACCTGGGGGAAGGCACTAGGGAAAACGCCCAAAACCCGCGTCTGGCGCGGGTTCCGGCACAAAAGCGGCACGATCAGGCGTCGCGCCGCCAGGGGCTGACGGTGACGTGAATGGCGCCCTTGACCTCACGGCCGGCGGTGGCCTTGATGGCCAAGTCCACCTGCTCCAGCGGGTAGTCGTGCGAGCACACGCGCTCCAGCGGCCAGCGCCCGCTGGCGATGTAGCGCAGGGCCAGCTCCACGGCGGCGTAGCTGCGCCCGCGCGGGGCACGCACCGTGAGGTAGCGCTTCTTGATCTCACCGATGGGCACCGACTGCTCCAGGCCGTTGAGGCTGAGGTAGGCGCCCTTGGCGGCCAGCGCCACGGCCGTGGCGGCCACGCTGCCGGTGGGGTCGCCGGTGGTGTCCACCACCACGTCCACGCCACGCCCGCCGGTGATCTCCATCACGCGGCGGCTGAGGTCTTCCTGCTCGGCGTCGATGGCCACGTCCGCGCCCAGGTGCAAGCTCAGGTCCAGCCGGTCACGGTCGCGCGTGAGGCCGACCAGGATCACGTTGTAGGCACCCGCTGCCTTGGCCGCGAGCACGCAGCCCAGGCCTTGCTGGCCGGGGCCGAACACCAGCACCGTCTTGCCCGGGCCGGCGCCACCGTCCAGACAAGCCCACTGCACGCCGTTGCCAAAAGGCACGGCCAGCGTGGCCAGACGGGCGTCAAGGTGGGCCGGGATTTTGTGCATCACCGCGTTGGCCGGCAGGTGCATGTACTCGGCGAAACCGCCCCACAGGTGCGGCGCGGCCTCGCAGGTGCTCATGCCGAAGCGCGGGGTGTTGAGGCGGTCTTTCACGTTGAAGAAGTCCACCTCCATGCACAGGCGGAAGTCGCCCTTCATGCACCACTCGCAGTGCCAGCAGGGCAGGTACTCGTGCAGGGCGACGCGGTCGCCCACCTTCACGCCCCAGCGCCGGGCGGCCACCTCGCCCACCTCGTCGATGGTGCCCACGTTTTCGTGGCCCATGATGATGGGCGCGTGGTTGGGCTTGCGGTAGACCTCGGGGTCGCTGCCGCCCACGCCGGCGCACTCCACGCGCAGCAGGCCGGCGTCGGGCGCCACCACGGGGCGGGGAAACTCGCGAATTTCGATGACTTCGGGCGCGGTCTTGACGGCCGCGCGAACAGTGGCTTGGGACATGGGTTGGCGAGGGGTGAGGCGGCCGCTCAGGACCAGAGTTCGGGGTAGGCGATCAGGCGGCCGCAGGCCACGGCCAGGAACCAGAAGCCGATGGACAGGGCCGCGCACAGGCGGGCCAGCGCGGGCGAAGGCTGCTGGGCGTCCCAGGCCGCCACGCTGCGGTGCACACGGAACTGGAAGAAGCCCGCGTTCAGCCCGGCCAGCACGATGAGCACCAGCTTGGACAGCAGGAAGGGGTTCTCCAGAAAGTAAGAACCGTCGGTGATGAACATGCTCACGCCGCTGAACACCACGATGGCGAAGCCCGACCACACCCAGGGCAGCAAGTACTTCTCGGTGAGCGTCACCGGCAGCACGCGCGAGAAACCCAGCAGGCGCAGGTCGGTGAGGGTGATGGCGCCCACCAGCAGGGCCACGCCCATCAGGTGCAGGCTCTCGAAGATGGCGTAGCCCCAGAGCGAGGTGCCGACCCAGGTGCCGTAGGCGGAGTATTTGAGTTGAAGCAGGAATTCGGTCATGGTGTGGTGCGCGGTTCGGCCGGGGCCCAGGAGATCAGTCTTTGCCGCCGATGTAGGCCAGCAACTTGCCCATCACGATGATGGTCAGCAGCAAGAGCACCGACAGCGCCGCCAACGCCTTCTGGCGTGCGCCGGCCTGGGTCGGGGCCACCGCTGCCGCGAACTGCCAGCGGTACAGATAGACGTTGACGGCCACGGCCAGTGCCAGCAGCACCAGCTTGATGCCCATCACCGGGTTGACGGCGAAGATGTGCAGAAAGGCCACCGCCATGTGCACGCCGGTCAGCAGGAACAGCACCAGCCCCACCAGCACCCAGCGGTAGAGGTGGCGCGAAAAATCGCGCAGCGGCAGGTCGCGGGCGGCGCCGAGCACTCGCACATTGCCCGCGATGAGCGAGCCCACCACGATGGAGATGCCGATGATGTGCACCACCTGCAGCAGGGGGTACAGGATGTCGGAGTTGCGAATCCACTCCGCGTAGGCGCTGGCGTCTACCCGTTCGATCAGGCTCATGGTGTTTCAGGGTTGGGATTGAGAGGGCGACTTCGCCATGCCGCCAGCGAGGTGACGGGCCAGGGTGTCGATGTCGGCGGCATCCAGGCGCCCTTCCCAGGGCGGGCAGGTGCCGGCACGGCCCTGGGCGATGCTCTCGAACAGGGCCTGGCGCGTGGCGCCGTATTGCAGGCGCGGCGCCAGCAGGTTGGGGCCGCCCACGCTGGTGTTGCCGCGCGCGTCCTGGCCGTGGCAGGCCACGCACCATTCAAAGTTGGCTTTGCCGCGCAAAGCGGCGGCGGCATCGGCCGGCTGCTGGCGCAGTTGCAAGAGGTATTCCACCAGTTCGTGCACCTCGTCGTCGGAGAACTCGGCGGCATTGGTCTTGAAGGCGGGCATGATGCCGCCCCGGGTGGCCGCATGGCCGGGCACGCGAATGCCGTGGCGAATGGTCTGTGCGATGGACTCGGCGCTGCGGCCCCAGGCCGCCAGACCGCCCGACAGGTCGGGCACACCGGGCCCGCCCTGCTTGTTGGCCCCGTGGCACTGGGCGCAATGCTGGCGGTACAGCGCCTCGGCGCGTGCCTCGCCCCGGGCCTGGGCCGAGGCCAGCACGGGCAGCCAGGCCAGCAGCACGAGAACGAACCCGTGCCGCCAGCGGGCGCGGGCCGTGGTGACAAGAGAAGAGGCGATGAAGCGAGGCATCGGGGCGCGATGGGTGAGACCGGACTTGCATCAAAAAGATGCAAGATTGAAATATTTAATTGCTAGGCAACTTTTCCGATCATTTCTCAGCACCCCCCTCGCGTCAACCTGGGGTTAACCCTGGCCGAACGGACACAAAAAAGCCCCGGGGCGCGGGGCCACGGGGCGGGTCTGGCGGGCCGGGCGGCGTGGGCCTCAGGCCGGTGTGCGCGGGTCAACCACGCGCTCGCCGTCTTCCTTGGTGAAGGGGCCAGGCAGCGGGGGCAGCAGGTCCAGCACGCGCTCGGAGGGCCGGCACAGGGCCGCGCCACGCGGCGTGACCACGATGGGCCGGTTCAGCAGCACCGGGTGCTGGCCGATGGCGTCCAGAATGGCCTCGTCGCTCACACCGGGCCGGTCCAGCCCCAACTCGGCACAAACAGCCTCTTTGGCGCGCAACACCTCACGGACACCCACGCCCATGGCGGCCAGCAGGGCCAGCAGTTGCTCGCGGCTGGGCGGGGTCTTGAGGTACTCCACCACCACCGGCTCGATGCCGGCGTGGCGGATCAGCGCCAGCACATTGCGCGAGGTGCCGCAGCGCGGGTTGTGCAGCACGGTCACGCCGTCGGCAAAGCCGGGGGGCAACTGGTAGGCGCTCACGCCAGGCCCTCGGCCTTCAGCGCGGCCTGCACGGCCGGGCGCTGGCCCACGCGGGCCAGGAAGGCGGCCACGTTGGGCCACGGCGCCAGGTCGATCTTGAGCATGCGCGTCCAGCTCAGCACCACGAAGAGGTAGGCGTCGGCCACGCTGAAGGCATCGCCCATCAGGTAGGGGCGGCTGGCCAGTTGCTCGTTCACGTAGGCCAGGCGGCGCTCCAGGTTGGCGCGGGCGCCGGCCTTCCAGTCGTCGCTGGCGGCGGGGTTGAAGAAGGGGCTGAAGTTCTTGTGCAGCTCGGTGCCGATGAAGGTGAGCCAGCTTTGCAACTGGTAGCGCGCCAGGGTACCGTTGGCCGGCGCCAGGCCCTTGGCGGGCACCTGGTCGGCCAGGTACTGCACGATGGCCGGGCCTTCGGTGAGCAGCTCGCCGCTGTCGAGTTGCAGCGCGGGCACATAACCCTTGGGGTTGAGGGCGGCGTAGTCGGCGCCGCTGGCGGTCTTCTTGGCCTTGAGGTCCACGCGCTCGGACTCGTAGGGCAAGCCGAGTTCTTCCAGGACGATGCGGGGCGACAGCGAGCAGGCGCCGGGGCTGAAAAAGAGTTTCATGGGGTCAACAAAAGGTTGGAACGGAACGGCCCCGATGCGGGGTGCCCCGTAGGGTAGCCGGCTTTGCACGAGGCTGCCGGCCCCCGGGCCTTTTGGGGAGGCCCCGGCCCCCGGCACCAGGTGTTCAGGCCGTGGCCGGCTCGTGCTGGAACAGGAAGCTGTCGGTGTAGATGAAGTCGGGGTCGGCGCCTCGGGCGATAAGGGCTGCCCGGGCGTCGGCGATCATGGCCGGCGAGCCGCACAAGTAAAAGGCGCACTCGCCCAGGTCTTGCACGTCTTGCAGCACCGCGTCTTGCACATGACCGCGCCGGCCGGCCCAGCCCGCCGACGCGCGGGAGAGCACCGGCTCGTAGCGGAACTCGTACAGGCGCTCACCCCAGGTGCGGATCTCGGCATCGAGGTACAGGTCGGCCTCGGTGCGCGCGCCCCAGTAAAGGCTCACGGGTGGGCAGTCGGGGTCGTCCATCAGCGACTCCAGCATGCTTTTGAGCGGGGCCAGGCCGGTGCCGGTGGCCATCATCACCAGGGGCCGGTAGTCTTGGGTGTGCAGGTGAAAGCCGCCCAGAGGCAGCTCCACCTCCAGCGCGTCGCCCACTTGCAGGGCGCGCACGGCGTGGTCGGTGAAGCGCCCGCCGTCGATGCGGCGCACGTGAAAGTCCACCACCGCGCCTTGCGGGCGCGAGGCCATGGAGAAGCTGCGGTGGCTGCCGTCTTCGAGCAGCACGTTCATGTACTGGCCGGGGCGGAACTGCAGGCTGTCGTCGGGCAGCTCCAGGCGCAGGTGGGTGACGTCATCGGCCAGCGCGCACACCTCGGTGACGCAGGCCAGCAGGCGCGTGGGCGGGCTGCAGCCCTGCAAGGGCTCGGCGCTGATGACCAGGTCAGAGCAGGCGCGTGCCTGGCACAGCAGGGCATAGCCGGCCTCGGCCTCTTCTTCGCTCAGGCCCATGGGCAGCTCGTCGTACTCGACGCGGCCCTCCACCAGCTTGACCCGGCAGGTGCCGCAGCCACCGAAGCGGCAGTCGTGCTGCAGCTCGACCGAGCAGCGCAGCGCGGCCGACAGCACGGGTTCGTCGGCCTGTGCCTCGAAGGCCTGGCCGGTTTCCAGCCAAGTGACGCGGTGTGCCATGGCGCGCTCCTCGGTGCTCACTTCTTGATGTCGGCCTGCACCAGGACGTCCTGGCCGCTGGGAGCCAGCAGGTCCTTGAGGGCTTGCAGGGCGGCCAGGCCGCAGGCGGTGTCTTGCTCGCCGTTGCCGCCGCTCAGGCCCACGCCGCCCACCACCTCGCCATTCACCACGATGGGGAAGCCGCCGACGAACACGGCGAACTTGCCCTCGAAGCTCCACTGGATGCCGAAGGCCTCGTTGCCAGGCAGCGCGGGGCCGTTGGGCGCGGTGTTGAAGAGGTGGGTGGAACGCTTGTGGCCGGCGGCGGTGAAGGCCTTGTTCCAAGCGATTTGCGGGCCAGTCACGCGGGCGCCGTCCATGCGCTCAAGCACCAGCGGAAAGCCGCCTTCGTCGGTGATGCACACGGTCTCGGGCACGCCCAGGGCCTGGGCCTTGTCCAGCGCGGCGGCGGCCATGCGGCGGGCTTCGTCGAGTTGCAGTTTCAGGGAAGTCTTCATGGCGGTTCTCGGGTATCGGTAAGGGAATGGGCGGCGTTCAGAGGCCGCGGTAAACGACCTTGGTCTGGGTGAAGAACTCCAGGCCCACGCGGCCAGACTCGCGGAAGGTGGAGGTGCTGGAGTTCTTCACGCCGCCGAAGGGTGCGTTGATGAGGTTGCCGGTGGTGGTCCGGTTGATCTTCACCGTGCCCGACTGGATGTCGTTGGAGAACTGGTGGATGTAGCGCGGGTTGCGCGTGGCGATGGCGGCCGAGAGGCCGTACTCGCTGTCGTTGGCCATGGCCATGGCCTGCTCAAAAGACTCGGCCTCCAGGATGGCGATCACCGGGCCGAAGATTTCTTCGCGAGCGATGCGAGCCTTTTGCGTCACGCCGTCAAAAATGGCGGGCGTCACGTAGTAGCCGTGTGCGTACTCGCCGTCTTGCAGGCGCTCGCCGCCGCACAGCAGTTGCGCCTCTGCGCGGCCGATGGCGATGTAGGACAGCACCGTCTCCAGTTGCTTGGCGGTGGCCAGGGGGCCGAGGTCCATGCCTGGCTGGTGACCAGGGCCGATCTTCAGGCCCTTCACCTTGGCCACCAGGCGCTGGGTGAAGTCTTCCTTCACGGCCTTCATCACGATCACGCGGCTGGTGCCGGTGCAGGCCTGCCCGGTGAGCGAGAAGCCGCCCTTGATGGCCAGGTCCACCGCCTTGTCCAGGTCGGCGTCTTCCATCACGATCAGCGGGTTCTTGCCGCCCAGTTCCATCTGCAGGCGCGTGGTCAGGTGCACCGTGCGGTGGATGTGCATGCCCGCCTGGGTGGAGCCGGTGAAGGAAATGGCGCGAATGGCCTGCGAGGTGGTGATGATGGGGCCCACGTCGCCGGCGCGGCCGGTGATGTAGTTGATGACGCCCGCCGGCAGGCCGGCGTGCACCAGCGCCTCGACCAGGCGCAGGCCGCTCAGGGGCGCGTCAGACGAGGGCTTGAAGACGATGGTGTTACCCGTGACCAGCGCTGGCGCGATCTTGCGCGCCGGGATGGAGGCCGGAAAGTTCCAGGGCGAGATCACCGAGACCACCCCCAGCGGCTCGCGCTGGCTGTAGACCATCAGGTCGGGGTCGTCTTGCACATAGGTTTCACCGCCAAAGGTCTGGCCTTCGGTGGCGTAGAAGCGAAAGGTCTGCGCGGCGCGCACGAACTCGTCCTTGCCCAGGGCGACCGATTTGCCCTCTTCCCGGCTGAGCTCTTCGCCAAAGCGCTGGGCGTTGGCCTCCAGGTAGTCGGCGGCCTTGTTGAGCAGGCGGGCGCGCTGGCCCACCGGCGTGCGGCGCCAGCCATCAAAGGCGGCGGCGGCGGCGTTCACGGCGTCTTCAGCGTCCAGCGCGGTGGAGGCTTGAAAGCGTCCCACCAGCTCACGGGTGTCGGCCGGGTTCATGTTGTCGAAGGTTCGACCGCTGCGGCACTTCACCCATTCGCCATTGATGTAGTTGAGGAATTCTTCGGTCTGCATGGAAGGACGGCTCCGGGATCGGATGTCGGGAGGGGGAGAGGACGGGCGCGCACGCGCCCGTCCGGCTCAGCAAGCGCTCAGGCGGCGCTTGAGGTCACTGAATGGCGATCAGGCGGCCAGGGCCAGCGAGGGCTTGTCCAGGGTGGGGGCCACGTAGTCGTTGTAGAGCGCGGTGGTGTAGAGCAGGCGCATCTGGGCACCGATCTCGCAAATCTTCAGGCAGCGCTGTTGCAGCTCGATGGTGTTGGCGTGCTCCAGCACGATCTGGTAGCCGCGCTCGCCGTGGATCTCATCCGAGACGATGTGCAGGTCGAAGAACTCCACTTCTTCGTCGGTGAAGCCGTACTTCTCGCGCAGGGTGGGGGTTTGCTTGCGGTAGATCGAGGGCACTTGCGACTCCAGGCCCACCACGAGGCCGGCCACGGCGACCACGGGGTCTTCGCGCATGGCCACGGCGTAGCACCAGCTTTGCAGGCCACGGGTGGTGGGCGACATGTTGTCGGGGTCAACCACGCGCTCACGGGTGGTGCCGCAGGCCTCGGCGAAGCGGATCAGCAGGTCGGTGTGACGGTCGCCACCGATTTCCTCTTCGTACATGTTGGCCAGCAGGAAGTCCTTGGCCTCGGTCATGTGGTCGGGGGTGCGGGCGTAGAGGTAGCCCAGGTAGTCGGCGAAAGGGCCCACGTAGTGGTAGTGGTTCTCGGCCCAGCGCGCCAGGTGCTCGCGGCTGAGGGTGCCACCGGCCCAGGCCAGGCTAAAGGGCGACTGGTTGGCGCTCTTGCCCTTGATGGCGTTTTCGAGGGCGGTCCGGAATTCATCGCGGTTCAACAGTTGAGACATGAAAGGCTCCTGAATGAAGAGTGGGGTGGATGTCTGCCGGCACCTGTCCGGAACGGGCCAACCGCAGGCAGCGTATACAGTATACCGAGACTGCGCCAATAGGAAGGCCTTTTGGGGGCTTTCCATTCCCTTTTGACCGGGTGATTGGCGTTGACTCGATTAAAGTATACTGTATACTGAGCTCAACGCAACCGATTTTTCAGGCCTCCGAAAGCCCCCTCACCATGCCCATCGTCACCTTCCACAAGAACGGCCAGACCTACCAAGGCGAGGTCAAACCGCAAACCAATCTGGTGGTGCGCGCCGGCATCAAGGAATTTCCCTTTCCCCACCTGAAATACGAGTGCGGCATGGGCAAGTGCTCCAAGTGCGCCACGCGGGTGCTGGCAGGTGCCGAGCACCTGCCCCCACCCAACTGGAAAGAGAAGAAGCAGCTGGGCGAGCGGCTCGATCAGGGCTATCGCCTGACCTGCCAGCTCTGGCTGGAGCACGACATCGAGCTCGTGCAGGAATAACCCCACGCAAGGACCGCGCCATGTACGTCATCCTGACCTCCAAACCCGGGCAGTTCCGCAGCGAAGCGGGCCCCGGCCTGAACCCGGTGGAAGCCTACGACTACCGCTTTTATGGCCGCCTGCGCGCGCGCTTCGTGGTGGCCGAGCTGCTCAACCCCACGCGGGTGCGCGTCATCGACGAGACCGAGCCGGTCACCGTCAACGCCGTGCCCTCCAAGTTCCTGGAGTCTTTCTCCACCCTCGACGCCGCCCGGCGCGAGCTTCACCACCTCTGCTCATTCGGGGCGATGCAGGCCGAACTCGTGCCAGTGGCCCTTGCCGACATCAGCCGCCCTCTTTCTGTTCAGCCATGATCCAGATCACCTTCATCAACAACGAGCACAAGGTCGCCAGCGCGCCCGACAACAGCAACCTGCTGCGCGTGTCGCTGCGCGAAAAGGGCGGCATTCCGTTCAAGTGCGGCGGTGGCCTGTGCGGCACCTGCAAGTGCCGCATCGAGCAAGGGCTGGAGCACACCGACGAGGTCAAGGCCAAGGAGCGCAAGCACCTGAGCGATGAGGACATCGCGGCCGGCTACCGCATGGCCTGCCAGACCTTCGTGCGCGGAGACATCGCCGTCTCGTGGTGAGGCGCACGCGGCCATGGCGCTTCTGGATCTGCTGAACAGCATCGGCTGGGACCGTCTGCTCGCCATGGGCAGCCTGGTGCTGGTGGGCGCCTGCCTGCAGGGCGTCAGTGGCCTGGGCTTTGCCATGTTCGCCTCGCCCCTGGCCGCGCTCTGGTTCCCCGAACTGGTGCCCGGCCCCATGCTGGTGCTGAGCTGCCCGCTGGCGCTCATGACAGGCATGCGCGACCGCCGCTCCATTGAATGGCCCATGGCGCGCCTGGCCCTGGTGGGCCGGGTGGTGGGCACCGGTGTGGCCGCCGTCAGCCTGACGCTGCTCTCTGCGCAGACGCTGTCGGTGCTGTTCGCTGTGCTGATCCTCAGCGGCGTGGGCCTGAGCCTGTCTGGCTGGCGCGTGATGCCCACGCTGCGCAACACCACCATTGCCGGGCTGGCCTCGGGCGTGATGGGCACCATCACCTCGGTGGGCGCACCGCCCTTTGCCATTGCCATGCAGCACATGCCGGCCGATCGCCTGCGCGGCACTTTTGGCGCCATCTTCTTCATTGGCTCGGCCGTGTCGATCGCGGCGCTCACCGCCGTGGGCCGCATGGGCGCGCACGAGTTCCTCATCAGCCTGATCCTCATGCCCTGGATGCTGGCCGGCTTTCTGGTCTCGGGCCTGCTCAAGGGGCGCGTGCCCGCGGCCCGGGTGCGCGCGCTGCTGCTGGGCATGGCCGGCCTGGGCGCGCTGGGCATTCTGGCCCGGGTGCTGACCGGCCACTGAGGCCCCCCCTTCCCCCTGTTCACTCCCTTTCAAGGACCCGCCATGCAACACATCACGGACGCCGTGGTCGACGCCACCATCACCCCCGAGCAGGCCCAGGCCGTGCTGCTGGACGCCTTCGAGCGCTTCGGGCGCGGCGAGGCCGCCATGCAAGAGCGCATCCGCACCGAAGCGGGCGGGGTGAAGCTCTCCACCCTGGGCGCGGTGATTCCCGGCCAGGAAGTGGCCGGCGCCAAGGTCTACACCACCATCAAGGGCCAGTTCACTTTTGTGATCCTGCTGTTTTCCACCGTGGACGGCCGCGCCCTGGCCTCATTCGACGCGGGCGCCATCACCCGGCTGCGCACCGCCGCCTGCTCGGTGATCGCGGCGCGCCACCTGGCCCGCGCGGGTGCGCGCCGCCTGGCCCTGTTCGGCGCCGGTGTGCAGGGTCGCATGCACGCGCAGCAGATGGCCAAGGCCTTCGCGCTGCACGACATCCGCGTGTGCGATCCCTACGCCAGCCCCACGGTGGCCGAGGAACTGCAGGCCTTGTGCGGCGTGCCGGTGCGCCTGTGTGGCGCCGACGAAGCGGTGGACGACGCCGACATCGTGGTCACCGCCTCGCGCTCGACCACACCCCTCTTCGGCGGTGCGCAACTCAAGCCCGGCGCCTTCGTGGCGGCCATCGGCTCCAGCCTGCCGCACACCCGCGAACTGGACGACACCGCCCTGCGGCGCGCCAGCGTGATCGCGGTGGAGTGGAAACCGCAGACGCTGCGCGAGGCCGGCGACCTGGTGCTGGCCGCGCCCGAGGTGCTGCGCGAAGAACAGATCGTGGAGCTGGGCGAACTGGTCACCGGGCAACACCCGGGGCGCCAGGACGACAGCGCCATCACGCTGTACAAGTCGGTCGGCGTGGGCCTGGAAGACGTGGCCCTGGCCGGTCTGGTGTGGCAGCGCCTGCAAGCCGGCGCCTGAGCGCCGGCGGCGCGCGTCCGCCCGATCAGGGCTCCATCTGCGCCGCGTTGTACACGTGGCGCATGGCCAGCAGCGCGGCCAGTTCGGCATCGCCCTTGATGACCGCGCGCAGGATGGCCGCGTGCTCGTCCCAGTTCTGTTCGCCACGCGTGCGGTTGATGGGCGCGAACAGCAGGGCCGTGCGGTCGCGCAGCGACCGCATGATCTCTTGCAACACCGAATTGGCGGCGATGCTGCCCAGCGCGTCGTGAAAACGCTGGTTCATCTGCATCAGCGTGGCCGGGTCGCCCACCGCGGCCAGGCGCGCGCCCTCTTCCAGAATTTTTTCCATCTCGGCAATTTGCCGGGCGTCGTGGCGCTGGGCCGCCAGCTTGGCGTTCAGGCCTTCGAGCGTGGCGCGCACTTCCACCAGTTCGCGCACCTGCTCGGGGCTGAACGACGTGACCGACGCGCCCCGGCGCGGCTCGATGGTGACCAGGCCTTCCGATGCGAGCTGCCGCAGCGCCTCGCGCACCGGCATGCGCGACACCCCCAGTTCTTCCGAGAGGCGGCTCTCCACCAGGCGCTCGCCCGGTGGAATGGCACCGCTGAGGATGCGGTCGCGCAAGGCCTCGACCACCAGCGTGGTCAGCGGCGAATGGGCGGCGCCCAGGGTGGCTTCCTTCTTCAGCAGGGTCATGGCGCTTGGTGTTCTCGGTCGACTGTATGGAGCGGGCCCGCGCAGAACGCCGCCCGAGGCGCCCGAATTTTATGCGAGCCCCCTGTCCAGGGGCGGGGCGGTGAGCCACCAGTGGTTTTTTCCATTCTTTCTTTCCCTTCCATCAAAGGAGTTTTCATGAGCGTCGATTTCTTGCATTGGTTGCCCGCCTACCTCGCCCTGGGCGTGGCCGGTGGTTTTGCCGCGGGCCTGCTGGGCATTGGCGGGGGCATGCTGTTCGTGCCTTTGCTCACCTGGCTGTTCGAGGCCCAGGGCTTTGCCCGCGCCTCGCTGGTGCACATGGCACTGGGCACCTCGCTGGCCATCATCGTGTTCACCTCGATCTCCAGCGCGCGCACCCACCACGCCAAGGGCAATGTGGACTGGTCCATCGTGCGCGGCATCGCACCGGGCATCCTGCTGGGTGGCCTGGTGGGCGGCTGGCTGGCCAAGCAGCTCAGCACCACCGCGCTGGCGATGCTGTTCGCGGTGTTTGTCTCGTACTCGGCGCTGCAGATGTTCCTCAACGCCAAGCCCAAGCCCACGCGCCAGTTGCCCGGCGCGCTCGGCCTGGCCGGCGTGGGCACGGCCATCAGCGCGCTGTCGCAGCTGGTGGGGGCCGGAGGCGGCTTTCTTTCGGTGCCCTTCATGACCTGGTGCAACGTGAACATGCACCGCGCCGTGGGCACGTCGGCGGCGCTGGGCCTGCCCATTGCCATCATGGGCGCGGTGATGTTCTTCATTGGTGGTCGCGGAACAGTGGATCTGCCAGCGGGCAGCCTGGGCTTCATTTATTTGCCGGCGTTTCTGGGTGTGTTGATTCCGGGCGTGCTGATGGCCCCTGTGGGCGCCCGTCTGGCGGCACGGCTGCCGGTGGCCACGCTCAAGCGGGTGTTCGCGGCCTTCCTCTTCGTGCTGGCGGCCAAGATGCTTCATTCGGCCTGGCTGACTTGATGCCACGGGGCTTCGGCCCCGGCTTTCGGGCAAAAAAACACCGCGCCGAGGCGCGGTGAAACAGCATAGGAAGTCAACCGGAGAAACAAGGGGTCGAGGCCCCTTTCGATCAGAAGGTGTGCAGCATGCCCACGGCCAGCAGGCTGCCGTCCTGGTCGGCAGCACCCGGCACCTTGGTGGTGTTGGAGCGGTAACCACCGTAGACGGTGGTGCGCTTGCTCAGGCTGTAGAAGGCCGCGACGCTGTAACCGGTGCGCTTCACATCGGCGGCACCCGGTGCCACGGTGTTCACGAGCTTGCCGGTGTAGTTGGCGTCGCCGGTGAAACCGGTGATGCCACCCTTCGAGTTGGCCACGCCACCCGAGAGCAGCCAGCCGCCGCCCAGGGGCACGTCGGCGCCCAGGGCCCACTCGTTGGTGCGGCTGCCGTCGTGACTGACACGACCATAGCTGGCCAGCAGCTTGGCCGGGCCGAAGTCGTACGAACCACTCAGGCGGGTGAAGTTGATCGCCTTGGCGGCCGAGGTCGCCTTTTCCGTCTGGTAGGCCACGGCCGCGAACAGCGGGCCCTTGCCGTACTTCACGTGCACGCTGGTGATGGAGCCAGCACCAGTGGTGGGCGTCTTGTTCTCGCCCAGGCCGTAGCTCACGGCCGCGCTCAGGCCGCCGAATTCGGGCGTGGCGTAGTACAGGCCGTTGTTCGGGTTGTCCTTGTACGAGGTGGTCAGCCAGGTGCCCTGGTTGGGGGCCAGCACCGAGTTCTTGGCCGCCAGGGTGGAGCCACTCACGTCGTCGAAGGCGCTCCAGGCCTTGCCGAAGCGCGCGTCACCAAAGCCACCGGAGATGCCCACCCACGACTGGCGGCTGAAGGCCTGGCCAGTGCTGGCAGTGCCGGCGTCCAGGGCGAAGCCCTGCTCAAGCTGGAAGTTGGCCTTGTAGCCACCGCCCAGGTCTTCGCTGCCCTTGAAGCCAAAGCGGCTTTCGTAGATGCCACTGCTCTCCAGCTTGGTCACGCGCTGACCGGTGGCGGCGTTTTTCTGGCTGGCCAGGTAGATGTCGGCCAGGCCATACAGCGTCACGCTGGACTGGGCCATGGCGGCGCCGGTGGCCAAGGTGGCGGCCACCAGAACGATGCTCTTCTTCATCATGATTTCAAGTTCCTCAGACAGTTTTTGAACAGTTTTTTTGGTCGGGCCTCAGGCGATCAGAAGATCACCACGGCGGCCAAGGTGGCCGCGCTCAGGCCCAGCAATACCGGTAGCGTCAAGGCCCTCACCAGATCGGTCACCGAGACACGGGCGAACCCGGCCACGGCGATCAGCGAAGACCACGCAATCAACGTCCCACCCCCGGTCCAGATGGCCCCCATCTGACCGATCGCGGCCAGGGTGGCTGAGTCCATGTTCGAGACGGGGCCCATGGCGCCCGCCAGTGCGCCGGTCAGCGGCAGGCCAGAGAAGCCCGAACCGTCGATGCCGGTGACCATGCCCACGATCAGCAGACCGAAGGCCACGAAAACCTTGCTGTGGGGAATCCAGTCCTGCGCGCCGGCCACCAGCTCAAACAGGAAACTGGGCGTCTGGTTGGCGGCGGTGCCAAAGATGGCGGCAGCGGATTCGCTGGCACCCAGGAAGAAGAAGCCCGCGATCGGCAGCACCGAACCCATGGCGCGGAAGGCGAACACAAAACCCTCGGTGATGTGGTCGGCGCTGGCTTCCAGCATGCCCTTGGAGCCCTTCATGGCCAGGGTGGCGAAGATCATCAGCAGGCCGGCAGCGCCGCCCACCAGCGAGGCAGCCGCCCCACCCTTGAGGTCGCCCAGCGGCACGCCGAACTTGGGCAGTGCCATCAGCACCACGATCACCAGGAACACCAGCGGGGTCACCAGGGCGAACACGCGCGACCACTTGGCCTGCTCGGGCGGCAGCGAGGCCAGCTCGCGTTCGATGTTCTGGTTGGTGGACAGGTCTTCTTCGTGGCTGGTGCCTTGGGCGATTTCCGCCTTGTGCGCGGTGCCTTCGTGGCTCACCAGTTCGCCCGTGGTGGCCAGGGCCTGCCAGCGCTTGAGCAGCAGCGGGTTGGCCGGCTGGAAGGTGCGGCGCTGGAACAGGTACACCAGCAGCAGGGCCACGGCACCAGTGATGAGCGACAGCACCAGGGCGCGGTCACCAATCACGGCGGCCGAGGCACCGGCGGCCTTGGCGCTGATCATGGGCGCCACGCCGATCACGTAGTCAGACGACAGCGCCATGCCCTGACCGGCAATGGCCACGGCAGCGGCGCCCACCAGCGGGGGCAGGCCGGCGGCAATGGCGGCGGGCAACAACACGGCGCACACCAGCGGCACGGCCGGGGTGGGCCAGAAGAACAGCGAGATCAGGTAGGTGATCAGGCCCAGCAGCAGGTAAGACACCGTGCCGTTCTTCATGAGCACGCGGAAGGGCCGCACCATCAGGATGTCGGACTTCAGGTCCTTCAGGCTGTTGAGCAGCGCCGTCATCAAGGCAATGACCAGGAAGATGTTGAATAACTCCTTGGCCGCCACCAGGCTGGCGCTGTAAATGCTGCCCAATGCCCCGATGGGGCTGCCGGTCCAGGCGAAGGCCACCAGAAAAGTGGCGGCAATCGACGGCACCAGCACGTTGGCGCGGAACATCATCGTGACGATGATGCTGATGACCCCGATCAGGTACATCCAGTGCGCAGCTGTCAGTGTTACGTTGGAATCCATGTTGACCTATCAAATTGGTATGAGCCGTCGTGGGCCGGCCCGCTGTTGCGATGTCACCTCGCCCCGTCATGCCTGACCGGGCGCGGCGCTTTCCCTCACTTCACTTCGTTTGGCAACGGGCGGATCGCTGACCATCCGCCCGCTGGCGCTTCTCCTGCATTCACCACTTGGGTGCGCTTTCCCCTTTTTGGGGCTTCCTCCGTCCCTGCGCACCGAATCGTATACAACATACAGTTTGAAGAGGCTCAGGGTTTTCCCATGCAAAGTCGAACGCCAAAGCATTCGATTTCTTCACTCTGGAGACCATCCTCTCTTCGGCTTCCACTCCCTGTGCACCTTTTGGCTAACCATGTATACGGTATACCGATGCACAAGCCGATATCAAGCACGGAGCGTGCCAACCCAAAATCCCTCGCCGAACCGGTTGAAAGTGGCTTGGCAGCACCCGCCATCGACTCACCGCCATCGACTCACCGCCATCGAATCGGCTCAATCGGTATACTGTATTCATAATCACCCATCATTCTCCAGGAGCCCGCCCATGCCGCCCCCTACCCCTTCCACTTCCCCCTGCGTCATCGGTGAACGGGCCATGGTGGCCACCGGCCACCCCCTGGCCGCCGAGGCGGCCGCCAGCGCGCTGGCCGAAGGCGGCAGCGCGGTGGACGCGGCCATCGCGGCCGACGCGGTGCTGGGCGTGGTGGAGCCCATGGCCACCGGCATTGGCGGTGACCTGCTGGCCATGGTGGTGCCGCCCGGGGCCGAGCCCCAGGCCTACAACGGCACCGGCCGCTCGCCGCAAGACTTGCTGCCTTCACTGGTGAGCGCCTTCCCGCGCGGCAAGCTGCCCGAGCGCCACATGCTCACCGCCACCGTGCCCGGCGTGGTGCGAGGCTGGCACGACCTGCACCAGCGACATGGGCGCCTGCCCTGGCAGCGGCTGTTTCAAGACGCCATTCGCGTGGCCAACCAAGGCTTCCCCGTGGCGCCCGTGGCGGCGCGCGAATGGGCCCTGTTCCAGCCCGTGATCGCCCGCGACCCGGTGGCCGCCGCGCTCTACCGCGCCCACGCCGTTCCCAGCGCTGGCGAGCGCTTCGCCAACCCCGAACTGGGCGCGGTGCTGCAGGCGGTGGCCAACGAGGGGCCCGATGCCTTCTACCTGGGCGAGCCCGCGCGCGCGGCCGAGCGCGCCAGCGACACACTGGGCGGCGTCTTGAAGGCGCAAGACTTTGCCCGGCACACAGGCCACTTCGCTGCGCCGCTGCGCGCCAACTTCCGAGGCCTGGAAGTGCTGGAGTGCCCACCCAACACCCACGGCCTGGCCGTGCTGCACACACTGCAGGCACTGGACGCGCTTGACCTTGACCCGCACGACCCGCTCACCACCGTGGCCATGGTGGACCGCATGGGCGAGGCCATGGCCCACGCCAAGAAGGTGGTGGCCGACCCCGCCGGCAACACGGTGTGCACCGTGGTGGTGGACAGCGATGGCCTGGCCATCACCCTGATGAGCAGCGTCTTCAAGCGCTTTGGCTCAGGCATTGGCGTGCCCGGTTGCGGCTTTGTGCTGCAGAACCGGGGCTTCGGTTTCTCGGAGCCGGGTCACCTCAACGGCCCCGGGCCCGGCAAGCGGCCGTACCACACGGTGGTGCCCGGCGCGGCCCTGCGGGGCGGCGTGTTCCACGCTGGCTTCGGCGTGGTGGGCGGCGCCATGCAGCCGCAGGGCCATGTGCAGATCCTCACCCGCGTGGCGGCCTGGGGCGAGCCGCTGCAGGCCGCCATCGACGCGCCACGCTGGCGCCTGGAAGGCGAGCGCGCCCTGGCCATCGAGGCCGGCACGCCACCTGCCATCGAACAGGCCCTGCGGGCCGCCGGCTACACCGAGCCCACAGGCCAGGGCGAACTGGGCGGGCGCAGCGACTTTGGCGGTGCCCAGGTGGTGATGCGCGCCCCGGACGGCCGCCTCATTGGCGGATCGGACCGCCGCAAGGACGGCATGGCCCTGGCCTGCTGAGCCCACCGTTTTCCCCTTTGCAGAGAAAGACCCGACATGAGCCTGAAGATCTACGGCATCGCCGCCTCGCGCGCCATCCGTCCCCTGTGGGCGGCGGAAGAGCTGGGCATTCCCTACGAGCACATCCGCCTGCACTACAACGCACCCGAGACGCGTGAGGCGCCCTACCTGGCCCTGAACCCCAATGGCACAGTGCCGGCCATCGACGACGACGGCCTAGTGCTGTTCGAGTCGCTGGCCATCACCCTGCACCTGGCGCGCAGCCGCCCCGCGGGCGGCCTGTGGGCCAGCAACGTGGCCGACGAAGCGCGCATCGGCCAATGGACGCTGTGGGCCGCCACCGAGGCCGAGCCCCTGGCCCGCCAGTGGTTCCACCACACCGCCTTCCTGCCCGAGGCGCAGCGCATCCCGCGCCTGGCCGACGAGGCGCTGGAGAAGCTGCAGGCCCGCCTGCGCGTGCTTGACGAGCACCTGGCCACGCGCGACTACCTGGTGGGCAATGGCTTCACCGTGGCCGACCTGAACGTGGCCGCCGTGCTGCAGCGCCTGAACGACATGGCCCGCGAAGCCGTGCCCTATGCACGGGCCTGGCACGCCCGCTGCCTGGCACGACCGGCGGCGCAGCGCGCCTTCGCCTTGCGCCAGGCGGGCTGAAGCGGTCACCCGGCCGGGCACAATGCCCGGCCATGACAAGCCCTACCCCGTTGAGCGCAGCCCAGGTGCGCGCCCTGGCCGAGCAACACGGCCACCAGCCGCCCTGCCCCGCCTGCCAGCCCTTTGACCGCGCTGGCTGGGACTCTTTCCCCTCCACCGTGAGCGACGCGGCCCTGCAGTGCCTGGGCGCGCTGTGGTCGCCCGCGCACGACACACCCGAGCCCACGCTGGAGGAGCAGCGCCCGCCGGGCATTGACCAGTGGTCGCCGCAGGCGCCGATCGCGCTGGGCTTCTTTCCCTACAACCGATGCGAGGTGTGGGCCTGCAAGGCCTGCCAGAAGCCGTTTCTGCGCTACACGGAATACGGCGGCTATTACCACGACGCGCGCCTGCGCACGCTGGACGCGGCCCGCGTGGTGGCGGACTGAACCGCCAGGGCGCCCTCAGTCGGCGCGGCGGTAGATCTTTTGCAAGAGCGTGGTGAGGGTGCGCCGCTCGGCATCGGTGAGCCGGCCGGAGGCGCGGTCTTCGGCGGCGATCACGGTGGCCTCGGCCTCGTCGGTGAGGGCCTGGCCGGCGGCCGTGAGGTAGAGGCCTTGGGCACGGCCGTCGGTGGGGTGCACCAGGCGCTCGACCAGGCCACGCGATTCGAGCTGCTTGATGATGCCCACCAAGTTGGGCGGCAGGATGTCGAGCACGCTGCACAACTGGCGCGAGGTCACGCCCGGGTTGTGGCCAATGAGCGTGAGCACCGAGAAGTCGAGCGGGCCGCGCAAGTCAAAGGGCTTGACGCTGTCCACCATCGAGGCGATCACGGTGAGGGCCGCGCGGCGTGCGTTGTAGCCAATCAGCCGTTCCAGCGCGGACACGTCCACCGTGTCCACCGCTTCGGGCACGGGCTTGGCGGCGGCGCGAGGGGCACGGCGACGAACGCCGCCAGGGGCCGGGGAGGACGCAGGTGACTTCGCGGGCATGGGCGTGACAACAGGCTGGGAAGCCGGCATGTTAAGCCCGCCCTGCCCCGCGCCCTTTGCCGCCCGGGACAACCAGGCCCGCGCGGCCATCAGGCCAGGGCCTGCTCGACCATGCGGCAGCGCCAGTCAAGCTCGGGCCACACCCAGCGGGCAAAGGCGGTGGCGCTGCGGGCATCGCCGCCACTGGCCTGCAGGCGCGCCCAGGCCCAGGCCATGAGCGCAATGGTGGTGGCGCGCAGGAAATCGCCGGCCACCGGGTACAGGGCTTGCGCGGCCGGGGCCTGCGCCTCGGGCAGCGACTGCACCAGTCCACGCAGGCGGGCCACGCCGTCCAGGGCGCGGGCGGCGGCGTCGCCGCTCAGGGGCGCCAGATCGGCCTGCAGCTCGTCCAGCAGGCGCAGCAGGCCCACGCCACGGTCGCTCAGCACCTTGCGGAACAGCAGGTCTTGCGCCTGGATTTCGTTGGTGCCTTCGTAAATCATGGCCACGCGCGAGTCGCGCACCACCTGCTCGATGCCCCACTCGCGCACGTAGCCGTGGCCACCGAAGACCTGCAGGCAGTCGCTGGCGCCGTGGAAGGCCTGGTCGGTCCAGCTGGCCTTGAGCACCGGGGTGAACAGGGCGCACCACTGTTGCGCGCGCTCGCGCCGCGCGGCGTCGGGGTGGTGGCGGCCCACGTCGAGTTCGAGCGCGGTGCGGTAGGCCAGCACGCGGCCGGCGTCGATCCAGGCGCGCTGGGTGTCCAGCAGGCGCTGCACGGCGGGGTGCTGGATGATGGGGTCGGCCGGCTGCGAGGCGTCGCGCGGGCCGGGGGCGCGCATCTGGCGGCGGTCTTGCGCGTAGGCGCTGGCCTTCTGCCAGGCGGCGTCGAGCAGGCCCACGCCTTGCAGGGCCACGTGCAGGCGGGCCGCGTTCATCATGAGGAACATGGCGTTCAGGCCCTTGCCGGGCTCGCCCACGATCCAGCCGGTGGCCTCGTCAAAGCGCATCACGCAGGTGGGGCTGCCGTGCAGGCCCATTTTTTCTTCGATGCGCTCGCACACGGCGGCGCTGCGGCTGCCGTCGGGATAGAACTTGGGCACCAGGAACAGCGACAGGCCCTTGGGGCCAGGCGGGCTGTCGGGCAGGCGCGCCAGCACCAGGTGCACGATGTTGTCGGTGAGGTCGTGGTCACCGCCGGAGATGAAGATCTTGGTGCCGCTGATGCGGTAGCTGCCGTCGGCCTGCGGCACGGCCTTGGTGCGCGCCAGGCCCAGGTCGCTGCCGGCGTGCGGCTCGGTCAGGCACATGGTGGACAGCCACTCACCGGTGGCGAGCTTGGGCAGGTACTGCGCCCGCAGCTCCTCGCTGCCGTGGTGCTTCACGCACTCGTAAGCGCCGTGCAGGATGCCGGGGGCCATGGTCCAGCCGTGGTTGGCCGCGCTGAGCCATTCGTACAGGATCATCTCCAGCACGGCGGGCAGGCCCTGGCCGCCGTCGGCCGGGTCGGCCGAGAGCGCGGGCCAGCCGGCCTGCCAGAAGGCCTGGTAGGCATCGCGAAAACCGGGCGGCATGGTCACGTTGCCATTGGCCCAGCGCGCGCCGATCTCGTCACCGGTGCGGTTGAGCGGGGCCACCACCTCGCCCACGAACTTGCCCGCCTGCTCCAGCACCTCGCGCATCAGGTCGGCGTCGGCGTGCTCGGCCAGGGCCGGCAGTTCGGCCAGGATTTGCGGGGCCTGCAACACATCGAGCAACAGGGTGGCGGCGTCGGCCGCGACGGGGCGGTAGTCGTTCATGGCGGGTGGGGTCGAAAACGGTCGAAAAAAAAGCGCCACCGGGCCGAAGCGGCCCGGGGCGCTGTCCAGGCAATCAGCTGTCGGCGGAGAAGCCGATTTCCTTCACGATGCCGCGCCACTGCTCGGCGTCGGCCTTGAGCCAGGCGGCCAGTTCATCGGGCGTGGAAGAACGCACTTCCATGCCCACTTGTGCCAGGCTGTCGATCACGTCCTGGCTGGCCAGGGCGGGCTTCAGGTAGGCGGCGGCGCGGCGGCGGGTCTCGGCCGAGGCCTTGCCCGGCAGGAAGAAGCCATACCACTCGCGCACGGCGATGTTGTAGCCCTGCTCTTTCAGGGTGGGCACGTCGGGCGTGAAAGGCGCGCGCTCGGGGCCGCTGGTGGCCAGCAGGCGCAGGCGGCCGCTCTTGAGGTGGGGCAGGTAGTCGCCCACGGGCGAGCACATGGCCGAGATCTGGCCGCCCAGCAGGTCATTGATGGCCGGGGCCGAGCCGCGGTAAGCCACGTGGCGCAGGTCGGTCTTGGTGGTCTTGGCCAGCAGCGCGGCGGTCAGGTGCGGGATGGAGCCAGGAGCGGGCGAGCCGTAGGTGGCCTTCTCGGGGTTGGCCTTGGCCCAGGCCAGGAATTCCTTGACGGTCTTGATGCTGGCCGGCACGGCCGGGCCCACGCCGAAGCCCAGGCTGAAGAAGCAGGCCACCGACACGGGGGCCACGTCGTCCAGGGTGTAGGGCAGCTTGCTGTAGGTGAAGGGGTACACCGACAGCATGGACGAGGGCGTCAGCAGCAGGGTGCGGCCATCGGGGTTGGAATTCTTCAGGTTGGTGATGGCGATCTGACCGCCCGCGCCGGGGCGGTTGTCCACCAGCACGTTGGCGGCGTAACCACCACGCAGCTTGTCGGCGATGCGGCGCGACAGCGCATCGGTGGTGCCCCCGGGCGGGAAGCCCACCAGGATGCTGGCGGTGTCAAAGCTCTGCGCCTGGGCACGGGCGCTCAGCGGCAGGCCAAGGCTGGCCAGGGCAGCGGTGCCGAGCACCGATTGGGCGAATTGGCGGCGGGTGGTCATGCAAGTCTCCTGGAAAAAATGAAAGGAAAGAAAGGAACCGTCTGCGCGGTCTTGATCGTTTTCTCGGACCTCACTGGCACAAGGCCTTGATGTCTTCGGGAATGGGGATGGCTTTGATGCGGTCGGGGTTCTCGGGCGGGTGCACCACGAAAGCACGGGTCTCGGTGCCTTCGCACAGTACCTCGTCGCCGCGCATCACCACGTGGCGGTGGATGAACACCTTCTCACGCCACTCGGTCACGCTGGTGTGCACCTGCAGGCGCTCGCCATAGGTGGCCGGGCGCATGAACTTGGTGTGGATCTCCAGCAGGGGCGTGCCGACGATGCCGCGCGTCTTGACCAGCTCGCGCCAGGGCGGCACGCCGTTCTTGACGAAGAAGTTCAGCGAGGCGGCGTCCATCCACTTGCTGAAGTTGGGGAAGAAGACGATGCCGGCGGGGTCGCAGTCGCCGAACATCACCTCCACCTCGTACACAACGGTTTTGCTCATGGTGGGCTCCGCTCAGCGAGGGCTCATGCGCAGCGCGCCGTCCAGGCGGATCACCTCGCCATTGAGGTGGCCGTTGCTGACGATGTGGCAGGCCAGCTCGGCGAACTCGCTGGGCTCGCCCAGGCGCGGCGGGAAGGGAATGCTGGCCGCCAGCGAGGCCTGCACCGGCTCGGGCAGGGTCTTCATGAGCGGGGTGGCGAACAGGCCGGGGGCGATGGTGCACACGCGAATGCCGTGTTGCGCCAGGTCGCGCGCCATGGGCAGGGTCATGCCGACCACGCCGCCCTTGGAAGCGCTGTAGGCCTGCTGGCCGACCTGGCCGTCAAAGGCGGCCACCGAGGCGGTGAACACCATCACGCCCTTGTCGCCCTGGGGCGTGGGCTCCAGCTTGGCGCAGGCGGCGGCGAAGAGGCGCGCCACGTTGTAGGTGCCGATCAGGTTCACCTGCACCACGCGCACGAAGTCGTCCAGCGGCGCGGGCGAGCCGTCTTTGCCGATCACGCGCTTGGCGGTGCCAATGCCGGCGATCTGCATCAGGATGCGCGCCGGGCCATGCACGGCGGCCGCGCCGTCGATGGCGGCCTGCACGCTCTCGGGCTGGGTCACGTCGCACTGGAAGGCCTGGCCGCCGATCTCGCCGGCCACGCGCTGCGCGTTGGCCAGGTTCACGTCGAGCACGGCCACCTTGGCGCCCAGGCGGGCGAGTTCGCGGGCGGTGGCTTCGCCCAGACCCGAACCACCACCGGTGACCAGGGCCGCTTGTCCTTGAATGTTCATGGCTTGTCTTTCTCTGGCGCCGCGGCTCAGGCCGCGGCGGGGTTTTCGATCAGCAGGGCAATGCCTTGGCCACCGCCCACACAGGCGCTGGAGATGCCATAGCGCTGGCCGCTGCGGCGCAGTTCGCGCGCCAGGGTGTGCGTCAGGCGCACGCCGGTGCAGGCCAGCGGGTGGCCCAGGGCGATGGCGCCGCCGTTCACGTTGAGCTTGGCCAGGTCCAGGCCCAGCTCGCGGCCCACGGCCAGGGTCTGCGCGCCCTGGGCTTCGTTGATCTCGAAGCGGCCAATGGCGTCCAGCGTGAGGCCGGCGCGCTCCAGCAGCAGGCGAATGGCCGGGGCCGGGCCGATGCCCATGATCTCGGGCGGCACGCCCACGGCGGCGGCGGCCACCACGCGGGCCAGCGGCTGCTTGCCCTGGGCGCGGGCGTACTCGCCCGAGGCCACCACGGCGGCGGCGGCCGCGTCCACCAGGGCCGAGCTGTTGCCGCCGGTCTGCACGCCGTCTTCAAACACCGGGCGCAGCTTGGCCAGCACCTCCACCGGCGAGATGCGCGGGTGGGTGTCGGCGTTCACCTCGGTGACCTTGCCCTGCAGCTTGATGCCGCGCGACTGGTAACCGGCCAGCTCGAATTTCTCGCTCACCACCGGCACGATCTCGCCAGCGTGGAAGCCGCTTTGCTGGGCGGCCACGGCCTTGGCAAAGGAGTCGCTGGCGAACTGGTCCACCTCTTCGCGGGTGATGCCGTATTTCTTGGCCAGGTTCTCGGCGGTCTGGATCATGTTCACGCGGGCGGCCGGGTCTTTCAGGGCCTCCCACATGTAGTCCTTGAAGCCCACCGGCGCGCCCAGCTTGAAGCCGGTGCGGTGGTCGAACGCGGCAATGGGGTTGCGCGTCATGTTCTCGGTGCCCACCACCAGGGCCACGTCGCACACGCCCGACTGGATCTGCTCGCCAGCCTGGCGGAACAGCTCAAAGCCGGTGCCGCAGATGCGCTGGGCCATGATGGCCGGCACGTCTTGCGGCACGCCGCAGTACAGGCCGATGTGGCGCGGCAGGAAGAACTGGTCAAAGTCGCCAGGGGCCATGTTGCCGGTGATGACCGAGCCGATGTGCTCGGCCGGCACGCCAGCGCGGGCCAGGGCTTCGCGCCCGGCCTTGATGCCCAGGTCGGTGGGCGAGATGTGCCCGAAGGCACCGCAGTAGTCCACCATCGGGGTGCGAACGCCGTCGAGCATCCACACATCGTCGAAGGCGTTGAAGAATCCTTTGCGGGTCATGGCGGTTCCTTGGGTGGGCATCAGGCCCGGGGTTTCAGGATGTAGTGCAGCGCGTCGGCGTGCAGCTTCTCGACCGTGTCGGCCCGGTGGGCCAGCACGGCGCGCTGGTTGATGGAGCCCTTGTCGGTGATCTCGCCGCGGTCAATGGTGGGCGGATCGGCCAGCAGGCACAGGCGGGCGATGCGGTTGGCGCTGCCGGTGGCCGTGCGCGCCAGCTCGTTCACCACCTGCTGGAAGTGGGCCAGCACCGGCTCGCTGTCCACCACCTCGTGCATCGATGCCGTGGCCGGCAGGCCGCTGAGCTGGCGCACCGCGGGGGTGGGGAACACCATGGCGCCCACCTCTTTCTGGTTCAGGCCGGTGATGACCACGTCTTGCACATAGGGCGCGCCGGCCGCGATGATCTTGCCGCGCAGCGGGCCCACGCTCACGAAGGTGCCGGTGGAGAGCTTGAAGTCTTCGGCGATGCGGCCGTCAAAGCGCAGGCCCAGGTGAATGTCGGTCTCGTCGATCCAGGTGACGGCGTCGCCCGAGCAGAAGAAGCCTTCGTCGTCGAAGTGCTCGGCCGTCTCGGCTGGCGCGCGCCAGTAACCCGGCGTGACGTTGGGGCCCTTGTAGCGCACCTCGGTCTTGGCGCCCATGTTCACCAGCTTCACCTCCATGCCCGGGCAGGGCAGGCCCAGCTCGCCGGCCTTCAGGTCGGGCTTGGTGCCAAACAGGCAGTGCGGGCCGGTCTCGGTCATGCCCAGGCCAGAGGCCACCACGATGCGCTGGCCCAGTTCGCGCTCGGCGCTCTCGTACAGGCTGTCCCACACCGGCTGGGCCAGGGCGGCGCCGGCGTAGAAGAACATCTTCACCCGCGACAGCAGCGTGCGGCGCAACTGGTCGTCGGTCTTCATGGCCTGGGCGATCACCTCAAAGCCGGTGGGCACGTTGAAGTACACCGTGGGCGCGATCTCGCGCAGGTTGCGCAGCGTCTCGCCGATCAGCGCCGGGGTGGGCTTGCCGTCGTCGATGTACATGGTGCCGCCGTGGTAGACCACCATGCCGAAGTTCTGGTTGCCACCGAAGGTGTGGTTCCAGGGCAGCCAGTCCACCAGCACCAGCTCGCCCTCGGCCATCACCGTCATGGCCTGGGCCACCTGTTCCTGGTTGGCGCACAGCATGCGCTGGGTGTTGATCACCGCCTTGGGCAGCTTGGTGGAGCCGCTGGTGAACAGGAACTTGGCGATCGTGTCGGGGCCGGTGGCGGCCATGGCGGCGTCCACCGCGTCGGTCACGGGCGTGGCCAGCAGGTCGGCAAAGCGGGTGCTGGCGCGGCCTTCCAGCTCGCCATTGACCAGCAGCACTTCCATGTCATCACCGGCAATGGCGTGAATGGCGCGGCCATAGCGGTCGGCGTCGCTGGCGAACACCAGGCCCGGGGTCACGGTGCGCACCACGTGCTTGAGCTTGTCGTAGTCGGTGCTGATGAGCGAATAGGCCGGCGAGGTGGGCACGAAGGGCACGCCCGCCACCAGGCAACCCAGGGCCAGCAGGCCGTGCTCCAGGCTGTTCTCCGACAGGATGAGCACCGGGCGCTCGGCGCTCAGGCCGCGCGAGATCAGGCCCTGGGCAATGGCGCGTGCCCGCGCCCAGGCCTGGGCGTAGGTGACCGACTGCCAGTCGCCAAAGGTGATCTTGCCGTCGGCGCCGCGCAGCGGCTCGCGCCGCGCCATCCACACCTGGTCGGGGCGCTGCTGCGCCCAGTGCTGCAGGCGGTCGGTGAGGCGCTCGGGGTAGGGGTTGAGCGCCACGTCGGGCGCCAGGTAGTGCACGCCAGGGGCGCCGTCGCGCAGCTTGGCGCGCGTCACGCCGAAGGTCATGGGGCGGAAGGGAACCGTGCTCATGTGTCTCCTCTTGTTCTGCTGCGCGGGCCTCAGCCCTTTTGCACCTTGGCGGCCTTGCCTTCCAGGAAGGCGCGCACGCGCTCCTTGGCCTCGGGCGCGGACTGGGCGATGGAGGCCATCAGCGCCTCGGTGAACAGGCCGTGGTCGGCCGGCTGCTCGGCAATGCGCGGCAGCGCGTGCATCAGCGCGAAGTTGGTCATGGGCGCGTTGGTGGCGATGCGGGTGGCCAGCTCCAGCGCCTTGTCCAGCGCGGTGCCGGTGGGCACCAGGTACTGCGCCAGGCCCACGCGCTCACCGTCCACCGCGTTGTAAACACGGCCGGTGAGCATCATGTCGGTCATGCGGGCCGCGCCAATGAGCTTGGGCACGCGCACCGCGCCGCCGCCGCCCACGAAGATGCCGCGCGTGCCTTCGGGCAGCGCGTAGAAGGTGGTCTCGTCGGCCACGCGAATGTGGCAGGCGCTGGCCAGCTCCAGGCCGCCGCCCACCACCGCGCCGTGCAGCGCCGCCACCACGGGCACCGCGCCCTGCTCCACCGCGTCCAGCGCGTGGTGCCACATGCGCGAGTGGTGCACGCCAGCGGCGGCGTCGCGCTCTTGCAGCTCCGACAGGTCAAGGCCGGCGCAGAAGTGGTCGCCCTCGCCGTGGATCACGGCGGCGCGGGTGTTGGCCGGCAGGTTCTGGAAGGTGTCGCGAATGGCCAGGATCAAGCCGTCGCTCAGGGCGTTGCGCTTGGCCGGGCGGCACAGGCGAACCACCGCCACGTCGCCTCGCATCTCCAGGTGCACGCCATCGCGCGCCACCGTGCTGTTGTGTTCGTTTGCCATCGTGAACCGCCTTTAAATCGTTATCTGAAAAAACTATTTAAGCGAATGCTACCGTTATGGGAAATAACTTTCCAGATCGGCGGATCAGTGTTTTCCCTAGGTGGCGACGAAGGGCATGGCGGCGGCGCTCCGGCGCAGAAACGGCAACGCCCGGGACAAGCCCGGGCGTTGGGGTGGCGCAGGGGGCCACCGGGTGGTGGGCAGGGCGCGCGCCGCGCCCTGCGATCAGTGCCGCGTCAGACGCTTTGCACCAGCTCCGGCACGGCCGAGAACAGATCGGCCTCCAGGCCGTAGTCGGCCACGGCGAAGATCGGGGCCTCGGGGTCTTTGTTGATGGCCACGATCACCTTGCTGTCCTTCATGCCGGCCAGGTGCTGGATGGCCCCCGAGATGCCAGCGGCGATGTAGAGCTGCGGCGCCACGATCTTGCCCGTCTGGCCCACCTGCAGGTCGTTGGCCGCGTAGCCCGCGTCCACCGCCGCGCGGCTGGCGCCAATGGCCGCGCCCAGCTTGTCGGCCAGGGGCGTCATGACTTCGTTGAACTTCTCGGCGCTGCCCAGCGCACGGCCACCGCTGACGATGATCTTGGCCGCCGTGAGCTCGGGGCGGTCGCTCTTGGCGATCTCGCTGCCCACGTAGGCGCTCTTGCCGTTGCCGCTGGCGGCCGTCACGGTTTCCACGGCGGCACTGCCGCCTTGGCCTGCGGCATCGAAGCCGGTGGTGCGCACGGTGATGACCTTGGTGGCGTCCGCGCTTTGCACGGTGGCGATGGCGTTGCCGGCGTAGATGGGGCGCTCGAAGGTGTCGGCGCTGATCACCTTGGTGATGTCGCTGATCTGCGCCACGTCCAGCTTGGCGGCCACGCGCGGGGCCACGTTCTTGCCGGCCGCCGTGGCGGGGAAGAGCAGGTGGCTGTAGCCAGCGGCGATGGCCAGCACCTGGGCGGCCACGTTCTCGGCCAGGCCGTGAGCGAAGCCCTCAGCGTCGGCGTGGATGACTTTGCTCACGCCGGCGATTTGCGCGGCTTGGGCGGCGGCAGCAGCGGCGTTGTGGCCGGCCACCAGCACGTGCACTTCACCACCCAGTTGGGCGGCGGCGGTGACGGTGTTGAGCGTGGCGCCTTTGATGCTGGCGTTGTCGTGTTCGGCAATAACAAGTGCGGTCATATCAGATCACCTTCGCTTCGTTCTTCAGTTTCTCCACCAGGGTCGCCACGTCCGGCACCTTGATGCCCGCGCCGCGCTTGGGCGGCTCGCTCACCTTCAGGGTCTTCAGGCGCGGGGCCACGTTCACGCCCAGGTCCTCGGGCTTGACGGTCTCCAGCGGCTTCTTCTTGGCCTTCATG
>NZ_JAYSFD010000001.1:0-628239 GCF_041913525.1 Hydrogenophaga sp. | reverse complement strand
TGCGCGGGCGCGTGGGCCGCAGCCACCACCAGGCCTACGCCTACCTGCTGGTGCCCGAGATCGAGGGCCTGACCAAGCAAGCCGCGCAACGCCTGGACGCCATCCAGCAAATGGAAGAGCTGGGCAGCGGCTTCTACCTGGCCATGCACGACCTGGAGATTCGCGGCGCGGGCGAGGTGCTGGGCGAGAACCAGAGCGGCAACATGCTGGAAGTGGGCTTTCAGCTCTACAACGAGATGCTCAGCGAGGCGGTGCGCTCGCTCAAGGCCGGCCGCGAGCCCGACCTGCTGTCGCCACTGTCGGTGACCACCGACATCAACCTGCACGCCCCTGCCCTGCTGCCCAACGACTACTGCGGCGACGTGCACCTGCGCCTGTCCTTCTACAAGAAGCTGGCCACGGCCAAGAGCACCGACCAGGTGGACACCCTGCTGGAAGAAATCGTGGACCGCTTTGGCAAGCTGCCCCCGCAGGCGCAAACGCTCATTGACGTGCACCGCCTGCGCGTGCTCTCGCAGCCCTACGGCGTGGTGAAGGTGGACGCGGCACCCGGCGTGACCCACATCACCTTCCGGCCCAACCCGCCGATCGAGCCGATGCGCATCATCGAACTCATCCAGAAGAACCGCCACATCAAGCTCGCCGGCAACGAAAAGCTGCGCATCGAAAAGGCCCTGCCCGAGGTGAAAGACCGCGTGCAAATGGTGCGCGATGTGCTGCGCGCCCTAGGCCAGCCCCTCACGGCCAACGCCACCGCCCCCACTTCATCCTGATTGCCCCCCATGACCACCGCCACCGAATTCGCCCCCGGCCTGACCCTGCGCGGCGTGACCGCGCCCCTGAAGCTGACCGACTTCAAGCTGATCGCCTTCGACATGGACTCCACGCTCATCAACATCGAGTGCGTGGACGAAATCGCCGATGCCGTGGGCCGCAAGGCCGAGGTGGCCGCCATCACCGAAGCGGCCATGCGCGGTGAGATCACCGACTTCAAAGACAGCCTGCGCCGCCGCGTGGCCCTGCTCAAGGGCGTGACCGAGGCCGACATGGAGCGTGTCTACACCGAGCGCCTGCGCCCCAACCCCGGCGCCGCCGAGCTGGTGCGCGCCTGCCAGGCCGCAGGCCTGAAGGTGCTGCTGGTCTCGGGCGGTTTCACCTTCTTCGCCCACCGTGTGCGCGACACGCTGGGCATCGACTTCGTGCGCGCCAATGTGCTGGAGTTGGACGATGGCGTGCTCACCGGCCGCATGGTCGACCAGCCCTGGGGCGACATTTGCGACGGCGCCGAGAAGCGCCGCACCCTGCTGGAAGTGGCCTCGCTGCTGGGCGCCTCTCCCCAGCAATGCATCGCCATGGGCGACGGCGCGAATGACCTGCCCATGATGGGCGAGGCAGGCCTCTCGGTGGCCTATCACGCCAAGCCCAAGGTGCGCGAGCAGGCCATGGTGTCGATTGAGACCGGCGGCCTGGACCGACTGCTGGAACTGATGCGCTGACACCAGCGCCTTGACGCCCTCCCTGGCGGCACCCTGCCGCCAGGCTTTGCGTGGCCACGCCCACGCGCACCCCATTGCATTCGGCGAATACACGCGGCGCCCACGTGCCAGGCGCCGGCCTGCGTGTGCCCAGCACCGCCGCCCCCAGGCCCAATGCGACCGCCACGTCACCGCCACGTGGCCAACCCCTTTCTCGCCCTAGCGCGACGGTCAATGCAACACGCCTCCTAGCCTGACTCACTCATTGGGCAGTTGCCACATGTCGTGGCAACAGACATGGGAGAAAACAATGCTCAATGACATTTCGAATCGGGAGAGATTCGACATTCTGGTCGAAGAATTTTGTAAAGAAATTGAAATTCCGAGCGCAGCAGAAGACGTCAAGAATCATCAAGCCTTTCTGGCAAATGACTACCTCTGCAAACTGGAATTCAATGCATCGTTTGATCCAGACCGAGCTTACGTCTTTATTGAAGCAGCCCTGGCAACCAAAACACCAGAAACCGTAGGCTTAGAAGCTCGTGCAGATGAAATAGAAGATGGCACGCTAGGCTACATTCACCCAGAGAGCGACAGGTGGATTTACGCGGTTGTTCCCTTTTCTTTGACCGAAACAACAGTGGACGACCTGTCGAACCATGTGTTGACAGCCATCCAAGGTGCCAAAAACCTGCAGCCAGAATAATCAATAACAGGAGAAAAAAATGGAAGCAAGAACCACACCCAGAATTAAAGGCGCCCTCGCCGATTCCCACTTTCACCACCGGAACTACACGCAACAAGGCACCCCGCCATTGCACCTGATCAGCCCCATGAATGACCAAAACATGCGTTATGCAGTTTTGGCACCAATTCCGACCAGCCTGCTGTTACGTTGTGGCAATTGCTCTCATGACCATGGGCATGGAAATAGGCAGCCATCAGAAATCGGTACAAAGACGATAGAAAAATTCTGGTCAAGCTACAACCCGGCGGATGGCTTGCCGGCTGCCGCACAAGAGCATATTGAGTCGATCCTTCCTAACTACTATATCTCGGAACTCAAGGTTCGGAACGCATTCCATGCCAGCCAAGAGGAATACAAAGCGTTGATCGACAAGGACGGGCCGCTCTACTACGACACCGAGGTGGACAGCCGAACGGCGTCAGACTACAACGGGCTAGCCACTGAAGAAGACCCAAAAGGCAATAAAAACAAAGACCGTTTCGACCCGATGATCACAGGCTTGGCACTGGGCGATATGCGGGCATCCGAAAAGCTGATCACGAAGCTGCATAACAATCCAGGGGTTTTTACCGGCATCGGTGAGATCACAGTATTCAAAGAGTGGGTTCAGCACAAGGTCGGAAAAAACCTCCAGGCCAATATGAGCGACCAACAGCGTGCGCTTATCAAACTAATGAAGACGTGCGGCAGCATCGGTATGCCCGTCATTCTGCATTGCGACGTTAACGACTACCACCCTGATGTCAACGATGTCAATCACACCTCAGAAGATGACGAGAAAACCAAACCCAGGTATTTAGATGCCATCTTGGAATTCCTAAAGCATCCAGATTGCCAAAATACAACCATCATCTGGGCCCACGCCTGCGGCTTGGGAAAATATTCACGAGCTCTGCCTTCACACCTAAGCAATATCGAGAAACTTCTGGAGAGCTCCGACCATCAGCACGTAAAAGTTGATCTCTCCTGGGACACGGTCGCAGAACAGCTCTTGTACACAGACGAGGAGCTCAAAAAGGGCGACAAACGAAATCTCGATACAAAAAAATTGAATGATCTAGTCGAGCTGATCAGCAAACATCCTGATCGATTTTTGTTCGGCTCAGATTCATTGAGCCCCAATAGCACCAAAATCTGGGATCAAACGGCAGACACTTACCAACCTCTTTTTGAATCACTCAAGAAGCTACCGAATGGTGAGGCCGTTTGCGAAAAATTCAGAATCGGCAATTATATCGACAATATTCGGAATGCACGCCTAAAAGTAAGGCTATGGGAGAAACTCTGCCTGCCCTATGCGATGGCCGCCATCACGCGCCGCACGGACAACGCACTACCGAGAGATGTAAAAATTGCCATCTCCATTGCGATCAAACAGGCCATCAAGAATGCGAATGGTGTCATCAATGGGAAGATCACCCCTCTACTCGCCGCGGCCAAGAATGATAACGATAACTTTAACACAATAATCAGCAAGTTAATTGAAGTAAGCGCAGGGGATAATGCTGTTCAACAAGAATTCAGCGCAAAGGATTTGGAGCAATGGGCAACTTATATCTACCCCAAAAATGACCAGCCTGCACCGTGGACCGCGAATAAAAAGTTTGTTGAAATCCTGGGCAAGGTAAATAAGCTTTGGGGTGATGAAGGAAAGGCACTCGACGATCTAAGGGACAAAGTTAAGAAGGACAGCAAAGAACACAAGAGCCTGTATGCAACCTTACCCAAGGAAAGCAACGTATATTCCATTGCACTGGATTACGCCCTTCGGGATGCCATCATTCACCGAATGATGCAAGTCGAAATTAATCTGGAACGCGAAATGAACATCAATCCACAAGCAAAGGCAATTGATGACTTCCCACTTTCAGCCAAAACATTGGGCGAAATTTGGGATCAAATAATGGATCCAAAGAGAGGAAACCCAAAGCATGATATTTATGATGATTATGTGAAGCAGGTGGTTGCGGAAATTGAGAAAGCCCAATCTCAACGGGAGGACTGATCGCGATTGTCGTCACACCAGTTCTTGGGAATTGAGCCTTGAACCTTCGGCCAGGTGGGTCATGAGCACAAAACCGCACGGCAAGCTGGTGGCCATGGCGTAAATCGGCTGAGCGATCCGTCTGCGTCCGGCCCCGCCGCGCGAAGTGCGGATACAGCCAAGTTGCGCCGATGGTTCGGCAAATGCAAAAAGCCCCGTGCTTTCGCACGGGGCTTTTTGACGATACCTTTGGTGGGCGGTGCAGGGTTCGAACCTGCGACCCCTGCCGTGTGAAGGCAGTGCTCTACCACTGAGCTAACCGCCCGGTTGGTTGATTTGATTATCAACCTCTCGGAAGCTTCAAATTATAGCCAGTTTTTTGACGTTTTCCTAGCGGGGCGAAAATTTTTGAAAGTTTTCTTCACGCCGGGTCGGGCTGCGGCTCGAATCGGCGCCACACGGTCTTACCCTTGCTGGCCTTGTCGAGGTCAGCCAAGAGAGAGGCGTGGGCCTGGGCCTCGGTCTCGTTGGCCAGCAGCACCGGCAGCTCGAAGCGGCTGAGGTCAACCACCTCAGTCTCGCCTGAGGCGCTCACCTCTTCCACCATCTCCATCACCAGCGCGTCTTGCCCGCGGGTCATGTTGATGTAGACGTCGGCCAGCAGCTCGGCGTCCAGCAAGGCGCCGTGCAGCGTTCGGCCCGAGTTGTCCACGCCCAGGCGGTCGCACAGCGCATCGAGGCCGTTGCGTTTGCCCGGGAACATTTCCTTGGCCATCGCCAGGCTGTCGATCACCCCGCTGACGATGCTGGTGACCGGGGGCAGACCCAGGCGCTCGAATTCCTTGTTCAGGAAGCCGATGTCGAAGGGCGCGTTGTGGATGATGAGCTCGGCGTCGCGCAGGTAGTCGACCAGCTCTTGCGCAATGGCCGCGAACTTGGGCTTGTCGCGCAGGAATTCATTGCTGATGCCGTGCACCTTGAGCGCGTCTTCGTGGCTGTCGCGCTCGGGGTTGACGTAGTGGTGCAGGTTGTTGCCGGTGAGCTTGCGGTTGAGCAGCTCCACACAGCCAACTTCAATGATCCGGTCGCCGTTGTCGGCGGACAGGCCGGTGGTTTCGGTGTCGAGAACGATCTGGCGCATCGGGCAATTATCAACCGGGGCTCACGCCCGGTCAGTGGTTCTCTTTGGCGTGGTTGATCGTGTACTTCGGAATCTCGATCGTCACGTCCTGCTGCGCCAGGATGGCCTGGCACGACAGGCGCGACTGCGGCTCCAGGCCCCAGGCGCGGTCGAGCAGGTCTTCTTCGGCCTCGTCGGGCTCGTTGAGGCTGTTGAAGCCCTCGCGCACGACCACGTGGCAGGTGGTGCAGGCGCAGCTCATGTCGCAGGCATGCTCGATGTTCACGCCGTTGTCCAGCAGCGCCTCGCAGATGGAGGTGCCGGCCGGCGCGGTGATGGTCTTGCCCTGGGGGGCGTATTCGGTGTGGGGCAGGATCTTGATCGTGGGCATGGTGTCAGACGTCTTGGATGTTTTTGCCGGCCAGGGCCTGCTGGATGCCGCGGTTCATGCGCTGGGCGGCGAAGCCTTCTGTGCCTTTGGCCAGTGCGGTGCTGGCGGCCTCGATGGCGGCGGCGTCATTGCCCGCCGCGATGGTTTTCAGCGCTTGCATCAGCGCATCGACCTGCTGGCGCTCGTCTTCGGTGAGCAAATCACCGTCCACCGCCAAGGCCGATCGGGTGGCCACCAGCAGGCGGTCGGCGTCCACGCGGGCCTCCACCAGGGCGCGGGCTTGCATGTCTTGCTGGGCGGTGGCGAAGCCTTCTTGCAGCATCTGGGCGATCTGGTCGTCGCTCAGGCCGTAGGCGGGCTTGACGTCGATCTTGGCCTCGACGCCTGAAACCTGCTCTTTGGCCGTGACCGACAGCAGGCCGTCGGCGTCGATGGTGAAGGTCACGCGGATGCGCGCGGCGCCGGCGGCCATGGGCGGAATGCCGCGCAGCGTGAAGCGGGCCAGGCTGCGGCAATCGGCCACGAGGTCGCGCTCGCCTTGCACCACGTGCAGGGCCAGGGCGGTCTGGCCGTCTTGGTAGGTGGTGAAGTCTTGGGCCAGGGCGGTGGGGATGGCGGTGTTGCGCGGCACGATGCGCTCCACCAGGCCGCCCATGGTCTCGATGCCCAGCGAGAGCGGGATCACGTCGAGCAGCAGCAGGTCGCCATCGCGGCTGTTGCCGGCCAAGGCGTTGGCCTGAATGGCCGCGCCCAGCGCCACCACCTCGTCGGGGTTGAGGTTGACCAGCGGATCGCGGCCGAAGAATTCGCCCACGGCGCGGCGAACCACGGGCATGCGGGTGGAGCCACCCACCATCACCACGCCCTGCACCTCGTCCTTGCCCACGCCCGCATCGCGCAGGGCTTTGCGAACGGCGCTCATGGTGCGGCTGGTGAGCGCGGCGGTGCAGGCCTCGAAGTCGGCCACGGTCACGGCTTGCTCGATGGGGCGGCCCGCCACCTGGGCCTGGAACACGGCGCTGCCGGCGTTGGACAGTGCTTCCTTCACGCGGCGCGCTTCCTTGTGCAGGGCAGCGCGCTCGCCGGCATCGGCGGCCTCGCTCAGGCCTTGCTGGGCCAGCACCCAGGCGGCCAGGGCCTGGTCGTAGTCGTCGCCGCCCAGGGCCGAGTCGCCGCCGGTGGCCATCACCTCGAAGACGCCACGGGTGAGGCGCAGGATGGAAATGTCAAAGGTGCCGCCGCCCAGGTCGTAGATGGCGTAGACGCCCTCGGCGCCGTTGTCCAGGCCATAGGCAATCGCGGCGGCGGTGGGCTCGTTGATGAGGCGCAGCACGTTGATGCCCGCCAGTTGGGCGGCGTCTTTCGTGGCCTGGCGCTGGGCATCGTCGAAGTAGGCCGGCACGGTGATGACCGCGCCATACAGGTCGTCGTTGAAGGTGTCTTCGGCCCGGAAGCGCAGGGTGGCCAGAATCTCGGCGCTCACCTCCATGGGGGTCTTGAGGCCGGCCACGGTTTTCAACTGGGCCATGCCCTGCTCGTCCACCACGGTGTACGAGAGCTTGTCCACGTCGCCCACCTGCGCGCGGCGGCGGCCCATGAGGCGCTTGACCGAGCTGATGGTGTTGGCCGGGTCGCTCACCTGGGCGGCGAGTGCGTCAAAGCCGATCTGCCGGCCCGAACCGCCTTGGGCCGGATCGAGGTAGCGCACCACGCTGGGCAGGATCACCCTGCCTTGTTCGTCGGGCAGGCACTCGGCCACGCCATGGCGCACCGAGGCCACCAACGAATGGGTGGTGCCCAGGTCAATGCCCACGGCCACGCGGCGCTGGTGCGGGTCAAGGGATTGGCCGGGTTCGGAAATCTGAAGAAGCGCCATGACAGAAGATGGGGGTGGGGGTAAAGCGAAACCGCTTATTGTCCCAGTTGCTCAAGCCGGTTCTCGACGTCGCGGGCAAAGCGCTCAACGAACATAAGGGCTCTGACCTGCTGCGCCACGGCGGCGAAGTCGCGCTGCTCGTCGGCGCAGCGCTGAAGCTGCACCAGGCGCTGGCGGCGGGCGTCGGCCACGTCATCGGCCATGCGCTCCAGGTCGTCCACGCCACTGGCCTCTTCCAGCGCTTCGCGCCATTCCATCTGCTGCATCAGGAAATCGGCCGGCATGGCGGTGTTGTTCTCGGCCTGGATGGGCGCACCGTTGAGTTCGCACAAGTAGGCCGCGCGCTTGATCGGGTCTTTGAGGCGCTGGTAGGCCTCGTTGATGCGCACCGACCATTGCATGGCCTGGCGCTGCGTGGCCGCATCGGCGCTGGCGTGGCGGTCGGGGTGGGCCTGGCGCTGCAGGTCTTTCCAGCGTTCGTCCAGCGCCTGGCGGTCCAGGGCAAAGGCCGGGCTCAGACCAAAAATCTCGAAGTCGTTGGATTGCAGGTTCATGGCAGACGAAGGCCGCCGACGCGCGAGCGCGAGGGCGGCCCATTGGCTAACAAAACAGCGGGCGTCAGACGCGGAAGCTCTCGCCGCAACCGCAGCGGTCGCGCTCGTTGGGGTTGTGGAACTTGAAGCCTTCGTTCAGGCCTTCGCGCACGAAATCGAGTTGCGTGCCATCGATGTAGGCCAGGCTCTTCGGGTCCACCAGCACCTTCACGCCGTTTTCCTCGAACACCACGTCTTCGGGCGCGATCTCGTCGGCGTACTCCAGCTTGTAAGCCAGGCCCGAGCAGCCCGTGGTCTTCACGCCCAGGCGTACGCCCACGCCTTTGCCGCGTTTGGCGATGTATCGGGTGACGTGCCGGGCTGCGGCTTCAGAGATCGTGACGGCCATGTTCTTTAAATCTGTGTACCGATGCGAGAGCGCCCCTCGCCAGCACACGCCGCAGAACCGGCTCAGCCGGGCTGCTGGCGTGGTCCCCCTGGGGGGAAGCCGCGGAGCGGCGCAGGGGGAACTTAGTTCGCGTGTTTCTTGCGGTAGTCGTCCACCGCGGCCTTGATCGCGTCTTCGGCCAGGATGGAGCAGTGAATCTTCACCGGCGGCAGGGCCAGCTCTTCGGCAATCTCGCTGTTCTTCAGCGCCGCGGCTTCGTCCAGCGTCTTGCCCTTGACCCATTCGGTCACCAGCGAGCTGGAGGCAATGGCGGAACCGCAGCCGTAGGTCTTGAAGCGCGCGTCTTCGATCACGCCGGTTTGCGGGTTGACCTTGATCTGCAGCTTCATCACGTCGCCACAGGCGGGTGCGCCCACCATGCCGGTGCCCACGGTGTCGTCGCCCTTGTCAAAGGAGCCGACGTTGCGGGGGTTTTCGTAGTGGTCAACAACTTTTTCAGAGTAAGCCATGGTGTTTCTCCTTCATGCACTCAGTGGGCGGCCCACTGGATGGTGGACAGGTCAATGCCGTCCTTGAACATTTCCCAGAGGGGCGAGAGTTCGCGCAGCTTGGCCACGTTTTCTTTGATCGTGGCGATGGCGTAATCGATCTCTTCTTCGGTGGTCCAGCGACCAATGGTCATCCGCAGGCTGCTGTGGGCCAGCTCGTCGCTGCGGCCCAGGGCGCGCAGCACGTAGCTGGGCTCCAGGCTGGCCGAGGTGCAGGCCGAGCCGGACGACACCGCCAGGCCCTTGATGCCCATGATCAGCGACTCGCCTTCGACGTAGTTGAAGCTCATGTTCAGGTTGTGCGGCACGCGCTGGGTTTCGTGGCCGTTGATGAACACCTCTTCGATGTCTTTCAGGCCATTGAGCAGGCGGTCGTGCAGCGCGCGGATGCGCTGGTTCTCGGCGTGCATCTCTTCCTTGGCGATGCGGTAGGCCTCGCCCATGCCCACGCACTGGTGGGTGGGCAGCGTGCCCGAGCGCATGCCGCGCTCGTGGCCGCCACCGTGCATCTGGGCCTCGATGCGCACGCGCGGCTTGCGGCGCACGAACAGGGCACCGATGCCCTTGGGGCCATAGGTCTTGTGCGAGGTCAGGCTCATGAGATCAACCGGCAGGCTCTGCAGGTCGATGTCCACACGGCCGGTGGCCTGAGCGGCGTCCACGTGGAAGATGACACCCTTCTCACGGCAGATGGCGCCGATGGCGGCGATGTCTTGAATGACGCCGATCTCGTTGTTCACGAACATGACCGAGGCCAGGATGGTGTCAGGGCGGATGGCGGCCTTGAACACATCGAGGTCGAGCAGGCCATCGGCCTTCACGTCGAGGTAGGTGACCTCAAAGCCCTGGCGCTCCAGTTCGCGCATGGTGTCGAGCACGGCCTTGTGCTCGGTCTTCACCGTGATGAGGTGCTTGCCCTTGCCTTTGTAGAAGTGGGCAGCGCCCTTGAGGGCCAGGTTGTTGGACTCGGTAGCGCCGCTGGTCCAGACGATTTCGCGCGGATCGGCGTTGATGAGGGCGGCCACCTGCTCACGCGCGGTTTCCACGGCCTTCTCCGCTTCCCAGCCCCAGGCATGGCTGCGCGAGGCGGGGTTGCCGAAGTGCTCGCGCAACCAGGGGATCATGGCGTCCACCACCCGCGGATCGCAGGGGTTGGTGGCGCTGTAGTCCATGTAGATGGGGAAGTGCGGAGTGCTCATGGCAGGCGAATCAATCAGAAATCGAAACCCGTTCGACCAGCGTCAAGCGCCGGGCGGCCGGAAAGGGACGAAGGGGGGCGGTGGCGGCCGGGGCCGCGCGCCGCCGCTGTCATTTGGAGAACGCAGCCCCTCCCAAGGCGAACACCGAGTTGGGTGCGTTCACGCGGATGGGCTTGACCACCGGGGCGCTGGAGATGGCGCGCTTGATCATGGGGGCGTTTTCCACCACCACGCCCTTGGCGAGCTGGTCGTCCACCAGGGACTGCAACGAGACCGAATCGAGGAAGTCGACCATCTTGGCGTTGAGCTGGGCCCACAGTTCGTGGGTCATGCAGCGGTTGCCCTCACCCAGGCAGTTTTCCTTGCCGCCGCACTGGGTGGCGTCAATGGGCTCGTCCACCGAGACGATGATGTCGGCCACGGTGATGTCGCTGGCCTTGCGGCCCAGCGTGTAGCCGCCACCCGGGCCACGGGTGGATTCCACCAGTTCGTGGCGGCGCAGCTTGCCGAACAGCTGCTCCAGGTAGGACAGCGAAATCTGCTGGCGCTGGCTGATGGCAGCCAGCGTGACAGGTCCGTTGTTCTGGCGCAGGGCCAGGTCGATCATGGCAGTGACCGCAAAGCGGCCTTTGGTCGTGAGGCGCATTTCAAGCTCCAGGTTCGTTGGCTTGACCGTCGTGGTCATGCTTCAGCGGCGGGTTGCCGTTGAAGCCCCTTCTCCACCCGCCCCGACCCTTGAGGGTCATTTATTGCGAGAAGGTTCCCGACTGTTTTCGTCGAGTATACATCAAAAACCGACTGATTCGCTCGGCATTGTACCCAAACAGACAGATCAGGACAAGACGAAACCAATTGGTTTTCAATTTAACCAATCAGGCCACATGGTCCTCGCCCGCGGCGCCGAAAACCTGGGCCTTGAGGTGGGCGAGTTGGTCGCGCACCTGGGCGGCGCGCTCGAATTCGAGGTTGCGGGCGTGCTCCAGCATGAGCTTCTCCAGCCGCTTGATTTCCTTGGCCACGTCGCGCTCGCTCATTTCCTCCACCGCCGCGCGCTGGGCGATTTCGGCGGCCAGGCGCTCGGCTTCCTTGCCCGCCTTTTCGCTGTAGACGCCGTCGATCAGGTCTTTGACCTTCTTGTTCAGCGCGCGCGGTTCGATGCCGTGGGCCAGGTTGTGGGCGATCTGCTTGGCGCGCCGGCGCTCGGTCTCGCCGATGGCCCGTTTCATCGAATCGGTGACCTTGTCGGCGTAGAGGATGGCCTTGCCATTGAGGTTGCGCGCGGCGCGGCCGATGGTCTGGATCAGGCTGCGCTCGGAGCGCAGGAAGCCTTCCTTGTCGGCGTCCAGGATGGCCACCAGTGAGACCTCGGGGATGTCCAGGCCTTCGCGCAGCAGGTTGATGCCGACCAGCACGTCGAAGGCGCCCAGGCGCAGGTCGCGGATGATCTCGACCCGCTCGACGGTGTCCACGTCGCTGTGCAGGTAGCGCACTTTCACGCCGTTTTCGGTGAGGTAGTCGGTGAGCTGCTCGGCCATGCGCTTGGTGAGCGTGGTGATGAGCACGCGCTCGTTGCGCTGCACGCGCAGGCGAATTTCTTCCAGTACGTCGTCCACCTGGTGGGTGGCGGGGCGCACCTCGATTTCGGGATCGACCAAGCCGGTGGGGCGCACCACCTGCTCGACCACTTGCCCTGAGTGGCTCATTTCGTAATCGGCCGGCGTGGCCGACACGAACACCACCTGGCGCATGCGCTGCTCGAATTCCTCGAATTTCAGCGGCCGGTTGTCCAGCGCGCTGGGCAGGCGAAAGCCGTATTCCACCAGCGTGGTCTTGCGCGCCCGGTCGCCGTTGTACATGCCACCGAACTGGCCGATGAGCACGTGGCTTTCGTCCAGGAACATGAGCGCGTCGCGCGGCAGGTAGTCGGTGAGGGTAGCCGGCGGCTCGCCGGGCAAGGTGCCAGCCAGGTGGCGCGAGTAGTTTTCGATGCCCTTGCAGTGGCCCACTTCGCTGAGCATTTCCAGGTCAAAGCGGGTGCGTTGCTCAAGGCGCTGGGCCTCCACCAGCTTACCCATGCCCACCAGCTCTTTGAGGCGCAGGTCGAGTTCGAGCTTGATGGCCTCCACCGCGCGCAGCACCTCTTCGCGGGGCGTGACGTAGTGGCTGCTGGGGTACACGGTGAAGCGCGGAATCTTCTGGCGCACGCGGCCGGTGAGCGGATCGAACAGCTGCAGACTTTCGATCTCGTCGTCGAACAGCTCGATGCGGATGGCCATTTCGGAGTGTTCGGCGGGGAAGACGTCGATGGTGTCGCCCCGCACGCGGAATTTGCCGCGCGAGAAATCTTGCTCGTTGCGGGTGTATTGCATGCGAACCAATTGCGCGATCAGGTCACGCTGGCCCAGGCGGTCGCCCACGCGCAGGGTGAGCACCATCTGGTGGTAGCTCTCGGGTTTGCCGATGCCGTAGATGGCCGAGACGGTGGCCACGATGACCACGTCGCGCCGCTCCAGGATGCTTTTGGTGCACGAGAGCCGCATCTGCTCGATGTGCTCGTTGATGGCGCTGTCCTTTTCGATGAACAGGTCGCGCTGCGGCACGTAGGCCTCGGGCTGGTAGTAGTCGTAGTAGCTGACGAAGTACTCGACCGCGTTCTTGGGGAAGAACTCGCGAAACTCGCTGTAGAGCTGGGCCGCCAGGGTTTTGTTGGGGGCGAAGACGATGGCCGGGCGACCGCAACGCGCGATGACGTTGGCCATGGTGAAGGTCTTGCCTGAGCCGGTCACGCCCAGCAGGGTCTGGAAGACCTCGCCGTCGCTGACGCCCTCCACCAGTTGCTCGATGGCGGTGGGCTGGTCACCCGCTGGTGGGTAGGGCAAAAAGAGCTCGAAGGGGGAGTCGGGAAACCGGACGAACTCGCCCTCGGCGGGCTTCTCGGGGGTGGCGTCGATCAAGGGCACGGCAGGCATCGCGAAATTGTGCCGGATGGCGCTTAAGCCGCGCTGGCGCTGGCCGTTCCTGGCGGCACCGCAGCGGCCCGCAAGGACTTTTGGAAGCGGATTTGGAGTTTTTACTGACACGAAAAATAGTTCTTGATACCTCAAAAAAATCACATAAATCGCTTGCTTTTTGTTCTTTTTAACTCCTTGGTAGTATTTTTTTGAGATCGCCACAAGAGTACCTTGCGGGCTTCGAGGCACCGTCAGCGCCGGACCATCCCCCCACCGGCACCTCGACGGCCCGTCGAGCGTTTGATCGAAAACATCAGCAGTTGCACCAAGCGTCCATATCAGGGGGAACGCTTGCCCAGGAGAGCCACAGCGCGGCCACTTAGACCGCGCGGCGCCTAGGCATCGGCCATGGACAGCGGTGACTTTCCTTCATTGGGCCCGGCGGGCATTGACCACATGCCATCCGCACCAACCAGAAGGAGACTCCATGGCCATCGATCTCAACGGCACTCTCGCCGGTGTCAACAACACCATTGCCTACACAGAAGGGGGCGCCTCGATCTCGATAGCACCCGCCGCAAGGGTGGGTGCGGGTAGCACCAGCATCAATTCGGACCAATGGGTGCAGATCAAGGTAACGATGCTGAATCCGCAGGCTGGCGATCTCTGGTCGATCAAGTCATTGCCACTGGGAATGAGCGTGAGTTCGACTTCTGGTGGCGCGCCACTGCCCCTGCCTGTGGACGTGTCAATCGTCACCAGTCCGGTGCTGTACCTCAATGGCGGCCTCTTCACCACGGACAGCGCCTGGCAAACAGCCTTGGCGGCCATCCGGTACCGGGACGCGGGAGAGGTTCTGCCGGGCGAATCGGCTCGCCAGATTGACGTGCTTGGCCGCACCTCCACAGGCAACGGCCCGACAGCCAGCGTCATGGTGAACATGGTGCCGGTGAACGATGCACCGGTGGCCAATGCCGACAGCGGGAGCGCCCTGGAAGCGGGGGGCATCAACAACAGCACCGCGGGCAGACCGGCATCGGGCAATGTGTTGATGAACGACCGCGATCCCGACAGCGCCGCGTCCAGCCTGCGTGTCATCGGCGTGAGCCAGGCGGGCACGGCGGTGCCGGCGGGCACAGCCATCTCAGGCGCGTATGGCTGGCTGGTGATTCAAGCAGACGGCAGCTACGTCTACCGCGTCATTGACAGTCTGCCAATCGTGCAAGCTTTGCGAACCGGCACCCAAACGCTCAGCGAATCGTTCACCTACACCGTCCAGGACGACGCAGGCGCCACCAGCCAAGCAGCCCTGACGGTGACGATTGCCGGGCGAAACGACACACCGGTGGCCACGGCAGATGCGGGCATGGCAGTGGAGCAGGGTGAGTCTGACCCCGGCCGCTCGGCCAGCGGCAATGTATTGGCCAATGACTGGGACGTGGACGCGGGCGACGCCTTGACGGTGGTGTCAGCTGGGCTGGTCGGGCAGGCTGCCGTGGGCACTGGCACGGCGTTGGTGGGGCGCTACGGGACGCTCACGGTGGCCGCCAACGGCGATTACGTCTACACAGCGGACGACTCAATTCCCGCCGTGCAGGCCCTTCGTGGTCCGGGCGACACGCTGGCCGATACATTCGTCTACACCGTGCGCGATCTGGCGGGGGCCACGCGCAGCAACACTCTCACGCTGACGATCAGCGGCCGTAACGATGCGCCTGTGGCCGAGGCGGATGAAGCCATTGCTGTGGAAGCCGGTGGCTGGCGAAATGGCACGCTGGGAGTGGATCCCAACGGCAATGTGCTTGCCAACGACCGCGACCCCGATGGTGGTGACACCTTCAGCGTCGACATCGTCTCCTTTGGCACTCGCACAGGCCAAGTGGGCCAGGCGTTGCAGGGTGCCCACGGCACCTTGTGGCTCAACGCCGACGGCAGCTACCGCTACGCGGTGAACCAGACCGACCCCGCCGTGCAAGCGCTGCGCCGCGCGAGCGACACCCTGAGCGAGACTTTCAGCTATGGCATGCGCGATGCCGCCGGCGCCAGGAGCACCGCCACGCTCACGGTGACGGTGCGAGGCCAGGACGACACTCCCGTGGGCGTGGGGTTTGGCGCCGTGTTCGATGGCACGACGGCCACCGCGCTGTGTGCGGGCGAAGACCCCGGTGCACGGCGCGACTTCGCGATCGTCTTCACCGCCACGCCCATGTCCACCATCGTGCTGCACCACAACGAGGGGGGGCACGTGGATCCACTTAACAGTGGGCAACACTTCGCCATCGCGCCGCAGCGCCAGAGCGCCTGGGGGGACCTGAACCACGCCAGCGTCGGGGTGTCGGTGGGAAGCAATGGGGTGTCGGTGTATGCCGACAACGGCGCGCTCACCCCACTGCTCACATGGGCCGGCGAGGTGCAGCCACAGACCCGCATCGCGGTGATTGTTCAGGACAACCGCCCCACATTGATCATCGACGGCGAAGTGGTTCGCTTGGGGGTGAGCACACCATTGCAGCTGCACCCCGGCACCCAGCTGGGCGCCAGCGCGGAGCACCCTGCTGACGGTTTCATCGGCGGGCTGGAGGGAGTGCGCATCTGGGATGGCCACTACACCCCAGGCTCGCTGGCTTTGCGAGAGCTGACCTCGGCCGCGGGCTCCCCTGGCCTGCTGGGACAGGCACTGAACCCGCAGGTCTCGGAAAACGCCATCGCCGGCACCGTGGTGGCCCGGGCCCACACCTGGGACGTGGACCAAGGCGACAGCGCCACCTATTCGCTGGTGGACGACGCCAACGGGCGTTTCGTGGTGAACGCCAGTACAGGCGTGCTGTCGGTGGCAGACGGCGCGCGCTTTGACCACGAGACGCAACCACAAGTCTCGGTGCGGGTGCGCAGCACCGACCTGAGCGGCCAATGGACCGAGCAAACGCTGCGCATTGGCGTAGCTGACGCCAACGACGCGCCCACAAGTGCTGCAAGTTCGGCCACCATGGCCGAAGACAATCAGATTCGCCTTCGCGCCACCGCACTGGGGGCGGACCCTATCACCAATGACCAAGCCGGCCCGCCCAGGGTTCGCCTGGACGAAGTGCCTGACGCCCTTCAGGGCACGCTCAGGCTGAATGGCGTGGCAGTGGCCGCTGGGCAAGTGATCGCAGCAGCAGACGTGGCACGCCTGGCCTTCCAGCCGCGCTTGTTCCATGTTGGGGCTTTCGCGTTTGACGACCAAGACACAGGCGATGGTCTGTCTGCCGTGCGCTTGGACACGCTGCCTGCCGCCGAGCAAGGCCTGCTCACCTACCAGGGCCAGCCGGTGGTGGCGGGCCTGGTGGTACCAGCCGATCGGTTGGGCGACCTCAGCTTTGAGCCCGTGCGTGACTTCAATGGCATCGTCACCTTTCGGTACAGCGTGTGCGACTGGCAGGGCACTTTCCAGGCAACACCGGGCACCTTCTCGCTGACCGTAACGGCCGTGAATGACACGCCAGCCATCGCGCCCGTGCTCACCATGGACGTTCGCGAGGGCGGCACCACCCGCCTGGACGGCATCCGTCTCAACGACGTGGACGCGGCCGGCGATGAAATGGTGCTGACATTGCGCGTGAGCGAGGGCAAGCTGAGCGCCAATGCCACGCCCGAAGTGGTGGTGCAAGGCAACGGCAGCGACACCCTGCAATTGCGCGGCACTCTGCAGGCGCTAAACGCGCTGGTTCAAAGCGAGCCAGGCATCTCCTATGCGGCCCCGCACCATGAGCCACCGGCGCTGAACTGCACCCTGATGCGCCTGGACAACGACCCCCAGGCCATCGACCCGCTGGTGCGCCTGGTGTTGAGTACCCAGGCCGGGCATCTTCAGGCCATTGGGCGGGAGGGTGTCACCGTCAGTGGCAGCGGCACCGATTGCCTCTCAATCGAAGGCCTGGCCAGTGTGGTGGAAGCCTTCGTGCAAGACGAACAGTCGGTGAAGCGGCTGGTGCCGCACCCGATGGCAGAACTCACGGTAACGCTGGATGACCAAGGCCACACCGGTACCGATCCTGGTTTCACTGGCACCGACCTGAACGAACAAGACACCCGTGTCATGGGGCTGGTGCTGGTGCCTCAAGGACTGCCACTGGCCACCACCGAACCGACCCCAGACACCGGCACGGCGGCACCGACGCACAACACCGGCCTGGACCCGGCCGCCATGGCTGGCGTGGCGGCGGGCACGCCACTGGTGATCGCGCTGGGGCTTCAAGATCGCCTGCGCAGCGTCTTCGTCACCGGTACTGCTGACACGGTCAGCCAGTTGCAGACCACGGCAGCGCGCATCGAGCTGAGCGAGGCCTTGCACACGCTGCGTGGCGATGTGCGGTACCGCGCGCTTCAGTTGGTGGCACTGGCCCCCTCGGCTGATGCACTGACCGTGGTAGCGGGCGCATTGGCCGTGGGCGCGGCCATCGCGGTTGGCACGGTGGTGGTTCAACGCGTATTGCCGCATCCCGGGGCCGACACTGGCACCGGCGGCAGCACCGACAGCAGCGGAACCACCGCGCCACACTTGAACGAGCGCCCCACGATAGGCGCCCCGGCCCAATTGCACGGGGCCGAAGACACTGCCCTGCGAATCACTGGCCTGCTCTTCAACGATGCCGATGCCGGCGACGGCACCGTGCGCCTGACACTGCGCGTGCCCAACGGGCAGGGCACTCTGCACGCCATCGCCACGGCTGGCGTACAAGTGCTGGGAGACAACAGCGACACGCTCACGCTGCTGGGCACCGTCACGGCCTTGCAGGCCTTCGTCAACGGTGCAGCCGGCCCGGAGTACCAGCCCGCCCCCGATGCCCACGACCACGTGAGCCTGACGGTCACCCTCAATGACATGGGCAACACCGGCACAGACCCTGGCACCTCAGGCACGGACCACGACGAGGAGCGCACGGTAGTCATTGACCTGGACATTGCCAGTGTCAACGACGCACCGACCGGGCACGATCACCAGGCCACCGTCATTGAAGGGCGCACCCTGGTGTTCGGCACCGCCGATTTCCCCATTAGCGATGTAGACGGTGACGGGCTTGGCCGCGTGTGCATTGAAAGCCTGCCCAACAGCGGCCAGCTCCTGCTGAGCGGCCGGCCCCTGATGGCCGGCACCTGGGTCACGCGCGATCAGCTCGACGCCGGCGCATTGCGCTACCAGTGCGAGGCCGGGCGGGAAGACGGCCCCCCAAGCTTCCAGTTCCTGGTGGAAGACGATGGTGGCCAAAGCCTTGGCGCCGCCCAACTCGATCCACAAGCACATCTGTTCACCCTGGAAGTGCTGCACACCTTGCGCGTGCGGATGGACGGTCGACACAGCGATGGTCAGGCCACCTGGCGCCAAGATCCCAATGCCGATCTGGCGCTGTTCGGGAATGCCCGCCTTCAAGACATCGACCAACGCGGTCAGCAAGTCGCGGCCATCTGCATCAAAGCCACCCAGCGCCAACCGGGCGACCGCTGGTACCTTGACGATGCCTACGCCAACCTTTACCGCGACGCCACGGGCGCCTGGCCCAGCCCGCTGGAGTGGACAGAAGACACCCAGGGCCGCACGCTGCTACGCCCCACCGATGGCAGCTCGCTCACGACCACACAAGCTGAGGCCCTGCTGCACGCCATTCGCTACCGGAATACCCTCAGCGCGCCAGATGAGACGCCACGCGGCTTCACCGCGTCGGTCATCACCTCCGATGGGGAGACCTCACCCGACGCCCACCTGACCCTGACGGTGCGCAGCACGCTGGGCGACGCCCTTCGGGAGGCGGCAGCACACGAAAACCGCCTGCGCGACGCGCTCGACAGCGGCACTGGCACGGCCGCTGGTCACGGCGAAAGCGCCGCCCTGGTGCGCTTGCTGGACGCAAGGGCAGCGCTGGCCGACAGCGCCTGGCAGGCCCTTGGCATGGCCCGCCAGGGTGAGCATGGCAACGTGGTGGTGGGTGGCATGGTGCTGCAGGCACTTGGCGACCTGGGCATCGACGCGCCCCTGGTGCTGGAAAAGACCGACGACCACCTCAGCGCCTGGACGCAAACCCCTCTGCCAGAAGGTCTCTTGCTGCGCGACCCGGCGTCGGGGCTGGTGTGGATGTCGTCCCGCGTACAGGCCCAATTGCTCTCGCGCATCGGGGCGGTGCAGCAGGAGCAGCGTCAGCTGGCCTGGCAAGAGGTGACGCTGGCCATCGAGGCCGCCACCCCCGGCGACCAGGCCGACGGTGCGCTGCGCCTGACCGGAGCGGCCTGGCTGCTGGATCACCTGCACGGCAAGGGGCTGAACACACCGGAGGTAGTGCACACGGACTCGCCACAGAGCACCTTGGCCATCGACCAGTCGGCCTGGGTGGTGACCACCAGCGGTGACTTGCTGCTGCCACGCGCCGCCTGGAGAGAGCTGGCCACCCAGGTGGAGTTGTTGCGCCATGCCGACCTGAACCCCACGGCCAGCCCCGCAGCGCTGGCGTTCCAGGCACTGAACACCGCATGGGCCGAAGGCACCGCGCTGCTGGTGTCCGCCGACCTGCTGCCGCGCCTGACCGCGGCTGGCGTACCCCACGGTCCTGTGCGCGACGGCAATGAAGACCCCACCAACGCACTGGCTGAGCCCGGCGTGCTGCTGCGTGTGTCCGGTGGCTTGCTGATCGCACCGGCCACTCGGGATTCACTGGCCGGCGCGCTGATGGACCAGCTCATCGAGCACCCTTCGGCCACCTCGCTGGAACCCTTGCGCGATGCGCTGGCCCACGCCAGTCCCGCCAGTGACCCGTATTACCTGCCTGCCCACCTGCTGCCCCAACTGCAGGCCATGGGTTTTCCCCTGCGCTGGGTGGAACAACTCGATGCCCTGTCCTGGCCCGGCGACGTCATGCGTGATGCACAGACCAACTCCATCGCCCTGGGCCGCCAGAGCGTGGCGGCACTCAAGCTGTGGCTGCAGACCCTGGATACGCTGCCCCAGGTCGACGTCTTGCCAAACGACCTGGCACCCAGCGATGCCCTGGCCGGCTTGCGTGCGCTGCAAGCCATGGGTACCGACACTGCAGAGCACCCTGGCCTGGTGGCCTTGCACGATGCCCCAGTGCTGCAGGCGTTGCTGCGACTGGCCGACATTGAGCCCGAGCGCATCGAACGCTACCGCACGCTGGGCATGCACCACGCCCTGGCCGAGCGCTTCGAAGCAGCCGATACCCCGCTGCTGGACGCCAGCCGCGGCGTGCTGTACCTGCCCCGCGCGCTCTACACCGAACTTGCCCACACTCTGCAAAGCGAGCTAACCCGCAGCGTGACATCCCTGGACGGCACACCTCTGGCACTGCCCCCGAGCCGGCCCGCTGCCCCAACATTGGCTCAGGGGCACGATGCACTGGCCCAAGCATCCCCCCAGCCCACCACGGTCGAAACCCTGCAGACGTGGCTGCAGACCGCGCAAGCCCTGCACGCGCTGCTGGGCACCACCAGACCGCAATGGGTCCACGGTGCGGCGCTGGTCAATGCGGTGGCACTGGAAGACATCGCGTTGCCAGCGGTGCAACAACGCTTGGCCAATGCTGGCATCTCGGCCGAAGCAGTGGGCAAGCTGTCCGAGCTTAGCCCGGCGGGGTTGGACGCCTTGCTGCAAGGCACCTCACCCGCCCTTGCCTTGAACGACCAGCAACAAGTGGTGATCGGCTTGAACCAGTGGCAGGCCCTGCAGCAGCATCTGCAGGCGCAGTTCTTCCGTGAGAAGGCGCAGGCCACCGAGGTGCTGCTGCACGAACTCATGCGCACAACCACCCCTGATGGCGTCGCCGTGCTTGTGGGACAGACGCTGCAGGTGGCATCGGCCGGTGACGAGTCGCTGCAAGGCCTGGTAGCCCTGAGCCCAGCGCTGCTTGAACTCCTGCGGCAAGTGGGCGTGGCGCTGCCCAGCATCGACGCCGGTGGCACGCAGCTCACCGACACAGTGCTGCAGGCGCTGCGGGACGAACCCGGCCAAGGCTTTCACGACAGCGCGCGTGGGCTGGTGTGGGTAGCGCAAGCCACCTTCGATGCCCTGGTGCGCGACACTGCTGCCCAATGGCTGGCAGCGCGCGCCATCTGGTGCGCCACCGAACCCGAGGTCACACCAGTCGCCGTGGTGAATCAGCACGCCATGGCGGCGCTGCAAGCCGCCGAGGCACTGCCTCAAGGTCTTGTGCGCGTGGCCGTGGAAAGCAGCGAACTGCGCGCCCTCCACCTGGCTTTCTGGCCCATGGGCGCATTCGATGGCAGCGCCGAGGCCACGGCCGCGCTGGCACTGGCCCGCTGCGGCACCGTGCAGGGCGATCTCACCCAGCCAGGCCACCTGGTGATGAGCTCTGCCACCCGCGACTGGCTGCTGGCGCAAAACGCCAGACTGGAGTCATTGGCCAGCGCCCTGGCATTTGACCCGACACAGGCCAGCCAAGACTTCCTGAGAACCAACCGCCTGGTTCATGCACTGGCGCGGGCCATGCCCGATAGTCTGTCGGGCCTGTTGCGCATCGACGGCCCTGACGATCTGGTGAGCCAGCTGCAGCAGCTCGGCCTCGACGTGGTAGAGCTCGACACCCTATGGCCATTTCACCTGTCCACCGATAGTCCGGCCTTTCAGATTGGTGCAGTGGTGCCCTGGAATGGCCACTACCTGGTGAGCCAGGCCACGCTGGACGCCTGGTCTACCGCTTTGGCCGAACACGCCCTGCGCGTGGGCGGCTCAGTCGCCGATGCGCTTCGTCCACACGAACTGGTACTGCCAGACGACACCCCTGCCCAGATCGCCAGCACCGCGAGCCTCGACCGCTACCGCGAACTGGCGCAGCAGGTGCATGCCTGGGTGACTGGCGCAGAACCCGATCGCGTTCAAGGCAGTGACGGCAGCCACGCCATCTGGCGTCTTCCGGCTCAAACACCTGGCGCATCAGAGCAGGCACTGCAACAACTCCTGCGAAGCGCCGATCCGCCCATCACCGCTTTGGGCACACTCGACACCGCCTCACCGGCCAGTATGGACACACTGCTGGGTCCCTCGCTGGCCTGGGGCCGCGCCGTCAACGGCGACATCCTTGTCTCGGCAGCAGCCCACGAAGCCATTGCGCGGCAGGGACGGCAATTGCTGGAGCGGGCGCGGGCAGAGGTGGCATGGGAGGCCACGCACCTGCTGGTGGCCGGCCATCAGATCGAGCCCGAGACGCTGCCCGTGGGCGACGATGTACCGCACGTGCTGCCTGCGGCTGGCCCGCTGGGCCACATCGAGGTCATCACCGCCCTGGCGCGCCTGCGCGACTGGCCAATCGCGCTGCTGCAAGACAGCGCCGAGCTGGTGCAGAGCCTGCACAACGCCCTGGCGGCCCACAGCGGCCAGGGCTTGATGCAACTTGGTCCCCAGTTGACCGTGCCGCTGGACGGCACCTTGGCCACTGTGCGTGACAGCGGTGTCTTTCTCGACAACGCTCTGGGTCGCGTGCGCCTGGCCGAGCTGCCACTTGGAAGCGTGCAAACCGACAACGACGGCCACCGCTGGATGACACCCGCCACGGCGGCGCTGCTGCTGGCCGAGGCCAGGGGGCTGGCTGCCGTGGCCCGGGGCGAGGGCACCGCCAGCGCCACAGACGAGTTATTTGGCGACTCCCTGCGCATGCTCCACAGCCTGCAAACACTGGCACGCGAGACACTTGCCCAGGTCTGCCCAAGCCCCTCACCCGATACACCCCCAGGCTGGTGGGCGGTGTTCCATGACTGGGTGCTGGTGCCTACCGAGGGCGCCGACCTGCTGGCCAAGCTGCAGGCCTTGAACTTGCCATGCCAAGCGATCACCCTCACCAGCGACGTCGAGTTGGCCAACGCCTTGCATCAGGGCCTGCTGGCACGGCCGCTCACTGTGGTTGTCGACGCTCAGAACCACCACCTCATGTCTGCCAACACCTTGCAGTACCTCACCGAGGCACTGGCCTTGCGTGTTCGAGAGGCCTATGGCCTGGGTCACGACCTGCTCGGCCTGCCTGAGGCCACGCACACCGTGGGCAAACGACAGCTTCAAGACCAGGCCCAAGACACGCCGGGCGAGTCACCTTCTTTTGCTGAAGCCACTCAGCAACTCGTGGCCCTGACCTGCACGCCTGAAACCGTGGCTCCCAATACCGTGGCCGTGCCGGTAGACGCGCGGGCCCTCCAGGCCTGGCTGGTGCGCGCGGCCAACCTGGGTGTGAACCACACTGTCGTGGAAATCGTGGGCGATGGACAGGTGCTGTTTGACGGACAAGCACGCCCGGTGAATGGCACCCTTCACATGACCCATGCGACGGCAATGGCCTTGCAAGACACCCTCCACCAGGTGGCCATCACCCTGGACCTGGACAGCGCACAGGCCATGACCGAGGCACTGCTGGCATCGGCCAAACCCCGCGCTGCAAGCCAGGCCAGCGACACCATGGGTGGGCGCCTGCTGGTCTTGCACACCAACGCCACGGTGGACGACTTCCTCTCACGCCACCCCGAGGTGGGCCGGCCCCAGGCCCGCGACACCGATGGGCGCTGGCACACCATTGGCCTGGACACCCTTCGCATCGCACAGGCCGCCTACGACAAGGCGCTGGCCAGCGACACAGCCAGTGCCCTGCTCAACTCCACCACCACGTTGGTCCTGCCCGACGGACTGGGCAACGCCACCTTCACCCAGGCGGCGCTGCTCGAAGCGGCCCAGCGCCTGGCCACCAACGAACTGGCGGTGGCCCAAGACAGCCGGGGCGACTGGTGGTTGTCGGCCAGCACCCACCAGTGGCTCTTGCGCGAAGCCGCCCAAGAACAATGGACTGCCCGACGCGAGCTGGGCCAGATCGCCTTCGAGGCACTGGACAACGCCAGCACAGACCAGGGCCTCACCACCTTGCACCACCCCGACCTCATTGCGCTGCTGAGCGCCCTGTCAGTTCCACTGCTGGAGGTGAACTCTGCAAACGCCCTGAGCGGTCCCGGCACCTACTTGCGTCTGCCAGGAGGCGCCGTACAAGTGGCCCAGGCCACCCGAGAGGCCTGGGTCGCGGCCACAGATGCCGCCATGAGCGGCAACGACCAAGCCATCCACCTGGCGGCCAATGCCCTTCACTCCGCCCAAGCCATCGCCGACGAGGTGGACTATCTCGTGCAACGCAGCGACATCACACAGCTGGCGGTGCTCGCCACCAGCGCCGACGACCCAACCGGCCTGAGCGTGTTGAGCATTGCCCTGCCCCCCGGTGTGCTGCAAGCCTGGCAAGACAAGCACTGGCTCGCCAATGACCTGACCCGCGTCGACCCGACCGCCCCCAGCGGGCAACACCTGCTCAACCCGCTGCACCAGACCGGCCAAGCCATGGTGCACACCGGCGCCGATGGCCAGGTGCGCTTGCTGGTGACCCAGGCCTCCTGGCAAGAACTGCTCGAGCGCGTGGCCCTTGAGCAAACCTCCACAGCTCACACCCTGGTCATGCTGCCAGACGCCGACGCCCTGTCCGCACTATGGGGTGCGGGGGTACCCCTCGTGCCGGTCGACTCTCTCCTGCTTCGTGGCCAGGCCACCAATCGCTTTGCCCAGGCCACCGCGCTGGGCCAGGCCTTGCAGGAAAGCCCTGTGGGCACCGTGTTTGAAGACGCCCAGGGCCGTGCCTGGATGAGTGCTGACACGGCCCGACTCGCCCAGGCCATGGTGCAGGCGCTGGAGCACGGCGCTACCACGCCCGAGCTCACCCTGGCACCCGCGGCACTGCATCAGCACCTGGCTGCCTACGATGCGCTCATCGAGCGCCTGGCCCATACAGGCGCCACCCCCAGCGAAGACCTGGTGCGCGAACTTTGGGCCGCCGATGCGCAGCAGCAGTTGAGTACCCTGGGCATTGACCTTCAACGCGACATCACCGGGCGAAACGACACCAGCCTGTATGCCAATGACCTGCTGCGGCTGAGGCAAGCCGTGGAACTGGCCGGGCGCAGCGCTGAGGCCAGCCTGTACGAGCACGCCTGGCGTGCGATCGACTACACCGATGCCCACGGCCAGCACCAAAGGGTGTGGCAACTGGACGACCCCGAGGGCCTGCTAGCCCAAGCCCTGGAGCGTTCGCACCTGAGCCTGGGCGCACCAGCTCAACTGCTGGCCGGCGACCTGGCCAGCCAGCTCTCTCCCGGCAGTTGTCGAACAGACGAGCGCGGGCGCCTCTACGTTTGCGACGCCACCCACCAGGCAATGGCCACCCAGCTGAAAATCAGCGCGCTGGAGAACAAGGCCGCGCTGCACAACGCCTTGCGGGCCACGCTCATGCAGGCGCAACTGGCCTCCACCGAGCCACTGGTGCTGGTGAACGACCCCGACACCGTACAGGCCCTACGCCACGACCACCGCCTCAGCCTGCTCGGCACGCTGCAAGACGCCCACCACCTAGACGGGGCGCAGCGCCAGGCGCTGGCCGAACCCACTGGTGGCGCGGGCTATTTCCTCACCCCCGACGGCTTTCTCGTGATGCAGACCGCCGATTTGCTGGCCCTGCGCAACAGCACCGCCTACGCGGTGCCACTGCAACAAAGTGACGCCCAGGACCTGGAGCCGCCACCGGCTGTCATGAGCGTGAAGGCCGCGCACCTCGCCCCCCTACTGCAGCAGAGCGGCCATCCCCTGGGCCACCTGCTCGATGCACAAGGCAACCCCATCGACACCACCGGTCTCACCGCCAGCGGCCTTGGCGACGCGCAGCGCCTACAGCTCAACCAGACAGAAGGGCTGATCGTCCAGGGCGAAAACGGTGAACTTCTGATGTCCACCGACACATGGTCACAGCTCACAGCCCAGCTCACGCGTGAGTCGGGTTCAGCCGACGAGCAGCTGGCCCTAGCGCTTCAACAAGGACTGAGCGCGGATGCCAGCGAAGAAACGGGCCTGGTCACGCTAGACGGCGACGGTCGCACCTGGACCGAGGCCCTGGCCGCCATCGGGCTGATGCCGAGCGTGATTGCCATCCCATCCGCCATGCAAGCGCCTGATGTGGCCAACCTGCTCAATGAGCAGATTGCCGTTGGCATGGACGCACAAGGCCGCCTCGTGATGAGTACCGACACCCACCAGTGGTTGCAGCAAGCCACCCTCGCTCGTGGCCTGCAAGCCGCCCAAGAAGCGACGGGCGCCAAGCTCTCAACTCTTGAGGCGATGCCCATGCTGGCACTGCCAGACCCGTCCCCCGCTTTTGTGGGCAATGCCTCCACTGCCGCCGTGTCCGGCTACGGCTTGCGCGCCGTCTACATGCAGGCCACGGCCATGCGGGCGCACATCAACACCCGCACCGCCCCCGACACCATGCTGGCCGACAACATGGCCCAGGCCATCGAGCTGGTGGCCAAGTACATCAGCAGCACCAACCTGAATGAGCAGGACGCTGCCCGCATGGGCGACATCGAGGCTCTTCGCCAATACCTGGCGCTGCAACAGCCCGAACAGTTGGACACCATTGTTGACCTCCGCGGCCTGTCGCTGGATGGCAGCACCACTCAATTGCAGCGGGCGTCAAAAGCCCTCAGCGCCCTGACCCCTGAGCTGAATGAACGCCTTACCAATGCGAACACCCTGTTCTGCGACCTGTTGCACGAACTGCAGACCCAAGGCGTGCTGCAGGCCAACCAACGTGACTGGACACGCGCCCAATCGCTGCACGGATCGGTGCAACGGGCCGTTGCAGACCTGGCCACCACCATCAACGCCGACGTGCAAACGCTCAAGAAGTCGCTGGACTTGAACGGCCAGTACGAAGTCACTGACGCGGAACTCAACGACCTCTCGACTCTGCTGTCCGACACCTTTTCGCCTGCAGGTGGGAGTACACCCGTGGTACCGGCGAACCTCAGGGCCTGGGCACAACAGGCGTCTGACAGCTTTGAGGCGCTAAGCACCAAGGGCGCGCAACTGCAAGACGAGGTACAAGAGCTGACCGGGCTCGGGAAAAAGCTGACCGATCAACTGCTGCAAGACGCACAAAACGAACTGAAAACCTCCGAGCAGGTGCTGATCGCCACCGAGAAAAAAGCACTGGCCGATGGCATTCAATGGATACGCCTGATGGCCTCGCTGGGCAGCATCGGCCTGTACGTGCCCGGTGCCGTGTCAGACGCGGTGCTCTACCACCGTCAGGCCGCCCTGACGTACACCGGCACCGAGGCCGGTCGGCAGTGGCACGACTACTACCAAGGGCGGGTGATCGGCTCGGCCCTCCAGGCCGCGGGCACCCTGGCCAACAACATGCAGGTGCCCTCGGTTTGGTACAACCTGGGCCCTGGCACCCTGGACAAATGGTGGGACAAGTTCCGACACGACTGGAACTTTCCCGACAACCGAAACCCCTGGCTGCTGGGTCGCCACCGTGAGCCGCTAGGCGAACTGGCCCTCGAATGGGGTGCCAAGGCTGCGGCGACCAAGAAGCTGGGCAGCGTCTACACGCGCAAGAACCTCTTGCACCCGCTCACCTTCATGGACTCCGACACCTGGACGGTGATCAACGGTGTCGCGGGACTGGCCCTGAACCAATACGAGTTCAGGCCAATCGGGAACTACCTCTGGGCGCGCCACCTGGCGGTCACGGCTGGCGGCCTGTCCAACTTCATCGGCAACTCGGCCGCCACCAGCATCCCAGTCGAGCGACTGCATGCCTGGGGTCTCATCAGCGATGCCGCCCTGGCGCAGGCCTGGATCACCCAGGGCTCCATCAACGCCGGCGGGGTGTCGCTGGCCCACTTCATCCTGTCCACCATCGTGCCCGCCATGGACGTGATGGGCCAAAGCATCACCTGGTTGCTCTACGGGCCAGAAAGTGGCGCCTCGCTGTACACCGCGTTCGACAGCGCCCTGTTCCTGGGCATCCACTACGGCACCATGGCCGCACTGCCCTGGCTGGGTGCCGCCACCTTACCCTCCATGCTGGCCACCAACCTGTTCCGGGTGGACAGTGCCTCTGCGGCCAATGCCGGGCATGGTTACCAGTTGCACCAGCAGCTGCTCAGCGAGGGCCGTGAGGTGGAGGCCGGGGTGGTCTACCAGCAGTTCTGGCGCGACGCTATGCGGGCCACGCCCTACGTGAACTGGCTGTCGGGCTGGCTGCAGATCATCGACCTGATGGCCGGAACGCTGCCTGGGCAGGGCCTGACCCTGTCGGACTTTCAGAACGCCGTTCGCCAGCGCGTGGCCGCCCAGGAAAACCATCCCCAGGCCGACCTGCCGGCGCTGTCGCAGGCCATTCTTGACATGGCCAAAGCCCTGCAAGCACAGGAAAACTACCACTTCATCACCGGGCGGGCAGACGACTTTCCCTATGGTTCGAACACGCAGGTGCGGGTGATTCGCTCAGCTCAGGTCTCGCACGTCACCAACGGCGAGGCCGCCACCGAACACGACCTCTGCTTCGCCGACGAAGCCGATCAGGTGCTCGACCCAGCCCAGGCGGACCACTACCACAACCCGGTACCGGTCCGAGTGAACCTGGCCAACACCACAGGCGCTGTGGCGACCTATCACATCAACGCCCCCACCAGCATCACACTGCCCGACCTTCGGCTCCGCGTAGACAGCCCCAACATCGAGTTGGACACCAGGGACTCAAGCGCCGATTCAACCAACCGCGTCATCGTGATGGACCCGCGCAGCGTTGTGCGTGGCGGCGCCGCCACCGACTTGTACCTGCTGGGTCAAGAGCTCACGCCCATCGTGGGCACCGACGGCCGGCTGCTGGCCGGCTTCATCGTGGATGGCAGCCACAGCCCAGGGCGCGACGTGGTGAGCTTTGCCATGGCACCGGCCAGCAGCCCCGACAGCAGCCAGGGCTACCACGTGCACACCGGCACGAACTACCAGGGCTTTGTGCTTTACCAGGGCATCCAGCAATTCGTGGGCAGCGACTTCGACGACCGCTTCACGCGCTACGGTGCCAGCGGCCCCAGCGACACGTGGGTCAGTGTGGTCACCGGCACCGGCTGGGACAAGGTGGACCTGCGCTCGGGCAACAACCTGGTGCTCATCGGGCAGGGATCGGTGCACTTCAACCTCGACACCACCGTCAGCGCTGCCAACATGGCCCTCAACCCACTGGACCTGGCTAACCTGCGCGACCAAGGCCCCTGGGCAAACGACGGTGAGCGCTACGAAACGCTGTACGCCAATCACTTCACCGCGCAAAACACCAACGTCGTCACCTTGACGCCACTGCCGAGCACACCCGGCGACCCAGGTGCCACCGTGCACGTCTACGGCCATGCCCTCGCGCAAGACGTGGTCGATGCCCACCAGCTGCGTGGCCCGCTCCACGTGAGCACGCTGGCAGACGGCCAAACCCGCGTGCACCAGGCCGATGACACCGACGGTGCCCAGACACTGGAGGTCACACTGGACGCCAATGTGGACAGCCTCATCGGCACCCTGGGTGGCGACACCTTCGTGTTCGACCAGCCCACGGGCATCAAGCAGGTGGTGGGCATGGGGGGTGACGACACCTATCGCATCAACACCGCGGGAATGTCCATCACGGCAGGCGACGGACGTGCGCTCATCGAGCTTGGCATCGACGCCTTGAACACCGAACTCAACCTGGGCGACGGTCACCGGGCACAGCTGCACGTCAAGGCGCCCACCGCAATCGCCAGCGCGGACGAGCCGCCAGCAACGGTGCTGGCCCGTATCGACGGCGGCGCCCACAACACCTGGATCGACGCCAGCGACGCCAACGTCGAGCTGCACGTCGTGGCCATGGATGGCTGGGGCACGATCCAGATGGGCGGACTCACCCGGGTAACGGTGGGCCAGGACATGGACCGGCTGGACATTCAGTGCGGCCAGCACGCCCAGTGGAAAGAGCTCTACATCGAGATGGGTGACCCGGGATTCGACTTCGACCAACTCATCACCGCCGATGGTCAGCAAGGCAAATTCCTCAAAACTGTGGTGGATGGGCAAGAGGTGTACGAGACCCGCTGGTACCACGCCTCGGGTGGCTACACCGAACTTCGGTACACCGGCCACGAAAGCGACAACGTGGAAATCGCGGCCCTCAATGGCACCTTCGTTCGGCCCCTGGATGACCTGGTGGCCAGCCCCCTGGCCCACAGCTAAGCGCAGCGCCCACCATGAACCAGCCCTTCGCCACGGCGGTCGCGCCGACCGCCGGAGCCCCTATCACGCCCGGTGCCCAGCCAACAGGGAACTTTGAACTCGCGCTGGCCCTCAGCGCGGCCTTGTGCGGCCGGCCCACCTCGCCCGTTTCGCTGAGCGCGGGCCTACCAAGAGAAGGCCCGCACCTGAGCCCCGATGCCTATGGGCGGGCCGCCGAGAGGGCGCAACTCGAATTGCGGGCCCTGGCGGCCGACGCGCTGTTCGCAGCCCACCAGAGCGGTGAGCTGTTGATCGTGCCCGAGGGAGATGGCTTTGCCGTCATCCGCCGCCACCAGGACGCCGCCCAACGCCTGCCCACGCAGGCGCACGGCACACTGATGCCCCAACCACTCGACGACGACACCCTTCGAGCCACCCTCGCCTCCGGTGGCTGGGCCGTGCGCCCGCGCCACCTCGCCCGCGCGGCCGACACCGAGCTGCCCCCGGTGGTCGATCGTTACGGCTGGCTGCGCCGCGCCGTGCTGGCGCAGTGGCCCACCCTGGCCTGGGTGGCGCTGTCCAGCCTGGTGGCCAACGGGCTGGTGATCCTCTCGTCCTTCTACAGCATGCAGGTCTACGACCGCGTGGTGCCCAACAACGCCTACGAGACCCTGTGGGCACTGTCGGTGGGCGTGACGCTGATCTACGTGTTCGACACGGTGATGCGCATCCTGCGCGCCTACATGCTGGACGTGGCAGGCAAGCGGGTGGACTTCGCCATCTCCTCGCGCCTGTTCGAGCAGGTGCTGGGCCTGAAGATGGCGCAGCGCCCCGCCTCGGCCGGCGTGTTCGCCAACCACCTCAACGACTTCGAGTCCATCCGCGACTTCTTCACCTCACTCACCCTCACCGTCGTCATCGACTTCCCCTTCGTGCTGCTCTACCTCGCCGCCATCGCCTTCATGGCCGGCTCGCTGGTGTGGGTGCCGCTGCTGCTGATGCCGGTGATGCTGGGCATCGCCATCGCCCTGCAAGGCCCGGTGGACCGCGCGGTGCGCACCTCCATGCAGGCCAGCGCCCAGAAGCACGGCATGGTGATCGAGGTGCTGGCCGGCATCGAGGCGCTCAAGCTCTCGGCGGCCGAGAGCGTGTTCCAGGGTGCGTGGGAGCGCGCCGTGCGCCAGATCGCCGAGGCCTCCATGCGCTCCAAGCTGCTGTCCTCGGCGGGCCTGTCGGTGGTGAACTTCATGCAGTCCATGGCCGGCGTGGCCGTTCTCATCGCCGGGGTGTACGCCATTGGCGCGGGGCAGCTCACGATGGGCGGGCTCATCGCCGCGTCCATGCTGGTCTCGCGGGCGCTGGCGCCCATCGGGCAACTGGCCTCGCTGCTGTCGCGCTGGAAACAGACGCGGCAATCGATGGACACCGTGGCCCGCATCTTCGAGCGCCCGGTGGAGCGCCCCGCCGACAAAACCTTTCTGGTGCGCGAGCGGCTGGACGGCGCCATCGAGTTCCAGGGCGTGGGCTTTCAATACCCCGGTGCTCCAGGCCCGGCCTTGGTGGACGTGAGCCTGCGCATCCAACCCGGCGAACGCGTGGCCGTGATCGGCCGCTCGGGCTCGGGCAAGTCCACCCTCATGAAGCTCATCAGCGGGCTCTACGAACCCAGCCAGGGCTCGGTGCTGGTGGGCGGCGTGGACACGCGCCAGCTCGACCCGCACCAGCTGCGCCGCGCCATGGGCTGCGTGCCGCAAGACCCCTTTCTCTTCAACGGCTCGGTGCGCGACAACATCGCCTACGGCGACGACGCCGTGGGCGACGCCCGCCTGGTGCAAGCCGCCACCGAAGCCGGCGTGGACGAGTTCGTGCGCACCCACCCCAAGGGCTACGACCTGCCCGTGGGCGAGCGCGGCGCCCTGCTCTCGGGCGGCCAGCGCCAGGCCGTGGCCCTGGCCCGCGCCCTGGTGGGCGAGCGGGCCATGCTGTTGATGGACGAACCCAGCAGCTCGCTCGACCACGTGGCCGAGCAATTCCTTCGCCGGCGCCTGCTGCAGCGCCGCCCTGGCGAAACCCTGCTGCTCATCACCCACCGCCTGCCCATGCTGGAACTGGTGGACCGCGTGATCGTGCTGCACGAAGGCCGCGTGCAGCTCGACGGCCCACGACAGGCCGTGCTGCAAAAGCTGCAAGCCGCCGCCACCTCAGGAGACCCGACATGACCGCCCTTCTGACCCGTGTTCGCCAGTGCTGGACCGAACTGCGTGCCACCCACACCGGGGCCGACCCGCACCTGGCCCTGCCGCGCGCCATGCTGCTGACCATCCTGGCGCTGCTCCTGAGCTTCCTGGCCTGGGCCGCCTGGTTTGAGCTGGACGAACTGGTGCGCGGCGAAGCCCGGCTGCTGCCCCCCCAGCGACTGCAAACCGTGCAGCACCTCGAAGGCGGCATCCTGGCCGAGCTGCGGGTGAACGAGGGCGACACCGTGCGCAAGGGCCAGGTGCTGATGCTGCTCGACACCAAAGGCTCGCTGAGCGAGCTGGCCGAGGTGCAGCGCCCGTGGCTGCAAGCCATGGCCGAGCTCGCCCGCATCGACGCCGAACTGCAGAGCCGCGCGCTGCGCCTGCCCCCCGCGCTGGACCGCCACACCGAACTGCGTGAGCAAACCCTGCGCAAACTGGCCGCCAACCGGGCCGAGCAGCAGCACGTGCAAAACAGCCTGGAGCAGCTCATTCAACAGCGCCAGCAAGCCTGGCAACGCCTGCGCGCCGACCTCACCCTGGGCGCCCGCGAGCTGCAACTGCTGCAACAAGAGATGGACCTGCTGCGGCCCCTGGCCCCTGCCGTGATCGCCCCCGCCGAGTTGCTGCGCCGCGAGCGCGAGCTCATCGCCAAGGAAACCAGCCAGAGCGCCTTGACGCACCAGGTGATGGAGGCCGCCGGCGCCCTGCGCCAGGCCATGGCCGAGCGCGACAAAGCGCAGGCCACCTACCGCGCTACCCTGCTCAAAGAGGCCTCAGAGCACCAGGCCCGCCTGGACGTGCTGGGCACGCGCACCACCGAAAAAACCGACCGCCTGGCCCGCGCCTCGGTGGTGGCCCCGGCCGATGGCGTCGTGCGCCAGGTGTACACCCGCACCTCCGGTCAGGTGGTGTCTCCGGGCGCCCCTTTGCTCGACCTCGTGCCCGAGAGCGACCGGCTCATCGTCGAGGCCCAGGTCGCCCCCGGCGACGTGGGGTTTCTGCACCCTGGGCAGAAGGCGCGCATCAAGGTGTCGGCCTACGACTTCGCCGTCTATGGCGCACTGGACGGCGAGATCCAGCGCATCAGTGCCGACACCGTCATCGACAAAGACAGCCGCGATCCGCGACCGCACTACCTGGTCACCATCGCGGCGCCCAACGCCCTGCTCGACCGCACGGGCCAGCCCCTGGCCCTGGCCCCCGGCATGACCGCCTCGGTGGACATCGTCACCGGGCGGCGCACCGTGCTCACCTACCTGTTCAAGCCGCTGGTGCGGGGCATGAGCCAAGCCCTGCGCGAGCGCTGAGTTGCACCGCCATGAACGCCCTTCGCCCCCTGTTCTTCGCCTGGTTGCTGCTGGCGCTGTGCCAGCCCCACCCGGCCCTGGGCCAACAGCCCACCACCACCGAATGGCTGCAACAAGCCATCGCCCACGACCCCGCCCTGGCCACCCAGCGCGCCGCACTTGACGCCGCCCGCGCCGCCGAAGACGCCGCCTCGGCCGGCTTTCGCCCCGAGCTGAGCCTGTCGGCCCAGCGCGGGCGCAGCCACCGCACCGCGCCCGAGCGCCTGCCCTTGGCGCCCGAGTCCCACTCGCTGCCAGCGGCCGGGCACACGCTCACCCTGTCGCAACTGCTGTACGACGGCCAGCGCACCGAGGCCACGGTCAGCGCTGCGCAAACGCGCGTGCAGCTAGAGCAACTGCGGCTGAGCCGCCGCCTCAACGAACGCCTGCTGGCCATGCGCGAGGCCCTGCACAACCAGGAAGCCGCCGCCGCCCGGCGCCACCACGCACACGATGCCCTGCGCGACATTCAGACCTTGAACGCCCTGGTGCAGCAAAAGCGCGCCGCTGGCCTGCTGGCCTTGGTGGATGTGCGCCGCGCCGAATCGCGCCTGCTGGAAGCCCAGCGCAGCGTCACCGAAGCCGACGCGCGTTGGCAAGAAGCCCTGCTGACCCTGGCCGGCGAGACCGGCCTGCCGGTGCCGCCGCACGCCCTGCACAGCGATCCCTTTGTGGCGCTGCCGCCGGAGGCACTCGATGCCCTCGGCCTGACCTGCGCCCAGGCCTGTCCCGAGGTAAGGGAAGCGGCCCTTCAGGTGGACCGGGCCCAGGCCGAGCTGCGCGCGGCCGAAGCCGCCTGGCACCCCCGCCTGAGCCTGGAGCTCTCGCGCAGTGACTCGCGCAACCTCTCGGGCAGTGCCGAGCACTACCGCAGCGCCAGCGCCTTCGTGAAACTGAACTGGGCCTTGTACGACGGGGGCCAGCGCTCGGCCCAAACCCGGCGCCTGGGGCACGACATCCAGGCCCAGGAAAACACCCTGGAGGAAATGCGGCGCACCGTGTCCACCCGCTGGTCGGTGGGCCGCTCGCGGCTGCAAGCCAGCGCCGAGCTGCACGCCATTGCGCTGCGCAACGCCACGGTGGCGCGCCAGGCGCGCGAGTTGGCCGAACAGGGCTTGCGCGCCGGCCTGCGCAGCCCCATTGAGCTGGCCGACACGGTGAACGAAGAAACCCGTGCGCTCGACGAAGCCGCCAGCCGCGACGCCGAGCGGCGCATCGCCCAAGACCGGCTGCTGGCGCTCGCCGGCCTGCTGGCCCAGCACCTGGGGCTGGTGCCGGGCGAGCCCTGATCAGCCCTTGATGGCCTTGCCCAGGCGGCGGGCGCCTTCTTCGATCTTGTCCAGCGGCGCGGTGGCGAAGCTCAGGCGCAGCGTGGACACATCCGGCTGGCTGGCGTAGAACGGCGCGCCCGGCACAAAGGCCACACCCGCGGCGATGGCGCGCTCGGCGAACACGTTGGCGTCTTTCTCGCGGCCGCCCGCCCCCGTGAGGCGGGCCCAGATGAACAGGCCACCCTGGGGTTGCACGAACTCGATGGCGTCGCCCATTTCGCGCCTCAGGGCATCGCCCATCACGCGGGCGCGCTCGCCGTACACCTGGCGCACCTTGGCCAGCGTGGCAGGCATGCGCCCGGCCTTGAGGTACTGCGCGGCCGTGGCCTGGGCGAAGGTGCTGCTGTTGGCGTCGCTGAACTGCTTGCACATGGCGGCCTTGGCCAGCAGCTCGGCCGGGGCAATCATCCAGCCCAGGCGCAGGCCGGCACTGAGCACCTTGCTCAGCGAGCCGCAGTGCACCAGGCGCTCGCGCGAGCCCGGCACCTGGGCCGACAGCGCCAGCAGGCTGGGCGGCGGGGCCTCGCCGAAGTACAGGTCGCCGTACGGGTCGTCTTCCACGATCAGGGTGTTGTGGCGCACGGCCATCTCCAGCACCGCGCGGCGGCGCTCCAGCGGCATGAGCGCGCCGCTGGGGTTGCCGAAGGTGGGAATCAGGTACACGAACTTGGGGCGGTGCTCGGCGATCAGTCGCTCCAGCTCGTCGGTGCGGGTGCCCTGCCCGTCCACCGGCACGGTGATGACCTCGGCCCCGTACAGGCGGAAGCACTGGATGGTGGCCAGGAAGGTGGGGCCTTCCACGATCACCTTGTCGCCCGGGCCCAGCAGGGTCTTGCCCAGCAGGTCCAGCGCCTGCTGGCTGCCGGTGGTCACCAGCAGGTCGGTGGGGGCCACATCCTTCGCACCCTTGGACGCCATGAAGATCGACAGTTGCTCGCGCAGCGACTGGTAACCCTCGGTGGCGCCGTAGCTCAGGGCCGGGCCGGGCTCTTCGTCCAGCGCGGTGTTCACGGCGGCGCGGATGCCCTCGGCGTCGCACATGGTGGCGTCGGGGAAGCCCCCGGCGAAGCTGATGATGTTGGGGTCTTTCAGCAGCGCAAACAGCTTGCGGATGGCGGAGGTCTCAACGTGGTTCAGGCGGTCGGCAAAACGCAGGGTGGGTTCCATGGTGGGCGAAGGGGAAAGACAAAGACCGTGCATTCTCGCCAATTCCCCATGCCCGCCGCGATGGGTGGCCTCGCGGATAGACTGCGGCGCCATGAACCGCCAGCAGATCGAACTGTTCTTCGCCACCCTCAAGGCCGCCAACCCCACCCCGCAGACCGAGCTGGAATACACCACCGTGTTCGAGCTGCTGGCCGCGGTGCTGCTCTCGGCCCAGGCCACCGACGTGAGCGTGAACAAGGCCACGCGCAAACTCTTTCCGGTGGCCAGCACGCCGCAGGCCATTCTGGACCTGGGGCTTGAGGGCCTGGAGTCTTACATCAAGACCATCGGCCTGTACCGCAGCAAGGCCCGCCACCTGATGGAGACCTGCCGCATTCTGGTGGAGCGCCATGGTGGCGAGGTGCCCAGCACCCGCGAGGCGCTGGAGGCCTTGCCCGGCGTGGGCCGCAAGACGGCCAACGTGGTGCTCAACGTGGCCTTCGGCCAGCCCACCATGGCGGTGGACACGCACATCTTCCGCGTGAGCAACCGCACCGGCCTGGCCCCCGGCAAAACGCCGCTGGCGGTGGAGCAGCAACTGGAAAAGCGCGTGCCCGCCGCCTACGCGGTGGACTCGCACCACTGGCTCATCCTGCACGGCCGCTACGTGTGCCTGGCGCGCAAGCCGCGCTGCCCGCAGTGCGCGGTGTCGGCCTATTGCGACTTCAAAGAGAAAACACGGGCCTGAGGCCGCGCCTCAGAAATCGAGGCAGCGCCACTCGCCCGGCTGCGGCCCGCCGCGCGGCCATTCCTGGGCGCTGGCGATCACCCGGAGGCCGTGGGCCTTGAGGTAATGCGCCGCCGCGATCACGCCGGCGTGCGTCACCCACACCGCCTCGCCCACGCCGGCGCGGTGCAAATCGAGCACCACCTGCGCCACCCGCTCGATCACCTGCTGGGTGCTCTCGGCCCCGCCCACGCGGTGGTGGGCGAAGTCATCGGTCCAGCGGTCAAAGGCCTCGCGCGGCAGCGCCGCCCAGGGCCGCATCTCCCACTGGCCAAAGTCCATCTCGTTCAGGCGGGTGTCAATGCGCGCGGCCTGCCAGCGCGGGTGGCGCGCCTGCACGGCAGCGGCCAGTTGCTGGGTTCGCGTCAGGCCCGACACCCACACCGGCAAGCCCGCCGGCACCTCAGCCACCACGCGCTCGGCCGCCTGCGCGGTGGCCTCGGGGTGGGCCGGCAGGTCGCTGGCGCCGTAGCACAGGCCCTCGGGCGCCATCACCCTGGCGTGCCGCAACAGCCACAACCTCATGACAGCGCCAGGGCCATGCCCAAATAGAAGCCGACTTCGCTCACCTGCTGCGTGGCGCCCAGGCCGTCGCCGGTGAACCCCTGCAGGCGGCGATGCAGCAGCCGCGCCATCCACGCCAAGCCCAGGGCCGCCCCCAGCACACCGGCCCACCAGGGCGCGGTGGGCCAGCGCCACATCACCAGCCCCATGGCCAAGCCCCACCACAGCAGGCCACCGAAGAAGCTGCCCCAGGCCAGGCTGTCGGCCAACGGCTTGCTCTTGGAGCCGGCCACGTCGCCCACGTGCGCCATGCCCTTGATGACGAACAGCGGCGCGGTGCGCGAGGTGACGTGCGCGGCGAACAGCACCAGCACGGCCAGGTAGGCGTTGGCCTGCGCCAGCAGCGCCAGCAAGGCCACCTTGGTGAACAGCGCCAGCACCAGCGCAATGGCGCCGAAGCTGCCGATGCGCGAGTCTTTCATGATCTCCAGCGCGCGCTCGCGCTGGTGGCTGCCGCCCAGGCCGTCGGCCAGGTCGGCCAGGCCGTCTTCGTGGAAGGCGCCGGTGAGCATCACGCTGGCCACGGTGCAGCCCAGCGCCGCCACCCAGGGCGCGGCCGGTACCGGGGGCAGGCCCAGCAGCAGGCCCCAGAACACCAGCGCGCACAGCCCCCCCACCAGCCAGCCCACACCGGGAAAGTGCGCGGTGCTGGCGCGCAGCATGGCCGGGCTGTAGCCCACCCAGGCCGCCAGCCGGCCAGTGACCGGGATGCGGGTGAAGAACTGCAGCGCCAACAAATAGTGCCGAAGGGCCTGCTTCACGGCTGCACCACCTCACCAGCCTCTTGCCGCGACACGCCGGCCGCCTCGAAGCTGGCCATCTCGTTGAGGATGGCGCAGGCGCTCACCAGCAGCGGCCAGGCCAGGGCCGCGCCCGAGCCCTCGCCCAGGCGCAGGCCCATGTCAAGCAGCGGGTCGGCGCGCAGGTGGGCCAGCATGAGGGCGTGGCCGCGCTCGCCCGAGCGGTGGGCGTACACGCAGCGCTGCGCCACGGCCGGGGCCAGGTGGGTGGCCACCATCACGGCCGAGGTGGCGATGAAGCCGTCCACCACGATCACGCGGCGCTCGGCCGCGGCCTGCAGCACGGCGCCCACCAGGGTGGCGATCTCGAAACCGCCAAAGGCCGCCAGGGCTTGCAGCGGCGTGCGCGCCTCGGGGTGGCGGGCCAGCACCTCGCGCAGGATGCCGATCTTGCGCTGCACGGCGGCGGCGTCCAGGCCGGTGCCGGCACCGGTCACGTCGGCCACGTCCAGCCCGCCCAGGCGGGCCAGCAGCAGCGAGGCGGCCGAGGTGTTGCCAATGCCCATTTCGCCCAGCAGCAGCGCGTTGCCCGGCAGGCCCTGCACGATACGCTGGCCGTTGGCCATGGCCTGCTGGCACTGCTCGTCCGTCATGGCCGGGCCTTCCAGCGCGTCGGCCGTGCCGGGGGCCACCTTGGCCAGCACCAGGCCGGGGCGAGGCGCAAATTCGTGGCGCACACCGCAGTCCACCACGGTGAGGCCAATGCCGTTCTGGCGCGCCAGCACGCTCACGGCGGCGCCACCGGCCAGGAAGTTCTCCACCATCTGCCAGGTCACGTCGCTGGGGTAGGCCGAGGTGCCGCGCGCGGCCAGGCCGTGGTCGCCCGCGCACACCAGCATCTGCGGCTCGCGCAGCACCGGGCGCTCGGTGCCCAGGATGGTGCCCAGGCGCAGGGCCAGGGCTTCGAGCCGGCCCAGCGAGCCCACCGGCTTGGTCTTGTTGTCGATGAGCTGCTGCAGGCGCTGGGCCAGGGTGGCGTCGTCCAGGGGCGCGATGGCGGGCAATGTGGTCATGGAGGGCTCCGGAAAATTCAGGGGGCGATCAGGGCGTCCAGCACCCCGGCTTGGAAATGGGTGTGAATGAAATCGGCCAGGCCGTCGAACACGGCGTCCAGCGAGGGGGCCGCGGCACCGAACAGGGCGCGCAGCGCGGCCTCGTCTTCCAACAGGCCATGCAGGTACAGGCCCAGCACCTGGCCCGAGGCGTCTTGCCAGCCCAGGCCGGGCAGCACCTCGTGGGCGACGTGGCCGGCGGCCACCATGGCCGGGTGCGGCGCGGTCTGGCCGTGGTGGATTTCGTAGCCGCTCACGGCCACGCCAGACAGCGCGGCCCAGGGGCCGTGCACTTGGCCAAACGCGGTGTGGGTGCGCTGCACGGTTTTGTCGGGCGAGAAGGCGGTGACCAGGGGCAGCAGGCCCAGGCCGGGGGCGTTGCCGTCGATGCCGTGGGTGTCAATGAGGGCCTCGCCCAGCATCTGCAGCCCGCCGCACACGCCCAGCACGCGCCCGCCGCGCTGCACGTGGGCGGCGATCTCGTGGTCAAGCCCCTGCGCGCGCAACCAGGCCAGGTCGGCCGCGGTGGCCTTGCTGCCGGGCAGCACGATCCAGTCGGCCCCGGCGCAATCGGCCGGGCTGCGCGCCCACACCAGGCGCACGCCGGGCACGTTCTTCAGCGGCTGAAACTCGTCCAGGTTGCTGATGCGCGGGTAGGCAATGACGGCCACCGTGGTGTGCACCGCGCCGCTGGCGTGGGCACGGTCGTCGAACACGCCGTCTTCTTCGGGCAGGCCGTGGCGGTACCACATGGGCAGCGTGGCCACGGTGGGCACGCCGGTGAGGGCCTGCAGGCGCTCGGGCGCGGGCGAGAGCAGGCTGGCGTCGCCACGAAAGCGGTTGAGCACAAAGCCGCGCAGCAGCGCGCGGTCGGCCTCGGGCATGAGCGCCCAGGTGCCGTACAGGTGGGCGAAGGCGCCGCCCCGGTCGATGTCGGTGACCAGCAGGCAACGCGCCTGGGCGTGGCGGGCCACGCGCAGGTTCACGATGTCGCTGTCCATCAGGTTGATCTCGGCCGGCGAGCCCGCGCCCTCGATCACCACCACGTCGTTCTCGGCGCGCAGTTCGTCCAGCGCCTGCGAAATGGCGGGCCACACGCGCTCGCTGCGCCCGCGCCAGGGCGTGGCGGTCAGCTCGGCGCTCACCTGCCCCAGCAGCACCACCTGGCTGTGGGTGTCGGCCTCGGGCTTGAGCAGCAGCGGGTTCATGCGAACGTCGGGCTCGGCGCGGGCGGCCAGGGCCTGGAAGTACTGGGCAGATCCGATTTCACCGGCCAGCGACCGAGGCGCCGCCGGGCCGCCCCAAGGCGCCTCAGCCCCCTCGGGGGGCAGCGACCCGCCCAAGCGGCGGAGCGTGGGGGCCACGACCCTGGCGTTGTTGCTCATGTTCTGCGCCTTGAAGGGCGCCACCTTCAGGCCCTGGCGGGCGTAGTGGCGGCACAGCGCAGTGGCCAGCCAGCTCTTGCCGGCGCCGCTGGTGGTGCCCAGCACCATCACGCAGCGCGCGCTCATGCCGGCACCTCCACGCCGATGGCCTGGCGCAAGGCGGCCTGGGTCTCGGGCGCCATCACGCGCAGGCGCCACCAGCCCGGCAGGCCGAATGAGGTGGCATCGCGCAGGCGCAGGCCCCGGGCGCGCAGGGCGGCGGCGTCCAGCGGGTGCGGCGGCTGGGCGCAGAAGAAAGGGGTGTCGCTGGGCTGGCAGGTCCAGCCGGTTTGGGTCATCCAGTGCATTTGCTCGGCCTTCCAGGCGCGCAGGGTGGGCAGGCTGCGGGCCAGCCATTGTTGGGTATCGGGCCGCACCCAGGCGGCCAGCATGGCCACGGCGTGCGCCCCCAGGGGCCACGAGGGCGCCAGCCGCTCCAGGGCCTGCACCTCGGCCTCGGCGCCCAGCGGGGCGATGGCGTAGGCGCCGCGCACGCCCACCAGGCCCAGGGCTTTGTTGGGCGTCCAGAGCTGCCACACGCGGTCCAGCAGCGCGGGCGGCAGGCTGGGGGCGCCGCTCAGGCGCAGGGGCTCGTAGGCGCGGTCCAGCACCACGGTATGGCCAAGCTGGGCCACGCGCTCGGCCAGGGGCTCGGCCTGCCCCAGCGGGCTGCTGGGCTCGGCCAGCCAGCACAGCGCGGCCTGGGCCGGCTCGGGCACCGCCAGCAGGCCCCAGGCCTGGGCGTGGTGGGCGTAGTCGCCATAGGCGTGGCCGGGCCACCAGGCGCTGCGGCCGCCGCGCTGGGCCACCCGGGCGCTCAGGCGGGCGATGGCCTCGCTGCCGCTGGCGGCCAGCAGCACGCGCTGCGGTGCCACGCCATGAAAGGCGGCCAGGGCCAGGCGCAAGGCGGTGTAGGCCGGGTCGGGGTATTGGGTGGCGTCGGCCTGCTGCAGGGCGGCCAGCGCGCTGGGGCAAGGCCCGGCCGGGTGGCTGTTGACCGAAAAATCCCAGCGCACAGCGCCCTGCCCGTCCGGGCCGCCGTGCACGCGCTGCGGCGAAGGGTGGTTCATGCGAGGGCTCCCCAGACCAGCAGCAGCCCAGCCAGCAGGCCCACCGCCCCCACGGCGAACCCGGCCAGTTGCAGGGCCTGGGCCACGTCGGTGGCGATCGGCGCGCGGGCCTGGGCATTGAGCGAGTAGCCACCGGGCTTGCGCAGGCGCACGTCCAGCGCCAGGGCCATGCAGGCCATGGGCCAGCCGCTGTTGGGCGATGGCGTGAGGCGGGCCTGCGCCGGCAAGGCGCGCAGCCGCGCCGTGGGGCGCCGCAAGGCCAGCAGCAAGGCGGTCAGGCGCGCGGGCAGCCAAGAGAGCACGTCGTCGGCGCGGGCGGCCCACTGGCCGGCCCAGGTCCACACCCGCCCGCCGCGCTCACCGGGGTAGCCCCACATGGCGTCGGCGGTGTTGGCGAAGCGGTACAGCGCCGCACCCGGCAAGCCAGCCACGGCGAACCAGAACAGCGGCGCCACCACGGAATCGTTGAGGTTTTCGGCCAGGGTTTCGATGGCGCTTTCGCGCACCTGCGAGTCGTCCAGCGAGGCCACGTCGCGGCTGACCAGCCAGGCCAGGCGCGCACGGCCGGCGGCCAAGCCTTGGCCCAGGGCGGTGTCCACGGCCTGCACCTCGTCGCGCAACATGCGCCAGGCCAGCAGGGGCTTGAGCAGCGCGCCCAGGGCCAGGGCTTGCGCCCACCACGCCCATTCAGACATCGCCGATTGCAAGGCCAGGGCCACCCCGCACACGGCGGCAGCGCCCACGCACCAGGCCACCGCGCCACCCAACCAGGGGCGAAACGCGGGCAAGGTGCTGGCCCCGGCCTGGGGGGCGATGCGCGGGCCCAGCCAGCCCAGGTAATTCCCCATCCACACCACCGGGTGCCAGCGCGTGGGCGGCTCGCCCAGCCAGCGGTCAATGGCCAGGGCCACCAGCACGGCCAGTGGGGCGACCACGGCCAGGCCCTCAGCCACGGGCGGCTCCTGCTTGGTCACTCGCGGGCGCGCCCAGATGGGCGGGCTGGCCCCAGGCGTCTTCAAACACCAGGCTCTCCAGCGGGCAACGCTGCGCCCAGCCCTGCTGCTGCAGCATGGGCTCTGGGTAAAACCCGTGCACCGGCCCGATGCACAGCAGCGCCACTGGCTCGGCCCCCTGGGGCATGCCCAGCAGGCGGGCCACGGCGGCGGGGTCGAAGATCGACACCCAGCCCATGCCCAGCCCTTCGGCGCGCGCGGCCAGCCACAGGTTCTGGATGGCGCAGGCGGTGGAGGCCAAGTCCATCTGCGGCATCGTGCGCCGGCCGAACACGTGGCGCTCGCGGCCATCGGCCAGCGCCACGGCCCACACCTCGGCGGCGTCCATCAGGCCTTCCACCTTCAGGCGCATGAACTCGTCTTCGCGCTCGCCCAGGGCGCGCGCGGTCAGCACCCGCTCTTGTTCCACCAGGGCCTGCAGCTCGGCGCGCAAGGCGCGCGAGGCCACGCGCACAAAGCGCCAGGGCTGCATGAAGCCCACGCTGGGCCCGTGGTGCGCGGCCGTGAGCAGGCGGCGCATCACCTCGGGCGCCACGCGGCCGCCCGCGAAGTGGCGCATGTCCCGCCGCTCGAAGATGGCGCGGTACACCGCCTCGCGCTCGGCGGGCGAGAAGGCCTGGTCTGGTGCGGGCTGGGGCTGCATGGCAATGGGCGGTCAGTCTTCGATGCCGCGCTGCGCCGGAATGCCGGCCTGGTAGGCATGCTTGACCAGGCGCATCTCGGTGACGGTGTCGGCCAGTTCGATGATCTCGGGCGGGCAGCGCCGGCCAGTCAGGCACACGTGCACGTCGCGCGGGCGCTCGCGCAGCGTCTGCAGCACGTCGTCCAGCGGCAGCCAGCCGTAGATCAGCGGGTAGGTGATTTCGTCCAGCACCACCAGGAAGTGCGTGCCGGCCAGGATGGTGGCCTTGGCGCGCGCCCAGCCGTCGCGCGCGAGCTGGGCGGAATGCTCCAGGTCTTGGCTTTTCCAGCTGAAGCCGTCGCCCAGGCCTTCGATGGGCAGGCCCAGTTGCTCAAACATGCGGTGCTCGCCAAAACGCGCGCTGGGCACCTTCATGAACTGGTAAATCTTCACCGGCTTGCCGTGCACGTGCTGGCGGCCGTGGGCGCGCAGGGCCAGGCCGAAGGCGGCCGTGCTTTTGCCCTTGCCGTCGCCGGTGTTCACGATGAGCAGGCCGCGCCGGTCACCGCTGGGCTTCTCGACGTTGCGTTCGGTGGGGGGCGATTCGATTTGCATGGTTCGGTTCTCTGAAAACGGTCAGATGGGCAGCGCCACCCAGCGCTCGCCCACGGCTTGAATGGAAATGCGGTGCTCGAACACCGCCTCAAGGGCGCGGTGCGCTTCGGGCACCTGGGCCGGCCCGGCGTAGGCCACCTGGCCCTGGCGCAGCACCACCAGGTCATCGGCCAGCAAGGCCATGCCCACTTCGTGCAGCACGCTCACCACGGTGCGGCCCTGCCCCACCTGCTGGCGCACCAGGTGCCACCAGTCGGCCTGGTGGGGCGGGTCAAGGTTGGCCAGGGGTTCGTCCATCAGCATCACCTGGGCCTGCACCGCCAGCAAACGGGCCAGCAGCACGCGCTGGCGCTCGCCGCCGGAGAGCGCGCCCATGGGGCGCTGGCGCCAGTCCCAGGCCTGGGTGGCGCGCAGGGCCTGCTCCACGGCCTGGCGGTCGGCCTCGCTGGGGCTGGCCAGCCAGCCCTGGTGCGGCAGGCGGCCGAGCATGGCCACGTCCCACACGCTGAGGTCTTCGGCGCCGTGTTCGCCCTGCCCCAGCCAGGCCAGCGCTCGGGCGCGCTCGCGCCCCGGCCACTGCGCGAGCGGGCGGCCCAGCAGGCTCACTTGCCCCTGGTGGGGCAGCAGGCCCGCCATGGCCTTGAGCAGGGTGGACTTGCCCGCCCCGTTGGGGCCGGCGATGCAGGTCCAGCGGCCGGGTGCCAGTGAAAGCGACACGCCACGCAACACCGGGCGGTCGCCCAGGGTGACGCACAAGTCTTGCGCCTGCAGCGCGGGGGTCTGGCGCGGCGCGCTCACAGCACCCCCCCAGCCGCGCGGCGGCGGTGCATGAGCCACAGCAGGTAGCTGCCGCCCAGGGCGGCGGTGAGCACGCCCACCGGCAGTTCTTGCGGCGCCAGCAGCCAACGCGCCAGCACGTCGGCCGCCATGAGCAGCAACCCACCCATGGCCGCGCTCAGCAGCACCAGGCGGGTGTGGGTGGTCTTGACGATGGAGCGCACCAGGTGCGGCGCGGCCAGGCCCACAAAGGCGATCAGGCCGGTCTGCGCCACGGCCGCGCCGGTGCACAGGGCCAGCACGGCCACCAGCGCCAGGCGGGCCGCCGGCAGCGGCAGGCCCAGGCTGTTGGCGGTGGCCTCGCCCAGGGCCAGGCCGTCGAGCACGCGCCCCAGCGCGGCGGCGGCCAGGGCGCCGGCCAGCAAGGCGCCGGCCATCACCGCCACGGCGGGCCAGCCCACGAAGCCGGTGCTGCCCAGCATGAAGCCTTGCATGGCCTGCAGGGTGTCGGGCTGGGCGATGGTGACCAGGTCGCGCGCCGCGCCCAGCACCACCCCCACGATCACGCCGGCCAGCAGCAGGCGCAGGGTGTGCTGCACGCCGCGCGCCAGCACCAGGGTGAGCGCCACGCCCAGCACCGCGCCGGCGAAGGCCGCACCCGTCATGCCCAGGCGCACCAGCCAGGCGGCGGCAAAAGGCGAGCCGCCCCACCACGCCAGCGTGAGGGCCACGGCCAGGGCCGAGCCCGAGGCGCTGCCGAGCAAATAGGGGTCGGCCAGGGGGTTGCGAAACAGGCCCTGCGCCACGGCGCCAGCCAGGCCCAGCAAGGCACCGGCCACCCAGGCGCCCAGGGTGCGCGGCAGGCGGATGTCCCACAGAATCTGCGCGGCCACCGGGTCGTGCCAGGCGCCCCAGACGCTGGCCCAGCCGGTGCTGCCCACGCCCACGCCCACCATCGCCAGCACACTGGCGGTGAGGGCAAGGGCCAGTGCCAGCCAGGCGCTGCGCGCACCGTTCATGGCGTCCCCTTGCTGGCGATGCAGCGGGCCATCAGGCGCGCGGCCTCGGCCATGCGCGGGCCCGGGCGCACCAGCACGTCGGACTCGTCGCGGTTGAAGATGCACACGCGCTGGTCGCGCACGGCGCGCATCTGCGGCCAGCCTGGGCGCGCGCCCAGGTTGGCCGCGTGGTGCGAGCCGATCATGATCAGGTCGGGGTCGGCGCGCACCACGTACTCAGGGTTGATGCGCGGAAACGGCCCCAGGTCGGGCGTGACGATGTTGCTCACGCCCATGCGGGCCATCAACTCGCCAATGAACGACGACGGCCCGGCCGCGTAGCCCCCGGTGCTGACCTCGTAGTACACCCGCAAGGGCCGGCTGCGCGGCGGCAGCGACTGGGCCGCGGCCCCCACACCGGCCTCGATGGCGCGCCACACGCGATCGGCGTCAGGCACGGCCAGCAACTGCCCCAGCGTGCCCAGCACGCGCCGGGCGTCGGCCGCGCTCTTGGTGTCCAGCGCCACCACCTTCAGGCCCAGCGCCTCCAGGCGCAGCGCGGCGCGCGACGAGGTGGACATCAGCACCACGTCGGGCCGCAGGGCCACCACCGATTCGATCTGCGGGTCAAGCCCGCCGCCCAGTTGCGGCAGGCGCCGCACCGAGGCCGGGTAATTCGAGTACCGGTCCACGCCCACCAGCCGGTGGCACTGGCCCAGCTCGCACACGGTCTCGGTGAGCGAGGGCAGCAGCGACACGATGCGCTGTGGCGCTTGCGGCAAGGCCACGCGCACGCCGCGGTCGTCGGTGATCTGCACGCCCTGGGCATGGGCCAGGTTGACCAGGCCGGCCAGCGCCAGCAGGCCGCACAGCAGCCAGCGCCACAGGCTGGCCCAAGTCTTAGGCATGGTTGTCCTTCAAGGTAAGGGACAGGCCCGCGGCCATCAGGGTGGCCCGGGGGCACACCGCCGCCAGGGCCTGGTTGGCGTGGCCCAGGGCGTCCACGAAGGCGCGCACCTCGCGCCCCATGGGGATCACGCCCCAGCCAATTTCGTTGCTCACCAGCACCACCGGGCCAGGCGCGGCGGCCACGGCCTCGCACAGCGCGCGCACCGGGCCTTGCGGATCGGCGGGCTCGCCCTGCATGGGCATGAGCAGGTTGGTCAGCCACATGGTGAGGCAGTCCACCACCACCAGGGTGTGGGCGCGGCTGTGCTGGCGCACGGCCTCGGCCAGGGCCAGGGGCTCTTCCACGGTGCTCATGCCGGGCAGGCGCTGGGCGCGGTCTTGCTGGTGGCGGGCGATGCGTTCGCGCATCTCGTCGTCCCAGGGCTGGGCGGTGGCGATGGTGACGGCGCGGTGCGCGGGCGAGGCGCTCAACCAGCGCATCGCAATGGTCTCTGCCCGGCGCGACTTGCCGCTGCGCTGGCCACCCAGCACGAACTCGCTGCAAAACACCTCAGCCATGGGCCACCATCCAGTCGCGCACGAGGCGGTGCAACTGGGCCACGCCATCGGTGAGGGCGGCGGGGCCGGGCTGCAGGATGTCGGCCGACTTGATCTCGAAGAGCTGCCCGTCGCGCACGGCGGGCACGTCTTGCCAGCCGGGGCGGGCCGCCACTTTCTCGGGCCGGAATTTCTTGCCGCACCACGAGCCCACGATGATGTCGGGCTGGCGGCGCACGATCTCCAGCGGGTCGGCGATGATGCGTTGCTTGCCCATGGCCTGTAAGGCCAGCTCGGGAAACACGTCGTCGCCACCGGCCACGCCGATCAGCTCGGACACCCAGCGAATGGCGCTGATCGGCGGCTCGTCCCACTCTTCAAAGTACACGCGCGGGCGCCGCTTGCCCTGCGCCTGCAGGGCCGCCACCTCGGCCCGCATGGCGGCCAGGCTGGCGCGGTTGGCCTCGATCCAGGCCAGGCCCGCCTCGGCGCAGCCCACCATGGCGGCCACCTGGTACAGCATGCCGTGGATGGCGTCGATGCTGCGCTGGTTGAACACCGTCACCTGCACGCCAGCGCGAATCAGCTCGGCGGCGATGTCGGCCTGCAGGTCAGAAAAGCCGAACACGCAGTCGGGCGCCAGCGCCAGGATCTTGTCGATCTTGGCGTTCAGGAAGGCGCTGACCTTGGGCTTCTCTTCGCGCGCCCGGCGCGGGCGCACGGTGTAGCCACTGATGCCCACGATGCGCGCCTCCTGCCCCAGCAGGTAGAGCCACTCGGTGGTTTCTTCGGTCAGGCACACGATGCGTTGCGGCCCGGGCAGCGTGGCAGTGGTCATGCAGGCTCCGGCAAGAACAAGGACGCGGCGGCCGCAGGCGCCGACGCGAACCAGGCATGGAAATAACTGGCCCCGACGGGACCGTGGCGGTACACCGCCTCGCCCGGCCCCACGGCGCCACCGCGCACCGCCAGCGTCTGCGCGGCGGGCACCAGCGGCGTCTCGGTGCGAGAGTAGTGGAAGGTGTGGCCGCGCAGCGAGCCGGCGGGCAGGTCGAGCTGCTGCGGGCCGAGCGCGGCCAGGCGCTTTTGCATCACCACGCGCCCGGGCAGCAGGCCCCAACCGGCGTGGGTCTGCTCGGCCTGGTCCACCAGCTCGTCAAACAGCGCCATCATGCCGCCGCACTCGGCCCACAGCGGCCGGCCGGCGGCCACGTGCGCGGCCAGGCTGGCGCGGCATTGCGCGCCCTGGGCCAGGGTGGTGGCGTGCAGTTCGGGGTAGCCCCCAGGCAGCCACACCGCGTCGCACGCGGGCAGCGGCTCGTCGGCCAGGGGCGAGAAATACACCAGGCGAGCCCCCATGGCCTGCAGCACATCGAGGTTGGCCGGGTAAATGAAACAGAAGGCCGCGTCGCGCGCCACCGCCACGGTGCGCCCCGCCAGCAGGGGCGGCGTGTCGACGGGCTGCGCGGGCGGCGCGAACTCGGTGGCCCAGCGCGCCAGGTCGGCCGTGTCCATGCGGCCCAGCAGGGTGTCGGCCAGGGCATCGGCGGCAGCGTCAAGCCGGGCCATGGCATCGGGCAGTTCAGCGGCCACCGTCAGGCCCAGGTGGCGCTCGGGCAGGCTGAAGCGGGCATCGCGCATCACCGCGCCCAGCCACGACGAGGCCGCCGCGTCGCCGGGCCCGGCCTGCAGGGCCTGCTCCAGCATTTGCGCATGGCGCTCGCTGGCCACCCGGTTGGCCAGCACCCCGGCCCAGGGCATGCCCGGGCGGAAGTGCTGCAGGCCGAAGGCCAGGGCGCCAAAGGTGCCGGCCATGGCCGAGGCGTCGATCACCGCCAGCACGCGCAGGCCCAGGCGCTGGGCCAGGTCGGCGGCGCTGGGTTCGCCATCGAACAGGCCCATCACGCCCTCGACCACAATCAGGTCGCTCTCGCGGGCCGCCTCGTGCAGGCGCTGGCGTGCGTCGTCCTCGCCGGTCATCCACAGGTCGAGGTTGTGCACCGGCTGGCCGGTGGCCAGCGTGAGCCAGTGCGGGTCCAGAAAATCGGGCCCGCACTTGAAGGCCCGTACCCGCCGCCCGGCCCGCGCGTGCAGCCGGGCCAGGGCACTGGCCACGGTGGTCTTGCCCTGCCCGGAGGACGGGGCGGCCACGAGAACGGCGGGACAGGACACGGCGGCTGGGGTCATTCGCTTCTCACTTAACGAGGGGCCCAGGTCAGGCCCAGGTAGAAGGTGCGGCCGGCGGTGGCGTAGCCGCGCGCGGTCTGGTAGTCCTTGTTGGCCAGGTTGTTCACCCGCGCCAGCAGGGTCCAGTCGCGCGCCACTTCGGTGCTGGCGCTGAGGTTGAACAAGGTGTACCCGCCCAGTTCGTTGCGGTTGGCCACGTCGTCAAAGCGCGAGCCCACGGCCTGTACCTCGCCGCCCAGCTTCCAGCCGCCCACCCGGGTGTCGGCCAGCAAGGTGGCCTGGCGGCGCGCACGGCGCGGCAGGCGCTTGTCGGTGATGGCGTTGCGCGGGTCCATCCAGTCCACCGAGCCACTGAGGTTCACGGCCCCCACCTGGGTGGCAGCGGTCAGGGTGACACCGCGGTACAGCGCCTCGCCCACGTTGCCATAACAGCCGGGGTAGGTGCCCGTGCCGTTGATGCAACTGCCCGGCCCGCTGAGGTAGTCGATCAGGTTATCCACGTGGTTGCGGTAGACCACCACGCCCACCTTGTTCTGGCCCGACTGCCAGCGCAGCCCGGCCTCGACGTTGCGCCCGGTCTCGGCCTGCAGGTTGGGCGTGCCGTAGATGCTGAAACGCTGGAAGAGCGTGGGCGCGCGAAACGAAGTGCCGGCCGACGCGGTGGCGCGCCAGGCGGGCGAGATGTCGTAGCCATAGGCCAGCGAGCCGGTGGTGTGGGTGCCGAACTCGCTGTCGTTGTCGCGTCGGGCGTTGGCTTGCAGGGTATGTGCCCCGGCGCGAAGGGTGTAGCCCAGGGCCAGCGCGTTTTGCGAACGGCGCGTGAGCGAGGGGGTGGTGCTCAGGTTGGTGAGATGGTCTTCGCGGCGCTCCAGGTCCAGGTTGAAGCCATGGCCACCCAGCTTCCATTCGTTTCGCAGCCAATACGAATCGACCTGGGTCTCGGTCTCATAGGGCGAGGGCATGGTTTCGTAGCGCTCGGTGCCGCGAGACAGGCCCACGCGTGTGCTCCACACCTCGCTCCAACGGGCCGCCCAGTTCAGGCCCAGGGTGCGCAGTTCCTGCACGGTCTGGTCGTCCTGGCCTGGCGTGAAGCCGTCGTAGCGGCCTTTCTGGCGGCTGTCCAGGAAGGTCAGGTTGAGCTGGTGGCCAGTGGCGGGCTTCCAGCCCAGACGGCCCGATACCGAGTGGCTGCGGTAGCCGTCGCGATCGGGGTTGCCCGAGGGCTTGGCGTTGAAGCCGTCGCTGCGCTCCGTGGCCAGGCCCAGCGAATAGTCCACCGCGCCCTGCCCGCCGCGCAGCGAGGCGCTGAGGTCGTGCGTGTGGTGGGTGCCCACGCCAGCGTGAATCGAGGGGAAAAAGCCCTCCTCGCCCTGACGGGTGAAGAGTTGCACCACGCCGGCCACCGCGTCAGAGCCGTACACGGCCGCGGCCGGCCCACGCAGCACCTCGATGCGCTCGATGTGCGCCAGCGGAATGCCCTGCCAGGACGCCCCGCCGGTGGACTGGGAGTCCACCCGCACGCCGTCCACGAACACGGCGGTGAAGCGCGTCTCGGCACCGCGCAGGAAAACGCTGGTGGTGGACGCCGCGCCACCGTTGGTGACGATGCTCACGCCAGGCAGACGGGCCAGCACCTCGGCCACCGAAGCAGCACCGCTGCGGTCAATGGCCTCGCGATCGACCACGGTGACGTCGGCCACCACGTCGGTGATGGGCTGCTCGGTGCGGTTGGCCGAGACCACCACGGCATCCAGGGCGGCAACGACCACCGCGTCGGTGGCTGGGGCAGCGTGGGCAGCGCCCACGCACAGCGAAGCACCCGCCAGGACGACAGGCGAGAGCGCGGCCATGGCGGCGCGCGAAGAAGAGCGATTCATGTGAGTTAACGATTGACAGTGTCCTCACCGCCTTCCCCGACGGTGCATGGACGTCACGGCGGCGCCTTGCGGCGCCACCACCTCGTTGGCCGGTATCCGGGCTGGCAGAACAACCTCCATCGCCTTCCCAGCGCACGTGTGCGCGCCAGTGACCGATTGATGGAAGCGGAGCACTCGGCCCGGGTGGGGCCAAGGGTCTCGTCTGCTTACCGTTGCGGGGGCAGCGCAGGTTAGGTCGGGCCGTGTGGAACCCTTCCCTCCTGCTTCCCGTTGAACTGCGGCATGAGAACCACGCCGCGAGCACCAACACCGGGCATTCTACGGTACCCCCTCGGGTGCCCGCCCTACAATGCCCCGAATTGCGAGCGCGCCCATGTCCAACCAGACCCCCATCGACCAGCTCACCGAACGCGTGGAACGCCTGTTGCTGCGACACGAAGAGTTGCAGCGCACCAACCAGTTGCTGATGGAGCAGGTGCAGGCCCTGAGCGCCGAGCGCGACTCGCTCAAGTCACGGCTGCTTGCCGCGCGCGCCCGCGTCGACGCCCTTCTCGACCGCCTGCCAGGCCAGCACAACGCCGCGCCTGAAGCCCCCCAAGACCGCCCATGAGCAACAAGCCCAACCACCAGCAGATGGAAGTCCAGATCATGGGCCAGAGCTACCTGCTGTCCTGCCCCACCGGGGGCGAAGCCGCCTTGCTGGAGGCCGTGAACCGGGTGGACGTTGCCATGTGCCGCATCCGCGACGCAGGCAAGGTGAAGGCGCGCGACCGCATCGCCGTGCTGGCCTCGCTCAACCTGGCCTTCGAACTCGCCCAGAAAGAGGCCGAACCGCAGGCGCAGGCCATGCCCACGCCGAGCGAGACCACCGCGCCGAACGACCTTGACCCCGCCTTGCACACCAAGGTGCAAAGCCTGATCCAGCGCCTGGACCAGACCCTCGGCCAAGACGGCCAACTCATCTGAGGCCCGCGCGTCCGACCGCCTCGGGCGATCGACGGGTGGGCCAATTCCCACCCTTGCGGCGGCCCTACAATGGCGACTGTCTGCAAGGCCGCCGGGCTTTATATTCCTGCAACCAATGCTCTTAGAGCCCGGGCTTGGTACATTGCGTGGCTGGTGCGAGCGTCTCGCGTCAGACGAACCCGAAGCCTCGTTGCCCTCGCCCACCTGAACCCCGGTTCAGGATGCCGGCCTGGTGGCACTTGCAGACACCTTTCATGTCGATCGAACCCCTCCTCGTTCTCGAACTGGCCATCCTCGGCCTTGGCACCGGTTTCCTCGCAGGCCTGCTCGGCATCGGCGGGGGCATGTTGATGGTGCCCTTCATCACCTTCATCCTTGGCGCCCGCGGCGTGTCGCCCGACCTGGCCGTCAAGATGGCCATCGCCACGTCCATGGCCACCATCATCTTCACCTCGGTCTCCAGCGTGCGCGCGCACCACAAGCGCGGCGCCGTGCGGTGGGACGTGGTCAAGCGCCTGGCGCCCGGCATCGTGCTGGGGGCCGCCGTGGCCAGCCTGGGTGTGTTCGCGGTGCTCAAGGGTTCTTGGCTGGCGCTGTTCTTCGCGCTGTTCGTGAGCTTCTCGGCCACGCAAATGCTCATCGACAAAAAGCCCAAGGCCTCTCGCACCCTGCCCGGCACGGCCGGCCAGTTGGGCGCGGGTGGTGCCATCGGCTTCCTGTCGGGGCTGGTGGGTGCCGGCGGCGGCTTCGTGAGCGTGCCCTTCATGACCTGGTGCAACGTGCCCATCCACAACGCCGTGGCCACCAGCGCCGCCCTGGGCTTTCCGATTGCCCTGGCCAATGCCCTGGGCTACATCGTCTCAGGCCAGAACGTGGCCAACCTGCCGGCGGGTTCGCTGGGCTACATCTACCTGCCCGCGCTGCTGGTGATCGCCTGCGCCAGCGTGCTCATGGCCCCGCTGGGCGTGAAGGCCGCGCACGCGCTGCCGGTGAAGGCGCTCAAGCGCGTGTTCGCCAGCGTGCTCTACCTGCTGGCGGCCTACATGCTCTACAAGGGCCTGATGGCTTGATGGCCTGATCACAGCGCCCGGTCGGCCACCACCATGCCGTCTTCGTCGGCATAGAGCCAGTCTCCGGGTCGCACCCACACGCCCTGCACCTGCACCGGCACGTCGCGCTGGCCTTCCTGGCGCTTCTCGGTGGGCATGGGCATGCTGGCCAGGGCGCGAATGCCCACCTGGCACGCCGCCAGCTCACCCACGTCGCGCACACAACCGTCAATGACCACACCGGCCCAGCCGTTGCGCGCAGCGGCCGCGCCCAGGTTGCCCCCCAACAAGGCCTTGCGAAGCGAAGCGCCACCGTCCACGACCAACACGCGACCCTCACCCGGGCTGTCCACCGCGGCCTTCACCAGGGTGTTGTCTTCAAAACATTTCACCGTGACCACGGGCCCCGCGAAACGGCGCAGCGCGCCATAGTCGCGGAACACCGGCGGCAGCACGCGAAAGGCGCCAGAGGTGTCGGTTTTGTGGGCATCGCAGAGGTCGCAAGTGGGGGTGAATTCGGCAGCGCTCATGGGCATTTCCCTTCGGTTGAAACGGCAGCGATTGTGTGGCGAGAGCACCGCCCTCGCGGCCCATCGGCGCACGCACCACGCATGACTGTTGTTTTCCCCGCCAAAAACGCGCATTTCCCCTCTGAAAACTCGCGCGAAAAAGGCCTTCGCACCTTGGATTGCCCCGGCATCTCCATTAGCATGGCTGCACCAGTGCGATAGCGCGTTCATCCACTGGCGAATAGACCACTTCTAGAAGGATCATCAACCATGGCAACTGCAAAGAAAGCGCCGGCCAAGAAGGCCGCTGCACCGGCAAAGAAAGCGGCTCCGGCCAAGGCCGCCGCCGCACCGGCGAAGAAGGCCGCTCCGGCCAAGAAGGCAGCCGCTCCGGCGAAGAAAGCCGCCCCGGCCAAGAAGGCAGCCGCTCCTGCGAAGAAGGCCGCTCCGGCCAAGAAGCGCACGCCCAACGCCGCCTTCATGAAGGCCCTGACCCCCAGCGCCGCCCTGGCCGCCATCGTGGGCGCCAGCCCGCTGCCGCGCACCGAGGTGACGAAGAAGGTGTGGGAATACATCAAGAAGAACAAGCTTCAGGACGAAGTGAACAAGCGCATGATCAACGCCGACGCCAAGCTGAAGGAAATCTTCAAGAAGGCCCAGGCGTCCATGTTCGAGATGACCAAGCTGGTCAACGATCACCTGAAGTGATCCCAGTTGCCTTCGGGCAACCCAACACAAAGCCGGCCCCGCGCCGGCTTTGTTGTTTCTGAGGGCACGCGCCCGTCACCAGCGCGATGGCAAGGGCTTGAGCAGGTGAATCCAGCGGTCACGCACCGCGATGTAGCCGCCGTTTTCCAGGTCTTTGAGCAGGCGGCTGATCATCTCGCGCGAGCAGGCCAGGTGATGCGCCATTTGCTGATGGGTCAGGCGCTCACGCAGCGCTCGGTGGCCGTGCTCGTTGGCTGGCATGGCCAGCTTCTCCAGCAAGAGCACCAAACGCCCGTACACGTCGATCAAGGCCACGCTGCGCGCGCTTTCGGTGGCCAGGCGGGCGCGGCGGATCAGCCGGGCCATGAGTTGCAAGGCGAACTCGGGGTGCTGGGCGATGTACTGCAACAGGGTGGCGCGGCTCACCACGGAACACACCGTGGCCTCCAGGGCCTCCACATTGGCCGAGCGGGGCCCTCCGTCCAGGGCCATTTCGCCCACGTATTCCATGGCGCCGAAAACCCCTAGCGTCAACTCTCGCCCTGAGGCATCCGCCAGGTAGGCCCGCAAGCGGCCCTTGAGCACCACGAACAAGGTGTCGCCCGTGTCGCCCTCTTGGATCAGCAGGGCACCGCGGCGGTAGGTGCGCGGCACGCCCATGGACGCCAGCGCCTCGATGTGGAGTTTGTCTTCGGTGATCGGGGCGTCGGCTGTTTGGGGCATCCAGTGGCGTCAGGGCTAGGCGTCAAGCCTGGGATTCTGCGGCACTGGTGTGACGATGCGCAAGGCGGGAACCACGGGGGGCAGGCTGTTGATGCGCTGCAGGAGTTTGCGGATGCTAGGCACGCCGGCCTTCTCGCGCAGGGTCTTGATCTGGCTTCGCACGGTGGACACGGCCACGCCGTTCTCCTGCGCGATCTCATTGATGACCAGGCCCCGGCACAGGGCCAGCATCACGCCCTCCTCACTCGGGCTCAGGGCCAGGGTGCGCGCAAACATGCGCACGGCCAGGTTGTCGCAGGTGCTTTGGCGCGACAGCATCACCAACACGCTGGGGCTCGTGTCTTCCAGCGGATGGGCCAGCGGATTGAACGTGAGGGAGAGATCGCGCTCGCCTTGCGTGAGCAACACCAGGCGGCGCTGGCCACGCAACGCCGCCTCAAGTGCCAGGCGAATTTTGGTGTCGTGCGCAGGGTCGCCGGATGACAGCACCCCATCGCAGGCGCGCAGAAAATCGCGTCGCCCCAACTCCACCCGCGCCAGGTGGTTGCTGTGCAGGATGTGCCCATTTGAATTGAGCACGATCATGCCGTAGTCAATTTCATCGAAGGCACGCAACAGGTGCCGCATGGTCAGGCCAAGCTCGTTGGTCTCGGGGCTTGCCGCTCCCCGAATGTCCCAGTGAAGGTCTCTGGCGTAGGGCAAGGTGTTGCGTGCGTCCATGCCCACATGCTGGCGCCTTCGCCGGGCTGGCGCTGTGCCAGCTTGCCAACGGGTTTGTGATGTATTCACCAACCTGTTGGCAAGGAAGGGTCACGCGGTTCGCCGGCCCACGCCCACGGCCGCGATCACCGACAGCCCCAGCACCAGCGCGCCACCGGCCAGGGTGGCGGCGTACCAGCCTCGGTCCATGAGCAGGCCAAACACCAGCGGTGACACCGCGAAGCCCACGTCAAGCCCGGAATACACCGTGCCATACACCCGGCCGGTGGCGCCCTTGGGCGTGGCGCGCTTGATCATCATGTCGCGGCTGGGCCCGCCCACGCCAACGGCAAAACCCGTGGCCGCCAGCGCAGCCATGGTGCCGGAGCCGCCCAGCCAGCCGGTGGCGCACACCAGCATGAGCGCAGCGCCCGCCAGCATGGCCCAGGCCACCACGCGATCGCTGGAGAGGTGCGAGCGCTGCCCGTAAGCCGCCACGAAGCCGCCCACCAGCATGCCCAGCGCACTGCACAGCATGTAGGCGCTCACGGTCAGGGTGGCGGCCTCCACGCTCACGCCATAGAGGGCCTTGAGGATGGACGGTGCAAAGCTTTGCACCACCGCCAGGGTGACGGTGGACAACAGAAAGAAGGCAAAGCACCACCACACCACCGGCAGGCGAAGAAAGGCCAGATCAGAAACCGCTGCGGCGTGGCTTGGCTTGGCCACCACCTCGGTCTTGAGGTGGTGGCGCTGCCAGAACATCAAGGCCAGCACACCGGCGTACAAGACCGCAGCCGCGTAATACGCCGTGCGCCACTGACCCAGTGACGCGATGCCCACCAGGAACACCGGCGCCAGCGCCCAGCCCAGGCTGCCGGTGAGACCGTGGACGCTGAAGGCGTGGCCCAGGCGCGCCGAGGAGACCCGCTGGTTGAGGATGGTGAAGTCGGCCGGGTGAAACGGCGCATTGCCCAGGCCAGCCAGCACGGCCACGCCCATCAGGCCGGCGTAGCCATTGGCCTGCGAGGCCACCAGGGAGGCGAGCAGGAAGCAGAAAACGGCGGCAAAGAGCACCGGGCGGGCGCCCACGCGATCGACCAGAAAGCCCGAGAGGGCCTGGCCGGTGCCCGAGATCACGAAGAACACCGTCATCAGCAGGCCGACATCGGAATACGTGAGCCCGAAGTCGCGGATGAACAGCGGGAACAGCGGCGCCAGCAGCAGGTGGGAGAAGTGCGAGGTGGCGTGGGCCAGGCCCACCAAGCCGATCACGGCGGCGTCTTGTTTGAGGGGAACGGAAGGTGGCGATGGCGGCAGTGCGCCAGTGGTAGCGGTCGTCATGCCCCGATGGTAGGCCGCCAGACCCCCGGGGGTAGGTCAGGCCACGAGGCGGTCGACCGAGACTGTCGCCGAGGCGACGCGAGCGGTCTGAAGGATGGCACCGGGCACCCCCACTGGGCGCAGCAGGCGGTCTTGCACCAGGCGCAGGCAGATGCGGCGCGTCATGGAATGGGTCTGCCCGCCCTGGCTCACGAACATGAACAGGGTGCGCTTGGGGTTGACCCACACCAGTTCGGCGCGCAGCCAATCGCGGTGGGAATACAGGTCAACCCAGTCACCGGTGCTCAAGCCGTCCAGCACTTCGTCCGGAGTGGCCTGAGCGGCTTGCGTCTCGGTCACTTCGGCCGAGGCCACCAGGGTGCCGGGCGCCAGTGTCGAGGCCTCCAGCGCCTGTGGCTGGGTGGGCAGGGTGTCCTCGAAACCCGCGGCCTCTTGCTCGGCCACGGCAAGCCATGGGGATTCGGCCGCGCGTGGGGTGCGCTCCTCTGGCGTGGCGGGCTCGGGCTCGACGTAGTTCACCGGCTCAGGCTCAATCGCCACGGGCGCCGCCCCAAGCGGCAGGCCTTTGGCCTGCACTCGCTTGCGCGCGCGCAGCAACCCCAGTGCGGGCTCGTGCAGGTGCATCAGCGCGTCAAAGAAAGCACGCCCCTCCTCCGGGGACTGGCCCAGGCGATGAAGCCCGCGCTGCAGGCCCTGCAACAAGCCGGGCAACAGCCGGAACAGTCGGGCTGGGTCGTTGAGGGTGTCGTCCTTGCGAATGCTCCAGAGCAGATCGCTCAGGGTCTTGTCGTGCTGAGCCGCCTCGGCAGCGGCGGCGGCCGGGTTGGCGATCTCGGCCTCTGCCAGGGCCAGGGCCCAAGGTCCGTACAAGAACTCCAGCACGAAGGCGGGAGCCCCCTCGATGTCGGGGCGCTGGCTGATGGTGCGGGCTATCTCAAGGGCTCGGGCTTGCCGGCGATCGGCGCGTTGCACAGTCTGAAGGCCCGCTTGTCGCCGTTCCATTTCGGCGCGGTCTTCCTGGGCCCAGGCCTCCATCAGATCGGCCAGTACGTGGGCGAACATCAACGGGTGATCGATGCGCATGGCGTTCAGCGCATTGATGGCGTCGCGAACCGGCGCAAAGAAGGCCGCAAACTCGGGCGAGAACTCGTCGTTGTAACGGAAGCTGCGGGCGCTGATGTGCTCGACCATGGCGCGCGCGGCATGGCCTTGCTGATGGAAATAGCGCGGCTCGGGCAGCACCAGGCGCAGCAAGGCCGGCTCAAGCGCCACCACCGCCTCACGCACGGGCGCCAGAAGAAGGGGATCACTGGCCACCTGCCCCACCATCAGGCGCACCATGTCCAGGCCCACGGCCTGCGACACCTCGCTGGCCTGCGCCTTGAGCTCCAGCAGCACCCGCGCCCGCTCATGCGGGTAAGCCATCTCGCCCCAGTCGGCCTCACTGAGCACGCTGTCCACGCCAACCTGCCGCGTTGGGCGGTCCACGGCGGCCAGCCCCTGGTGGCGGTGCCGGGCCGCCAGCACCGCGGCTTCGTCGTGCCGGTAACCCTGCGCCGCCCCTTCCACTGTGGCGCGCTCGCGCGCCAGGGCCGCGCGGTATTCGCTGCCCAGGGCCTGGTCGAAATAGGGGTCTTCCTCTTGGAGGAATCGGTCAAACACCGACGGTTCCAAGGTGCTGTGGACGCGCGCCAGTTCGGTGTGGTCGCCTCCGGTGCCGTCCACCGGTGCGGGGGCAGGCGCCTGAGGCAGGCGAGGCATGCCCGGCAGATCGAACCACTCGTCCAGGAGACCGTGCCCCGTGGCAGGCGCCTGTTCCGGCACCTTGCCGGCGGGCGTGTCGTGAACCAGGCGAACGTGGTACCCGCCCGCTTGCGACTGCTGCAGGATGGCCGCCAGGTCGCTGTACAGCGCCCGCAGCTCTCGCGCCAGGGGCTCGGCCAGGGCGCGAAGCCACTGGGCGCGCACCGCAGGATCGGGCTCACTGGCCAGCATCAGTTCGCGGATCGCCCCCAGGAAGACCGAGGGTCGCAAGGGGTTCTTTCGCCGCGCTGGTCGCACCCCTTCGAGCAAAGGCCCCATGCGCGCGTCCAGCGCCGCCAGCTCGGGCTCGGCCTGGGTGGCCACCGCCTGCAGCGTGCGGCGAAAGGCCACCTGCTCCAGTTGGTCGGCCTCGTCCAGCAAGGCCAAGAGACTGGAGTCGCCCATCAGGCCCATGCGCGAGGTGGCTGCGTCATCGGGCCGCTCCGTCAAGGCCCGCAGGCGCAACACCAGCCGCTGCCCCCAGACCATCTTGTGGCGCATCAGGGCCATCCACACGGGCGAGCAAGACTCGATGACCTTCATCTCACGCCCCGGCGACACCGACGCCAGGTGCTCGGCGATCATGTGGTCAAGGCAGCGTGCCAGCATGCCTGGCGCGCGCGAGATCGCGTCGTCAAGGCATTGCTGAAGCAGGGAGAGGCGGGCCTTCATGGCGATCGGCTGGGCCATGGCGGCCCTTGTTCGTGACAGATTTCACGTTTTATCAGCCGAAGCGCCTGGCATTGAAGCCGTGGGCGATGGCCTGCCCCGCAGGCCCGATGACCGGCCCTGCCATCCCCGAGCCGGCGATGGTGGCGCGATGCCTTAGTTCAAAGGGCTGACAGGGCCGCGCCCGCCAACGCGCAGCCGAGCACCACCACCACCGGGCCTGCACGCGTCTTCATCAAGACGAGCCAGGCCACTGCAGCCAGGGCAGCATCGCCCCAGCCGGCAACAGCGGCCGGCCACATCGGGTGCACCCACGCCGCCAGCAGCAAGCCCACCACGCCGGCGTTCACGCCGGCCATGCTGGCCCGCAGCCCAGGGCGCTGGCGCCAACCGGCCCAGAACGGCAGTGCCCCCACCAGCACCAGGGCGGCCGGTGCGAACAGGGCCAGCAGCATCACCAGCCCGCCTTGCCAGCGCGACAGACCGCTCAGAACGGCCGGCTCCATGGCCGCCCCCAGAAAAGCCGCGAAGGTGAACAAAGGCCCTGGCACCGCCTGCGCCGCCCCATAGCCCGCCATGAAGTCGGTGGCCGACACCGCCCCCGCAGGCACCACCGAGGCCTGCAACCACGGCAACACCACATGCCCCCCACCAAACACCAGCGCCCCCGCCCGGAAGAAGCCGTCTATTTGGGCCCACAGTGGAAGGTACGTCCACGCGGCCAGCAGAGGCAGCGCCACGAGCAGGCCAATGAACACCAGCAGGGCCAGGGCGCCGGTGCGCGCTGACGGCGCGCGCATGGGCGCCGATGCCCCCTCTCCCGCCTTGCCCACCCAGCCGCCACCCCAACGCCAGCCCACCAGCGCGCACAAGACCAGGGGCAGCAACTGTCCGGCCCAGGCCGAGCCTCCCAGCCACGCCGGCCATGCCAGGGCCAGGGCGGCCGTGCCGAGCGCCAGCGCCCGGCGGGTGGCGTCGGGGGTGAGTTGCCGGGCCATGCCCCAGATGGCCTGCGCCACCACCGCCAGCGCCGCCAGCTTCAGGCCCTTGAGCGCGCCTTGCCACCATGGCGCCTGGGTGGCGTCGCCCAGTGCCACCACGCCATAGGCCAGGGCGATCAAGGCCAGCGCCGACGGCAAGGTGAAGGCCAGCCAGGCGGCGGCCATGCCGGCCCAGCCCGCCCTCCCCCACCCAAGGGCCATGCCCACCTGGCTGCTCGCGGGCCCGGGCAAAAACTGACACAAGGCCACCAGGTCGGCGTAACTGGCTTCGTCAAGCCAGCGGCGTTTCACCACGAACTCATGGCGGAAATAGGCCAGGTGGGCCACCGGCCCCCCAAAAGAGGTGAGGCCCAGGCGCAGAAAGGCCCAAAACACCTCGAACACACCCCCGCTTGGCGGGACAATTGCTGGCTTGCTTTGCATGATGCGCGCGAGCATAGCGAGCCTGGCAGACACCGCCATGACTTCTTCACGGCACTGTCATGCCAGCTCGGCAAGCTCGACGGCCACGCCCCGGCATGGCACTTGCAAGCGCCTGCCCCAAGATGATGAAAAGAACGCTGTACGCCAAGACACCCCTGGCCTGGGAGGCCTTGTCCCGCCCCGACGCGGTGGACCGGGACACCCACGCCCTGCTGCTGATGGCCAACGGGCGCCGATCGGTGCACGAGCTGTGTGTGCTGCTGGGCAAGGACATCAGCGTGCTGGCCTACGAACTGGCGGGCCAGGGCTACCTGAAGGTGGTGCTGCCACCCAGCTCACCACCTGACGAGGAACCCCACAGCAGCTTCACGAATTGAAGGCCGTGGCCATCGCGCTCAGGCCCAGCGCCTGAGCCAGGCCATGAGGCGGCGCCACCGATCACCATAGGGCGGGTAGAACAGGTGGCCCAGGCCCAGGCGGGATTGGGTGAACACCGCCTTCTGGTGGCAGAACCGCAGGAAGCCGGTTTCGCCGTGGTAAGCGCCCCAGCCACTCTCGCCCACGCCACCGAAGGGCAGGTTCTCGTGGGCCACGTGCATCAGCGTGTCGTTCACGCTCACGCCACCGCTCACGGTGCGCTTGAGCACACGGTCACGGGCGGTGGTGTCGCGCCCGAACCAATACAAGGCCAGCGGCCGAGGCCCGGCGTTGATGTGCGCCACGGCCTCATCAGGCGTGTTGCAGGTGAGCACCGGCAGCACCGGCCCGAAGATCTCATCGCGCATCAGGCGCGTCGCCGGCGGCAAGTCGAATACCAGCATCGGCGGCATCTGGCGCTGGCCTTCGGGTGGCAGATCGCCCAGCACCACCACCCGCGCGCCGGCCTGACGGGCCTCGTCCACCATGGCCTGCTGTCGGGCCAGGTAGCGCTCGGACACGATGGCCGCGTAATCGGGGTTGCCCACCAGCGTGGGAAACAGCCGCTGCACGGCCTGGGCATAGGCGCGCTCAAACTCGGCCTCGCGCCCTCGCGGCAGCAGCACGTAGTCGGGCGCGATGCAGGTCTGCCCGGCGTTGAGCAGCTTGCCGTGGGCGATCTTGGTGGCAGCGTCGGCCAGGTCGGCCGAGGCATCGATCACGCAGGGCGACTTGCCACCCAGCTCCAGCGTGGTGGGGGTGAGGTTGGCGGCCGCCGCCTGCGCCACCAGGCGCCCCACGTGGGTGGAGCCGGTGAAGAACAGGTGGTCAAACGGCAGCGCGCTGAACTCGGTGGCGATGTCCACGCCGCCCTGCACCACGCAGAACTCCTCGGCCGCGAACGCGCCGTGCACCAGCTCGGCCAGCAAGGCCGAGGTGTGGGGCGTGATCTCACTGGGCTTGAGCATGACCCGGTTGCCGGCGGCCAGGGCGGTGGCCGCCGGCCCCAGCGAGAGCTGAACCGGGTAGTTCCAGGGGGCGATGACCCCCACCACGCCCAGGGGCTGGCGCATCACCTGAGCGCGCGCGGGCCAGAGGTACCAGGGCGTGGGCGCGCGGCGCGCACGCATCCAGCGCGGCAGTTGCCGCTGCAACTGGCCCAGGCCGGCGCGCAGCACGAACAGGTCGGCCACCTCGGTGAGTTCTGGGGAACGGACGCCGAAATCGGCCTGCACGGCCTCGGCCAGGCGATCGCCGTGCTGTTCGATCAGGTCGCGCACACGGGCCACGCGGTCGGCCCGCGTGGCCAGGGGCACATCCACCTCACGGCGGCTGGCCTCGCGCTGGGCATCGAACAGCGCGCGCATGGGTAACGTGGGGGGTATCTGGGTCATTTGGCCATGATAGGCCGCTGACCCGCGGGCGTGTAGGGCCACGCCCGCATGTCCCCCTCCATCCGTCAGGTCAGGCCAGCGGCTGGGCCTCACCAAACTCGAACACGCCCGGGTTGAGCACCGGGTCCACGCCCACCGGAATCACCGACTTGGGCGGGTAGCGGCCTTCGAGCAGCAGCTTGGAGAGCGGGTTCTCAATGCGCTGCTGAATGGCGCGCTTGAGCGGGCGCGCACCGAACACCGGATCGAAGCCCACCTTGGCCAGTTCGCCAAGTGCGGCTGGCGACACCTCCAGGCGCAGGTCCATCTTGTGCAACCGGGCCTGCAAGGCCTTGAGCTGGATGCCCGCGATGGACTCGATGTGCTTGGCGTCCAGCGCGTGAAACACCACCGTCTCGTCGATGCGGTTGAGGAACTCGGGACGGAAGTGGTTCTTCAGCTCGCCCCAGACGGCTTCCTTCACGTCGTCGTAACCCTCGCCCACCATGGCCTGGATGAGGTGCGAGCCGATGTTGCTGGTCATCACGATGACCGTGTTCTTGAAGTCCACGGTGCGGCCCTGGCCATCGGTCAGGCGGCCATCGTCCAGCACCTGCAGCAGCACGTTGAACACGTCGGGGTGGGCCTTCTCCACCTCATCGAGCAGGATCACGCTGTAAGGTTTGCGGCGCACGGCCTCGGTGAGGTAGCCACCCTCGTCGTAGCCCACATAGCCCGGGGGCGCACCGATCAAGCGGCTCACCGAGTGCTTCTCCATGAACTCGCTCATGTCCACCCGGATCAGGTGGTCTTCGCTGTCAAACAGGAAGCCGGCCAGCGCCTTGCACAGCTCGGTCTTGCCCACGCCGGTGGGGCCCAGGAACAGGAAAGAGCCGGTGGGGCGGTTCGGGTCGGACAGGCCCGAGCGCGAGCGGCGGATGGCGTTGGCCACCGCGCTGATGGCCTCGTCCTGGCCCACCACGCGCTCGTGCAGCTTGTCTTCCATGCGCAGCAGCTTGTCGCGCTCGCCCTGCATGAGCTTGCTCACCGGAATGCCCGTGGCGCGCGCCACCACCTCGGCAATTTCTTCCGCGCCCACCTGGGTGCGCAGCAGCTTGTGGCGGCTGGCGCCGTCGCCCGCGGCCTCCTTGGCCTGCGCTTCCTTGAGCTGCTTCTCCAGTTCAGGCAGGCGCCCGTATTGCAGCTCGGCCACCTTGTTGAAATCGCCCTTGCGCTTGAGCGCCTCGATCTCCAGCTTGACCTTGTCCATCTCCTCGCGCACCGTGCCCGAGGTCTGCACCGTGGCCTTCTCGGCCTTCCAGATTTCGTCGAGGTCGTTGTACTCGCGCTGCAGCTTCACCAACTCTTCCTCGATCAGCGCCAGGCGCTTCTGCGAGGCCTCGTCGGTCTCTTTCTTCACCGCCTCGCGCTCGATCTTGAGCTGAATCATGCGGCGGTCGAGCTTGTCCATCACCTCGGGCTTGGAATCCAGCTCGATCTTGATCTTGGCCGCGGCCTCGTCGATCAGGTCAATGGCCTTGTCGGGCAGGAAGCGGTCGGTGATGTAGCGGTGGCTCAGCTCGGCCGCGGCCACGATGGCCGGGTCGGTGATGTCCACGTTGTGGTGCTTCTCGTAGCGCTCTTGCAGGCCACGCAGGATGGCGATGGTGGCCTCCACCGAGGGCTCGTCCACCAGCACCTTCTGGAAGCGGCGCTCCAGCGCGGCGTCTTTCTCGATGTACTTGCGGTACTCGTCCAGGGTGGTGGCGCCGATGCAGTGCAACTCACCGCGGGCCAGGGCCGGCTTGAGCATGTTGCCCGCGTCGATGGCGCCCTCGGCCTTGCCGGCGCCCACCATGGTGTGGATCTCGTCGATGAACAGGATGATGCGGCCCTCGTCCTGCGACACCTCTTTCAGCACCGCCTTCAGCCGCTCCTCAAATTCGCCACGGAACTTGGCGCCGGCCAGCAGGCCGGCCATGTCCAGCACCAGCACCCGCTTGCCCTTCAAGGTCTCGGGCACCTCGCCGGCCACGATGCGCTGGGCCAGGCCCTCCACGATGGCGGTCTTGCCCACGCCCGGCTCGCCGATGAGCACCGGGTTGTTCTTGCTGCGGCGCTGCAGCACCTGAATGGCACGACGAATCTCGTCGTCGCGGCCGATCACCGGGTCCAGCTTGCCGGCGCGGGCGCGCTCGGTGAGATCCAGCGTGTACTTCTTCAGCGCCTCGCGCTGGCCTTCGGCCTCGGGGCTGTCCACGCCCTGGCCGCCGCGAACGGCGTCGATGGCGGCCTCCAGGCTCTTGCGCGAGAGGCCATGCTCGTTCGCGAGGCGGCCGATCTCGCCCTTGGCGTCGGTCAGGGCCAGCAAAAACAATTCGCTGGCGATGTACTGGTCACCGCGCTTGATCGATTCCTTTTCGGTGGCCTGCAACAGCTTGGCCAGCTCTGGCCCCACCTGCACCTGCTCCTGGCCTTGCACCTGGGGCAGGCGTTTCACGGCCGCCTCGGCCGCCTGCGTCAGGCCCTTCACGTTGACGCCCGCGCGCTGCAGCAGCGACTGCGGGCCATCGGTCTGGCGCAACATGGCCGTCAGCAGGTGAATGGGTTCGATGTAGGCGTGGTCATTGCCCAGCGCGAGGGATTGGGCCTCGCCGAGGGCTTCCTGAAACTTGGTGGTGAGTTTGTCGAGTCGCATGGAACGGCGCTCCGAAAGATTGGGATTGCCCGGCACATGGAGCCGGCGGCGGGCTTTTTCAAGACACCCCACCCAGCATGCCGCCGCCAACCCGGCGCGGCCTTGACGCAGATCAGAAGCGCCAGTAGGCGTAGGCCCAGGCGGTTTGCAGGCCGGCACGGCGGTACAGCGCCAAGGCTGGTGCGTTGGCGGCGTCCACCTGCAGGAACACCCTGGCGATACCTTGGCGACGTGCCGCCAACCCCATGGCCTTCAGCACGCGACCCGCCAGGCCATGCCCACGCCAGGCCAGTTCGGTGCGCATGCCGTGCACGCCCAGCCAGCCGCGCGTGAGCGAGGCGGCGCCGCAGGCCCGCATGGCACCGGCCTCTTCCACCCCCACAAAGGCCGTGCCGGCCGCGCTGGCCAGGGCACGGGCGCGGTGGCGGCCGTCCACCGGGTCCAGCCCCGGGCCCAGGTACATGGCCATCCAGGCGCCTGATGGCGCATCGGCCACCTCGCCGGCCTCGCCCGGCAAGGCCAGGAGCGCAGCCACCGAGCCCACCTGGGTGAGCATCGGCGCATCGCACCGGGCGCCCCGGCGCTGCAATTCGGTGGTGAAAGCCTGAAAGCTGGGCAGCACCGGCAGGCGCAGCACAGGCGGCAGGCCGGCGGCGCGGTAGCGGTTGAGGATCTCGTCAATGGCGGCCAAGTCAGGCGCCGCGTGGCTCAGGGGCACCGCGCTCTTGGCGCGCCCCACCGTGCCGTGGTCAAAGGGCAGCAGCCAGCCCGGCAGGGCTTCCACCCGCTCGGGCGACACCGCCTGCAAGGTGGCGCGCTCAATGGCCGCCACCTCGTCGTCGGCCAGCGGCACGCCCTCAGGCATTGCGGGCGTCAATGCCCCAGCGGGCCAAGGCCTTGTCGTCGCTCACACGGGCGTCCACCCAGCGGGCGCCTTCGGGCGTTTGCTCCTTCTTCCAGAACGGGGCCTGGGTCTTGAGGTAGTCCATCAGGAACTCACAGGCCTGGAAGCTCTCGCCCCGGTGCGCCGAGCTCACGGCCACCAGCACGATCTGGTCGGTGGGCTGCAGCAGGCCCACGCGGTGAATGACCCGTGCGCCCAGGATGTCGAAGCGGCCAAACGCCTCGTCGATCATGGCCTCGATGGCCTTTTCGGTCATGCCCGGGTAGTGCTCCAGCTCCATGGTGCTGACCGACTGGCCCTCGTTGCGGTCGCGCACCGTGCCAATGAAGCTGCACACCGCGCCCACGCCACGGTCTTGGCCGCGAAGCGCCGCCACCTCGGCCGACAGGTCGAAGTCCTGCGTTTGGATGCTCACCCGCTCGGCCATGTCAGCCCCCGGTCACGGGCGGGAAAAAGCCCACCTCGGCGCCATCGGCCAGGGCCGCGCCCTCGTCGGCCATGGCCTGGTTCAGGGCCACGCGCACGGCGCGCCCACGGGCCAGGGCATCGGCGTAAGCGCCGCCACGGGCGATCAGTTCATCGCGCAAGGCGGCCAGCGACGCGGCCTGGGTGTCGATGGTTTCAGCCCCATGGCCCAGGGCCTCACGAATGGACGCGAAGTAACGCAGTTGAATCTTCATGCCAGCAACTCAGCCAGTGAAAGGTAAGAAACGGCATCGCCGTGGGCGATGGTGGTGCCAGCCGGGTTGTCCACCAGGCCATCGCCCCACACGGCCGAGGTGAGCACGCCCGAACTTTGGTTGGGGAACAGGTCCAGCCCGCCGGCCGCGTTGCGGCGCACCCGCAGGAACTCGCGGCGCTTGTCGGCACGCGGCAGGTCGAAGTGCGCCGGCAACTGCACCGGCTGCGGCAGGCCCAGCAGGCGCGCATCGCTCACGCCCTGCAGGGCCAGCAGGAAAGGCCGCACCAGCAGCAAAAAGGTCACGAAGCTCGACACGGGGTTGCCCGGCAGGCCGATGAAGTGGCAAGGCGTGGCCACGTCGGCCCCGGCACCCGCGTCGCGCCGCACCTGGCCATAGGCAAAGGGCTTGCCCGGCTTCATGGCGATCTGCCAGAGGTCAAGGCTGCCGAGCTGTTGCACGGCGGGTTTGATGTGGTCTTCCTCGCCCACCGACACGCCACCGCTGGTGAGGATGAGGTCGTGGTGGTCGGCGGCGGTGCGCAGGGCGGCCAGGGTCAGGTCGCGCCGGTCGGGCACGATGCCCAGGTCGCTCACCTCACAGCCCAGGCGCTGCAGCAGCACACGCAGGAAAAAGCGGTTGGAGTTGTAGATGGCGCCGGGCTTCATGTCTTGCGGCGGCACGTCACCGGGCATCACCAACTCGTCGCCGGTGGAGAACAGCGCCACGCGCGGGCGGGCCACCACGTCCAGCCGGGCCAGGCCCAGGCTGGCGGCCATGCCCAGTGCGGCGGGGTTCAGGCGCTGGCCGCGCGGCAGCACCACGGCACCACGGGTCACGTCTTCGCCGGCGCGGCGAATCCACTGGCCCGGCGCAGGCACCACGTCCACGTGCACCGCGTGCAGGTTGCCGCCCACCTCGCGGGTGTCTTCCTGCATGACGATGGCATCGGCCCCTTCGGGCACCGGGGCACCAGTGAAGATGCGGGCACAGGTACCGGGCTGCAGGGCGTGGCCGAAATGGCCGGCGGGAATGCGCTGGCTCACCGGCAGCACCACACCGGGGGCGGTGATGTCGGCCGTGCGCACGGCATAGCCGTCCATGGACGAGTTGTCGTTCGGCGGCACGTGCAGGGCAGACACCAGGTCGGTGGCCAGCACGCGGCGGTCGGCGTCAAAGGTGGCCACGCTCTCGGTGGCCGTGAGCGGCTGCACACGCGCCAGCAACAGGGCCAGCGCCTCCTCCATCGGCATCAGGGGGGCGCGTCGCGGAGCGTTCATGGGGGCAAAACCTCAAACGGGTGGGGAGTATTCGAATCGGCTGGCATTGTCGACCAACCAGGCGGCCACGTCATCGGCCGCGTTCAAATCCAGCACGGGGCGTGCGGGTGGTTCGGGAAGGACCTCGGGGCTGTCGGTGGCGATGGCCAGCACCTGCGCCTGCGCGGGGTAGATGACCGGCTGGCCGCTGGCCTCTCGCCACACCTCGATCTTGGGCAGGCTGCTCTGTTTGAAGCCCTCCACCAGCACCCAGTCGGGCGCGGCGCTCAGGCGGGCAATGAGCTGGTGCACGTCGTGCACCGCGTCTTGCTCGAACTCGCGCATGAACACCAGCCGCTTGGGCGAGGCGGCCACGATCTCCACCGCGCCGGCCTCGCGGTGGCGCCAGGTGTCTTTGCCGGGGCGATCGATGTCAAAGGTGTGGTGGGCGTGCTTGATGACCGCCACCCGGAAGCCGCGAAAACGCAGCGCGGGAATGAGCTGTTCGACCAGCGTGGTCTTGCCGGACCCGGAGAACCCGGCAAACCCCACGACCCTCATGCGCGAGGGCAGTGCTCGGCAATGTAGGCCTGCACACGCGCGGTGTCGGCCGGCATCACCTGCACCCGCTTGGGCAGCGCCTCGATGCCCTCGAACTTGGCCGGGCGCTCGGGCTCGCGGCCCAGCGCCTCGACGATGGTGGCGGCGAACTTGATCGGCAAAGCCGTTTCCAGCACCACCATGGGCACACCGGCTTGCAAGTGCTCGCGCGCCACCTTCACGCCGTCGGCCGTGTGGGTGTCGATCATCACGCCAAAGCGCTCGAAGGTGTCCTTGATGGTCTGCAAGCGGTTGGCGTGCGTGCTCTTGCCGCTGCGGAAACCGTAGCGAACAGCCGCATCAGCGAACACCGGGTCAGCCCCCAGGTCAAAACGCCCCTCGCGCGAGAGCGCGTCGCCGAACAGCGCCTTGCAGCGCGCGGCGTCACGGCCCAGCAGGTCAAACACAAAGCGCTCGAAGTTGCTGGCCTTGGAGATGTCCATCGACGGGCTGGACGTCTCGTGCGTGTCGGCGCTGCCGCGCACACGGTAAGAGCCCGTGCGGAAGAACTCGTCGAGCACGTCGTTTTCGTTGGTGGCCACCACCAGCGTGGCGATCGGCAGGCCCATCTGGCGGGCCACGTGGCCAGCGCACACATTGCCGAAGTTGCCGCTGGGCACGGTGAACGACACGCGCTGGGCGTTGTCGCTGGTGGCCTGGAAGTAGCCGGCGAAGTAGTACACCACCTGGGCCAGCAGGCGGGCCCAGTTGATCGAGTTCACCGTGCCAATCTGGTAGCGGCGCTTGAAGTCGAGGTCATTGCTGACCGCCTTGACGATGTCCTGGCAGTCATCGAACACGCCCTCGATGGCGATGTTGTGGATGTTCGGGTCTTGCAAGCTGAACATCTGCGCCTGCTGGAAGGGGCTCATGCGGCCGTGCGGGCTGAGCATGAACACGCGCACGCCCTTCTTGCCGCGCATGGCGTACTCGGCCGCGCTGCCGGTGTCGCCACTGGTGGCGCCCAGGATGTTGAGCTCTTCACCACGGCGGGCCAGTTCGTACTCGAACAGGTTGCCCAGCAACTGCATGGCCATGTCCTTGAAGGCCAGCGTGGGGCCGTTGGACAGGGCTTCGAGCCACAGGCCGTCTTCGAGGTGGCGCAGCGGCACGATCTCGCCGGTGCCGAACACCTCGGCGGTGTAGGTCTTGGCGCACAGGGCTTGCAGGTCGGCCGCCGGAATGTCGTCGATGTAGAGCGAGAGGATCTGGAACGCCAGCTCGGCGTAGCCCTGCTCGTGGTAGGCCTTGCGCAACTGGGTCAGCTGGGCGTCGTCGATCAGCGGGTAGTGCTCGGGCAGGTACAGCCCGCCGTCGGGCGCCAGGCCTTCGAGCAGGATGTCGCAGAAATGCTTGCGGTCCGGGTGGCCGCGGGTGGAGAGGTACAGCATGGCGTTCGTCCTGCTCGGGCGTTTAGTTCAGCTCTTCCTTGCGGATGCGCGTGATGGGGGCCAGCACCGTGGGCAGTGCCTGCATCTGAGCGATGGCGTCGTTCATGGTGCCTTCACGCGTGTCGTGCGTGAGGATGATGAGGTCGGTCTGGGTGGAGCCCTCGCCGCCCACTTCGTCGGCCTCGCGCTGCAGCACGGCGTCGATGCTGATGCCGGCGCCGGCCAGGATGCCGGTGACCTTGGCCAGCACGCCAGCCTGGTCGGCCACGCGCAGGCGCAGGTAGTAGCTGGTGACCACTTCGCTCATGGGCAGCACGGGCAGCGCATCCATGGCGTCGGTCAGGGTGTGCGGCTGGAAGGCCAGGTGCGGCACGCGGTGCTCGGGGTCGGCCGTGTGCAGGCGGGCGATGTCCACCAGGTCGGCAATCACGGCGCTGGCCGTGGGCTCGGTGCCCGCGCCCTTGCCGTAGTAGAGCGTGGTGCCCACGGCATCGCCCTGCACCACCACGGCGTTCATGGCGCCTTCGACGTTGGCGATCAGGCGCTTGGCGGGCACCAGGCTCGGGTGCACGCGCAGCTCCACGCCCCCAACGGCTTTGCCGTTGGCATCAAATCTTTCGGCCCGCTTGGTAATGCCCAGCAGCTTGATGCGATAGCCCAACTGCTCGGCGTACTTGATGTCAGCCGCGCCCAGCTTGGTAATGCCTTCCACGTAGGCCTTGTCGAACTGCACCGGGATGCCGAAGGCGATGGCCGACATGATGGTGGCCTTGTGCGCGGCGTCCACGCCCTCGATGTCGAAGGTGGGGTCGGCCTCGGCATAGCCCAGGCGCTGCGCTTCCTTGAGCACCACGTCGAAGTCCAGCCCCTTGTCGCGCATTTCGGACAGGATGAAGTTGGTGGTGCCGTTGATGATGCCGGCAATCCACTGGATGCGGTTGGCCGTGAGGCCCTCGCGCAGCGCCTTGATGATGGGGATGCCACCGGCCACGGCGGCCTCGAAGGCCACCATCACACCCTTGGCCGAAGCGGCCGCGAAGATCTCGGTGCCGTGCACGGCCAGCAGCGCCTTGTTGGCGGTGACCACGTGCTTGCCGGCCGCGATGGCCTCCAGCACCAGCGCCTTGGCAATGCCATAGCCACCGATGAGCTCGACCACGATGTCGATGTCGGGGTTGGCGATGACGGCGCGCGCGTCGTTCACGACCTTCACGTCCGGGCCCACGATGGTCTGGGCACGCGCCACGTCCAGGTCGGCCACCATCGTGATTTCAATGCCACGGCCAGCGCGGCGGCGAATCTCTTCCTGGTTGCGCTTGAGCACGTTGAACGTGCCACTGCCCACGGTGCCAATGCCCAAAAGGCCTACTTGGATCGGTTTCATGTCGGTCGTCAAATCAAAAGAAAGGAATCAGGTACCGTGGCGTTTTCGCCAGTTTTCCAGGAAGCGCGCCACGCGGCCGATGGCCTCGCGCAGGTCGTCTTCGTGGGGCAGGAACACGATGCGGAAGTGCTGGTTGTCGGGGTAGTTGAAGCCCGAGCCCTGCACCAGCATCACGCGGGTCTCTTGCAGCAACTCCAGGAAGAACTGCTGGTCGTCCTCGATGGGGTACAGCTTCGGGTCCAGCCTGGGGAACATGTACAGCGCAGCCGAAGGCTTGACACAGGTCACGCCAGGAATGGCGGTGATGAGTTGGTGTGCGAGGTCGCGCTGCTTGCGCAATCGACCACCCTCGTTCACCAGGTCATTGATGCTCTGGTAGCCACCCAGTGCCGTCTGAATGGCGTACTGCCCCGGCACGTTGGCGCACAGGCGCATGTTCGAGAGCATGTTCAGGCCCTCAATGAAATCGCGCGCCGGCTTCTTGTCGCCCGACACCACCAGCCAGCCCGCACGGTAACCGCACGAGCGGTAGCTCTTGGACAGCGAGTTGAAGGTGAGCGTCAGCACGTCTTCCGACAGGCTGGCCAGCGCGGTGTGCTTCACGCCGTCGTACAGCACCTTGTCGTAGACCTCGTCGGCGAAGATGACCAGGTTGTGCTCGCGCGCCAGTTGCACGATTTGCAGCAGCAGCTCGTCCGAGTACAGCGCACCGGTGGGGTTGTTGGGGTTGATGACCACGATGCCCTTGGTGGCCGGCGTGATCTTGCGGCGAATGTCCTCGAGGTTGGGCATCCAGCCGTTGTCCTCGTCGCACATGTAATGCACAGGCGTGCCACCCGACAGGCTCACGGCGGCCGTCCACAGCGGGTAATCAGGGGCGGGCAACAGCATCTCGTCGCCGTTGTCCAGCAAGGCGTTGGTGGCCATCACGATCAGCTCGCTGGCGCCGTTGCCCAGGTAGATGTCGTCCAGCGTCACGCCCTTGACGCCCTGCTTCTGGGTCTCGTGCATCACCGCCTTGCGCGCCGCGAAGATGCCCTTGCTGTCCGAGTAACCCGCCGAGGTGGGCAGGTTGCGGATCATGTCTTTCTGGATCTCTTCCGGGGCATCGAAGCCGAACACCGCCAGGTTGCCGATGTTCAGCTTGATGATCTTGTGGCCTTCTTCTTCCATCTGCCGCGCCGCGTCCATGATGGGACCGCGGATGTCATAACAGACGTTGGCCAGCTTGGCGGATTTGCGAATGGTCTTCAAGGCGGCTCCCAAAGGGTGCGGAACTCGGGCGGTATAGTCGGCAATCCCCCGAGGGGAAACCCGCCATTTGACCACAATCCGCCGCCCGGCCTGCCCCCGCCACCCCATGAAACTGCACGCAGACAAACCCGATCGAGTGGCCATCACCGGCTACGGTCCCGGCTGGATCGCGGTCAACGGCGAGCGCCACACCACCAGCCTGCTGATCGGTGCAAACGGGACGCTGCAGCCTTGGGATTGCCGCACGTTCGAGGCCCTGACAGCCGAGCACTTCGCCGGCCTTGCCGATTCGAACCCCGAGCTGCTGATCTTCGGCAGCGGGCGCCTGCTGCGCTTCCCCTCTCCCAGCGTGTTGCGCGCACTGCTGGAACGCGGCATCGGCGTGGAGACCATGGACACCGGAGCGGCCTGCCGCACCTTCAACATCCTGGCGGGCGAAGGCAGACGTGTCGCCGCCGCCCTCATCCTGGAGGCCTAGGACAGCGGGGGTTCGGACGGCCGGGCATCCATTCGGGTTAAAATGCGGGGTTGTTCCCCGCTAAGCGGGAGCGGTGCCCCGGCATCGCTCTTGGCGCCGCCAGGGGAATGCCAACGCCTCACCATCCACTTACTCAGGGGTCTCCGCAGCATGGCCGTCGTTGTCAACAAACCCATTCCCGAATTCGAATCTATGGCCACGGGGGGCGTGAAAGTCACTCACCAGAGCCACCTGGGTCAGACGGTCGTACTGTACTTCTACCCCAAGGACAACACCCCTGGCTGTACCACCGAGGCCATGCAGTTCCGCGACAAGTACAAAGACTTCGTCAAGGCGGGCGCGCAGGTGTTCGGCGTGTCGCGCGACAACATGAAGTCGCACGACGAGTTCAAGGCCAAGCTGGAACTGCCCTTCGAGCTGATCGCCGACACCGAAGAAAAAATGTGCCACATGTTCGGTGTGGTCAAGAACAAGATCATGTACGGCAAGAAGGTCAAGGGCATCGAGCGCAGCACCTTCCTGATCGGCGCTGACGGCGTGCTCAAGCAAGAGTGGCGCGGCCTGAAAGTGCCCGGCCATGTGGAAGAGGTGCTCAAGGCCGTCAAGGCCCTCAAGAAGGCCGCCTGACGCCTGTCTCCAGCAGACGACAGCGTCTCGCTGGAAGCGCCACGGGGCTCATGCATAATGAATTCATGACGCCAGGACAGCCAACCGTCCTCTCTTCCTGCCAATCGCCCCGCCGCCCTGAAAGCCGCCCGGTCACACCGGCGGCTTTTTGTTTTTCAGACCCGCGCTGAACACGCTCCTCCCATGCCCCTGCCTCCCGCCCCCGCCAAACGCGCCGCCCTCCTGTCGCCCGAGGCCTACCACCTCAAAGCCGATGCCGCCACGGCAGGCCCCGTGACCGCGCAAGCCGTCGCACCGGTGGCGGCTGCACCGGCCGCCGCCGAGCCCACCACCGCCCGCCGCGGCGGCAGCCGCGCCAAGGGCAGCACCGCCGCTGGCGGCGGTTCGGGCGAGAGCAGCACCACCACCGCCCGAGCCAGTGCCCCAGCCAAGGGCAAGGCCGCCATCCCGGCTGCGCAGCCACCCGCCGCGCAGCCCGCCGTCGCCGCCCCGGCGGCCTCGAATGCCAGCGCCGGCAAATCCTCCACGGCCCGCCGGCGAAGCGCCGCAGCACCTGCCAATGGCGCCAAGCGCCTCTTCGTGCTGGACACCAACGTGTTGCTGCACGACCCGATGAGCCTGTTCCGGTTTGAGGAACACGACATCTTCCTGCCCATGATCGTGCTCGAAGAGCTTGACGGGCACAAAAAGGGCATGACCGAGGTCGCCCGAAACGGCCGCCAGACCAGCCGCACACTGGACGCCCTGGCCGCCCAAACAGGCGCCGACATGACCCAGGGGCTGAAGCTTTCGGCCACCGGCCATCAGTCCGCAAGGGGGCTGCTGTTCTTCCAGACCGAACCCCTGGCCAACGACTTGCCCGCCAGCCTGCCAGCAGGTAAGGCCGACAACCAGATCCTGGGCGTGGTGGCTGCCCTGCGCCAGCGCCACCCTGAGCGCGAGGTCATTCTGGTGTCCAAGGACATCAACATGCGGGTCAAGGCCCGTGCGCTGGGGTTGGCCGCCGAAGATTACGAGAACGACAAGACGCTGGACGACGGCGAGTTGCTCTACCCCGGCTCTTTCGCGCTGCCGCCTGACTTCTGGACGCGGCAGAGCAAGACCATCGAGAGCTGGCAAAGCGGCAGCCACACCTTCTACCGCGTCAGTGGCCCCACGGTGGGACAGCTCTACATCAACCAGTTCGTCTACTTCGAGGCCCCCGGCGAGCCCTCGCTCTACGCACGGGTGGTGGAGATTCGCGACAAGACCGCGGTGCTCAAGACCCTGAAGGACTACACCCACCTGAAGAACGCGGTCTGGGGCGTCACCAGCCGCAACCGCGAACAGAACTTCGCGCTGAACCTGCTGATGGACCCGGAGATCGACTTCGTGACCCTGGCCGGTACGGCGGGTACAGGCAAGACGCTGATGGCGCTGGCCGCGGGCCTCACGCAGGTGCTGGACGACCGCCGCTACACCGAGATCATCATGACCCGGGCCACGGTGAGCGTGGGCGAAGACATCGGCTTCCTACCGGGCACGGAAGAAGAAAAAATGGGCCCCTGGATGGGCGCTCTGGACGACAACCTGGAGTTCCTGGCCAAGGGAGAAGCCGGCGGCGCGGGCGAATGGGGACGTGCTGCCACGAACGAGTTGATCCGCAGCCGCATCAAGGTCAAGAGCATGAACTTCATGCGCGGTCGCACCTTCATGAGCAAGTACGTCATCATCGACGAGGCGCAGAACCTCACGCCCAAGCAGATGAAGACGCTCATCACCCGCGCAGGCCCGGGCACCAAAATCATCTGCATGGGCAACCTCGCCCAGATCGACACGCCCTATCTCACCGAAGGCTCATCGGGCCTCACCTTTGCGGTGGACCGCTTCAAGGGATGGCCGCACGGCGGACACATCACCCTGGCGCGCGGTGAGCGCTCACGCCTGGCCGACTTCGCCAGCGAAGTGCTCTGAGGGCCTCGCGTACCCACAAAAAAACCGGCCAAGGCCGGTTTTTTTGTGCCCGATGGATCGGGTGATCAGTAGTCGTCACCACCCATGCCGCCGCCCACGAGGCTCTCGAAACGCGTGAGCATGTTCAGGAAGGCCAGCTTCACCGTACCGGTGGGGCCGTTACGTTGCTTGCCGATGATGATCTCGGCCACGCCTGGCTCTTTGCAGGTCTCGCGGTTGTAGTACTCGTCGCGGTAGATGAACATGATGATGTCCGCGTCCTGCTCAATGGCGCCGGATTCGCGAAGGTCAGACATCATGGGGCGTTTGTCGGTACGCTGCTCCACCGAACGGTTGAGCTGCGACAGCGCGATCACCGGGCATTGCAGCTCCTTGGCCAGCATCTTCAGGCCCCGGGAGATCTCACCCAGTTCGGTTGCGCGGTTGTCGCCCGAGCTGCCGCCCGAGCCGCTCATGAGCTGCAGGTAGTCAACCACGATCAAACCCAGCTTGCCGCACTGGCGGGCCAAGCGCCGGGCGTTGGCCCGCAACTCGCCAGGGGTAAGACCCGGGGTTTCGTCGATGTGCAGCGAGACGTTGCGCAGCTTTTCGATGGCCTCCGTCAGACGAGGCCACTCGTCATCGGTGAGCTTGCCGTTGCGCAGGTGACCCTGGTTGATGCGACCGATGGAGCCCACGATACGCACCGCGAGCTGGGCCGCACCCATTTCCATGGAGAACACCGCCACCGGCAGGCCTTCGTTCAAGGCCACGTGCTCGGCAATGTTGATGGCGAAGGCGGTCTTACCCATGGACGGGCGGGCCGCCAGCACCACCAGGTCGCCTGGCTGCAGGCCAGAGGTCATGCGGTCAAGATCGATGAAGCCGGTGGGTACCCCGGTGATGTCGTTGGGGTTGTCGGCCATTTCCTGCACGCGGTCGAGCAGGTCGACCACGAGCTTGTCCATGGCCTGGAAGCCCTCCTTCATGCGAGAGCCCTCTTCGCCGATCTTGAAGATCTTTTGCTCGGCCTCGTCCAGGATTTTTTCCACCGGGCGCCCCTGCGGGTTGAAGGCCGCCGTGGCGATCTCTTCGCTGGCGCCCACCAGCTTGCGCAATACCGCACGCTCGCGCACGATTTCAGCGTAACGCCGGATGTTGGCTGCGCTGGGCACGTATTGCGCCAAGGAGTTCAGGTAGGCCAGACCGCCCACGTCATCGGCCTTGCCCAGGTTCTGCAAGTGCTCGAACACCGTGACCACGTCCGCCGGCTTGCTGGCGTTCACGAGCGTGGCGATGGCCGAGAAAGCCAGTTGGTGCTCGTGACGATAGAAGTCGGAGTCGGTGATCAGGTCGGCGATGCGGTCCCAGGCGCTGTTGTCGAGCAACAAGCCACCCAGCACGCTGGACTCGGCCTCAATGGAGTGCGGTGGCACGCGCAGTTGGGCGACCTCACGGTCCTGGCCCAGGCCATCCAGGCCGGCGTCGAAATCGGGGAAGGGGCTCGAAAAGACGGCTGACATGGGATCTGTGGGGTGAAAACACGATGGTACGCGCCTGCGCCGCGGGTGCCTGTGGACAACCCTGTGGAGATGCGGTGCAGATGCAGTGCAAATGCAGTGGGTGACGCGGGATAACCGTGGCCCCAAAAACAAAAAGCCGCTGCCCGGAGGCAGCGGCTTTTTGCGAACCGGAAACGGTATCAGGCGGTTTCGCCGAGCACGGTCACGGCCACATCGACGGCCACGTCGGTGTGCAGGCTCACGTTCACGGTGTAGTCGCCGACCAGCTTCAGCGGGCCGTTGGGCATGCGCACTTGGGCCTTGGCCACGGCGAAGCCTTGCTTGTTCAGCTCTTCAGCCACGTCATGGTTGGTGACGGAACCGAACAGGCGGCCGTCAACGCCAGCCTTCTGGGTCAGCTTCAGAGACACAGAGGCGAGCTTCTCGCCCAGGGCTTGGGCTTCGGCCAGCTTGGCGGCAGCGGCCTTTTCGAGCTCGGCGCGGCGGGCTTCGAATTCGGCGATGGCGGACTGGGTGGCACGGCGGGCACGGCCCGAGGGGATCAGGAAGTTACGGGCGTAGCCGTCCTTGACCTTCACCACATCGCCCAGGGCGCCGAGGTTCACGACTTTGTCGAGCAGGATAACTTGCATGTTCTGGGCTCCTCGTTCAGACGCGATGCTGGTCGCTGTACGGCAGCATGGCCAGGAAACGGGCGCGCTTGATGGCGGTGGTCACCTGGCGCTGGTAAATGGCGCGGGTGCCGGTCAGGCGGGCCGGGATGATCTTGCCGTTTTCGGCGATGAAGTCACGCAGGACGTCGATGTCCTTGTAGTCAACTTCTTCCACGTTCGCCACGGTGAAGCGGCAGAAGCGCTTGCGCTTGAACAGCAGCGATTGGGTGTTGCGCTTGGGGCGCTTGTCTTTGTTGAAACGCTTGGGTGCAGCCATGATGGGCCTTCCTATGTCTTGCTGAAATCTTGGATGTGGAACACCACGCCCTTGCCGTTGCGCGCATTGGCCAGAAAGCCGTGAAACTCACAAACCGAATCGAGACCCTGACGGGCAAGGATTTCGGCCTGGGCACCGAAGGCAACCGCCCTCAGTTGCAGCTTCACCAGCCTGGGGGTGTCCAGTTCGACTTGTTGCGATTCGTGCTCAAGCACGATATTGATCGCTGGGATGCCCGCCGGGGTGTAACGCAGGCTCTGCACCTGCACCACCACCGCCGAGAGTCGAACCAGATTCACCTGTTCTGACACTGCCACGCCGCGTCAATCAGGCGGCGGGTTGCTCCTGCGACTGTTGCTGGCTCTTGCGCGCTTCTTCGCGCTCAACCGACTTCATCATGGCCGAAGGGCCAGTGTCGGCCTTCTTGCGCTGCACGACGAGGTGGCGCAGAACGGCGTCGTTGAACTTGAAGGCGTGCTCCAGCTCGCTCATCACAGCCTGACCGGCTTCGATGTTCACGCAGAGGTAGTGGGCCTTGGACAGCTTGTTGATCTGGTACGCCAGTTGACGGCGGCCCCAGTCTTCAACGCGGTGGATCTTGCCGCCGCCGGCGGTGATCATGCCCTTGTAGCGCTCCAGCATGGCCGGAACCTGTTCGCTTTGATCCGGGTGGATCAGCAGCACGATTTCGTAATGACGCATGGACTCTCCTTTTGGATGAAAAGCTGCCCCCGGCGTCAACAGGGGTGCAGCAAGGCAAGCCCGCGATTATACAAAAAGCAAAAGCCCGGTCCACCAGGGGCAGACCGGGCCGACCACCGGCCCCGAGGGACCGGTGCGATTTGGCAGGCGATCAGGTGAGTTTCAGGTTGGGGTAGCGAACGTGCTCCACCAGTTCCTGAATCTTGCGGTTCGGTGCCGGGGTGACCAGGCTGACGAGGATGATCACCGCAAAGCCCACCGGCACACCGAAGATGCCGGCCGAGATCGGCTGGATGCCGAACCACAGTTCCACCGGCGAGGTCACGCCGAAGATGCCGCGCAGCCAGGGTTGGGTGGTCACCATGTAGTAGAAGGTGATGCCCAGGCCGGCGATCATGCCCAACGAGGCGGCGATGCCGGTGGCGCGCTTCCAGAAGATGCCAAGCACCAGGGCCGGGAAGAACGCTGCGGCCGCGAACGAGAAGGCAGCAGAGACCAGGAACAGGATGTCGGCCGGTTTCTGGGCCGCCACGTAAGCAGCGGCCAGGGCCACGACCAGCAGCAGGACCTTGGAAATGGTCACGCGGCGGGCGGTCGAGGCGTTGGGGTCGATCATCTTGTAGTACAGGTCGTGCGACAGCGCGTTGGCGATGGTCAGCAGCAGGCCGTCGGCGGTGGACAGCGCGGCGGCCAGGCCACCGGCGGCCACCAGGCCGGAGATCACGTAGGGCAGACCGCCAATTTCCGGCGTGGCCAGCACCACGATGTCGCCACCGATGGTCATCTCGTTGAGCTGCAGGACGTTGTCCTTGTTGATGTCCACCACCGACAGCAGGGTCGGATCGACCTTGTTCCAGGCGGCCACCCACTGCGGCAGTTGGTCAAACGGCGTGCCGACCAGCACGTGGAAGACCTCGTACTTCACGAGCACGGCCAGGGCCGGCGCGGTGAAGTACAGCAGGAAGATGAAGAACAAGGACCAGGTCACCGACTGTCGAGCTTCCTTCACGCTGGGCACGGTGTAGTAGCGCATCAGGATGTGCGGCAGCGCGGCGGTGCCCACCATCAGGCAGAAGATCAGCGCCAGGAAGTTGGCCCGCGAGGTGTCGAACGCGGCTTTGGCCTTGTCGTCGCCCTTGGGGTCACCCGAGAACTGCTGCGCGTGACGCGGCATGCCATTGAGCGGCGCCGACTTGGCGTCTGCCGCGGCCTTGGCCTTGGTCCAGGCGGCCTTGGCGGCGGCCTCGTCCTTGGGCAGATCGGACAGCGCCTTCTCGGCCGCCGAGATCTGGGCGGCGGGTGCGTTGGCGGTGCGCAGTTCGTTCAGCTTGGCTTCGGCTGCGGCCTTGTCGGCGGCCAGGGCCGCTGCAGGGTCTTTCAGCTTGGCGGCCAGGGCCTCGGAGCGCTGCTTGTAGATGCCGCGCACTTCCAGCTCTTTCGGGTCGTCGATCAGCAGCTTTTCCTTGGCGGTGACTTTTTCGAGCTGCACGCCGTAGATGGCCTGCGGCACGGGCACGCTGGTTTGCTTCACCGACAGCCACACCACCGGGATCATGTAGGCCACGATCAGGATGATGTACTGCGCCACCTGGGTCCAGGTCACGGCGCGCATGCCACCCAGGAACGAGCACACCAAGATGCCGCCCAGGCCCAGGAAGATGCCCAGTTCAAACGCCACGCCGGTCAGGCGCGAGGTGATGAGGCCCACGCCATAGATCTGCGCCACCACGTAAGTGAACGAGCACAGGATGGCCGCGGCAATGCCCAGGAATCGCGGCAGGTTGCCGCCGTAGCGCTCACCCAGGAAGTCGGGAATGGTGAATTGCCCGAACTTGCGCAGGTAAGGCGCCAGGAACAGGGCCACCAGGCAGTAGCCGCCCGTCCAGCCCATGATGAAGGCCAGGCCGCTGTAACCCGTGAGGTACAGGGTGCCGGCCATGCCGATGAAGGACGCGGCCGACATCCAGTCGGCGCCGGTGGCCATGCCGTTGTACACGGCTGGCACACGGCGCCCGGCCACGTAGTACTCGGCCGCGTCGGTGGTGCGGCTCATGATGCCGATGCCTGCGTACAGCCCGATGGTGGCCAGCAGGAAGATGAAGCCAATCCATTCGCGCGAGAGGCCGAGTTGCTCCAACACGGCCAAGGCGATCACGAAGACGATGAAGCCGCCCGTGTACCACTTGTAGACCTTGTTGAGCTGTTGCTTGAATGCCTTGTTGGAGCCACCGCCGCCGGCGGCCGTTTCAAACATGCCTGCCATGGTTCACTCCTCGTCTTCCTCGACACCGTGTTCGATGTCGAGCTTGTTCATGTACCAGGCGTAGTAGCCAATGATCAGGCAGTACACCACCAGTGAGCCCTGGGCCCCCATCCAGAAGCTGAAGGGCCACCCAAAGAAGTTGAAGCTCAACTCCCGGGCGAAGTAGCTCACCACAAACGTCACCACAAACCAGATGGCCAGCAAGATGGCCGTGATATTGAGGTTCTTCCGCCAGTAACGGCGGTGGTTCTCGGTCAGTTCCATGCGATCGACCTCCATCAACTCACCCTTTCGGGCACGTCACGGACACCACCCGTCTCCTGTGGGTGGCCTGCAGCCCAGGTCCGCGTTTTTCGGGCATCGGCTGGCACCGACGCCCCCTTTTGTTGGGCCGCTCAGCCCAAACGCCAGCTCAGGAAGGGGTGGCCCCCAGCCCGGTCTCGCGTTCCAGTTGAGCGGCCACTTTGGGCTCGAACCGTTTGAGGTGGCGAATGATCTTCGCCGCCTCGTCGGGCTCTTGCCGGTCGACATGAACCCGGGCCAGCTGGTACCAGCCGTAAGGGCTCATGGGCTGCAGTTCGGTGTTGCGCTTGAGGGCGGCGATGGCCTCGTCAAAGCGCTGTTGTCGGATCAGGCACAGCCCCAAGCCATACCAGGCCCGATCGAGCTGGGGGTCGATTTCGGTGGCGCGGCGAAAGGCCGTGGCGGCGCGGTCGAGCTGGCCCAACTCTTCGCACACGTAGCCCAGGTTGAACCAGCCAGCGGCTTGCGCGGGCGCCACGTCCACCAGGCGCTGCAGAGCGTCTGCGGCCCGGGCCTTGTCGCCCATGAGGGCCAGCACATGGGCCTGGGTGGCCAAGGCGTGCAGGTTGCCGGGGTCTTGGCCCAGCAGGCGCCGGGTCAGGTCCAGCGCCTGCTCACGGCGGTCCAGCAGCACCAAGGCTCGAAGCTGAAGGCGACCAAACCAGCGATTGAGGGATTGGCTCATTGACACAGTTGCACCCCGATGGACAGGCAATGGTTAATCTTGGCCATGGTGGCGGCCAGCCAGACGAAGCCCAGAATCAAAAACGCCACCAGGGGGAGGTGGCGGTCGAGCACAAAGCGAGGGGTGACGATGCGCGCCAGCCGAACGAAGGGCCGCCCTAGCAGGGTGAGCACTTGGTAGAAGGGGTTTTGGTCGCGCTTGGCACCGGCCAGCAGCCCCAAGACGAACTGCCCAGCCAAGGCCAGCAGGGCAATTTCGGCGACCAACTTGACGATGGAGATGGTGAGGAGCATGTCAGGTGATTGAAAGCTGAAGCCATTCTTAAGGCCCACCTTACCGAGTTCTTACAAAACCACTCTTATCACGGTCTCACCGGTCGAAACCCTGATGGGGTTTTCCCCTGAAAGTCCCTCGAACAGGCGACTACGATCGACGGCACCATGACTGACACCCCCCCTCCATCGCCTGTGCCTACGACAGACACCTCCATGGCCTTGATGGTCGAGCCGGTGGACGCCTTGATGTCCTGCGATCCCCTCTGCGTGTCAGCGGACCAGTCGTTGCAAGAGGTGGCGAGGCAAATGGCACAGCGACGCAGTTCGGCGGCCCTGGTGCGGCAAGACGATGTGTTGCTGGGTCTGGTCACCGAACACGACCTGAGTGCCCGCGTGGTGGCACAAGGGCGCCCGGTAAACACGCCAGTGGCCGAGGTGCTGACGCCCAACCCCCACTGCGTGCGCCGTGGCGTGCCGGCCTTCGAGGCCATGCTGCTGATGGCCCGCCACGGCATTCACCATGTGCCAGTGCTCGATGGCAATCGCCCCGTCGGCCTGATCACGGCCGACGACCTGCTGCGCGCACAGCAGCGCTCGCCCTTGTGGCTGGCGCGCTCGATTGACCGCCAACCGGGCTTGCCCGGCCTGATCGAGGCCTGCGCACAGGTCCCCTTGCTGCAACTGGACCTGGTGGCGGCCGACGCCACCGCGCACCACACGGGGCGGCTCATCACCGCCATCACCGACGCGGTGACCGTGCGGCTGCTGGCGCTGGCCGAACGCGAGCTCGGCCCGCCTCCCCTGCCCTACGCCTGGGTGGCCGCCGGTTCGCAGGCGCGGCAGGAACAGACCGCCCGCTCCGACCAGGACAACGCCCTGGTGCTGGACGACGCTTACAACGCCGACCGCCATGGGCCCTACTTCGAGGCCCTGGCGCGCTTCGTGTGCGACGGCCTGCACGCCTGCGGCTACGTGCACTGCCCCGGCGACATGATGGCGCGCAACCCGCAATGGCGGCTCACGCGGCGCGAATGGGCCGAGCACTTTGACCAATGGACGCGCACGCCTGACCCGACGGCCCTGATGCTCACCAGCGTGTTCTTTGATCTGCGCACCGTGCACGGCGAGGCGGCACTGGTGGAGTCTCTGCGCGGCGAGCTGCTGCGCGGCACACGCGACAACCCCCTCTTCCTGGGCCACCTGGTGGCCAACGCCCTGAGCCGCACGCCGCCGCTGGGCTGGCTGGGTGGCCTGGCCCCGGCGCGCAGCGGCGAGCACAAAGGCACGATTGACCTCAAGCACCTGGGCGTGGTGCCCATCGTCGACCTGGCGCGGGTGCACGCCCTGGCCGGCGGGCACGCCGAGGTGAACACCCTGGAGCGACTGGACGCGGCGGTGCGCGGTGGCGCGCTGAGCGAGCAGAACGGGCGCGACCTGCGCGAGACCTGGGAGTTTCTGGCCGTCACCCGACTTCGCCACCAGGCCCGGCAACTGCGCTTGGGGCTGGGGGCAGACAGCTTCCTGGATCCGCAAGAACTGTCGCCTTTCGAGCGCACCCAGCTCAAAGACGCCTTCGAGGTGGTGCGCACCGTGCAAACCCTGCTGGGCCAGCGCTACCGATTCTGAGGCTCACTGAGGCTCAGTAACGCAGGCGCGAGAGGTAGCTCCGCTCGGCCGCGGCGCGGGCCTGCCCCAGGGTGGTGATGCCCTGGGCGGCCAGCAGGGGCAGCAGGCGCAGGAACACCTCGGCGGTGACGATGGCGTCACCCAGCGCGGTGTGCCGCCCCACCACCGTGACACCCATCCGCTCGGCGATGGCCTCCAGCCGGTGCGACTCTTGCGCCGGGTGCACCACCGCCGAGAGCAGCAGCGTGTCGAGCACCGGCTGCTCGAACACCACGCCAGTGCTGTCCTCTTTGAGCTGCAGAAAGCGCATGTCAAAGGCTGCGTTGTGCGCCACCAGCACCGTGTCGCGGGCAAAGGCGTGAAAAGCGGGCAACACCACATCGATCGTCGGCTGACCGTGCACCATGTGGGGCTCGATGCCGTGGATCGGCACGGTGGAGGCGGGAATGGGGCGCTGGGGGTCGACAAGCTGCTCGAAGCTTTCGTGCCTGAGCACCTTGCCATTGACGATTCGGGTGGCCCCGATCTGGATGATCTCGTCCCCTTGTGAGGGATTGAGCCCGGTGGTCTCGGTGTCAAACACGGTGAACACCAGCTCGCTCAAGGGATGGTCGTCCAGGCTGCGGCTCAACGGCGTGCTCTGGAACAGATCAAAGTCGTAGAACTCGGGACGGCTGCCCGCCAGCACCATGGGCGTGCTGGACTGCACGGGCGCGGCGGCCAGCGGCAGGTGCCAGCGGAAACAGGCGGTCTGGGTAACGCGGTTTCGCTCGAAGCCCAGGCTGCCCCCATGGCGGGCCACCACGTCGCGCACGCTGGTGCCCAGGGTCTGCCCACCCAGGCGGATCGGGTCAAGCTCCCAGCCCATCACGGTTTCGGTGCTGATGGCCGCGCCCACCCACTCCAGATCAAGAATGGCCTGGCCCTCGCCTGGCTGCAGCCGCAGCGCCACCTGGCGCACGCCAAATTCGTCGCCCAGGCGCTCGGCCAGGCTGGCCAGGGCCTGCAACAAGCCGTAGCTCTCGACGTGTAGCCACACAGCATCGTCCACCGCCGCCAGGTCCACGCGCATGCCGGTGGCGTCCTCGATGCGGCGGGCCGCCGCCGCCAGCAGGTCTCGGCCCCACATGTCCTCCAGCGGCCAACGCTGGTGCAAACCCCAACCGGCCTCGTGCTCGCCCATGCGCACGCGGTGGTTCAGCATGGCCTGCGCTTCCTGCAGTCGGGCACGGGCGGCATCGCGCTGCGCGCCCTGCCAGTCTGTCGAATCGACAAGCGCTTGCATCTGCGCCAGGGTCGCGCGACTGGTCTCCACCAGAGACTGCCAGGCGTGTTCGCGCGCGGCCTCTCGCTCCACTTGTTGCGTCACGTTCTCCAGCATCAGCACGAACCCGCTCAGGCCCTCGGCGCTGGTGGTGTCGCGCACGGGCGCCACCTGAACCCGCAACATCTGCGAGCCCACCGCGGTCACGAACTGGGCCTTGGCCTGGGCCTGCCCGCGCGCCAGGCGCTGGCGGATGAGTTCCAGCGCGTGGGCCAGGGACTGGCGGTCCAGCACGCCATAAACCGAGCGCCCCAGCCCGATCAGTTCGGCGCCGCCCAGCCCCCCGGGGGCCAGCGACAGGCCCCGAAACAGCTCGCGCGCACTGGGGTTGTAAAGCAGGACGCGGCCATCGCGGTTGCACACCACCACGCTGTGCGACAGCTCCGACATCAGCGCCGCCAGTCGCGCCTTTTCTTGCGCCACGCCGGCCGTGGCCTCGGCGACGCGGGCGTCCATGTCTTGCAGCACCTGGCGGCGCTGGACCACCAGGTGGTTGATGGCCTCGGTCAGGGCGTGCAGATCGGGCCCGCCCTCCACCTGCAACTCGCGGTCAACGCCGGTATCGGCCAGCGCCCGGGTCCACTCGGCCAGCCGGCGCACCGGCGCCACCGTGCGCCGCCACACCCAGTTGACCAGGGCCGACACCGCGATCAGCAGGCCCACCACCAGCAAGGCCAGCAATGGCCCACGCGACGCCCAGGCCTCCAGCCACGCCTGGCGCACCGATTCGTCCAAGCTGTAGTCCAACAGCGCCACCACCAAGGCCAGCCACGCCAGCACCAGCGCCGACAAAGCGACGGACACCAGCAGCGGACGGCGGTCGGGGCGGGGTTTCATGGCGTGTCTCCTGCGCGCGATGGTACGCCGGGCTCTGACCGCCACCTGACGTCAGCGGGCAGGTCCACGCCGGGCGCAGACGAAAAAAAGCCGGGCAGGTGCCCGGCTTTTGGGTTGGCGTTGGAGCGCGCGATCAGCTCTTGGCGCCGGCCAGCAGTTGCCAGGTGGCGACCACGGTGTCGGGGTTTAGCGAGATGGAGCTAATGCCCTCATCGCGCAGCCACTGAGCGAAGTCGGGGTGGTCGCTGGGGCCCTGGCCGCAGATGCCCACGTACTTGCCCTCGGCCTTGCAGGCGCCGATGGCGAGCTTGAGCAGGGCCTTGACGGCCGGGTCGCGCTCGTCGAAGTCGTGCGCCAGCAGTTCCAGGCCCGAGTCGCGGTCCAGGCCCAGGGTGAGCTGGGTCAGGTCGTTCGAGCCGATGGAGAAGCCGTCGAAGAACTGCAGGAAGTCGTGAGCCAGCACAGCGTTGCTGGGGATCTCGCACATCATGATGATCTTCAGCTCGTTCTCACCGCGCTTGAGGCCTTGGGCGGCCAGCAGCTCGGTGACGCGCTGGGCCTGGCCCAGGGTGCGCACGAAGGGCACCATCACCTGCACGTTGGTCAGGCCCATTTCTTCGCGCACGCGCTTGATGGCCTCGCACTCCATGGCAAAGGCCTCGCGGAAGTCTTCGCTGACGTAGCGGGCCGCGCCACGGAAACCCAGCATGGGGTTTTCTTCGTCGGGCTCGTAGCGGCTGCCACCGACCAGCTTGCGGTACTCGTTGGACTTGAAGTCGGAGAGGCGCACGATGACGGGCTTGGGCCAGAAGGCCGCGGCGATGGTGGCCACGCCTTCGGCCACTTTGTCCACGTAGAAGGCGCGCGGCGAGGCGTGGCCACGGGCCACCGACTCCACGGCCTTCTTCAGGTCGGCATCAACAGCGGGGTAGTCCAGGATGGCCTTGGGGTGCACGCCGATGTTGTTGTTGATGATGAATTCCAGGCGGGCCAGGCCCACGCCGCCATTGGGAATCTGCGCGAAGTCGAAGGCGAGCTGGGGGTTGCCCACGTTCATCATGATCTTCACGTCCACCGGGGGCATCTCGCCGCGGGTGACCTCGGTCACCTCGGTTTCGAGCAGGCCGTCGTAAATCTGGCCGGTGTCGCCTTCGGCGCAGCTCACGGTGACCAGGGTGCCGTCCTTCAGGGTGTCGGTGGCATTGCCACAGCCCACCACGGCCGGAATGCCCAGTTCGCGCGCGATGATGGCGGCGTGGCAGGTGCGGCCGCCGCGGTTGGTGACGATGGCGCTGGCGCGCTTCATCACCGGCTCCCAGTTGGGGTCGGTCATGTCGGTGACCAGCACGTCACCGGGCTGCACCTTGTCCATTTCGCTGATGTTGTGCACCAGGCGAACCGGGCCAGTGCCCACCTTCTGGCCGATGGCCCGGCCCGAGGCCAGCACGGCGCCCTTGCCCTTGAGCTTGTAACGCACCTCGGTCTTGCCGGCGCTCTGGCTCTTCACGGTCTCGGGGCGGGCCTGCAGGATGTAGAGCTGGCCGTCGGTGCCGTCCTTGCCCCACTCGATGTCCATGGGGCGGCCGTAGTGCTGCTCGATCACCAGGGCGTACTTCGCCAGTTGCTCGACGTCGGCTTCGGTCAGGCTGTAGCGGTTGCGCTGCTCCACCGGCACGTCGATGGTCTTGACCAGCTTGCCAGTGGCGGCCTTCTCCTCGGGGGTGGAGAAGGTCATCTGGATCAGCTTGCTGCCCAGGTTGCGGCGAATCACGGCGCGCTTGCCTGCCTTGAGCATGGGCTTGTGCACATAGAACTCGTCGGGGTTCACGGCGCCCTGCACCACGGTCTCGCCCAGGCCGTAGCTGGAGGTGATGAAGACCACGTCTTCAAAGCCGCTTTCGGTGTCGATGGTGAACATCACGCCGGCGGCGCCCAGGTCAGAGCGCACCATGCGCTGCACGCCGGCCGACAGGGCCACGTCGGCGTGGGCAAAGCCCTTGTGCACGCGGTAGCTGATGGCGCGGTCGTTGTAGAGGGAGGCAAACACCTCCTTCATCTTGTGCAGCACTTCTTCGATGCCCACCACGTTCAGGAAGGTTTCCTGCTGGCCGGCGAAGGAGGCGTCGGGCAGGTCTTCGGCGGTGGCCGACGAGCGCACGGCGAACGAGGCGGCGGGGTTGCCGGCGGAGAGCTTGGCGAACTCGTCGCGGATGGCCTTTTCCAGGTCAGCCGGGAAAGGCTGGTTTTCCACCATGGCGCGAATCTCGGCGCCGGCTTCGGCCAGGGCACGCACATCTTCGGTGTCCAGGGCGTCCAGGCGGGCGTTGATGCGGTCGGTCAGGCCGTCGGCCTTGAGGAATTCGCGAAAGGCGTGCGCCGTGGTGGCAAAGCCCGTGGGCACTTTCACGCCGCTGGGGAGCTGCGAAATCATCTCGCCGAGGCTGGCGTTCTTGCCGCCGACGGCCTCGACATCGCTCATTCTGAGCTTCTCGAAAGGGACGACCAGATCGGTCGCGCCAAACAGGTTGGACATGGAAAGACTCCTAAGGTTGAAAAACCGGGGTTCCATGCGCCAGCGATTGACCTGTTGTTCTGTTGTGGGTCGGCACCGGGCAAGGGAGCAAATGGGGGGGCTGGGTCAGCCGGGATAATGGCGCACCCAACACAACCCTCGCATTGTAAGGACGGCCGCACCATGCCCACCAGGACGGTTTTTTTCATCTCTGACGGCACCGGCATCACCGCTGAGACTTTTGGCAACGCCATCCTGGCGCAGTTCGAGACCAATTTGCGCCGGGTGCGCCTGCCCTTTGTGGACGATGTGGACAAAGCCCACCAGGCGGTGCGCCAGATCAACCACACGGCCGACGTGGAAGGCCGCCCGCCAGTGGTTTTCACCACCGTGGTTCGCGAAGACGTGCTCGATGTGTTCAAGCACAACTGCAAGGGCAAGATCCTGGACATGTTCGGCACCTTCGTGGAGCCGCTGGAACACGAACTGGGCATCAAGAGCAACCACCGCGTGGGCCGCTTCTCTGACGTCTCCAAGAGCAAGTCTTACAACGACCGCATCGAGGCCATCAACTTCTCGCTGGCCCACGACGACGGCCAGAGCCACAAAGACCTGGCGGGCTCAGACGTGATCCTGGTGGGCGTGAGCCGAAGCGGCAAGACGCCCACCTCGCTGTACCTGGCCATGCAGCACGGGCTAAAGGCGTCGAACTACCCGCTCATTCCGGAGGATTTCGAGCGCCGGCAACTGCCCCCGGCGCTGGTGCCACACCGCAAGAAGATCTTCGGCCTGACGATCGCGCCAGAGCGCCTGTCCGAGATCCGCAATGAGCGCCGCCCCAACTCACGCTACGCCAGCCTGGCCAACTGCCGCATGGAAGTGGCCGAGGCCGAGGCCATGATGCGCCGCGAGGGCATTCGCTGGCTCTCCACCACCACCAAGTCGATCGAAGAGATCGCCACCACCATCCTGCAAGAGGTGCGGCCCGAGCGCCTCGAGTACTGAAGCGGCGTGGCGAGAAAGCTGACGGCTGTTTAAGGCGACGGTCAGTCTCGCGTCAGCGCCGGGTCAGTGGTGCGTCAGTGGGGGTGCCTACCCTCCGTCTCCTTACCCCCTTAGAAGGAGACAACGATGGACGAAGACTTGGTGAAACGGATCGCAAGCGATCCCACCTATCAGCAACTGCGCCGAAGCCGCTCGGCGTTTGGCTGGTGGCTGACCCTGGCGATGATGGTCGTGTACTACGGCTTCATCCTGCTGGTGGCCTTTGACAAACAACTGCTGGCCCAGCGCCTGGGCGAAGGCGTGATGACGCTGGGCATCCCCGTGGGCTTCGGCGTGATCGTGTTCACCATCGTGGTGACGGCCATCTACGTCAAGCGCGCCAACGGCGAGTTCGACGAGCTGACCGAGCGCCTGCTGAAGGGGGTGAAGCGATGAGCCGCCACCACAACACCTTGCGCCGCGTCGCCACCTTGCTGGCCTTGTGCGGTGTGTCGGCTGCGGTGTATGCCGCCGGTGCCGACCTGGGCCAGGCCGAGAAGCAATCGACCAACTGGACGGCCATCGGCATGTTCGGCCTGTTCGTGCTGGCCACGCTCTACATCACCAAGTGGGCCGCGGCCAAAACCCGCAGCGCCGCCGACTTCTACACCGCCGGCGGCGGCATCACCGGCTTCCAGAACGGCCTGGCCATCGCGGGCGACTACATGTCGGCCGCGTCCTTCCTGGGCATCAGCGCGGCCGTGATGGCCAGCGGCTTTGACGGCCTGATCTATTCCATCGGTTTCCTGGTGGGCTGGCCGGTCATCACCTTCCTGATGGCCGAGCGCCTGCGCAACCTGGGCAAGTTCACCTTCGCCGACGTGGCGGGCTACCGCTTCCAGCAGACGCCGATCCGCGCCTTCGCGGCCTCGGGCACGCTGGTGGTGGTGGCGTTCTACCTGATCGCGCAGATGGTCGGCGCCGGCCAGCTCATCAAGCTGCTGTTCGGCCTGGAGTACTGGATGGCCGTGGTCATCGTCGGCGCGCTGATGATGGTCTATGTGCTGTTCGGCGGCATGACGGCCACCACCTGGGTGCAGATCATCAAGGCGGTGATGCTGCTGGCGGGCGTGAGCTTCATGGCCTTCATGGTGCTGGCACAGTACGGCTTCAGCCCCGAGGCGCTGTTCGCCAAGGGCGTGGAAGTGCGCACCAATATCGCCGCCAACACCGGCATGTCGGCTGAAGACGCCGCCAAGAAGGGGCTGTCCATCATGGGCCCCGGCGGCTTCATCAAGGACCCGATCTCGGCCATCTCGTTCGGCATGGCGCTGATGTTCGGCACCGCCGGCCTGCCCCACATCCTGATGCGCTTCTTCACCGTGCCTTCGGCCAAGGAAGCGCGCAAGAGCGTGATGTGGGCCACCGGCTGGATCGGCTACTTCTACCTGCTGACCTTCATCATCGGCTTCGGCGCCATCACCTTCGTACTGACCAACCCGCAATTCCTGGACGCCAAGGGCGGCCTGGTGGGCGGCAGCAACATGGCCGCCGTGCACCTGGCCAATGCCGTGGGCGGCAACGTGTTCCTGGGCTTCATCTCGGCCGTGGCCTTCGCCACCATCCTGGCCGTGGTGGCCGGCCTGACGCTCTCGGGCGCCTCGGCCGTGTCGCACGACCTGTACGCCACCGTGATCAAGCAAGGCAAGGCCGACAGCAAGGCAGAACTGCGCGTGTCCAAGATCACCACCATTGCCCTGGGCGTGGTGGCGGTGTTGCTGGGCATTGCCTTCGAGAAGCAGAACATCGCCTTCATGGTGTCGCTGGCCTTCGCCATCGCCGCCTCGGCCAACTTCCCCGTGCTCTTCATGAGCGTGCTGTGGAAGGACTGCACCACCAAGGGCGCGGTGATCGGCGGCTTCCTCGGCCTGATCTCGTCGGTGGTGCTGACGGTGGTGTCGCCCTCGGTGTGGGAAGCCACGCTGGGCAACCCCAAGGGCTCGGCGCTGTTCCCCTACACCTCGCCGGCGCTGTTCTCGATGACCATCGGCTTCGTGGGCATCTGGGTCTTCTCGCTGCTGGACCGCAGCCGCCGCGCTGGCGTGGACCGCGCGGGCTTCCTGGCGCAACAGGTGCGCTCGGAAACCGGCATCGGTGCCTCGACGGCGTCGGGCCACTAAGCCACGACCAAGGCCTGGGCGAGCGGTCGCCAGGCCACCAAGGACAAAAGGCCACGGGCACTGCCCGTGGCCTTTTGCGTTTCACCCAGCCTGATGGGGTGCGTCAGGCCGCAACCGCCTCACCCGCCGCCACCACGGGCTGGCGAATGAGGTAGTCAAAGGCGCTCAGCGAGGCTTTGGCGCCATCGCCAGCGGCAATCACGATCTGCTTGTACGGCACGGTGGTGCAGTCGCCTGCAGCGAACACACCGTCCACGCTGGTGTGGCCCTTGGCGTCCACCACGATCTCGCCGAAGCGGCTGAGCTCCAGCGTGCCCTTGAGCCACTCGGTGTTGGGCACCAGGCCGATCTGCACGAACACGCCTTCGAGTTCGACGTGGCGAATCTCGCCGCTCACGCGGTCCTTGTAGCTCAGGCCATTCACGGTGCCGCCAGCGCCGGTGATTTCGGTGGTCTGTGCGTTCACGTGGATGGTGACGTTGGGCAGGCTCTTGAGCTTGCTCACCAGCACCGCGTCGGCCTTGAGGGCGTCGGCGAATTCGATGAGGGTGACGTGTTGCACCACGCCGGCCAGGTCAATGGCCGCTTCCACGCCCGAGTTGCCACCGCCGATCACCGCCACGCGCTTGCCCTTGAACAGGGGGCCGTCGCAGTGCGGGCAATAAGCCACGCCCTTGTTCTTGTACTCGGCTTCGCCGGGCACGTTCACGTTGCGCCAGCGCGCGCCGGTGGACAGGATCACGCTGCGCGCCTTCAAGGTGGCGCCGTTGCTCATCTGCACCTGCACCAGGCCGCCCGGCTCGCTGGCCGGAATCAGCTTCTCGGCGCGCTGCAGGTTCATGATGTCCACGCCGTAGTGGCGCACCTGGGCTTCCAGGTCGGCCGCGAACTTCGGGCCGTTGGTTTCCAGCACGCTGATGTAGTTCTCAATCGCCAGCGTGTCGTTCACCTGGCCGCCGAAACGCTCAGCGGCCACGCCCACGCGAATGCCCTTGCGGGCGGCGTACACGGCAGCGGCGGCGCCGGCCGGGCCACCGCCCACCACCAGCACGTCAAAGGCGTCTTTGGCGTTCAGCTTGGCGGCTTCGCGCTCGTCGCTGTTCACGTCGAGCTTGGCCACGATCTCTTCCACCGACATGCGGCCCGAGCCGAACACTTGGCCATTGAGGAAGACCATGGGCACGGCCATCACCTGGCGGGCTTCCACCTCTGCCTGGAACAGGGCACCGTCGATCACCGTGGTGTGGATGCGCGGGTTGCGAATGGCCATGAGCGACAAGGCCTGCACCACGTCCGGGCAGTTGTGGCAGGACAGGCTCATGTAGACCTCGAAATGGAAGTCACCGTCGAGCGCGGCGATGGTCTCCAGCGTTTCGGCCTCGACCTTGGGCGGGTGGCCGCCGGTCCACAGCAGGGCCAGCACCAGCGAGGTGAACTCGTGGCCCATGGGGATGGCGGCAAAGCGCACACCGGTGCTTTCGCCTTCGCGGGCGATCACGAACGAGGGCTTGCGGCTGTCGCTGCCGGATTCGTCGTAAGACACCTTGTCGGACAGGCCGGCGATCTCTTGCAGCAGCTCGCGCAGCTCGGCCGACGAAGCACCGTCGTCCAGGGACGCGATCAGCCGGATGGGCTGACGCAAGTTGCCGAGGTAAGCCTGCAACTGGTTCTTGAGGTTGGCGTCGAGCATGGGGATCTCCTTCAAAACGGGTGGGGCAAAAGTGCCGCCGGGGGATGGGTCGCGGTCCGCAAGGGACCGCAACCCATCGGGCTGCGGTACTTGGCAGTACTTGAGCGGGTGGCTTAGATCTTGCCGACCAGTTCCAGCGACGGAGCGATGGTCTTGGCGCCTTCGTTCCACTTGGCCGGGCAGACCTGGCCGGGGTTGTTGGCCACGTACTGGGCAGCCTTCAGCTTGCGCAGGGTTTCCTTCACGTCACGGGCGATGGCGTTGTCGTGCACTTCCATCGTCTTGATGGTGCCTTCGGGGTTGATGATGAAGGTGCCGCGCAGGGCCAGGCCTTCTTCAGGGATGTGCACGCCGAAGGCGTTGGTCAGGGCGTGGGTGGGGTCGCCCACCAGCGGGAACTGGGCCTTGCCCACGGCGGGGGAGGTCTCGTGCCACACCTTGTGCGAGAAGTGGGTGTCGGTGGTCACGATGTAGACCTCGGCACCGGCCTTCTGGAACTCGGCGTAGTTGTCGGCAGCGTCTTCCACTTCGGTGGGGCAGTTGAAGGTGAAAGCGGCGGGCATGAAGATCAGCACGGACCACTTGCCCTTCAGGGAAGCTTCGGTCACTTCGATGAACTTGCCGTTGTGGAAAGCCTGGGTCTTGAAGGGCTGAACTTGGGTGTTGATCAGGGACATGGTGTCTTCCTTGAGTTGAGGTTGCGAGTAAGGGTGAAACGCGCGCCACGGCAAAGTGGCGACGGGATGAACTATAGATGATTTCTATGACATTTACGTATTGATAGTTGCTATTCACCCGATAGCTTTTTTGCTGCAACGCAAAACCTGAATGCGAATGTTTCTCGTTTATGGTATCGTTCAGCCTGAACAGCCAGCCAATCGCCCGAGGCGATGCAGCCAGCCGACAACCCTCCGACCGGACTGCTTCACTCATGCCTCAACACCCGCTCTCCCCCCTGCCCCTGGGCGCCATGCTGCTGCTGGGTTCTCTCAATGCCGTGGCCCAGACGGCCCCCGCCACCGCCACCCTGCCCACCGTCGAGGTGCGCGAAGACGCCCTGGGCAGCGACGCCAAAACCACGCTGCGCGCCAAAGAGACCAGCATCGGCAAGGGCCGCCAGGCGCTGCGCGACATCCCGCAATCGGTCACGGTGATGACCGAGCGCCTGCTGGACGACCGCAACCTCGATGACTTCCGCGAGGTGCTGCGCACCACCGCCGGCGTCACCTTCATGTCGGGCGAAACCGGCGAGGAAGACGTGCGCCTGCGTGGCTTCTCGCTGGGCCAGGCCGGCGACATCTACGTGGATGGCCTGCGCGACGCCCCGCTGATCGAGCGCGACACCTTCAACCTGGACCGCGTGGAGGTGCTCAAGGGCTCGGCCTCGATGCTCTTCGGCAAAGGCTCCACCGGTGGCGTGGTGAACCAGGTGAGCAAGCAGCCTTTCCTGATGGACCAGCACGAGGTGACCACCACCATCGGCACCGGCAGCGAGGTGCGCCTGACGGGTGACTTCAACCTCAAGACCGGCGAAGACTCGGCCTTGCGCCTGAACGCCATGGTGCAAAACGCCGACAACGATGGCGCGCGTGACAACAAGCGCGGCGTGGCCGCCGCCTACCGCTGGGGCATCGGCCTGCGCGACGAGTTCCAGGTGGGCCTGATGCACCTGGAAACCGATGGCAACCCCATCTACAACCACCCCTGGTTCCTGAGCAACGGCAAGATCGTGCCCACGCTGGACGCGGGCAACTTCTACGGCTTTGACAGCGACTACAACCGCACCCAAAGCACGGTGGCCACCTTCACCCACAAGCACCGCTTTGACGCCGACACCGAGCTCAAGACCACGGTGCGCCACGGCCAGTACGAACGCGAGATGTGGTCCAGCGTGGTGCGCTTCGCCGCCGGCACCACCCAGGCCAACCTGAACCCGAACACGGTGATCACCCGCAGCCCCAAAGGCCGCGTGGGCTACAGCGACCTGACCCAGGTGCAGAGCGACTACAGCACCGCCTTCGACGCCCTGGGCAAGCGACACCAGCTCATCGCCGGCGTCGACCTGAGCATCGAAGACGCCAAGCGCAACCAGAACTTCGCCGGCACCGCCTCCAGCCTCACCACCACCGTGGGCACGCCCAACAACGGCGACTGGCGCCTGGACACGCGCGGCGTGCCGCCGCTCAACCGCTTCGACGCCAAGGGCCTGGGCCTGTACGCCCAAGACACCATGGCGCTGACGGACACCGTCAAGCTCATCGGCGGCCTGCGCTTTGACCATTTCACCGCCAGCTACCGCGACAACAGCGGCAACACCTTCGACATGAGCGAGAACCTGTGGAGCCCGCGCGTGGGCGTGCTCTACCAGCCCAGCGCCACCGCGTCGTACTACGCCTCGTTCGGCACCTCGTACAACACCTCGGGCGACACCTACCAGTTCGCCACCGGCACGTTCGCGCCCGGCGGCACCAACGCCAAGAACGCCAACACGCCGCCCGAGAAGAGCCGCAACTTCGAAATCGGCGCCAAATACGAGCTGTTTGACCAGCGCGCCTCGGTGGGCGTGGCGCTGTTCCAGGCCGAGAAATACAACGAGCGCAACACCGACCCCGACACCGCCGCCACCCAGCAACTGCTCTCGGGCAAGCGCTACGCGCGCGGCATGGAGTTCAACCTCGCCGGGCGCATCACCCCTGAATGGGAGATCTTCTACAACCACACCTGGATTCCCGATGCCAAGATCACGCGCAGCAACCAGGTGCTGGCCGCCAACGGTGGCGGCTCGCAAGTGCAAGGCGACCGCCCGGCCCTCACGCCCAAGCACAGCGGCAGCCTCTGGACCACCTATCGCCTCAACCCCAAATGGCGTTTTGGTGCAGGCCTGAACTTCCGCAGCAAGCAAAACCCCGAAGGCGCACGCACGACCGTCGCCGCCGGCTTCAGCACCATCGACGCCATGGCCGAGTACACCCTGTCGGACTCCAGCCTGCTCAAGCTGAACATCACCAACCTGACCGACAAGCTCTACGCCGACGGCCTGTACCGCGGCTTCTACCAACCGGGGGCGCCGCGCAAGGTGCAGCTCACCCTCACCACCCTGTTCTGACCCCCATGCTGCTGCACCTGAAACACCTGATCAACGCCGACGAACTGCGGCGCCTGCGGGCGCTGCTGGCCGAAGACGCGCCCTGGGTGGACGGTGCGGCCAGCGCCGGCGCCCAGGCGGCGGCCCGCAAGCACAACCGGCAACTCGCCCAAGACAGCGAGCCCTGCCGCGAGGCGCGCGCCATCGTGCTGGGGGCGCTGCAGCGCGACCCTCTTTTTTTCGCCGCCGCGCTGCCGCGGCGGATCTTCAACCCCCTCTTCAACGCCTACCGCGCCCCGGGCGAGCATTACGGCGCGCACATCGACAACGCCGTGATGCACTCGCGCGCCAGCGGCGAATGGGTGCGCTCTGACCTGTCTTGCACCGTGTTCCTGAGCGAACCCGACAGCTACGACGGCGGCGAACTGGTGGTGCACCACAGCATGGGCCAGCAGCGCGTGAAACTCGCCGCGGGCGACGCGGTGCTCTACCCCGGCACCAGCCTGCACGAGGTCACGCCCGTCACCCGTGGCGAGCGGCTGGCCAGCTTTTTCTGGATCGAAAGCATGGTGCGCAGCGACGAGCAGCGGCGCGTGCTCTTTGACCTGGACATGAACCTGCTGCGCCTGCGCGCACGCGACGGCGAAAGCGACGAGGCCACCGGCCTCTCGGGCGTCTATCACAACCTGCTGCGCATGTGGGCGCAACCATGAGCCACCCGCCCCTGGACGCCGCCACCAACGCCTGGCTCGAAGGCGGTGCCGCCGACGAAATCACCGTGCGGGCCAACGAGACCGCCTGGCAATCCATCGCCCTGCGCCCCCGCGTGCTGCGCCCGCTGGCCGGCAGCCACACCCGCATGCGCCTGCTGGGCCGCGACTGGCCCACCCCCCTGCTGGTGGCCCCCATGGCCCACCAGCGCGTGCTGCACCCCCACGGCGAGCAGGCCACCGCCCTGGCGGCCGCCGCGTTGGGCGCGGGCCTGGTGCTGAGCTGCCAGGCCAGCACCCCCCTGGAAGACGTGGCCCGCCTGCACCTGGCCGACCCGGGGCGCGGGCCGCTGATGTTCCAGCTCTACCTGCAGGCACAACGCGAACAGACCGAGGCCCTGGTGCGCCGCGTCGAGGCGGCCGGCTACGAGGCACTCGTGCTCACCGTGGATGCCCCCGTTCAAGGCGTGCGCGACCGCGAAGGGCGCAGCGGCTTTCGGCTGCCGCCCGGCGTGTCGGCCGTCAACCTGCCAGCCACTGCCCCCGCAGACGTGGCCACCCTCTTGGCCCGCGCGCCCACCTGGGACGACGTGCAGTGGCTGTGCCAGCTCACCCACTTGCCGGTCTGGCTCAAGGGCGTGCTGCACCAGGACGACGCCCGGCAAGCGGTGCTCAGCGGGGCGCACGGCCTGATCGTGTCCAACCACGGCGGCCGCACACTCGACACCGCCTGCCCCACCGCCCACGCCTTGCCCGCGGTGATCGCGGCCGTGGGCGAAGCCCTGCCGGTGCTGGTGGACGGCGGCATCCGCCGGGGCACCGACGTGCTCAAGGCCCTGGGGCTGGGCGCCACCGGCGTGCTGGTGGGCCGGCCGGTGCTGCGCGCCCTGGCGGCCGAGGGCGCCCAGGGCGTGGCCAAGACGATCAAGGCGCTGCACGACGAGCTCATCGCGGCCCAGGCCCTCACCGGGTGCCGCGACGCGCACGAGGCCCGCTCACTGGGCATATTTTTCGATCAACGCAATTAAATGCGAACCATTCGCGTTTAGAATGGCAACATGTCCACACCAGGAGCCCCGCATGAGCAACGGCATCGCCGCCATGGCCATTGGCCTGATCGTGTCCCTGCTGGCCGCCTGGTGGGCCCTGCACCGTTGACCCACCTGGAATCCAGCCCTCCTACACTATGAAACCCCTTGGCGCCGACGCGGCGCTGTCCCTTTCCGTTGCGCATCCAGCCATGACAAGCCTCCCGTCCAAACGCCTGGTGGTGGTCGGCGCCGTGGTGGGCCTGCACGTGGTGGCGGTCTGGGCGCTGCAGACAGGCCTGCTGCGTCGCGCGGCCGAACTGATCATCCCGGTGCAGGTGATGGCCGACCTGATCGAGCTGCCCCAGCCGCAGGTCGCACCGCCCCCACCTGCCCCGCAGCCCAAACCCACCCCAACCCCGGCACCGACACCCAGGCCACGCCCGGTCGCCACGCCTCAGCCGCAACCTGTGTTGACCCCTGAGCCTTCGCCCACGGCCCCCGTGGTGGCGCCCGCACCACCTGCCCCGCCGCAACCGGTGGTGGCCGCCGCTCCACCGGCCCCGGCCGCGCCCCCGGCACCGCCCGCCCCGCCGGCGGTGGTGCTGCCCAGCAGCAATGCCGACTACCTGAACAACCCGCCCCCACCCTACCCGCCGCTGTCGCGCCGCCTGGGTGAGCAAGGCAAGGTGGTGGTGCGCGTGCTCATCAAGGCAGACGGCACCGCGGCCGAGGCCACCGTGGTCAGCTCCAGTGGCTATGAGCGCCTGGACGAAGCCGCCCGCCAGACCGTGCTGCGCTGGCGCTATGTGCCGGGCAAGCGCGCCGGCGTGGCCGAGGCCATGTGGTTCAACGTCCCCATTCAATTTGTTCTTCAGTAAACCCTGTCACACACCATGAACAACGATTTCGCCACCTCGGGCCTGGCCCACGTCTGGACCCAGGGCGACTGGGTCACCCGCTCCGTCGCCCTGGTGCTGCTGGCCATGAGCCTGACCACCTGGGTCATCATCCTGTGGAAGGCCCTGGACCAGCGCGCCCAGCGCGCCCAGGCCAAGGGGGTTGAGGGCTTCTGGCACAGCGCCGACTTCGCCGAGGGCCTGGACAAACTCGGCGCCTCCGAGGGCAACCCCTTCCGCGCGACCGCCCTGGAAGGCCGCGAGGCCGCGCGCCACATCACCCAACCCGAGCGCAGCACCCGCCCCCAACTGCACGACAGCCTGGACGTGAGCGACTGGATCGAGCGCTCCTTGCGCAAGAGCGTGGACGACTTCACCGCCCGCGCCCAGAGCGGCCTGTCGGTGCTGGCCTCGGTGGCCTCCACCGCGCCCTTCGTGGGCCTGTTCGGCACGGTCTGGGGCATTTACCACGCCCTGCTGGGCATTGGCGCGGCCGGCCAGGTGAGCATTGACCAGGTGGCGGGCCCCATTGGCGAGGCGCTCATCATGACGGCCCTGGGCCTGCTGGTGGCCATTCCCGCGGTGCTGGGCTACAACGCCCTGGTGCGGGGCAACAAGGGCATCCTGCACCAGCTCAACCGCTTCGCCCATGACCTGCACGCCTACTTCGTCACTGGCGCCCGCGTGAGCGTGGCAGGCGACGGCAAGGTGCTGCCCATCAAGAAAGCCTGAGCCGGAGCTGCCCCATGGCCATCGGAACGCAAAACGACAACGACGACGTGATGGCGGAGATCAACATGATCCCGTTCATCGACGTGATGCTGGTGCTGCTGATCATCTTCATCATCACGGTGCCGGTCATCAAGCACGCGGTGAACATCGAGCTGCCGCAGGCCAGCGTGAACAAGGTGCAAGACAAGCCCGAAAACGTGCGCCTGTCGGTGGACGCGCAGGGCCAGTACTTCTGGAACGACCAGCGCGTGGACGACACCGACTTCGCCAACCGCCTGGCTTCGGTGGCCGCGCAAGACCCCCAGCCCGAGCTGCACATCCGCGGCGACAAGGCCGTGCGCTACGAGCGCGTGGCCCAGGCCATGGCCGCCGCCCAGCGCGCGGGCGTGCGCAAGATCGGTTTCATCACGGAGCCCGAACGATGAACTCGGCACCCGAGGCAGGCCAGGCGCCGGCCGACGAGCCGCGCCAACCGACCCTCCCCGACCCACCAATGCCGGTGCTGCCCAGCGCGGCGTTGCTGCAGGGCCAGCGGGCGGTGGCCATTGAGCACAACGGCGCCATCTACCGGCTGCAGACCACCCGGCAGGGCAAGCTCATCCTGACCAAATAGTTTTCGTGGGGCGACCCAGGACCGGGCAGATCCTGAGGTCGTGTTGGCCAGCCAAGGCACCCCGCACAGGGGAGCCAGTAGCCAGGCTTTTTTTGCCTGAACCGGGTACGGAGGCCGATTTCAGAGTCCGATGGCGGCAATGCCCGCGCGGGCAATCTGCGCGTCTTCGGTAGACTTGACGCCGCTCACGCCCACAGCGCCGATGCACTGCCCGTCCTTCATGATGGGCACGCCGCCCTCCAGCATGCCCTCCAGCACGGGCGCGCTGAGGAAAGACACGCGGCCGTTGTTGATGGTCTCTTCGTACAGGCGGCTCTCGCGGCGCCCAAGCGCGGCCGTTTTGGCCTTGGCCGGCGCGATGTGGGCGGAGATCGCGGCCACGCCGTCCAGGCGCTGCAGCCACAGCAGGTGCCCACCGTCGTCAACGATGGCGATGGTGACTGGCCAGTTGTTCTTCAAGGCTTCGGCCTCGGCGGCAGCGGCGATGGCCTTCACGTCGGCCAGGTCGAGCACGGCTTTGGTTTTCATGAACTTTTTCTCGGGAAAAGGTGACAAAGAAACGGGAGCCCGACGATACCCGCATTCCCCCCATCCCTTCGCCGGGACGAACCCTGGGGGTGAGAGTGGATCAACGGGCCGACGAGGAAACAGGCCCCTACAATGGCCTGCGATTGATTTTTTCGATCAACCCAGGAGAAACCAACAAATGACCGACCACGTTCAAACCACCGGCCGCTTCGGCGCCGCCGTGTCTGTTGCCTCGCAGCGCAATCGCGTGTTGCGCAACACCTACTGGCTGCTTGCGCTGTCCATGCTGCCCACGGTGCTGGGCGCCTGGCTCGGCGTGGCCACCGGCATCACCGCCGGTCTCACCGGCTTCATGGGCCTGATCGTCTTTCTGGGCGGCGCCTTTGGCTTCATGTTCGCCATCGAGAAGACGAAGAACTCGGCCGCCGGCGTGCCGGTGCTGCTGGCCTTTACCTTCTTCATGGGCCTGATGCTCTCGCGCCTGGTGGCCAATGTGCTGGGCTTCTCCAACGGCGCCAGCCTGATCATGACCGCCTTCGGTGGCACTGCCGCCATCTTCTTTGGCATGGCCTCGCTGTCCACCGTGATCAAGCGCGACCTCAGCAGCATGGGCAAGTTCCTGTTCGTCGGCATGATCCTCCTGCTGGTGGCAGGCATCGCCAACGTGTTCATTCAGTCCAGCGCGCTGATGATCACCCTCTCGGTGCTGGCCATCGGCATCTTCTCGGCCTTCATCCTGCATGACCTCAAGCGCGTGCAAGACGGCGAGGAAACCAACTACATCAGCGCCACGCTGGGCGTGTACCTGAGCCTGTTCAACGTGTTCCAGAGCCTGCTGGCCCTGCTGGGCATCTTCGGCGGCGAGCGCGAGTGAGATCGCCCGCTCCACAGAAAAAAGGACCTTCGGGTCCTTTTTTTTGGCCGATTGATCGGGCTTTGTGCGCCATTGGCATCAAGTTGGTCGAGGGCCTGCCGATACGAAACACAAACTGCTTCAGCACTGCCCATGCGACGCCCCACCCTCCTCAGCCTGATTGCCGTGACCGCCCTGCTCGGGGGCTGTGATGCCCTGGGCATCGAGACCGCCGCCCAGGTGTACGCGCGCAAAGAGGCCGAGGGCCGAGCCATCGGCAGCGCCTGCCGCCACGCGGTGCGCAGCATCGAAGACTGCTTCGCCTCCAACCCCAGGTCCGGCAAGGCCGCCGTGTTCGAGGGCTGGAAAGACATGGACCAGTACATGCGCGAGAACAGCATCGTGGGCATGCCCAGCGAGAACCGCGCGCCGGCCGAAAAAGCCGAGACCAGCGCCGGCAACCGGTCCTGATCCGCCGGTAGCCGGGCACCCAGGCACCCGGCCCCAGCCTCAACCCTGATCGATCAGTTCGAACACCGCCATGCTTTCCACGTGCGCGGTGTGCGGGAACATGTTCACCGCGCCCGCCGCCACGCAGCGGTAACCCGCCTGGTGCACCAGCAGGCCGGCGTCGCGCGCCAGGGTGGCCGGGTTGCAGCTCACGTAGACGATGCGCTTGGGCGGCGTCCAGGGGCCACGCTGCTCGGGCTGCTGGTGCAAGTCGGCCAGCGCCTTCACCAAGGCAAACGCGCCTTCGCGCGGCGGGTCCACCAGCCATTTGTCGGCGCTGCCGTCTGACACCAGCAGGCCAGGCGTCATCTCGAACAGGTTGCGCGCCACGAACTGGGTGGGGGCCAGCGGTCGCTCGCGCCCCATTTGGTTGCGCGCAAGGTTCTCGCGCGATCGGGCCACCAGGGTCTCGCTGCCCTCGATGCCCAGCACCTCTCCCGCCGTGGTGGCAATCGGCAGGGTGAAATTGCCCAGGCCGCAGAACCAGTCGATCACGCGCTCATGCGCCTGGGCGTCAAGCAGGCGCAGCGCCCGCGTGACCAGCACGCGGTTGATGTGCGGGTTGACCTGGGTGAAGTCGGTGGGCTTGAAGGGCATGGTGATGCCGAACTCGGGCAGGCTGTAAGACAGCTCGGGCCCGATGTCGTCCAGCAGCTTCACCGTGTCCGGCCCCTTGGCCTGCAGCCACCACTGCACACCGTGCTGGGCCGCGAAGGCGCGCAGGCGGGCGATGTCGTCCTCGCTGAGGGGCTCCAGGTGGCGCAGCACCAGGGCGGTGACCTCGTCGCCACAGGCCAGCTCGATCTGCGGGCAGGTTTCGCGCGCGTCCATGGCGTAGATGAGCTCGCGCAGCGGCATGAGCATGGCGCTCACGTGGGGCGGCAGCACGTGGCAGACCTGCATGTCGGCCACGTAGCGGCTCTTGCGCTCGTGAAAGCCGATCAGCACCTCGCCCTTCTTGTGCACGAAGCGCACCGACAGGCGGGCGCGGTAGCGGTAGCCCCAGGTGGGGCCTTCGATGGGGCGCAGCAGGGTCTCGGGCTTGACCTTGCCCAGGTGCCAAAGGTTGTCTTCCAGCACGCGCTGCTTTATGGCCACCTGGGCGCTGCCGTGCAGGTGCTGCATCTTGCAGCCGCCGCAGGCGCCGGCGTGCAGGCCGAAGTGCGGGCAGCCAGGGCGCACGCGCTGGGACGATTCGCGGTGGATCTCGGTGGCAGTGGCGGCTTCCCAGTTGTTCTTCTTGCGGTGCACGCTGACGCTGACCTGCTCGAACGGCAGCGCGCCTTCGACGAACACCACCTTGCCGTCGGGGCGGTGGGCGATGCCCTGGGCCTCGATGTCCAGGGATTCGATGGCCAGCCAGCCATCGGGGAGGGTTGTCTTGTCGTCGGTGGGGATGTCGGATTGCATCCCGCGATTGTCTCAGGCCCAGGCGGCCAGGTACTCGCGCCAGTGCGGTTCGGTGTGGGCCAGGCCGTCCAGGGTGTGCTTCACGTAGGCGATTTCCTGCTCGTACTCGGCCTCGGTGAAACCGCCGCGCATCTTTTGGAAGCGGCAGTAGACGAGGTAGGTGTTCATCACGTCGGTTTCGCAGTAGCGGCGCACGTCTTCGGTCTGGCCCGCGAGGTACTGCGCGTACACCTGCGAGCCGTCCATGCCGAGCTTGCCCGGAAAGCCGCAGAGCTTGGCCATGGCGTCCAGCGGCGCGTTGTTCTTGGGTGAGTACATGGCCAGCAGGTCCATCAGGTCAAGGTGACGCAGGTGGTAGCGGCTGATGTAGTTGTTCCACTTGAACTCGCGGTCGTCCTCGCCCATGTCCCAGTATTTGCTGGCCTCCACGCCGTGGCGCAGGCCGCGGTAGTGCAGCACGGGCAGATCAAAGCCCCCGCCGTTCCAGCTCACGAGCTGGGGCGTGTGCTTCTCCACCGCGTGAAAGAAGGCCTGCACCACCCGGCCCTCGCTCTGGCCGTCGCGGTCAACGAAGGAGTGGATGCGCAGGCCCTCGGCGTTGCGGAAGACGCAGCTGATGGCCAGCACCCGCTGCAGGTGCAGCGGCATGAAGTCGCTGCGGCCTTCGGCCTTGCGCTCGGCCAGCCACTGCTCGTGCACCTCGGCGTCGCTGGCCTCGGCGGGGGTGCCCCGCAGGGCGCGCAGGCCCTGCATGTCGGGGATGGTCTCGATGTCGAAGACCAGAACCGGCCAGGCCATGGGCACCTGGGCGCCTCAGCGCTTGGGCAGGAAGCCCAGCGGATCGACCGGCTTGCCCTGGCGGCGCACCTCGAAGTGCAGCTTCACGCGGTCGGTGTCGCTGCTGCCCATCTCGGCGATCTTCTGGCCTTGCTTCACGGCCTGGTCTTCGCGCACCAGCAGCGCCTGGTTGTGGGCGTAGGCGGTGAGGTAGGTGTTGTTGTGCTTGAGGATGATCAGGTTGCCGTAGCCACGCAGGCCGGCGCCGGCGTACACCACGCGGCCGTCGGCGGCGGCCACCACCGGGTCGCCGATCTTGCCGGCGATGCTCACGCCCTTGTTGGTGCTCTCATCGAAGTTGGCGATGACGGAACCGCTGGCGGGCCAGATGAATTGCAGGTCGTCACCAGCAGCACTGGGCGCAGGTGCGGGCGCGGGTGCCAGAGCGGGCGCGGCACCGGCCTCGCTTAAGGGGCGGGCGGCCACGCCGCTGCTGGCCACGGGCGCGGCCACCACGGCCGGGGCGGCGCTGACGGGCGGCTGCACGCGCAGCACTTGGCCGATTTCGATGGTGTTGGGGTTGCTCAGGCTGTTCCAGGCAGCGATGTCGCGCCAGTTCTGGCCGTTGTCCAGGGCGATGCGGTACAGGGTGTCACCGGCCTTGACGGTGTAGTAGCCGGGCTTGCCGGCGTTCTCGGCGCCAGGCAGGGCGGCGGCGGCCGGAGCGCCATCGGCCGGCCGCGAGAAGCCACGGTCAACCACCGGGGCGGGTGCGGTGACGCGGCGGGTGGAACACCCGGCCGTCACCATCAGGGCGGCCAGCACCGTCAGCAGGGCAACGCCTTGCCAACGCGGGCGCGCAGCCGACAGGGATGGGCCCATGGGCAGGGAGAGGGATTGGTTCATGAAGACTCCACCGATGTGCGGGGCCGGCGTGCCGACCCGCGAGAGAACTCGGGAAAAAACGGTGCAAAGCGCCAGCCGAGGCGCAACCGTCAGGCAATGCCCGATTTTAGGGGCACGAAATGAACGGCCTCCAGCTCGGTTCGCACCACGCCGGTGGGGGTTTTGTCCACCACCACCAGGTTCTGCCGCCCTTGGGCGGTGACGGCCGGCGCCACCAGGCGACCGCCCACGGCGAGCTGGTCCACCCAGGCGGTCGGAATGTCTTCGCCACCGGCAGCGGCGATGATGGCCGCGTAGGGCGCGCCACGGGCGAAACCCACCATGCCGTCGCCGAACAGCAAGTGCAGATTGGGCACACGGAAGTGGCGCAGGTTGTCGCGGGCCTTGTCGTGCAGGCCCTTCAGGCGCTCGATGCTGTACACCTCGCGCGCCACCTGGCTGAGCACCGCGGCCTGGTAGCCGCAGCCGGTGCCGATCTCCAGCACGCGGCCAAGCTTGTCGTGCCGGCCGTGCAGCAGCAGCTCGATCATGCGGGCCACCACGCTGGGCTTGCTGATGGTCTGGCCCAGGCCGATGGGCAGGCTGGTGTCTTCGTAGGCCTGGTTGACCAGGGCGCTGTCGACGAAGCGGTGGCGCTCCACCGCCAGCATGGCGGCCACCACCATGGGGTGGGCCAGGCCCTGGGCCTGCAGCTTGCGCACCATGGCCGCGCGCACGGCGGCCGAGTCCATGCCCAGGCCTTGGGGCAGCACGACCTGCGGCGCGGGGGTGGCGGCCAGCGGTTTGCGTGCTGGCTGCGGCGCCGGGGCGCTGGGCAGGCGGGCCGGAAAGGCGGGGCGAGGCCGGTTGGCCGGCGGCTGCTTCACTTCATCGCCCCGGAGAGCTGGGCCGCCGTGGGTGCCCAGTAGGCCAGGCGATCGTGGTCGGTCAGGTCGATCTGCAGCGGGGTGATGGTGGCGTAGCCCTGCTGGGTGGCGTGGAAGTCGGTGCCCTCGGCCTCGTCTTTGGCGGGGCCGGCGGCACCGATCCAGTACATGGTGTCGCCGCGCGGGTTCACCTGGGTGATGACCGATTCGGCCGCGTGGCGCCGGCCCAGGCGGGCCACCTTGAAGCCCTTGAACTCGCTGGCCGGGCGGCAGGGCATGTTCACGTTGAGCAGCCAGGGCTCGTGGCGGCGGGCGGCCTCGGCCGAGGCGGGCAGCAACTGCTGCACCAGTTGGGCGGCCTTCTCGGCGGCCACGTCGAGGTGGGCCCAGCCTTTTTCGGTTTGCGAGAAGGCGATGGCCGGGATGCCGAAGAGGTAGCCCTCCATGGCCGCGCCCACGGTGCCGGAGTAGATGGTGTCGTCGCCCATGTTGGCGCCGTTGTTGATGCCCGAGACCACCAGGTCGGGCCGGTACCCCAGCAGGCCGGTGAGCGCGATGTGCACGCAATCGGCCGGGGTGCCGTTCACGTAGCGAAAGCCGTTGGGCGCGGTGTGCACGTACAGCGGCGAGTGCAGCGTGAGCGCGTTGGACTTGGCGCTGTTGTTGTGCTCGGGGGCCACCACCTCCACGTCGGCCAGGCCTTTGAGTGCCTCGTAGAGCGCCACGATGCCGGGCGCCTGGTAACCGTCGTCATTGGAGATGAGGATTTTCATGGCGGCGATTTTAGGCCGCACCCCATGCCCTTTCGGGCCGGTCGCCCGAGAGACAAGACCGCCCGTGAGGCTGCCCGATCATGCGCGCCAAACCCAACAAGGAGACCGACGAATGAAGGCTTGGCTTTGCGAGAACCCCGTGGGCGTTGAGGCCCTGCGCTGGACGGAACTGCCCACCCCGCAACCGGGGCCCGGGCAGGTACTGGTGGCCATTGAGGCCGCCAGCCTGAACTTCCCCGACCTGCTGATCGTGCAGAACAAGTACCAGATCAAGCCGCCCCTGCCCTTCGTGCCGGGCTCGGAGTTTGCGGGCGTGGTGCAGGCACTGGGCGAGGGCGTGACCCACCTGAAGGTGGGCCAGCGCGTGGCCTGCCTGGCGGGCACGGGTGGCTTTGGCACCCACACGCTGGCACCGGCGGCCATGTGCATGCCGCTGCCCGAGGGCTTCCCGGCCGTGGACGCGGCGGCTTTCATCATGATTTACGCCACTTCATGGCACGCGCTGATGGATCGCGCGCAATTGAAGGCGGGTGAGACGGTGCTGGTGCTGGGCGCGGCGGGTGGCGTGGGCACCTCGGCCATCCAGATCGCCAAGGCGGCGGGCGCGCGCGTGATTGCCGCGGCCTCCACCGACGACAAGTGCGCACTGTGCCGCGAACTGGGTGCCGACGAGACCATCAACTACAGCGTGCACGCGCCCGGCGGCTCGCTGCGCGAAGAGATCAAGCGCCTCACCGGTGGCAAGGGCCCTGACGTGGTGTATGACCCCGTGGGCGGCGAGTTTGCCGAGCCGGTGTTCCGCTCGATTGCCTGGCGTGGGCGCTACGTGGTGATTGGCTTTGCCAGCGGCCCGATTCCTTCGCTGCCGCTGAACCTGCCGCTGCTCAAGGGCGCCAGCATCGTGGGCGTGTTCTGGGGCGACTTTGCCAAGCGCGAGCCCAAGGCCAACGCCGAGATGATGCAGACCCTGGCCCAGATGTACCTGAAGGGCCAGATCAAGCCGGCCATTGACCAGACCCTGCCCATGAGCGAACTGATGAAGGCCTATGAAGTGATGGGCTCGCGTGCGATCAAAGGCAAGCTCGTCCTCGTGAACTGACCGCCCAGCGGGCAATTGTCTTGTTTGCAAACTTTTATTGCACTTTTTTATTACAATAAATTCTATTGTCATAGACAAGGCAGTGCAGAGGGTTTAAAAACTCACGCCAACAAGAAGCTGCTGGAGGCGTGATTGACTACATCTGAAGGAGCAAACGGGGGCGGGGCTCGGGGGCAGGCCAGTGCGAAAAAGAAATCCGATGACGGGGATCTGTCGCTGGAGTCGGTCCCTGCGCCATTGATTGATCTGCAAGCCGCGGGCAGGGTGCCGGGCAGCCAAGATCCGGATGAGAAGGCGTTTGAAGCCTGGATCAAGGGAGCACACGCGCATCAGCGCGAGGCGGCCATCCTTGCCAGCCTTCGGGTGTGCTCACGCGCCCTTGCGCCCGCCCAACCTTCCGATGCAGGCATGGAGCTGGTGCGCCGGGTCATGCCCAACGGGCCTGAGGCGCAGGTGAGCGCCATGCTTTGCCTCACCGCCATGGCCTTTGATGCCGCTCAGGTCAACCGTTTTCGGTTGCTGTTGGCCGAGTCGTTACGGCTGATGCAGCAAAGCTCCCTGCTGGGCACAGCGCTGGCGCCGCCCGAGGTGATGAGCCAGTTGTGCGCCTGCGCCTTGCGCCTGCAGATTGAGCCGCAGGCGGCGCGCGAAGCGATTCTGGCGCAGCGGATTCGGCCAGCGAAGGAAATCGACAGCCTGATCTGGCCTTGGGCGGTGCGCCTGCACACCTTGGGGCGATTTGGGTTGGTGATCGCTGGCGAGCCGCTCACCTTCAAGGGCAAGTCGCCGAAGAAGGCACTGGAGCTCCTGCAGCAGCTGGTGGCCAGCGGGGGGCGAGAGGTCAGCACCGAGGCCTTGATGCAAAGCCTGTGGCCCGAAGAGAGCAGCAGCAACCTGCGCAACCTGTTTGACAACACCTTGCACCGGCTTCGTCGTCTGCTGGTGGACGGCGAGGCCTTGCAAATCCAGAACGGCAAGCTCGGCCTGGACCCTCAGCGCTGCTGGGTGGACGCCTGGTCATTTGGTCGGCTCACACAGGGCGTGGCGGTCGACGTGCAGACCAGTTCGCCGCCGCTGGACGTGGAAAACGCCAATGCCGCGCTGCGCCTGTATTCCGGACATTTCCTGGCCACCGAGGGGGACGTGCCCTGGGCCTTGCCCTATCGCGACCGCCTGCGCAACCGCTTTCACCGGCTGGTGCTGCAGCTGGGGCGGCGATTCGAGGGTTTGAACGCCTGGGAGGCGGCCATTTCCATCTACGAGCAGGGGCTGGAGGTGGACAACCTATCTGAGCTGCTCTACCAGCAACTCATGATCTGCCACCTCAACCGGGGTGAGCACGCCGAAGCCATGCTGGTGTACCGGCGTTGCCGCGAACTGCTCTCCATCGTGCTGGGGGTGGCACCCTCCGAGCGCACAGAGCAGTTGCACCGGGCGGCCATGATCGCTCCCCGTCACTGATCGGCCAGGCGACAGGCTTGCCCAACCGACAGGCGGTGCCTACTCCCCCGCCATTCCTGAGCGATCGCTAAGAGATCGCTAGGCCCCCCCTTCCTAGCATCAGGTCGTTTCTGCACGTCGCAGAAGTGTTTGTCATGACCAGAGCTGGAGGGTGCCATGTCTTACCTTGGCCAATCGCGGGAGTCGGGTGAATCGTCGGTGCGCCGCCGTGGCGACCAGTTGCTCAAGCTGCTCAAGCCCCGAAAACTCTGGAGCAAGCTGCAGGAGAGCTACCAGCTCTGGTGCCACCGGCACGCCTGGCTGGCCTTTCCCTACCCCCCGGCGCACGCCAAGCCCCAGGCTGCGGGCAAGGCACCGCCCGACTTCCGCGCGCAAGACCGCGCCTGGGCCATGCCCGCCAGCACCCACCACCGCCCGCGCTTGCGCATGCGGCCACGGCGCATGCACCTGGTGCGCACGGGGCGAGGCATTGGGCTGGAGGCGCTGGAGCCGCGCCTGCTGCTCTCGGCCGATCTGTCTTACACCGCCATGGGCAGCGGCGACTTCACGCTGCGCCTGGACGAGGTGGACGGCGTGGCCACGGTGCGGCTGGTGGACAGCGCCGACGCGCAGGTGATTTTTGCCTCGGCCGCGCTGGCCGACATCGACGGCAGCAGCGGCGCGGGGGTTCGCGTGGTCAGCAGCGACTACGACGTGCGCCTCACGCTGGACGCCAGCCTGCTCACGGTGGACGTGGCCGGCGGCATCGAATTCTTGGGCGGCGCGGGCGAGGACAGCCTGTTCGGCGCGGCGGTGGATTCGTTGTGGACGCTCACGGGCGACGGCATCGGCACACTGGGCGATGGCCTCACCGATTACCTGCGCTTCAGCGCGCTGGACAACCTGATCGGCGCGGCCGACAACCAGGACACCTTCCGGGTGCAAGCCGGCGGCGCGCTCTCGGGCACGATGGACGGCGGTGCCGGTGGCTTTGACACCATGCTGCTCGACGGCGGGCACTTCCAGAACGTGAGTTACGGCGCCAGCGGCCCGCAGTCGGGCTACGTGGACCGCGACGGCCAGCGCCTGAACTACGAGGGGCTGGAGCCCATCGTGGACAACAGCACCGCCGACAACGTGAGCCTGAGCACCAACCAGCTCAACGACTCGCTGCCCGTTCCCCTGCCCGACAACCTGGCCGATGAGGCCACCCTCACCGACAACGGCGACGGCACGTTGAGCTTTGCCTCGGTCTCGGCCATTCCCACCTTCGAGTCGATCCGCTTCAACAAGCCGGTGCAGACGCTCACCATCCGCCTGGGCGGCGACCCGGGCCTGCCCCTGTTCAACCAGGACACGCTCACCGTGACCGGCGTTGACCTGGGCACGGCCACCCTCACCATCGACGGCGAAGACGGGCGCGATGCGGTCGTCTTCAACGGCAACGTGAGTGCCGGCGCCATCACCGTGCTGGCCGAAAGCATCGACGTGAACGGCAGCCTGTCGGTGGCTGGCGACCTTGTGCTCACCGCCAGCGCCAGCGGCGACGGCACCGTGCCCCTGGCCAGCCAGTACCTGGGCTTCTACCTGGCCAACGACGCCAGCGCGCTGATTGACCTGAGCGGCGCCACGGTGAGCGCTGGTGGCGCCATCACCCTGAGCGCCACGGCCACGGCCAACGTCATCGCCGACCCGGCCGACCTCGGCCCGGTGGCGGTGGCCGGCGTGGCCGCCGTGCCCAAGGCGCAGATCGTGGTGAACAGCGCCGTGCTCTCGGCCGCCAGCCTCTCGGCCAGCGCCAACGTGTCGGCCACGGTGAACGTGGTGGACGCGGCCGACGCCAGCGACAACAGCGTCACGCTGGACGCGGCGGTGAGCATCGTCTACCTGGAGACCGTCTCCAGCGTGCACCTGGGCGGCAGCACCAGCGTGCAGGTGAGTGGCGCGGTGAGTTTGGCGGCCACCACGGTGGCCAGCGTCACCAGCGCCGCTGATGGCACGCAGGGCCAGGCCGGCGCCACGCTGGGCCTGACCATCGTGGACCTGAGCACCGAGGCCCTGGTGCAAGACAGCGCCAGCATTGGTGCGCTGGCCGGTGACGCGCCCGACAGCATCACCATCAGCGCGGCGCTGGGCAGCGCCATCAGCACCAGCGCCACCTCCACGGCCGGCGGCGCCAGCGATGGCGGCGGCAGCAACCAGTCGGAACAGCGCCTGCAAGACCCCAACCAAGACAGCAACACCAGCGACCAGGCCGCCACCAGCGGCGGCGGCATCAACTTCGCCGGCGCGGTGGCCATGTCGTTTTATGACGCCAGCACCACCGCAGCCATCACCAGCACCGGCAGCATCGCCACCGGCGGCGCCCTGGCGCTCACCGCGGCCAGCACCGAGAGCCTGAGCACCACGGCCGACGGCCGCAACACCGGCGCCGGCAACACCGGCGTGGGCGTGGCCGTGGCCTTTGGCCTGACCAACAGCCAAACCACGGCCAGCATTGGCGGGGCCAGCGTGAACGCCGGCAGCGTGAGCCTGGGCGCCACCCTGGCGGCGGGCAACAGCTACACCATCAGCGCCACCTCGGGCGCGGGCGACGCCAGCGAGTTCGGCCTGGCCGGTTCGCTGGCGATTCAGGTGCTGTCCACCACAGTGCAGGCCGAGGTGCTCTCCAGCGCCACCCTCACCCTGGGCGACACCAGCGACCTGAGCCTGAGCGCCAGCAGCACCACCGCCGCCACCACCTCGGCCCTGCCCGGCGAGAGCGGCGCGGCCGGTCTGGGCATTGGCGCCTCGGTGGCGGTGAACGTGATCGACCACAGCACCCGCGCCGAGTTGGCCGGGGCGGTGGACGGCGGGCACGACGTGACCCTGGCCGCCAGCGGCACCCACACCTCAGCCACCACGGCGCAGGCCGGTGGCAAGGGCAACGGCGGCGGCGTGGGCGTGGGCGGCGCGTTTGCCATTGACGTGATCGACAACACCACCGAGGTCAAGCTCAGTGGCAGCGACGAACTGGACGTGAGCGGCAACGTGAGCGCCAGCGCCACCCACAGCGGCAGCAGCACCACCACCGCCAGTGGTGACGCCGCCGGTGGCGACGCCGCCGTGGGCGCCGCCATTGCCCTGGGCTTCGTGGACAACCGCGCCAGCAGCAGCAACCAGCGCGCCAGCGTGCGCGCCGACGGCAGCGTGGGCCTGGCCGCGCACGGCAGCGGCTTCAGCAAGGTGGAGGCCAAAGCCTCGGCCGCGGGCGCTGAAGACGACGGTAGCGGCAGCGCCGACGGGCAGGCGCAAGACCAGGCCGGGCTGGCCAACAGCCGCTCGGGCGACAGCGACGCGGTGGGCCAGTCGGCCAGCGACGGCGGCGGCCAGGGCGTGGGCGTGGCCGCCGCGCTGGCGCTGCAGTCGGGCAGCAGCGTCAGCAGCGCCACGGTGGACGCGGGCAGCGCCATCACCTCAGGCGGGGCCACCAGCCTGAGTGCGAGCAACCAGCACGACGCGCGCGCCCTGGCCGATGGCTCGGCCAAGACCGATGGAGCCACCGGCATCGGCGCGGCGGTGGCCATCAACCTGGCGCAGATGCACAACACCGCGCGGGTGGACGGCAGCGTGAACGCCAACGGCTTCAGCGCCAGCGCCACCATGACTGACCTGGCCGCCCAGAACCCCGATTCGCACGACTTCCAGGCCAGCGCCACCTCGGGCGCCAGCGGGCAGGACGTGGGCGTGGCCGGCTCGTTCGCGCTGAACGTGTCAGAGGCCGACACCTGGGCCGGCATTGGCGGCACCGGCGTGGTGAACGCGGGCACGGGCGACGTGAGCATCACCGCCAGCAGCCGCACGGCCACGCAGGTCACGGCCAACGCCGCCGCCGACGACCTGGGCAGCAACGCCACCGGCGTGGGCGCCGCCATCGCGGTGAACGTGGTGGACAACACCACCGAGGCCACCCTGGCCAACGGCAGCACCCTGAACGGCAGCGCCGACGTGAGCCTGGCCGCCACCGGCCACCACACCACCGGCACCCTGGCCGATGGCGGGGCCAGCGGCGGCACCACCAGCGTGGGCGGGGCCTTTGCCATCACCGTGGCCGACAACCGCACCGCCGCCACCGTGGGCACCGGCTCGGCCATGGCCATCAGCGGCGACTTCAGCGCCACCGCCACCCACACCGCCAGCACCACCACCGAAGCCGGTGGCTCGGCCCTGGGCGGCACCGCCGTGGGCGCGGCCATTGCCCTGAGCTTCGTGGACGACGTGGCCCAGGCCACCACCGCGCGCAGCATCACCGCCGGCGGCTCCGTGACCCTGGCCGTGGTCTCGCAGGCCAGCAGCAGCGCCACCGCCAGCGCCTCCGCCGGCGGCGCCGACGCCAACGAAGACAGCAACGGCGGCGACCCCGGCGGCAACACCGCCGACGACCAGATCGGCAAGCAGACGCAACTGGCCAACGACAAATCGGGCCAGAGCAACAGCGCCGGTGCCAGCAACACCGCCACCGACGGCAACGGCGGCTCGGTGGGTGTGGCCGCTGCCCTGGCGCTGAACGTGGCGCAGGGCGAGGCCCGCGCCGCCGTGCTCAGTGGCAACCTGGTGGCCCAGACCGGGGCGGCCAGCGTCACCAGCGAGCAAGACATGGACGCCGAGGCCGTGGCCGATGGCTCGGCCACCGACGGCGAGGCCTCGGCCACCTCGGTGGGCGCGGCGGTGGCCATCAACGTGGCCAACGTGGAGAACGTGGCCCTGGTGGGCGCGGGCGCCTTCCTCAGCGGCCAGGGCCTCACCGTGGGCGCCACCATGAAGGGTGGCGACACGGCCAAGCACAAGACCGCGGCCAAGGCCAAGTCGGGCGCCAGCGCCACCGACACCGGCGTGGCCGGCTCGTTCGCGCTGAACGTGGCCAACCAGGGCAGCGACGCCGGCACGCGCGCGGCCATTGACGGCAACGCCAGCGCCGGCACTGGCAACGTGAGCATCGAGGCCGAGAACTTGAGCGACCACACCGTGGAGGCCAAGGCCGCCGTGGACGAAGGCGCTGCCACCGGCGTGGGTGCCGGCATCGCCATCCAGGTGGTGGACAACAGCACCCGCGCAGAACTGCTGGGCAATCTCAGCGGCGGCGACGACCTGGCCATTTCGGCCACCGGCAGCCACGACACCCGCACCACCGCCTCGGGCGGCGCCAGCAGCAAAGACGGCACCGCCGTGGGCGGCTCCTTCGCCATCACCGTGGCCGACAACCGCACCCAGGCCGTGGTGGACGGCGGCAGCGCGCTCAACATCACCGGCGATTTCTCGGCCAGTGCCCAGCACCACGGCCACACCACCACCCAGGCCGAAGGCGACGCCGCGGGCGGCACGGCCGTGGGCGCGGCCATTGCCCTGAGCTTTGTGGACGACGTGGCCCACGCCAGCCTGGCGCGCAGCCTCACCGCCGGCGGCGCGGTGGCGCTGGACGCGCACGGCGACGGCACCAGCGTGGCCGAGGCCACCGCCTCGGTGGCCGGCGCCAGCAGCGAACAAGACCCCGGCGGCAGCAGCGCCAACGACCAGCTCACCAGCCAGAAGAACACCGCCAACGCCAAAGACTCGGGCGACAAGGCCAGCACCGCCCCCACCGAGGCCACGGCCGATGACGGCAGCGGCGGCTCGGTGGGCGTGGCCGCCGCGCTGGCGCTCAACGTGGGCGCCTCGCACGCCGAGGCCCTGATCACCGGCAACACCACCGTGGTCAACGCCAATGGCGGCGCGGTGGCCCTGCGCGCCTCCAACAACCAGGACGCCAGCGCCACGGCCGACGGCTCCACCGTGGAGCTTGACCCGGCCGCCGACCCCAACACCGGCACCAAGCCGTCCGACACCGCCGTGGGTGCGGCGGTGGCCATCAACGTGGCCAATGCGCGCAACGTGGCCCGCGTGGGCAGCGGCGCGCAGGTGAACGGCCAGGGCTTCACCGCCAGCGCCACCATGAAGAGCGCCGGTGGCGACACCCTGCACGAAACCGCCGCCCGCGCCACCTCGGGCGCGGCCGCTGGCGAGACCGGGGTGGCCGGCTCGTTTGCGCTGAACATCGTCAACGCCGGCAGCGACTCGGTGACCGAGGCCGCCGTGCAAGGCACCGCCAGCGTGAACGCCGGCACCGGCGCGGTGGCCCTCACCGCCACCAACCGCAGCCAGAACGACGCCGTGGCCGAGGCCGCCACCACCGGCGGCAAGACCGGCGTGGGCGCGTCCATTGCCATTCACGTGATCGACGAGGTGGCGCAGGCCGCCATCGCCAACAACGCCACCCTCACCGGGGGCGGCAACGTCACCGTAAACGCCACGGGCGAACACGACAACATCACCCGCGCCAAGGGCGGCGCCGAGGGCAAGGGCGTGCAGACCGCCGTGGGCGGCGCCTTCGCGCTCACCATTGCCGACCACCGCACCGAAACCCTGGTGGGCAGCACCGCTGGCGCGGGCATGGACATTGGCGGCAGCTTCAGCGCCACCGCCCTGCACCACGGCGACACCGACACCACCGCCGAGGGCAAGGCCCAGGGCAGCGACACGGCCGTGGGCGCGGCCATTGCGCTGGCCTTCGTGGACGACAGCGCCCGCGCCATCGTGCAGCGCGACCTGAGCGCCGATGGCGCGGTGGGCCTCACCGCCAGTGCCGATGGCGCCAGCATCGCCCAGGCCACGGCCTCGGCCAAGGGCGCCGACAAGAACAAGGAATCGGCCAAGGGCAACGACTCGGCCGACCAGCAGGTCACCAAGCAGACCAATGTGCTCAACAGCAAGAACGCCGGGGCCGACAAGAGCGCCGGCAGCAACGCCTCGGCCAACAACGGCAGCGGCGGCAGCGGCTCGGTGGGCGTGGGTGCGGCCCTGGCGCTGAACGTGTCGTCTTCCAAGGCCGAGGCGGCCTTGGCTGGCGCGGGCACCGCCATCACGGCCGACGCCGACGACAACGGCACGGGCGGCGTGTCGCTGACCGCGCGCAACCACATGGAGGCCGAGGCCATTGCCGACGCCAAGGCGGTGGACGGCAGCCTGGCCACCGCCGTGGGCGTGGCCGTGGGCATCAACGTGGCCGACATGCGCAACAGCGCCTCGGTGGGCACGGGCGTGAGCGTGCAGGGTGAGGGCTTCTCGGCCCAGGCGCTCATGAAAACCGTGGCCGGCGACAGCCAGCACCACTACACCGCGCACGCCACCTCGGGTGCGGGCGGTGCCAGCACCGAAACCGGTGTGGCCGGCTCGTTCGCGCTGAACATCGTGAACCCGGCCAGCGGCTCGGTGACCGAGGCGGTGGTGAAGAGCGGTGCCTCGGTCAACGCCCAGGGCGGTGACGTGACCCTGGCCGCCGCCAGCAGCACCGATTCGGACGTGAACGCCAAGGCCGCGGTGAACGGCGCCAGCGCCACCGGCGTGGGCGCGTCCATCGCCGTGCACGTGGTGGACAACGCGGTGAACGCCCGCCTGGAAAGCGGCGCGGCCCTGAGCGGCGGGCACGACCTGACGCTGAGCGCCACCGGCGACCACACCACCACCACCTACGCCGCGGGCGGCGCCAGCGGCGGCGGCACCAGCGTGGGCGGCTCGTTCGCCATCACCGTGGCCGATGGCAACCACACCGACGCCAGCGTGGGCAGCTCGGCCACGGCGCTGGACATCACCGGCGACTACAGTGCCACGGCCACGCACACCGGCGTCACCAACACCAGCGCCAAAGGCAACGCCACGGGCAACACCGCCATTGGCGTGGCGATCGCGCTGAACATCGTGGACGACCAGGGCACCGCCAACCTCAACCGCGACCTCACCGCCGATGGCGACGTCACGCTGCAAGCCGTGGTGGGCGGCACCACCTTTGCCCGGGCCGATTCCTCGGCCGCGGGTGCCAAGAAAGACGAAGGCGGCAACAGCACGGCCGATGGCCAGGTGGCGCAGCAGAAAACGCTGGCCGACCAGAAGAACGGCGCGGGCAGCGACGTGAAGACCGGCCCCTCGGCCTCGGCCAACACCAGCGGCACGGGCGGCGGCGACCAGCAGGTGAGCGTGGCGGCTTCGCTGGGCCTGAACGTGGCCGAGGCCACGGCGCGCGCCAGCATCCTGCCCTCGCGCACGGTGGTGGCGGGTGACGGCGCGGGCGCCGGCAACGTGGCGCTGCGCTCGTCCAACCAGATGGACGCGCGCGCCGATGCCGACGGCTCGGCCAAGGCCACCTCGTCCGATGGCAGCACCGCCGTGGGCGTGGCGGTGGCCATCAACGTGGCGCAAATGGACAACGAAGCCCTGGTGGGCAGCGGCGCCACGGTGCGCGCCGATGGCCTGGCCCTGGAGGCCACCATGCGGCCCACCGGCAACGCCAGCCACGATTTCGCGGCCACCACCAAGTCGGGCTCCAGCGGCGCCAACACCGGCGTGGCGGGCTCGGCCTCGATCAACGTGGCCATCACCAACACCCGCGCAGTGTTTGGCGATGGCGGCACTGCCACCGCGGTGCTGGGCGGCAACGGCGACTTGAGCCTGCAGGCCATCAACCACCACAGCGACACGGTGTCGGCCACCTCGGCCGCCACCTCGGCCGGCAGCGACAGCGTGGGCGCGGGTGTGTCGGTGGGCGTGAACGTGGGCATTCACGACACGATTGCCGAAACCACCAGCGGCAGCAGCGTGACCACCGGCCTGGGCCAGACCCTGGACGACGTGACGGTGAAGGCCGACAGCACCAACACCGTGAAGACCGACGCCAAGGCCGGCGCGGGCGGCAGCACGGCCGTGGGCGGTGCCATCGCCGTGACTTACACCGAAAACCTCACCCGCGCCCAGCTGGGCAGCAGCGCGGGCGTGCTGGCGGTGGACGGCGACATCGACATCCAGGCCTTCCATGTGTCCACCGTGGCCAGCACCGGCGACGGCTCGGTGACGGGCGGGCAGTCGGCCGGCGTGGGCGCTTCGGTGGCCATCAACATCGGCACGCACGACACCACCGCCCTGCTGGGCCGCAGCATCGCGGGCACGCCCGATTCGCTGGACGTGCAGACCCGCTCGCTGCTGAGTTCCACCATCGACGTGACCGCCAGCGCCAAGGGCGGCTCCAGCTCGCAAGGCAAGTCGGACGAGCAGACCACCAACCAGGGCAACCTGGCGCGCTCCAAGGCCGGCCCGGCCGCCGACAAGGCGCCCACGCAAAGCGGCGAAGGCGCCATGACCAGCGCCAACACCAGCACCGAAGGCCAGGGCGGTCAGAAGACCAACTCGTCCAGCGCAGGCGGCTCGGGCGGCACCTCGGTGGCGGCCACCGTGGGCGTGAACTACATCGGCGGCACGGCACAGGCCAAGATCGCCGACGGCGTGAGCGTGGCGGCCAGCGGCGCGGTGCGGGTGGAGACCGAGCACCGCATCACCGCCCACATCGACGCCGACTCCACCGCCACCAACACCTCGTCGGACACCGGCGTGGCCGCGGCCGTGGCGGTGAACGTGGTGGTGGTGGACGCGATCGCCGCCATCGGCAACAACGCCAGCGTGCAGGGCAGCGGCGTGGCCGTGCGCGCTTACATGCCCGGCACCGACCAGAACAGCTACATGGTGCGGGCGCTCTCGGGTGCGGTGGGCAAGAACACCGCGGTGGGCGGCTCCATCGGCATCAACTACATCGACACCCTGGCACAGGCCAGCGTGGGCAACGACAGCACCCTCACCGGCACCAGCGGCGACGTGCGGGTGGAGGCCAGCAACCGCAATGGTCTGCAAAACGTGACCGGCGGTGCGGCCTTCTCCACCAACGGCACTGGCGTGGGCATTGCGGTGGCGGCCAACGTGGCCAACCGCCTGGAGGCCAAGGCCAGCGTGGGCGACCGCAGCACGCTGGACGCCGCCGGCGAGGTGACGGTGAAGGCCGACCTCAGCCTGCTGCCCAAGAAGCTGGACGTGAGCGAACTGGGCCCGCTCAGTGGCGTGGACATTGACCTCACCTCCTTCGCCGCCGGTCTGGCGGGCTCGGGCGGCAGCAACGTGGCGGTGGGTGGCTCGGCCAGCGTGAACGTGTTTTTCATCACCACCGAGGCCAAGGTGGGCAACGACAGCCTGCTGCGCGGCGACGCGGGCGTGACGGTCTCGGCCATTGACCAGCTTCGGGTGGTGTCGGCGGCTGGCAGCATCGGCGCCTCGATGAACGGCGGCGGCGTTGGCCTGGGCTTTGACGTGGGCGTGATCACGCGCGACACCTTGGCCACCGTGGGCCTGCGCAGCGACCTCGAATCCGACAACGGCGACATCACGGTGGAGGCTGACTCTGACGACCGCCTCACCTCGATTGCCGCCACCCTGGGCCTGAGCAGCGGCAGCGCTGGCGTGGCGGGCTCGGTGGGCGTGCTGGTGCTGCTCACCCAGACCCAGGCCACCCTGGCCGGCGGCAGTTCGCTCAACCGCACGCGCCTGATCGCCGGTGGCGACGTGACGGTGCGCGCCGAGGGCACGATGGACGCCTTCCTGCTGGCCGGCAGCGCGGCCTTCAGCGCCAGCAGCGCCGGGGTGGGCGTGGCCACCATCGTGCTGGTGCACGAAGACACCGTGCAGGCCAGCATTGGTGACTACGCCACGGTGGACACCAATGGCGCCAACGGACTGAGCGTGAGCGCCACCTCCAGCGAGGCGGTGGCCACCATCGCCGCCGCAGGCGCGGGCTCGGCCAGCAGCGCGGCGGTGGCCGGCTCGGTGGCGGTGACGGTGCTGACCGAAACCACCCGCGCCACCATCGGCGCCAACGGCGTGATCACCGCCGAGGTGGACGGCGCCACCCGCGACCCCGGCGTGGACGTGTACGCCGAGTCGCACAGCGAACTGCTGACCATTGCCGGCTCGCTGGCGGTCTCGGGCGGCAGCGCGGGCGTGGGCGCCGGCGTGAACGTGGCCACCCTCACCAAGACCACCGAGGCCCTGGTGGGCGCCAGCACCAGCGTGGACGCCGATGGCAACGTGGTGGTAGAGGCCGACAGCCGCGAAAACGTGGGCTCCTTCTCGGTGGCCGCGGGCGTGGGCAGCAGTGCCGGCATCACCGTCACCGCCGATGTGTTCGTGCTCACGCCCACCACCCGGGCGGCCATTGGCGCCAACGCCGACATCGACACCGACGCCAGCGTGCTGGTGCAAAGCAACGACGAGACCGAGCTGGACCTGATCGTGGGCGGCGTGGCCATTGGCGGCAGCGCCGGCGTGGGCGTGGCCGCAGGCGTGGCGGTGGTGAACAAGACCAATGAGGCCCTGATCGGCAATGGTGCCCAAGTGACCGGGCGAGGCGCCGACGTGGTGCTGGCCCGCGTGGGCGCGGCCAGCGAGAGCTACGTGGGTGGTGCGCCGCAAGACTACGAAACCCAGACCGCGGCCGGCAGCCGCCCGACCAAGGGCCAGCTTGAAGGCGGCGCGCCCTCGGGCCTGAGCCAGTTCAACGACCTGGACCAGGACGGCGCCGATGACGGTGCCGACAAGCAAGACCCCGGCCTGACCGGCCGGCGCGAATACAACGCCACCAAGAGCGCCGTGCGCGGGGTGGCCGTGTCGGCCAACAGCGAAGACGACATCGCCACCGTGGCGGTGAGCGTGGGCGGCGGCGGCTCGGTGGGCGTGGCCGTGGGCGCGGCGGTGAACGTGGTGGACGTGAAGACCAGCGCCGCCATCGGCACCGATGCCCGCATCAACCAGACCGGCACCGGCGTGGCCGGGCAGTCGGTGGCGGCGCACGCGGCCAGCGACTTCAACCACGTGGGCGTGGGCGCTGGCGTGGCCATTGCGGGCTCGGGCGCGGGCGCGCCGGGGGTGGACGTGTCGGTGCTGGACATCGAGACCTCGGCCAGCATTGGCGACCGCGCGGTGGTGAGCGCCGCCGATGACGTGGTGGTGAGCGCCGAGGCCAGCGAGAAAGTGCTGATCGTCTCGGCCGGCCTGGCCTTCAGCGGCACGGTGAGCCTGGCCGGTGGCGTGTCGGTGCTGTCGCTGGAAGACACCACCAGCGCCAGCATCGGCAACGACGCGGTGGTGAAGGCCGGCGGCGACGTGGCCGTGATGGCCAACGACGACACCCGCCTGACGGTGATCTCCGGCGCGGTGGCGGTGGGCGCGGCCGGGGCCGGTGCGGCCGGCTCGGTGGGCGTGACCAGCATGACCAAGGACACCACCGCCAGCATTGGCGACCGCGCGGTGATCGACGCGCGCGGCCAGGGCAGCGCGGGGGTGGACGACGTGCTCGATGGCACGGTGGGTGGCGCGGGCTTTGGCAGCGCCGACGACCGCCACGGCGTGGTGGTGCAGGCCACCTCCAGCGAGGCGGTGACGCACATCGCTGTGGCCGGTGGCGTGGGCTTGTACGCCGGCATCGCCGGTGGCGTGACGGTGACGCTGATCGACTCCGACACCATTGCCCGCATCGGCGCCAGTGCCCAGGTGAACCAGGGCTGGGCCGACTACCTCAGCCAGGGCGAGGCGGTGAGCGCCAGCCAGGGCGTGTACGTGAACGCGGGCAACCGCACCGACATCACCTCGTTCGCCGGGGCGCTGGGCGTGGGCCTGGTGGGCCTGGCCGGCGCGGTGGACTTCGGCAACATCCAGAACGACGCCGTGGCCCAGGTGGGCAACAACGCCAAGGTGCGCGCGCGCGGCGATGTGGAGGTGCACGCCGTGGCCGACCGCTCGCTCACCGGCTACACCTTCTCGGGTGCCGGCGGGCTGGTGGGCCTGGGGGCCTCGGTCTCGGTGTGGTCGGTGGGCGAGAACTTCTCGTCCGAGTACAAAGATTCCGAAAAAGGCGGGCAAGACTCGGCCAACGCCCTGCAAGGCGAAGGCGGCGCCAGCGCGGTGAGCGATGCCGGCGGCCAGGCCGAAGGCGGCGTGAGCGCCCTCACCGGCGAACTGGGCGGCTTCGGCGCGGGCGCCAACAGCAAGACGGCCGATTCGCGCGTGCAGGCCGGCATGCTGGACATCAACAGCCGCGTGACCAACCGCCAGTTCAGCCAGACCGACCTGACCAATGGCCTGAACGCCGCCATCTCGGGCGACCGGGGCACCACCGCCAGCGTGGGCGAAGGCGCCGAGGTGCGCGCGGGCGACGACATCGCCATCACCGCCAATGAGCGCATGGAAGTGGACCTGCTGCTGGGCAACCTGGGCGTGGGCCTGGTGGGCGCTGGCGCCTCGGTGGCGGTGCTCAATGTGTCGGGCCAGGTGAACGCCAAGGCACTGGGCAAGCTGCGGGCCGAAGACAGCATCACCGTGGGCGCGACCTTCGATCAGAACGTGGACGTGCTCTCGGTGGCGCTGCAAGGCGGCTTCGTGGGCCTGGGCGCGTCGGTGGTGGTGGTGAACGACACCAGCGCCGTGCGCACCCTGGTGGGCGACAACAGCGCCAGCACGGCAGCCGCCCTGGACGGCGCGCAGACGGTGGCCCTGAGCGCGCAGGCCGACCAGGAATTTCAGGTCTCGTCCACCGGCGTGCAGGTGGGCGCGGTGGCCGCGGGCGCCTCGTTCACCAAGGTGACGGTGGGCGACAGCGACGGTGGCACCAAAGAGGCCCTGGTGGCCGTGGCCAACAACGCGCAGATCGGCCAGGTGGACGCCATTGGCGACCTGACGATGAGCAGCCAGTCCACCATCGACGCCAACGCCGACACCTTCGCCCTGGCCGGTGGCGCGATCGCGGCCACGGTGAACTTCGCCTTCATCGAGATCAACACCGACACCCAGGTGTCGATGGGCGACAACGTGAAGGTGGACGCCACCGGCGCGCTGAGCCTGACCAACGAGACCAGCCACCGGGGCGAGGCCGATGTGTTCGCCCTCTCGGTGGGCCTGGGCGTGGTGGGCACCAGCTTTGCCGACACGCGCATCAACACCACGCTGGCCACCACCATCGGCAGCACGCCCGACATTCAGGCCGCCAGCCTGTCCATGCGCTCGCGCCACAACGTGAGCGACAGCGGCCGTGGCGCCTTTGCCACCGCCGAGGCCGCAGGCGGCGGCCTGTTCAGCGGCCAGGGCGCGGTGCCCGAGGCCCGATCCAACGCCACCGCGCTCACCCGCGTGGGCGCGGGCGGCAACATTGCCCTCACGGGCGACCTGGTGGTGGTCTCCAACGTGGCCAACTACGCCAAGGCCGACACCGATGTGTTCTCCTTCGGCGGCGCGGCCATCGGCGTGACCAAGACCGTGGCCGAGGCCAATGGTGGCGCCACCACCGAATTCGGGGCGAACGTGAGCGCCGCGCAAGACGTGCAGGTGGAGGCCTACGGCACCTCTGACGCGCGCGCCACTTCCGAGGCCGCCGCCGGCGGTGTGCTGGTGGGGGTGAGCGTGAACGACGCCAAGGCCACCGCCAGTCCCACGGTGAACGCCAGCATCCTGGCCAGCACCCAGATCAACGGCGTGCGCCACGTGACGGTGCGCGCCACGGGCGACGGCGAGGCAGACGCCCGCGTGGAGGGCATTGCCATCGGCGGCCTGCTGGGCGCGGGCTCGTCGGATTCGGAATCGACCGCCAGCCCCACGGTGAACGCGCTGATCGGCGCGGGCGCGCGCATCAGCGCCACCGGACTGGTGAGCGTGATCGCGCGCGGCGGCCCGCAAGACGGCGAGGGCTCGGGCTTTGTGATTCGCTCGGCCAACGCCGACGACGAGTCGCTGCAGGTGCTGGGCCACGGCCTGAGCACCGGGCAGGTGGTGGAGTACGTGGTGACCAATGGCACCACGGCCCAGGAAATTGCCGGTCTGGACCAGTTCCTGCCCGATGGCGTGGTGATCGAGATTCCCATCGTGGGCGACGTGGTGGTGAACGTGCACCGCCAGTACGGCGTGATCAACGTGACCGACGACCAGGGCAATGTGGACACCGACCGCATCTACCTGGGCGCCACCTTCGACACCGCCAACGTGGACAGCGCCACCGAGATCATCACCTTCGTGGCGCCACACAACTTCCTGGCCGGCGACCAGGTGCGCTACTACCCGGGCGACAACCAGGCCCTGGCCAACTTCGGCCTGCAAGAGGGCAAGCTGTACTTCGTGCAGCGCATCGACGACACGCGCATCCGCCTGGTGTATGGCGACTACGCCACCCAGGCCGAGCGCGATGCGGCCCGCGCCCGCGCCCTGAACCCCGATGCCTACTACAAGGCCTTTGACGCGGTGAACAGCGTCAACGGCGGGGCCAACACCATCACCATCACCGGCCACGGTTTCGACACCGGCGACCTGGTGATCTACGACGCGCCCGACCCCATCACCTTTGCCACCGGGCAGGTGGACGCCAGCGTCACCTACGACAACGGCCAGCTCAAGCTGGTGTTCCAGGACAACAACACCATCGTCTTCCTCGACGACGACGGCAACCTGTACGAACACGGCTTCGCCGACAACGAACTGGTGGTGTACCGCGCGGTGGATGCCGGTGGCGACCCCAGCAAGGCATCGGCCCTCACCGGCCTGGTCAATGGCGAGACCTACCGGGTGCGCGTGCTCAACGACTACGCCATCCAGATCGTTCGCAGCGAGCGCATCGTGCTGGACAACGTGGACTTCTTCCTCGACAACGGGGTGCAGAAGTTCCTGCGCAACGACACCGGCAGCTTCATTGCCGATGGCTTCACCAGCACCGAGGACGTGACCCTCTACTACGACCTGCTGAACCTGAACCTGGGCAAGTGGGACATCACCAGCGTGAGCACCAAGACGCTCACCGTGGGTGCCAGCCCCAACTTCCAGGCCACGCGCATCGCCGACAACTCCTTCACCTTTACCGCGCAGAACGGCAGCGACCTGGCCAGCATCACCTGGTCGGAGGGCAATTTCCAGAACGAAGGCTTCGCGGCCTTCCAGAGCATTGACGTGACGCGCAGCGGCGTGACCACGCAGTACGTGATCCAGTCGGTCTCGGGCAACCAGATCCTGCTGGCCAACGGTTCGGTGCTGGCCAATGGCACCGACGCGGCCGTGATTGACCGGGGCAACCTCAACAACATTGCCTTCGACCAGGACGCCATTGCCATCGGTCGCCCGCAGGACGTGCTGATCCCCGATCTGGCGCACCCCGAGGTCACGGAGCTGCGCGAGTCGAACGACACCCACACCCTGATCCGCCAGAAAGACCTGCCGCTCAGTGGCCTGCAAGACCAGCACAGCTACTACGTGCAGAAGATCGACAACAACACCATTCGCCTGTACCAGGACGCGGCTCGCACACTGGTGGCCGACATCGCGCAAGTGTCCGACCCCGAAGGCACCCGCACCCTCAACAGCCACCGCCTGGCCGAGTTCGCGGTGGACCTGGACACGGTGGAGTACATCACCGACGGCGTGCAGATCAACGCCCTGGCCGACACCATCACCTTCCTCAACGGCGGCCACAGCTACAGCAACGGCGACACGCTGCGCTACCGGCCTGGCGTGGGCATCGCGGCCGCCAGCGAAGGCGCTGACGCCGGCACCCTGTACTACGTGCGCGTGCTCGACGCCAGCACCATCCAGCTGGTGGACTCGCTGGCCAAGGCCACCAACCCCACCGCCTCGCTGGACGCCTTCACCCCGGCCGACGTGAACGACCAGAGCAACGCCATCACGCAGGTGGGCCACGGCCTGAACACGGGCGACGCGGTCACCTACATCGCCCCGGCACCGGCCACCGCCACCATGGCCGGCGTGAACGAGGCCGGCGACAGCATCACCTTCGGCTCGGCGCACGGCTTCGCCAATGGCGACAAGGTGCTCTACACCGTCAAGGACTTCGTCAACCCCGACCCGCGCGCCAACGACCCGGACGACCCCGACTTCACCGGCCTGCGCAACGACGGCGAACTCACCGCCATCGGCGGCCTGGCGAACAACAGCGTGTACCGGGTGAAGGTGGTCAACGCCACCAGCATCCAGCTCAAGGTGAACGACGTCGTCACCACCGACTACTGGTTCGTGCTGGACAACGGCGTGCAGAAACTGGTGCGCGCCGACCAGAAGAACTGGGCCGACAACGGCTTTGCCACCACGCAGGTGATCCAGATCAGCGGCGCACCGGGCTACAACGGCAGCTACACCATCAGCGCGCTCAGCGGCGCCACGCTCACCCTCACAGGCGGGCCCGATGTGCAGAACCAGCGCATCACCGACGAGTTCCAGTACATCCGCGGCGAAAACCCGGGCGACAAAGACCAGATCGTGTGGATCGGCGGCAGCGGCTGGACTGGCGAGGGCTTCGCGGTGGGCCAGCAGATCACCGTGGGCGCGGCCGGGCTGAACAGCACCGGCGCGGCCGAGACCTACACCATTGACGCCATCAGCGGCAACACGCTCACGCTGTCGGTGTCGCAGCGCCTCTACAGCGTGGCGTCTGACCTGTCCACCATCACGCGCGGCACGGTGAACGCCACGGTGGACGTGCCGGCGGTGATCCAGCTCGCGCGGCAGTACTACGACGCACCGGCCAACACCATTCTTGACCCCGACACCCATTCCTTCGTGCGCGTGCAGGACGTGGCCATTGGCGGCCTCACCAGCAACGCCACCTACTACGTGGACGTGATCGACGCCGACCACTTCCGCCTCAAGCTCAGCCCCAGCGCGGCCGGCGCCCTGAACCTGGCGCCGCGCGCCACCGACCCCGCCCTGCCCTTTGGCAACCACCACATTGGCAAGCTGGCGGTGGACCTGGTGGCCAACCAGGCCACGGCCTCGGTGCAGCAGTTGCGCATTGACCTGTCGGCCAGCTTCACCTACGTGAACGGCAGCAACCCGGTGCACAGCCTCACCGGGCCAGACGGGGTGTCGCTCAGCGAGCTGGTGCCCAACGCCGGCGACGGCATCACCACCGCCTACGCCAAGGGCTCGGGCGGCGGCTTCGTGGGCGTGAACGCCAACGAGGCCACGGTGGTGAGCAACCCCACGGTGAGCGCCGTGCTGGCGGCCACCCAGGTCACCACCAACGGCAGCGTGGTGGTGCAAAGCCTGGCCGAAACCAACACCACCGCCTACGCCACCAATGGCACCGGCGGCTTCGTGGCCGTGGGCTCGGCCAACGCCGACAGCGACCAGTACCTGCAGAGCACCGCCAGCATCGCCGACAACGCCTCGGTGGTGGCGCTGGACAGCGTGACGGTAGAGGCCGACGTGATCGCCCGCTCGGCCTCCACCACCCGCTCCAGCGCGGGTGGCTTCGTGGGCACGGTCTACCCCAACACCGACTACGCCGAAAGCGGCGGCAACGACCAGGACACCAACGACCTCAAGTTCGTCGCCATTGCCAGCATTGGCGAGAACGCCGTGGTGCGCGCCACCAACGGCCTGGCCCGGGTGGACGCCAACGCCTGGGTGAGCATCACCGGCAAGTCCACCGGCTCGGGCATTGGCTTCGGTGGCGATGCCAGCGCCGATGTGCAGATCGACGTGGCCAGCTCCAAGAGTGAAGTGACCATTGGGCAGAACGCCATTCTGGAAGGCAACCAGGTGCTGCTGAGCGCCACCATGGACAAGTTCTACGCCCGCGTGGAAGCCGATGGCCGCGGCGCTGGCTTCTATGGCGAGGGCACGGCCTATGCCGCGCTGTACGCCGACATCAACCTGAGCATCAACCTCATGACCGGGGCCAAGGTCACCGGCTGGGAAGGGGTGGACTTCATCACCCGCTACGACAACGTCGACACCCTCACCAAAACCTTCTCGCGCTCCACCGGCCTGTTCGGCTATGTGGACTCGACCACCCGGGCCAACATTCAGCTGCACTCGGCGGTGAACGGTGCCGCTGGCGCACTGGTGACGGCCGGTCCTCGCCCGCGCAGCGGCGAGGTGAGCGGCGACCCGCTGGGCCACCCCACCGGCACCGGCATTCCCGCAGGCAACGAGGAGCACCTGGCTTTCTACGTGTCCACCGCCAACGGCAGCATCTCCAACGAGGTGAAAGCCAGCACCAGCAAGCGATCACTGGCCCTTGGCGGTTCGAGCAAGTCGCCCGTGCCGGCCACGGTGGGCGACGAGATCGATTTCAGTTCTGACGTGCTCATCCTCTCCGGCCGCTCGCCCGAGCTGCTGGTGCGCGAGCTCAACATTGCCGAAGACGGCAAGATCGAAGTGGCCGTGGAAGTGACCGTGAAAGACGGCGGCACCGACAAGGGCCAGGGCCAGAACGTCAACGGCAGCGTGGTGGAGGTGAACGACATCACCAACCCCGGCCCGGGCGACGTGGTGTTCGTGTCGGCGGCCATCGCCGGCGCGGGTGGCACCTGGACCTTCCGCGAAACCCTCTCGCGCGTGAAGATCACCAACCGCTCCGACAAAGACCTGGTGATCAACGGCATCGACGTGACCGCCGGGGTCGATTCGCGCCCCATCATCTGGCTGGACCCGCGCGAGGCTGGCAACGGCGGCCTCTCCAGCTCGCTGTCGTTTGACATCGTGCAGGACGTGGCCCCCACCGTGATCGAGATCTTCAACCTCGGCCCGGACAGCGGCGCCGGTGCCACGCGCAACGTGTACCTGGACGGCACCATCAACAACCCCATCGGCACCACCTACGTGCGCAACGACGTGGGCTCGGTGTACGGCACCACCGACGCGGACTCGCTGGTGCGCACCAACATCCTGAAGATCGAGGCGCGCGACCACGTGGGCACCACCAGCGCCGGCACGCCCGCCCTGGGCATCGCCAACACGGTGGCGGCCGACCGGGTGAACGTGGACATCGTGGACGCCATGCTCAACGACAGCCAGGGCCTGCCCATCCCGGCCACGCTGCGCACCAACGAGGTCAACTTCACCACCAACCGCATCAACCTGGGCAACGGCAACCCGCTGGTCAATGGCCAGCTGGTGCAGTACCAGACGCTCTCCGGCTCGGCCATTGGCGGCCTGGTGAACGGCCGCTTCTACTACACCGTGGTGGACGACAACGGCCAGACCGTTGGCCTGGCCAACACCCTGGCCGACGCGCTGGCCGGCAACGCCATTGACCTGCTGCCCGGCGGCAGCCCCACCGACCGCCACTCGCTCACCGTGATGGAGCAGTTCACCGTGGACGCCGGCAACAGCGTGGCCATGGAACTGCGCGCCCTGCAGCGCATGGACGGCGCCGACTACGTGGTGGAGATCGACCGCGTGAAGGCCGGGCAAGACATTGACCTGCTGCTGCACTCCAGCCTGAACCAGGACACCAGCGGCCAGTACGGCGGCGTCTTCGTGAAGTGGGACAACACCATCGGCCAGAACCCCGACGGCGTGCTGCACTACACCTTCTTTGACATCCCCGACAACGACCGCATCGACCAGAGCCGCGGCGTGTTCGCCAGCGGCGAAACCAACCCGATCGCCTCCACCTACGACTTCCGGGGCCGCAACCCCGGCGCCCTGCCCAGCGGCGGGCGCTACGAATTGCCGGGCCTGCAGGCCGGCAACAACGTGAAGGTGGTGGCGGTGAACAACGCGGTGAACACCGAGAACCGCATGGTCAATGTGCTGGGCATCACCGAGCTGGCCGCCACGGGCGATCAACAGGGCGAGGGCCACCTCACCGTGCTCACCAACGGCTGGGTGGCGCTCACCGAGAAAACCGGCGACATGCGGGTGCAGAGCATCACCTCGATGTTCAAGGACGTGCTGCTCTACTCGCCGCAGGCCATCATCGACGCCACCTGGGACGCCAACACCACGTCCGACGTGGCCGGGCGAAACATCACCCTGGTGGCGGCCTCGGCCTTCATCAACCCCAACGCCAGCCAGGTGGCCGCGCAGGTGCTCAACCCCACCCTCACCCCCAACGGCGGCACGGGCGGCATCGGGCGCAACAACAACTTCCTGGAGATCAACGTCGCGCGGGCCGACAACAGCACCGGCGTGCTGCGCGCCTTTGACCTGGCCACGCAGAACAACACCCAGGGCATCTTCCTGGACGAGATGAGTGGCGACCTGCTGGTGCACACGGTGAGCACGTCTGAAAACGTGTCGCTGCGCACCAAGGCCGGCTCGGTGTTCGACCGCCAGGCGGGTGAGGCCGCCAACGTGCTGGGCCAGAGCATCGACATCGACGCCAACGGCGGCGCCATCGGCGAAGACGGCAACGACCTGAAGATCGACAGCCGCCGCTCGTCCAGCGCCTTCGCCAGCGGTGCGGCGCTGAACACGCCCGATGGCACCGACGGCAGCGTGGGTGGCTTCATCGACACGCTGCGCCAAGACCTGAACAACGAAAGCCTGGACGACGTGGCCCTGGAGGCCCAGGGCAGCATCTACCTGACCGAGGTGGACGCCGAGCTGCGCCTGCTGCTGGCCCACAGCTACGAGGGCAACATCCGCCTGACCGTGCGCGAGAGCGCCGACCTGGACGAGCACCTGCTGCTGGTGGGCCACGGCACCGCCCGCTTTGCCGAAGACGGCAGCACCCTGCCCGGCAACCAGCTGGATGCCGAGCGCGTGGTGGCCCAGGGCCAGGTGCTGGCCGAGAAGGGCTGGGTGGAACTGCTGGTGGGCGACAACGTGTTCACCGACGAAAACACCGCCATCCTGGCCGCCCTGGCCGTGACCCTGCGCGGCGACCACGGCAACGCCGACCCGAACCGGGGCACCAACATGGTCTTGCGCGGGCGGCTGATCGCCGGCGCCAACGTGACATTGGGCAACCAGACGGGCGCCAACCCCATGGGCACGGCCGCGCCCACGCTCACCGCGCCGCAGCACCTGTTCCAGGTGTTTGGCGGCAGCGACGTGGACACCATCCAGTTCGGTGACCCCAGCGGCATCGCCGGTGGCACCAACAACGGCACCGCCAGCGGCGACGCGTCTGACGGCTATGTGTTCGTGGGCAGCAAGACCCGGGTATACGGGTCGGCCGACGACAGCGTGGCCGTGGGCGACCGGGCCAACGACGGCGAGGACCGCTTCCGCGTGTACTACCTGCAAGACAGTGCCACCCGCACCTCGCCCGAGACGGCCAGCGTGGTGGCCCAGCACACGCTCACCCTGGACGGCCAGGCCGGCAGCGACAGCTACTTCATCCACACCACCGGCTCGAATGCCGGCAGCGCCGCCCTGGAGCGCAACTACATCATCAACCTGCTCGACCGTGGCCAGGAAGACGACGGCGTGGACGAGGCCTTCGTCTACGGCTTCGATGCGCCGGCCGACAAGACCACCACCGACGACATCTTCCTGCTGCGCGCGGGCCAGTTCATTCCGGGCGAAGACCCGGCCAAGGTCAGCCAGCCGGGCTACGTGGCCTTGCTGCACGGCCAGCTCAGCACCTACGAAGACGTGCTGCCGGGCAACGAAAGCTCGAAAGAGGTGCAGCGCATCAACTACGACCGGGGCCTCAACGGGCGACTGGTGATCGAAGGCCGGGGCGGCAACGACGCCTTCTTCAGCGACGACGCCACCGTCATCACCACGCTGGACGGCGGCGCCGGCGCCGACACCTTCCAGATCGGCCAGGTGTTCGGCAGCAACCGCAACCAGGCCGAGGGCAACCTGCTGGCCGAAGACGTGTTCGCCAACCTGGTGGCCACCACGCGCGGCTGGCTGTCGGCCGGCACCAGCGCACCCATGGTGGCGCAGGGCGGCACGGGCAACGACGTGTTCCGCGTGTACTCGAACCAGTCGGCCCTGCGGCTGGAGGGCGACGACGACAACGACCTCTTCATCGTGCGCGCCTTTGCCCTGGCCGCCACGGTGGACTTCGACTGGAACAACGACGGCGTGCGCGACCAGAAAGACCTGGACGCCGGCGTGGCCGTGCTCAAGGAACTGGACCGCCTGTTCCAGCTGGGCAACAGCGTGGCCGCCTCCATCACCGCGCTGAACCTGCCCGGCGTGCTGGGCAATGCCCAGCCGCTGGCCGACTACAAAGACGCCTTGCTGACGCGCATCAACGCCTTGCCCGCCCCGCCGGCTGGCGTGAGCCCGTTCGACGTGAACCGCGACACCACCATCAACTACGTTGACCTCAACCTCACCCGGGGCAACGTGAGCGACGACACCATCGTGCTCGATGCCGACGGCGTGGCCTCGCCCCAGATCGGGCGCGGCTTCTCGGTGGCGCAGGCGCCCGATATCCGCACCGGCGGCGGCAACGACGAGGTGCGCTACAACGTGAACGCCCCGGTCTCGGTGGACGGCGGCGCCGGCTTTGACAAGCTGGTGATCCTGGGCACCGAGTTCGCCGACGACATCGTCATCACCAAGAAGGGCATCTACGGCGCCGGCCTGAACGTGAGCTACACCACCATCGAGGTCGTGGAGGTGGACGGCCTGGAGGGCGATGACCGCTTCTTCGTGCAGTCCACCGAGTTCGGCGTGGCCTACCGCGTGATCGGCGGCCTGGGCTCGGACACCATCAACGTGGCCGGCGACGTGACCGAAGACATCGTCACCCGCGAACTCGAAGGCGCCTCGGGCTGGACGGAGCACCTCGTCACGTCTGACGACTTCCTCTACAACGGCCTGCTGATCGACGGCATCGACTACAACGTGCCGGTGCCCGGCGAGGGCCTGGTGGTCATCAACGAAGAAACCGGTGGCGCCACCAACGGCCGCACCGAGGTGCAAGAGATCACCGGCAACGGCATGACCGACTTCTACACCGTGCGCCTGGCCAAGCAGCTCACGGGCAGCGAGGTGGTGTACGTCACCGTGTCGGCCGCCCGGTCCAACCAGGAAGAGCGCGACGGCTACGACCTCAACGACGACCCGCTGTTTGACGGCAATGGGGACACGATCTGGCTGTCCGAGGTGGACCCGGGCGCCCTCGTCACCGATGCCGACTTCCAGCGCTTCATCCAGGTCAACGGCATCAACACCCCGGTGGCCAACCGCGCACTGGTGCTGAAGTTCGACGCCAGCAACTGGAACCAGGAGCGCAAGGTCTTTGTGTACGCGCCCGATGACCCGCGCGCCGAAGGCGAGCGCGTGGTGGTGGTGCAGCACTCGGTGATCTCCAACGTGCCGGTGTACGACAGCATTGACGTGCGCAACGTCGAGGTCACGGTGAAAGACAACGACACCCCCGGGGTGCAGATCATCGAACTCGACGCCACCGCCTACACCAACCTGGGCACCATCAACCCGGCCACCGACGCGCTCATCAGCGACGGCCGCACCTTGGTGATCGAAGGCAACGCCACCACCGGCCTGCGCGACGCCTTCGTGGTGAAGCTCACCCGCGCGCCGCAGCCGGGCGACAGCATCGCCATCCAGGTGGGCTTCGATGTGCCCGGACAGGACGCGATGTCGCTCACCAGCGCCAAGGCCAAGCTCAGCTCCAGTGGCTTCGTGGCCGGCACCCAGACCCTGCTGTTCACCAGCGCCAACTGGGACAAGGGCTATGTGGTGGTGGTGGAGGCGCACGACGACGACGTGCCCGAAGACGCCGAGACCGCCGTGCTGCGCCTGGAGATCGACCCGGCCCGCAATGTGGACGCCGACGGCGACTACGTGCTGCCCAACCTGCGCGCCAACCCCGCCTTCTTCGATGTGGAAGTCATCGACAACGAAACCGAAGGCTCGGTGGTGCTGGAGAGCGGTGGCAGCACGGTGCTCATCAAAGACGGTGTGGACACCGACACCTACACCATCCGCCTCACCCGCCCCATCGAGGCCGGCAAGACGGTGCAGGTGGCCGTGCTCACCGACGGCCTGGCCGACGTGGCCAATGTGCTCGACGGCAACGGCAACCCGCTGAACCCGGCCTACCAGACGGTGGGTGCCATCCGGCCCACGCTGCGCTTTGACGGCAGCCTGGTGTTCGCCAACGGCGGCGGCCTGGCCACCCTCACCCGCGGCACAGGGGCCGACCTGGGCAGCTTCATCGACGAAGGCTGGCGCGTGGGCGAGCAGCTTCGCATCGGCGGTGCCGGTGCCGGGCGCGACGGCGACTACGTGGTCACCAACGTGAGCGCAGACGGCCAGACCCTCACGCTGGACCGCGCCTTTGCCAGCGCCACCACCACCGAAATCGCCAACGTGGACCTTTCGGTGCTCTCGCCCGAGGGCGTGTGGAAGGGCCACGTGACGCTGGAAGAAAACGTCAAGGACGAGTTGCTCTCGCTCAAGGCCGGCGCCGACGTGTTCGTGGACCGCCTGCTGCGAGACGCCACCGGCAGCATGGAAGGCTGGCTGGCCGAGGGCTTCCTGGAAGGCCAGCGCGTGCGCATCTTCGAGCTGGACGCCAGCGGCCAGCGCACCGGGCAGTTCATCGACCTGAAGATCGCCATCATCCGCGGCGACAACGACACCTTCGACAACCGCCTGCAGTTCACCCTGGAGAACGCCGGCCCCATGCCCGCCTGGCTGGCCAACGCGAATGGCGCGAACGTGGAGGTGAACCGCATCGCCAAGGTCATCACCTTTAACAGCACCGAGGGCGATGCCAGCGCCTGGCACCAGAACCTCACGGTGGTGCTCAAGGCCGACACCTTCTTCGACGTGCCCTCGGTACGCGAAGGCGTGAAGATCTTCCCGGTGACCGGGCACTACCTCTCCAACATCCGTGGCCCGCTGGCCGTGGAAGGCGGCCCCGCGGGCGCCGACCGCTCACTCACCAACGGCGTGAAGCTGCCAGGCGAGAAAGACGGCTTCCTGATCGCCATCGGCGCGCAGGCCCCCGAGAGCCAGCAGATCGACGTGCTCAACGTCTTCAACGACTCCAGCAAGGCCAACACCCGTGGCGTGCTGACGCAGACCAACCTCAGCGGCTTCAACATGGCCGAGACGCTGGACTTCACCAAGCTGGTCTACGGCCTGGACGAGGCCGACGCCGCCACCTTCGGCGAAAGCCTGGTGGTGCCCGGCGGCATCAGCTTCGGCAAGGTGAACTTCGGCTCGGGCGGCATCGGCACCGATGCCCAGCAGTCCACCATCGAAGTGCTCAACGTGATGCTGGGCGAGGGCAATGACCGGCTTGACATCCAGGGCACGCTGCAACCTGCGCCCTTTGTGCAGGCACAGAACGTGTTCACCTTCGCCAACACGGGCTTCGTGAACGACAACGGCCAGGTGATCGGCCAGGGCACCATCACCCGCGCCGGCTTTGACTGGAAGGCACAAGGCTTCCTGGTGGGCCAGCTCATTCAGGTGGACGGCGTGGCCGGCCAGTGGCGCGTGGTGGCCATTGAAGACGCCATCGAGTACGTGGATGGCCTGGGCAACCCCATCCTGAACCCGGCCACTGGCAAGCCCTACCGCGACCCCAACGACAACTCCATCCTGGTGGTGCAGCGCGTCAACGGCGGCCCGGCCCTGCCCACGCCCAGCGGCGAGGTGCGCATCACCGCGCTGGACGCGCTGGTGCTGGTGAGCGGCCAGGCCGTGGCGGTGAGCAACGCCAGCGCCACCGGCGGCACCTTGAGCAAGACCGGCAAGACCTGGAGCGAAGAAGGCTTCCTGGCCGGCCACCTCATCACCCTGCGCACCACGCAGGGCGACCAGCAATACCGCGTGTTGTCGATCTCGGCCAACGGCTTTGACATGACGCTCGAAGGCGCAGGCCTGGCCAACGGGGCCCTGGCCTACCAGGCCCTCTTTGTGCAAGGCCCGCACGGCGGCCTGACCGTGACGCACGGCGGCGGCAACCGCTGGATCGCCACCGACGGCACCTTCAACGTGGGCACCACCACCGTCACGCACAACGGCCAACAGGTGGCGGGCATCACCCTCACCCGCACCGACGGCCGCAGCTTCACCGACGACCAGTACGCGGTAGGCCAGTACATCCAGATTGGCAACGGCGCGCACACCTACCTGGTGAAGGCCGTGGGCGACGCCACCTGGACCGGCCCCGGCACCCAGCCCTTCGACGGCTGGGGCACTGGCTCGGTGCTGGTGCTGATGCCCACCCAGGGCACGCCCATCGCGGCCGGCGCCAACCAGGGCCTGCACATCCACGTGGCCGAGGCCCTGCGCACCACCGTGACCGAAAGCGTGGTGGTGCAACTGGAAGACTTCAACCCGCACCTGCTGGTGGACGACCTGCGCAGCACCATCACCCGCACCGGCCAGACCTGGCAAGACGCCGGCTTCTTCGTGGGCCAAGTGGTCTATGTGGAAGGCTATGCCGGTGGCTTTACCGTGGCGCAGATCCTCAACAGCGGCAGCGGCGCCAGCCTGAGCAGCAAGCTGGTGCTGGCCGATGCGGCCCTGACCCAGTGCGGCTGCGTGGGCCCCAAGACCATCACCGTGTTCGGCTACGACGTGCGGCGTGACGGCGGCATGCGCGTGGGCGGCGACCACTTCGTGGTCACGGGCGGTGCCGGCCCCAACAGCCCGCTGGTGATCTATGGCGACACCAGCCAGGACGGCGTGTGGTACTCGGGCCGGGCGCAAGACCGCCTGGGCCTGGAGTTCGGCGAGAAGCCGTTCGACCCCTTCCCCAACCTGCCGGACGAAGAGAACGAAGACGACGAGTGGATTTTCCCCGTGGCCAATCCCTACAAGCTGGCGGGCCACGACATCATCGACGCCAGCGCCCTGTTCGCCGGCATGACCGATGCCCAGCTGGCCGCCGCTGGCATCACCGTGGGCATCACCGCCTACGGCGGCGCGGGCAACGACCTGATCATTGGCAGCCAGGCCGGTGACCACCTGGCTGGCGGCTCGGGCGACGACACCATTCGCGGCCAGCGCGGCAGCGACCACATCTATGGCGACAGCGGCGTGAACGTGAACATCCTCACCCGCGCACTCGACATCGCCACCAGCGACCGCAGCCCCGCGCCCTCGGTGGACCCGGCCACCCCCAAGGCCGACAGCACCTTCAAGCCCGCGCCCTCGCCGGTGCGCGATGACCTGACGGCCGGGCGCGACGTGCTGGAGGGCAACGGCACTGCCCTGCCCGACCTGCCCAACATCGTGTTCGGCGACCACGGCCAGGTCATCCAGTACGTGTCCGACCCCAACCTGCCTGACCTGCCCGGCGGCCCGCTGCTGCAGAAGATCCAGACCACCAGCCTGGGCTCGGTGCTGGCCATCGTGTCGGTGGAGCTGCAAAACGGCGACGACGACACCATCCGTGGCACCGACATCGCCGACATCCTGATCGGCGGCGCGGGCCATGACATGCTCGACGGCAAGGGCGGCGACGACCTGATCTTTGGCGACAACGTGCGCCTGTACCGCAATGGCGGCGACGACGGCAACCTGCTGGACGACATCGCCAGCCTGCGCTTCCAGAGCCTCTACGGCACCCTGCTCTACAGCCGCACCGACCGCATCGACTCGACGTCACTGGGCGCGGCCTACGCAGCCCTGGCGCCCACCATCAACGAAAACACCAGCGGCCAATTGCTCACCAACGGCGTGGCCCGCGACTACCGCGACCCCAACGGCCCGCAGTGGTGGGCCGAGTACCGCATCGACTACGCCGACCTGCACACCTTCGCGGTAGAGGCCGGCCAGGAGGGCGCAGGCAGCTTTGGCAACGACTACATCGCCGGTGGCGCCGGGCACGACCAGATCTTTGGTCAGCTCGGGCACGACGTGATCCAGGGCGATGGCTCCATCGAAAGCGCAGCGGCCGGTGGCGCACACGTGGGCGCGGCCCGCGCCCAAGGCACGCTGGACGACCCGGTGGGCGCGCTGAAGGTGGTGGCCAGCCAGGACAACGCCGCCACCGACGGGCAGGACTACATCGAAGGCGGCGGCGGTTGCGACGTGATCTTCGGCAACCTCGGCCAGGACGACCTGGTGGGCGGCTCATCGAGCTTCTTCAGCCTGACCAGCGCCAACAGCCGGCCCGACGATGACGACTTCCTCTTCGGCGGCTCGGGCACGCAGATCTCGCGCAATAACGCGCTCAACGCCGACGGCTCCCTGTCCGACAGTGGCACGGCGTCGGCCCGCCACGCGGCCGATGCCGACACCATCGTGGGCGACAACGGCAACATCGTGCGCATCGTGGGCATCAACGGGCAGGACGTGAACACCAACAACCCGGCCAAGCCCAACTACGTCACCTTCAACTACGACATCTACGCCGGCGAGAAGATCGTGGTGCGCGGCGTGAGCCTGCTCGACTACACCCCGGGCGGCCCCGACTTCAAGCCCGACGACTTCTACCTGCCCACCGGCGAGGCAGGCGAGGTGATACCCGCTGGCATGCGCGCCGAGTTCGGCCTCTATGCCCGCCACGACATCGGCGGCCACGACGAGGTGCACGGCGAAACCGGCGACGACACCATCTACCTCGGCGGCGGGGCCGACATCGCCTTCGGCGACGCCGAAGACGACGACATCATCGGCGGCTGGGGCGCCGACTGGATCTCCGGCGGCACCGGCGAAGACGGCGTACTCGGCGACGACGGCCGCATCTTCACCAGCCGCAACACCGCCGACGCCGCCAAGGCCGAATCGCTCTACGGCGTGCTACCCCTGCTCGCCAGCGACCCCGACACCCGCACCAGCCAGGGCGACGTGCTCAACGAGTTCATCTCCACCCCCGGCTCGGTGCAGACCGAGACCATCAACATCGGTGGCGAGATCAAGAAGTCGGTGGACCTCACGCCGCACCTGCTGGTACCCGAGAGCGAGCGCCCCAACAGCGACCCGCTCACCGTGCAGCTCTTTGCACCGCTGTTCGCCGACGACATCATCTTCGGTGGCCTGGGCGACGACTTCCTGCACGGCGGCTCGGGCAACGACGCCATCAGCGGCGCCGAGGCCCTGAACGAGTCGTACACCGTGCGCTTCGGCAGCGAGGTGAACACCGGCCAGCTCGAGCAGCAGGTCACCCCGGTCAGCGGCCTGGTGCGGGTGGACTTCAACCGCCCCTGGAACCCCGGCAACATCCTGTACTTCGGCGACGACACCAACCCGTGGAATTCGCCCAAGCCCATCGTGCCGCGCCTGGGTGAGTTCTTCCTGTACGACGAGTACGACCCGCGCCGCCTCATCCTCTTCCACGCCAGCGGCGAGGTGTGGGACGACAGCAACCCGCTGGGCGCGGGCCAGCAGCTCACCGACCTGAAGCAGTACTTCCTGAACTTCGCGGAAGACGAGGGCGTGAAGATCGCGGGCTACACCCAGTTCAACAACAACGGCACGCCCATCACCAGCTCGCTGCAACAGCGCGAGAGCGACGGCCGCGACGCCATCTTCGGTGACCTGGGCAACGACTGGGTGGTGGGCGGCACCGGGCGCGACCACCTCTACGGCGGCTGGGGCAATGACCTGCTCAATGGCGACGACGTGATGGGCGGGCGCAACGCCAGCTACAACACCGCCACCGGCACCGTGGTCTACAGCAAGACCTACGACACCACCGGCGGTCTGAACGACGTGCCCGACACCCACCCCTCGTACGAAGACCGCGTGTTCGGCGGCGCGGGGCTGGACATCCTGATCGGCAACACCGGCGGCGACCGGCTGATCGACTGGGTGGGCGAGTTCAACAGCTACCTCGTGCCCTTCTCGCCCTTCGGCATCGCCACGGTGAGCCGCCAGGTGCCACCGCACCTGTTCGACTTCCTCTACGCCCAGGCCTTCAGCGACGGCGGCGACATCACCCGCACCGCCGACACCGGCGACAGCAACGGCACCGACCGCTACAGCAACGTGAACAAGCTCTCGGGCGGCGTGAACAGCGAGATCGGCCTGATCACCCAGCAAGACCACGGCTACTGGCAAGACCAGACCGGCGGCCCCACCGACCCGCAGGCCGGCAACATCCCCGGCGGCCGGCGCGACGTGCTGCGCACCGCCACCTTCAACGACGGCACCATGGACGTGTTCGCGGTGGACGCCGGCAAGTTCAGCGTGAGCGGCGGCAAGATGGTGGCCTCGGCCGACAGTGGCACCACCCAGGCCGCGGCGGTGTACTACCTCGACAACTACCTGCCCTCGTACTTCGAGATCAGCGCCACCATCACCGCCGACAAGCCCACCGGCACCTGGAAGGCCAACGCCTACGTCATCTTCGACTACCAGTCGCCCAGCGACTTCAAGTACGCCGGCATCAACGTCTCGACCAACCAGATCGAGATGGGCTACCGCGACGCCAGCGGCTGGCACATGGTGGTCAAGTCCAACAAGCCGGTGCAACTCAAGCCCGGCACGGCCTACGACATGCTGGTGGCGGTGAACGGCACCAACGTCACCGTGTCGGTGGCCGGGGTGAACTGGTTCACCTACACCTTCGCCCCGCGCATGGAAGACGGCGAGGCCCAACCCCTGAGCCACGGCCTGGTGGGCTTCGGCCTGGACGGCTCCAAGGGCACGGTGGACAACTTCACCGTGCAGGTGCTGCCGCCCGACTGGACGCTCAACATCACCGACGGCCAAGACAGCAGCACCGGCCTGCTCGACGGTGGCGCCACCACCGGCACCTGGACCGAAGCCGGCGGCTTCACCACCGTGAGCGCCCCGGCCAACACCAACGCGCTGCGCCTGGCCAACCTGGGCACCGAGATCGCGGCCGACTCCATCATCGAACTGGAGGCCAAGCTCAAGATCACCAGCGCCAGCGGCCTGGCTGGCATCGCCTTCGACGTGTACAGCAGCACCGACTTCAAATTCGTGGCGGTGGACGAGGCAGGCGACCGCATCCTGGTGGGCCACCACAGCAACCGCGACGGCTGGGTGATCGACCGCAGCTTCGCCCGCACCATTGCCGCCGGGGCCGACGTGACGCTCAAGCTGGTCTCCAACGGCGCCTCGCTCAGCGTGTACGCCAACGGCTCGCTGGTGGGCAGCCACGCCTTCAACGCGGCTCTGGTGGACGGCAACTTCGGCCTCATGGCCCGCGGTGCCAGCGCCCAGTTCGACAGCTTCACCCTGCGCGCCAACGACCGCGCCCTGGCGGGCTACACCCTGCCCCAGGCCAGCACCGTGCAACTGCTGCAGGCTGACAGCGTGGGCCAGGGCACCCACGGCCCCGCGCTAACGGCCGAGCAGGCGCAAAGCCTGTTCGATGCCGCCGTGCGCCGGCTCGACCTGGGCGACGACCCGGCCCTGCTGGCTGCGCTCTCCCGGGTGCACCTGCGCATCGAAGACCTGGGCGGCGCGGCCATCGCCAGCTGGCACGACGACGGCGTCATCACGCTGGACATCGACGCCGCCGGCCACGGCTGGTTCGTTGACCTCACCCCCGACGCGGACGAAGAGTTCGACCCCAGCGGCTTCGCCCTGCCGGGCCTGGCCGCCCAGCGCATGGACCTGCTCTCGGCCCTGGTGCACGAGCTGGGCCACGCCACTGGTCTGCACCACGGCGACACGCCCTGGATGGCCGACACCCTGGCCACCGGCCAGCGCAGCGCCCCCGCCTACGGCCTGCCGCTCACCCCGGTGGTGCCCAGCGTGCCGCCGCACGGCCTGTGGCCCTATGGCCTGCCGCTGATGGCCGCGCCCGAGGCCACGGCCGCCACCGCCCGCGCCCCCGCGCCCAGCATCGACTGGACGCTGGGCGGCGCCCAGGCCGCGGCCCTGGCCACGGCGCCCGCTGGCAAGGGCAACTGGGTGCGCGACTTCACCCAGCACCTGGGCCAGGGCGAGGCGCAGCGCAACCCCAACGCCAGCCTGCGGGTGCAACTGCCCGTCAGCGCCAGCGCCGCGCCCAAGGCCACCCTGCGCTGACGCGCCGGGTGGTGCGCCCACCCACCCGCGCCCCCACCCGGGGCGCGGGTGCCAACCGCCCATGCCGGGGCCGCTGCACGCGTGCGCCGGCGTTGGCCATTTCTAGGTCATTTCTACGAAGGCCCCTCTTAGCATGGCCCGCACAGGGCACGGCCACATGGCTGCCCTGCCCCTCAACCAAACACCCAGGAAGGGACACGCCATGAGCACGCAAATGCTGATCTACGAAACCGCATTCCCCGTCTCGGCCCGACGCCACGCCCAATGGAGCGTGGAGCCCTCGGGCGATTACGCCTTCAGCGCCAAGGTCAACTCGGTGCCCCTGATGGCGGTGGAGTTCCCCCCGGCGGCGGCCGAGTACGCCATCGTGTTCGCCGGCAAGGACGACGCGGTGATGCCGGTGGTGATCCTGGGCATGCGCGGCAACCAGAACGTGTACCTCGACCCCAAAGGCGGCTGGCAGGCCAAGTACATCCCGGCCTTCATCCGCCGCTACCCCTTCATCTTCTCCAGCGACGAGGCGGGCAAGACCCTCACCCTGTGCATCGACGAGGCCTACAAGGGCTGCAACCAGGCCGGGCGCGGCCAGCGCCTGTTCGACGAGGCCGGCCAGCCCACGCCCTACGTGGACAACGTGCTCAAGTTCCTGCAGAGCTACCAGGCCCAGTTCCAGCGCACCCAGCAGTTCTGCCGCAAGCTCAAAGACATGGGCCTGCTGGAGCCCATGCAGGCCTCCGTCACCCTGCCCAGCGGTGAAAAGCTCGCCCTCACCGGCTTCATGGCCGTGGACCGCCAGAAGCTCAAGGCCCTCAGCGGCGATCAGCTCAGCGACTTGGCCAAGACCGACGAGCTGGAGCTGGTGTATCTGCACCTCGAATCCATCCGCAACTTCGCCGGCGTGCGCGACCGCCTCACCGTGATCCCCGGTGGCCGGGCCGACGACAGCGCCACCCCGGGCGAGGCCCAGCAGGCCGCGGCCTGACCCGCCACCTGGGCCTGTGCTGAACGCACAGGCCCAGCCCCACCGCCAGGCCCCTTGCCATGAGCAGCACCGCCTCTGTTCACGCCCTGGTGCAGAGCGACCCGGCGCGCGCCGAATCGGCCGCCTGGGCCAGCTTCACCGCGCCCGGCAGCACCAGCGACTTTCACGCCAGCTGGCTGGGCATCCTGTGCGCGCAACTCGCCCAGGCCAAGGGCGCTCTGCTGCTGCTGCGCGACGAGCGCGACGACAGCCCCGGTGGCAGCTTCGTGGCCGCTGCCGTGTGGCCCGACCCCAGCCGCCCCATGCAATACCTTGGCCCCACCGCCACCCGCGCCCTGCAAGAGCGCCGCGGCGTGGTGCTGGGCGCCGACGGCAGCCAGCCCCCTGCGCGCGAGCAGCCGGTGCACATCGGCTACCCCATTGAGGTGGAAGGCGAGTTGCAAGGTGCCGTGGTGGTGCACCTCAACCCCGCCCCAGAGGCCGAGCTGCAACGCGACCTGCGCCTGCTGCACTGGGGCACCGCCTGGCTCATCGACCAGTTCCGCCAACGCCGCCACCAGCACGAGCGCCAGCACCTCCAGCGCCTCACCACCATCACCAACGCGATGGCCACCGCCACCCAAGGCGATGGTCTGGTGCCCAGCGCCGTGGCCACCGTCAATGCCCTGGCCACCGAACTCGGCTGCGAGCGCGTGAGCCTGGGCCTGGACAACGAAGGCGACGCCCGCGTGCTGGCCGTTTCGCACACCGCCACCTTCGACCCCAAGAGCCAGCTGCTGCGCCTGATCGCCGAGGCCATGGACGAAGCGCTCGACCTGGACACCACCCTGGTCTACCCCCCGCCCGACGGCGACGAACTCGGCGCCATTGCCCACCGCGAACTCGCCCGCGAGACCCGCCTGGCCGCCATCTGCACCGTGCCCCTGATCGACCAGGGCCAGCCCTTCGGCGTGCTCTGCTTCGAGCGCCACGCCCCGTTTGACGAGGCCACCGCGCAAACCTGCCAGGCCCTGGGCCTGGCCCTGGGCCCGGTGCTGGCCCTCAAGCAAGACAACGAGCGCGGCCTGTGGCAGCGCGTCACCGAGCCCGTGCGCCACGCCGGCACCGTGCTCTTCGGCACCGGCCACCCCGGCGCCAAGATGGCCGCGCTCGGCGCGCTGGCCGTGGTGCTGGCCCTGGGCGTGGTGCAGGCCGAGCACCGCGTGGCCGCCCGCACCGTGGTGGAAGGCGCCGTGCAACGCGCCGCCGTGGCCCCCTTCGCCGGCTACGTGCTGGAGAGCCGCGTGCGCGCGGGCGACACCGTGCGCGAAGGCCAGGTGCTGGCCCGCCTGGACGACCGCGACCTGCGCCTGGAACAAGCCCGCTGGAGCGCCGAGCTGCAGCAACTGCAAGGCAAGCAGCGCCAGGCCATGGCCGCGCAAGACCGCACCAGCATGCTGCTGGCCGGCGCCCAGATCGAGCAGGCCCAGGCCCAGCTGGCCCTGGTGAACAACCGCCTGGAGCGCGCCAGCCTGAAGGCCCCGTTCGACGGCGTGGTGGTCTCGGGCGACCTGAGCCAGCTGCTCGGCACCCCGGTGGAGGTGGGCAAGGTGCTGTTCGAGATCGCCCCGCTGGACGCCTACCGCGTGATCCTGGAGGTGGACGAGCGCGACATCGACCACCTGCGCGTGGGCCAGGGCGGCGAACTCGCCCTCTCCGGCCTGCCCGGCCAGACCCTGCCCTTCGCGGTGAAGCAGATCACCCCCGTGACCACCGCCGCCGAAGGCCGCAACCATTTCCGCGTGGAAGCCGAGGTGCAGGCCGCCACCGACCGCCTGCGCCCCGGCATGGAAGGCGTGGGCAAGGTGCAGGTGGGCGAGCGCCGCCTGATCTGGCTCTGGACGCACCGCTTCACCGACTGGCTGCGCCTCACGCTTTGGAACTGGCTGCCATGAACCAGCCACACCCCTGCTGGCGGAGGGCACCACCATGAGCGGCTCGGTGACCAGCAGTTCGTGGCACCGCGTGGCGGCGCTGCGCCCGCGCCTGCGCGCCCAGGCGCGGCTGTTTCGCCACCGCTACCGCAGCGAGCTGTGGTACCTGCTGCAAGACCCGGCCACCGGGCGCGTGCACCGCTTCTCGCCCGCCGCGCGTCTGCTCATTGCCGCCATGGACGGCCAGCGCACGGTAGACGAGCTGTGGGCCCTGGCCAACCGCCACCTGGGCGAAGACGCGCCCACGCAGGACGAAGTGATACAGCTGCTGGGCCAGCTGCACACCACCGACCTGCTGCAGACCGACGTGACGCCCGACACCGCCGAACTGTTCGAGCGCGGTGAGCGCGAGGCCCGCACCAAGCGCCGCCGCTCCTGGAGCAACCCCATGGCGCTGCGCCTGCCCCTGTGGGACCCCGACGCCTTTCTCAACCGCACCCAATGGGCCGCCAACTGGCTCTGGAGCCGCTGGGGTGCGTTGCTGTGGCTGGCCGTGGTGCTGCCCGCCGCCGCGCTGCTGCCCTCGCAATGGGGCGAACTCACCCACAACCTGAGCGACCGCGTGCTGGCGGTGGACAACCTGCTGCTGCTCTGGATGGTGTTCCCCGCCCTCAAGGCCTTGCACGAGCTGGGCCACGCCTACGCCACCAAGGCCGGCGGCGGCGAGGTGCACGACATGGGCCTGATGTTCCTGGTGCTCATGCCCGTGCCCTATGTGGAGGCCTCGGCCGCCACCGTGTTTCGCGACAAGCGCCAGCGCGCCCTGGTGGGCGCGGCCGGCATGCTGGTGGAGTTGTTCGTGGCCGCCCTGGCCTTCTACCTGTGGATGCTGGCCGAGCCCGGTCTGCTGCGCGCCCTGCTGTTCAACGCCATGCTGGTGGCCGGCGTGTCCACCCTGGTGTTCAACGGCAACCCCCTGCTGCGCTACGACGCCTACTACATCCTGGTGGACCTGATCGAGATGCCCAACCTCGCCCAGCGCGCCACCCGCTACTGGGCCTACCTGTTCGAGCGCCACCTGCTGGGCGTGCACGAGGCCGAATCGCCCGCCCACACCCGAAGCGACCGCGCCTGGTTCCTTTTCTACGGCCTGGCCTCCACCATCTACCGCCTCTTCGTGACCGTGGCCATTGCCCTGTTCGTGGCCACGCAGTTCTTCTTCGTGGGCGTGCTGCTGGCCATCTGGGCGGTGGTCATGATGGCCGCGGTGCCCGTGTTCAAGGCGCTCAAGCACGTGTTCGGTTCGCCGCGCCTGATGCGCCAGCGCCGCCGCGCGGTGGGCGTGGTGGGCAGCGCCGTGGCAGCGGTGCTCTTGCTGGTGCTGGTGGTGCCCATGCCCTTTCGCACGCAAGTGGAGGGCGTGGTGTGGTTGCCCGAAGAATCGCTGGTGCGCGCTGGCCAGAGCGGCTTTGTGCAACAGGTGCTGGCCACCCCGGGCAGCGCTGTGCGCCCCGGCGAGGCGCTGCTGCGCCTGGACGACCCCGCCCTGCTGGCCGAGCGCGACCGCCTGGCCGCCCGCGTGGCCGAGCTGGAGGTGGAACTCGCCTCGCGCCTGGTGAGCGAGCCCGCCGAGGCCGCGCTGGTGCGCGAGAAGCTGCAGGCCGAGCGCACCGGCCTGGCGCTGGCGCAAGAGCAGGTGGCCCGGCTGCTGGTGCGGGCCGAGGCGGCCGGCGTGTTCCAGGTGCCGCAGGCGCGCGATCTGCCCGGCAGCTTCCGCCGCCAGGGTGAGGTGCTGGGCTATGTGCTCGACCCCGCCCCCGAGCGGCGCCAGGCCGTGGCCCGCGTGGTGGTGTCGCAAGCCGATATCGACGTGGTGCGCCAGGCCACCGCCGCCGTGCAGGTGCGCCTGGTGGGTCGCCTGGCCGACGCCCTGCCCGCGCGCGTGGTGCGCGAGGTGCCGGCCGGCGAATCGGTGCTGCCCAGCCGGGCGCTGTCGGTGCAGGGCGGCGGGCGCTTCGCCACCGACCCGGCCGACCCGCAAGGCACCCGCACGCTGGAGCGCCTCTTTCAGTTTGACCTGGCGCTGGACGCCCCGCTGCGCGCCGACCTGTTCGGCCAGCGGGTGCACGTGCGCTTCGAGCACCCGGCCGAGCCCCTGGGCCACCAGTGGTACCGAGGGCTGCGCCGCGTCTTCCTGACCCAGTTCCACGTGTGAGCCATGGCCCGCGCCCTCACCCACCCCGACCTGGTGCTGCGGCCCTTTCCCGAGCGGGCCGAGCGCGCCAGCGGCTGGCTGGACCGCACCGCCGACGGCCTGCTCGCCCGCACCCTGGGCCAGGCCCAGGCCTGGTGGCTGCGCTCGGCCCCGCGCCACCGCCCACTGCTGCAGGCGGTGCACGAACAAGCCCCGCCGGCCCAAGCCCTGAGCGACGCCGAGCTGCGCCAGCGCCTGGCCGCCCTGCGCCCCGTGCTGCGCCGCGAAGGCTTTGCGCCCGGCCCCACCGCCCAGGCCTTTGCCCTGCTGCGCGAGGCCAGCGGCCGCACCCTGGGCCGGCGCCATTTCGACACCCAGATGATGGGCGCCTGGGGCCTGCTGCAAGGCCGGCTGGTGGAAATGGCCACCGGCGAGGGCAAGACCCTCACCGCCGCCCTGGCCGCCACCACCGCCGCCCTGGCCGGCCACCCGGTGCACGTGATCACGGTGAACGACTACCTGGCCCAGCGCGACGCCGACACCATGGCCCCGCTGTTCCGCTTTGCCGGGCTCGACGTGGGCGCCGTGGTGCAAGACCTCTCACCCGCGCAGCGGCGCGCCGCCTACGCCCAGCCCATCACTTACTGCACCAACAAAGACCTGGCCTTTGACTACCTGCGCGACCGCGTGGCCCTGGGCGAACGCCATGGCCCGCTGCACCGCCAGCTGCAGCGCCTGGGCGGCCAGGGCGGAGACGAGCTGATCCAGCGCGGTCTGCACTTCGCCATCGTGGACGAGGCCGACAGCGTGTTCATCGACGAGGCGCGCACCCCGCTCATCCTCTCGGCCACCGTGCCCGGCGACGACATGGCCGAGCGCTGCGAGCAGGCCCTGGCCCTGGCGCACGCGCTGCAGCCGAACGAGCACTACCGACTCGATGCCGCCATGCACTTCGTGCAGCTCACCCCGGCCGGCATCGAGCGCGTGGCCGAGTTCGCCGAGGGCCTGGGCGGCGTATGGACCTCACGCCGGGGGCGCGAGGAAATCGTGCGCCAGGCCCTCTCGGCCCTGCACCTGTTCCGGCTGGACGAGCACTACGTGATCGTGGAGGGCAAGGTGCAGATCGTGGACGAGTCCACCGGCCGCGTGCTGCCCGACCGCAGCTGGGAGCGCGGCCTGCACCAGATGATCGAAACCAAGGAGGGCTGCGAGCTCACCGGCGAGCGCCGCACCCTCTCGCGCATCACCTACCAGCGCTTGTTCCGCCGCTACCTGGTGCTCAGCGGCATGACCGGCACCGCCCGCGAGGTAGCACCCGAATTGCGCGCGGTGTATGGCCTCTCGGTGGTGCCCATTCCGCTGCACAAGCCCTCGCTGCGCACCGTGGCCGCGCCGCGCGCCTTCGCCACGCTAGACGAAAAATGGCAGGCCGTGGCCGAGGAGGTGCGGCGCGTGGCGCGCGAGGAAGGCCGCCCGGTGCTCATCGGCACCCGCTCGGTGAAGGCGTCAGAGGCCATCAGCGCGGTGCTGCGCGGCCTGGGCCTGCCGCACGCCCTGCTCAACGCCAAGCAAGACCGCGACGAGGCCGAGATCGTGGCCCAGGCCGGCCAGCCCGGGCGCATCACCGTGGCCACCAACATGGCCGGGCGCGGCACCGACATCCTGCTGCCGCCCGAGGTGCTGGCGCGCGGCGGCCTGCATGTGATCCTCACCGAATACCACGAGACCCAGCGCGTGGACCGCCAGCTCTTTGGCCGCTGTGCCCGCCAGGGCGACCCCGGCAGCTGCGCGGCCCTGGTCTCGCTGGAAGACGACCTCTTCACCACCCACGCGCCCTGGGCCACCCAGGCCGCGCGCTGGCGCCTGGCCAGCGGCCAGGCCCTGAGCCCCCGCGCCATCGACACCCTGCGCCGCGTGGCACAGGCCCACGCCCAGCGCCTGCACGCCCAGGTGCGCCTGCACACCTTCAAACAAGACCAGCAGCTCGACCAGCTCTTGTCGTTTTCCGGGAGCACGCCATGAACCGCCCCACCCTTCTCGCGCTGGCCGCCCTGAGCCTGGGCCACGCCAGCGCCCACGCCCAAACACAGGCCCAGCCCGCCGGCTTCGACTGCCTGATCGAGCCCTCGCAGGTGGTGGAAATTCGCAGCGCCGTGGAAGGCCTGATCCAGCGCGTGCACGTGCAGCGCGGCGACGACGTAAAGGCCGGCCAGGTGGTGGTGGAGCTTGACGCCTCGCTGGAGCGCTCGGCCGCCGCCGTGGCCCGCTACCGCGCCCAGGCTGAGGGCCGCATTCAGGCCTCGCGCAACCGCGCCGACTACGCGCAGCGCAAGGTCAAGCGCGCCGACGACCTGGCCAGCAACAGCTTCATCTCGGCCCAGGCCCGCGAAGAAACCGACACCGAGCGCCGCCTGGCCGAGGCCGAGCTGAAAGAGGCCCAGGAAAACCAGGAACTCGCCCGCCTGGAGCACCAGCGCGCGCTCGACCAACTGGCCCAGAAAACCCTGCGCAGCCCCTTCAACGGCGTGGTGGTGGACCGCATGCTCAACCCCGGCGACCTGGCCGAGGCCGGCAACGGTCGCAAGCCCATCCTGAAGCTGGCCAAGATGGACCCGCTGCGCGTGGAAGTGGTGCTGCCCCTGGCCACCTTCGGCCACATCAAGAGCGGCACCAAGGCCCGCGTGCGCACCGAACACGGCCAAGACCTGGACGCCCGCGTGCAGGTGGTGGACCGGGTGTTCGACGCCGCCAGCGGCACCTACGGCGTGCGGCTGGACCTGCCCAACCCCCAAGGCAACATTCCCGCCGGCCTGCGCTGCCGGGTGGAATTCCCGGGGCTGGCGAAACTGGCCGACGCGCGGGCAGCGGGGCGCTGACGCCGCCCGGCACGGCTCAGATCTCGACCTCGTCCACCGCGTAGCGGAACAACCAGTCGTAGCGCTCGTGCACCTTGGCCGCTGACCACTCACGGTCAACGTAGGCGGCGGCACCCTCGGCGTCGGCCAATGCCGGGTTGTGGAAGCGCCGCCCGTTTTCGGTGGAGCGCCGCACGATTTCCGAGGTGCGCTCGATGCGCAACTGCTCGTAGCGCCCAAAGGCCCGTGGCAGGTCGGTGGGCCAATGGTCTACGCAGCGCGCCAGCACAAAGCCGTCTTCAATGGCCATCACCGCGCCCTGGGCCAGGAAGGGAAGCGTGGGGTGGCAGGCGTCGCCCAGCAAGGTGGCACGGCCTTGTGACCACTTGGCCAGCGGCTCACGGCCCATCAAGGCCCACTTGAAGGGCACCTCCAGGCACTCGATCATGGTGTGCACGTCGTCGTGCCAGCCAGCGAAGTCGCGGTGGCATTCCTCGTGGGTGCCACGTTCGGTCCACGACTCCACCTGCCAGTCGCTGCGCTCGACGATGCCCACGAAGTTCACCAACTGCCCGCCGCGCAAGGGGTAATGAATGACGTGGGCGCCGGGGCCCACCCAGTTGCTGCCCACCGGGCGGCGCAGGGCCTCGGGCAGCTTGGCCACCGGGATCACGCCACGCCAGGCCACACAGCCGGAGAACACCGGCCGATCGGCCCCGTGCAACTGGCCACGCGTCTTGGAGTGCACGCCGTCGGCCCCCACCAGCGCTGCGCCGCGCACCTGGCGGCCGTCGGCCAACGCCACGGTCACGCCCTGCTCGTCTTGCGCAAACGAGGCCACGCTGGCCCCCAGCACGATGGCCTGCGGCGACAGGGCCTTGACCGCGTTGGCCAGGGCGGCGTGCAGGTCGGGCCGGTAGATCATGAAGTAGGGGAAGCCGTAGGTCTGCACCGCCGAGGCGCCCAGGTCAAACAGCTTCCAGGTCTGGCCGGTGCTCCACAGGCGCACTTCTTTGGCCGAGGGTTCGCTGGCCACGGCGCGAATGGCGGGCTCCAGGCCCAGGCCAAAGAGCGCGCGCAAGGCGTTGGGGCTGAGCTGCAGCCCGGCGCCTACCTCGCGCAGCTCGGCGGCCTGCTCGAACACGCGCACGTCAACGCCGCGCTGCAACAGGGCCAGGGCCGCCGTCAGGCCCCCGATGCCGCCACCGGCGATCAGGATGGGTTCCGATGTCTTGCTCATGTGCGGCATCAATCCAGGCTAATCGACTTGTCTTTGATGATGCGGCGCCATTTGCTGCTCTCGGCGCTCACGCGCTGCGCCAGCGCCTGCGGGGTGGAGGCCTCGGGCGTGAACTGGGCCTTGCCGAACTGCTCCAGCACCGCCGTGTCGGACAAGGCCTTGCGCGTCATTTCGTTGAGCCGCGTGACCACCGCCGCCGGCGTGCCACGGGGCGCGAACAGGGCGAACCAGGTGCTGGCCTCCAGACCGGAGAGCCCGCTTTCCTGCAGGGTGGGCACATCGGGCAGCTCGGCCAGGCGGCGGGCGCTGGTGACGGCCAGGGGGCGCAGGCGGCCCGCCTTGAACATGGGCAGGGGCGCGGTGGGGGTGTCGAACATCATCTGCACCTCGCCGCCCAGCAGGCCGGTCATGGCCGGCGCGGCGCCCTTGTAGGGCACGTGCTGGGCCTTGATGCCCGCGGCGTCCAGGAACATCTCGGTCATGAGGTGCGGCGAACTGCCCTGCCCCGGCGAGCCGAAGTTGAAGGTGTCGGGCTGGGCCTTGGCCTTGGCCAGCAGGTCGGCCACGGTCTTGATGGGCGAGCTCGCGCTGACGAACAGCACATAGGGCTGCGAGGCCACCAGGCTCACCGGCGCGAACGAGTCCAGCCCGTCAAAGGTGAGCTTGGTGTAGAGGTTAGGCGCCATGGCGTTGGAGCTGAGGCCGCCCCACAACAGGGTGTAGCCATCGGGGGTGGCCCGCGCCACGCGCGCCGCGCCAATGGTGGTGCCCGCGCCGGGCACGTTCTCCACCACGAAACTGCCGCCGGTCTGCTTCTGCAGGGCCTGCGCCATCAGGCGGGCGCTGGCGTCGGTGGCGCCACCGGCCGCGTAGGGCACCACGATGGTCACCGGGCGCTCCGGGTATTCCGCCAGGGCCGAGCCGACGCCGGCCAACAAGGCCAGGCCAATGGCCACCGAGCGCAGACGCGCGGGAAGTTGACTCCACATGTTCATGTCTCCTTATTGGGTATCGAAATGAGCGATTGAACCGAATGCGGCCTCACAATACAAATGAATATATTTTGTTATTTCACATTCATTGCTTATGAATTTGACGCAACGCCAGATGCAGGCCTTTCTGGCCGTGGCCCGGCTGCGGCACTTCACGCGCGCGGCCGAACAACTGCACATCACCCAGGCGGGCCTGAGCGCCATGATGAAAGACCTGGAGGCCCAGCTCGACTGCCGGCTGTTCGACCGCACCACGCGCTCGGTCTCGCTCACCGAAGAAGGCCAGCAACTGGTGCCGGTGGCCGACCGGCTGGTCACCGAGCTGCAGGCCGTGCGCGACGCCATTCACCACGTGAGCTTCAAGGCCCGGTCGGTGCTCACCGTGGGCGTGACGCCCATGGTGGCCGCCAGCGTGATGCCCGAGACCGCCAAGGCCTTCGCAGCCCTGCACCCCGAGGTGGCCCTGAAGGTGCGCGACATTGACCGCCAGGCCATCCAGGACGGCGTGGCCACCGGTGCCATCGACGTGGGCTTTGGCGCCTTCTTCCGGCCCGCCTCGGGCATCGAGCGCCGGCCGATTGCTGTGTTCCGCCTGATGCAGTTCAGCGCCAGCGCACGCGCCAGCACGGGCAAGGGCTCGGCGCGGCTGCGCAAGCTGCGCTGGGCCGACCTGGGCGACGAGCCCCTGCTGGCCCTGCACCGGGCCAACCCCATTCAAGCGCTGATCGATGAGCACCTGCACCGTGTCGGTCAGGGTGGGCGCGCACGCACCGAGCTGGAGAACATTCAGACCCTGCTGGCCATGGCCGAGGCGGGCCTGGGCAGCGCCATCCTGCCGTCTTTCGTGCGGCCGGCGGCGCGCCGGCTGGCCCTGGCCGAGCACCTGCTGGTGGAGCCCGAGGTGCCTGTGAGCTACTACCAGATCACGCGCAAGGGCAAGCCACCCGCGCCCGCGGTGCAGGCCCTGGCCCAGGCCTTGCAGGCAGCGCTGGGTGGGGGCCCACAAGACGCCTCCCCTCGCCAGGCCAAGGCCTAAGCCTAGCGCGACGCGAGATCGGAAAAGCCCACCCGGTTCCATTCGATGGCGCGCTTGCGCCAGTGCGTCTCGATGGCCTGGGTGAAGTCAGCCCGCACTAGCTTGGCCCGAGCCTCACACCATTGGGCAGACTCGCGGCGGATGACCACGCCTTCGAGCGAACCTTGCCGATAGCGGCTGGGGGTGGTGGCCACCAGGCGCTTCAGATCATCGACCGACTGTCGCCCCCTGGCCACCTGGGGCACGGTGACCAAGCCCCCGCTCTCGGCCAGGGCGTTGCGGCGCGAGGTGCACCAGAAACGCTCGGCGCGGCGGTCGTACACGTCAAACAGCAGAAACCAGTCGGGCAAGGCGGCGTAGTCGAGTGAGTGGCGCGCGGCGCACCACTCGCCAAACAGCATGAGGTCAGGCGTGAGCACGCTGCGCAGCGACTCGCCGTGCTGGGCCAGCCAAGCAGGCAAGCGGGCAAACTGCCCCGCATGGGGCTCAACCAAATATTGCCCACGGTTCTGCGCTCGCAAGCTGCCATCCGAGGCAAGGGAGAAGCCGAGATTGGCGCCATCGAGCTTCTCTTCCACGACCACGTCGTCAGCCAGCAGGGCCTTCGCTTCGGAAGGTGACAGCACCTTGTCGTCGCGCGGCGAATCCTGGCCCAGCCAGGCCAGGTGTGGGGTGTGGGGAAAACGAAAGAAGTCGGAATTCATGACCTTCAGCCCGGCAGTTGGGGGGCCGGCTTTTTGGGGAACTTCTTGACGTAGAACGCGCAAGCATCATCCGGACACAAAAACTCAACCTCGACACCCTTCGCCTTCAACGCAGGCCACCAATCGAGCCACTTGCAGTCTGCCGCCTGCCAGATGACGGGCTTGTCCGGATGGGCGTTTGCCACCGCAACGAACTTTCGGTCGGGGACGTCAAACTGGAGTTCAAGTGCCGGATCAGGGAACTCGAGAAAACAGTCGTTTGCGGTATCGGTCAGCGTCACCTGCTCGACACGGGCTGAATTTTCCCCGGCTTGGCGCAGCAGCCACTTCAAGAAGACATCGCCAACACCCTTGGGTGGATTGAGGCGGGTCTTGTTCTGGTACTCGCCCAAGATGCGAAAAGCATCGTCGATCACCGCAACCCCATCCTGCTGCAGGAACAGCAATCGGGTGACGCATTCGGTCACGCACTCAGTAGATACATCGGCGTGCTGGCCATTGGCCACCAACAGCACGTTGGTGTCGATCACCACCTTCACCGGACACCACCTTGCTCGCGCATCTCTTGCTTGCGCCGCATGGCCGCCAAGGTGCGTCCGGCGATGTCGGCCATCTCGTCGCCAAAAAAGTTCTCCGGCCAGTTCTCAATGTCGCCGAACATGTTCAAACGCAGCGGCTCCAATTCGGTTGCGGAACCCGCTCGGCGGCAAAAGTAGACCGCCACGTCTTCTGGCGCAACAGCGCCCTCGGCCACCCGACGCTGCAAGCGGTTCAGGAAATGTTCTGAATGGCTCTCGACGATCAACTGCACATCGCGAGGTTTGCCACCCTCTCGGGCCTGTGTGGCAGAAATGAAGACGTCAGCCAGTTCGGCCTGGACTTGCGGGTGCAAATGGATTTCGGGTTGCTCCATCCAAACTGTGGAGTGCGGCGGGCAATAGAAAGCCTGCACCAAGGCTGGTAACACCTGAGAAATACCAAAGCCGACGTCGGTGATCTTCACCTCGGGCGCCTTGGAATGGGTTTTCACCAACACCTCATATTCCTTGCGGCCCTCCGCCACCGGGCGCACTGCAAAGTCGTGGATAACGCCGAGGTCTTTGAGCCAGGCCGCAATGAACTCGCCAAAGCCCTTGGTGTGATGCCCGACCTGACGATTGAGGCGTCGGCCTTCACCCTGAGCAGCCAGGATGGCGGCCACCGCGTATTCACCCATCTGCCCAACGCTGGCCGGCGTATCGCCTGACCACTGGTAGATGCGCTTGGGATGACTGCGCAGAGGCCCCAGGTAGGAAATGCGCTCCAGCATTGCTTCGGTGGCCAGCGCAAAATCCGCCATGAAGCCCGCGTTCTTGTAGCGGGCCATGCTGGTGTCAGACAAACGATAGAACTTCTCCGGTTCTTCCAGTGGCCATTTGCGCCCATCGGCCATCTTGAAGCCGTATTGGGCAGACGTAAGGTTGAGCTTGCGCTTGTCGTCCCGATTGAGCGTGACGTCGAGCACTTCGTGCTCGCCTGAGGTCAAGGCATAGCGCATGGCCTGAACCTCAGGCTGCTGCGCCTTGTTGGCCGACAGCGTCACGTCCAGGCGCATGCGATCACCCTGATAACGGGTTTCAACCTGCAAGGGATCACGAACCTCCATGGATTTGGGCAGCGTCCAACCAAGCTCAAAAGACAGCGCCTGCTTCAGATCGTGCCCATGCAGGCAATCGGTGAAAGTGCCCAAGTCAATCAGCGACGAGGTATCCCCCAGATGCAACGCGCGCTTGCGATCCGTCGAGCGCGCCGTTTGCTGCAAGGCCAACAGCAGGTGGCCCAGGCTGCTCTTGCCCGCGCTGTTGGCGCCGAAGATCACGGTGAGCGGCGCCAGGCGAATCGGCCCGGTGTCTTTCCAGGCTTTGAAGTTTTTGATGTGCAAATGGTTGAGCATCGGTACCGCTTTCCGTCGTTCGATTGCATCGATGAGGGGTGCGATCGCCCTTTTTGAAAGCGACCTAAGCCTCTCAGACCCCCTTGAACTCTAACGGACTGGGGCGGCCAATCGCCGTCGCACTTGGAATGGGGTTTCGATCCGCTTCCGAGGCAACCACTACCGGTACTAGGTACAGGATATGTACCGAACTGTTGGGTTGCGCTTGAGGGCTTCAGGCAAGACGAACAAACCAAATGTGGATGCAAGAGCCACCCTACCCACACGCCCCCAGAAACCCACAGGCCGTGCACTGCTCGCAGCCGTCTTTGCGGATCACGGCGTGCGCGCCGCATTCCGGGCAGGGGCGGCCGGCCATGAGGCCGGGCGCCGGGGTGGGCGCGGCCTCGGCTTGTGCGGCGGGTTCGCCGCGCTCGCCGCGTCGGCGGGCCAGGATGTTCTGCACGGCGTAGGCAATGGCGGCCACTTCCGATTCGTGCCAGCGCGGCACCTGGGTGCCGTCTTCCTTCACCAGGTGGCCCAGGCGCACGGGGCCTCGGTCCCAGGCGACCTTGCGCATGTCGCTGAGCGCGCGCTCCAGAAAGCCGCCGCGCGCGGCCAGTGAGAGCAGGCGCATGCTGGAGGTGATCCACTGCTGCGATTCGCCGTGCTGGCCCACCGGCATGAAGAACTCGATGGCGCGCTCGGCGGTGCCGCCGTCGGCCAGCGGCACAGGCAGAAAAGAAACCACCAGGTACGAGGTCTTGTGGCCTTCGTGCGTCCAGTACTCGATCTTCTCGGCCACGGCGTTGAGCGCGCCCTTGGGCCGGCTTTCGATGACGGCGCGCATCGGGTCGGGCGCGGGGCCGGCGTGGGTGGCCGCTGGCGTGGGCGTGGTCTGCAGCACCGCGCCCAGGATGGCGTTGGGCCGGTAGGTGGCCAGGCCTTTTAGGCCGGCACGCCAGGCGCGGCGGTAGAGGTCCTGGAAGTCTTCGTAGGGGCAGTCGGCCGGCACGTTCACCGTCTTGGAGATGGAGGTGTCGATGTAGGGCTGCACCGCGGCCATCATGGCGATGTGCTCGTCGGCCCCCATCTCCAGCGCCGACACGAACCACTGGGGCAGTTGGACCACGTCGCCGCCGCGCTCGCGCCACAGGCGCCAGGCGTGGTCGGCCACCTCGTACTCGCGGGTGCCGCCATCGGCCTCGCGCTTCTTGCGGGTGTAGGTCCAGGCGAAGGCGGGCTCGATGCCGTTGGAGGCGTTGTCGGCAAAGGCCAGGCTCACGGTGCCGGTGGGCGCAATCGACAGCAGGTGGCTGTTGCGAATGCCGTGTTCGCGAATGGCGGCTTTCAGCGGCTCGGGCAGGCGGCTGGCGAAGGTGCCGCTCTCCAGGTAAGTGCTGGCCTCGAACAAGGGGAAGGCGCCCTTCTCTTTCGCCAGGGCCACCGAGGCGGCATAGGCCGCGTCGCGCATGCGCTCGGCGATGCGCCGCGCCATCTCGCAGCCCTCGGGCCGGTCGTAGCGCAGGCGCAGCAGGGTGAGCGTGTTGCCCAGGCCGGTGAAGCCCACGCCAATGCGGCGCTTGGCCTGCGCCTCGCGCTGCTGCTCGGGCAGTGGCCAGAAGGTGAGGTCCAGCACGTTGTCGAGCGCGCGCACCTGGGTGGCCACGGCCTGGCCGAAGGCCTCGAAATCGAAGCAGGGCTCGCCGTCCAACCCGAAGGGGTGGCGCACAAAGCGCGGCAGGATGATGGGCCCCAGGTCGCAGCAGCCGTAGGGTGGCAGGGGCTGCTCGCCGCAGGGGTTGGTGGCGGTGATGGTCTCGATGGCGCGCAGGTTGTTGTCGCGCTGGATGGCGTCGATGAACAGAATGCCGGGTTCGGCGAAGTCGTAGGCCGAGCGCATCACCGTGTCCCACAGGGCGCGGGCCTTCACCGTTTCATACACCCACTGGCCATCGGCGCGCTGGTGGGCGCCGGCGCGCAGGCGCTCTTCGCCCGGCGCAGCCACGTGCGCCAACTGCCAGTCACCGTCTTGCTCCAGCGCGGTGAAGAAGGCGTCGGGCACGGCCACCGACACGTTGAAGTTGTTCCACCGCCCGGGCGTGCGCTTGGCGGTGATGAACTCGCGCACATCGGGGTGGTCGATGCGCAGCACGCCCATCTGCGCCCCGCGCCGCGCGCCCGCGCTTTCCACCGTGGCGCACGATTGGTCAAACACATTGATGTAGCTGCACGGCCCCGAGGCGGTGGAGCCGGTGCCTTTCACGCGCGCGCCGCGCGGGCGGATGCGCGAGAAGTCGTAGCCCACGCCGCCGCCGCGGCGCATGGTCTCGGCGGCCTCGCGCAGGGCCTCGTAGATGCCGGGGAAGCCGGCCTCGTCGCGGCCCTGGATGCAGTCGCCCACGGGCTGGACAAAGCAGTTGATGAGGGTGGCCTGCAGGTCGGTGCCGGCCGCGCTCATGATGCGGCCCGCGCCAATGGCGCCCGCCGCCAGGTTGTCGCGGAACACGCGCTGCCAGTGCTCGCGCTGCTCGGGCGCTTCCACCGAGGCCAGGGCACGCGCCACGCGGTCGTAAAGCTCGTCGATGCCCTGCTCCCCGTTCTTGAGGTACTTCTCGCGCAACACGTCCAGGCTGATGCCCTGGGGCGCGGGCTCGGGGGTGGGGGGCACGGGCAGGTCGCGGTTCATGAAGCATCTCCAACGAAGACCACAGCGTAGGCCAGCGCCCATGGTAGGTTGTGTGCAACCGGATGGCGAGCAGGGGCTTGAAGGCTGGTGACAGGCGGGCGGCCTAGCATGGCACCCATGCCCACCTCCCTTCCCGGTTTTTCTTCTCCCGGCGCCAGCACCGAGGCGCCGCTGGAAATGCTGGCCGCCTGCCACGGCCGCATCGAGCGCCAGTGCGAGACCTTGCAGCGCCTGCTGCCCCATGTGCAGGCCCATGGGGCCGATGCGGCGGCCCAGCAGGCCGCGCGCGCGGTGATGCGCTATTTCGACAGCGCCGCCGTGCACCACCACGAAGACGAAGAGCAAGACCTCTTCCCCGCCCTGCGCGAGGCCATGGCCGGCTCGGACGCGGTGTGCATCCGCGAATTGACCGACGGCCTGGTGCAAGACCACCGGCGCCTGGAAGGCCTGTGGCGCGCGCTGCGCGCCGCGCTGGACGCACTGGCCGAGGGTAGCGCGCAGGTGCTGGACGAGGCCGTGGTGGGCGACTTCATGGCCGCCTACGCGGCCCACATGGCGCGCGAGGACACCGAGCTGCTGCCCATGGCCGCGCGCCTGCTGGACGACGCCACGCTGGCCCGCATCGGGCAGGCCATGCGAGAGCGGCGCGGCATTCCTGCGCCCTGAACCGGCGGTGGATCAGCGCTTGGCCTCGGCCGGCGGCGGCGCGGGGAAGTCAATCACGGGCGTGCTCACCGCCTGGCCTGGCGGCACCCAGGCCGGCGCGGGCTGGCCCGCAGGACCGGCGGCGCGCACGTAGCGGTAGATGGCGCGCAGGTCTTCGTCGGCCATGTCGCGCAGGCCGAACCAGGGCATGGGCGGGCGCATCTGCAGGTGGCGGGCGCGGTCCATCCACTCTTTCTCGGTGATCTGGGCCATGTATAGCCGCAGGTTGGTGGGGTAGGTCACGCCCCAGGGACCACGCCAGCCCAGGCTGTCGCCGGTGAGCCATTGCGCTTCGGGAATGGCACCCGCGTTCAGGCCATAGCCGGCGGTGTGGCAGTCGTTGCAGCCATTGGTTTTCACGAGGTAGCGCCCCAGGGCCACCGGGTCGCTGGCGGGGGGACGGCGCTTGGGCGGGGCATCGGCGGCCATGGCGGGCAAGGCCAGCGCCAGACAGAGGGCGGCGGCGGCGCTGCGCAGCGCGCCGCCCGGAAAGTGCTTGTGCATGGTGTTCTCCTCCAGAAAAGCGCTGGAGTCTAGGAACTGGCTCTTCGGCGTGTTCTTAAAACTTCCCTAACCAGCACGCTAACTGTCAGTACACAAAAAGATCGCGTCATTGACTCATTGCACTCGATTGATCGGATCAATGGAGTCAGAAGAAAAAACTCATTTGAACGAATGGCATCGCTGCGCTGGAATGCGGTGTTGGTTCACGGTTCAGGAGGTTCTGCATGGAAACACGCACGCTCGACCACCCGCTGGACACCGCCCCCAAGGCCAGGGGTTCGGCGCAACGCTACCTGCAAGGGTTGCTGGACACCGCCGATGTGCGCCTGAACGGACAACGCCCCTGGGACATTCGGCTGCTGCACCCCGGTGTGCCCGAGCGGGTGCTGGCCCAAGGCAGCCTTGGCCTGGGCGAGGCCTACATGGACGGCTGGTGGGAATGCGATCGGCTGGACCAGCTCTTTGACCGCCTGTTGCGTGCGCGCATTGACCGGCACATTCACCCGTGGACCCTGGCCTGGCACCACCTGCGCGCGCGCTGGCTGAACCTGCAGACCGAGCGACGCGCCTGGCAGGTAGGCCGCGAGCACTACGACCTGGGCAACGATTTTTACGCCGCCATGCTCGACAGCCGCATGACCTACACCTGCGGCTTCTGGCAGCGCGCGCGCACGCTGGACGAGGCGCAGGAACACAAGCTCGACCTGGTGTGCCGCAAGCTGGGCCTGGAGCCAGGCATGCGGGTGCTGGACATTGGTTGCGGCTGGGGCAGCTTCATGAAGTTCGCGGCCGAGCGTTACCAGGTGCAGTGCGTGGGCGTGACGATCTCGGCCGAGCAGGCGGCACTGGGGCGCGAGCGCTGCGCGGGGCTGCCGGTGGAGTTCCGCCTGACCGACTACCGCTCGCTCAACCAGCGTTTTGACCGCATCGTGAGCCTAGGCATGTTCGAGCACGTGGGGCAGAAAAACCACGAGACCTACCTCGACGTGGCGCGGCGCTGCCTGGTGGACGATGGCCTGATCCTGCTGCACACCATCGGGCGCAACGAAACCGGGCACGGCACCGACCCCTGGATTCACCGCTACATCTTCCCCAACGGCGAGCTGCCCACCATCGCGCAGATTGGCCGCGCCTGCGAGAACCGCTTCGTGGTGGAAGACCTGCACAACTTCGGTGCCGACTACGACCGCACCCTCATGGCCTGGCACGCCAATGTGGAGGCGGCCTGGCCACGCTTCGCCGACACCCTGGGCGAGCGCTTTCACCGCATGTGGCGCTACTACCTGCTGATGTGCGCCGGCGCCTTCCGCGCGCGCGACATCCAGCTCTGGCAATGGGTGCTGGCCAAGCCCGGGCGGCCGGGGGTGTACCAGCGCCTGGCGAGCTGAGGCAAGCGGCGTTCAGGGCAGGCGCAGGGCGTCGCGCTGGCAGTCTTCTAGCAGGCGCTGCACGGTGTGCACGGCGTCGCGAATCTTGAAGGGGCGCAGCAGGATGCGGCGCACGCCGAGATCGCGCAGGGCGTGCGCGGTGTCCGTGTCGCACCCCTGCGCCATCACCGCCACGGGGGCGTCGGCACGCGTGGGCCAGGCACCTGCGCGCAGGCGTCGCAACAGAGCCAACCCGTTGGCGGCCTCATCCATGGAAATCAGCAGGCCATCAAAGACCTGCTCGGCCAGGCGCTGCTCGGCCATCGCCACGCTGCTGGCTTGCGCCATCTGGGCCAGCTCCAAGTCTCGGCACACGGCGCAAAGCGTGCCGCGCACCAGCGAGTCCGGCTCCATCACCAACAGCTCGCTCTCTGGTGGACGGGAGCTTAGGAACATGCCGTCACCTTGGGGGCAACCAGCTGCTCCACCACCAGATCGCGCAAGGCATTGAGCACCGCGTGATCGAGTCGGTCAAACTCACGCGGCCGTGTGTCGAGCACACACAAGGTGCCCACCGCTTCACCACCGCGCAGCAGCAGCGGTGCGCCAGCGTAGAAGCGCACGCGGGGTTCGTGTTGCACCAGGGGGTTGTCGAAGAAACGCGGGTCCAGCAGCGTGTCGGGCACCAACAATCCGTCCGGGCGCAAGATGGCGTGCCCGCAAAAGGAAACGTCGCGCGAGGTCTCGCACACGCTCAGGCCGCGCACGGCCTTGAACCACTGCCGATCCGCATCGACCAGTGAAATGGCGGCCATGGGCACGTCGAACTCACTGACCGCGAAATCCACGATGCGCTCGAAGCGCTGCTCGGGCGGGGTATCAAGAATGAGCAAAGCGCGCAGCGCCTGCAGGCGTTGCGCCTCATGGCGGGCGTAGGCGGGAGCGATCACAAAGTGGACAGTCAGAAAAGCCGATAACTGGGGGGTGTATCGGCATGCAGTGCAAGCACTTGAGTGCGCAACAAGCCGCATCACGGATGCCCACCTTGGTGGTCGGGCATTTGCGCGCAGGCCGTGCAAGCGGCGTCAAGGCGGTCTCCAATTGGCGCCCAGAGCGCGGCCAGCCACGCGTCCATGAAACGCCCATGACCCCCTACCTGCTGATTCTCAAAACCGGCGACACCTTCGCCGACATGGCCCGCGAACTGGGCGACTTTGAAGACTGGATTCGCCGTGGCCTGCAAGACCCGCCGCGAGAAGTGCGCGTGCTCGATGCCCGCAGCGCCAGCGCCCTGCCTTCGCTGGACGAACTGGCCGGCGTGCTGATCACCGGCTCGCACCACATGGTGAGCCACCGAGCGCCCTGGAGCGAAGCCCTGGCGCAGTGGCTGGCCCAGGCGGTGCGGGCAGATGTGCCGGTGCTGGGCATCTGCTACGGCCACCAGTTGCTGGCCCACGCCATGGGGGGCGAGGTGGACGACCACCCGCAAGGCCTGGAGGTGGGCACCGTGCCCATCTGCCTGGACGAGCAGGCACAAGACGACCCACTGCTGGGCGGCCTGCCCGTGACGTTTCTGGGGCAAATGGTGCACCAGCAATCGGTGCGCCGCCTGCCACCGGGCGCGGTGCGCCTGGCCCACAGCGCGCACGAGCCCCACGCGGCGTTCCGCGTGGGCCGACGGGCCTGGGGCGTGCAGTTCCACCCCGAGTTCAGCCCGGCGGCCATGTGCGGCTACATCGCCCACCTGAGCGAAGAACTGCGCCACCAGGGTGCCGACCCGCAGGCCATGCGCGAAGCGGTGAAGGCCACCGATTGGGCGGCAGCCCTGCTGGTGCGCTTCGGGCGGCTGAGCTGCAAGCGCGCAGCGCCTGGCGATGCCGCTGCATATGCCAACGGCCGATAAGCTCATGACAACTCGGTCGTTCACAACTTAAACGCACACGGGCAGACTGCGCGGTTTCATCGACCCCCCCTCGTCATGCCCCACTCCACCGCCCACATCCGCCTCCGCCTGAGCGCGCTCGCCATCACCGGCCTGCTGCCCCTGCTCTCGCTGCCCGCCCACGCCACCAACGGCTACTTCCAGCACGGCATTGGCATCAAGGCCCAGGGCCTGGCCGGCGTGGGCATTGCCCTGCCGCAAGACGCACTGGCCGGCGCCACCAACCCGGCGGGCATCGCCGCCGTGGGGCACCGGGCCGACGTGGGCCTCACGCTGTTTGCGCCCCGGCGCAGCGCCAGCCTCACGGGCAACGCCTTCGGACCAGACGAGTCGTTCAGCGGCGACGGCAAAAAAACCTTTGCCATTCCTGAATTCGGCTACGTGCGCCCCATCAACGCGCAAACCTCGGTGGGCCTGGCCGTGTATGGCAACGGCGGCATGAACACCGACTATGCGCAAAGCCCGTACAGCCGCTTTGCTGGCCCGGGTGAGGCCGGCATCAACCTGGAGCAGCTCTTCATCTCGCCCTCGGTGGCCTACAAGGTGAACGACACCCACACCGTGGGCGCGGCCCTCACCGTGGCCCACCAGCGCTTCAAGGCCAAGGGCATCGGCTTTTTTGGCGGCTTCTCGGCCTTCCCTGGCAACGTGAGCGACCAGGGCATCGACCGCACCACCGGCGCCGGCATCCGCCTGGGCTGGACCGGCCAGATCACGCCCGAGCTGCGCCTGGGCGCCACCTGGGCCTCCAAGATCAATGGCCGCTTTGACCGCTACAAGGGCCTGTTCGCCGACGGCGGCGGCTTTGACGTGCCCGAGAACTTCGGCGTGGGCCTGGCCTGGCAGGCCAGCAGCGCCCTCACCCTGGCGGCCGATGTGCAGCACATCCGCTACAGCAAGGTGGGCTCGGTGGGCAACAGCTCGGCCAGCGTGTTCGCGGGCCAGCCCCTGGGCTCGGCCGGCGGCCCCGGCTTTGGCTGGCGCGACCAGACCGTGCTCAAGCTCGGCGCGCAATACCAGGTGAACGAGAAGCTCACCCTGCGCGGCGGCGTGAGCGTGGCCGACCAGGTGATTCCGCCCAGCCAGACCTTCTTCAACATCCTGGCCCCGGGCACGGTGCAGACCCACCTGACGCTGGGTGCCACCTGGAAGCTGGCTGGTGGTGGCGAACTCAGCGGCTTTGCGGCCCACGCCGTGGGCAAAACCGTGCGCGGCAGTGGCTCGGTGCCGCCGGGCTTCCCGCCCGCCGGCCTGGGTGGCGGCGAGGCCAACGTGGGCCTGCGCGAAAACATCATTGGCGTCGCCTACGGCTGGTCGTTCTGACCCTGGCCACGCCAACGGGCCTACGATGGGGGGTATGCAGTCCCTCATCGACCACCCTCCCCGCTTCCTCTTCTTCACCGGCAAAGGTGGCGTGGGCAAGACCTCGCTGGCCTGCGCCACCGCGCTCAAGCTGGCCGACGCCGGCCGGCGCGTGCTGCTGGTGAGCACCGACCCAGCCTCCAACCTCGACGAGATGCTGGGCCTGGCGCTGAGCGACCACCCGCGCGACGTGCCGGGCGCCCCTGGCCTGCAGGCCATGAACATCGACCCCGACGCCGCGGCCGAGGCCTACCGCGGCCGCGTGCTGGCCCAACTGCCCAGCCAGGCCAGCGACACCGAGCGGCGGACGGTGCGCGAGCAGCTATCGGGCGCCTGCACCACCGAGATCGCCGCCTTCGACGAGTTCGTGGGCCTGCTGGCCGCCCCGGCCACCGGGCACGACCACGTGGTGTTTGACACCGCGCCCACCGGCCACACGCTGCGCCTGCTCAGCCTGCCCAAGGCCTGGACCGGCTTTCTGGAAGGCAACGACCGCGGGGCCTCGTGCCTGGGCCCGCACTCGGGCCTGAAGATGCAGGAAGCCCGTTTTCGCGCCGGCCTGCAGGCCTTGAGCGACCCGGCGCAAACCGCCATCGTGCTGGTCACGCGGGCCGACAAGGCCGCGCTGCGCGAGGCGGCCCGCACGCACGAAGAATTGCGGCACCTGGGCCTGCACCAGCAGCGCCTGGTGGTGAACGCGGTGTTCACGGCCAGCGTGCCAGACGACCCCCTGGCCCAGGCCCTGGAGCGGGCCGGGCGCGAGGCGCTGGACACCATGCCCCCTTCGCTCAAGGCCCTGCCCACCGACCAGGTGCCGCTGCGCGCCAACGACATGGTGGGGCTTGACGCGCTGCGCGCCCTGCTCGACCCCGCCCCGCCATCCAGCCCCACCGCGATCGTTGCCCCTGGCATGCCACCCGACGTGCAGCCCCTGGCGGCGCTGGTGGACGCCCTGGCGCAGCAAGACCGGGGCCTGATCATGGTGATGGGCAAGGGCGGCGTGGGCAAAACCACCATCGCCGCCGCCCTGGCCGTGGCACTGGCCCGGCGGGGAAAAACGGTGCACCTGTCCACCACCGACCCGGCCGCCCACCTGGCGAGCACCGTGGAAGGCCAGGTGCCGGGGCTGGAAGTGGGGTGCATCGACCCGGCCGTGGAGACCCAGCGCTACATCGACAAAGTGATGGCCAGCAAGGGCAAAGACCTGGACGAGGCCGGCCGCGCCCTGCTGCTGGAAGACCTGCGCTCGCCCTGCACCGAAGAGGTGGCCGTGTTCCACGCCTTTTCGCGCACGGTGAACGAAGCGCGCAGCGCCTTCGTGGTGCTCGACACCGCGCCCACCGGCCACACCCTGCTGCTGATGGACGCCACCGGCGCCTACCACCGCCAGATGGCCCGCGCCTTCGAAGGCGCCGCGCGCATGGTGACGCCACTGATGCGCCTGCAAGACCCGGACTACACCCGCATCGTGCTGGTGACGCTGCCCGAGGTGACGCCCGTTTCCGAGGCGGCGGCCCTGCAAGAAGACCTGCGCCGCGCCCGCATCGAGCCCTATGCCTGGGTGGTCAACCGCAGCCTGCTGGCCAGCGGCAGCCGCGAGCCGGTGCTGGCCGCGCGCATGGCGGGCGAGGCGCGGCAGTTTGAGCGGGTCACGGGCGGGCTGGCCCAGCGGGTGTATGGCGTGCCGTGGTGCGTGCAGGCCCCGGTGGGGGTGGACGCCCTGGCCGCGCTCAGCGCCTGATCGCCCACGAAAAAGCCCGCTGGGTTTGACACCAGCGGGCTTTTCTTGATCAAGGGGCCTGGCCCCTGGCCGCTCAGTCGAGCGAGATCTTTTGCTTCTGGATGAGCGCGTGCCAGCGCACCACCTCGCTGCGGATCAGGTCGCTGTATTCCTTGGGGGTGCTGGCCACGGGCTCAATGCCGAAGTCGATCAGCTTCTGGCGCACGGCCGGGGTGTTGATGGCGGTGGCGATCTGCTTCTGCAGGGTGTTCACCACCTCGGCCGGGGTACCGGCCGGGGCCACCACGCCCACCTGGGCGGCGGCCTCCACGCCCTTGAAGCCGAGTTCGGCGAAGGTGGGCACGTCGGGCAACTGGGCCAGGCGCGTGGGGTTGGCCACGGCCAGCGGGCGGATCTTGCCGCTCTTGATGAAGGCCGCACCGGCGGCGAGGTCCACCATCATGGCGGACACCTGGCCACCGGCCAGGTCGGCCAGGGCGGGGGCGGCACCGCGGTAAGGAATGTGCACCAGGTGCAGGCCGGCGTTCACCTTCAGCAGCTCCATGGCCAGATGGTGCGGGCTGCCCGCGCCGGCCGAGCCGTAGTTGATGCGACCGGGCTGCGCCTTGGCCTTGGCCACGAAGTCTTTGGCGTCCTTGGCGTCAGAGCCCGGGCCCACCACCAGGATCATGGGGAACTTGCCCATGAGGGTGACCGGGGTCAGGTCTTTGTCGGGGTTGTAGGGGAGCTTGGCGTACAGCGCGCTGTTGAACACCATGGTGCCGTTGTCGGCCGACAGGATGGTGTAGCCATCGGCCGGGGCGCGGGCCACTTCGGCGGCGGCGATGGAGGTGTTGCCGCCCGGCTTGTTGTCCACCAGGATGGTCTGGTTCACCTGGCTGGCCAGTTGCTGGCCAATGGTGCGGGCCAGGAAGTCAGAGCCACCACCGGCCGGGTAAGGCACCACCCAACGGACGTTCTTGGCGGGGAAAGCCTGGGCTTGGGCCAGGCCAGCGGTGCCCAGCAGGGCGGGCAGGGCCAGCAAAGCGGCCACGCAACGGCGGTTCAGCATCAGAGAAGCTCCTCTTGTTGGATTCACGCGGGGACAAACCCGAATTCGTAATCGTACTACGCAAAACGTAAACTGCCGGCTGGTGTTTCCCCTTAAGCTCTGCGCCCATGACCGACGCCCCCACCAAGCCCCGAACCGACCGCCGCCAGCGCGTGCAATCCGCCGAGACCGGCGTGGCCATCCTCAAGGCCCTGGCCCGCCTGGGCGGGGCCGCCAGCCTCACCGCCATCGCCAAAGAGGTGGACGAGAGCACGGCCAAGGTGCACCGCTACCTGAGCAGCCTGGTGCAAGAAGGCATGGTGGCGCAGAACCCCAGCACGCAGCACTACCACCTGGGCGCCGAGGCCATTCAGATCGGCCTGGCCGCGCTGCGCCAGAGCGACCCGATCCGCCTGGGTGAGTCGGCCCTGGTGCGCCTGCGCGAATCGCTGGGCGTGACCTGCTTCCTGGCGGTGATGGGCAACAAAGGTCCCACCGTGCTGCGCATCGAAGAACCCACCCTGCCCGTGACGGTGAACATGCGCGCCGGCACGGTGATGCCGGTGCTGTGGTCGGCCACGGGGCAGGTGTTCCTGGCCCATTCAGACGACCCCACGCTGCGGCGCCTGGCGCAAGAAGAGTTTGACCAGGCCCCGGCCGAGCAGCGCGCCCACCTGGCCGGGCCCGAGCCCATCGGGCGCCTGTGCCGCCAGGTACGAGACCTGGGCGCCGCCGTGGTGCACGACACCATGCTCATGGGCATCAGCGCCGTGGCCGCGCCCATTTTTGACGCCAACGGCCACCCGCGCGCCGCCCTCACCGCCCTGGGCGCCAGCAGCGGCTTTGACACGCGCCCCGGCGGGCGCATCTGCCCCGAGGTGATCCGCGAGGCAGCCGCCATCAGCGCGGCCATGGGCTTTGCCGCCCCGGTGGCCCCACCCGAATTGACCCGGGCCTGAAGGCCCGATTCCCCCTTCGCCGCCCTGCTTCGACGCCTCGGCATGAGGGTTACCCCTTATCGCTCGCCACTTATTGCGTAATACAGTTACGCAAAGCGATATTTATGCCATGACGACGACCACTCCCCCTGCCCGCCCCACCACCCCGCCTTCCGGTTGCCCGGTGCACCACGCCGCCGCGCCGCAAGCCCCCAACGGTTGCCCCGTGAGTGGCCACGCCGCCGCCTTCAACCCCTTTGAAGACGCCTACCTGCAAGACCCGCCCGAGTACCTGCGCTGGGCGCGCGAGCAGGAGCCGGTCTTCTACAGCCCGGAACTGGGCTACTGGGTCGTCACGCGCTACGACGACATCAAGGCCATCTTCCGCAACCACGGCAGCTTCAGCCCGGCCAACGCACTGGAAAAAATCACCCCGCCCAGCGCGGCGGTGCAAGAGGTGCTGAACTCGTACAACTACGCCATGGGCCGCACCCTGGTGAACGAGGAAGAGCCGGCCCACATGGCGCGCCGGCGCCTGCTGCTGGAGCCCTTCACGCCCGAGGCACTCAAGCACCACGAGCCCATGGTGCGCAAACTGGCGCGCGACTACGTGGACCGCTTCATCGACGACGGCCGCGCCGACCTGGTGGACCAGATGCTGTGGGAAGTGCCGCTCACCATCGCCCTGCACTTCCTGGGCGTGGACGAGGAAGACATGCCCTTGCTGCGGCAGTACTCCATTGCCCACACGGTGAACACCTGGGGCCGCCCCAGCGAGGAAGAGCAGATCAAGGTGGCCCACGCGGTGGGCAACTTCTGGCAACTGGCCGGCCAAATCCTGGAGAAAATGCGCCGCGACCCCAGCGGCCCGGGCTGGATGAAGTTCGGCATTCGCATGCAGGCCGAGCACCCCGAGGTGGTGACCGACTCTTACCTGCACTCGATGATGATGGCCGGCATCGTGGCCGCGCACGAAACCACCGCCAACGCCACGGCCAACGCGCTGCGCCTGCTGCTGCAGCACCCCACGGCCTGGCGCGAGATCTGCGAGAACCCCGAGCTCATTCCCAACGCGGTGGAAGAGTGCCTGCGCTTTGCCGGCTCCATCATCGCGTGGCGCCGCGTGGCCATCACCGACGTGACCGTGGGCGGCATTGAGCTGCCAGCCGGCACCAAGTTCATGATGGTCATGGCCTCGGGCAACCACGATGAGAGCCACTTCCCCGAGGCCGACCTGCTGGACATCCACCGCGACAACGCGGGCGACCACCTCTCCTTCGGCTACGGCGCGCACCAGTGCATGGGCAAGAACCTGGCGCGCATGGAGCTGCAGATCTTTCTGGAGGAACTCTCTCGCCGCCTGCCGCACATGGCGCTGGTGCCGCAGACCTTCCACTACCTCTCCAACACTTCGTTCCGTGGCCCCGAGCACCTGCTGGTGCAGTGGGACCCGGCACAAAACCCCGAGCGGCGCGACCCGTCCCTCCTGCAACGCGAGCAGCCGGTGCGCATTGGCGAGTCCACCCGCGCCACCACCGGGCGCGCCATGCGCGTGACCGCCGTGCGCGAGGTGGCCGAGGGCGTGAAAGAGATTCGCCTGGCCCCGGCCGACGGCCGCCCCGTGCCGCGCTGGACACCCGGTGCCCACATCGACATCGAGTGCGGCGACACCGGCCTGTCGCGCCAGTACTCGTTGTGCGGCGACCCGGCCCACCCGCAAGAGCTGGTGATCGGCGTGCTGCTTGACCCGCAAAGCCGCGGCGGCTCGGCCTGGGTGCACCAGCACCTGAACGCCGGCGACACGGTGAAGGTGCGCGGCCCGCGCAACCACTTCCGCTTTGATGAGACCGCCCAGCGCGTGGTGCTGGTGGCCGGCGGCATCGGCATCACGCCCATTGCCACCATGGCCCACCGCGCGCGCCAACTCGGCATCGACTACGAGCTGCACTACTGCGGTCGCTCGCGCCGCACCATGGCCTATGTGGCCGAGCTGCAGGCCGAGCACGGCGAGCGCCTGCGCCTGCACGTGGCCGACGAAGGCACCCGCGCCGACATCCCGGCCCTGCTGGGCCAGCCCCGCCCCGACACCCAGGTGTACGCCTGCGGCCCCGAGCGCCTGCTCGACGCGCTGCAGCAAGCCTGCGCTGCCTGGCCCGACGACGCGCTGCGCGTGGAGCACTTTCACGCCAGCGGCGGCGCGCTCGACCCGAGCAAGGAACACGCCTTTGAGATCGAACTCAAAGACTCTGGCCTGGTGCTGCAAGTGCCGGCCGACCGCACCGTGCTGGAGGCGCTGCGCAGCGCCAACATCGACGTGCCCAGCGACTGCGGCGAAGGCCTGTGCGGCTCTTGCGAGGTGCACGTGGTCTCTGGCCAGATCGACCACCGCGACGTGGTGCTCACCCGCAGCGAACGCGAAGCCAACCAGAAGATGATGGTCTGCTGCTCGCGCTCGCGCCTGTGTGGCGAGCGCCTCGTCCTTGAACTCTGACCCCCTCACCGAAAGACCCACCATGAACATCAGCAAAATTCACCACGTGGCCTACCGCTGCAAGGACGCCAAGGAAACCGTCGAGTGGTACGAGAAGCACCTGAACATGAAGTTCGTGCTGGCCATCGCCGAAAACGAAGTGCCCTCCACCAAGGCGCCCGACCCGTACATGCACGTCTTCCTGGACGCCGGCGGCGGCAACGTGCTGGCCTTCTTCGAGCTGCCCGGCCAGCCCCCCATGGACCGCGACCACAACACCCCCAACTGGGTGCAACACCTGGCACTGAAGGTGGACAGCATGCAAGAACTGCTGGACACCAAAGAGCGCCTGCAGGCCGCTGGCATTGAGGTGGTGGGCCCCACCGACCACACCATCTTCAAGAGCATCTACTTCTTCGATCCGAACGGCCACCGCCTTGAGCTGGCCTGGGACTGCGGCACGCCCGAGATGTACCGCAAGCTCGACGAGGTCAAGCGCGACATGCTCGAAGAATGGAGCCGCACGCGCCGCGCGCCCAAGCACGCCGCCTGGATGCACGACGGCAGCATGGCCAGCTAAGGACTCGCCCCACATGACCATGCTCAACGAAACCCACGACCCGTCCCTGCGCAGCTGGCTGGCATCGGCCAACGCCGAGGGCAGCGACTTCCCCCTGCAAAACCTGCCCTTCGCCAGCTTTCGCCGCGCCGGCAGCCAAGAGCCTTTCCGTGGCGGCGTGGCCATTGGCGACCAGATCGTCGATCTGCGCGCCCTGGCCGCCACTGGCGCGTTCACCGGCGAGGCCCGTGAGGCGCTGCAAGCCGCCGCGCAAGACAAGCTCAATGCCCTGATGGCCCTGGGCGCCAGCGCCTGGAGCGCCCTGCGCCTGGCGCTCTCGCGCGCCCTGCGCGAAGGCGCGGCCGAGCAGGCCACGCTGCAAGCCTGCCTGGTGCCGCAAGGCGAAGCCGAGTTCGCCGTGCCAGCGCAGATTGGCGACTACACCGACTTCTACACCTCGGTGCACCACGCCACCAACATCGGCCGCCTGTTCCGCCCCGACAACCCGCTCATGCCCAACTACAAGTGGGTGCCCATTGGCTACCACGGCCGCGCCTCCACCATCGGCGTGTCGGGCCAAGCCTTCGCGCGCCCCAAGGGCCAGCTCAAGGCACCCGACGCCGAGGCCCCGGTGCTGGCCCCCAGCCAGCGCATGGACATTGAGCTGGAGCTGGGCATCTACATCGGCTCGGGCAACGCCATGGGCAACCCCATTCCCATGGCCCAGGCCGAGAGCCATGTGTTCGGCCTGTGCCTGCTCAACGACTGGTCGGCGCGCGACATCCAGGCCTGGGAATACCAGCCCCTCGGCCCGTTCCTGTCCAAGAGTTTCGCCACCACCATCTCGCCCTGGATCGTGACGATGGAAGCACTGGCGCCCTACCGCGTGGCCCCGCACCGCCCCGCCGACGACCCGCAGCCCCTGCCCTACCTGGACTCTGCCGCCAACCGCAGCGAAGGCGCCATCGACATCCAGCTCGAAGTGGGCCTGCACACGCCGCGCCTGCGCGAGGCCGGCCAAGCTGCTGCCACCATCTGCCGCACCAGCTACCGCCACGCCTACTGGACGGTGGCGCAAATGGTCGCGCACCACACCATCAACGGCTGCCAGCTTCAGCCAGGCGACCTGTTCGGCAGCGGCACGCTGTCGGGCCCCACGCTCGATCAGGCCGGCGCGTTGATCGAACTCACCCAGGGCGGCAAGAACCCGGTGCAACTGCCCAACGGCGAGCAGCGCACCTTCCTGCAAGACGGCGACGCCGTGGTGCTGCGCGGCTGGTGCGAGAAGGCCGGCGCCGCGCGCATCGGCTTTGGCGAGTGCTGGGGCACGCTGCTGCCCGCCATCGCCGGCTGACACCAGGCCAGAGGTGCGCGGTCAGCGCATCTCGAACAGCTCTTGGTGAAAGCGACCTGGGGGCAGGCCCATGGCCTCCAGGTCTTGCCGCAACTGCCGGCCAAAGGCGGCCGGCCCGCAAAACCACACCTCGGCCTCGCGCCACTGCGGCACCGCCTCGGTCAGGCGCTGGGCGTTCAGGCGGCCATCGCGCTGGCTCAAGAGCACGTGCAGGCGCACGCCGGCCGCGTCAGCGTCCTCTTGCATGCGCGCCAGCGCGGCCTCGTCCAGGGCCGAGGTGGGGTGAAACAGGTCCACCGCGCGCCCATCGGGCGCCTTGGCCAAGGCCTGCATGCGCGCGATGAAGGGCGTCACCCCAATGCCCGCGCCCACCCAGATCTGCCGTGGGCAAGTGCCCTGGAAGTTGAAGCGCCCATACGGCCCCTCGACCTTCACCACGTCGCCCACCCGCACCCGATCGGGCAGGGTGCGCGTGTAGTCGCCCAGGCCCTTGATGACGAAGGTGATGCGGCCATCGTCTACCCAGGCCGAGGCCATGGTGTACGGGTGCGGTCCCTCGTCTTCGTGCAGCGTGAGAAACGCGAACTGCCCTGACTCGTGCCCCGGCCAGCGCCCGCGCAGGCGAATGTCCATGGCCAATACGCCTGCGGCCTCATAAGGCCGCAGCGCCTCCACCTCGCCCACCACCTGGCGCTGCACCGCCACGCGGCGGGTGAGCACGCGAAGCGCCGCCGCCGTGCCCGCGGCCATGCCCAGCGCCATCAGCACGCCCAGCGGGGTGAACCAATAGGCCCACTGCATCAGCACCGCCGAGTGCCACACCAGGGCCAGGTAGGCCACGGCCAGCAGGCGGTGCGTCTTGAAGAAATACCGATAAGGGAAGCGCTTGAACAAGGCCAGCGCGATCAGCACCACCGCGCCGTAGAAGGCCCACTCGCCCACCCCCTCGGCCAGGCCGCGCTGACCCTGGAAAAACTGCGCCAGCACCGCATCGGGTGGCGGTGGGCGCGGGCCGCGTGCCGGGCGGGTGAGCAAGCCCCAGCCGATCAGCCACTTGGGGCCTTGCGCGCCAAGCCAGTGCACCACCGACACCACCAGCGCTGCGATGCCCAGCCATTTGTGCAAGCGGTACATCTTGTCCAGCCCCCCAAGCCAGGGCTCCAGCACCACCGGCCGCGCCGCCAGCACCATGGCCATGGTCATGGCCACCATGGCCATCACGCCGCTGTACTGCATGAACAGGCTGCGCCAGCCCAGCCAATTGGCCACCGTGGCCCAGTCGGTAGCGTCGGCCCACCACCACAAACCGGTGATGAGCAGGCCAGTCACCCAGAAAGTGCGGCGAATCGTGTGTGTCATGTGTCTTCTCCCAAGGGCGCTCCGGCCGCCCGAAGCAAGTGTCGACCCAGGCGGGCGGCGGGCGCCTGCGACAAATCAAAGACAATCGCTTTTTCCCGCGCTTCCCCCTACCCGTGTCCGACCTTCCGACCCCCATGTCGGCGCCCGCGCCTCAGACGCGCGATGCCGGCCAGCGTTTCCTCTTCATCGACGCCCTCAAGGCCCTGGGCTCGCAGTTCATCGTGCTGCACCACCTGGCCTTCTACGGCCCCATGTCCGACTGGACCCACCGCATCGCCCCCGGCTTGGTGGAGTGGCTCAGCCGCGATGCGCGCATGGCGGTGCAGGTGTTCCTGGTGGTGGCCGGCTTTCTGGCGGCGCGCACCCTGGCCCCCGACGGCGTGCTGCGCACCACCACCCCCATCCGGGCGCTGTGGCAACGCTATGTGCGCATCGGCCTGCCCTACCTCGCCGCCCTGGTGGTGGCCATGCTGTGCACTGAGCTGGCCCGCTTGTGGATGGACCACGACACCATCGCCGAGCCGCCCACTGCGTGGCAATTCCTGGCCCACGCACTGATGATCCAGTCCCTCATCGGGGTGGACTCGCTCTCGGCCGGCGTCTGGTACGTGGCCATTGACCTGCAACTCTTTGCGCTGCTGCTCTTGCTGCTGTGGGCGGTGCGCGCGGCGGTGCCCGACCGCGAGGGCTGGCGCCCACGCGCCGCGCGCCTGGGCGTCACGCTGGTGGTGCTGGCCTCGTTCTTCCACTTCAACCGCGACGCCGAGTGGGACAACTGGGCCTTCTATTTCTTCGGCGCTTACGGCCTGGGCGCCATCACCGCCTGGGCCAGCGCGCCCGGCCGGGCGGAGACCGCTCGCTGGCTCTGGTGGGGCGTGGTGATGGCGGCCATGCTGGCCCTGGCGGTGGACTACCGCGAGCGTCTGCTGCTGGCGCTGGTGGTGGCCAGCCTGCTGGCCTGGTCATTGCGCGGCGGCTGGCTCTACCGATGGCCAGATAGCCGCCTGCTGGCCTACCTGGGCCGCATTTCCTATTCGGTCTTCCTGCTCAACTTCCCGGTGGCGCTGGTGGTAAACGCGTGGTTCACCCGCTACGCCAGCCCGGACCCTGTGGTGCAGACCCTGGGCGTGGTGGTGGCGTGGGTGGCCTGCAATGTGGCCGGTGCGCTGTTCCACCACGGGGTGGAACAGCCCTTGAGCCGCCTGGGCCGCGGCCGGCGCTGATCGCGCGGCCGCGATGCCCAAAACCAGGCTCAGGCCGTGACGGGCAGGGGGCTGGCGCAGCGCTGGCGCAGGTGCTGCAGCGCCTCTTCCACCTGGTCGATCAGCACCAGGCACAGATCGCCGGGCTGCAGTCGTTGCAGCGCGGTGTCAATGGCCAGGAACTCGCCCTGGATGGTGTCGATGCGTTGGGTGCGGGTGGCCCCGTCCAGGCCCTGGCGCAGCAAGCCCGTCACCTCGCCCGGCTCACGGCCGCGCTGGCAGGCGTCTTCGTACAGCACAGCCTCATCAAAGGCCTCGCCCAGAATCTGGGTCTGCTCGCGAATGTCGCTGTCGCGCCGGTCACCGGCACCACTGATGACCACATAGCGCCGCTGGGCCGGAATGGCATTGGTGGCGGCCACGAGGGCGCGCATGGCATCGGCGTTGTGACCGTAGTCGGCAATGATGGTCGCGCCCCGGTAGTCCATCACGTTGAAGCGGCCGGGCACGCTGGCCACGTCGCTCACGAAAGACCCCAGGCCACGGGCGATCACGTCCCACGGCACACCCAGGCCCCAGGCGGCGGCCACGGCGGCCATGGCGTTGTCCACCTGGAAGCCAATGCGTCCCCCCAGGGTGATGGGCATGTCGGCCAGCGGCAGGGTGTGGCGCTCTTGCCCTTCGGCGGCCACGATCTGGCCGTCTTCCACCCACACCGAGCGCTTGCCTTGGGCGCGGTGCGTGGCCAGCACCGGGTGGCGGCCATCGGCAGCGAAGAAAATCACCTGGCCGCTGCACACCTCGGCCATGCGCACGCAATGCGGGTCGGTGGCGTTGAGCACGCCGTAGCCGTTGGGGGCCACGTTCTGGATGATCACGCGCTTGAGCACCGCCAGGTCTTCCACCGTGGTGATGTAGTTCAGGCCCAGGTGGTCGCCCGCACCGATGTTGGTGACCACCGCCACCTGGCAGCGGTCAAAACCCAGGCCCTCGCGCAAGATGCCGCCGCGCGCGGTTTCGAACACGGCTGCGTCCACCTCGGGGTGCATCAGCACGCTGCGCGCGCTCTTGGGGCCAGAGCAGTCGCCGGTGTCGGTGACGCGGCCGTTCACGTACACGCCATCGGTGTTGGTCATGCCCACGCGCAGGCCCTGCTGCCCCAGCAGGTGGCCGATCATGCGGGCGGTGGTGGTCTTGCCGTTGGTGCCGGTCACGGCCACCACCGGCACACGGCCGTTGTCGCCAGGGGCGAACAGGTGGTCAATGATGGCCTCGCCCACGGCGCGGCCCTTGCCATAAGAAGGCTGCAGGTGCATGCGCAGGCCCGGGGCCGCGTTCACCTCGACGATGCCACCGCCGGTTTCCTCCAGCGGGCGCAGCACGTTGTCGCACACCACGTCCACACCGCACACGTCCAGCCCGATCATGCGGGCCGCCGCCACGGCGCGCGCCGCCACCTCGGGGTGCACGTCGTCCGTCACGTCGGTGGCGGTGCCGCCGGTGGACAGGTTGGCGTTGTTGCGCAGCACCACGCGCTCGCCCTTGGCGGGCACCGAATCGGGCGAGTGGCCCTGCATCTTCAGGCGGGCCAGGGCGATGTCGTCGATGCGCATGCGGGTGAGCGCGGTGGCGTGGCCGTCGCCACGGCGCGGGTCGGCGTTGACGATGGCCACCAGCTCGGCCACGGTGTGAACGCCATCGCCAATGACTTGCGGCGGATCGCGTCGCGCGGCCGCCACCAGCTTGTCGCCCACCACCAGCAGGCGGAAGTCGGCGCCCGGCAGAAAACGCTCGACCATGGGCTGGCCATATTCCGAGGCCACGCGGTAGGCCAGTTCCAGGTGCTCGCGGTCGGTGATGTTCACCGTGACGCCCTTGCCCTGGTTGCCGTCTTGCGGCTTCACCACCACCGGCAGGCCAATTTCCAGCGCAGCGGCCCAGGCGTCGTCCACGCTGTCGGCCGGGCGGCCCAGCGGCACGGGCACGCCAGCGGCGCGCAGCAGGTTTTTGGTGAGGTCTTTGTCTTGCGCGATGCTTTCCGACACCGCACTGGTGCTGTCCACCTCGGCAGCCCAGATGCGGCGCTGGCGCGAGCCCCAGCCGAACTGCACCAGCGAGCCCTGCGTGAGCCGGCGGAACGGAATGCCCCGGGCCACGGCCGCGTTGACGATGGAGCCAGTGGACGGGCCCAGGCGCAGGTCTTCGTCCAATTCGCGCAGGTCCAGCAACAGCTTGTCGATGTCAAAGGGCTCGGTGTCCAGGCCACGGGCCACGGCGATCAGGCGCTCGGCGGCCTTCAGGGCTCGGCGGCCCACTTCTTCTTCCGTGTATTCCACCACCACCTGGTAGGTGCCGGGTTCCACCGTCTCGGTGCAGCGCGAAAAGCTCACCGGGCAGCCCGCCTGGGCCTGCAGAGCCAGCGCCGTGAGCTTGAGCACGTGCGCCAGCGACAGGTCATCGGGCGCACGGCGCCAGGCGCCAAGCTGCGGGAAACGCTCGCGCAGCGTGGCCTCGAAGCCCGGCATGTTGGCCAGGGAGCGCTCATCTGGTTCGCAGTGCACGATGGCCTCGATGGCGGTCTGGCGAGTCCAGAGGTTGGGGCCGCGCAGCGCGCGGATGCGGGAAATGTCCATGGCTCAGGTGAATGAGATAGCGATGGCGTCGCGGAATCGTGGGGCAGACAGACCGACCACCCGATGCGTCAATTGAGGGTAGAGGCGCCGAAGCGCTCCAAGCCCGCGGCGATGAGCTCGGGCGACAGGCCAGCCGCCCAGGCCGCAGCGGCCGCGCCGCACAAGGCCGTGGCGGCATCGGTGTCCAGGGCCTGCCCGGGGCGCGCGCGCACCACGAGCTGGCCGTTGTCCATCAGGCACACAGCGCCCTCGCACCAGCGCACCAGGCGCGTGCCGGGCATGCCTTCGGGCACGCTGCCTTCACCGAACCAGTAACAGTCGCCGTCGCACAAAGGCGCCAGCGCCGCCACTGCCGGGTCGTCCACGCGCAGCACGCAGGCACCATGGCCCAGCACCACGTCCACCTGGGTGCGCAGCGCGCGGGTCATGTCTTGCGGGCCGCTCACGTCGTGGCGAGCCAGGGTTTCCCAGCCGCGAAGGTCGGTGACCACACCCACCAGGCAGCGGTCGTAGGGCAGCCCACGGTCAAGAATCAGACCAGGCTGGGTCTCCACCACCACGCTCTGCACCTCGCGGTTGAGCAAGAGGCGCTGGCATTGCTCCCAGTAATCGCGGGCGGCGTCTTCCACCCGGCGATCGCCCAGGAACACGCCCGCCCGGCAGGCCAGGCCCGTGGGGCCGCTGGCCAAGCCCAGCAGGAAGGCCGACGCGCGGGCCAAAAGGGTGGTGTGGCCGGTGCCGCTGATGCCGATCAAAGGCACACGGCCCACGTCGGGTTCGCTGCCCGGAAAGAGCTGCGCCACGATGGCCTCACCCACCGGGCGCGGCTGGCCCACGGCGGGCTTGAGGTGCATCAGCAGGCCCGGGCCGGCGTTGACTTCCACGATGGCACCGCCCTGCTCTTGCAGCGGTCGGCCGATGTTCTCGCACACCAGGTCCACACCGGCCACGTCAAGACCCACCGTGCGCACGGCCAGGGTGACCGCATAGGCCACCTCGGGGTGCACGTCGTCGGTGCAATCGATCGCCACGTTGCCGTTGCGCTGCACCAGCACGCGGTGACCCGCCGGCGGCACCGACTCGGCAGCAAAGCCCTGGCGCTCCAGCAGCAGGCGCATGGCCGGCTCACGGTCCAGGTGAATCGTCTCGAGCGGAAATTCCTCGGCCTCGCCTCGGCGCGGGTCGCTGTTGAGTTGCAGGTCGATGAGCTGGCGCACGTCGTGCACGCCATCGCCCGTGATGTAGAGGCTCTCGCCCCGGCTGGCCGCCACCACCTTGCCACCCACCACCAGCACGCGATGCTCGTCGCCGCGGATGTAGCGCTCCACCATCACGTCGCTGCCTTCGGCATCGGCAATGGCGAAGGCGCGTTCAATGTCACCCTGCTGGGTCAGCTCAAGGGACACCCCACGGCCGTGGTTGGCGTCGCTGGGCTTGACGACCACCGGCAAGCCAATGTCTTGTGCGGCCTCCCACGCCTCTTCAGGGCTGTGCACCACCTGCCCCTCGGGCACCGGCACGCCGCATGACTTGAGCAGCATCTTGGTGAGGTCTTTGTCGCTGGCAATGTTCTCAGCGATGGCGCTGGTGAGTTCGCTCTCGGCCGTCCAGATGCGGCGCTGGCGCGCACCATGCCCGAGCTGCACCAGGTTGCCGTCGGTGAGGCGCACATGCGGAATGCCTCGTTCGGTGGCCGCGTTCACGATGGCGGCCGTCGACGGGCCAAGCCAGGTGGCGTCCACCACCTCGCGCAAGGCGTGCACGGCACCGGCCACGTCAAAGGGTTCGTTGTTGATGGCCGCTTCCAGCAGCGCATGGCCCTGCTTGAGCGCGGCCTCGGCCGTGGCGCGGTTGCGCGCGCGGAACACCATGCGGTACACGCCAGGCTTCGAGGTGCTGCGGGTCTGACCAAAGCCCGTGGGCATGCCCGCCTGGTTCAGCAACTCAATGACGCAATGCTCCAGCACATGGCCGGCCCATGTGCCTTCGCGCAGGCGCTGCACAAAGCCGCCGTGCTCACCGACCCCGCAGTGGTGCGACTCCAAGCCCGGCAACCAGGCCAGCAGGCGGTCGGTCAGGCCATCGATGGTGTGCGACGGGCGTTGCTCCAACTCGCCGAGGTCCAGCCAGACCTCCATCGTGGAGCGGTAGGTCCAGGCATTGGGGCCATCCAGAAATTGGTGCCGCAGCACCGTCAGCACAAAGCGGTTGGAATCCATAGAGACAGCGTTGTAACGCACAAAGGCCATTTGCACAGCCTGACCATCGGTCCATCGACGGCATGCTGGGCCGCCTGAATCGGCACGCAAACCAGCAACGAGGGCACAAGCCGATGGCACACAACCCGATATTCTGGGGGCAAGGCGCGGCCAGGGCCTGACGGTTTCTTAAGTATTGGCAACCGAATGTCTCGCCACGCCACGAGACGAGACTTGGCGCACAATTCCGCACCCATGCAGCCCGCCACCGCCACGCCCAAGACGACCAGCGACGCTGGCACGACGCCCCCCCTGAACCCCGATGAAACGGTCCTGGCCCGGATGGCCATTGACCTGGACGGACAAGGGCGCTTTGCCAAGCACCAACTCGCCCTCACCCAGAAGGCCCTCTGGACCTTCGAAGGCGCAGACTGGCGCCGCATCGACCTGAGCCCAGGCATGCGCCTGCGCCACACCGACCTGGCTGGCGTGGCCTCGCTAGACCTGCTGGGTGCCAATGGCCTGCAAGCACGCTGGCGCTTCACCCTTGAACACAACCCCACCGCGCTGCGGCTGCAACGCGCCTTCGATCAGGCCGTCACGCACTTGCACAGCGCGCCAACCCTCAGCGACGACAGCGCTCGCTGCCCCACCTGCCACACGCCACTGCCCCCCGACAGCGACGAGTGCGAGGTGTGCCAGCGCGAGGTGGCGCAGCCGCCTTCCACCTGGGTGCTGCTGCGCCTGTGGCGCTTCGCACATCCTTACCGCTGGACGCTGCTGGCGGGTTTCCTGCTCACGCTGGCGTCCACTGCGGCCACGCTGGTGCCGCCCTACCTCACCATTCCACTCATGGACGAGGTGCTGATTCCGTTCCAGAACGGCCAGCGCATCGACCCGGTCTACGTGAGCTGGCTGCTGGGCGGCCTGCTGGGCGCGGGCCTGCTGGCCTGGGGCCTGGGTTGGGCTCGCACCTGGCTGCTCGCGCTGGTGTCCGAGCGCATCGCCGCCGACCTTCGCACCACCGCCTTCGAACACCTGCTGAGCCTGTCGCTCGATTACTTCGGCGCCAAGCGCACGGGCGATCTGATCGCGCGCATTGGGTCAGAAACCGACCGCATTTCGGTGTTCCTGTCGCTGCACGCGCTGGACTTCGCCACCGACGTGTTGATGCTGTCGATGACAGCCGCCATCCTGTTCTCCATCAACCCGTGGCTGGCCCTCGTCACGCTGCTGCCCCTGCCCTTCATTGCCTGGATGATCCACCTCGTGCGTGACCGACTGCGCACCGGCTTCGAAAAGGTGGACCGCGTCTGGGGCGACGTGACCAACGTGCTGGCCGACACCATCCCCGGCATTCGCGTGGTCAAGGCCTTCGCGCAAGAGCGCCACGAGGCCAAGCGATTCCACGAGGCCAACGCCCAGAACCTGGCGGTGAACGACCGCATCAACAAGACCTGGAGCCTGTTCTCACCCACTGTCACCCTGCTCACCGACATGGGCCTGCTGGTGGTGTGGGCCTTTGGCATCTGGCAAATCAGCAAGGGCGACATCACGGTGGGCGTGCTCACCGCCTTCATCGCCTACATCGGCCGCTTCTACGGCCGGCTCGACTCGATGAGCCGCATCGTGTCGGTCACGCAAAAGGCCGCGGCCGGCGCCAAGCGGATCTTTGACATCCTCGACCACGTCTCCAATGTGCCCGAGCCCGCCGAGCCAGTGAAGGGCGTCACCATCAAGGGTGGCCTGACCATCGAGAACATCGGCTTTCGCTACGGCAACCGCGCCGTCATTCGCGGCCTGAGCCTGGACATCCGGCCCGGCGAAATGATCGGCCTGGTGGGCCACAGCGGCTCTGGCAAGAGCACGCTGGTCAACCTGATCTGCCGCTTCTACGACGTCACCGATGGCCGCGTCATGCTGGACGGCACCGACATCCGCCGCTTTGCCGTGGCCGACTACCGCCGCCACATCGGTCTGGTGCTGCAAGAGCCCTTCCTGTTCTTCGGCACGGTGGCCGAGAACATCGCCTATGGCAAGCCAGACGCCACGCGCGAAGAAATCGTGGCCGCCGCGCGCGCCGCCCACGCGCACGACTTCATCCTGCGACTGCCCCAAGGCTACGACTCGCTCGTGGGCGAGCGCGGACAGGGCCTCTCGGGCGGTGAGCGCCAGCGCATCAGCATCGCCCGCGCGCTGCTCATCGACCCGCGCATCCTCATCCTCGACGAAGCCACCTCGGCCGTGGACACCGAGACGGAGAAGGAAATCCAGCGCGCGCTGGACAACCTCGTGCAGGGCCGCACCACCATCGCCATCGCCCACCGCCTGTCCACCCTTCGCAAGGCCGACCGTCTGGTGGTGATGGACCGCGGCGAAGTGGTGGAGGTCGGCCCGCACGATGACCTCATCGCCCGCCGGGGCCACTACTGGCGCCTCTACGAAGCCCAGGCCCGCCAGGCCGCCGCAGAAGATGCCGAACGCGACGCCAGCCTGCTGGCCCACCGTGTTCCCGTGCAATCGGCCCACTCCGCCAGCAACCAGCCATGAACGCCACCCCCCAATCCCAGACCAATGTCGACCTGCGCCGCGATGCGCTCGGCCAGTGGGTGTGCCGCTTGGGCGATGCGCCCGAGCACGTGGGCGTCCAAGTGGTGCGCGGCTTTCCCCTGAGCGCGCCAGAAGAAGCCCTGTCCATCGTCGGCACCGACGGCCATGAGCTGTTGCACATCAGTCGCCTGGCCGATCAGCCGCCCGGCTTGCAGCAGGCACTGCGCGAGGCGCTCACCGAGCGCGAGTTCATGCCGGTGATCGAGCGCATTCGCTCGGTCAGCACCTTTGCCACGCCCAGCACCTGGCTCGTGGACACCAACCGAGGCACCACTGAGCTGGTGCTGAAGGTGGAAGAAGACATTCGCCGTCTGCCAGGGGCACGTCGCCTGCTCGTCACCAGCGCCCACGGCGTGGTGTTTGAGATCGCAGACCGCAACCGCCTTGACCGGGCCTCGCGCCGGCTGCTTGAGCGCTTCCTCTGATACGGGTCGTTCGGCCTGCCTCCCAATAAGGTTCCAGCCTCGCTGGCCTAAACCCTTAGCCAAGCAACGCATGGGCCTCACGCTCGGGGCCGGGTGTGCCCTGTCCACCACCGTTTGGCGGCCGGGTATTTCGGCACATCAAATTAATTCTTTAGAATTATTTTTTTCGAAATCACCCGATTCCAACCGAAAGCCAAGCGCCAAGGAATTCAAACCATGCACTTGCAGAGCCTGCCACGACGGATGAACGCCACCACCAGACCCCGTGCTCACCGACAGTCGCTTCACCGCCTCCATCCGCGCTCCACGGCGAGACACCTGGTTGCCGACTTCGCCAACACCCAGCCCACAGCACCCAGTATTCAAGCTGGCAAGCAAGCACAAGAGGACGCGCCGCGTGCCAGACAGCCAGTGCTCGGTGCGATCAACCTTTACCTAGTGGCCTATGTGGTCGTCTTTTGTGTCACCTTGACCGTGGTCCTGTTCACCACAGACCTGACGCTCGCCCTGGACGTGGTCGTCCTGGTCGCGCGCGAATCGCTGTGGTGCGCACCCATCGTGGGCACCACGTTGCTGCTGGCGCCCTGGCGGCGCACCAGTCATCGCCACCGCCGGGACTGAACGCCAACGCAGGAACAAGAACCGCAGGCCTTGCCCACGCCCACTGGCGTGACGGGCCAAGGCGGCCTCAGACCGTCACCTCTCTCAATAGCCGGCGCAGCACCTTGCCGGTGCCGGTGGCAGGCAGGGCGGCCATCAGTTGCACGGCACGAGGCACCTTGTAGTGCGACATGTTCTCGCGTGACCAGGCGACAAGTTCGGGCATGTCCACCTGCCGACCAGGCTTGGGCACCACAAACGCCTTCACCACCTCGCCTTTGTCGGGGTCGGGCACGCCGATCACAGCCACCTGCCCCACGTCGGGGTGCAAGATCAAGATGGCCTCTACTTCTTCCGGGAAGACGCTGAAGCCCGACACCTTGATCATCTCTTTCACCCGGCCGATGAAGGTGAGGTAGCCATCGGCATCGAGCTTGCCGATGTCACCGGTGTGCACCCAGCCCTGGCGCAGCACCTCGGCCGTGGCCTCGGGCTTGTTCCAATAGCCCTTGAACACGCCAGCGCTGCGCAGCACGATCTCGCCGGTCTGCCCGGTGGGCACCGGGTTGCCATCGGTGTCCAGAATCTTGACTTCCACCCCTGGCCCCGGCACGCCGTTGGTGCCCCAGCGAACGGCGTCGCGGGGCATGAGCACGTCGTTGGTGTGGGTCTCAGACAAGCCATAGCCAGCCTCGTAGACCAGGCAATCGTTGGCGAAGCGGCTCCAGCGCTGGGCCAGCTCTTCGGTGAGCTTGATGCCGAAGCTGGTACCCATGGTGGTTTGCAGCGTGCCCAGGTTGAAGCGCTCGGCGCCGGGCTCGTTCATCACCGCCACCATCATGGGGGCCATGGCGTACCACCAGGTCACGCGGTGGCGCTCGATGGCCTGCAGCACGGCCAGCGGGTCCATGCGGTTGAGCAGCACCACCGTGGCGCCGGTATAGGCCAGCAGGGTGAGCCCGCAGATCATGCCGGCGATGTGGTACAGCGGCGCCACGGCCAGCACGGTGTCGTCCTGCCGGATGCGGAACATGTCCGCCCCCACGGCGGTTTTGTAGAGCGCGTTGCCGTAGGTGAGCATGGCACCCTTGGGCATGCCGGTGGTGCCCGAGGTGTAGGTCATGAGCGCCACGTCGTCCATCGACAAGGTCGGGCGGGGTGGCTGCGCCGGCACGCGGGCGATCACGGCGCAGAAGTCGGTGGAGCCCTCTGGCGTGGGGCGGCGTTCGGCCACTTCGTCGGGCACGCGCAGGGTGGGCGTGTCCGGCAGGAAGTCGGCGTAGCGCACGCTGTAGAGGTGCTGCACCGGCACGCGGTCGCGCACCGAGAGCACGATGGGCACCAAGTGGTCGGCGGCCACAATGGCCTTGGCGCCGAGGTCGCCAACCTGGTAGGCGAACTCGTGCGCCTTGAACATGGGGCTGCAGGGACTGACGATGGCACCGAGCTTCTGGATGCCGAAATGCGCCATCAGGTACTGCGGGCAGTTCTGCATGAACAGCGCCACCCGGTCACCCTTGCCCACGCCAATGCGATGCAATTCGGCCGCGAAGGCATCGCTGGCCGCGTCCAGCTCGGCGTAGGAAATCTCGCGACCGTACCAGACGATGGCGGGCTTGTCGGGCTGGGTTCGGGCGTAGTGCCGCAGGTACTCGTGCAGGGGCTGCTCACCGTGGCGGAAGTTCAGCATGGAGGGGGTTCCTGTGTCAGAGGCCCAGCACGTGCTTGGCCATGATGTTGCGCTGGATTTCGGTGCTGCCACCGTAGATGGTCATGGCGCGGCGCCAGAAATGGCTGGACGCGGGGGTGACGGCATAGTCGGGGCCAATGGGCGCCACGTCCGCATCGGTGAACAGCAACTCGGGCTGATAAGGCTGTGCATCGGCGCCCGTCGCTTCCAGGATGAGCTCCAGCACGCTTTGCGCGATTTGAGTGCCCCGCACTTTGATGAAAGACGAGGCACCTGCACCCGCCGGCACACCGGCCTGGATGTTGGAGAGCACGCGCAGCACGCCGATCTCCAGCGCCTTGAACTGCGCCTCCACCGCGCTCACCTTGGCGGCGAACAGGGGGTCTTCGATCAACGGTCGCCCGCCCACGCGCACGCTGCTGGCGATGCGGCGCAGCTTCAGCAGCTCTTGCGTAATGAAGCGCAGGTTGGCGTTTTCCACCCGCTCGTGTTCCAGCAGGAACTTGGCGTAGGTCCAGCCCTTGCCCTCTTCCCCGATGCGGTTGGCCTTGGGCACCTTCACGTCGCTGAAGAACACGGCGTTGAGCGAGTGGGTGCCGTCGATCATGCGAATGGGTTGCACCTCGATGCCCGGGGTCTTCATGTCGATCAGCAGGAACGAAATGCCGGTCTGCGGCCGCGCGTCGCGGCTGGTGCGCACCAGGCAGAAGATCCAGTCGGCCCAGTGGGCGTAAGAGGTCCAGATCTTCTGGCCATTCACCAGGTAGTGGTCCCCTGCGTCGTCGGCCCGGGTGGAAAGGGCCGCCAGGTCGGAGCCGGCCGAGGGCTCGGAATAGCCCTGGCACCACCAGACCGATGAGTCGCGGATGCCGGGCAGGTGGCGTGCCTTCTGCTCGTCGGTGCCGTAGGTATAGATGACAGGCCCCACCATGGACGGGCCAAACACCTGCAGCTCGGGGCAGTTCATCTCGCCCGCGATGGTGTTGAAGATGTAGGTCTGCACCGCCGTCCACTCGTGCCCACCCACCGAGCGGGGCCACGCGCCGGTGAACCAGCCGCGCTCGGCCAGCACCTGCTGCCAGCGCATGTAGTCGTCGCGGTCGAGGTGGCGGTCAAGCCGCACCTTGTCTTCGATGTCACGCGGCAGCCGGGCGGCAATGAAATCGCGCACCTCCTCGGCGAACGCCTGTTCCTGCGGAGAGAGTTTCAGGTCCATGCCGTCCCCTTCAATTGGCCGCGTGACGGCGCAGGTGCCAGTTCGAGTCGCCCAGGCTCAGGCCGATCAAGGTCAGGCGCTTGAAGTAGTGGCCCACGTTGAGCTCTTCGGTCACGCCCATGGCGCCGTGCAGCTGCACCGCTTCCTGGCCCACCAGGCGAGCGGTGCGGTCGATCTCGATCTTGGTGGCCGACAGGGCCTTGCGCCGCGTTGGGGCATCGGCCTCGTCGATCATGAGGGCGCCGTACAGGGCCATGGATCGGGCCTCGTCCAGGGCGATGTGCATGTCCACCATGCGGTGCTGAAGCGCCTGGTTGGTGCCGATGGGGCGGCCGAACTGCTTGCGGGTCTTGAGGTAATCGAGCGTGGTGTCCACCAGCGCCCCCATGGCGCCCACCGCCTCGGCGGCCAGGGCGGCGATGCCCCGGTCCAGCACGCGATCGATGGCATCGAAGGCGCCGCCTTCCTGGCCCAACAGTGCCGACGCAGGCAAGGCCACGCGATCGAAGGTCACGTCGGCCGCTCGTGTGCCGTCGTGGGTGGCATAGGCCTTGATCGCCACGCCCGGGGCCTTGGCCGGCACCACCACGGCGCTGAGGCCCTGCTCGTCGCCCACTGCGCCTGAGCTGCGGGCGATCACCACGAACGCATCGGCCACGCCGCCGCCGTGCACCAGCACCTTGCCGCCACTGAGCACCAGACCCTGGCCGTCGTGCTGCAGACGGGTGTCGCAATGCGCCCGCTCGTAGCGCCCGCCCGCCTCGGCATGGGCCAGGGCCAGCTTGGTCTGCCCGGTCATCATCGGGGCCAGCCACTGCGCCTTCTGCTCAGCGCTGCCCAGCGCCGCGAGCACGCCGCCGGCCAGCACCACGTTGGCCAGGTAAGGCTCCAGCAACAGGCCACGCCCCACCCCTTCCATCACCAGCGCGACGTCGGCCGCGCCGCCACCGATGCCACCGTCGTCTTCGCTGAAGGGAATGGCCAGCCAGCCAAAGTCGGCGTATTTCTGCCAGCAGGCTTCGTCGTGACCAGGATCGCTGGCCACCAGCCGGCGCCGGTGGGCGAAGTCGTATTCCTCGCGCACGAAGCGTTCCACGCTCTCGCGCAACTGCAGTTGTTCGGGTGAGTATTGAAGGTCCATGGGATGGGTATTGGTGGGGTGACGAAAAAGACAGAGAGGCAAGCGACCTACAGGGCCAGGTAGCGCTGCTGGATCTCGGGCTGGCGGTCAAAGGTCTGCCAGTCACCGTCGAAGACGATGCGGCCGGTATCGATCACGTACACGTGTTCGGTGCAGCGGCGTGCGAACCAGATGTTTTGCTCGCAAAGCAGCAGGGCCACCTTCTGCTCGGTGCAGGTGCGCACCACGTCGCGGGCCATCTCCTCCACGATGATGGGCGCGAGGCCCTCGGTGGGCTCGTCCAGCAACAGGTGGCTGGGGTTGGCCGCCATGGCCCGGGCCACGGCCACCAGCTGCTGCTGCCCGCCGCTGAGCTGGCCACCGGGGCGCTGCTGCAGGGGCTCCAGCATCGGAAAGCGGCGCACGATCTCGGCCACCGGCACCGCCGGCCGGTCGGGCCCGCTGCCGTGGCGGGCCATGGCGATGTTCTCGGCCACCGTGAGGTGGGTGAAGATGCGCCGGTCCTCCGGCACCAGGGCCAGGCCCATGCGGGTGCGCCGGTGCGTGGGCATGGCCCCCAGGGCCTGGCCCTTGAAGTGCACCTCGCCCTTCACGCGCGGGCCGGCGTTCATGATGCTTTTCAGCAAGGTGGACTTGCCGGCGCCATTGCGCCCGAGCAAGGCCACGCGTTGTCCAGGCCCCACCCTCAGGCGGGCCCCCATCAGCACATGGCTGTCGCCGTAAAAGGCGTCGAGTTCGCGAACGTCAAGCACCGACCATCTCCTTGCCCAGGTAGACCTCGCGCACGCGCGGGTCGGCGCGAACCTCATCGACCGTGCCGGTCGAGACGACTTCGCCGTAGTTCATGACCATGATCCGGTGCGCCAGGCCGAACACCACGTCCATGTCGTGCTCGGTCATCACCACCGTGATCTCCCGTTCGCGCTGGATGCGCGACACCAGCCGGGCGATGTCGGCCCGGTCGCTGGGCGACATGCCAGCGGTGGGCTCGTCCAGCATCAGTATGGAAGGCCTGCCCGCCAGGGCGATGGCGAACTCCAGTCGCTTCTTGTCGCCGTGGGACAGAAAGCGGGCGTCCTGTTCGGCCAGCTCACCCAGCTTCACGTCGGCCAGCAGGGCATGGGCCTCGGCCCGCACCTCATCGGCCGCGCGCCAGCGCAGGCCTCGGCGCGGGGCCTCGCCGCTGTGGCGCCGGCGCGCCTCGATGGCCACGACCAGGTTGTCCAGCACCGTGAAGTCGCGGAACACCCGGGCCACTTGGAAGGTTCGGCCAAAGCCGCGCTGCACCCGCTGGTAGGCCGGCAGTGCGGTCACGTCCTCGCCACCGAAGTGGATGCTCCCGCCGTTGCACGGCACCTCGCCCGTCATCACCTTGAACATGGTGGTCTTTCCGGCACCGTTGGGGCCGATGATGGCGAACACCTCGCCCACGTTGACCGACAGGCTCACCCCGCGCAGCACCTCCAGGGCACCGTAGCGCTTGCGCACCCCGTCCACCCGCAACAGCTCGTTCATCGCGACACCTCCTGTTTGAGCGCTGCCATGGGCATGGCGGGCGTTGCGTCAGCGGCCGGCCGATGGGCCGGGGCTGCGCCCCAGCGCCGCCACAGCCGCTCCTCCAGTTGGCGCCACAGGCCAACGGCCCCGTTGGGCGCCAGCAGGATGATGGCCAGCAGGCCGGTGCCCACGATCAGCTCGGACAGGCCCACCAGCGTGCGGGTGGCGTAGGCAATCGACGCAAACAGCCCGGCCCCCACCACCGGCCCCCAGAACGAGCCCACGCCGCCCAGCAAGGTGTTGAGCATGGGCTGGGCCGAGGCCAGCCAATGCACCTCTTCCACCGTGACGATGCGCGCCCACGGCGCGTACATGGCGCCCGCCACCGCCGCCACGGCACCCGACAGCACGAAAGCACCCAGGCGGTAGGCCGCCACGTTGGTGCCCATGAAGGCGGCGCGCTCGGCATCTTGCCGGATGGTCTGTAGCGTGCGGCCAAAGCCGCTGTGCAGCACCCACCACAGAACCGCCGTCATGGCCACCGTGCCGGCCAGCAGGAACCAGTAGTAGCCATTGGCGCTGCTGGTGTCGATGGTGAAGAGGCCCAGGTCCAGCTTGGGGCGGGGAATGTCGGTGATGCCGTCCTCGCGCCCCAGCCAGGACGAAAACCCGATCACCAGGCGCACGGCTTCAGCCAGGGCCACCGTGAGCACCGCCAGGAACACGCCCGACATGCGCCGCAAGGCCAGCAGCCCGATGGCCCAGGCCACCATGGCCCCCAGCACCGCTGCGCCCAGCAAAACGCCCACAAATGGAAAGCCGACCACGTTCTTCAGCACCAGCGCCGCCAGGTAGGCACCGATGGCGAAGAAGCCCGCGTGCCCGAAGGACACCAGCCCGGTGTACCCAAACAGAATGTTCCACGACAGCGCGAACATCACCTGGATCAGCACCGTGCCCACGATGTAGAGCGGCCCCGCATTCACCCACAGCGGCAGCGTGGCCAGCAAGCCCACCAGGGCCAGCCCCAGCACCTGCCAGGTGCGCCGCGCGATGCGCGGGCGGTGCGAGCCGCTGGCGTGCGCCTCGTGCGCGCTCTCTTCCTGCATGCCCACGGCAGGGAACAGGCCGGTGGGCTTCCACAGCAGAAAGGCCGCCAGCACCACGTAGATGGCCAGGCCCGGCACCGAAGGCAGCAACACCGTGTTCAGGCTCTGCACCAGGCCCAGCACCAGTGAGCCGATGAAGGCGCCGCGGATGTTCCCAAGGCCGCCAATGATCACGGCGAAGAAGGCGTACATCAGGTACGAGTCGCCCAACCCGGTGGACAGGCTCTGGTTGGGCAGCAGCAGGCCGCCAGCCAGGCCCGCCAGCATGAAGCTGGCCATCACGCTCAGCGCCACCCCGAAGGAGACGTTCAGGCCCATCACGCTGGACATCCAAGGGTCGGCCGCCAGCGCCTGCATGAGCTTGCCGAACCACATGCGGTGAATCACCACCTCCAGCACCACATAGGCCACCAGACCGGCACCGATCACGAACAACTGGTAGGCCGAGAAATACAGGCCCAGCGCGTTGATGGGCTGGTCCAGCCCGGGCGGCGGGTTCACCGAGAAGAAGTCCACGCCCCAGATGAGCTTGGTCACGCCGGTGCACACCATCATCAGCGCGAAGGTGGCGATCAGTACGTAGTGCGGATCGACATTGCGCAGCCGGCGCAGCACCAGGCGGTCGGTCACCAGCCCCAGCAGCGCCACCACCACGCCGCCCGCCAGCACGCCCAGCAGAAACATGCCGATGGACTGCACGTCTCGCCCCATCACGGAATAGGCCGTGTAGGCGCCAATCATGAAAAAACCGCCCTGCGCCATGTTGAGCAGGCGCAGCAGGCCGAAGATCAGCGTGAGCCCGGCGGCCACCAGAAAAATGGCCATGCCGAAAGCGGCGGCGTTGAACACCGCGAACATCAGGTCGTTGAGCACAGGGCCTCCTCGCGTAGAACCGTTGGCATGAGCGATCAGCCCTCGAACTTCTTGCCGGGCGACGGGGGTTCGACCACGTCCGCCTCGTTCAGCACGATCACGTCCTCCAGCCCATAGCCGGGCGCCGCCTCGCGCGCGCCGATCTTGGCGAAATAGGCCGACCCCACGCCCTGGTGGTCTTCCTTGCGAATCAGGTACGGGCCAGCGGCGGTGTCGAACTGCAAGCCTTCCAGCGCCTTGATCACCGCCGGCGATTCGATGCTCCCGGCCTTCTTCACCGCATTGAAGATGGCCAGGGCCGAGCGGTGGGTGGCCTGCACGATGCCCGGTGGGTGCGCGTTGCCTGTCACCTTCACGATGCCTTCCATCAGCTTGCGGCTGAGCGGAAAGCTGCTCTTGAAGGGCTCCAGTTCGGGCGCCCAGAAGGTCACGCCCCACAGGTTGTTGGGCGTGGACTTCTGCATGGCCTTGGCGATCATCAGCTCAGTGCCGGCCTCGCCAATCACCTTGAACTTCTTGTCCATGCCCACGGCACGTCCCTGCTGCAGCAGGCTCACGCAAGGCGCGGCCGTCAGGCCCACGAACAGGCCCTGGGCACCCGAATTCATCAGGCTGTTGATCTCCACCCGGTAGTCGGCCTTGTTCAGGCTGGCGTACACCGGCTCCAGCAGCCGGGGCGACTTGCCGCTGGCCGCAGCCGCGCGCTGCACACCCTTGTTGAAGTAGCGCACCATGTCGCGCCCGTTCTCGCTGTCGGGCACGATGGTGGCCCACGAGTCCACGTCGGGAAAGCGATTGGCCAGCATGCTGCCGATTCCGCCGAACAGCATCGACGCGTTGGACGCGGCGCGGAAGAAGTACGGGTTGAAGTGCTCGTGGGTGAGCGACATCACCGTGGGCGCTGGCGCCACCACCACCGATTTCAACTCGGGCAGGATGGGCGCCACCGCCAGGGCCATGGGCGATTGGGCGCAACCTACGATCAGGTTCACGCCCTGGCCCGCCAGTTCGCGCGCCGCGCTCACCGCCCCGGCGGCGGTGAACTTGTCGTCGCGCACCACCAGTTCGATGGGCCGGCCCAGCAGGCCGCCCTGCTCGTTCCACATCAGCTGCGCGGCCTTGATGCCGGCCAGCCAGGCCGCGCCGGCCTCGGCACCGATGCCGCTCATGGGCAGCATCACCCCCAGCTTCACGGGCGCGGGTTGCGCCCGCACGATGCGGGCGGTCCCCGCAGACAAGGCCGCCACGGCGGCCGTGGATTTCAAGAGAGAACGTCGGGTGATGCTCATGGTGTGCTCCAAACGGCGGGGCCGGTGACCCTGCTCAGGCCTCGAATTTCTTGCCCGGGGTGGGCGGCTCGGCCACGTCAGCCTCGTTGAGCACCACCGCGTCGGTGATGCCGTAGCCCGGCGCCTCGTCCTTCACGCCCACCTTGGCGATGTAAGCCGTGCCCAGGCCCTGGTGGTCTTCCTTGCGGATGTGGTACGGGCCCATTGCGGTGTCATAGGTGAGGCCCTCCAGCGCGGCGATCACGGCCGCGGTATCGGTGCTGCCGGCCTTCTTCACGCCGTTGAACAGGCCCAACGCGGCGCGGTGACTGGAATGCACGATGCCCGCCGGGTTGCGGTCACCAGTGAGCTTGGCGTAGCCCTCGTGCAGCGCGCGGCTGAGCGGGTAGCGGTTGGAGCTTTCGATGCCCGGCACCCAGAAGCTGATGCTCCACAGGTTGGGCGGCAGCGACTTCTGCATGGCCTTGGCGATGAGCATCTCGGTGCCGGCGTCGCCAATCACCTTGAACTTCTTGTCCATGCCCACCGCACGGCCCTGCTGCAACAGGCTGATGCAGGGCGCGGCGGTGAGGCCCACGAACAGGCCCTGCGAGGGCGCGTTCATCAGGCTGTTGATCTCCACCCGGTAGTCGGCCTTGTTCAAACTGGCGAACACCGGCTCCAGCACCTTGATCTGGCGACCGGCCTGCTGGGCGGCGCGCTGCGCCCCCAGCGTGAAGTAACGCGCCATGTCGCGCCCGTTCTCGCTGTCGGGCACGATCAGTGACCAGGTCTGCACCTCGCTGAACTTGTTGGTCAGCAGATTGCCCACGCCAGCGAAGGCAATAAAGGCATTCCACGAGAGGCGGAAGAAATTGGGCTGAAAACCCTCGTGCGTGAGCGACATCACCGTGGGGCAAGGCGCCACCATCACCGCCTTGAGCTCCGGCAGGATGGGCGCGGTGGCCAGCGCCATGGGCGACTGCGAGCCGCCAATGAGCAGGTTCACCCCACTGCCAGCCAGCTCACGGGCCGCGGCCACCGCGCCGGCGCTGGTGAACTTGTCGTCGCGCACCACCAGCTCAATGGGCCGCCCCAGCAAGCCGCCGGCTGCGTTCCACTGCTCAACCGCCACCTTCACGCCCGCGTGCCAGGCCGCACCAGCCTCTGCGCCGATACCGCTCATGGGCAAGATAAGGCCCACGCGAAGCGGGCCCGACTGTGCCCTGGCGATGCCAGTGGCACCAACTGCTGCAGCGGCGGCAGCACCCTGAATGATGGAACGTCTGCTGAGGCTCATGCGTGTCTCCTGTGTTGTGAACCGACTGTCGAACCCAAACGCAACCTGTCATTTGTTATAACAGATTGAAAGTTTCACAAAACACAAAGAGGCGAAACCCTCTCGTAAACCCCTATCTCAAGAAACCAAGAAATCGATGAGCGGACGCAGGGCCCACTCCACCCCTGGCCGTCACTGACGTCCTCAGCGGGCGTAGGCGCTCAGCATCTGCTCGCGCAGCCAGCGGTTGGCGGGATCGTTGTCGGTGCTGCTGTGCCAGTAGAGGTAGGCGTCCATGGCCGAGAGCGGCACGGGAAACGGCAGCACCTGGTTGCCAAACTGCCGGTTGGCCATGTGCGCGTAGCTCTCGGGCATCGTCAGCAGCAGGTCCGTCTGAGCCACCGTGCGGCAGGCAGCGAAATAGAACTGGCAACGCAGCGCCACCTTGCGGTGTAGCCCCAGCCGGTGCAGTTCCAGGTCTTCAAACCCCTGCCCTTGGCGGCGCGAGGTGACCAAGATGTGACGCTGCGCGAGGTAGGTATCAATGTCCAGCGAGCCGCGGACCACGGGGTGGTCTTGCCGGGCGACCACGGCCATGCCGTCCACGTTCACGCGGGTGAACTTCACCGCTGGCGACACGGGCAGCAGCACGTCCACCGCCAGGTCCAGCGTGCCTGCGGCCAATTCGCTCTCCAGGCTGCGTCGGTTGGCGCGCACGGTGGACACCTCCACCTGCGGCGCCTGGGCCGACAGCGTCTGCATAAGCCGGGGCATCACGGTGGATTCCATGTAATCGCGCAGCCCGATCACGAAACGCTTGTTGGCCGAGGCCGGGTCAAACCCCTCGGTGTCGTTGAGGATGGCGCCCAGCTGCTGCAGCGACTCTCGCAGCGGATCGATCAAGCGCTTGGCCAGCGGCGTAGGCACCATCTTGTGGCCCTGGCGCACGAACAGAGGGTCATTGAACAGATCCCGCAGCCGCGCCAGTGCGTGGCTGATGGCAGGCTGCGTGAGGTGCAGTTTCTCCGATGCCTTGGTGATGCCGCCTTCGGTGTAGATCGTGTCGAAAACCACCAGCAGGTTCAGGTCAACGCGGGATATATGCATGGTCTGTATCCGTCTCCATTCCCCGCTTTCATTGGCTTGCCTGAGCGGGCGTGCTTACCCTCAAGCCGGGGATCATGCTACCGATGGGGTGGCAGTCCGTTCACCTGGGAGACAAAGCGCGATGCCCGATAACCCGTCACCCGAGCGACGTCCCCCGCTGCTGCGCCACCTGTGCCTGATGGTGCCCCGCCTGGAGCCCGCCGTGGCCACGCTTCGGGCGGCCTTCGGGCTGGAGGTGGCCCACCGCGAACCACTGGTGGGCATGTGGGACGTTGAGAACGCGGTGATGCCGGTGGGCACGCACTTCCTGGAGTGCTGCGCACCCCTGCGCCCGGGCTCAGCGGCCGCACGCTACCTGACCAAGCACCCGCAAGGCGGGGCCTATCTATTGGTGATGGCCTGCGACGACCTGCCCCGGCGCCGCGCCCGGCTGGACGGCATGGGCATTCGCGTGGTGACGGAGTTGTGCACGCCGGGCTTTCGCAACCTGCAGATGCACCCGCGCGACACCGGCGCCTGCATGCTGGAGTTCAACCACCACAACAACAGCCAGGCACCCCTGGGCCCCTACGCGCCAGCCGGCCCGGCCTGGCAGCGCGCCATCCGCACCGATTGGGTGGACGGCCTGAGCGCGGTGGAGGTGCGCTCGCGCACGCCCGAACGCCTGGCCGCGCATTGGGGGCGCATCACCGAAACCCCGGTGACGCGCAATGCACAAGGCCCCTTGCTGCGCCTGGGCACCACGGTGCGCTTCGCCCTGGCCGACGACGACGAGCCCCAGGGCATTGCGGTGGTGGAGCTCAGCGCCCGCCACCCAGAGGCCACCCTGGCGCGCGCCCTTCGCGCCGGGGTGCTGCCCGGCTCACGGCCAGACACACTGGCCCTCTTCGGCCTGGACTTCCGCTTGGTGCCACCGGCCTGAGCGGCTGGCGGCACCAGCGGCCTCACAACACCTCAAACACCCCGGCCGCGCCCATGCCGCCGCCAATGCACATGGTCACGCACACGCGCTTGGCGCTACGGCGCTTGCCTTCGATCAGGGCATGGCCGGTCAGGCGCTGGCCGCTCACGCCATAGGGGTGGCCCAGGGCAATGGCGCCGCCGTTCACGTTCAGGCGATCGGCCGGAATGCCCAGCTTGTCGCGGCAGTACAGCACCTGCACCGCGAAGGCTTCGTTCAGTTCCCACAGGTCAATGTCGTTCACCGTGAGGCCCAGCTTCTTCAGCACCTTGGGCACGGCGAACACCGGGCCGATGCCCATCTCATCAGGCTCGCAACCGGCCACGGCGAAGCCTAGGAAACGGCCCAGGGGCTTGAGGTGATGGCGGCTGGCGTACTGCTCGCTCACCACCACGCAAGCGCCCGCGCCGTCGCTGAACTGGCTGGCATTGCCGGCACTCACCAGGCCACCGGGCAAGGCACTGCGGATGCCCTTGATGCCGTCGTAAGTGGTGCCGGGGCGAATGCCCTCATCGGCCGACACCGTGACCTCGCGCGTGCACATGCCCAGCGTCGGGTCCACCACGCCAGCCAGCACGGTGACGGGCACGATCTCATCGCGGAACAGCCCTTGAGCCTGCGCAGCCGCCGCCTTTTGCTGGCTTGCCGCGCCGTATTCGTCCATCTGTTCGCGGCCAATGCCGTAGCGATGCGCCACGGTCTCAGCCGTTTGAAGCATCGACCAATAGATGGCGGGCTTGTGTTGCGCCAGCCAACCATCGGTAGCCATGTGGGCGTTGGCCTCGTTCTGCACGCACGAGATGCTCTCCACGCCGCCGGCCACGTACACATCGCCCTCCCCGGCGATGACACGCTGCGCGGCCATGGCAATGGTCTGCAGGCCGCTGGAACAGAAGCGGTTGATGGTGACGCCGCTGGTGGACACGGGCAGCCCGGCACGCAGCGCCGCCTGGCGCGCGATGTTGCCGCCGGTGGCGCCCTCGGGCGTGGCGCAGCCCATGAGCACGTCTTCGACGGCCCCGGGCTCGATGCCGGCGCGGGCCACGGCGGCCTGCACGGCGAAGCCGCCCAGGGTGGCGCCATGGGTCATGTTGAATGCGCCCTTCCAGCTTTTGGCCAAGGGCGTGCGGGCGGTGGAAACAATGACAGCTTGGGTCATGACAAAAGCTCCGGTGAATAGATTCAGGTGAGGGTCTTGCCCTGGGCCAGCAGTTGCACCAACAGCGGTGCCGGCTGCCAAAAGGCCGCATCGTCCAGCGGGTTGGCGGCGAAGCGGCGCATGCGCTCGATCACCTCAAATAGGCCCACCGTGTCGGCGTAGCACATGGGGCCGCCGCGCCAGGCCGGGAAGCCGTAGCCCGTGAGATAGACCATGTCGATGTCGCTGGCCTTGCTGGCGATGCCGTCTTCCAGGATGCGCGCGCCCTCGTTCACCAACGCCAGCACCAGGCGCTGCACGATCTCCTCATCCGAAATCTTGCGCGGCTTGATGCCCAGGGCCTGGCGGTGCTCGGCAATCATCTGCTCCACCTCGGCGTTGGGGATGGCGTCGCGCTTGCCCGGCACGTAGTCGTACCAGCCCTTGCCCACCTTCTGGCCAAAGCGGCCGCGCTCGCACAGCAGATCGGCCGTCTTGCTGTATTTCATGTCGGGCTTTTCCTGGTAGCGGCGCTTGCGAATCGCCCAGCCAATGTCGTTGCCCGCCAGGTCGCCCATTCGGAAGGGGCCCATGGCAAAACCAAATTTCTCGATGGCGCGGTCCACCTGGGCCGGGGTGCAGCCTTCGTCCAGCAGGAAGCCGGCCTGGCGGCCGTACTGCTCGATCATGCGGTTGCCAATGAAGCCGTCGCACACGCCCGAGACCACCGCCACCTTCTTGATGGTCTTGGCCACGGCCATGACGGTGGCCATCACGTCCTTGGCGGTCTTGGCGCCGCGCACCACTTCCAGCAGCTTCATCACGTTGGCCGGGCTGAAGAAGTGCAGGCCCACCACGTCTTGCGGGCGCTGGGTGAAGGCGGCGATCTTGTCCACGTCCAGGGTGGAGGTGTTGCTGGCCAGGATGGCGCCGGGCTTCATCACGGCGTCCAACTGGCGGAACACCTTTTCCTTCACGCCCAGCTCTTCAAACACGGCCTCGATCACCAGGTCGGCGTCTTTGAGGTCGTCGTAGCTGGTGGTGGTGGTGAGCAGGGCCATGCGCTGCTCGTACTTGTCTTGCTTGAGCTTGCCCTTCTTGACCTGCGCTTCGTAGTTCTTGCGCATCACGCCCACGCCACGGTCGATGGCTTCCTGGCTCATCTCCAAGATGGTCACCGGAATGCCGGCGTTGAGGAAGTTCATCGAGATGCCGCCGCCCATGGTGCCGGCGCCGATCACGGCCACGCGTTCGATCTTGCGCTTGGGCGTGTCTTCGGGCACATCGGGGATTTTCGCCGCCGCGCGTTCGCCGAAGAAGGCGTGTCGCAGGGCCTTGCTCTGCGGTGTGTCCAACAGGGCCATGAAGCCGGCGTGTTCTTCGGCCAGGCCCTCGTCATAGGCCGCCTGCACCGCCATTTCCACGCAGTCCACGTTGCGCAGCGGCGCCGGGTAGTGCGGCTGACTGGCCTTGAGGGTGTTGCGCGCGAACTGGAAGTAGCCGTCGGGGTTGGGGTGGCTGGCGCGCAGATCGCGTACCCGGGGCAGCGGCCGCCGCTGCGCCACCTCGCGCGCCAGCGCCACGGCAGCGTCCACCACATCGCCCTGCTCCACCAGGCGGTCAAACAGGCGCTGGCCTGGCTGCGCCGCCAGCCGCTCGGCGGGCATGGCCACGCCGGTGACGATCATGTTCAGGGCGGTCTCAACGCCCAGCAGGCGCGGCAGGCGTTGCGTGCCGCTGCCGCCGGGCAAGAGACCCAACTTCACCTCGGGCAGCGCCACCTGTGTGCCAGGCGTCACCACCCGGTAGTGGCAGCCCATGGCCAGCTCCAGCCCACCGCCCATCACCACGCCATGAATGGCGGCCACCACCGGCTTGCCGGCCTGCTCGATGAGGTCGATCAGGTTCAACAGGTGGGGCTGCGCCATCGCCTCGGGAAAACCGAATTCGCGAATGTCCGCACCCCCACAAAAGCCACGCCCGGCGCCAGTGAGCACCACCGCGTGCACGGCAGCGTCGGCCAGCGCGCGCTGCATGGCGCCGGCAATGAATCGCCGATTGGCCAGCCCCAGGCTGTTGACCGGCGGTGTGTCCATGGTGATGACGGCGACCCCGTCCCTGACTTCATAACGCTCGCTCACGGTGGCTTCCTCTTGTGTTGAACAGAAGCCGGTGATCGTGCCCAGGCAGGCGCGTCGTCGCATCAGAACTTCGCATGCGGCGGATGAAAAGCCTGCATGCAGCCAAGGGCTCGGCGGGGCAACATGGGCCCATGAACACACTCTCCTTCGACACCCTTCCCCAGTTCGTGGGCAAGACCTTGGGCACCTCGGCCTGGATCGACATGCCGCAAAGCCGCATCGACGCCTTCGCCGACTGCACCGAGGACCGCCAGTGGATCCACATCGACGTGGAGCGCTCTTTGAAGGAAAGCCCCTTCGGTGCCCCCGTGGCACACGGCTTTCTCACGTTGTCCCTGCTGCCCATCACCATCTACGAGGTGTTCGACGCACTGAAGGCGCGCAAGTCGGTGGCCTATGGCATCGACAAGGTGCGCTTCATTTCTCCGGTACGGGCCGGTGCCCGCGTGCGCAACCACATCAAGCTGCTGTCGGCCGAGCGCCGCGACGACGGTTTCTGGCTGCTTCGCCTGGAGCACACCGTCGAGATCGAAGGCGAGCCCAAGCCCGCGCTCATCGCGGTGACGCTGGGCCTGCTGTCTCCGGCCTGATCTCCCATCCTCAACCCATCACCTCACACCCCATGCACTTCGAGCACTCCCCCAAGGTTCAGGACCTGCAGCAGCGCCTGCTGCGCTTCATGGACGAGCACATCTACCCCAACGAAGAGCGCCGCGAGCGCGAGGCCCGCGCCAGCGGCGCCAACACCCCCAGCTACGGCACGCTGCCACTGATGGAAGAGCTCAAGGAGAAGGCCCGGGCCCAGGGCCTTTGGAACCTCTTTCTGCCCGAGAGCGGACACGGCCCCGGCCTGAGCAACCTGGAATATGCGCCGCTGTGCGAGATCATGGGCCGGCGCTACTGGTCGGCCGAAGCCTTCAACTGCAACGCGCCCGACACCGGCAACATGGAAGTGCTGGCCCGATACGGCACGCCCGAGCAGCAAGAGCGCTGGCTCAAGCCGCTGCTGGCGGGCGAGATCCGCTCGTCCTTTGCCATGACCGAACCGGCCGTGGCCTCGTCAGATGCGACCAACATCGAGTGCAGCATCCGCCGCGACGGCAATGACTACGTGATCAATGGGCGCAAGTGGTACATCACCGGCGCCATGAACGAGCGCTGCCAGATCTTCATCCTGATGGGCAAGACCGACCCGGACAACCCCAACCGCCACCAGCAGCAATCGATGATCCTGGTGCCGCGCGACACCCCCGGCGTGACCGTGGTGCGCGACATGACCCTGATGGGCGTGTACGACCCGCCCTTCGGCCACCCCGAGGTGCTGTTCGACAACGTGCGCGTGCCAGCCTCCAACATCCTGCTGGGCGAAGGCCGTGGCTTCGAGATCGCCCAGGGCCGCCTGGGGCCGGGGCGCATTCACCACTGCATGCGCATGATCGGCATGGCCGAGTCGGCGTTGGAGATGATGTGCCAGCGCGTGGTTTCGCGCGTGGCCTTCCACAAGCCGCTCTCAGACCAGGGCGTGTGGCGCGAGCGCATTGCCCGCGCCCGCATGCTGATCGACCAGACGCGCTGGATGGTGCTGCACACCGCCTGGCGCATGGACACGGTGGGCAACAAGGTGGCCGCGAAAGAGATTGCCATGATCAAGGTGCTGGCGCCCAACAACTGCATCCAGGTGATCGACGATGCCATGCAGGCTTTTGGCGCCGCGGGCCTGAGCCAGGACACCTTGCTCACCACCTTTTATGCCTATGCCCGCCATCTGCGCGTGGCCGATGGCCCCGACGAGGTGCACCGCAACGCCATTGCCAAACAAGAGTTGGGCGGCTACCTGGCCACCGCGCGCTGATCGGCGAGGCACGCGACAGGACGGGGCAACCCGGCCTGCGCCCTCTCCCACCACGAATCCCCGCCGATGCGGGGATTTTTTGTGCCTATCGGTAAGCGAAGCGCATGCCTGCGGGCGCGCGGTCTGCCGGGTCCACCAACAGGCGGCGCAGCAGCTTGCCTGTGCCAGAGGCTGGCAGCCCCTGGCTCAGCACCACTGATCGCGGCACCTTGTAGTGCGCCATGTTCTGCAAGCACCAGCGGATGATGTTTTCCTCGGCCTCGTGGCCATGCGACTGCGTGGCCCGCTTGGCCGCCACCGACTTGAGCACCACATACGCCCGCAGCGCCTCACCCAGGTTGGGGTCGGGGCAGCCCACCACCGCCACCTGCTGCACGTCGGGGTGCGTGGCCAGAATGGCCTCCACCTCTTCGGGAAACACGCTGTAACTCCAGACCTTGATCATCTCTTTGCGGCGGCCCACGAAAGTGAGGTACCCCTCATCGTCGAGCACACCGATGTCACCGGTGCGCGTCCACCCGTCCACCACGGTCTCAGCGTTGGCATCGGGGCGCCGCCAATAGCCTTTGAAGGGCACCGGGCTGCGCAGCCAGATCTCGCCGCGGCAACCCACCGGCAGGTCGTCGCCCGAGTCAGGGTCAACAATGCGCACCTCCACCCCTGGCGCTGGCCGGCCATTGGTGCCCCACTTGATCGCGTCGCGCGGCATGATGGTGTCGCAGGTGTGCGTCTCGCTCAGCCCATAACCGGCCTCGTAAATCTCGCAGCCGCCGGCAAACGATGCCCAGCGCTCGGCCAGGGTCTGCGTCAGCTGCACGCCGAAGCTGGTGGCCACCGTGCCCCTGAGCGAAGACAAATCGAAGGTATGGGCGTCGTCGCAGCTCATCACCGCGGGCAATGACGGCGCCATGGTGTACCACCAGCTCACCTTGCACGCCTCGATGGCCTGCAACACCGCCGGCGCGTCGAAGCGGTGCAGCAGCACCACCGTGGCCCCGGCATAAACCGGCAAGGTCAAGCCGGTGACCAGGCCCGAGATGTGGTGCAGGGGCGTATCGGCCAGCATCACATCGTCGGCATCGATGCCAAACCCATCGGCACCCACCGCTGTCTTGTACAGCGCGTTTTCGTGGCTGAGCATGGCCCCTTTGGGCAAGCCGGTGGTGCCCGAGGTGTACACCATCATGGCGACGTCGTTGAGGTCAACCACCTCCGGCAAAGGACAAGGCGGCGCATCGTCCAGTGCCTGATCGAAGTCGATGGCAAACACCGGGCGCACCGGCGCAGGATCGCCCGGCAGGCGCACCTCGGGGGGCACGTCCATGGCCACCACACGGGGCAAGCAGGCTCCGTAGTCCACCGCAAACACATGCGGCACCGTGGGAAAAACGCCCGCCTCGGCCACGACGCCCAGCAACTCATCGCCAGACACGACGGCGCTGGCGTCCACCTCTCGCACCTGATGCCCCAGCTCATACGCCTTCGCGTGCGGATTACAGGGGCTGACGATGGCGCCGACTTTTTGTGCGCCGAAGTGCGCCACGTGGTACTGCGGGCAGTTGTGCATGAAAAGCACCACCACATCGCCCGGGCCAATTCCGCGGGCCAGCAGACTGCGGGCAAACCGGTCGCTGCGTTCGTCCAGTTCGGCGTAGGTGATGCGTCGCCCGTACCAGATCAGGGCAGCCTTGTTCGGCGTGCTGCGGGCGTGCGCCCGCAGGTGGTCGTGCAGTGGCCGTCGGCCATGGCGGTAACCATTCATTCGCACTTGTCTCCTTGTCCGTCTCGTGGGCCCCGGCAATCGGGGCTGCGGCATGGGTGCAAGCCGGTTTGTGCCAACCGGTCTATCGTGCGAACAATTATGTGGGGCAGGAGAGAGCAGCGCGCAAGCAACTTCCATGAATATTCGGCATGCAGGCGCATAGCGTCGGTGCATGCCGCCAAGGGGCGCCCTCGCCCCCCTGGGGCATCACAGCACCTCGTCGCGGGTCTTGCGCTCGCGACGGGCGGGTGCTGCCTCGGCCACGTTCCCCTGCGCCTTGAGGTAGGTCAGGATCGGTTGGGTGGTGCGCTCCAACTCTTCCAGAATGCCTTGACGCGCCGCCTCCGGTTCGGCCCGGCGCAGGCCACGCAGCACCGCCAGGTGCGGGTGTTGCTTGCGCGGCTTGGCCATGGGGAACCGGTCCAGTGCCCGCATGAGAGGGCCGCACTGCAACCAGAGCCCCTCCACCATGCGCAGCAGCACCGGCATGCGCGCCAGTTGGTAAACGCCCATGTGAAAGCGCTCCGACTCGGCGCGGGCACCGGCCGTGTCACCGGCGTCGCTTAAGGCCGCCATGCGCTCGTGGATCGCCTCCAGTCGGGCCAGGTCAGCGGCGGTGGCGTGCAGAGCGGCACGAGCAGCTGCCTGCCCCTCCAGCACCATGCGAAGCTCCAGCACTTCATTGAAGCGCTCTTCGTCCATCACCGGCACCCGCACCGAGTGATGGCCCACCTGTTCAAGCGCCTGCTCAGAAATCAGCCGGGCCAGTGCCTCGCGCACCGGCGTCGGGCTGATGCCCATTTCCTGTGCCAGGTCGCGCAGCTTGAGCTTCTCGCCCGGGCCGAATCGCCCTGCCTTCAGGTCGCGGCACAGGCGCTCATAAGCCTGCCCGTTGAGGCTTTTGCGAGCGAGTTGGGTGCCGTCCATTTCCTGATCGTCATCCATGTCTTTCCTTCTCGCCCGGCTTCCTTGTCACCGGGCCATAAAAAAAATTTGTCATATTTTATTCGGCATCACGAAGGCACCCCATCAGCGCCCGGTGAACGCAGGCGCCCGCTTCTCCAGGTAATGCGCCACGCCTTCGCGAAAATCCTCGCAGCCAAATGAGGCCACCATGTCCCGGTCGGCCTGTCGCCAGGCTTCGTCCAGGCTCTGAAACAGGCTGTCCCACACCTGGCGCTTGATCACCCCGATCGAGCGGGGTGAGGAGGTGTGCACCATCTCGCGCGCCAACACCTGCACCGCGCCGAGAAAGCCCTCTTGCGGCAGCGCCTTCACCAGACCCATGGCCGCGGCCTCTTCGGTAAGCACCGGGCGGGCGGTGAGCAAAAGATCCAGCGCCTGGGTGGGGCCCACCAGGCGTGGCAGCATCCACGAGGCACCGTGCTCGGCGATGAGGCCACGGCGGGCGAAGGCCGTGGTGAGCTTCTGTCCCTGCGCCATGTAGCGGAAGTCGCAGAACAGCGCCATGCACAGGCCAATGCCCGCGATGGGGCCATTGATGGCGGCGAAGATGGGCTTGGGCACACGCAGCAAGTAGCTGAAGCGGTGCGCGTAATTGGCGTCGATACCCTCGCCTTCACCGTACACCGGCGCCGAGGCGTCGTCGGCCGACGGGTCGCCCGCCACGCCCGCCTCCAGAATGGACATGTCAGCCCCCGCACAGAAGCCCCGCCCTGCCCCGGTGACCACAATGGCGCGCACGCCGTTGTCTTGCGACGCGTTCTGCACCGCCGAACGGAATTCGCTCTCCATGCGCGGCGTCCAGGCGTTGAGCTTGTCGGGGCGATTGAGGGTGATGGTGCACACCGTGTCGGCCACGGCCACGGCAATGTCTTGGTAAGCCATGCGCTGCCCCTTCACGCTTCGCCGCGCACCATGGCGCCACCATCCACCGTGATGGTGGTGCCCGTGATAAAGCGACCGGCGGGCGAGCCCAGCAGCAAGGCCGCACCCGCAATGTCCTCGGGCTCGCCGATCATGTTCAGCGGGCTTGAGGCCAGCGCACCGGCCAGCGTCTGCGGGTTGTCCCACAGTGCCTTGGCGAAATCGGTTTTCACCAGGCCGGGGGCGATGCAGTTCGCCCGAATGCCCTGCTTGCCCCATTCCAGCGCCAGGTTGCGCACCAGCTGCATGTCGGCTGCCTTGGAGATGGCGTACGCCCCCAAAACGCGTGAGCCGGTGTAGCCCGAGATGGAGCTGACGATCACGATGGCGCCGCCACCCCGCGCGGCCATGCCGGGCGCCACCCGGTTGACCAGCCACAGGTTGGACAAGATGTTCACGTCCAACACCTTGCGAAAGGCATCGTCCGGAATCTCGGCCATGGGCCCATAGAAGGGGTTCACCGCTGCGTTGCACACCAGCACATCGGCCGGCCCGAAGGCCTTTTCGGTCTGATCAACGAGGGCATGGATCTGCTCCTTGCTGGAGATGTTGCAGGGCACCGCAATGGCCTCGTGCCCCTCGGCCCGCAGGGCCTTGGCCACGGCGTCGCAGGCGTCGGCCTTGCGGCTGGTGATGACCACACGCGCCCCGGCACGGGCATAGGCCTCGGCAATGGCACGGCCAATGCCTCGGCTGGAGCCAGTCACGATGGCGGTCTTGTCTTTGAGCGAAAACAGGTTCATGGGGGTCTCCTCCTGGCCCGGCGGGCTCATCGGTTGTGAAACTGCGGGGCGCGCTTCTCGACAAAGGCGCGCGCTGCCTCTTGGTGGTCTTCGGTCATGCCGCAGCGAATGTGGCGAATGGCCTCATGGTCGAGCGCCTGCGCCAGCGTGGCGCCTTGCTCGGCGAAGTTCAGGTTGGCCTTGATGTGGCCCAGGGTGATGGTGGGGCCATTGGCCAGACCCTGAGCCAGTGCCTGGCCCTGCTCATCCAACGCATCGTCGGGCACCACGCGCGCCACCAGCCCCATCTGCAAGGCCTCGTCCGCCTTGAGCACGGGCGAGAGCAAGGCGAAGGCTCGCGCCCGCGGACCCAGCAGCTTGGTGAGGAAATAGGTGCTGCCGAAATCACCCGACAGGCCCACCTTGGCAAAAGCCGAGGTGAGCTTGAGCGTGTCGCTGGCCACGATCAGGTCACAGGCCAAGGCCAGAGACAGACCGGCACCGGCCACCGCCCCACGAGCAATTGCCACCGTGGGCTTGGGCATCTCGTGCAACAGGCGGGCGCATTCCATGTGCTCACGCAGCATCTGGCTGCGCTCTTCCAGCGTCTGGACCACGCCGTCGTCTTCGGCCATGGCCTTCACGTCACCTCCCGCGCAGAACGCCCGCCCGGCGCCGGTGAGCACCACCGCCCGCACCGCCGGGTTCACGGCGGCCTGTCGCAGCGCCACCAGCAGCGCCTCGGTCATGTCCACGGTGAGGGCGTTCAGGCGCTCGGGCCGGTTGAGCGTGAGGGTGAGCACGCCGTGGTCAAGGCGCGCCAGAAGTTCCTGGGTCATGGCTTCTCCAAAAAGGTAAGCGGCGATCAGGCAGCGCCGCAGGACGGTGAGAGATCGGAAGGTGTCTGGGCGCGGCCCAGCCAGTCGGCAAAGACCTCCGCGCTGTGTGCGCCCACCGGCGCAATGGGGTGACGCACGCGCAGCGGGGTATGAGACAAATGGATGGTCACGCCCTGCATGGGCACCGCCTGTCCACCCATGTCCATCTCGACGATGTGCCCGCGGTGGCGCAACTGCTCACTCTGGGCCACCTCCGCAATCGTGGCCACCTTGGCGCAGGGCACACCCTCAGCCTCCAGACGGGCCACCAGTTCATCTGCCGTGTGCTGGCGCATCCAGTTGACGACCTCGGCCTCGATGGCCTCGACGTGATCGCGCCGGGCCGCCATGGTCGCGAAGCGGGCATCGGCCAGCAGATCGGGCCGCCCCATGGCGCGCACCAGGCGGGGGAACATGTTGTCGTCGCCGGCCACGATGAGCACGTACCGACCGTCGCCAGCCTCAAAGGTATTGGACGGCGCCACGTAGCGGTCTCGGCTGCCGCGGCGCGTCATCTGCGTGCCTGACAGCGCGTACTCGGGAATGGCCGTCATCAACATCGAGGTGGCGCTCTCCAGCAAAGAGACATCCACCAATTGCCCGCGCCCCGTGGCGTGGCGCGCATTCAAGGCGGCCAGCACCCCCAGGGCCGCGTACATGCCGGTGGTGTAGTCGCACATGAACGAGCCGATCATGGTGGGCGGCCCATCGGCGGGCCCCGTGAGCTCCATCAGGCCGCTCATGGCCTGCGCCACACCATCGAAGCATTGTTTGTGGGCCAAAGGCCCGTCCTGGCCAAAGCCCGAAATGCGAGCCATGACCAGCCGCGGGTTGAGCGCCTGCACCTGCTCCCAGCCCAGGCCCATCTTCTCCATGGTGCCGGGGCGAAAGTTCTCCACCAGCACATCCGCCTGGGCGATGAGATCGCGCAAGTCCGCCTGAGCGGCCGGGTCTCTCAAATCCAGCGCCAGGCTCTTCTTGTTGCGGTTCACGATGAAGGTATAGAGGCTGGTGCCCGCCACCTGCGGTAACGCCCGGCGCGCGTACTCGCCCTCGCCGGGCGGCTCCACCTTCACCACCTCGGCGCCCATGTCGGCCAGCATCATGGCGCAGTAGGGGCCCGCAATGAAGCGAGAGAGATCCAGAACGCGAACACCGGCAAGGGCTGTCATGGGTTCAAAAGCATGTGTCGTCGAATTGACGTTTTTGTTATAACATATTTTAAATCGGCGTGACGCCAAACCAAAAAACAAGGAGACAGCATGTACCTTCGCTTGCGCCAGTTGTGCCTGGTGGCCCACCAGCTCGATCCAGTGGTCGACGACCTGTGCGCCATCTTTGGCGTGCGCGTCTGCCACCGCGATCCCGACGTAGGCCAGTTCGGCCTGCACAACGCCTTGATGCCCTTTGGCACCAGCTTCGTTGAAGTGGTCGCCCCCGTCGTCGAAGGCACCACCGCGGCCCGCTACCTGCAGCGGCGCCAGGGCGATGGCGGCTACATGGTGATCCTCGACAGCGATGGCCTTGACCGCTGGCGCCCGCACCTCGCTGACCTGGGCGTTCGCATCGCGGCTCCGCTGGCGATTGGCGATTACGAAGGCGCCCAGCTACACCCCAGAGACACCGGAGGCGCCCTGCTGGAAATCAACACCACCCAAAACGGCGCGGACCTGATGGGCCCCTATTGGCCCGCCGGCCCCCATTGGCAGCCCTTCGTGGCCACAGACCGGGTCGAGGCCATCGTGGGCGCTGTGCTGCAAAGCGATCAACCTCAGGCATTGGCCGAGCGCTGGGGTGCCATCCTTCGCCGCCCGATTGAAGCCCAAGGTGGCGGCTGGCGCTTGGCGCTGGACAACGCCCACCTGCGCTTCGTCCAAGCCCAGGACGGCAGGGGCGAGGGCCTGTTCGGCATTGACCTGCGGTGCCACGACGCGCAGGCCATCGTCCGGGCAGCCGCCCAACGAGGCCGCCCCACCCAAGGCCAGGCCGTCAACGTCGGCGGCGTCTGGTTCTTTCTGCAACCCTCTTCGCACAACGCATGACCATGGAACTCGCCTTCTCTCACGCCGAGCAAGCCTTCGCCCGCGAAGTGCACGATTTCATCCAAGCCAACCTGCCCGATGACATCCGCCAGCGCGTCGAACACGACTTGCACCTCACCCGCGACGACTACATGCGCTGGCAACAGATCCTGGGCCGCCAAGGTTGGCACACCTACACCTGGCCACGGGAACACGGCGGCCCGGGCTGGAGCGCCGTGCAGCGCTACATCTTCGAAAAGACCAGCGCCGAACTGAACTGCCCCACCATCCAGCCCTTCGGGCCGCGCATGGTGGGCCCGGTGATTTTCAACTTCGGCTCAGAGGCCCAGAAAGCCCAGCACCTGTCCGGCATCCGCGACTCGACGGTCTGGTGGTGCCAGGGCTACTCCGAACCCGCCTCGGGCTCCGATTTGGCCTCGCTGGCCACTCGCGCCGACGACGCTGGTGACCACTACGTCGTCAACGGCCAGAAGATCTGGACCTCTTATGCCCACTACGCAAACTGGATGTTCTGCCTCGTGCGCACCCAGCGCGGCACGCGGCCCCAGGAAGGCATTTCGTTTCTGTTGATCGACATGACCACGCCGGGCATCGTGGTCCAACCCATTCCCATGCTGGAGGGCACGCACTCTTTCAACACCGTTTTCTTCACCGATGTGAAAGTGCCCAAGGCCAACCTGGTGGGCGAAGAGGGCCAGGGCTGGCGTTACGCCAAGTTTCTGCTCGAACATGAGCGGGTGGAGAACTCGAACATTGGATTCTCGACCTTCGCCATGCGCCGGCTGCACCGCGTGGCCAAGAGCGTGATCCAGCACGGAAGACCGCTCTTGGAAGACCCTGTTTTCCGATCCAAAGTCAGTGCCGTGGAGGCACAACTCAAGGCGCTGGAAATCAACACATTGCGAGCCCTGTCGGCCATGGGCAGCGGCAGCTCACCCGGCGCGGGCCTGGCCTCATCCCTGAAGATTCGCGGCACCGAAATTGGTCAGCGCATCAGCGAGCTCATCTGCGAGGCCGCCGGGCCGCAAGGGCAGGCACTTGACCCCGTCCTGCTCAGCGGCCAAGGCGACATGGCAGGCATCGAACCGAGCCTGATCGGCGCTCCTGCCAACTACTTCTGGCGCCGTGCCATGTCCATCTATGGCGGCAGCAACGAAATCCAGCGCAACATTATTGCCAAGCAAGTGCTGGGCCTTTGAGGCCACCTGGGGAGCTGACGGAGTCGCACCGGACACCCAATCCGCCCCGCTCACCCCGCCGACCAGCGCGTCCAGAGCGCGGACGCCGGGTAGCGGAATTCCCACCATGGGATTTTTGCGTACCCCAGATACGACAAAGCCCGGTCAGAAACCGGGCTAAATCGTTGATTTATTTGGGGTGGCTGATGGGACTCGAACCCACGACAACAGGAATCACAATCCTGGACTCTACCAACTGAGCTACAGCCACCGCAAGCCTCAAATTATAGCCTGAAATTGCCAGGCCTCAGCGAACTTCTCCTGCAGCGGGCGCCACAGGCTTGGCCACCTTGATGACTGCCTTGTGACGGGCCTTGAGCAGCTCGTAATACGCCTGGCCTTCCGCCGAGGCCCACCACTGGTTGTATTGCTGCACTTCGCGGGCCACCTGGGCCGCCGGACGAGCCTCGGCAGGCAGCACCTTCTCTACCTTGACCACGGCATAACCGCGATCGGGGAGGTTGACGCCAATCCAGGCCGGCAGTTGCTTGGGGTCGGCGCTCAAGGCAGCATTCAACACACCCGCCAACTGGTTCTGCGGCGTGGCGCGCGACAGCGTCAGGGCTGGGCCCAGACCGGCCACCTCCCCCCCGCTCTTGCCTGCTTGCAACTGCTTCTCGCCTTCTGCCTTGGCGAGCTCGGTGGCTCGCTGGGCGATCAGTTTGGCACGCACCGTCTCACGAACGTCGGCCAGCGCCAAGGTGTGAGCGGGCGAGTGTTTCACCACGCGGGCCGCGGTCAACTGGCTGGCCCCCGTCTCCACGGCTTCGGTGTTGCGCTTGCTGCTGACCGACTCGGGAGAAAAGATGGCGGCCAGCAACCGTTCATTGGCCAGCACGGTACCCGCCAGACCCTGGCGCTGCAGGCCTTGCGCGGTCTGCACCTTGAGCTTCAAGCGATCGGCGGCGGCCTGCAGGCTGTCGGCCTGTTCGTAGACCGTGTTGCTGAACACGTCGGCCGCTTCGGCAAACTGGCGTTGGGCTTGCTGCTTTTTCAGGTCTGCCTCCAGCTGAGCTCGCACCTCGTCGAAGCTGCGCTTGGGCGGCGACTTGATGTCGGTGAGCTGGATGATGTGAAAACCAAAATCGCTCTCCACCACATCGGAGATCTGGCCCTTCTTGAGCGAATAGACCGCGTCTTCAAAAGGCTTGACCATGGCACCGCGACCGAAGAAATCCAGGTCGCCACCGCGTTCGGCTGAGCCCGGGTCTTGCGAATTGGCCTTGGCCAGTGCGGCAAAGCGCTTGGGGTCTTTGCGCAGCTCGGCCAGCAGGGCGTCGGCCTTCTGGCGCACGGCGGCTTTGTCCGCAGCCGATGCGCTGGGCGCCACGTTCAAGAGGATGTGGCTGGCACGGCGCTCTTCCTCGCCAGCCAGGCGCGCGGCGTTCTGTTCGTAATATGCGCGCACGTCCGCCTCGTTGAGGGCGATGGTCTTTTCCAGAGCGGCCGCGTCAAGCACGAGGTATTCCACATCCACCTGCTCCGGCGCTTGGAACTGCGCGGTGTTGGCGTTGTAGTAGGCCTCGATCTCGGCGTCGCTGGGGTTCACCCGAGAGGCGAAGTCACCCGAATTGAACAAGGCCACGCGGGCCTCGCGGCGCTCAAAGAAGGCATTGAGCGACACATTGGCCAGCTCACCCGTGGCGAAGCCCGAGGCCAGCAAGCCCTGGATCACCTGGCGCTGGGACAGGTCGGCCCGAACGGATGCCTCAAACCCTTCAGGCGTCAGGCCCTGGCGGGCCAGCAACTGGCGGTAAACCTCCACGTCAAGCGAGCCATCGGCCTTGCGCAGTGAGGCAATGGCTTCGTTCTGCTGCAGGTCGCGAGCCAGACGGGTGTCGCTGGTGTAGAGGTGCAAATCGGCAGCGGCGGCGGCCAGCACACGCTGACGCACCAGACGCTCCAGGGTGGCGTAGCGAGCTTCGTCGCTGTCGAGCAGCTTCGCGTCAAGCTGGGGCATGGCCTGACGCAGGCGTTGCGACTCTTGCTGGTGGGCCTGGTCCCACTCGACCTTTTTGATCTTGTGGCCATCCACCGTGGCGACGGCGTCCCCTCCCTCGTTGAAGCGCGAATAGCCCTCGATGCCGAACAGCACGAACGAAGGAATGATCAGGATCATCAAGAAGCCCATGAGGTACTTCTTGTGATGGCGGATGGTGTCAAACATGCCTAGGGCCCTGTGTCTTCTGAAGGGATGAAACCAACGATTCTGCCCAACAAAAAAGGCGAACCGTTGTTCGCCTTTTGTATTCGATTGGTTGGTGGGTGCTGACGGGGTCGAACCGCCGACCTACGCCTTGTAAGGGCGCCGCTCTACCGACTGAGCTAAGCACCCAACCTGGAAAATCGAACCGGTGCTCAGTTCAGAGCGTCCTTGAGGGCCTTGCCCGGACGGAACTTCGGCACCTTGGCGGCCTTGATTTTAATCTCGGCGCCGGTGCGGGGATTGCGGCCCTTGCGAGCGGGGCGCTTGGTGACGGCAAACGAACCGAAGCCCACCAGCGACACGGTGCCACCCTTCTTCAGGGTGGTGCGGATGGCGGTGATGGTGGAGTCGAGCGCGCGGGTGGCGGCGGCCTTGGAGATATCTGCGTGCTTGGCGATGTGTTCGACGAGTTCGGTTTTGTTCACGAATAGCCCCTCAGGAAAGGAATTGGATGAATCGTGTGGTCGGGATAGATGTGGTTTTCGCTCGGTGCCGTCATGTGACTTCGGGCCACCAAAAACCGCGCCTGGTGTGTGCTGCAACGCGCTTGCGGGCCCAGGCCAAGCCATTAGACCCACGCGCTGGAACCCCTGTCAATACAGCAGGCACGACACAGTGGATCGGCCGACACGAGCGGCGGATTCTAGTCCCATTCGATCACCCCTCCCCTGGGGTTTCACCCGGCGACGTAGCGCGCAATCGCCTGTCCCACCTCGACGGTGCTCGCATTTCCCCCGAGATCTCGCGTGCGCGGGGCTCCGTTTTGCGGGTCAAGCGCACGCTCGACAGCCGACAGAATGGCGTCGTGAGCCGCCCGGTGGCCGAGGAAGTCCAGCATCATCGCGCCGCACCAGATCTGCCCAATCGGGTTGGCGATGCCCTGGCCTGCGATGTCGGGCGCCGACCCGTGCACCGGCTCGAACAATGACGGAAACTTCCGCGTCGGGTTGAGGTTGGCGCTGGGCGCGATGCCGATGGTCCCGGTACAGGCGGGCCCCAGGTCGGACAGGATGTCACCGAACAGGTTGCTGCCCACTACCACGTCGAAGAAGTCGGGGCGCTGCACGAAGTGCGCGGTGAGGATGTCGATGTGGAACTTGTCCACCTTCACGTCCGGGTACTCCTTGGCCATGGCCTCCACGCGCTCATCCCAATAGGGCATGGTGATGGCGATGCCGTTGCTCTTGGTGGCGCTGGTGAGGTGTTTCTTTGGCCGCGTGCGCGCCACCTCAAACGCATAACGCAGCACGCGGTCCACGCCGTGGCGAGACATCACCGTCTCCTGCATCACGATCTCGCGCTCGGTGCCGCCGTACATGCGCCCGCCGATGCTGCTGTATTCACCTTCGGTGTTCTCGCGCACGATCACCATGTCAATCTCGCCGGGCAGGCGTGGGCTGCCGTCGCGCCGCACCACGGGCGCGATCACCCCAGGCATCAAGCGTGCCGGGCGCAGGTTGATGTACTGGTCGAACTCGCGACGGAACTGCAGCAGCGAGCCCCACAGCGAGATGTGATCGGGGACGGTGTCGGGCCAGCCCACCGCGCCGAAGTAGATGGCGTCATGACCACCGATCTGCGTTTTCCAGTCGTCAGGCAGCATCTGGCCATACTTCAGGTAGTAGTCGCAGCTCGCGAAATCGAAGTGATCGAACTGCAAGGGAATGTTGAAGCGCTGGGCCGCTGCCTGCAGCACGCGCAGGCCCTCTGGCATGACCTCGGTGCCAATGCCATCGCCCGGGATGACAGCAATTCGATGGGGACGCATGGGGTTCTCCTGGTGAAAAGTGGATCCAAGCATATCGTCGCCATTGGCAATAATCCTTCACCTCATTGCTTCCTGGACATCAACAAATGGATCGCACCGATCTGGAGCTGGTGCTCTGCGTTCAACAGCACGGCAGCATGGCCGCGGCAGCGGTTCAGCTTGGCATCACCCGCTCTGCCGTCACCCGCCGCCTGGCCGCGCTGGAGGCCCACCTGGGCGTGCGGCTGTTCCAGCGCACCACCCGGCGGGTGAGCACCACGGCCGAGGGCGATGCCTTCTGCGAACGCGCGCAGCGGCTGCAACACGATTTTCTGGCCCTGGAGGCAGAGCTGCGCGAGCGCCAGGCTGAACCAGCCGGCCCTATTCGCCTGTTGTCGAGCTTTGGTTTTGGGCGTCGCTGGGTCGGACCCGCATTGGCCGACTTTCAATCGTTGCACCCGGGCGTGAGCGTGCAATTGCAGCTGTCCGATCACCTGCCAGACCTGGCCGCAGAGGGCTTCGACGCGGCCGTGTGGCTTTGGCATCCACCACCGCAGCGCGCCGGGGAATGGGTGGCCAGGCGACTGGCGCCCAACCGGCGCGTGCTGGTGGCCGCACCTGCCTACCTGCAGGTCCATGGGCGCCCGGCGCGCCTGGAAGACCTGGAGCAGCACCGTTGCCTGCTGGTGCAAGAACACACCGACGCCATGCCCGCGCGGGTTCACCATTGGGCCTTGCAGCGCGAGGGCGACGAGACCATTCAGCGCGTGGTGGTGCGCGGTCCTCTGTCCAGCAACTCGGGAGAGCTGGTGCGCGATTGGTGCGCGGCCGGTCACGGCATCATGCTTCGCAGCCTGTGGGACATTGCGCCCCAACTGGGCAACGGTGAACTGGTTCGGGTGTTGCCACGCTGGAGCCAGCACGACGCCGATGTGCACTGGCTGGCGCCCTGGCGGGCGCGGGTGCCACGGCGTGTGCAGTTGCTCAGCGAGTTCCTGCAAAAGCGCTTTGTGCGCGAACCCTGGCGGCCGCGCAGCCGTTCATGAGCTGCGCCCGGCGCGCACCACCAGCCACACGCCCAGCGCCGTGAGCGCAGTGCCCAGCAAGGTGCTCAGGGTGATGGGCTCGCCAAACAGCAGCCAGGCCAGCACCGCCGTGCACGGCGGCACCAGGTACATCAGGCTGGTCACGGCGGTGGCCGCGCCGCGCTGGATCAGCACGTACAACAGCGAACTGCCGCCCAGTGTCAGCACCAGAACCGACCAGGCCAGAGCCCCCACGAGCTCGGGGTGCCAGTCCATGCCACCGGCCTCCCAGACGACCCATGGCAGCGTCACCGCCAAGGCGGCGAGCAATTGCACGGCGTTGGCCGATCGCACGTCACAGGGTTGCACAAAACGCTTCTGGTACAGCGTGCCGGTGGTGATCGACGCCAGGGCCACCACGGCCATGGCGACATTGCCCCACGTGGCCGAATCGCCCGGCCCGCCGGCGCTGAACTTGTGCGACACCACCAACATCAGGCCAAGCAAACCCAGTCCAAGGCCCAGCCACTGCCGGGCACTGACGCGAGCACCGGTGGCCGACACCCACAGCGCGGTGATGACCGGCTGCAGGCCCACGATCAGGGCCGACAAGCCCGCCCCCATGCCCGCCTTCACCGCCATCCACACCCCACCCAGATAGCCCGCGTGCATGAGCATGCCGGTCACGGCCAGGTGCACCCACTGAGCGCGAGAAGTGGGCCAGGGCACGCGGGCCAGCGCGATCCAGACCACGAAGCACAGCACCGACAAGGCGTAGCGCCAGGACAGAAAGGTGAGCGGCGGCGCGTGTGGCATGCCGTAACGCGCCACGATGAAGCCTGTGCTCCAGATCAGCACAAACACGGCGGGCACCCACGCCCACGCACTGGCGGAGGGGCGCGCGGGCGTCATGTTGGAGGTTCAGCGGGCCCGGGCCCGGATTTCAGGCAGTGCCTTGCGCAGGTAGTACACCATCGACCAAATGGTGAGAACCGCTGCCACCCAGATCAGCACCTGGCCCCAGAGGTGGGTGTCGATCACGCCAAAGAGCGTGCCGTTGAACAGCAAGAAGGGAATGGCCACCATCTGCACCGTGGTTTTGAGCTTGCCGATCATGTGCACCGCCACGCTCTTGGTGGCCCCGATGATGGCCATCCATTCGCGCAGGGACGAGATGGCGATCTCGCGGCCGATGATGATCAGGCCCACGAACACATCGGCCCGGCCCAGGTGCACCAGCACCAGCAGGCTGGCGCACACCAGAAACTTGTCGGCCACCGGGTCCAGAAAGGCGCCAAAGGCCGAGGTCTGCTTGAGCTTGCGCGCCAGGTAGCCGTCGGCCCAGTCGGTGAGCGCGAACACGACAAACAGCACCGTGGCCGACAAGTTTTGCTCGGCTGGCGTCAGGCCGTCCCAATAGAACACCCCGACGATCAGCGGAATCGCGACGATGCGGGCCCAGGTCAGCAGGGTGGGTAGGTTAAAAAACATGTTGCGATTATGCGGGGGCGATCGCGCGCAGGTTTGTCACTTTTGGGGTGACTGCGTCAATGCAAGGCGCGGTAGATGGCATCGGCCAGCTCGGCTGAGATGCCTTCCACCGTGGCCAGGTCTTCCACGCTGGCCGCGGCCACACCGCGCACGCCACCAAAACGCTGCAGCAGCCGCGCCCGTTTCTTGGGACCGACACCCGGAATGTCCTCCAGCTGGCTGCCGCCCACCCGGGCCTTGGCGCGCTGCGCGCGCATGCCCGTGATGGCGAAGCGGTGCGCCTCATCGCGGATCTGCGCCACCAGCATCAGGGCGGCCGAGTCGTGCCCCAGGTAAACCTTGTCGCGGCCATCGGCAAACACCAGCTCCTCCAAGCCCACCTTGCGGCCCTGCCCTTTTTCCACGCCCACGATGATGGACAGGTCAAGCCCAAGCTGCTCGAACACCTCGCGGGCCACGCCCACCTGCCCCTTGCCGCCGTCGATCAGCACCAAGTCGGGCATGCGTGGTCCGCTGGGCGCGTCGCCAGCAGCTTTCTCTGCCTCGCCTTCTGAGGACTCGGTCTGGGCCAGCGCCGCGGCATCGCCTTCGTTGGCGCGAATGGCCTGGGCGATCTTGCCGTAGCGGCGCATGAGCGCCTGGCGCATGGCGGCGTAGTCATCGCCTGGCGTGATGCCGTCGATCTTGTAGCGGCGGTACTGGGCGCTCTGCATCTTGTGGTCCTCGAACACCACGCAGGACGCCTGGGTGTGTTCGCCGGCCGTGTGCGAAATGTCGAAGCACTCGATGCGCAGGGTGTCGAGCTGGTCGTCGGGGAGTTGCAGCGCATCGGCCAGGGCACGCGTGCGGGCCTGCTGGCTGCCCTCTTCCGCCAGCAGGCGGGCCAAGGCAATGTCGGCATTTTTCTGCGCCATCTCCAGCCAGATGCGGCGGTGCTCGCGCGGGTTGTGCACCGCGCTCACCTTGCGCCCGCTCTGCTCGGTGAGGGCGTCGATCAGGTCTTTCGAGACGGCGTGGCTGGTCACCAGCACGTTGGGCATTGCCGTGCCCAGGTAGTGCTGGGCAATGAAGGCCTCCAGCACGCGCACCGCCGTGCGCTCGGTCGGGTCACCGTCCGGGGCGGTGTCGGCCAGCAGTTCGTCGATGGCGCTGGCGTCGTCCACGTGGGCAGGGAAGTACGGCCGGTCACCCAGGTGTCGGCCGCCACGCACCATGGCCAGGTTCACGCAGGCGCGGCCGCCGTGCACCTTCACCGCCAGGATGTCCACGTCCTGGTCGCTGCCGGTCTCCATCGACTGCTGGTGCAGCACGCGCGAGAGCGCGGTGATCTGGTTGCGAATCTCGGCGGCCTGCTCGAACTCGAGCTTTTCCGCGTGCGCCAGCATGCGGCGCTCCAGTTCGTCGAGCACCGCCTGGGTTTCCCCGCGCAGGAAGCGCTCGGCGTCGCGCACATCGCGGGAATAGTCTTCCTGGTCGATCAGGTCCACGCAAGGCCCGCTGCAGCGCTTGATCTGGTACAGCAGGCAGGGCCGCGTGCGGTTGGCGAACACCGTGTCTTCGCAGGTGCGCAGGCGAAACACCTTCTGCAGCAGCGTGATCGACTCTTTCACCGCCCAGGCGCTGGGATAAGGCCCGTAGTAGCTGTGGCGCCGGTCCACAGCGCCCCGGTAGTAGGCCATGCGCGGAAACGCCACCGAGGGCGATGGCATGGCGGCGGCGGTGCGGAAGGTCTCGCGGGTGCCGGTGATCTTGAGGTAGGGATAGCTCTTGTCGTCGCGGAACAGGATGTTGAACCGCGGGTTGAGCGTCTTGATGAGGTTGTTTTCCAGCAGCAGGGCCTCGGCCTCGCTGCGCACCACCGTGGTCTCCAGCCGCACGATCTTGCTGACCATGTGACCAATGCGCGTGCCCCCGTGGTCTTTCTGAAAGTAGCTGGAGACGCGCTTCTTGAGGTTGCGCGCCTTGCCCACGTAGAGCAGCTGGCCCTGCGCGTCGAAATAGCGGTAGACGCCAGGCAGCGGCGGCAGCGCGGCCACCTCGGCCAGCAGTTGTTCGGAATGCACCTCGGACATAGCCGCGTATTGTGGCGCCCGCGAATGCGGCAAGATCGCGCCCCATGCCAAACCCCTTGCCCGCTCAGCCCCCGTTGCGCTGGGACATCTTCTGCCGCGTCATCGACAACCACGGCGACGCAGGCGTCTGCTGGCGCCTGTGCTTTGACCTGGCCAGTCGCGGCCAACACGTGCGCCTGTGGATCGATGACCCCTCGCCACTGACGTGGATGGCGCCCCAGAGCGCGCCCGGGGTCGCGGTGCACCGCTGGGACTGCGACTTTCACCTCAGCGACGCGGTGCCCGGTGACGTCTGGATCGAGGCCTTCGGGTGCGAGCTGCCCGATGCTTTTGTGGCCGCCCGCCAGGCCACTCCGGTGTGGCTGAACCTGGAGTACCTGAGCGCTGAGCCGTATGTGGAGCGGATGCACCGCCTGCCCTCGCCCGTGATGCGCGGCCCGGGCGCGGGCCTGACCAAGTGGTTCTTCTACCCGGGCTTCACCGAGCGCACCGGTGGCCTATTGCGCGAGCCCGACCTGATGGCGCGGCGCCAGGGCTTTGACGCGACCCGGTGGCTGACAAGCCACGGTCTGCCGACGGACGGCCGTCGCATCACGCTGTTCTGCTACGAGCCCGCCAGCCTGCCCAAGGTAATGGCCCAGGCCGACGCGCACTGGCTGGTCACCCCGGGGCGCCCGGCGCGCGCGGTGGAGCGGATCGCGCAGAAGGCCGGCCAGGTGCACCCCCTGCCATGGCTCACCCAATACGACTTTGATCACCTGCTGTGGGCCAGCGATTTCAACGCCGTGCGGGGTGAAGACTCGCTGGTGCGTGCTCTCTGGGCCGGCCAGCCCTTCGTCTGGCACATCTACCCTCAGGACGACGACGCTCACCACGCCAAGCTCGACGCCTTTCTCGACTGGATGGACGCCCCTGAGTCGATGCGAGCCTTTCACCGCCACTGGAACGGCATCGACACCCGGGACGCGGGGTGGCCGGGCTGGGCAACGGTGGATGGCTGGCGAGACTGCGTGTTGGCCGCCCGCGCGCGCCTGCTGGCCCAGCCTGACCTGACAGAACAGCTCCAGCGCTTCGTACTGGAAAAGCGATAAAATCAGGGGCTTTGCGAAAACGGCCGGATCGATCCACCTCTGAGGTGAGGACCGCGGCCCCACCCTCCCTCGGAATCTCTCTTTATGAAAATCGCTCAAGAAATCCGCGCCGGCAACGTGATCATGCACGGCAAGGACCCCATGATTGTTCTGCGCACCGAATACGCCCGCGGTGGCCGCGGCGCCGCCACCGTGCGCATGAAGCTCAAGGGTCTGCTCGGCAACATCGGCACCGAAGTGGTGTTCAAGGCCGACGACAAGATGGACCAGATCATTCTGGACAAGAAGGAGTGCACCTACTCCTACTTCGCCGATCCCATGTATGTGTGCATGGACACCGAGTACAACCAGTACGAAGTGGAAGCCGAGAACATGGGCGACTCCCTGAACTACCTGGAAGACGGCATGGCCGTGGAAGTGGTGTTCTACGAAGGCAAGGCCATCTCGGTTGAACTGCCCACCACCATCGTGCGCGAAATCACCTGGACCGAACCCGCCGTGAAGGGCGATACCTCGGGCAAGGTGCTCAAGCCTGCCAAGATCGCCACCGGCTTCGAAGTTGCCGTGCCCCTGTTCGTGGAACAGGGCGACAAGATCGAAATCGACACCCGCACCGGCGAATACAAGAAGCGCGTCTGAACCCCGCGTCTCTATACTGACTCAAAAGGCTCCCACGGGAGCCTTTTGTGTTTCTCGCTGGTCTCACTTTCTTTGCGAAACCCTTGCCCATGGCACCCGAAATCATCACCGAAAGACGCCTGGCCGATGCATTGGCCGACCTGCAGGCCCAGGCCAGCAATGGCCTGAAGCTGCAGACCGACGCCTACCGCCTGGCGTTCGCCGACCCCGAGTTCCTGCTGCGCCGCGAGACCCGCGGCATTCGCTTCCAGCTGGAGATGCTCAAGCCCGACCTGGCCCAGATCGAGCTGGGCATCGAGAACACCATCGTGGTGTTCGGCAGCGCCCGCTTCCGCGAGCCCGCCGTGGCCCGTGAGCAGTTGGCTCAGGCCGAGGCCAGTGGCGACCCGGCCGCCATTACCCGCGCCCAGGCCCTGCTGCGCAACGCGCCCTACTACGACCACGCCCGTGAGTTCGCGCGCATCGTGGCCCGCTACAGCGCGCGCTGCCCACACGAAGACCAGCTCTACATCTGCACGGGCGGCGGCCCCGGCATCATGGAAGCGGCCAACCGCGGCGCGCAGGACGAAGGCGCTTTGAGCGTGGGCCTGAACATTGCCCTGCCACACGAGCAATCGGCCAATCCCTACATCTCACCGCAGCTCAGCTTCAAGTTCCACTACTTCGCGCTGCGCAAGATGCACTTCATGATGCGCGCCAAGGCGCTGGTGGCTTTCCCGGGTGGCTTCGGCACGCTGGACGAGCTGTTTGAGGTGATCACCCTGGTGCAGTGCAAGAAGGCCAAGCCGGTGCCCATCGTGCTGTTCGGCTCGTCTTACTGGAAGCGCCTGGTGAACTGGGACGTGCTGGTGGAAGAAGGCGTGATCTCGCCGGACGACCTGAAGCTGTTCACCATCGTGGATGAGCCCCAGGCCGCCTGGGAAGCGATTCAACGCTTCTACGAACTGCCCCCGGTGTAAGGGGCATGGGGCGGCCTGCTGGGCGCCCCATGGGCTTCACTCAGACCAGCCACCGCCCAGGGCGCGGTACAGCGCCACGCGGTTCTGCTGCAACGCCAGGCGCGATTGCGTCACCGCCTGCTGCGTGGCGAACAGCGATCGCTGCGCGTCCAACACGTCGAGGTAGCTGGCCACGCCATTGCGGTAGCGCAGCTCGGCCAGGCGGAAGCGGTCGGTCTCGGCCGTGAGCTGCGCCTGCTGGGCGCGCAACTGCTCGCCCAGGGTGGCTTGGCCCGCCAGGGCGTCGGCCACCTCTCGGAAGGCGGTTTGAATGGCCTTCTCGTACTGCGCCACGGCAATGTCGCGCCCGGCCTGAGCCGAGTCGAGCCCGGCGCGGTTGCGCCCGGCATCAAAGATCGGCAGCAAGGCCTGGGGCGCCAGCGTGAAGCCCCACGAGCCATCTTTGAACAAGCCGGAGAGGTCGCTGCTGGCGGTGCCCACCGAAGCAGTGAGCGAGATGCGCGGGAAGAAGGCCGCGCGAGCCGCGCCAATGTTGGCGTTGGCGGCCACCAGTTGCTGCTCGGCCTGGCGGATGTCGGCTCGGCGAGTGAGCAAGTCCGATGGCAAGCCCGCAGGCACGTCGGCCAGCACAGCCTCGGGCAAGGCGGCGTCGGCTTGGGTGGGAGACACCAGTTCCGACGGTGGCGTCTGCCCCAGCAACAGCGTCAAGGCGTTCAGGTCGAGGGCGCGCTGGCGCTCCTGCTGCGCCAGTGTGGCCTGGGCGGCAGCGGCCAGCGACTCGGCCTGGCGCAGGTCCAGGGCCGAAGCGGCGCCATTGTCAAAGCGCAGGCGGGTCAGGCGAAGGGAATCCTCGCGGGTGCGCAAAGTTTGGCGCGTCACGGCCAGTTGTTCCTCGTCGGCCTGCAGCGCCAGCCAGGTGCTGGCCACCTGGGCCACCAGACTGGTCTGCACAGCCTTGCGCGCCTCTTCGCTGGCCAGGTACTGGGCCAGCGCGACTTCCTTCAGGCTGGACAGGCGACCAAAGACGTCGATCTCCCAGGCGCTGGTGAGAAAGCCCACGCTGTAGGTGTCGGCGATGCCACCCTTGCCGTCGGGCTGACGGTTGCCGGTGAAGCCCGCGTTGACCGTGGGAAACTGGTTGGCCCGCTGGATCTGGTACTGCGCCCGCACCTGTTCGATGTTGAGCGCGGCCACGCGCAGGTCGCGGTTGTTCTGCAACGCCAGGCCGATCAACTGGCGCAGGCGCGCGTCGGTGACAAAGCGCGACCACGCCACATCGGCAGCGTTGCTTGACGCGCCCACCGGGGCCAGGGGATAGGCCGAGGCCACGGGCGGCTCAGGGCGCTCCAGCTTGGGAATCATCGAGCAGCCGGCCAGCACAGCAGCGGCGGCCACCACGCCCAAACGGGCACGAAGGGTAAAAGCGTTCATTGGCATGTCAGTGCACCCCATGTTGGCCGGCCATGTCGGCGTGGACACGGTGCTGGCGTGGCCCGCCCTTGAAGAGCGAGCGCACCACCACGAAGAAGATGGGCACGAACACCACCGCCAGCACGGTGCCGGTGAGCATGCCGCCGATCACGCCGGTGCCAATGGCACGCTGGCTGGCAGAGCTGGCGCCCGATGCAATGGCCAGGGGCAGCACGCCCAGCGTGAAGGCCAGTGACGTCATGATGATGGGGCGGAAGCGAAGGTGCGCCGCGGCCAGCGCCGCCTCGATCACGCTCTTGCCCTGGGCCTGCAGGTCCTTGGCGAACTCGATGATCAGGATGGCGTTCTTCGCCGATAGACCAATGATGGTGATCAGGCCCACCTGGAAGTAGACGTCGTTCGCATAGCCCCGCAACAAGGTGGACAGGAACACGCCCACCACGCCCAGCGGCACCACCATGATCACCGCCAGCGGAATCGTCCAGCTCTCGTACAAGGCGGCTAGGCACAGGAAAACCGCCAGGATGGCGAAGGCGTAGAGCACCACGGCTTGCGAACCGGCGAGTTTTTCTTCGCGCGATTGGCCCGTCCATTCAAAGCCGAAGCCCTGCGGCAATTGGCTGGCCAGCTTTTCCATTTCGGCCAGCGCATCGCCCGTGCTGTAGCCCGGCGCGGCGCCGCCGCTGATGCGCATGGACGGGTAGCCGTTGTAGCGCACGGTCTGCATGGGGCCGGTGATCCAGCGCGTGGAGGCAAAGGCCGACAGCGGCACCGCCTTGCCCTGGTTGTTCACCACGGTCAGGCGCAGCAGGTCCTCGGGCTGCATGCGGGCCGGTGCATCGGCCTGCACCACCACCCGTTGCAGGCGACCTTCGTTGGGGAAGTCGTTCACGTAGCTGGAGCCCAGCGAGGTGGCGATGGCCGAGTTGATGGCGTCAAAGCCCACGCCCAGCGCATTCGCTTTGTCGCGGTCAATGTCGATCTGCAGTTGCGGCGCGTCCTCCAGGCCGTCGGGGCGCACCTGGGTGAGCACCTTGCTTTGCGAGGCCGCGTAGAGCAACTGGTTGCGCGCGGCCAGCAGAGCGTCGCGGCCCAGGCCCGCACGGTCCTGCAGCCGGAAGGTGAAGCCGGAAGAGGCACCCAGTTCGGGAATCGGCGGCGGGTTCAGCGGAAAGATGAACGCATCGCGAATGCCAGACAAGGCCCCAAAGGCACGGCCGGCGATGGCATCAGCGGAACTGCCGGGTGCGTGGCGCTCGGCCCAGTCTTTGAGGGTGATGAAGGCTAGCGCCGCGTTCTGGCCCTGGCCCGAGAAGCTGAAGCCCAGCACGCTCACCATGCTCTGCACCTCAGGCTGCTGCAGCATGAAGCCTTCGACCTGCTGCATCACGTCCAGCGTGCGGTCAATCGTGGCACCCGGGGGCAGTTGCACGTTCACCAGCATCGTGCCCTGGTCTTCACCAGGCAGGAATGAGGTGGGCAGGCGCTTGTAGACCACCACGGCCGCGCCGATGATGGCCAGGTACACGATCAGCGTGCGCCCGGCGCGCGGCAGCAGCTTGGCCACGCCGCCTTCGTAGCGCTTGGCGGTGCGCGAGAACGCCCGGTTGAACCAGCCGAAGAAGCCCTTCTTCTCGTGGTGGTGGCCAGCCTCAACAGGCTTGAGCAGCGTGGCGCACAGGGCCGGCGTGAGCGACAGCGCCATGAAGGCCGAGAACGCGATGGACACGGCCATCACGGCCGCGAACTGGCGGTAGATGTTGCCCACCGAGCCACTGAAGAAGGCCAGGGGCACGAACACCGAGATCAGCACCACCGTCACGCCGACGATGGCGCCTGAGATCTGGCCCATGGCCTTGCGCGTGGCCTGCAAAGGCGGCAAGCCCTCTTCGCTCATGATGCGTTCGACGTTCTCCACCACCACGATGGCGTCGTCCACCACGATGCCGATCACCAGCACCATGCCGAACATGGTGAGCACGTTGATCGAGAAGCCCATGGCCAGCAGCGCGGCGAAGGTACCCAGCAGGGCCACCGGCACCACCACCGTGGGGATGATGGTGTAGCGGAAGTTCTGCAGGAACAGGAACATCACCAGGAACACCAGCAGGATGGCTTCGCCCAAGGTCTTGGCCACTTGCTCGATGGAGATCTTCACGAAGCGCGAGCTGTCGTAGGGGATGTCCCAGGTCATGCCCGCCGGGAAGAACTTCTCCAGTTCGGCCATCTTGGCGCGCACCGCATTGGCCGTGGCCAGCGCGTTGCCGCTGGGCGAGAGCTGCACACCGATACCAGTGGAGGGCTTGCCGTTCAAGCGCGCCGAGGTGGCGTACGACTGCGCCCCCAGTTCAATGCGGGCCACGTCTTTCAGGCGCACGGTGGAGCCATCGGCATTGGCGCGCAGCACGATGTTGCCGAATTGTTCGGTGGTGCTGAGCTGACCGTTCACCACCACGGTGGCGGCAATCGCCTGCCCCGCCACGTTGGGCAGGGCGCCGATTTCACCGGCCGACACCTGCGCGTTCTGGGCGCGGATGGCGGCGTTCACGTCGGCCGCGCTCAGGTTGAAGCCCAGCAACTTGGCTGGGTCAATCCAGATGCGCATGGCGCGCTCGGTGCCGAAGAGCTGGGCCTGGCCCACGCCGGGCAGGCGCTGCAGCTCGGGCACCACGCTGCGCGAGGCAAAGTCACCCAAGGCCACCGGGTCCCACTTCGGGTCGTCGCTGGACAGGATGGCGAACAGCAGGAAGTTGTTGCGCGACTTGTCCACGCGCACGCCCTGCTGCGTCACCGCTGAGGGCAGGCGCGGCTCGGCGCGGGCCAGGCGGTTTTGCACGTCCACCTGCGCCAGGTCGGCGTTGGTGCCGGGCTGAAAGCTCAGCGTGATCGAGCCGGTGCCGTTGGCTTGGGCCACCGACTCCATGTAGATGAGGCCGGGCGAGCCGTTCATCTCTTGTTCAATCACCGACAACACCGAGTCTTCCAGTGTCTTGGCGGAAGCGCCGGGGTAGGTGGCGTTGATGATGATGGACGGCGGCGCCACCGGTGGGTATTGCGCAATCGGCAACTGCGTGATGGCCACGCCGCCAATCACCATGATGAACAGCGCGATCACCCACGCGAAGATGGGCCGGTCAATGAAGAATTTCGCCATGTCGCGCGCTCCTTAGCTCGCCTTGGCCGGGGCCGCGGCGGCGGGCTTGGCACCCGGCGGCGTCCACGGCACGGCCTTCACCGCCACGCCCGGGCGCAGCTTCTGGAAGCCATCCACCATCACCTGCTCGCCCGCTTTCAGGCCATCGGTGACGATCCACTGACCGTTCTGCTGGCCGCTCACCTTCACCGGGCGCGGCGCGACCTTACCCTCGGCATCCACCACCATCACCGAATCGCCCTGGGCGCTGCGGGTCACGGCCTGCTGAGGCAGTGCGATGGCGTTGACGGCGGTCGCCTGCTCCAGGCGCACACGAACGTACAGACCCGGCAGCAGCGTGCCCTCGGCATTGGGCACCTCGGCGCGAAGGGTGATCTGGCCGGTGGCGCTGTCCACCGTCAAGTCGGAGAACAGCAGGCGGCCAGGCTTGGAATACTCGGTACCGTCTTCCAGCACCACCTTCACGCTGGCCGCCTCCTGGCCGGCGCCCTTCAGTTGTCCGGCGGCCAAGGCGCGCTTGAGGCGGTACACCTCAGACGCCGACTGGGTGAAGTTCACGTACATGGGGTGAATTTGCTGGATCAAGGCCAGTTGCGTGGCCTCGCCCTGCCCCACCAACGCGCCTTCGGTCACCAAGGCGCGGCCGATACGACCTGAAATGGGAGCGGTCACGCTGGCGTAGCCCAGGTTGATGCTGGCCGTCTGCACCGCCGCCTTGCCAGCGGCCACGTCGGCCTCGGCGGCCTTTTGCGCGGCCACGGCGTTGGCGTATTCCTGCTGGCTCACGGCGTTTTCCTTCACCAACGGCGCGTAGCGCTCGGCCAGCGCCTTGGACTGGGCCAGGTTGGCTTCGGCGCGCGCCAGTGAAGCGCGGGCGCTTTGCAGGGCCGCCTCGTACGGCGCTGCGTCGATCGAGAACAGTGCCTGCCCGGCCTTCACGTCACTGCCTTCGCGGAACAGGCGCTTCTGCAAAATGCCCGCGGCGCGAGCGCGCACCTGCGCCACACGCGAGGCCTCCAGCCGGCCCGGCAATTCATTGAGCAAGCCCACCTCACCCAACTGAACCGTGACCACGCCCACCTCAGGCGGCGGCATGCCACCACCGGGAGGCGCGGCGGCCTTGTCACCGCCACCACAGGCGGTCAGGGCCGCCGCCAGAGCAACGATGGAGAGTGTCTTGCCAGCATTCAGAGACAAAAAAGGGCGCAGGGCAGGCATGAAAGTCCTCGGCTGAGAAATGGGGGGGATGGGCCGGGCGACCCAGGCGCGTCAAGTATGGAACACCACCGATGCAGACGCATGACGCCAGGCGGGCCAAAGCGCGGCAGTATACATACATCCATGAATGTATGTATAGTTGCGAGGCTATTCGTTTTGTGAACAAACCGCTGGGCTGCCATGGTTCGACGCACCAAATCCGATGCGCTGGTCACGCGCAACAAGCTCCTCGATGCCGCAGAACAACTGTTTCAGCGGCAGGGCGTCGCGCGCACCAGCCTGAATGACATTGCCATCGCCGCGGGCACCACGCGCGGGGCCATCTACTGGCACTTCAAGGACAAGGCCGATCTGTTCAACGCCATGATCGAGCGGGTCACCCTCCCGCTGGAGGCCGCCATTGCCGGCACCGGCTGCGCAGCTGCCAATGGCAAACCTTCTTTGCCCGCCTTGCGCGAGACCATGCTCGGCGCGCTCAAGCAGACCGCCACCGATGAGCACACCCGCCGCGTGTTCGAGGTGGCCACCCACAAGGTGGAGTACGTGCCGGAAATGCAAGCGGTGCGAGACCGTCACCTGTTTGTGCGCAACGCCTGCATGGCACAGACCGAAACCGCCTTGGACGCCATTGCCAAGCAACATGGCATCGCTCTGCCCATGCCCGCCCGCACCGCCGCGCTGGGCTTGCATGTGCTGCTGGACGGCCTGATCCAGAACTGGCTGCTCGACCCGGACGCCTTCGATCTGGTGCGTCAGGGCGAACAGGTGCTCGACACCTTCCTCACGGGCCTGGGCCTGGACCCTTCCAAGCTCCAGGGCTGACGAAGCTCAGTCGCCGAGTCGATGTGGCTCAGGCGCCGGCACCGAGAGGCCGAACGCCAGGCGCGAGCCCAGCCCCACCACGGCGCCCACGCACCAGAACACCACGCCCACGCCCACCAACGCGCCAGCCGTGCCGAACAACATGGGCATGAGCACGCTGGAACCGTTGATGGTCATTGAGCGAAGGCCCAGTGCCTCGCCGTGGCGGTGCGGTGGGGTCATCTGGTGCATCGAGCTCATGATCATGGGCTGCACCGAACCCAGCGAAACGCCCAGCAGCACCGACAGGGCCGCCATCGTCCAGGCGCCGGGCGCAAAGGGATAGAGCCCGAACAGCACCGCCGTGACCACCATGGCCGAGCCGATCACCACCCGCTCGTGCAAGCGCGCGGCCAGCCAGGGCATGAGCAAGCGAATGGCGGTGGCCGCCAGGGCAAACGAGCCCAGAATCGCACCGATGGCGCTGGCGCTCAGACCGCGCTCATGGCCAATGACCGGCACCAGAAAGGTGTGCACGTCCCAGCAGGACGAGAGCATCCAGTTGATGCCCATCAGGCGGCGAAACGCCGATGCCTTGAGCAGGTCCCAGGACGACCCCTTCTTCTGCCCCGGCTGGGCCACCACGCGCGGCAGTTCGGTGACACCCCGCAAACCCAGCAGTGCCAGCAAGGGCACCAGCGACAGCAACAGGAAAGCTGCGCGAAAGCCCGCCGCGTCAATGACCAGACCCGCCACCAGCGGGCCAAGAAAGTTGGAGATGGACGGGGCCACCGCCATCCAGCTGAACACCTGCTTGAGTTCCGTGGCGCCCTGCGCCAACCGGCCCACGTGGCGTTGCAAGGCAATGAGCGCCAGCCCGGCGGCGGCGCCGCAGCTCAGGGCCGTGAGGCACAGCACTGGGTAGATGGGCCAGATGGCCGATGGCAAGGCCCCCAGCACCGCCGTGACCACCGCGACGCGGATCGGACGCCGCAGGCCGTGCCGGTCGGTGAAGCGCCCGGCCGGCAGGGCCAGAAACACCTGAGACAAGGCGAACAAAGCCAGCAGCACGCCCACGGCGGCCGGGCTGAAACCTTCGCGCAAGGCCATCAGCGGGGCGGCCATGCGAAAGCCCGTCATGCAGGCATGCAGGCAGACTTGGGTGGCGATCAGCCGGGCCAGTACCGCGCGCAACTCGCCGGTCAAAGATCGCCTCTCTCGTTGGGGTCCAGCGGCAGCAAAGCCCCAGCCTGATCCGCCGGGAGCGCCTCCACCGACTTTAGCGCGCGGCCCATGGCACGGCTGCGCACCTCGGCCGCGTCCAGCGTGTTGAGCACGGTCTGGGTCTGGTTCTTGACCTTGGCCAGCACGTCACCGAACTTGCCGAACTCGGTCTTGACCGCCCCCAGCACTTGCCACACCTCGCTGGAGCGTTTCTCAAGCGCCAAGGTGCGAAAGCCCATCTGCAGCGAATTGAGCATGGCCATGAGCGTGGTGGGCCCGGCCAGCGTGACGCGGTGGTCGCGCTGCAGCGACTCCATCAGGCCGGGGCGGCGCAGCACCTCGGCGTACAGGCCCTCGGTGGGCAGGAACAGGATGGCGAAGTCGGTGGTGTGCGGCGGCTCCAGGTACTTCTCGGCCATGGACCTGGCCTCCAGCCGGATGCGCTGCTCCAGCCCCCGCGCCGCCAATTCGGCACCTTCGGCATCGGCGCGCTGCTGGGCGTCGAGCAAGCGCTCGTAGTCTTCGTTGGGGAACTTGGCGTCAATCGGCAACCAGCAAGGTTGCCCGTCCTCGCCTCGCCCTGGCAGCTTGATGGCGAAATCCACCACGTTGCGACTGCCCGGGCGCGTGGCCACCTGGGTGGCGTACTGGTCGGGCGCGAACACTTGCTCCAGCAGGGCCGCGAGCTGCGCCTCGCCAAACATGCCTCGGGTCTTCACGTTGGTGAGCAGGTGCTTGAGGTCGCCCACGCCCTGGGCCAGCGTCTGCATTTCGCCCAGGCCTTTGTGCACCTGCTCCAGCCGATCGGCCACCTGCTTGAAGCTCTCGCCCAGGCGCGCCTGCAGGGTGGTCTGCAGCTTTTCGTCCACCACCGCGCGCATTTCGTCCAGCTTCACCGCGTTGCTCTGCTGGAGCGAAGCCATTTGCGCCTCCAGCGTGGCGCGCATCTCGGTGAGGCGGCGCTCGTTGCTCTCCATCAGCGAGCGCAGTTGCTGGGTAAGGGTGTCACCCAGCGTGCCGCGCAACTGCACCAGTTGCTGCGCGAAAGCGTCGATCTGCGCGTTCTGCGTGCGCGTGGCCTCGGCCGCCTGCTGGTTCATGGCCAGGCCCAGTGCCTGTAGCTGCGCCGTGAGCGTGTCGCCCAGGGTGCCGCGCAGTTGCAGCAGTTGCTGGGCAAAGGCGTCGAGCTGGGCGTTCTGGGTTCGGGTGGACTCGGCCGACTGGCGCGAGACCGCCTCTTGAAAGGTGGTGAGCGTGAGCTGCAATTCCTGGCGCGCCCCGCGCGAAGACTCGGCCACCTCGCGGCGCAACTCGGTCTCCAGGCGCTCCAGGCGCTGCTGCTGTGCGGCGGCCATGGCCTGCAGCTGCTGCGCCAGGGCCTCGCGCTGCGCCTGCTCTTGCGGATCGGGCCCACGCCGCCGCCAACCCGAGATCACCACCGCCACCAGCGTCAGCAAGGCCAACGCCAGCAGCACCCAGAAACCCACCGTGTCCGTCATTCGCGGGCGCCCTTTCCAATGATCTCGGCGTTCAGCGGCGTGATCGGCCGGCCTTCGGTGAGGTAGGCGATCACGTTGTCAGCGGCCAGCTTGGCCATGGCCCGGCGCGTCTGCAGGGTGGCGCTGGCGATGTGCGGGGTGAGCACCACGTTGGGCACGGTGAGCAGGTCGGGGTGCACCTTGGGCTCACCTTCAAACACGTCCAGACCAGCGGCGGCAATGCGCCGCTCGCGCAGGGCCTGGGCCAGGGCCGCGTCGTCCACGATGCCGCCACGCGCGATGTTCACCAGGGTGGCGGTGGATTTCATCTGGGCGATTTCGGCCGCGCCGATGGCGTGGTGGTTCTCGGCGCTGTAGGGCAGCACCAGGATCAGGTGGTCGGCTTCGCGCAGCAGCGTGGCCTTGTCCACGTACCGGGCACGGCACTCGGCCTCGGTGGCGGCGTCAAGGCGTGAGCGGTTGTGGTAGATCACCTTCATGCCGAAGCCCAGCGCACCGCGCCGGGCGATGGCCTGGCCGATGCGGCCCATGCCGAGGATGCCCAGCGTGCTGCCGTGCACCTCGGCACCAGCGAACATGTCCAGCGACCAGCGGTTCCATTGACCGGCGCGCAGGAAATGCTCGCTCTCGGTCAGGCGGCGCGCCGTGGCCATGATCAGCGCAAAGCCGAAGTCGGCCGTGGTCTCGGTGAGCACATCCGGCGTGTTGGTGGCCAGCACACCCGCGGCGCTGAGGGCCGGCACGTCGAAGTTGTTGAAGCCCACCGCGATGTTGGCCACCACCCGCAACTGCGGGCAAGCCGCCGCCACGGCGGCATCAATTCGCTCGCTGCCCGTGGTCAGCGCCCCCACCTTGCCTTGCAGGCGCTCGATGAGCTGCGCCGGTGAATACACATCATCGGTGTCGTTCATCTCGACTTCGAAGTGCGCCCGAAGGTGATCGACGATGTCGGGGAACACCTTGCGGGCAATCAGGATGGCGGGTTTGCTGGGCATGGGCAATGTCTCCTTTTTTTGATGGTCAAACGCGTCAGACGAACCAGATCCAGGTCATGAGGGCGAACAGCGGCACCAGGATGCCGAACGACCAGGCCATGTAACCAAAGAAGCTGGGCATCTTCACGCCACGGTCTTCGGCAATGGCCTTGACCATGAGGTTGGGCGCATTGCCGATGTAGGTGTTGGCGCCCATGAACACGGCACCAGCCGACACGGCCACCAGCACCGGCGCGAGCGTGGTCATCAGCACCGCCGGGTCGCCCCCCGCGGTGTTGAAGAACACCAGGTAGGTGGGCGCGTTGTCCAGGAACGAGCTGAGCGCGCCCGTGGCCCAGAAGTACATGGCCGTGTTGGGCGAGCCATCGGCGTTGGTCACGGCGCGCACCACCGCGCCAAACGGGCCGTCCACGCCAGCCTTGAGCATGGCGATGACAGGGATGATGGTGAGGAAGATGGCCGCGAACAGCTTGGCCACCTCTTGCATGGGGCCCCAGCCGAACTGGTTGCCCTCGTGAGCGCTGGCCGGCGTGATCTTCAGCGACACCAGGGCCACCACGATCAGGCCAATGTCGCGCACGATGCCTGGCAGACCCACTTCGGTGCCGGCCACGTTGAACACCACCGACGACTTCCACAGGCCGCTCAAGAGCACCAGCCCCACCACCACGCCCAGCAGCAGGAAGTTCACCCCGCCTTCGAAGCCCACGCGGCGCGTATCGGGCGTCGGGTCCACCGGGCGGACCTCTTCGCGCTTGTGGTAGTACCACCAGTCAATCGCATAGAACAGCGCCAGCAGGATACCGACCAGAAACAGCGTCTGCGGCCACAAGTGGGTGACCGTCCAGAAAAAGTCAACGCCCTTGAGGAAGCCCAGGAACAGCGGCGGATCGCCCAGTGGCGTGAGCGCGCCACCGGCGTTGGAGACGATGAAGATGAAAAACACCACCACGTGCACCTGGTGCTTGCGGTTGTCGTTGGCGCGAATCAGCGGGCGGATCAGCAGCATCGAGGCACCGGTGGTGCCCATGAAGCTGGCCAGGAAGGCCCCCAACGCCAGCAAGCCGGTGTTCAAACCGGGGCTGCCATGCAGGTTGCCCCGCACGAAAATGCCGCCTGCCACGGTGAACAAGGCCGTGAGCAAGATGATGAACGGCACGTACTCGGCCAGCGCCGCGTGCACCACCGCCTGCCCCGTGGCCGCCGGCCCGAAGGTCACGGCAAAAGGCACCAGAAAGGCCAGTGCCCAGGCCGCGGCCACCTTGCCGAAGTGGTGGTGCCAGAAGATCGGCGCCAGCAGGGGCACCAGGGCAATCGACAGCAGCACGCCGGCGAACGGAATGCCCCACCACACCGCGAGCTGACGGCCATCCAGTTCGGCCGCGCCCGCCACCAACGGTCCCAACGCCAGCGTCAGCGCCAGGGCGGCGCTGCGCCATTTTTTGTTTTGCATCATCGTCTCCAAGGGCCGGTTGTGCGATCAGACCGCGAGCAGGTCCACCTCGAACAACAGGGTGGCGTTGGGCGGAATCACGCCGCCTGCGCCGCGCGCGCCGTAACCCAGTTGCGGCGGAATCACCAGGCGGCGCGTGCCACCCACAGCCATGCCCTGCACGCCTTCGTCCCAGCCCTTGATGACATGACCGGCGCCCAGCGGAAACTCGAACGGCTGGCCACGGTCTTTGCTGGAGTCGAACTTGGCGCCTTGCACGCCGTTGTTGAACAGCCAGCCGGTGTAGTGCACCTGCACGGGGCGACCGGCCTGGGCGACTTCGCCCTGGCCAACCACGGTGTCTTCGTATTGCAGGCCGCTGGGGGTGGTGATCATGGAATGCTCCTGTGGGTCAAATGAAAAAGGAATCAAAGCCAGGTGGTGAACGATTCCACCGGCACGCGGGGCGTGTGGAAGGTGTTCACCAGGGCGTCGGGGTCGGCATAGCCCAGGGACATGCCGCACACCAGCATTTCCTGGTCGCTGGCGCCAATGTGCGGACGGATGATGCTGACGTAATCGTTCCAGGCGGCCTGAGGGCAGGTGTGCAGGCCATGACCGCGCGCGGCCACCATGATGTTCTGCAGGAACATGCCGTAATCCACCAGCGAGCCGCGGCCCATGACGCGGTCAATGGTGAACATCAGGCCCACCGGGGCATCAAAGAAGCGGAAGTTGCGCTGGTGCTGCTCGTGCATGCGGTCTTTGTCGGCCTTGCCGATGCCCAGCAGACCGTACAGACCCCACCCGTTTTCACGGCGGCGGTCGATGTAGGGGCTGACCCACTGCTGTGGGTAGTAGTCGTACTCTTCCTGGTACTGCGCCTTGAGCGCGGGGTCGGCGCGCACCGCGTCATGCGCAGCGCAGACCTTGGCCACCAACTCGTCACGTGAGGCGCCTTGCAACACATAGACGCGCCAGGGCTGGGTGTTGGTGCCCGATGGCGCACGGCTGGCCACCTGCAGGATGTGCTCGATGGTCTCGCGCGGCACCGGCTTGGGCAGGAAGGCGCGGGCCGACATGCGGCTGGTGATGGCGGCGTCAACACTGGCCGCGTCGATCACGGCCTGGGGGTTGGTGGTCATTTCAATGTCTCCAGGGTGGTTTTCAAGGCTTCTGGCAAAGGAACCGGTCGGCGCGTGTGCCGATCCACGTACACGTGCACGAAATGACCGCAGGCCGCGCTCAGCGGCTCGCCTTCGGCGAACAGCCCCACTTCGTAGCGAACACTCGACGAGCCCAGGTGCGCCACACGCAAGCCAGCTTCCACGTTCTGCGGAAACGCCAGCGGCGCGAAGTAGTTGCACTGGGTCTCAATGACCAGACCAATCACCGACCCTTGGTGAATGTCAAGCGCGCCGGCCTCAATCAGGTGGGCGTTCACCGCGGTGTCGAACCAGCTGTAATAGACGACGTTGTTGACGTGCCCGTACACATCGTTATCGGCCCAACGGGTGCCGATGGTGCGGAACACGCGGAAGTCTTCGCGGGGACGGGGCTGGGGTCGGGCTGGCGCGGTCATGGCCGGGCATTGTGCCAGCGCCCATCCACCCCCTCTGTCACCGCGGTCGGCGCCGTCCAGCGGCGCAGGTAAGCCCGCGCCACCCGGTAGGTGTTCACCTGAACGGCCACGGTGGCCTCCAGGTCGTGGCCATAACCGCCGCCCATGGCCATGGCCACCGGCAGGCGGCGCTGCCAGGCCCAGTCCATCACGCGGCGGTCGCGTGCCTCCAGCCCGTCAAAGCTCAGGCGCAAACGACCCAGCCGATCCCCCTCGTGCGGATCGGCGCCGGCCAGGTACAGCACCAGCTCAGGCTCGAAGCGGTGCGACAGCTCGTCTAGAGCGTGGTCCAGTGCGGCCAGGTACTCGTCGTCGCCGCAGCCATCGGGCAGCTCCACGTCCAGGTCGCTCGGTTCCTTGCGGAAGGGGAAGTTCTTGGCCCCGTGCATCGACAAGGTGAACACGCTCGGGTCATTCGCAAAGATGCGAGCCGTGCCATTGCCCTGGTGCACGTCCAGGTCAACGATGACCACGCGCAAGGTGCCTCGACCACGGTGCAAGCGCGCGTGCTCGGCCTGCATCAGGCGGGCCGCCACGGCGAAATCGTTGAACACACAGAAGCCCCCACCTTTGTCGGCGTGGGCATGGTGGGTGCCGCCCGCCAGATTGGCCGCGATGCCTCCGTGGGCCATCACGTGCCGGCAAGCCTGCAAGGTAGCCCCCACCGAGCGGCGCGCGCGCTCGGCCATGGCGGGGCTCCAGGGAAAACCAATTTCGCGCTGGGCCGCTGGCGGCAACGTGCCCTGCGCCACGGCCGCGATATAGGCGGGGGTGTGCACCAGCGCCAGTTCGCCATCGGTGGCGGGCAGTGCCTCGTTCAAGGCGATGTCGGGCAACTCGGCCGCCAGGCGCTCGCGCAGGCGGGCGTACTTGGCCATGGGAAAACGGTGCCCCTGGGGCAGTGGCAAGACGAAATGGTCGGCATAGAAGGCGTGCACCGCGAGATTGTGGCCAGGCGCGAATGCCACAGTGCCTTGCCCGCTTATGGCCATGCCTTGGTGGCCGCTCGTCGCCAAATTGCTGCACCGCAACAAAAACACTTGCAGTCGATGCCCGTCTCCCCAATAATTCGACTCATGTTGCACCGCAACAAAACCCGAATCCCTTGATTCACCACCCTCTCAGGAGCCTGAACATGCTGACCGCCGAACAAATCGTCGCCGCCCAGAAAGCCAACATCGAGACCCTCTTCGGCCTGACCCAGAAGGCTTTCGAAGGTGTGGAGAAGCTGGTTGAGCTGAACCTGCAAGCCACCAAGGCCGCGCTGGCCGAATCCGCCAACAGCACCCAGGCGCTGCTGAGCGTGAAGGACGCCCAGGAACTGCTGGCCCTGCAAACCAGCCTGCTGCAGCCCATGGCCGAAAAGACCGTGGCCTACAGCCGCCACCTGTACGACATCGCTTCCGGCACCGGCGCCGAATTCACCAAGGCCGCCGAAGCCAACGCCGTGGACGCCCAGAAGAAAATCATGGCCGTGGTGGACAACGCCTCCAAGAACGCCCCCGCCGGTTCCGAAACCGCCGTGGCCGTGATCAAGAGCGCTGTCTCCGCCGCCAACAACGCCATGGAATCGGTGCAGAAGGCTGTGAAACAAGCCACCGAAATGGCCGAAGCCAACTTCAACACGGTCACCGCCACCGCTGTCAACGCCACCAAGACGGCCGCGGCCAAGAAGCGCTGATCGTCGACGGGGCGTGCGGATACCTTGATCCCGATCAAAGCATCTGGTCTTGAAACCAGGCACCATTGCCCCATCTTCTAGTTGTCTCCTCGGGTCCTTTTCGAAACACCGTTTCATCGGACCCCTTCAAACCCTCACCGCCCGGTGAGGGTTTTTTTTCGCCTCAGGCAGGGCGAAGCCGGGCCAGTTGGGCCTTCAGCTGCGGCAACGCCGCCTGCATGGCAGCACGCCCCGCCACGATGGATCGTTGCCGGGCCGAAAAATCGGCGCTGCCCACGCCCTTCAGGGCCGGCCGCACCACCACTTCGGCATCGGCCAATTCGTGGCGGTTGATGCTCTGCCCCATGATGGCAAAGGTTTGCAACAAGATCTGCACACTGCCGTTGGACGCATTGCCATCAGGTGGGCTGGAAATGTCCACCGCCAACACCACCTCGGCGCCCATGTCGCGCGCCTGGCGCACCGGCACAGGGGCCACCAGGCCGCCGTCCACGTAGTCGCGGCCAGCAATCGTCACCGGCGTGAAGACGCCCGGCACAGCGCTGGAGGCCCGCACCGCCAAGGCAGTGTCCCCCCGACGGAACAGCACACCCTGGCCGTTGGACAGATCGGTGGCCAGCACACCCAGCGGCAGCTTCATTTGCTCGATCAGCTTGCCGTCCACCGCCTTGCGCACGTAGCGGCTTAGCGCTTCGCCGCGCAACATGCCCCGCCCGAGGATGGGCAAGGTCCAGTCGGTCAGCGTAGCCTCTTCCATGGTGAGCGCGGCCTTTTCCAGTTGGGCGCCGCTCATGCCGCTGGCGTACATGGCGGCCACCAAGCTGCCGGCCGATGTGCCCACCACCAGGTCAGGACGGATGCCGGCCTGCTCCAGCACTTGGATCACGCCCACGTGTGCAAATCCTCGCGCAGCACCGCCACCCAGCGCCAAACCCAGGCGAGGTGCGCGCTGGGGCGGCTGAACCACGGGCGGCGGGGCCGTGGGACGGACTTCGGCCTCGGTCGTGGCGCCCGTGTCGACCGTGGTGGCCGGCGGCAGGGCGCTGCAACCGGCCAAGGCCAGCACGGCCAAAAGCCCCCAACGGCGGATAAAGTTATTGAGAACAATTCGCGTTAGTGTTAGCATGGACTCTATTGTGCAACGCCGCACAGCCATTGCCGGTGGGCATTCACAACCGGTTGCTGTTCCAGAAAGTCTGTTCATGAAGCTCGTGATTTCCGCCGTGCTCACGGCCCTGGCCACTGCCGCCGCTATGCCCGCCATGGCCCAAGACAAGGTGCTCAACGTCTATTCCGCCCGCCATTACCAAACCGACGAGCAGATGTACGACGCCTTCTCCAAGGCCACGGGCATCAAGATCAACCGGGTGGACGCGGACGACGCCGGCCTGATCGCCCGCCTGCGCGCCGAGGGCGCCGCCTCGCCGGCCGACGTGATTCTCATGGTGGACGCCGCCCGCATGGCCGTGGCCGACGCGCAAGGGCTCTTCCAGCCGATCAAGTCGGCCAAGCTGGACGAGGCCATCCCGTCCCACTTGCGCGCTGCCGCCACGCCCGAGGGCGTGACCTGGACCGGATTTTCCACCCGCGCCCGCGTGATCGTGTACGACCCACTGCGCGTCAAGGCGGCCGATGTCGCCAACTACGAGCAACTGTCCGACCCCAAGCTCAAGGGCCTGTTCTGCACCCGCTCGGGCTCGCACCCCTACAACCTGTCGCTCTTCTCCACCGTGGTTGAGCGCCTGGGCGACGAAAAAGGCGAGGCCTGGCTCAAGGGCATGGTGGCCAACATGGCTCGTGACCCGAAGGGCGGCGACACCGACCAGATCAAGGCCGTCGCCTCGGGCGAATGCGGCGTGGCACTCACCAACACCTACTACCTGGCCCGCATGATGAAGTCCACCAAGCCGGAAGACCGCGCCGTGGTCGAGAAGGTGCGCGTGGTGTTTCCCAACCAGGGCACCACCGGCACGCACGTGAACATTGCCGGCGCCGCCGTGGCCAAGCACGCCAAGCACCGCGACGCCGCGATCCAGTTCATGGAATACCTGGCCAGCCCCTCGGCGCAAGAGTACTTCGCCAACGGCAACAACGAGTTTGCTGCCGCCAAGGGCGTGAAGATTGACAACCCAGCCCTCAAGGCCATGGGCGGCGACAAATTCAAGGCTGAAACGGTGCCGCTGGCCGTGGTGGCCAAGAACCTGACCAAGGTGCAACAGATGCTGGACCGCGCCGGCTTCAAGTGATCGCCTTGCGCACCCAGCAAAAGCCCGCTGTCGCCAGCGGGCTTTTTTGTGCCTGCGCCGCCCGAGGGCGTCAGTAGACCTGGGGCACGTAAATTTCGCCGGGCACCTGATGGCGGCGGTAGCCGTCGTGCCGCACGCGCTCAGGCAGAACGATGGCTGGCCGCTCGATTTCGTGGAACGGCATCTGCGACAGCAGGTGGTGAATACAGTTCAGTCGCGCCTTCTTTTTGTCGTCGGCGGGCACCACCCACCAGGGCGACTCGGGAATGTGGGTGCGCTCGAGCATGGCCTCTTTGGCCTTGGTGTAGAGCTCCCAGCGGCGCCTGCTCTCCAGGTCCATGGGGCTGAGCTTCCATTGCTTGAGCGGGTCGTGAATGCGGCCCAGAAAGCGCAGTTCCTGCTCTTCGTCGGAGATGGAAAACCAGTACTTGATGAGCTGGATGCCCGAACGCACCAGCATCTTTTCAAACTCGGGCACGGTGCGGAAGAACTCCTCCACCTGCTCGTCGGTGCAAAAGCCCATGACCTTTTCCACGCCAGCACGGTTGTACCAACTGCGGTCGAACAGCACGATCTCGCCGGCCGCGGGCAGGTGTTGCACGTAGCGCTGGAAATACCACTGGGTGCGTTCGCGGTCGTTGGGCGCTGGCAAGGCCACCACCCGACACACGCGGGGATTCAGGCGCTGGGTGATGCGCTTGATCACACCGCCCTTGCCGGCCGCATCGCGGCCTTCGAACACCACCACCACCTTGTGCCCGGTGGCCACCACCCAGTCTTGCAGCTTCACCAGTTCGGCCTGGAGGCGGAACAACTCACGAAAGTAGTCACGCCGGGCGGCCTTGCGCCGAGCCAAGGCGTCCGCGTCCAAGGTGCCGCCAATCTCGTCCAGATCGCGGTCTTCTATTTCCATCTCCAACTCTTCGTCGTACCCGTCGAGCAAGTCGTCATGAAGACGGCGCATGGTGTCATCGTGGCTGTCCAGCATGGGCACACCCCTCCTATTCAAAGCCCCCGACCGTACCCGGGCAATATGACACCCGCGTGTCGGTCGCACAGATGCCATGAAGCAACGCGAGGCTGCCCCATAATTGACGTTTACGTCAACGTAAATCCCCCATCCACCCAAGGAGCAAACATGGACATTCAAGGCAAAGTTTTCATCGTCACCGGCGGGGCTTCGGGCCTGGGCGAAGGCACGGCGCGCATGCTGGCGGCCAACGGCGCCAAGGTGGTGATCGCCGACATGCAGGCCGAAAAGGGGCAGGCCGTGGCACAAGAGATCGGCGGCGCCTTTGTGAAATGCGACGTGAGCAACGAGGCCGATGGCCGCGCCGTGGTGGCCCAAGCCACCAGCATGGGCAAGCTCATGGGCCTGGTGAACTGCGCCGGCATCGCCCCGGCCGTGAAAACCGTCGGCAAAGAGGGCGCTCACCCCTTGGACACCTACACCAAGACCATCATGGTCAACCTGGTGGGCACCTTCAACATGATCCGCCTGGCTGCGGAGGCCATGAGCAAGAACGAACCCGAAGCCACCGGCGAGCGCGGCGTGCTGATCAGCACCGCCAGCGTGGCGGCCTACGATGGCCAGATCGGCCAGGCCGCCTACAGCGCCTCCAAGGGCGGCGTGGTGGGCATGACCCTGCCCATTGCCCGCGACCTGGCCCGCGACGGCATCCGCAACATGACCATCGCCCCCGGCATCTTCGGCACCCCCATGCTCTTCGGCATGCCCAAAGAAGTGCAAGACAAGCTGGCCGCTGGCGTGCCCTTCCCCAGCCGCCTGGGCACCCCGCAGGACTACGCCAAGCTGGTGAAGCACATCGTGGAGAACGACATGCTCAACGGCGAGGTGATTCGCCTGGACGGCGCCATCCGCCTGGCACCGCGCTGAGCAAGCCCGCCTGGTCAGGCCCCCAGCGGGGCTGGCCTGGGGCCGCGGGGCGCCGTTCAGGTACTGGTTCGGCGCAGGATGGCGTCCCGCATGCCTTCATCGGTGGGCACCACCGTGAGGTGCCACTGAAAGGCGTCACCCAGCGCAAGCGCGGCCTTCTCAGGCGTGGGCCAGGTGCTGGGGTCAAGACCCGCCAAGACCAGCAAATGGTCGATCAAAGGGTCGCGCAGCGGCGTGGGCAACCAGGCGAACGACACCAGTTCGCCGTCCACGCGGAAAAAGACCTGGGTGAGCCCGACAGACACGTCCGTGTCCAGGTGAATTTCTTGCGCCTGCGCCTGATTGGCGCAGTCCACGATACAGCGCACCAACTGCGCCACGGCCGACAAATCGGCAATTCGCTGCCCGCGCTGCGCCTGAAGGATGGCCACCAAGGCCTGGGACACCTGCTCCTCAAACTGGCTCTCGCCAGGAATGAGCGCATCGGCTGGATGAAAGGGGGCTTCGTTGACCATGGACGACTCCGACTGGTTGAGGATGGGCAGACCAATGCCATTGCTGTGCTCGCGAAGGCTGATGAACCAGCCGCAGCACACCAGCGCCCTGCGCGATCTGCCGACAACGCAGAGCCCTCCCCTGCTGCCACCGATGGCACCCGACGACGGCCCACATCACCCGGGCAGCGTCTTCACCAATGGCAGACGAATCTGACACACTGTGCCGCGCCCAGATATCCACTACCCCCTTGGGTATCAACCCTTTGTCAGGAGACAGTCACGTGACCACCGCACACCGCCGATCTCTGCGCCGCCTGAGCTGGCTCGCCATCGCCACCGCCTTGCTTTCGGCGTGTGCATCGCCCTCGACCAGCCCCACCTGGCAAGCACCCGAGGCCGCGTCTGGCCTGCAACGCAAACCGGGCTGGACGTTGGAACGCCAGGCCGTGGCAGCAGCCAACCCGCTGGCCACCCAGGCGGGCGCGGACATCCTCCGTGCGGGCGGCAGTGCCGTGGACGCCGCCGTGGCGGTGCAGATGGTGCTGACCTTGGTGGAACCCCAGTCCAGCGGCATCGGCGGCGGCGCCTTCCTGCTGCACCACGATGGGAAAACCGTGCTGGCCTATGACGGCCGGGAAACCGCACCGGCAAAGGCATCGCCCGCGATGTTCCTGGACGAACAAGGCAAACCGCTGCCCTTCAACACGGCCGTCACCAGCGGCCGTTCGGTGGGGGTGCCGGGTGCGATGGCCATGCTCAAGCTCGCTCACCAGCGCCATGGCCGCTTGCCCTGGGCGCGCCTGTTTGAGCCCGCGATTGCCTTGGCCGACAACGGTTTCCCAGTGAGCCCACGCCTGCACACCCTGCTGGCGGCCGACGAAGCCCTGCGGCAAGACCCGGTGGCGCGGGCTTACTTCTACCGAGCAGACGGCTCGCCCTACCCGGTAGGCCACCGCTTGCGCAACCCCGAGCTGGCCGAGGTGTTGCGCAACATTGCCGCCATCGGCCCCCTGGCCCTGCAGGAAGGGCCAGTCGCCAATGCCATCGTGGCCGCGACCAAGCGAGCGCCGCTGCCGGGCGAGTTGTCAGCCGACGACCTTCGCCGCTACACGCCCAAGGTGCGAGAGGCCCTGTGCCACCCCCACCAGGCGGCGGGCCGCGAACTGCGGGTGTGCGGCTTCCCGCCGCCCAGTTCTGGCGCCTTGGCGATCGGGCAGATCTTGGGCCTTGTGGCGCGCACGCCGCAGGCCACGGCGCCTTTGGTGGACGGACTGCCCTCGCCCGAGTGGCTGCACCGCTACGCCGAAGCCTCTCGCCTGGCGTTTGCCGACCGCGCACTCTACGTGGCCGATCCCGACTTCGTGCCCGCGCCGGCTGGCGACTGGCACAGCCTGCTCGACCCGGCCTATCTGGACGAGCGCGCCCGACTGATCGGCCCGCAGCGCGCCCCCGACGCCCCTGCCGGCCAACCTGGCGGGGCCAAGGTGGCGCTGGGCGCCATGCCCAAGCAGCCCGAGTACGGCACCAGCCACATCAGCATCGTGGACGCCCACGGCAACGCGCTGGCCATGACCACCACCATCGAGGCGGGTTTCGGTTCGCGGCGCATGGTCAGCACGAACCCGGCGCGCCCCGGCGGCTTCCTGCTGAACAACGAGCTCACCGACTTCAGCTTCACTCCCACCGATGCCCAGGGCCGCCCCATCGCGAACCGCGTGGAGCCTGGCAAACGGCCGCGCTCGTCGATGTCACCCACCTTGGTGTTCGATGCGAAAAGTGGCGACGTCTTGATGAGCGCGGGCAGCCCAGGCGGCGCTTTCATCATTCACTACACCGCCAAGACGCTGCACGGCGCGCTGCAGTGGGGCCTGACGCCCCAGGCGGCGGTGGACCTGCCGAACTTCGGTTCGCTGGGTGGGCCTGTGCAACTGGAGAAGGGGCGCTTCCCACCCGCCACTGTGCAGGCCTTGCAAGCGCGCGGCCACACCGTGCAAGAGGTGGAACTCACCAGCGGCGCCCAGGCCTTGTTGCGCCGCGACGGCCGCTGGCTGGGGGGTGCCGACCCTCGGCGCGAGGGCATCGTGGCCGGGGACTGAGCCCCGGCTCACTGGCTCAGACGTCGATGGCCTGCGCCGAGCCCGCGAGCTTGCGCAGCTCGAACTTCTGGATCTTGCCGGTGCTGGTCTTGGGCAGCTCGCCAAACACCACCGCGCGCGGCACCTTGAAGCCCGCCAGGTGCTGCTTGCAGTGCGCCACGATGTCCTGCACCGTGGTGCTGGCCCCGGCCTTGAGCTCCACGAAGGCGCAGGGCGTCTCGCCCCAGCGCGCATCGGGCTTGGCCACCACCGCCGCGGCCAGCACGTCGGGGTGGCGGTAGAGCACGTCTTCCACCTCAATGGAGGAGATGTTCTCCCCGCCCGAGATGATGATGTCTTTGCTGCGGTCCTTGATCTTGATGTAGCCGTCGGGGTACTGCACCGCCAGGTCGCCGCTGTGGAACCAGCCGCCGGCAAAGGCCTCTTGCGTGGCCTTGGGGTTCTTCAGGTAGCCCTTCATGGCGATGTTGCCGCGGAACATGATCTCGCCCATGGTCTGCCCATCGGCGGGCACCGGCTGCATCGTCTGCGGGTCAAGCACGCGCACGTCGCGCTCCAGGTGGTAACGCACGCCCTGGCGGGCGTTCAGGCGCGCGCGCTCGCCAATGTCCAGCCCGTCCCACTGCTCGTGCTTGGCGCAAACGGTGGCCGGGCCGTACACCTCGGTGAGGCCGTACACGTGGGTGAGGTCAAAGCCCATCTGCTCCATGCCTTCGATCATCGAGGCCGGGGGCGCGGCGCCCGCCACCATGGCCTTGATGCCTGCGGGCACGCCGGCCTTCAGGGCCGCAGGGGCGTTGACGAGCAGGCCGTGCACGATGGGCGCGCCGCAATAGTGGGTGACGCGGTGCTGGCGCATGGCCTCGAAGATGGCCTGCGGTTCCACCCGGCGCAGGCACACGTTCACGCCCGCGCGGGCGGCCACCGTCCAGGGGAAGCACCAGCCGTTGCAGTGGAACATGGGCAGGGTCCACAGGTACACGGCGTGCTTGGGCATGTCCCACTCCAGCACGTTGGAGATGGCGTTGATGGCCGCGCCCCGGTGGTGGTAGACCACGCCCTTGGGGTTGCCGGTGGTGCCGCTGGTGTAGTTCAGGGCGATGGCATCCCACTCGTCGCCGGGCAGTTGCCAGGCGAAGGCGGGGTCGCCACCGGCCAGGAAAGCCTCGTAGGCCTGCCCGCCCAGGGGCTGGGTCTGGCCGGTGAAGAGCGGGTCTTGGGTTTCGATGAGCAGCAGCGGCTCGCTGCGCTGGCGCAGCGCGATGGCGCGCGCCAGCACGGGGGCGAACTCGGGGTCGACGATCACCGCGCGGGCCTCGCCGTGGTCGAGCATGAAGGCAATGGTCTCGGCGTCCAGGCGGGTGTTCAGGGTGTTGAGCACGGCCCCGGCCATGGGCACGCCGAAGTGGGCCTCCACCATGGGCGGGGTGTTGGGCAGCATGGCGGCCACGGTGTCGCCACGGCCGATGCCCGCGCGCTGCAGGGCGCTGGCGAGCTGGCGGCAGCGCGAATAGGTCTGGGCCCAGGTCTGGCGCAGCTCGCCGTGCACGATGGCCAGTCGATCGGGGTAGACCTCGGCGGTGCGCTCGATGAAGGACAGCGGGGTCAGCGGGGCGAAGTTGGCTTCGGTGCGGGGAAGGTCTTGGTCGTAGATGCGGTTCACGGTGGCCTCTCGGTACAAGGTCCTGGGGGGAAGGGTCCGTGCGCGAGAATACTCCCGTGGCCATACCGCAAACTTTCATTCAGGAACTGCTCAACCGCGTGGACATCGTCGACGTGGTGGGACGCTACGTGCAGCTCAAGAAAGGCGGCGCGAACCTCATGGGCCTGTGCCCCTTCCATGGGGAAAAGTCGCCCTCGTTCAGCGTGAGCCCGACCAAACAGTTCTATCACTGCTTCGGTTGCGGGGCGAATGGCAACGCCATCGGCTTCCTGATGGAACACGCCGGCATGAGCTTCGTCGAGGCGGTGAAAGACCTGGCCCAGCAGACCGGGCTGCAAGTGCCGGAAGACGACGCCTCGCCACTGGAGCGCGAACGCGCGGCCCAGCAGCGCCAGAAACAGGCCACGCTCACCAGCGTGCTGGAGAAGGCGGCGCAGGCCTATGTCAAAGACCTGAAGGGGTCGCCCCGCGCCATCGATTACCTCAAGCGGCGCGGCCTCTCGGGGCAGATCGCCAAGGTGTTTGGCCTGGGCTACGCGCCAGAGGGCTGGCGCCACCTGGCCGGCGTGTTCCCCGACTACCAGGAGCCGCTGCTGGTGGAGTCGGGCCTGGTGATCGAGCACGAAGACGAAAAAGGCGCCGATGGCCACGCCAAGCGTTACGACCGGTTTCGCGACCGCATCATGTTCCCCATCCGCAACGTCAAGGGCGAGTGCATTGGCTTTGGCGGGCGGGTGCTGGACAAGGGCGAGCCCAAGTACCTCAACAGCCCCGAGACGCCGGTCTTCAGCAAAGGGCGCGAGTTGTATGGCCTGTTCGAGGCCCGCACCGCCATTCGCCAGCAAGGCTATGCCCTGGTGACCGAGGGCTACATGGACGTGGTGGCCCTGGCGCAGTTGGGCTTCGCCAACGCCGTGGCCACGCTGGGCACGGCCTGCACGGCCGACCACGTGCAGAAGTTGTTTCGCTTCACCGACGCGGTGGTGTTCAGCTTCGACGGCGACGCCGCCGGTCGCCGCGCCGCACGCAAGGCGCTGGACGCCGCCCTGCCCTGGGCCACCGACCTGCGCAGCGTGAAATTTTTGTTTCTGCCGGCCGAGCACGACCCGGACAGCTACATCCGCGAGTTCGGCACTGAGGCCTTTGCCGAGGAAGTGAAAAAGGCCACACCGCTTTCGCGCTTTCTGGTGGAGGCGGCCAGCGCCGAGTGCGAGCTGGACACAGCCGAGGGCCGCGCCCGCATGGCCAGCCAGGCCCGACCGCTGTGGAGCGCCCTGCCCGATGGCGCGCTGAAGCGCCAGTTGCTGGCCGAGCTGGCGCAGGGCGTGGGCATGGGCGCCAACGAACTGCTGCAAATGTGGCAACACACCCCCGGCGGCCGTGCGCCACGTCGCCCTGCGCCAGACCATGCTGCACCACATGCCGACGCCGGCGTACCCAGCGACGATGGCGGGGCCTATTACGACCCCGAGGGCATGGGCCAAGCGGCACCTGCCCAGAACCCGGGCCGGCGCTACCCGCCGTCGGGCCAGGCCGGGCGCTTTGGTGGCAAGGGGTACGGCGGCAAAGGCTATGGCGCCTGGCGCCGAGGAGAGCCCCCGCCCCCGCGCATGCTGGGGCAACGCCGCGCCGGCGGTAGCCGCGCCGACCGCGCGGTGGGCTTGTTGCTGGCGAACTCCCAGGCGTGGGACAGCCTGTCCGCCGAAGACCACGCCATGCTGGCCCACCTGCCCGCGCCGCACGGCCCGGTCTTCGTGTGGCTGGAGAGCCAGTTGCACGAGCATGGCCCGCAGCCCTGGGCCGCCCTGCGGGAGGCGCTGCGGGGCAGCGAATTCGAGGCCATGGCCTGCACCGAAGTGGAGCAGGCCACGATGGGCGCGGACACCGAGCTGGAACTGGCCGAGCTGGCCGGGGTGATGGACCTGTTGCGCGGCGATGCCCTGAACGCCCGCGCCGAGGGGCTGGCCCAGCGGGTAGCCCAAGGTGACCCCTCGGCATTTGAAGAGTTCAAGCGGGTGAACGAGCAGATCAAGGCCTTGAAATCGGGTCAATCGGTATAATCTGAGGTTTCGCACCGCAAGCGCGACAGCAGCACCTCCGGCCCTGGCCCGTCCCCACGCACGGGGAATCGATGGAAACCTCTTCCTGGCCAACCCCGGCGCCCTGTGTTCCACAGGCCCGGCGGCAACCCGCAAGGACTGCACACCAAATGTTCGCCCAACAGCTTGCAAGCTCACCTCTGCCGGCATGAGGTGGGTGTTGTGCACCACAAAATCTCCGGCTCGGCTGGCCCATGGGCGATCGACTGGCGGTTTTGGTGTCTCTTGCCGGTTCCCGTTTGACCTTATTTGAGGTGTCCATGCCCGCGAAGAAGTCCAGCACGCCCGTCGTTGCCAGCACCAAGCCCGCCAAGAAGACCGCCACGCGCGCGGCCGAACCGGTGGCAGCTCCCAAGAAAGCCCCTGCAGTGACGACGAAAACCACCACCAAGGCCGCCGCCAAGAGCGACACGGCCAAGACCACCACCAAGAAGACCAAAGCGGAAGAGGTGCTGGACGAAACCCTGAGCGCCGAAGCGGCGCCCAAGAAGAAGCCAGGCCGCCCGGCCAAGGCCGCCGCCGCTGACAAGCCGGCCGCCAAGCGTGGCCGCAAGCCCAAGGCCGCCGCCAAGGAAGAAAGCGACCTGGACGATGCCGACCTGAGCGACATCGAAGAAGACCTGGCCGAGGAGGTGGTGGAAGAAGTCGCTGACGCCACCCAGCCCGCCGAGAAGGTCAAGCCGCTGCGCATGAAGATCAGCAAGGCCAAGGAGCGCGCGCTGATGAAGGAATTCGGCCTGGACGAGACCGTCCTGTCCGAAGAAGAAGCCCGCAGCCGCCGCGAACGCCTGAAGACCCTGATCAAGCTGGGCAAGACGCGCGGCTACCTCACGCACGGCGAAATCAACGACCACCTGCCCGACAAGCTGGTGGAGGCCGAGACCCTGGAAGTGGTGGTCTCGCTGCTCAACGACATGGGCGTGGCCGTCTATGAGCAAACGCCCGACGCCGAGACCCTGCTGCTGAACAACACCGGCCCGACCGCCGCCACCGAAGAGGAAGCCGAGGAAGAAGCCGAAGCCGCCCTGTCCACGGTGGACAGTGAGTTCGGCCGTACCACCGACCCGGTGCGCATGTACATGCGCGAGATGGGCACGGTGGAGCTGCTCACCCGCGAAGGCGAAATCGAGATCGCCAAGCGCATCGAGGGTGGCCTGCACGACATGATGGCGGCCATCAGCGAGAGCCCGGCCACCATCGCCGAGATCCTGGCCATGGCCGAGGAAATTCGCGAAGGCAAGGTGGTGATCTCCACCGTGGTGGACGGCTTCGCTGACGCCGACGAGGCCGACGACTACGTGGCCGAAGAAGACTTCGACGATTACGACGAGGCCGACGACGACGATGGCAAGGGCGGCTCCAAGGCCCTGACCCGCAAGCTTGAAGAGCTCAAGCGCGAGGCGCTGACCCGCTTTGATGCCATCCGCGACCTGTTCGAGAAGCTGCACAAGGTCTACGACAAGGAAGGCTATGGCGGCCCGAGCTACCTGAAGACGCAAGTGGCCATCACCGAGAAGCTGATGACCATCCGCTTCACGGCCAAGGCCATCGAGAAGCTGTGCAGCACCCTGCGCACGCAGGTGGAAGAGGTGCGCAAGAAAGAGCGCGAGCTGCGCCGCATCATCGTGGACAAGTGCGGCATGCCGCAGGAAAAGTTCATTGCTGAGTTCCCGGACAACCTGCTCAACCTGCAATGGGTGGAGAAGCAGGCCGCCGCTGGCAAGCCCTGGAGCACCGTGATCCAGCGCAACATTCCGCCGGTGCAGGAACTTCAACGCGGCCTGATCGACATTCAGAGCAGCGTGGTGGTGCCCCTGGCCCACCTGAAGGACATCCACAAGCGGATGAACGAGGGCGAGGCCAATTCGCGCGACGCCAAGAAGGAAATGATCGAGGCCAACCTGCGCCTGGTGATCTCGATCGCGAAGAAGTACACCAACCGCGGCCTGCAGTTCCTCGACCTGATCCAGGAAGGCAACATCGGCCTGATGAAGGCGGTGGACAAGTTCGAATACCGCCGCGGCTACAAGTTCTCGACCTACGCCACCTGGTGGATTCGCCAGGCCATCACGCGCTCGATCGCCGACCAGGCCCGCACCATCCGCATTCCGGTTCACATGATCGAGACGATCAACAAGATGAACCGCATCTCGCGCCAGCACCTGCAAGAGTTCGGCTTCGAGCCGGACGCTTCCATCCTGGCCGAGAAGATGGACATGCCCGAGGACAAGATCCGCAAGATCATGAAGATCGCGAAGGAGCCGATCTCGATGGAAACCCCCATCGGTGACGACGACGATTCGCACCTGGGCGATTTCATCGAAGACCAGGCCAACACCGCGCCAATCGACGCGGCCATGCAGGCCGGTCTGCGCGAGGTGGTGAAGGAGATTCTGGACAGCCTGACGCCGCGCGAAGCCAAGGTGCTGCGCATGCGCTTCGGCATCGAGATGTCCACCGACCACACGCTGGAAGAAGTGGGCAAGCAGTTTGACGTCACGCGCGAGCGCATCCGCCAGATCGAGAGCAAGGCGGTGCGCAAGCTCAAGCACCCCAGCCGCTCGGACAAGCTGCGCAGCTTCATCGATTCGCTGTAATCCGCTTCAGCGATTGCGCACAACACGGGGGCCTTCGGGCCCCCGTTTTTTTGTCCCGAGCAGAACGGTGGCGCCGTGAGTGTCGGGTGTCCGACGCAGCGAAATAAAGGAGGAGGAACGGCCATTGCCGTTCCGGGGGACATTCGCGGAGTCGGATACCCGGCGATCACGGCAGCGCCAACACGTCAGCACACACAAAACGAAAAGGGAGCCAGAGGCTCCCTCCCTTTAGCAGCGCCAGACGCCGACAAGAGGTCAGACTGTCTCCAACGCCAACACACCGGTCGCCGTGTTGGAGATGGGGATGTGGTAGTTGCTGTGCACCTTGCGCACCCCGGCGCCCGCGCTGGTGAGTGCTGCGCGCATGGCCAGCCACATCAGCAGCTCCACGCCCTGGGTGCCAGCCTTCTCCACCAGCTCCAGGTCGCTGAACTGCGTCACCCACTCGGGGTTGCTTTCCATGCTGGCCAGGAACTGCAGATCGAAGGCCTTGTTGATGAAGCCGGCGCGCTCGCCGTCGAGCTGGTGGCTCAGGCCGCCAGAGGCCAGCACCGCCACCTTCTTGACGCTGTTCCAACTGGCGATCGCTTCGCCCACCGCCTTGCCCAGCTTGTAGACGCGCTTGGCCGTGGGCAGGGGGAACTGCACCGTGTTGATGTTGATGGGCACGATCTGCACCGGCGCCACCTGGTGCTCGGGCCAGAACAGCTTCAAGGGCAGCGTGCAAGCGTGGTCCACCAGCATTTCCTGGCAGGTCACGATGTCGAACTCTTTCGCGATCAGTTCGCGGATCAGGTGCCACGACAGATCGGGGCAGCCCGGCACCGGCGGCAGGGTGGGAATGCCCCAGCCTTCGTCGGCGTTGCTGTAGCTGGCCGCCGCGCCCACGGCGAAGGTGGGCATCTTGTCCAGGAAGAAGTTCAGGCCGTGGTCGTTGTAGAAGACCACCACCACGTCGGGTTTGGCCTTGTCCAGCCACTCGTGAATGGGCGGAAAACCGTCAAAGAAGGGCTTCCAGTAAGGCTCGTTCTGCTTGCCCTTGTGGATGGCGCCGCCGATGGCGGGAATGTGCGAAGTGGCCAGGCCACCGATGAGTTGTGCCATGAAGATGCTCCTGCTTGTCTCAACACTGCTCGTTGGCCGCCAGCAGTTTGGCTTTAAAGGCGTCCTTGCTCATGCCGGTCTGCTGCGCGCCAATGTCTTGCATGTCCAGCCCGAAGATGCCCGCGAACTTGGCCAGGTAATAGGCGTTGCCGCCGGCCTCGATCATGGCCAGCACCTGCTTGGAGCGAATGGCCTGGGCCTGTTGCTCGTTCAGGCCGTATTGCCGCATGTAGGCCTCGGGGTCGGCCAGAAAGGCCTCGCGGTTGGCCTGGTGGTTGAACGAGAAACACATCTTGTTCAAGGCATAGCCCTTCTGCGCGGCGTCGCCGTCGAAGGGGGTGGTGCCGGGGATGGTTTTGCTCACGGCCGCTCTCCTGCTTGAAGGGGAATTGATATGGGTCAGCCCGCAGTGTCGCGAAGCCCTTGCCGGAAATAAACCGATCTTTCATCATCTGACCCATGAATCATTTCGATTGGTCAGACCTGGATGCCCGCGCCTTGCAACAGTTGGTGGCGGTGGTGGACACCGGCAGCGTCACCGGCGCGGCGCAACAGTTGGGGGTGACGCAGTCGGCCGTGAGCCACCAGCTCGACAAGCTGCGCGCCATCACCGGTGACCCGCTGTTCGTGAAAAGCGGGCGCGGCATCGTGGCCACGGCCCGCGCCCAGCAACTGGCCGAGGACGCACGGGGCTTGTTGCGCCAACTGGAGCGCTTCGCCCACGCCGGCGATTTCGACCCCGCGCGCTGGCAGGCCACGGTGACGATTGCCGCCAACGACTTCCAGCGCGACGTGCTGCTGCCCGCGCTGGCCCAGCGCCTGCGCGAGGCGGCGCCGGGCGTGGTGCTGCGCGTGATTCCGTCAGACGTGCCCAGCCTGGAGATGCTGCGCGACCGGGTGTGCGACATCGCCATCAGCCCCCGGCCCCCAGAGGGCAGCGATATCCTGCAGCAACGCATTTTTGAAGACCGCTACCGTGTGTTCTACGACCCGGCCGTGCGCCGCGCGCCCGCCACGGTGCAGGACTACCTGGCCGCCGACCACGCCACCGTGGTCTACGAGCCGCGCCGCTCGCTCTACCTGGACCGCACGCTGGAAGCGCAGGGCATACGCCGACGCTTCGTCGTCACGGTGCCGGGCTTCGCGGGCCTGCCCGCCTTCATCAAGGGCAGCCCCCTGTTGGCCACCGCGCCTTCGCTGCTGCGCCACAGCCTGATGCGCGACCTCGCCCACGCCGAGGTGCCCGTTCCCTGCCCCACCATGCCCATGTACCTGATCTGGCACCGCCAGCACCACGCGGACGCCTCGCACCGCTGGCTGCGCGAGCAGTTGCTGGCCCTGGCACCGGCCGCCGTGCCGGGCGATCGCCAGGGCGCGTGATCAGCCCCGCACCGCCTGCCCGGTGTGGGCACGGCGCCATGCCTGCGGGCTTTGGCCGGTGCGCCGTTTGAAGAAACGCGAGAAATAGGCGGGGTCTTCAAAGCCCAGCTCCAGCGCCAGGCTGGCAGCCGGCGCCGCGATGTAGACCAGGCGCCGACAGGCCTCGCGGGTGAGGCGGTCGTGCACCAGTTCCAGCGCGGTACAGCCCCGCTCGGCCCGCACCAGGCGGTTCAGGCGCTGGGTGGACAGGCCCAGGCGCGAGGCGTAGCGCTCCATGGGCCAGTGCTCCAGAAAGTGGCGCTCCACCAGCAGCAGAAAACGGGTGAACAGGGCCTGGTGGGCGCGCGACTCGCCGCCTTCGCGCTGCCCCTGGGCGCTGGCACGGGCCAGGCGCCACACCACCGCGCGGGCCAGCCAGCGCAGCACCGGTGCCTCGGCCGCGCCTGGCAGCAGGAACTCGGCGGCCAGTTCGGAGAGCTGGGCACTCAAGCGCTGGGTCTCACCGTCTTCTTGAGAAAAGTGCAAGACCCCCGGGGAAGAGAACAACAGGCGAAACGCCTCGCCCACCGCCTCGAACTCACCCTCCACCAAAAATCGGGCACTCAGGGTGAGCACCATGCCGTCGGTCTCTGGGGCGAAATGAAAGCCGTGCACCACGCCGGGCGGCACCACGATGGCGGCGGGGCCTTCCACCCTGCCCCGCCATTCGTCCAACATGACATCGGCCCAACCCCTCGCCAACCATAGGATCTGGTAGAGCCCCTGGTGCAGGTGGGCATCAATTTCCCAGTGGTACAGGCGGCTGCGCGACTGCACTTCTTCGATGTGAAGCAGCTCTTCCCCCGGCCTGGCGGGTTCACCGTACAGCGCGAAGCGGGGAATGCCGCCTGCTGACTTGCGGGACGAAGAGGCGGGCGTCGCCTGTGTGTTCAAACGGGGCTTTGGCATGTGCTTGATCGAAAAGTACCAGAATTATCCCTGGTAAGTGCAGTGGCTTTCACCCGACCGCGCCCTAGAGTCGAGCTCCACGATTCACCCATCTGGAGACACCCGTGAGCCTCGGCAGCTTCCACTTCGACCCTTACTCGCCGGCCATCGACGCCGACCCCTTCCCCTACTACCAGCGCCTGCGCGACGAATTCCCCTGCTTCTGGAGCGAGGAGGCGCAGATGTGGGTGCTCTCGCGCTACAGCGACATCGTGAGCGCCGGACAAGACTGGCAAACCTTCTCCAGCGCCAGTGGCAACCTGATGACCGAACTGCCCGGGCGCGCCGGCGCCACCCTGGGCAGCTCTGACCCACCGAAGCACGACCGCCTGCGTGGCCTGATTCAGCACGCGTTCATGAAGCGCAACCTGCTGGCGCTCGAAGAACCCATCCGCGCCGTGGCCAAGGACGTGTTCGGCCAGCTCAAGGGCATCAACGAGTTCGACTTCAAGGACGTGTCTTCGCAGTTCACCGTGAAGGTGCTGATGGCCGCTCTGGGACTGCCCATGGGCGATGACGCCCTGGTGCCCGAGCAAGAGGTGCGCGACAACGCCGTGCTGATGGTGCAGAGCGACGCCCGCACCCGCGCCAAGGGCCCTGAGCACATTGCGGCCTACAACTGGATGCAGGACTACGCCAGCAAGGTGATCGCCATGCGCCGCGCAGAGCCCAAGAACGACCTCATCAGCCACTTCGCGCTGGCCGAGATCGACGGCGACCGCCTGGACGACCGCGAGGTGCTGCTGACCACCACCACGCTGATCATGGCCGGCGTGGAAAGCCTGGGCGGCTTCATGATGATGTTCGCCTACAACCTCGCCACCTTTGATGAGGCCCGCCGCGCCGTGGTGGCCAACCCGGCCCTGCTGCCCGACGCCATTGAAGAAAGCCTGCGCTTCAACACCTCGGCCCAGCGCTTCCGCCGCCGCCTCATGAAGGACGTGACCCTGCACGGCCAGACCATGAAAGAAGGCGACTTCGTGTGCCTGGCCTATGGATCGGGCAACCGCGACGAGCGCCAGTACCCCAACCCCGACGTGTACGACATCACCCGCAAACCGCGCGGCCACCTCGGCTTCGGCGGCGGCGTGCATGCCTGCCTGGGCACGGCCATCGCCCGCCTGGCGGTGAAGATCGCCTTTGAAGAGTTCCACCAAGTGGTGCCCGAGTACAAGCGCGTGGCCGATCAACTGGCCTGGATGCCCTCTTCCACCTTCCGCAGCCCCTTGGTGCTGCAGCTCAAAGCGCAATAAACCGGAGACCCCCACCATGGCGAACATCACCTTTGTCGAGGCCAGCGGCCAAGCCACCACCCTGAACCTGCCCGATGGCTGGAGCCTGATGCAAGGCGCCACCGCCAACGGCGTGGACGGCATCATCGGCGAGTGCGGCGGCTCGTGCGCCTGCGCCACCTGCCATTGCTACGTGGACGACCTGCTGGCCCGCGTGCTGCCCGCCCCCTCGCAAAACGAGCTGGACATGCTGGACAACGTGGTGGCCGTGCGCCGGCCCAACAGCCGCCTGGCCTGCCAGATCAAGGCCAGTGCCGCGCTGGAAGGCGGCGTGGTGCACCTGCCCGAGTGCCAGGAGTGACGAACATGAGCCAAGCGCCGGGCATCGTCATCGTGGGCGCCGGCCAGGCCGGCGTGCAGACCGCCGAGGCGCTGCGCGCTGGCGGGTTTGAAGGCCCCATCACCCTGCTGGGCGATGAGCCACACGGCCCTTACCACCGCCCGCCGCTGTCCAAGGCCTGGCTGGCCGGCGAGATGGACGCCGCGCAACTGGTGATGCGCGCACCCGAGATGCTGGCGCGCAAGAACATTGAGCTGCGCACCGGCGTGACGGTGCAGCGCATCGACCGGGCCGCGAAGTGCGTGGCGCTGGCCGACGGCAGCACGCTGCCCTACAGCGGCCTGGTGCTGGCCACCGGCGCCACGCCACGCGCCCTGCCCTTGCCCGGCGCCAACGCGCCCGGCGTGCTGCCCCTGCGCTCGCGCGCCGACGCCAGCGCCATCGCCGAGCGCATGGGCACCTGCCTGGAAAAGGGCCTGCCCATCGTCGTGATCGGGGGTGGCTTCATTGGCCTGGAAGTGGCGGCGACGGCGCGCAAGAAAGGCGCCACGGTCACCGTGCTGGAAGCCGCACCGCGCCTGCTGGGCCGCGTGCTGGCGCCGGTGCTGTCCGACTGGTACGCCGAGCTGCACCGCGGCCACGGCGTGCAACTGATGCTGGGTGCCCAGGTGGCGGCCATCGAGGCCGACGCCAGTGGCGTGACCGGCGTGAAGCTGGCCGATGGCACCGTGCTGCCGGCTGGCCTGGTGGTGGTGGGCATTGGCGTCAGCGCCAACGACCAGCTCGCCCGCGAGGCCGGGCTGGAGTGCGACCGGGGCATCGTGGTGGACGGCTGCGGCCGCACCAGCGACCGGTCAATCGTCGCTGCTGGCGACTGCACCGCTCGCCGCCTGGCCGACGGCAGCCTGCTGCGGCTGGAATCGGTGCAGAACGCCACCGAACAAGGCAAAAGCGCAGCCGCCGCCCTGCTCGGCCAAGACCGCCCCTTCACCGCCACGCCCTGGTTCTGGAGCGACCAGTACGACAAGAAGCTGCAAATGGCCGGCCTCTCCATAGGCGCCGACACCTGGGCCGTGCGCGGCGACATGGCCAGCGGCAGCTTCAGCGTCTACCACTTCCAGGGCCAGCGCCTGCTGGCGGTGGACAGCGTCAACGCCGCCAAAGACCACCTGCAGGCCCGCAAGCTGCTGGACGCGGGCGTATCGCCCACGCCCGAGCAGGCGGGGGATGCGGGGTTCGATCTGGGTGGACTGTTGAAGTGAGGTGGCGGGGGCGACAGTTCAACCGGGCATCTGCCGCGCATCACCTTCGTTGCGCAAGTGTCCGACTGCGGATGTCGGCCCTCATGACCTCAGGTTCGCGAGCGTGCGCATGGCGTCGCGGAGCTTTTGCAAGCGCCCCTGGCTGGACGCATCGCCCGGCAAATGCCCGGCCAACGAGGTGTTGAAGTCTGCATCGGCCAGCAAGTGGTTGAACGCCTCGGACAGGTACGCCCGCAGTTCTTGCGGCGCTGAGGCGCATTCATCCAGCAGCTCCGGGCGTCGGTCCACCACGGTGATGATGTCCTCCAGGTCGTGACTGCCGAGGTAATCGGGTTGTCCATCGGCATGGCGGCCTCGGTCCCTGAAGGCTTCCAGCTTGGTGGCGACAAACACTGGGGCACTGATGAGACGAATGCTCAACCCCGACGCCAGCGCCACCGGCGTGGCGGTTTCCACTGCCAGCGGATACCAGCGGTTGGCAAAACCCAGGATGTCCTGCACGGTGGGCATCACGTCCACCGTGACGGTGCCATACACCCAGCGGCAGATAGGCGCCCCAGGACGCATGTCGTTGCTGAAGCCGCGTGCACGCACCTTGTCCTCAATGGCGTGGTAGTCGCGGGCCGTGAGCGCCTGCGCAATGATGTCCACGTCTTCCGTGATGCGAATGCGCTCTGGGCGCACCTGGGTGAGCAAGAGACCGGTTGCGCAGCCGCCCACAAACACCACGTCATCGCACACCGGGCCCAAGGCAGTGGCCACCAGATCCAGGATGGCCAAGTTCGGGTTGCTCATACCAGCCGCGCCTCCAGCATGCCGCGCACCAGCTCACGCTCACGTGCCTGCCCGATGCGCAGTGCATCAAACAGCGCCAGCAGCTCGTAGAACGCCGGGTCCTTCTGCGCGGCCAAGGGCAGCTTGGGGTACAGCGGCAGCAGCGTGGTCCCGCGCGTCGTGCCCTCGGCGTGCGGCCACACGGGCGGCAACTCGTCCGCGAACATCACCTTTGACCTGAGCGGCTCGACTCCCTGCGCCGTGGGAAAGCCCACCGTGACCTCCCCTCGTACCGGCGGAAAAAAGTACGCCGCCCCCTGCAGTACAAGTGGCCGGAACGCGGGCATGACCAGGCTCGGCACGCCATCCACCTCCGTCAACAGCCGTGACGCTGACAGCCTGGTCATGCAGGCATGCGCCTCGAAAGGCGAAAGGTTCAAGGCTTGAGCCAAGGCTGCGTAAGGCAACTTCTGGCCTTTAAGGCAGACCAACTTGAAGGCCACCGCCAAGTCTTGCGGCTTCAGCGTCCACTGGGCGTGGCTCAAGCGCGATTTGATTCCAGAACTGCTCACCCGAGACTCCATACGCAATATGCATATGGAATATGCCACGTAGCAATTCGTTTTTCAAGCAATCGATTCGAAAATATGCAATATGCATATTGCAAACAAAAAGACATCCGCCGTTCGCGAATCACAAACCGACCTCTGCCCCCTGCAATTCCTTCAGCGTTAGCCCCTGAGCGTCCTTCCACTCGATGCGTCCATTCGCACCACGGCCCAGCACCACGGCGGCGGCTGTACTGGGCGAACTGAAGCTGTCGTCCTGGGTAAGCCGGTACCAGCCGGCAAACAGCCGGCCGTTGCCCCCTCAGAACACCTCCGTGTCCACCTCCCTGTTCGCCTGCTCGTTGTAGCGGTTGCCGCTGACGGTGGCGGGGTTGACGAGGGCTTCCAGGCGGGCCATCACGTCGGCGCTGAGTTGCACGCTGGCGGCGGCGTTGTTCTCGTGCAGGTGCTCGATGTTGGCGGTGCCTGGGATGGGCAGGATGTCCGGGCCTTTGTGCAGCAGCCAGGCAATGGCCAGTTGGGCCGGGGTGCAGCCCACCTCGGCCGCGATGGCAAGGTAGCTGGGCAGCCACTGGCGGTTGGCGGCCATGTGCTCGGCGCTGAAGCGGGGCATGGCGCGGCGGATGTCTTTGGCGTCGAAGCTGGCGGGGTTCAGCTCACCGCACAGGAAGCCGCGCGCCACGGGGCTGAAGGCCACGAAGCTCACGCCGAGTTCGCGACACGCGTCAAGCACGGCGATCTCGGGGTTGCGGGTCCACAGCGAGTACTCGGTCTGCACGGCCGCGATGGGGTGCACCGCGTGGGCCTTGCGCAGCGTGGTGGCGGACACCTCGCTCAGGCCGATGCTGCGGATCTTGCCGGCGCGCACCAGGTCGGCCAGGGCGCCCACGCTCTCTTCCACAGGCACTTGCTTGTCCCAGCGGTGCAGGTAGTAGAGGTCGATCACGTCGGTCTGCAGGCGCTGCAGCGCGGCCTCGCAGGTGGCGCGCAGGGTCTCGGGGCGGCCGTCGATCACGCGCACGAGCTGGCCATCGCCTTTCACGTCCACGCCCTGCATGCCGCACTTGCTGGCCAGGGTGAAGCGGCTGCGGTGGCGCGAGAGCACGCGGCCCACGGTGCGCTCACTGGCGCCAAAGCCGTAGAGGGCGGCGGTGTCGAAGTGGGTGACGCCGTCGTCCAGCGCGGCCAGCAGCAGGCGCTCGGCCTGGTCATCGGGCAGCGGTGGGCCGTAGGCGTGGCAGATGTTCATGCAGCCCAGGCCGATGGCGCTGACGCTGAAAGGACCGAGTTGGCGTTGTTGCATGGGGGTTGTCTCCTGAAACGAAAAACGGCCCCAGCCGGATGGATGGAGCCGTGGGCGCTAAGAAGCGAATGATGGGAGTTGCGCCAGGGACGCCGCGGAACCGGCTTTGCCGGGCCGCTGGCGTCGTCCCCTTGAGGGGATGGCGCGCAGCGCCGCAGGGGTGGGCCTCATCAAGCGTTGAGTTGTTGCTCGAGCTGGTGCAGCACCTGGTAGCAGGCGAACACGCTGGCCACGCTGGAATTGGGCTCGCGGCCTTCCTTGATGGCGGCGAAGAACTCGCGGTCTTGCAGCTCGATGCCGTTCATGGACACGGCCACGTTGGACACGTCGATCTTCTCTTCCTTGCCGGTGAACAGGTCGTCGTAACGGGCGATGTAGGTGGCGGTGTCGCCGATGTAGCGGAAGAAGGTGCCCAGCGGGCCATCGTTGTTGAACGACAGGCTCAGCGTGCAGATGGCGCCGTTGGCGGCCTTGAGCTGGATGCTCATGTCCATGGCGATGCCCAGCACGGGATGGATCGGGCCCTGGATGGCGTTGGCCTTCACGATGGGGCTGCCGCACTGGTAGGCGAACAGGTCAACGGTGTGGGCGGCGTGGTGCCACAGCAGGTGGTCGGTCCAGCTGCGGGCCTGGCCCAGTGCGTTGGTGTTGGTGCGGCGGAAGAAATAGGTCTGCACATCCATTTGCTGGATGTTGAACTCGCCGGCCTTGATCTTGTTGTTGACGTACTGGTGGCTGGGGTTGAAGCGGCGGGTGTGGCCGCACATGGCCACCAGGCCGGTCTGCTTTTGCAGGGCCACCACTTCTTCGGCGCCCTTGAGGCTGTCGGCCAGGGGAATTTCCACCTGCACGTGCTTGCCGGCCTTCAGGCAGGCCAGGGTCTGCTCGGCGTGCATCTGGGTGGGGGTGCACAGGATGACGGCGTCCACGTCGGGGCGGGCCAGGGCTTCGTTCAGGTCGGTGGTGACGTGGCCGATGCCGTACTTGTCGGCCACTTCCTTGGTCTGGTCGAGGCGGCGGCCGATCAGCGAGACGACTTCCACGCCGTCGATGTTCTTGATGCCGTCCAGGTGCTTGACGCCGAAGGCGCCGGCGCCGGCGAGTGCGACTTTGATGGTCATGTTTTTTCTCCGTTGAAGGATCGGGCCATCGCTGGCCCGCTCCAGGTTTATTGGTTTTCGAGGATCACGTGGCCGACAGCCGTGTTGCTGGCGGGCACATGGTAGAAGCGGTGGGCCACCTTGGGCTTGGGGCCGCCGGCCGCGTCGGCCATGGCGCCACGGGCGATGAGCCACATCACCAGCTCAATGCCTTCACTGCCGGCTTCGCGCACGTAGTCGATGTGCGGCGTGTCGGCGCAGGCCACCGGGTCGTCGATCATCTTGTCGAGCCAGGCGTTGTCCCACTCGCGGTTGATCAGGCCGGCGCGCGCGCCCTGAAGCTGGTGGCTCATGCCGCCGGTGCCCCAGATGTGCACGTTGATGTCTTCGTCAAAGCTCTCCACGGCCTTGCGGATGGCCTGGCCGAGCTGGTAGCAGCGGCGGCCGCTGGGCACGGGGTACTGCACCACGTTCACCGCGAACGGAATCACCGGGCAAGGCCAGGCTTCGGGCTGGCCGCACATCAGCGACAGCGGCACGGTCAGGCCGTGGTCCACGTCCATCTTGTTGACGATGGTCAGGTCAAAGTCTTGCTGAATCACGCTTTGCGCGATGTGCGAGGCGAGTTCGGGGTGACCGATCACCTTGGGCACCGGGCGCGGGCCCCAGCCCTCGTCGGCCGGTTGGTACTCGGCGGCGGTGCCGATGGCGAAGGTGGGGATGAAGTCCAGGCTGAACGCGGTGGCGTGGTCGTTGTAGACCAGGAAAATCACGTCGGGCTTGTTGTCCTTCATCCACTGCTTGGAGAACTCGTAGCCCTGGAACAGCGGTTGCCAGTACGGCTCCTGGGTCTTGCCCAGGTCAATGGCCGCGCCAATGGCGGGCACGTGCGAGGTGTAAACGGATGCGGTGATCTTGGCCATGGTCAGGCTCCTTTCTTGCCGGCAGCGCCTTGGGGCTGGCGGTGGGCTTGGGCGTCGCCGTCCTCGCCGATGTAGCGGTTGCCTTCGGCGCTGCGGCCGCCGGCGAGCATCATGGCGCGGTACTCGTCTTCGGTCATGCCGGTCATGGAGCCCGCCATTTGCTGGAAGCTCTTGCCATCGGTAGCGCCGATCTTGGCCAGGAAGTAGATGTTGCCGCCGGTGCGCATGCACCAGTTCAGGTCGCGCGCCAGCACGGCCTGCTTCTGCTCTTCGGTCATCGGCCACTCGTCGAGGTAGGCCCGCTCGTCGGCCTTGAAGCGCTCGCGGTTCTCGGCCTTCATCAGGCTCATGCAGAACTGGTTGAGCCAGTAGCCTTTGCGACTTTGCTCGGCATCAAAAATGATGGTGCCGGGCACGTCTTGGTAGGGTTTATCAAGTGCCATCTCAGACCTCCTCGGGCCAATAGAGCTTCATCGGGTTGTCCACCAGCAGCTTGCGCTGCAGCTCGGCCGTGGGCGCGATGTGCGGGATGAAGTCCACCAGCAGGCCGTCGTCGGGCATGTGGTCCTTCAGGTTGGGGTGCGGCCAGTCGGTGCCCCACAGCACGCGGTCGGGGAACTGCTCCACGATGCGGCGGGCGAAGGGAATCACGTCGGTGTAGGCGTTCTGCTCGCCGTTCAGGGCCTTGGGGCCAGTCACGCTCAGGCGCTCGGGGCAGCTCACCTTGCTCCACACATTGGGGTGCTCGCGCATGAACTTCTCGAACAGCGCGAACTGCGGGCCGTCCACCGGCAGCGACACGTCGGGGCGGCCCATGTGGTCCACCACCACGGTGGTGGGCAGGCTGGTGAAGAAGTCCCACAGCTCGGGCAGGTCAACCGCCTCGAAGTAGATCACCACGTGCCAGCCCAGCTTGGCGATGCGCCCGGCGATCTCCATCAGCTCGTCCTTGGGCGTGAAGTCCACCAGGCGCTTGACGAAGTTGAAGCGCACGCCGCGCACACCGGCGTCGTGCATGGCCTGGATTTCCTGGTCGGTCACGCTGCGGCGCACGGTGGCTACGCCGCGTGCTTTGCCGCCGCTGGCAACACAGGCATCGACCATGGCGCGGTTGTCGGCGCCGTGGCAGGTGGCCTGCACGATCACGTTGCGTGCGAAGCCCAGGTGGTCGCGCAGGGCGAACAGCTCGTGCTTGCTGGCGTCGCAGGGGGTGTACTTGCGCTCGGGGGCGTAGGGGAACTCGGCACCGGGGCCAAACACGTGGCAGTGCGCGTCCACCGCGCCGGCGGGCAACTGGAAGCGGGGCTTGCTGGGGCCGGTGTACCAGTCCAGCCAGCCGGCGGTTTTGGTGAAGTCACCAGAAGTGGGTTTGCTCATGGGAGGCTCTCAGTCGATGTAGCGCAGGCCGGCGGCGGCCAGGGGTTCGCGCATCTTGTACATGTCCAGGCCCAGCACGCCGCTGGCCAGCTTGTCGCGCTTCTCGCCTTCGAAGCTCTCGCGCTTCTGGGCGGCGGCCAGGGTTTCCACGGCGCGGGCGGCGGGCACGCAGACCACGCCGTCGTCGTCGGCCACGATCACGTCACCCGGGGTGACCAGCATGCCGGCGCACACCACGGGGATGTTCACCGAACCCAGCGTGGCCTTGATGGTGCCCTTGCTGCTGATGGCCTTGCTCCAGACCGGAAAGTTCATTTCCTTCAGGGTCTTCACGTCGCGCACGCCAGCGTCGATGACGAGGGCGCGGGCACCGCGGGCCTGGAAGCTGGTGGCCAGCAGGTCGCCGAAGTAGCCATCGGTGCACTCGGCGGTGATGGCGGCCACCACGATGTCGCCGGGCTGAATCTGCTCGGCCACCACGTGCATCATCCAGTTGTCACCGGGGTGCAGCAGCACGGTCACGGCCGTGCCGCTGACCTGGGCGCCCGGGAAGATGGGGCGCATGTAGGGCTTGAGCAGGCCCACGCGGCCCATGGCCTCGTGAACGGTGGCAGAGCCCAACGCGGCCAGGCCGTCGGCGGCAGCGCGGTCGGCGCGCTGGATGTTGCGGTAAACGACACCGAGTTCGTACATGGTGATTCCTTCGAATGGGGGTTACAGGCCCTTGGCCTTGAGGCGCGCGTCCAGGCGCGAGAACACGCGGCGCGTGTTGCCTTCGTAGATGGCGTGCTTGTCGTCGGCCGACAGGATCTTGGAGGCCTCGATGTAGCGCTTGGTGTCGTCGTAGTAGTGGCCGGTGGTCGGGTCGATGCCGCGCACCGCGCCGATCATTTCGCTGGCGAACAGCACGTTCTTCACCGGGATCACGGTGTTGAGCAGGTCAATGCCGGGCTGGTGGTACACGCAGGTGTCGAAGTACACGTTGTTGAGCACGTGATCGGTCAGCAGCGGGCGCTTGAGTTCCTGCGCCAGGCCACGGAAACGGCCCCAGTGGTAGGGCACGGCGCCGCCGCCGTGGGGGATCAGGAACTTCAGGGTGGGGAAGTCCTTGAACAGGTCGCCCTGGATGAGCTGCATGAAGGCCGTGGTGTCGGCGTTGAGGTAGTGCGCGCCGGTGGTGTGGAAGCAGGCGTTGCAGCTGGTGCTCACGTGGATCATGGCCGGCAGGTCGTACTCCACCATCTTTTCGTAGATGGGGTACCAGTGCTTGTCGGTCAGCGGGGGGCTGGTCCAGTGGCCGCCCGAGGGATCGGGGTTCAGGTTGATGCCCACCGCGCCGTATTCCTTGACGCACTTCTCCAGCTCGGGGATGCAGGTGGCCGGGTCCACGCCGGGGCTTTGCGGCAGCATGGCCACGGGCACGAAGTGCTCGGGGAACAGCTCGCTGACGCGGAAGCACAGCTCGTTGCAGATGGCCGCCCAGGTGCTCGACACGTTGAAGTCGCCGATGTGGTGGGCCATGAAGCTGGCGCGCGGCGAGAACAGGGTCAGGTCGCTGCCGCGCTCTTTCATGAGCTTGAGCTGGTTGTTCTCGATGGTCTCGCGGATGTCGTCGTCGCTGATCTTCAGGTCAGACACTTTGGGCATGACCGACGGGTCTTTGATGCCGGCGATCTGCTGGTTGCGCCAGTTCTCCAGCGCCTTGGGCGCCGTGGTGTAGTGGCCATGGCAGTCGATGATCATGTTGGCTCCTCTTGGGGGTTTTCGGAAAAGACAATGAATCGGAGAGCGGCCCGCAGGCTCAGGCCGGGTCCATGCCCTGGCGGCGCTTGGCCTCGGCGGCCTCGTCGCTGGTCATGAAGTTGAGCATGTCGCGCACCCGCGCGGCGTGCGGCGTGGCCACCGGCAGACCGGCGGAAAAAATGGTCGTGATCTGCACCTCGGGCGGCAACGGGCCCACCAGGGTGATGCCCTGCACGTGCAGCAACTCGCTGAGTTGTTGAAAGCCCAGCTCCACCTCGCCACGCGCCACCAGCGCACCCACCGGCACGCCCGGGGGCGCCTGCACGATGCGCGAGGCGATCTGCTCGGCAATGCCCCAGCGCTCGAACAGCTTTTGCAGGGCCACGCCGCTGGGGCCGGTGGAATAGCTCAGCGTGCGCGCGGCCAGCACGGCCTGGCGCAGGGCGTCTTCGTTGGCCATGTCGGGCACCGGGGCACCCGCGCGCACAGCCGCGGCCACGCCCGAGCGCACCAGGTCCACCCGGCTGCCGGCCTGCAAGTGGCCGCCGGCAATGAGCTTGTCGATGGCGTCGGACGCCAGAATCACCACGTCAAAGGCTTCGCCGGCCTGCACGCGCTTGGTCGCGTCCACGCCGCCCACCGACTCGATCTCGGCCCGGTCACCGCTGCGCTGGGCAAAGGCTTCCACCAAATCGGCCAGCACCAGGCGGGTGGCCATGGACGAAATGCCCTTCAGGGGCGCAGGCGAGGTGTCGTTGGCAGCGGTCATACGAGCCCATTAGGTTTAGTCGGCGCATTGTGGCGGGGGGTCTGCCCGACGAAAAGAGACAGACCCCGCTATCAGCTAGAACAATTCGGCATAACAATGCGCTACCCTTTCGCCCTCCTCCTTTTCCCCTCCCTGGCGCCATGGACCTGAAGCAACTGGAATATTTCGTTCGCGTGGCCGAGCTGGGCAGCTTCACCCGCGCCGCCGTGGCCTTGAACGTGGCCCAGCCCGCCCTCTCGCGCCAGGTGCGCCTGCTGGAGGTGGAGCTGCGCCAGAACCTGCTGGTGCGCAACGGCCGGGGCGCCACGCCCACCGAAGCCGGCAAGCTGCTGCTGGAACACGGGCGCGGCATCCTGCACCAGGTGGAGCGGGCGCGCGAAGAGTTGGGCCGGGTGCGCGGCGCGCTGGCCGGCCGGGTGGCCATTGGCCTGCCGCCCAGCCTGGCCAAGGTGCTGGCGGTGCCGCTCACCCGGGCGTTTCGCCGCGAACTGCCCGAGGCCAGCCTGTCCATCACCGAAGGCCTGTCCACCGCCATGCAGCACTGGCTCATGACGGGCCAGCTCGACATCGCCGTGCTCTACAACGCGCAGCCCGCCCCCGAGATCGACATCCACCCCCTGCGCGACGAGTTGCTGTGGCTGGTGCAACCGCGCCCGCCCGGCCTGCCAGAAGACCCGCCGCCACCGCCCGTGCCCCTAAGCGAGGTGGCCAAGCTGCCGCTGGTGATTCCCAGCCGCCCCAACGCCATTCGCATGCAGGTGGAGGCCGAGATGGCCAACCAGGGGCTGCGGCCCAACGTGGCGCTGGAGATCGACGGTGTCTCGGCCATTCTGGAACTGGTGGCCGACGGTGCCGGCGCGGCCATCCTGGCCCGGCAAGCGGTGACGCGCTCCATTCGCCCCTCGGCCTATCGGCTGCGGCCCATTGAGCCGCCGCTGTACACCCGCGTGAGCCTGGCCACCAGCTCGCTGCGCCCGGCCACGCTCACCCAGCAGCGCACGCTGGAGCTGATCCGCCAGACGCTGGACACCGTGGGCGCCGACGACTGACGGGCCGCCGGCTCAGGCCGCGCCGTCGGGCTTGGGCCGCGCGGCCAGCAGCCGATCGGCGTAGTCGGCCCACTGGGGCTGGGGCGGCAAATTGGCGAAGTGCCCGGCGCGGGCCTGCGCGGCCATCCAGTCGTGCTTCTGCGCAATGGCGCTGGCCATGAAGGGTTCAAAGCCGGCCTCGCGCACGGTCTGCGCCACCTCGCGCATTTCCTCGGCGCGGCGCTTGCCGTGCTGGGCCACGCGGCTGAAGAAGTAGCTGCCCTGTGTCTGCCAGTCGATGCCGGGAAAGGTCTCTTGCAGGGTGGCGATCATGGCGTCCTCCACCCCGTAGTGGCGGGCGGTGGCGTAGCTCTCCAGCACCAGGGCCTCCAGGCCCTTGATCATCACGCTGCGGCACATCTTGGTGGCCGAGGCCACGCCCAGGCGCTCACTGGCCACCTTGGCGTCCATGCCCCAAGCCTGTAACACCGGCAGCAGGCGCGCCGCGTGCGGCCCACCCAGCAGCATGGGCACGCGAATGCCATAGGGCGGCACCGAGGTCATCACGCCGGCTTCCACGTAATGGCCGCCGGCCGCGTCGATCAGGGCCGCCGCGCGTTGCTTGGTGCCGGGCGAGGCGGAATTCAGGTCCAGAAAGAAGGTGCCGGGTGCGATGTGCGCCGCCACGGCCTCGGCCACCGCCAGGGTGTTGGAGGCCGTCACGGCCGAGACGATCAGGCCTGGGCCGCCCGCGCACAGCGCGGCCACGCCCTCGGTGGCGCGCACACCCGCTTGCGCCGCGTGCGCCAGCGGGGCTTCACGCCGCTGGGCGTCGGCCAACAGCAGGTCCCAAGCCAGCACCTCGGCCACGCCGGCCTGCAACAAGCCGCTGGCGAAAATGCGCCCCACCTCGCCATAACCCACCAGGCCAACGCACCGCATCGCCCTGCCCTCCATGCGTTTATTGCTTGGGAATGCCGGCGCGCTCGATCACGGCGCCCCAGCGTCGGATGTCGCCCACCAGCAGGGCCGAGGCCTGCTCGGGCGTGCTGGCGCGGGCGTCGATGTTGAGGTCGCGCAGCTTCTTGCGCACCTCGGCATCGCCCAGCGCGGCGGCAATCTCGCGCTGCAGGCGCTCCACCACCGGGCGCGGCGTCTTGGCCGGCACCGCCAACGCGTTCCACGACGAGGCCACGAAACCGGCCACGCCCTGCTCTTGGGCGGTGGGCAGATCGGGCAGCACCACCGAGCGCTTCTCGCCGGCCACGGCCAGCGCGCGCAAGGCGCCGCCCCTGACCTGGGCCAGCGCCGGGGCCAGGATTTCCACGCCCACGTCCACCTGGCGGCCGCGCAAGGCGCCGATCAGGTTGGGCGTGCCGTTGAAGGGAATCACCTGCGCCTCGATGTCAGCGCTGCTCTTGAACAGCTCGGCCGCCAGGTTCTGCGTGCTGCCAATGTTGATGCTGCCGATGTTGAGCTTGCCCGGGTGCGCCTTGGCGTAGGCCACCACATCGGCCAGGGTCTTAAAAGGTGCCTCGGGGTGCGAGAGCACCACGATGTCAAAAAAGCCCAGCGTGGACACCGGGGTGAAGTCCTTCACCGTGTCAAAGGGCAGCTTGTTGAACAGGCCGGCCGTCACGGCCGTGCCGTTGGACATCAGGAACAGGGTGTGGCCGTCGGGCTCGGCACGGGCCACCGCGTCGGCGGCCACCACGCCGCCGGCACCGGGGCGGTTGTCGATCACCACCGACTGGCCCATCTGCGTGGCCAGGCGCGCTGCCACGATGCGGGCGGTGAGGTCGCCCACACCACCCGCGGCGAATGGCACCACGATGCGCAGCGCCTTGGCTGGAAAGGTTTGTGCCCGGGCCTGCCAGGGCAGGCCAGCCAGCGCCAGCGCGGCCGCGCTGGCACCCATCAGGCGACGGCGATGAAGTCCTGCATCAGCCCACATACTGGACAAGCCAGAGCGAGATGGACGGGAACAACAGCAGCAAGGTGGTGCGCACCACGTCGCTGGCCAGGAAAGGCAGCACTCCCTTGTAGCTCTCGCCAATCGGCACGTCCTTGGCCATGCCGTTGACCACGTACACGTTCAGGCCCACAGGCGGCGCCAGCAGGCCAAAGCCCACGGTCATGAGCACCATGATGCCGAACCAGATCGCCACCGACTCGGCAGGCATGCCGAAGTCCAGGCCCATGATCACCGGGAAGAAGATCGGGATGGTCAGCAGGATCATGGACATCTCGTCCATCACCGCGCCCAGCACCACGTAGAACAGCAGGATGCCAGTGACGATGAGCACCGGCGCCACGTCCAGGCCCTTGATCAGCTCGGCCAGTTGCGCGGGCACCTGGGTGAGCGCCAGCGACGCGTTCATCATGTCGGCGCCAATGAAGATCAGGAAGATCATGGCGCTGCTCGATGCGGTGGAGAGGAAGCAGTTCATCACCTTCTTCACCGTCAGCTCGCGCTTGAGCACCGCTGCCACAAAGGTGGCGGCTGCGCCCACGCCAGCCCCTTCGGTGGGGGTGAACAGGCCGCCGTAGATGCCACCGAACACCACGATGAACACCGCCGCGATGGGGGCGATGGCCATCACCGCGCGCCAGGTCAGGCGACGGTGCTCGTCGTCCGTCTCGGGCGCCTGGCCGGGGACCACGCGCACGTAGATCGCGATGGCGATCATGTAGCCCGTCATGGCGATGATGCCGGGGATGGTGGCCGCGGCGAACAGCTTGGCGATGTTCTGCTCGGTCAGGATGGCGTAGATCACCAGCGGCACCGAGGGCGGAATCAAGATGCCCAGCGTGCCGCCCGCGGCCAGCGTGCCGGTGGACAGGCGCCCCGAATAACCGTGGCGCTTCATCTCGGGCAGGGCCACTTGCGTGATGGTGGCGGCCGTGGCCACCGACGAGCCGCAGATGGCGCCAAAGGCCGCGCTGGCCATCACTGCGGCCATGGCCAGACCGCCCTTGAAGCGGGCCATGACCACGCTGGCAAAGTCGAACAGCGCTTTGGAAATGCCGCCCTGGGTGGCGAAGTTGCCCATCAGGATGAACAGCGGAATGACCGACAGGTCATAGCTGGCGAAGCGCGCGTACGCAATGCCGTTGAGGTTGTTCAGGAAAGGCGGCAGGCCCACCTGCATCACATAGCCGACGCAACCGGCGGCGAACATGGAAATGGCGATCGGCACGCGGATCGCCATCAGCACCAGCATGGAGGCGAAGATGAACCCCGCCATGGACAAGGAACTCATTGCGACTGCTCCGAAAAATTGCCGAAGAAGGTCTGAGCCAGCGCAATCAAACCCGTGAGGAACAAGGGCGGCACCATGGCCGCATACACCACCCACTCGGGGAAGCCCAGCATCATGGTGGTGGTCTGCGACTCGTACGCACTCATGCCACCAATACCGGTGCGCCAGCAGATGGCGAACATGGCCAGGCCCAGCACCAGCGAGCCCACGCGGTCGAGCTTGGCGTTGAAGCTGTCGGAGAACTTGGTGGTGAAGAAGTCCACGATGATGTTCTCGCGGCGCAACTGGCACCAGGGCATGAACAGGGCCACGGCCGCGCCGGCGGCCACGGCGGTCAACTCGTAGTCGCCCAGCAGCGTGGTACCCGTGGTGTTGCGGCCGATGAGGCTCGCGCAGGTGATCAGCGTGATCACCGTCAGCAGCAGGCCCGCCAGAATGGCGCAGGCCTTGGCCAGGAAAGAAAGAAATTTCAAGGTATCACCCCGGATAAAGAGAAGCCGATTCTCCCCGGGTGAGGGGAAAACCGGCGTTCGGTCATGGGCTCCGGCGTTGATTCGCGAGCGGAATCAGCGCTGATGCTTCTTGATCAGGGCGCGGGCCTCGGCCACCAGCTTGGCGCCGTCGATGCCCTTGCGACCCACTTCCTTGACCCAGTCGGCCTCCACCACGGCAGCGGCTTTGCGCCAGCGTGCGGTTTCGGCCGCGTCAAGAGCGACGATATTGTTACCGGCCTTCTGGGCAATGCCTCGGCCAATGTTGTCGCCCTCGTCCAGCGCACGGCCGAACATGGCGGCGGTCTGCACGCCCGAGTTGTTGTCGATCACCTTCTTCAGGTCGGGCGGCAGCTTGTCGTAGGCGGCCTTGTTCATCACGAAGCCAAAGGTCTGGGTGAACAGGCCCTCGGTGCCAGAGAAGGTGGTGTGGTTCTTCACCAGCTCGGCAATCTTCAGCGACGGCGTCACTTCCCAGGGAATGGTGGTGCCGCTGATCACGCCCTTGTTCAGGGCCTCGGTCACGGCCGGCACCGGCATACCCACCGGCGTGGCGCCCAGCTTGCCCAGCATCGAGCTGATGATGCGCGAACCACCGCGAATCTTCTTGCCCTTGAGGTCTTCCAGCTTGGCGATCGGCTCCTTGGAGTGGAACAGGCCCGGGCCATGGGTGTGCACCGCGATGAGCTTCACGTCCTTGAACTCGTCGGCGGCGTACTTCTCCACGTACTCCTGCAGCGCGGCCGACGACTGCTCGGCCAGGCCGCCCATGAAGGGCAGCTCGAACACTTCGGTCTTGTTGAAGCGGCCGGGGGTGTAGCCCAGCACGGTCCAGCTCAGGTCCACCACGCCGTCGCGGGCCTGGTCAAACAACTGGGCAGGAGCGCCGCCCAGGGCCATGGCGTGGAACATCTGGACCTTGATGCGACCGCCAGACTCTTTCTCCACCTTCTGTGCCCAGGGGATCAGGCCCATGGCGGCGGCGGGGGCCTGCTGCGGCAGGAACTGGTGCAGGCGCAGGGTCACGGTCTGGGCAAAGGCATGGCCCGAGAAGCTCAGGGCAGCGGCCATCCCGAGCGCCGCCACGGCGGCACGGCGATTAAAAAAGGACATGGGGGTCTCCGAGAAAGACGGCGTTCGGTCGAGCGACCCACGGGCGCGCCAACCGTCTGCCGACGGGGAAAGTCGAAAGACCGGCACTTTGCATGCCGATGACACCCCGTGCCAGACCCATACCGAACTTTCAGCTATGCCGGAATTGTATGGAACCCCCACCGGCGGGGTGGTAGGCAAAGGCTGTTCGGGTTCGCAATTCGAACCACGGCAATCGGGGAAATCCCCCGCCATTTCCTTTGCGCCACATTGTTGCGGCGCAACCAAGCTAGCAATCTGGTAGCGCCGCAGCGGGCGGCCTATAGTGCAACGGGAGTGGCCGGCACAGGCCACCGCAGGAGACAGTCCATGGCCAAGGACACTGAAGCCACCGCCCGCCTTTTTGATCTGCTGGAATCGCGCTACGCCATGCGCGTCATCTGGGCCCTGAGCGATGGCCACCCCCAGACATTTCGGCTGCTGCAGGACAGCGTGGGCGGCGTCACCCCCAACACCTTGAACACCCGCATCAAAGAGCTGCGCGCCGCCGAGCTGGTGGACCACTGCGGCACGGGGTACAGGCTCACCCCGCAGGGGGCCGACCTGGCGCGGCGCCTGGGCGACGTGCGCCTGTTTGCCTCACGCTGGTCCATGCGCCGCCCTCGCCCCCCCGAGTGATCCCGCGCGTTCAGCGCGCCGGGCTGTCCACCACCCGCTGGCGCTGCTCGCCCAGGCCACGCCCACCCAGGGTGACCACATCGCCCGCTTTCAAATAGAGCGGAGGCTTGTGGCCCATGCCCACGCCGGGCGGCGTGCCGGTGGGAATCACGTCGCCGGGTTGCAGCACCATGAAGCGGCTGAGGTAGCTCACGATGGTGGCCACGCCAAAAATCATGGTGCGGGTGTTGCCCGTCTGGCGGCGCACGCCGTTCACGTCAAGCCAGAGGTCAACGGCCTGTGGGTCGCCCAACTCGTCGGGCGTGACCAGCCAGGGGCCGATCGGGCAGTGCGTGGGGTAGCTCTTGCCCTTCACCCACTGGCCCTCCAGCTCCATCTGATAAGCGCGTTCGGACACGTCGTTCACCAGGCAGTAGCCCGCCACATGCGACAGGGCGTGCGCCTCGCTCACGTGAAAAGCCCGCTGCCCAATCACGATGCCCAGCTCCACCTCCCAATCCAGCTTGGCGGCGCCGGGGGGCAGCCACACGTCATCGTGCGGCCCGCTGATCGAGCCGGTGTGCTTGTTGAACACGATGGGCTGCGAAGGCGGCTTCAGCCCCGCCTCGGCCGCGTGGTCGGCGTAGTTCAGGCCGATGGCCACCACATTGCCCACCCCGCCCACGCAGGGGCCCAGGCGCCGGTCGGCGGGCACCACGGGCAGGGCTGCGGTGTCGAGCCCAGCCAGACGGGCCATAGAATCGGGCCCCAGCGTGGCCGGGCCAATGTCGGCCACCACCCCGGTGAGATCGCGCAAGATGCCGTTGGCATCGATCAGACCGGGCTGTTCGGCCCCGGCAGGCCCATGGCGAAAGAGCTTCATGTGGTCGGCTGGCGAAAAAGCGCGATTCTGCCCCGCCGCCTTCTTTGGCCCTGTCGCCAACAGGGCCTCTTGAAATGCCTTGTACCGGCCCCAGATGCCGGCCAGCGCCACCCGCTCACCAGCGGCTGGCACCTGTTTTTTCCGATCTCTAACCGCCAACGCCATGAGCCAGACCCCTGCGCAAGACAACCGCCTGACGCCCGAGAACCAAGCCCCGATGAGCCCCGAAGAGGCCGAGGCCGCGGCGGCAGCCAACGAGGCCGATGCCATGGCGGCCCTGCAGCAGGAACTGAGCACCCTCAAGGCCCAGAACGCCGACCTGGCCGAGCAGTTCCTGCGCGCCAAGGCCGAGGCCGAGAACGTGCGCCGCCGCGCCGAAGAAGAAATGAGCAAGGCGCGCAAGTTCGCCGTGGAAAGTTTTGCCGAAAGCCTGCTGCCGGTGCTCGACAGCTTCGAGGCCGGCCTGGCCATTCAGGAAGCCACGCGCGAGCAGTTGCGCGAAGGCTCCGAGGCCACGCTCAAGCAACTCAAGAGCGCGCTGGAACGCCACAAGGTGGTGGCCATCGCCCCGGCCGCTGGCGCCAAGTTCGACCCCAACCAGCACCAGGCCATCAGCATGGTGCCGGCCGATCAGGAACCCAACACCGTCGTCACGGTGCTGCAAAAGGGCTACCTGATCGCCGATCGCGTGCTGCGCGCGGCCCTGGTCACCGTGGCCGCCCCCAAATGATTTGAGGCGCCGAGGGCTTGAAATGCCCACCAGTTATCCACACCTTTCTCACAATCTTTTCCACCATTCATCTTTCGCAAACGGAGCAACAACATGGGACGCATCATCGGCATTGACCTGGGCACCACCAACTCTTGCGTGTCCATCATGGAAGGCAACACCACCAAGGTGATCGAGAACTCGGAAGGTGCGCGCACCACGCCGTCGATCGTGGCCTACCAGGAAGACGGCGAAGTGCTGGTTGGCGCTTCCGCCAAGCGCCAGGCCGTGACCAACCCCAAGAACACGCTGTTCGCCATCAAACGCCTGATCGGCCGCAAGTTCACCGAAAAGGAAGTGCAGAAGGACATTGACCTGATGCCCTACTCCATCGTGGCCGCCGACAACGGCGACGCCTGGGTGGAAGTGCGCGGCAAGAAGATCTCGGCCCAGCAAGTGTCGGCCGACATCCTGCGCAAGATGAAGAAAACCGCCGAGGACTACCTGGGCGAGCCCGTGACCGAGGCCGTGATCACCGTGCCGGCCTACTTCAATGACGCCCAGCGCCAGGCCACCAAAGACGCCGGCCGCATCGCCGGCCTGGAAGTCAAGCGCATCATCAACGAGCCCACCGCCGCGGCCCTGGCCTTTGGCCTGGACAAGCAGGAGAAGGGCGACCGCAAGATCGCCGTGTACGACCTGGGCGGCGGCACGTTCGACGTGTCCATCATCGAAATCGCCGATGTCGATGGCGAGAAGCAGTTCGAGGTGCTGTCCACCAACGGCGACACCTTCCTGGGCGGTGAAGACTTCGACCAGCGCATCATCGACTACATCATTGGCGAGTTCAAAAAGGAACAGGGCGTTGACCTGTCCAAGGACGTGCTGGCCCTGCAGCGCCTGAAGGAAGCCGCCGAGAAGGCCAAGATCGAGCTGTCCAGCTCGGCCGCCACCGACATCAACCTGCCCTACATCACGGCCGACGCGTCGGGCCCCAAGCACCTGAACATCAAGCTCACGCGCGCCAAGCTCGAGGCCCTGGTGGAAGAGCTGATCGAGCGCACCATCGCCCCCTGCCGCACCGCCATCAAGGACGCCGGCGTGAGCGTGGGTGACATCCACGACGTCATCCTGGTCGGCGGCATGACCCGCATGCCCAAGGTGCAGGAAAAGGTGAAGGAGTTCTTCGGCAAAGACCCCCGCAAGGACGTGAACCCCGACGAAGCCGTGGCCGTGGGTGCCGCCATCCAGGGCCAGGTGCTGTCGGGTGACCGCAAGGACGTGCTGCTGCTCGACGTGACCCCGCTGTCGCTGGGCATCGAGACCATGGGCGGCGTCATGACCAAGATGATCGCCAAGAACACCACCATCCCGACCAAGTTCTCGCAGGTGTTCTCCACCGCCGAGGACAACCAGCCGGCCGTGACCATCAAGGTGTTCCAGGGCGAGCGCGAAATCGCCGCGGGCAACAAGCTGCTGGGCGAGTTCAACCTGGAAGGCATTCCCGCCGCACCGCGTGGCATGCCCCAGATTGAAGTGACCTTCGACATCGACGCCAACGGCATCCTGCACGTGGGCGCCAAGGACAAGGGCACCGGCAAGGAAAACAAGATCACCATCAAGGCGAACTCGGGCCTGTCGGAAGACGAGATCCAGCAGATGGTGAAGGACGCCGAGCTCAACGCCGCCGAAGACAAGAAGAAGGTCGAGCTGGTGCAAGCCCGCAACCAGGCCGAGGCCATGGTGCACAGCGTGAAGAAGAGCCTGGGCGAGCACGGCGACAAGCTCGACGCCGCCGAGAAGACCGCCATCGAAGACGCACTCAAGGCCGTGGAAGAAGCCGCCAAGGGCGAAGACAAGGCCGAGATCGACGCCAAGACCGAGGCCCTGATGACCGCCAGCCAGAAGCTGGGCGAGAAGGTCTACGCCGCTCAGCAGGCCGAGCAGCAAGCCGCTGCGGGTGCCGCCGACGCCGGCAACGCCGGTTCGTCCAAGGCCGCTGACGACGACGTGGTCGACGCCGAGGTGAAGGAAGTCAAGAAAGGCTGATCGCCGCCCGCCGGGCCGCCCATCGCCACGCCGCGCCCGGGCTTGCCCGGCGCGGCGTTTGTGCTCCAACAGAACCGCACGAGACCATGTCCAAACGCGACTTTTACGAAGTGCTGGGGGTTCCCAAGAACGCCTCGGACGACGAAATCAAAAAGGCTTATCGCAAGCTCGCGATGAAGTACCACCCCGACCGCAACCAGGGTGACGCCGCCAAGACCGCCGAAGAGAAATTCAAGGAGGTCAAGGAAGCCTACGAGATGCTGTCGGACCCGCAAAAGAAAGCCGCCTACGACCAGTACGGCCACGCCGGCGTGGACCCGAACATGCGCGGTGGCCCGGGCGCTGAAGGCTTCGGTGGTTTCTCCGACGCCTTCGGCGACATCTTTGGCGACATCTTCGGTGGCCAGCGCGGCCAGCGCGGCGGCCGCCAGGTGTACCGCGGTGCCGACCTGTCCTACGCCATGGAGATCACGCTGGAAGAAGCGGCCCACGGCAAGGAAACGCAGATCCGCATTCCCTCGTGGGAAGACTGCGACACCTGCGGCGGCACCGGCGCCAAGCCGGGCACCAGCGCCAAGACCTGCGGCACCTGCCACGGCCAGGGCGCAGTGCAGATGCGCCAGGGCTTCTTCAGCGTGCAGCAGACCTGCCCCACCTGCCAGGGCAAGGGCAAGGTCATTCCCGAGCCCTGCACCAGCTGCCACGGCCAGGGCAAGATCAAGAAGCAGAAGACGCTGGAGATCAAGATTCCCGCCGGCATCGACGATGGCCAGCGCATCCGCTCCAGCGGCAACGGCGAACCCGGCCAGAACGGCGGCCCCGCGGGCGACCTGTACATCGAGATCCGCCTGCGCAAGCACGACATCTTTGAGCGCGACGGCGACGACCTGCATTGCCAGGTGCCGGTGAGCATGACCACCGCCGCCCTGGGCGGCGAGATCGACGTGCCCACCCTGCAAGGCAAGGCCACCATCGACCTGCCCGAAGGCACCCAGAGCGGCAAAACCTTCCGCCTGCGCGGCAAGGGCGTGAAGGGCGTGCGCTCCAGCTACCCCGGCGACCTGTACTGCCACGTGGTGGTGGAGACCCCGGTCAAGCTCACCGAGCACCAGCGCAAGCTGCTCAAGGAACTGGACGAGTCCTTCAAAAAAGGCGGCCATAAGCACAGCCCCAACGACAAGGGCTGGTTTGAGAAGGCCAAGGCCTTCTTCTCGTGAGAGAAGGCGGGCAGGCAGAGGCGGGCGATGGCCCGCCTTTTTCATTGGTGGCGCGGCATCTGGACTGGGTAAATCAGCGCCATAAAAACTATTGAACACAAAAACCAGATAGTTTTCGCAAAATACAGGCTTCCCCTCACCAGAAGCCTGCCATGACCGCCCTCATCCGCCGCGTTCGCCCCGTCTGGGACCAGCTCAGCCCCTTCGACCTGGAGGTGCCGCCCCACGCCTGGCGGCAGGCGTTGCTGGCGTTGGCTGCCGGTTTGCTGGTGATGGCGGGCATCGCGGCGGCCTCAACCTTCTGGGCGCCCACCCGCGCCTGGTGGGACACCGCCGGCGCCAGCAGCGCCATGGTGGCCGGTCTGCAGGCCTCGCTGCTGGCAGCCCTGGCGACCGCCGTGGGCGCCCTGCCCGTGTTCGTGGTGCAGCGCGTGACCAAACGGCAAGAGTCGGCCTTGCTGTCCTTTGCGGCGGGCGTGATGTTGGCGGCTGCCCTGTTCGCCTTGTTGCTGCCCGCGCTGGACGCCGGTGCCGCGCTGCTGGGGCGTGGGGTGGGTGCCAGCGGCCTGACCGCCGTCGGCCTGGCCCTGGGCATGGGCCTGATGCTGGGCATCGATCGCCTGCTGCCCCACGAGCACGCCGTGTTGCCGCCCGCTGCCCAGGGCCACGCCCAGTACTGGCAATCCGCCCATCCGGCCACCCAGCGCGCGGCCATGATGGTGCTGGCCATCCTCATTCACAACGTGCCCGAAGGCCTGGCCGTGGGCGCGGCCTACGCGGGCGGCGCCGACACGCCCGACGCCGCGGCGGCTGGCGCCTCGGTGGCGCTGGCCATCGGTCTGCAGAACATGCCCGAGGGGCTGATCGTGGCCATGGCCCTGCGCAGCCTGGGCCGCAGCGCAGCCCAGAGCTGGGGGGTGGCCGCCCTCACCGGCCTGGCCGAACCGCTGGGCGCCATCCTGGGCGTGGCGGTGCTGGGCAGCCTGCCGCTGCTCTACCCCGTGGGCCTGGCGCTGGCCGCGGGCGCCATGCTGTTCGTCATCAGCCACGAGATCATTCCCGAGACGCACCGCAATGGCTTCGAGGGCTGGGCCTCGGTCACGCTGCTCGCAGGCTTTGTGTTCATGCTCATGCTGGACGCCGCGCTGGCCTGACACCAACGCAAGCCAGCGGCTCGGCTCACGGGGCTAAGATGCCCCCATGAGTGTCCACATCCGCTTTCTGGGAGGGGCCGGCACCGTGACCGGCTCCAAGTACCTGATCGAACACGACGGCCAGAGCCTGCTGGTCGACTGCGGGCTGTTCCAGGGCTACAAACAACTTCGCCTGCGCAACCGCGACCCGCTGCCGGTGCTGCCCAACCGCATTGGCGCCGTGCTGCTCACGCACGCCCACCTGGACCACAGCGGCTACCTGCCGCTGCTGCACCGAGAGGGCTTTCACGGCAAGGTGTGGGCCACGCCGGCCACGCGCGACCTGGCGCAGATCCTCTTGCCCGACAGCGGCCATATTCAAGAAGAAGACGCCGCCTTCGCCAACCGGAAGGGCTTCAGCAAGCACGCCCCGGCCTTGCCGCTCTACACCGAGGAAGACGCGCTCAAGAGCCTGAAGCTGTTTCGCACCGTACCCATGCGCGAGGCCTTCGAGCCCTTGCGCGGCTGGCACGCGCGCTTCAGCAGCGCCGGCCACATCCTGGGCGCGGCCAGCCTGCTGCTGGAGGTGGGCGGCCGACGCCTGCTGTTCTCGGGCGACCTGGGCCGCCCCGACGACGTGCTCATGCTGCCACCCGACCCGCCGCCCGCGGCCGACGTGGTGATCTGCGAATCCACCTACGGCGACCGCAACCACCCGCAGGAAGACGTGGTGGCCGAACTGGGCCCGGCCCTGGCCCGTGCGGCCGCGCGCGGCGGCACGGCGGTGGTGCCGGTGTTCGCCGTGGGGCGTGCCCAGGAAATTCTGTTCGCCATTCACCAACTCAAGGCCTCGGGCCAGTTGCCCCACGGTTTGCCGGTGTACCTGGACAGCCCTATGGCCATCGAGAGCACCGAGCTGTTCTGCCAGCACCTCGGTGAGCACCGGCTCAACGCCGGGCAATGCCGCGACATCGGCCACGTGGCGCGCATGGTGCGCAGCGTGGAAGAGTCAAAAGCCATCGCGCGCCAGCACGGCCCGAAGGTGATCCTGGCCGCCAGCGGCATGGCCACCGGCGGGCGTGTGCTGCACCACCTGGCCCAGCACCTGGGCGACCACCGCAACATGGTGGTGCTCACCGGCTACCAGGCCCCGGGCACGCGCGGCGCCACCCTGGCCGCCGGCCACCCCAGCCTGCGCATCCACGGCCAAGACATGCCGGTGCGCGCCGAGGTGGTGCAGCTCACCTCGGCCTCGGCCCACGCCGACAGCAACCAGCTCATGGCCTGGCTGAAAGCCCTGCCCTCGGCCCCGCGCCGCGTGCTCGTCACGCACGGCGACATGGAGGCCTCTGACCGGCTGCGCCACCGCATCGAAACCGAACTGCGCTGGCAAGCCCTCGTGCCCGAGCACGGCAGCACCTGGCTGGCCTGACCGACCCCCTATGCATCTGAATCAATTGAAGCACTTGCCCCTGCTGGCCGCCCTCATCGCCAGCGCCCCGGTCTTCGCGCAAGACGCTGCGTTCACCGCCTGCCTCGATGGCCTGCGCGCCCCGGCCCGTGCCGCGGGCGTGAGCGAGGCCACCTTCGCCCTGCACACCCAGGGCCTGCAGCCCGACCTGAGCGTGATCGACAAGCTCAACTTTCAGCCGGAATTCAAGACCCCCATCTGGGACTACCTGGCCGCACTGGTGGACGACGAGCGCGTGGCCGACGGCCAGGCCCGCCTGGCCCAGCACGCCGAGGTGCTGGCGCGCGTGGCCCAGCGCTACGGGGTGGACCCGGCCACCGTGGTGGCCGTGTGGGGGGTGGAGAGCAACTTCGGCCAGAGCTTTGGCAACGCGCCGCTGGTGCAGTCGCTGGGCACGCTCTCGTGCCTGGGCCGACGCCAGCCCTACTTCCGCACCGAGTTCTATGCCGCCCTGCGCATCTTGCAGGCGGGCCACATCGCGCCCGAGCAGTTCAAGGGCTCGTGGGCGGGCGCCTTCGGCCACACCCAGTTCATGCCCAGCACCTTCGAGCGCCTGGCGGTGGACTTTGACGGCGATGGCCGCGCCGACCTGATGAACAGCACCGCCGACGCGCTGGCCTCCACCGCGAACTTCCTGGCCAAGGCCGGCTGGCAAAGCGGCCTGCCCTGGGGCTTCGAGGTGAAGCTGCCACCCGACCTGCCCACGCGCGGCGAGGGCCGGCGCGTGAAGCGCCCCATGAGCGAATGGGCCGCTCGCGGCCTGGTGCGGGCCGATGGTTCGCCCCTGCCCGCCACCGGCTCGGCGGGGCTGATGCTGCCGGCGGGCGAGCGAGGCCCGGCTTTTCTGGTGACGCGCAACTTCGACGCCATCTACAGCTACAACGCCGCCGAGAGCTATGGGCTGGCCATCGCCCACCTGGCCGACCGGCTGCGCGGCGGCGGCCCCTTTGCCACGCCCTGGCCCACCGATGACCCGGGCCTGTCGCGCGCCGAGCGCCGCGAACTGCAAACCCTGCTGACGGCGCGCGGCCACGACATCGGCGCCATCGACGGCATGCTGGGCGAGAAAACCCGCGCCGCCGTGCGCGCGGAGCAGCAGCGCCTGGGCATGGAGCCCAGCGGACGCGCCGGGCAGAAGCTGCTCAAGGCGCTGCGCGCGGGCTGAGGCTCAGCCCCTCAGAGCTTCACCGCGGTGCCGCTCACGGCCACCATCATCATCCCGTTGGTTTCGCCCAGCACTTCGTAGTCGAAGTCAATGCCAATGACGCCGTTGGCGCCCAGCTCGCGGGCCGCTTCGATCAGGTCTTCCAGGGCAGCGTCGCGAGCGCCCGACAGGGCCCGCTCGTAACCCCCGGCGCGGCCGCCCACCACATCGCGAACCGACGAGAACAGGTCGCGAAAGATGTTGGCGCCGATGATGGCCTCGCCATGGACCACGCCCAGGTACTGCGGCATCTCGATGCCCGGCGGCGTGGTGGTGCTCAGGAAAAAGCCGTCGCGGCTCTTGGAAAACCAGCCCATGTGACTACCCTCGACCTGGTGGTTGAACAGTGGTCGGATGGTAGCAGCGGGCTTACCACAGGGGCCGCAACTGCCCCTCGCGCAAGGCCCAGGCGTGGGCGGCCATGGCGCGGGCCTCGGCCTCGTCGTGCGTGACCAGAATCGCGCTCATGCCGGCTTCGCGAATGCGCTGCGCGAACTCGGCGCGCAAGCGCTCGCGCAGGGTGGCATCAAGCGCGCTGAAGGGTTCATCGAGCAACAGCACGCGCGGGTTGGTGATGAGCGCCCGCGCCAGCGCGACGCGCTGCTGCTCACCGCCCGACAGCAGCCACACCCGCGAGCGGGCGTGTTCGGCCAGGCCAAAGCGCGCCAGCATCTCGCGCGCGCGCTCGCGGGCCTGGGCCCGTGGCACGCCTTGCTCCACCAGGCCGAAGGCCACGTTGTCCTGCACGTTGAGGTGGGGAAACAAGGCGAAGTCCTGGAACATGAGCGCAAAGCCGCGCCGGTGTGGTGGCACGGCGGCCAGGTCTTGGCCATCAAAGCACACGCTCCCGCGCTCGGGCGCTTCCAGCCCGGCCACGATCTTCAGCAGCGTGCTCTTGCCGCTGCCCGAAGCGCCCAGCAAGGCCACCGTCTCACCGGGGGCCACGCGCAGGTTCACCCCGGCCAGCAGCGGGCGGTGGTCCCAGTGTTTGTGCAGGTCACGCAGGTCGAGCATGGGGGTCAGTGTCCCGTCGGCGCGGGCCTTCAATCAAGAGGAACGCCAGCAAGGCCAGCAGCATGAGCAGGGCCGCCAGCACCAGGGCGGCGTCCAGGTTGGCGGCACCGGGCCGGCCCAGGCGCTGGTGGATCAGCGTGGTGAGCGTGGTCCATTCCGGGCGCGATAGGAACAGCGACACGGCGAACTCGCCCAGCGCCGTGGCGGCCGCGAAGGCCATGCCCCGGCGCAAGGCGGGCGCCACCAGCGGCAGGGTCACGCGCCAGGCCACGCGCACGGGCGAGGCGCCCAGGCTGGCCGCCGCCTGCGCATACGAGGCGGGCAAGGCGTCCAGCGCCGCGCCCAGCGATTGCGCCACGAAGGGGTAGGCCAGCACGGCGTAGGCGGCCACCAGCAGCGGCAAGCTGGCGGTCCACTCGGGGTAAAGCAGCAGCAGGCCAAAGGCCACGGTGATGGGCGAGACCACAAAGGGCAGGTAGGCCGCACCGCGCCACACCCAGCCCCAGGCGCCGAACAGGCGCGCCGCCAGGGCATGGGCCAGGCCCAGCGCGGTGGCCAGCAGCACCGCCATGGCGGAAAAACGCAGGGTGTTCCAGGCCGCGGCCCGGGTCTGAGGCTCGGTCAGCACCTCGGCGCCCTGCCCCGCCCACAAGGCCTGGGCTGCGCGCGCCAAGATGGCCAGCAGCGGCGCACCACACACCGCCGCCCACAGGGCCAGCGCAGCCACCAGCGCCAGCCACTGCCAGGGGCCTTGCGGGCGCTGGCGCGGCAAGGGGTTGGGCCGGCCGGGGGCCATGAGGCGGCGCTCCAGGTAGGCGTAAGCCAGGGCCACCGCGCCGGTGAGCAGCAGCATCCACACCGCCAGCACGCTGGCCTGCGCCAGCGCCAACTCGTGAGCCACCAGGGAATAGATCTCCACCTCGGCCGTGGCCCAGCGCTGGCCGCCCAGCACCAGGGCCAGGCCGAAGCCGCTGAAGCAGTACAGGAACACCAGGCTCAGGGCCGAGGCCATCCAGGGCGCCACGGCCGGCCATTCCACGCGCCAGAACACGCGCCAGGGGGTGGCGCCCAGGGTGCGCGCGGCGGCCACGCGGCTGGCGCTCACCTGCTCCAGCGCCTCCACGCCGGCGCGCACCACCAGGCACAGGTTGAAGAACAGGTTGCCGTAGAGCAGCAGCCAGGGCGTGCCGCTGAGGTCAATGCCGGCCTGGGCCAGCGGCCCGCCAATCCAGCCGCGCGGCCCCCACAGGGCCAGCACGCCCAGGGCCGCCACCAGGGTGGGCACCACGAAGGGCAGCATCAGCCCACGCAGCACCCAGCGCCGCCCGGCGAACTCCCAGCGCGCCAGCACCCAGGCCAGGGGCAGGCCCAGCAGCAGCGAGAGCGCGCAGGTGATGGCGGCCTGGGCGAAGGTCCAGGCGATGCGCTGGCGCAAGAAATCGTCTTGCCACACCGCCCACCAGGCCACCTCGGCGCCGCCCAGGCCTTCGCCCAGCAGGCGGGCCACCGGCGCGGCCAGCACCAGCAGCACAAAGCCCAGGGGCAGGGCCGGCAGTGCCCAGCGCATGGCGTTTACTTCAGTACCACGCGGGTCCAGCGCTCTTGCCAGGCGCGCGAGCGTTCACTGGCCAGCTCGGCGGGCGGGTTGCTGAAGGCCTGGGGTTCGCTGGCGTGGCGGCGCATCACCTCCACGCGGGGCGCGCCCGCCTCGGCGGGGAACATCCACATGCTGGTCTGCAGGGCCTGCTGCACCGGGGCGCTGCGCAAAAACTCGATGAACTGGCCCGCTGCCGCGCGCGCGGCCGGGGCCGCGCCCTTCACCAGGGCCACGCCCTCCACCTGGCGGTACACGCCACCAGGCAGGAACAGGTTGGCGGTGGGCGAATCGGCCGGTGCATCTTTGCTGAAAAACACCTCGGCGGCCGGGCTGCTGGCGTAGCTCACCACGATGGGCCGGGTGCCGCCGTTGCGGGTGAACTCGGTGTAGTAGGCCTCGGTCCAGCCTTTCACCACCTTCACGCCGTTGGCTCGCAGGCGGCCCCACCAGGCGAAGGCGGCCTCTTCGCCCAGGCCGGCGATGGTGGCTTGCAGAAAGGCCTGACCGGGGCTTGAGGTGGCGGGGTTCTGCACCACCAGCAGGTCGCGATAGGCCGGTTGGGCCAGCTCGTCCAGCGAACGCGGCAGCGCCAGCTTGCGCTGCGCGAACCAGGCCTTGTCGATGTTCAGCGCCACAAAGCCATAGTCCACCGGCACCAGCGCACCGCCCAGCGGCGCGGCGCTGGGCCGGCGCGCGGCGGGGCCGTCGTACGCATCGAGCACACCGGCTTTCTCGGCGCGCGGCAGCAGCGCGTTGTCGATGCCGAACACCACGTCGGCGATGGGCTTGGCGCGGGTGAGGATGAGCTTGTTCAGCATCTCGCCCGCATCGCCGCCCTTGATGAGCTGCAGCTTGGCGCCAGCGTCCTTCTCGAACTGCGCCAACAGGGGCGGCGGCAGCTCGAACGAGTCGTGCACGAGCACGCGAAGCGGCACGGGCTGGGCATGGGCGCTGACCAGGGCCAGTGCCGCCAGAGAAAACACGAAAGGTCGCCGTTGCATGTGGGGTGGCCGGGTGCGGGCGGGTCGGCAGCGGCGGCGCGTGGCCGGGCCCCATGGCCTGTCACGCTCCCTACGCTGGCACGACCCAGATCAGGTGAACGGGGTGTCATCTCAGCCGCGCCTGGCACCGGCGCGGCACCCCCGGTGAAGCCCGGGATTGTAGGCCGCCCCCCAGGCGCCAGTGCGGGCAGCGCATATGCTCGACCCCCATGTGGGCCCTGTTGAGCACCTATTCCTGGCAAGAGCTGCGCCACCACCCCTGGCGCAGTGGCGCGGCCGTGGTGGCGGTGATGCTGGGCGTGGCGCTGGCCCTGGCGGTGCAGCTCATCAACGCGTCGGCACTGGCCGAGTTCGGCAGCGCGGTGAGCGCGGTGAACGGCCAGCCCGACCTGGAGCTGCGCGCCCGCCGGGGCGCCCTGGACGAGCGCTGGCTCGACCGCGTGGCCGCCCACCCTCAGGTGCGCGTGGCCAGCCCGGTGCTGGAGTGGCAGGCCCAGGCCGCCAACGCGCAAGGCCAGCAGCTCGGCGTGCGGCTGGTGGGCGTGGACGCCCTGAGCGTGGGCGCGCTCGCCCCCGCCTTGATGCCGCGCAACGCCGACACGGCCGACCGGCTGGACCTGTTCGCCCCTGACGCCGTGTGGCTCAACCCGGCCGCTGCCCAGGCGCTGGGCGCTGGCCCGCTGCGCCTGCAAAGCGGCCTGCGCTGGCAAGCGGTGCGGGTGGCCGGGCACGTGGCCGCGCCGGGCGGCCCGCTGGTGGTGATGGACATTGCCGCGCTGCAAGACCTCAGCGAGCGCCTGGGCGAGCTCAGCCGCATCGACGTGCGCCTGGCGCCCGGGGCACAAGCCGAGCGCGTGCTGGCCGACCTGGCCTTGCCCGAGACGGTGCTGGCGCAGCGGCCCGAGGCCGCGGGCGAGCGCGTGAGCCAGCTCTCGCGGGCGTACCGGGTGAACCTCACGGTGCTGGCGCTGGTGGCCCTGTTCACCGGGGCCTTTCTGGTGTTTTCGGTGTTGTCGCTGTCGGTGGCGCGGCGCCAGCCGCAGTTCGCCTTGCTGGGCGTGCTGGGGCTGGCCGCGCGTGAGCGGCTTCGCCTGGTGCTGGCCGAATCGGCCGCGCTGGGCCTGATCGGCAGCGCCCTGGGGGTGGCCCTGGGCACCGGGCTGGCGGCGCTGGCGCTCAAGTTGCTGGGCGGCGACCTGGGTGGGGGTTACTTTGTGGGCGTGGCGCCGCCCCTGCGCTGGAGCACCAGCGCGGCTGTGCTGTATGGCGCGCTGGGCGTGGCGGCGGCCCTGGCCGGCGGTTGGTGGCCGGCACGCGCAGCCGCGGGCCTGGCGCCCGCACAAGCCCTCAAAGGGTTGGGCACCAGCCAAGCGCCCAGCGCGCGCCGACAGGCCCTGGCCCCGGTGCTGATGGCGCTGGCCCTGCTGCTGGCCCTGGCCCCGCCAGTGGCCGACATTCCGCTGGCGGCGTACGCCTCGGTGGCGCTGCTGCTGGTGGGCGGCATCGTGGCCCTGCCGGTGGCCATGGGCTGGGTGCTGGACCGCCTGGCGCCGCGCGTGCAGCAGCGCGTGCTGCCCCTGCTGGCGGTGGAGCGATCGCGCCGGCAACGCCACACCGCCGCCGTGGCCACCAGCGGCGTGGTGGCCAGCCTGGCGCTGTCGGTGGCGCTCACGGTGATGGTGGCGAGCTTTCGCGAGTCGGTGACCCAATGGCTCGACGCCGTGCTGCCTGCGCCGCTTTATGTGCGCAGCACCGGCAACACGCAAGACAACCAGCACCTGCCACCCGCTTTTGTGGACGCCGTGCGCGCCCTGCCCGGCGTGGCGCAGGCCGACGCCCTGCGTGCCCTGCCCTTGCAACTGGACGCCGCCCGGGCGCCCGTGACCCTGCTGGTGCGCCCCTTGCGCGCCGACAACGGCAACCTGGCCCTGCCCCTGGTGGGCCCGCTGGTGGCCGTGCCCGATGGGGCCGTGCCCGTGTACGTGAGCGAAGCCATGGTGGACCTCTACGGCGCCAAGCCCGGCCAGTCTTTGCCTACCCTGGCCCAGGCCTGGGGCCACGCGGCGAACTTCGTGGTGGCCGGTGTGTGGCGAGACTACGCCCGCCAGCAAGGCAGCATCGCCATGGACCGCGCCGACTTCGTGCGCCTGAGCGGCGACACCCGCGTGAGCGACCTCGCCCTGCACCTGCGCCCCGGCACCGACGAAGACACGGTGCGCGGGGCCCTGCAGTCCCTCGCCAATCAGCAAGGCGCGCAAGGCCTGCTGGAGATCGCCTCGGCGGGCGAGATTCGCGCCATCTCGCTGCGCATCTTTGACCGCAGCTTCGCGGTGACGGTGTGGCTGCAGGCGGTGGCCATCGGCATTGGCCTGTTTGGCGTGGCCGCCAGCTTCAGCGCCCAGGTGCTGGCGCGCCAGCGCGAGTTCGGCCTGCTCGCCCACCTGGGCCTCACGCGCGCACAGGTGCTGCGGCTGGTGGCCCTGGAGGGCCTGGCCTGGACCACGCTGGGCGCGCTCGCCGGCCTGGCCCTGGGCCTGGCCGTGAGCGTGGTGCTGGTGCACGTGGTCAACCCGCAGAGCTTTCACTGGACCATGGACCTGGTGCTGCCCTGGACGCGGCTGGCCGCGTTGTGCGCGGCGGTGGTGCTGGCCGGCACGGCCACGGCTTGGCTCTCGGGCCGGGCCGCCGCCAGCCGCGACGCGGTGCAGGCCGTCAAACAAGATTGGTGAGCCCGCCATGGCACTGCCCCGACGCCACTTTCTCATCACCGGCCTGAGCACCGCCCTGCCTACCCTGGCCTTGGCCGAGCCCGGCCACCGCCCCGGTGACGCCTTGCGCCCACGCCCACTGGTGTTCCCCCGCGACCATGGCGCGCACCCCGAGACGCGCACCGAGTGGTGGTACCTCACCGGCCATGGCCAAAGCGCCGAGGGCCGCGTGTTCGGCTTTCAGGTGACCTTCTTCCGCAGCCGGGTGGACGTGGCCCAAGGGCTGCGCAGTCGCCTGGCGGCACGGCACCTGCTGTTCGCGCACGCGGCCATCACCGACGTGCAGGCGGGCCAACTGGTGCACGCCGAGCGCATGCTGCGCTGGAACGGCCTGCCACCCGCCTCCCCCGAGACGCCGGTGTTCGCCAGTGAGCAAGACACACACGTTGCCCTGCGCGACTGGTTCATCCGGCGCGGTACCGGTGGTGACTACGAAGCGCGCATCGCCAACGACGACCTGCTGATCGACCTGCAGGCCCGACCCACCGGGCCGCTGCTGCTGCAGGGCCAATCGGGCTTCTCGCGCAAAGGGCCCGAGGCGGCCCAGGCCAGTTTCTACGTGAGCGAGCCCCAGCTCGATGTGCAGGCCACGCTGCGGGTGAACGGCACGGCGCACACGGTGCGTGGCCGGGCCTGGCTGGACCACGAGTGGAGCGAGGCCATCCTGCACCCCGAGGCGGTGGGCTGGGACTGGCTGGGCATGAACCTGCACAACGGCGCCGCCCTCACGGCCTTCCGGCTGCGCCGGCGCGATGGCAGCGCGGTGTGGGCAGGCGGCTCCTTCCGCGCAGCCGGACAAGCGCAGGCCACCGCGTTCGACGCGAATGAGGTGCGCTTCGAGCCCTTGCGCCATTGGACGAGCCCGCGCACCCAGGCGCGCTACCCGGTGGCTTGGCGCGTGGCCACACCGGCCGGCACCTTTGGTGTGCAGGCCCTGGTGGACGCACAGGAACTCGACAGCCGCAGCAGCACCGGCACGGCCTATTGGGAAGGCGTGTCCGATCTGCTGGACGCCCAGGGCCGCCCCGTGGGCCGGGGCTACCTGGAGATGACCGGCTACGCCGGGCGCCTGTCGCTCTGAGCCGGCAGCGGCCGGCGCGAGATCAAGGTGCCTTGGCCGGCGCTTCGCCCACGGCGTCGCGCACGCACTTCTTGGTGAAGCTGTTCTTGGCGGCACCGGCCAGCTTCTTCTCGGCGGCGTTGGCGTTGCAGGTAGCCGAGGCGTCTTTCTCGCACTTCTTCAGGAACGAGGTCTTGGCGGCACCCGAGAGCTTTTTCTCGGCAGCCGCCGCCTGGCAGCTCTGGGCTTGCGCGGCGCTGGCACCCAGGCACAGCAACAGCAGCGGCAACACGTGGCGAATCTTCATGGCTTCTCCTCCATTGGTGCAATTCAATTGCACGCAAGTGAACATACCACCATTGAATGGCATGTCGGCCAGCCAGGTTGCAGGTGCAACAAACAGGCGCAACAAATCCCGCACACTCGGGGCCATGGCCACCTCAAGCACCAGCTCCGCCCGCCCTGCCGCCCAATCGCCACGCTCCCTCAGCGGCCTGCTACCCTTTGTGCGGCCCTACTGGCTCGCCATCGCGCTGGCCCTGCTCTTCCTCACCCTGGCCGCCGCGGCCACGCTGCTGTTCCCGGTGGCCCTTCGCCACCTGATCGATGGCGGCCTGGTGTCGGCCGACAAGGGCCAGGCCGCCATGGGGCTGCGCGGCTACTTCGTGCAGTTGTTTGGCGTGGCGGTGGCGCTGGGCGTGTTCTCGGCCGCGCGCTTCTACCTGGTGAGCTGGCTGGGTGAGCGCATCACGGCCGACCTTCGCAACGCCGTGTACGCGCACGTGCTGCGCCAGAGCCCGGCCTTCTTCGAGCACACCCAGACCGGCGAGGTGATCTCGCGCCTGAGCACCGACACCACGCTGGTGCAGACGGTGGTGGGCTCGTCTCTCTCGCTGGGGCTGCGCAACGCGGTGATGGGCATCGGCGCCCTGGGCATGCTGGTGTGGACCAACCCGCAGGTCATGCTGCAGGTGCTGCTGATCTTGCTGCTGGTGGTGGTGCCGTCCACCTGGTTCGGGCGGCGCGTGCGGCGCCTTTCGCGGGCCAGCCAAGACCGCGTGGCCGACGCCAGCGCCATCGCCACCGAGGTGATCAACGCCATTCCCGTGGTGCAGAGCCACACCGCCGAGGCGCGCGAAGCCAGCCGCTTCGCCGACGCCACCGAACGCGCCTTTGGCACCGCCGTGCGCCGCACCCGAGCCCGCGCCGCCTTGGTGGCCTTCGTCATCATCAGCACGGCCGCCCTGCTGCTGTGGGGCCTGTACCAGGGCACCCAGGCGGTGCTGGCGGGCAGCATCACGCCCGGCCACCTGGGGCAGACGGTGGTCTACACCATCATCCTGGCCGGCGCGGTGGCGGTGCTGGGCGAGGTGTACGGCGACCTGCTGCGCGCCGCGGGCGCCAGCGAGCGCCTGATGGAACTGCTGGCCACCGAGTCGCCCATTCGCTCGCCCGCCCAGCCGGTCAACCCGCCCTGGCCCGAGGGCGGCAGCGCGGTGCTGTTCGAGTCGGTGGACTTCCGCTACCCCTCGCGCCCTGACGACCCCACGCTGCGCGGCGTGAGCCTGCGCGTGAACCCCGGCGAGACCGTGGCCCTGGTGGGGCCCAGCGGCGCGGGCAAAACCACCGCGCTGGCCTTGCTGCTGCGCCAATACGACCCGCAGGGCGGGCGCATCCTGCTGGACGGTGCGCCCATCGACGGCATGGACCTGCAGCACCTGCGCCAGCGCATCGGCATCGTGCCGCAGGAACCCGTGATCTTCTCCGGCTCGGCGCTGGACAACATCCGCTACGGCCGCCCCGAGGCCAGCGACGCCGAGGTGCGCGCCGCCGCACAGGCGGCCTACGCCGAGGAGTTCATCGAGCGCCTGCCACAAGGCTACGACACCTTCATGGGCGAGCGCGGTGTGCGCCTCTCCGGCGGGCAGCGACAGCGCATCGCGATTGCGCGGGCCATCCTGAAAAACGCGCCGCTGCTGTTGCTCGACGAGGCCACCAGCGCCCTGGACGCGCAGAGCGAGCGCATGGTGCAGGCCGCGCTGGAGAGCGCCATGCGCGACCGCAGCACCTTGGTGGTGGCGCACCGCCTGGCCACGGTGCAGCGGGCTGACCGCATCGTGGTGCTGGACCACGGCCGCGTGGTCGAGCAAGGCACGCACGCCGAACTGGTGGCGCTGGGCGGCGTCTATGCGCGCCTGGCCGCGCTGCAGTTTCAGACCTGAGGCCACACCCAAGGGCCATGCGCGGCGTGCATATCGCCATCGAATCGCGGCCTTGGACAGGCTTCGGGCGCGCGCCTACAGTGCGGCCACGGTGTCAACCCGACCCGCATCCTCTAGGCGATTCGACCCACCATGTCTTCCGCTTCACACGCGCCCGCGGCCTTCACGCAAGCCCTGCCCTCTTATCTTGACCCCAACCACCTCGGTCCCTGGGGCACCTACCTGCAGCAAGTGGACCGCGTCACCCCCTACCTGGGCTCACTGGCCCGCTGGGTGGACACCCTCAAGCGCCCCAAGCGCTCGCTCATCGTGGACGTGCCCATCCACCTGGACGACGGCACCGTGGCCCACTTCGAGGGCTACCGCGTGCAGCACAACACCTCGCGCGGCCCCGGCAAGGGCGGCGTGCGCTTCCACCAGGACGTGACCCTTTCCGAGGTGATGGCACTGGCGGCCTGGATGTCCATCAAGAACGCCGCGGTGAACGTGCCCTACGGCGGCGCCAAGGGCGGCATCCGCGTGGACCCGCGCCAGCTCAGCCGCGGTGAGCTGGAGCGCGTCACCCGCCGCTACACCAGCGAGATCGGCATCATCATCGGCCCCACCAAAGACATCCCGGCGCCAGACGTGAACACCAACGAGCAGGTGATGGCCTGGATGATGGACACCTACTCCATGAACGAAGGCGCCACCGCCACTGGCGTGGTGACCGGCAAGCCCATTGACCTGGGCGGCTCACTCGGCCGGCGCGACGCCACCGGGCGCGGCGTGTTCACCGTGGGCGTGGAAGCCGCGCGCCGCATTGGCCTGGAAGTGGCCGGCGCCCGCGTGGCGGTGCAAGGTTTCGGCAACGTGGGCGGTGTCGCGGCCCGCCTGTTCGCCGAGGCCGGCGCCCGTGTGGTGGCGGTGCAAGACCACGGCGGCGCCCTGTACCGCGAAGCCGGCATCGACGTGCCCGCCCTGCAGGCCCACGTGGCCGCCAACGGCACCGTGGCCGGCTTCCCCGGCGCCGAACCCCTTGACCGCGACGCCTTCTGGGACACGCCCTGCGACATCCTCATCCCGGCCGCCCTGGAAGGCCAGATCACCGCCGCCAACGCCGGGCGCATTCAGGCCCGCATGGTGATCGAGGGCGCCAACGGCCCCACCACACCCCAGGCCGACGACATCCTCAACGAACGCGGCGTGCTGGTGCTGCCCGACGTGATCGCCAACGCCGGCGGCGTGACGGTGAGCTACTTCGAGTGGGTGCAAGACTTCTCCAGCTTTTTCTGGACCGAAGACGAGATCAACGCCCGCCTGGTGAAGATCATGAAAGAAGCCTTCGCCGGCGTGTGGCAAGTGGCCGAAGAAAAGCGCGTCACCCTGCGCACCGCCACCTTCATCGTGGCCTGCCAGCGCATCCTGCGCGCCCGCGACCTGCGTGGCCTCTACCCCTGAACGACGGCGCCCCTGAACAACAAAAAGCCCGGCTTGGCCGGGCTTTTTACTGCAGGGTTTCTTTGATGATGGGAAGGTCGGGCAGCGGTAGCACGTCGATACCATCTTCCAGCAGCGCCAGGGCCTCTTGCGGCGTGGTGCGGCCGCGAATGTTGCGGCGCTCGATCTCACCCTCGTGCATGGCCCGCGCCTCGGTGGCGAAACGCTCGCCCACGTCTTCCGACTGCGACACGAGCTGGCGCAGCGCATCGACCATGCGGGCCTGCAGGGCCTGCAGCTCCGGGCGCACAGCGACCGGCGCGGCCGCCTCGGCTGCTGGCGCGGCGGCCGGTTCGCCACGAGGCACTTTCAGGTTCAGGCGCGGGGCGGACAGCTTCTTTTCAATGTGGGCATCGCCACACAGCGGACACGTCACCAAACCGCGCCCCAACTGGGCGTGAAAATCGTCTTCGGACGCGAACCAGCCTTCAAAACCGTGCTGGTTGGCGCATTGCAGATCGAGCACCTTCATGGCGCCGGATTATCGCCCCAGGCCAATGTCCACGCGCCGCTGAGCACGTTCTGCAGCCACAGCGCCCCCACCAGCGTCTTGCAGTCGATGATGGCCCCGCTGCGGCACCAGGCCTGCAGCTCGTCGGGGGTGGCCGCGAACACGTCCAGCGCCTCGCCATCGTCGAGTGCTCGCTCGCCCAGGCTGAGGCCGCGCGCGAACCAGATGTCGATCACCTCATCCGAATAGGCAATGGTGGGCGCCAGTCGCCCGGCAAACGCCCACTCGCGGGCGCTGTAGCCGGTTTCTTCGCGCATCTCGCGCTGGGCACAGGCCAGGCTGCCCTCTCCCGCATCCAGCTTGCCCGCGGGGAATTCGATCATCACCTGCTGCATGGGGTGGCGGTACTGGCGCTCCAGCACCACCCGGCCATCGTCGAGCAGGCCAATCACCATCACCGCCCCCGGGTGCAGCACGAACTCGCGGGTGGCCTCTTGCCCATCGGGCAGGCGCACGGTGTCGCGCACCACGTGCAGAAAATGGCCGCGCAGCAGCTCGGTGCGGGCCAGAGGGGTTTCGCGCAGGTGTTGGTCGGCGTGCATGGTCAGGTTGCCGCCAGACCCGATCGCACCGGGCTCAGCCCGGCGCCATCAGCCCCGGCGCTTGAGCAGGTAACGGAAGACGAAGCCGGGGAAGGCCAGCGTCACGAACAGGGCCGCCGTGGTGGCGTAGAACTCCCAGCCCTGGGGGTAGATCTGGCCCTGGTGCTGCTCAAGGGCCAGGCCCAGGCCGCCCACCAGGAAGTACCAAATCACCAGCTCCAGCAGGCGCATCCAGAGCGTCTTGGGCAAGGCGCGCGGAATGACGCCCAGCCACCGGTTGTTCAGAAACGGCAGATTGGCCGCTAGCGTGGCGGCCAGCAGCACCAGCCAAACGTAAGAAGAAGAATTCATCGTGGTGCTCAGAGCCTGGGCAGCGAGCCGGGTTCCCGGCCACGCTGCCTGGGCCAGATCAGGCGAACAGCGAAGCGATCGCCTGGGCGCACAGGGTCATCAGGCCACCCGGCACGATGCCCAGCACCAGGATCAAGGCGCCGTTCACGGTGAGCACCGAACGGGCATCCCAGCTGCCCTCGATCGGGGCGGTCTGGGTGGGTGCGTCGAAGTACATCACCTTCACCAGGCGCAGGTAGTAGAAGGCACCGATCAGCGACATCACCACCGCGAACACGGCCAGGCCGATGTGGAAGGCCGTGCCAGCGGCCACCAGGGCCTCGAGCACCGCCAGTTTGGCGTAGAAGCCCACCAGCGGCGGGATACCGGCCAGCGAGAACATGCAGATGGCCATGATGCCCGCGTAGAAGGGGCTGCGCTGGTTCAGGCCGGCCAAGTCAGCGATGTCGTCCGACTCGAAACCCGAGCGCGAGAGCAGCAAGATCACGCCGAAGGTGCCCAGGGTGGTGAGCACATAGGTGATCACGTAGAACATGGACGCGCTGTAGGCATTGGCCATGTTGGCGGTGTCACCGGTGTGCGACACGCCAGCCAGCAGGCCCAGCAGCATGAAGCCCATCTGCGAAATGGTGGAGAACGCCAGCATGCGCTTGAGGTTGCTCTGCGCGATGGCGGCCAGGTTGCCCACCAGCAGCGACAGCACGGCCAGCACACCCAGCATCTGCTGCCAGTCCACGGCCAGGGGGCCCAGGGCCTCGACCAGCAAGCGCATCACGATGGCGAAGGCTGCCAGCTTGGGCGCGCCACCGATGAGCAGCGTGATCGACGTGGGCGCACCGTGGTAAACGTCAGGCACCCACATGTGGAAAGGCACCACGCCCAGCTTGAAGGCCAGGCCGGCCACCACGAACACCAGACCCAGCACCAGCACCTGGGCCGAGCCCTTGAGGGTGGCCTCGCCGCCGGCGATGGCCTTGAACACCTCGGCCACATCGAGCGAACCGGTGGCACCGTACACCAGCGACAGGCCATACAGCAGGAAGCCGCTGGCCAGGGCGCCCAGCACGAAGTACTTCATGGCAGCTTCGGTGGCCGCCAGGTCATCGCGGCGCAAGGCCACCAGGGCGTAGCTGGAGAGCGTGAGCGCTTCCAGGCCCAGGTAGATCACCAGGAAGTGGTGGCCCGAGATCATCACGTACATGCCCAGCAGCGCCAGCAGGCTCAGGGTGTACCACTCGCCGCCGCGCATCATGTCGCGCGGGCCGGCGTAGCTGCGGCCGTAGACCAAGGTCACCAGCAGGGCGATCGTGGCAAAGCACTTGAGCCAGTTGCCCATCGGGTCGCTGACGATCATGCCGCCGAAGCCTTCAATGGTCTGGCCCGAGGCAGCGGCCTGTCCCAGCAGCACGGCCGACACCGCCAGGGTCAGCACGCTGAGCAGGTAGGTGGCGCCACGCAGTGGCGACTTCACGGCCAGGTCCACCAGCGCAATCACGCAGGTCATCACCAGCAACAGAATTTCCGGGTACGCCGCGACCCAGCTGAGCTTGTCAATCATGTGTGCGTTCTCTCGTGTCGTTGGACGGGCTCAGGTCAGTTCGGGAGCTTGGACACCGCCACGTGGCGCAGCAACTCGGCCACGGAGGGGTCCATCACGTCGGTAAAGGGCTTGGGGTACACGCCCATGTAGAGCACGGCAATCGCCAGCAGGGCCATCACCAGAAATTCGCGGGCATTGATGTCGGTGAGGCCCTTCACGTCGTCGTTGGCCGGCGCGCCGAGGTAGACGCGCTTGAACATCCACAGCGAATAGGCAGCACCGAAAATCAGCGCCGAAGCCGCCAGCAGGCCGACCCAGAAGTTGGCCTTCACGGCGGCCAGGATCACCATCCACTCGCCCACGAAACCGGCGGTGCCCGGCAAGCCGCAGTTGGCCATGGTGAACAGCAGGGCGAAGGCGGCGAAGCGCGGCATGGTGTTGACCACGCCACCGTAAGACGCAATCTCGCGCGAGTGAACGCGGTCGTACAGCACGCCGATGGCCAGGAACATGGCGGCCGAGACGAAGCCGTGCGAAATCATCTGCACGATGGCGCCGGACACGCCCAGGTCGCTGAACACAAAGAAGCCCAGGGTCACGAAGCCCATGTGGGCCACCGACGAATAGGCCACCAGCTTCTTCATGTCCTGCTGGACCATGGCCACCAGGCCCACGTAGATCACCGCCACCAGCGACAGGCCGATCATCAGGCCAGCCCATTGGTGAGAAGCGTCGGGCAGGATGGGCAGCGAGAAGCGCAGGAAACCGTAAGCGCCGAGCTTCAGCATGATGGCGGCCAGCACGGCGGAGCCGCCGGTGGGCGCTTCCACGTGCACATCAGGCAGCCAGGTGTGCACCGGCCACATCGGCACCTTCACGGCGAAAGCCGCGAAGAAGGCGAAGAACAGAAGAGTCTGCGCATGCGATCCCAGGGGCAGCTTGTACCAGTCGGCCAGGGCGAAGCTGCCACCCGATTGGGTGTACAGGTAGATCAGCGCCACCAGCATCAGCAGCGAACCCAGCAGCGTGTACAGGAAGAACTTGAACGCCGCGTAGATCTTGTTGGGGCCGCCCCAGATGCCGATGATCAGGTACATCGGGATCAGCGTGGCCTCGAAGAACACGTAGAACAGCATCGCGTCCTGCGCGCTGAACACGCCGATCATCAAGCCCGAGAGGATCAGGAAGGCGCCCATGTACTGGTTCACGCGGGTGGTGATCACCTCCCAGCCGGCCACCACCACGATCACGGTGATGAAGGCGGTGAGCAGAATCAGCCACAGCGAAATGCCGTCCACGCCCAGGTGGTAGTGCACGTTGAATCGCTCGATCCAGACACTCTTTTCCACGAACTGCATCGCGGCGGAACCGACCTCGAAGCCGGTGTACAGCGGCACCGTGACCGCCAGCGCGGCCAGCGCGCCGATCAGGGCGATCCAACGCACCATGCCGGCGTGCTCGTCACGGCCAAAGGCCAGCAACACGGCGCCGAAAAAGATGGGCGTCCAGATGGCAAGGCTCAGCAAACCCATGATGTTCTTCTTCCTCTTGTTTTATTTGGCCAGCCAGACGAAGTACGTCATGAAGAGCAGCACGCCCACCAGCATCACGAAGGCGTAGTGGTACAGGTAGCCGGTCTGCACACGGCGCACCACCGACGACACCACGCCCACCAGCTTCCAGCTGGCGTTCACGACACCGCCTTCGATGATGCCGCGGTCGCCCCCCTTCCAGAGCACCACACCCAGTGCGCGCGCACCGCGGGCGATGATGTTCTCGTTGATCCAGTCGAGGTAGTACTTGTTTTCGAGGATGGTCACCACCGGCTTGAGCGCGCGGGCAATGGCCGCAGGCACCGCCGGGTTCACCAGGTACATGTACCAGGCCGCGATGGCGCCAGCCGCCGCCAGGTACAGCGGGGCGGTGCTCAGGGCATGGCTGGCCATGGCCAGCGGGCCATGGAACATCTCGGCGAACTTGGCCATGGCCGGGTGGGCCGCGCTGTTCACCGTGATGGCGTCCTTCAGGAAGTCACCGAACAGCATGGGCTGGATGGTGAAGTAGCCGATCACCACCGAGGGAATGGCCAGCAGCACCAGCGGCAGGGTCACCACCCAGGGCGACTCGTGCGGCTTGTGGTCATGGCCATGGTGGCCGTGGTCGTCGTGGTGGTCATCGTGGTGCGCGTCCGGGTTCTGGTCGTAGCGCTCCTTGCCATGAAAGACCAGGAAGTACAGGCGGAACGAGTAGAACGAGGTCACGAACACACCGGCCAGCACCGCGAAGTGAGCGAAGCCAGCGCCAGGCAGGTTCGAGAAATGCACGGCCTCGATGATCGAGTCCTTGGAATAGAAGCCCGAGAACAGCGGCGTGCCGATCAGGGCCAGGGTGCCCAGCAAGGAAGTGATCCAGGTGATGGGCATGTACTTGCGCACGGCGCCCATCCAGCGGATGTCCTGGTTGTGGTGCATGCCAATGATGACCGAGCCGGCGGCCAGGAACAGCAGGGCCTTGAAGAAGGCGTGGGTCATCAGGTGGAACACGGCCACCGAATAGGCGGAAGCACCCAGGGCCACGGTCATGTAGCCCAACTGCGACAGCGTGGAATAGGCCACGACGCGCTTGATGTCGTTCTGGATGATGCCCAGGAAGCCCATGAACAGCGCGGTGATGGCGCCGATCACAAGGATGAAGTTCAGCGCGGTGTCCGACAGCTCGAACAGCGGCGACATGCGGGCCACCATGAAGATGCCGGCCGTCACCATGGTGGCGGCGTGGATCAGCGCGGAGATGGGCGTGGGGCCTTCCATCGAGTCGGGCAGCCACACGTGCAGTGGGAACTGGGCGCTCTTGCCCATGGCACCGATGAACAGGCAAATGCAGATCACGGTGATCAGCATCCAGCTCGTACCGGGGAAGCTCAACGCGCCCAACTCACCTGCCTTGGCGAACACCTCGGTATAGTTCAGCGTACCGGCGTAGGCCACGATCAGGCCAATGCCCAGGATGAAGCCGAAGTCGCCCACGCGGTTCACCAGGAAGGCCTTCATGTTGGCGAAGATGGCCGTGGGCTTGTTGAACCAGAAGCCGATCAGCAGGTACGACACCAGGCCCACCGCTTCCCAGCCGAAGAACAGCTGCAGCAGGTTGTTGCTCATGACCAGCATGAGCATCGAGAAGGTGAACAGCGAGATGTAGGCGAAGAAGCGGTTGTAGCCAGCGTCTTCTTCCATGTAGCCGATGGTGTAGATGTGCACCATCAGCGACACAAAGGTCACCACGCACATCATCATGGCCGTGAGGCCGTCCACCATGAAGCCGATCTCCATCTTCAGGCCACCCACCACCATCCACTCGTAGATGGTCTGGTTGAAGCGGGCTCCGCCCATGACGTCAGCCAGGGTCATGGCCGACAGCACGAAGGCGATCAGCACGCCCAGGATGGTGGCGGTGTGGGAGGCGCGGCGGCCGATGACGTTGCCGCCGAAGGTGGTGCCCAGGACGCCGGCGATTGCCGAGCCCACTAGGGGCGCCAGCGGAACGGCCAGCAGGGTGCTTGCAGAAAGGGTGTTGCTCATGTTCTTACCTGTGCTTGCCCGGGCCTCAACCCTTCAGAGCGTTCAGTTCCTCAACGCTGATGGACGACCGGTTGCGGAACAGCAGCACCAGAATGGCCAGGCCGATGGCCGACTCGGCCGCCGCCACGGTGAGGATGAAGAACACGAAGACCTGACCGTGCATGTCGCCCAGGTAGTGCGAGAAGGCCACGAAGTTCATGTTCACGGCCAAGAGCATCAGCTCGATGGCCATCAGCAGAACGATCAGGTTCTTGCGGTTCAGGAAGATGCCGATCACGGAGAGCGCGAACAGAATCGCACCGACCGAGAGGAAATGACCCAGCGTGAGGCTCATGCCTTGCCCTCCTCGGTGGCGGCAGGCGCCGCCGGTTTCTGGGTGGCCGCCATGGGCACCACCACGAGGCGGTCACGTGCCTTGACATGCACCTGATCGCCGGGGTTGATGGCTTTGCTGTCCTTGCGGTGGCGCAGGGTCAGCGCGATGGCCGCGATCATGGCCACCAGCAGGATGACGGCGGCGATCTCGATCGGGTAGAGGTATTCGGTGTACAGCAGCTTGCCCAACGCGTGGGTGTTGGAGCCCTGCACCGCCGGTGCGCTTGCGCTCACCGTGGGGAAGCCCGTCCACACCACGGCGATGAGTTCGGCGGCCACGAAGCCGCCAATGATGGCCGCCACGGGGAAGTGCTTCCAGAAGCCCTGGCGCAGCTCGTCCACGTTGATGTCGAGCATCATCACGACGAACAGGAACAGCACCATGACCGCTCCCAGGTAGACCAGCACCAGCGTGATGCCCAGAAACTCGGCCTTGAGCAGCAGCCACAAGGCCGATGCCTGCGAGAAAGCCAGCATGAGGTAAAGCACCGCGTGCACCGTGTTGCGCGAGGTGATGACGCGGAAGGCTGCGAACAGCAGCACCGCGGCAAACAGGTAGAAGAAACCGGTGGTGTAGGCCATGGGGTGTCGAAGGTTCGAATCCGGACGGGCCGGGGTCAGCGGTACTTCGCGTCGGCGGCCTTGGCCGCGGCGATCTGGGGTTCGTACTGGTCACCCACCGCCAGCAGCATCTCTTTGGTGAAGTAGAGATCGCCGCGCTTCTCGCCGTGGTACTCGAAGATGTGCGTCTCGACGATGGAGTCCACCGGGCAGCTTTCTTCGCAGAAGCCGCAGAAGATGCACTTGGTCAGGTCGATGTCGTAGCGCGTGGTGCGGCGGGAACCGTCGGCGCGCACGTCGCTCTCGATGGTGATCGCCATCGCCGGGCAGACCGCCTCGCACAGCTTGCAGGCGATGCAGCGCTCTTCGCCGTTCTCGTAGCGGCGCAGGGCGTGCAGGCCACGGAAGCGAGGCGACAGCGGCGTCTTCTCCTCGGGGAACTGCACGGTCACCTTGCGGCGGAAGGCGTAACGGCCGGTCAGGGCCATGCCTTTGAAGAGCTCCACCAGCAGGAAGCTCTTGAAAAAGTCGCGCAGCGAAAACGGCGCAACAACGGCAGGGGATGCGGTGGTGGTCGTCATGGTCGTCTCCCTGGCTTACTTCCAGATGTTCCAGGGCGTCTGCATGAGGGCGCCCACGAGGAGCAGCCAGATCAGCGTCACGGGGATGAAGATCTTCCAGCCCAGACGCATGATCTGGTCGTAGCGGAAGCGGGGGAAAGTGGCGCGAATCCAGATGAACATGGACACGACCACGAAGGTCTTGAGGCCCAGCCAGATCCAGCCCGGAATGGCGTTGAACAGCGCGCTGTCGATGGGAGGCAACCAGCCGCCCAGGAACATCAGCACCGCCAGGATGGACACCAGCCACATGCTGGCGTATTCGGCCAGGAAGAAGATGGCGAAGCCCATGCCCGAGTACTCGACCATGTGGCCGGCCACGATTTCGGCCTCGCCCTCGACCACGTCAAAGGGGTGACGGTTGGTCTCGGCCACGCCAGAGATCAGGTACACCACGAAGATGGGCAGCAGCGGCAGCCAGTTCCACGACAGGAAGTTCAGGCCTTCGCTGGCGGCAATGCCCTTGTCCTGCGAGGCCACGATCTGGGCCAGGTCCAGGCTGCCGGCGGTCATCACCACCACCAGGAAGCAGAAACCAATGGCGATTTCGTAGCTCACCATCTGGGCCGAGGCGCGCAGCGCGCCCAGGAAGGCGTACTTCGAGTTGGAAGCCCAGCCGGCGATGATCACGCCGTACACCTCGATCGAGGTGATCGCCAGGATCACCAGCAGGCCGGCGTTCACGTTGGCCAGCACGGTTTCGGGGCCGAAGGGAATGGCCACCCAGGCAGCCAAGGCCGGCATGATGGCCATGATCGGGCCCAGCCGGAACAGGCCATTGCTGGCGGCGCTGGGGCGGATCAGTTCCTTGGTCAGCAGCTTCAGCGCGTCAGCGATCGGTTGCAGCAGGCCGAAGGGGCCCACGCGGTTGGGGCCATGGCGCACCTGCATGAAGCCCAGCAGCTTGCGCTCCCACAGCGTGAGGTAGGCGACGGCACCCATCAGCGGTGCCAGCACGGCCACGATCTTGAGCAGGTTCCAGATCACGGGCCAGGCGGCCGTGGTCCACCAGGAGGCGGCAATCAGGCCGAGGCCGCCGTTGTACATCGCGTCGATCATGCGGCGGCTCCTTGGGCGGCACGGGCATCGGCGGTGAGTTGCAGCGCAGGCGCGCGGCGCACCAGACCGTCAAGCTGGTAGATGGACGCCACGCAGGGGGCGGCCTGGGCAGGCGACAGGTCCACCGCCGCGTTGGTGCGGTTGTTCAGGCGAGCGGCATCGACCACCGCCCCTTGGGCCACGCCCGGCAGAGCCGAGGCCAACACGGCTTGCGAGGTCTCGGCGTCAAAGCCCGAGAGGCCCAGCAGGTTGCCCAGCACGCGCAGCACTTTCCACCCCGGGCGGGTGTCGCCCAGCGGGCGCACCACGGCGTGGAAGCTCTGCAGGCGGCCTTCGGCGTTCACGAAAGAACCCGAGGTCTCGCTGAAGGGCGCGATGGGCAGCAGCACGTCGCTGATGTCCAGGTTGGTCTTGAAGGGGCTGAGCGTCACCACCATGCCGGCGTTGCGCAGGCCGGCTTCGCCAGCGGCGCTGTCGCGCGAGGGCTCGGTGTTCAGCAGGATGGCCGCCTTCAGGGCGCCACCCAGCATCTGGGTAGCGTTCAGGCCGCCCTGCCCCGGCACGGCGCGCACCAGTTGCGCACCCACTGTGTTGGCGGCCTCGGTGAGGTAACCGACGCTGGCGCCCGTCTGCTCGGCGATGAACTGGGCCAGCGCCAGCAGGCTGGAGGCCTTCTCGTGGTGCGCAGCGGCATTGCCCAGCAGCACGGCCTTTTGCTCGCCGCCCAGCAACGAGGCGGCGATGGCGCGGTGGGTGTCGTTGGCGTCGGCGGCGACGGGGGCGCTGACGCCCTTCTCGGCGGCCACCGCAGCGGCAACACCCGCCAGGGCTTGGGCCCAGCCGCGGCTATCGCTCACCAGGGTGTTCTTCACCGCCATGGCCCACTCGGGTGCGGTGTCGACGATGGCATTGACCTGGGCGCCCTGGCGAACGGCCTGGCGGATGCGCTGAGCGAACAGCGGGTGGTCTTTGCGCAGGTTGGAACCCACCACCAGCACGCGCTGCAGGTTCGACAGCTCGGCGATGGGGCGACCCAGCCAGCGGGCCTGGCCGGCGGGCGCGGCATTCGTGAAGTCAGCGGCGCGCAGGCGGGTGTCGATGTTCTCGCTGCCCAGGCCTCGCACCAGGGCACCGGCCAGGGCCAGCTCTTCCACGGTGCTGTGCGGGCTGGCGATCACGCCAATGGCGTTGGCGCCCTGCTCTGCCTGAATTTGCTTCAGGCCGTTGGCCACGTATTCCAGCGCGGTCTGCCAATCCACCGTTTTCCACTCGCCGCCTTGCTTGAGCATGGGGGCGGTCAGGCGGTCTTCGCCGTTGAGGGCTTCGTAGGAGAAGCGGTCACGGTCGGCGATCCAGCACTCGTTGACGGCGTCGTTCTCATAAGGCACGACACGCATCACCTGGTGATTTTTCACCTGAACGATCAGGTTGGCACCGGTGCTGTCGTGCGGGCTCACGCTCTTGCGGCGCGACAGCTCCCAGGTGCGGGCGCTGTAGCGGAAGGGCTTGCTGGTGAGGGCACCGACAGGGCAGATGTCGATCATGTTGCCCGACAGCTCGGAGTCCACCGAGTGGCCCACGAAGGTCTCGATCTCGGCGTGCTCGCCGCGATGCGACATGCCCAGCTCCATGACGCCGGCGATCTCTTGGCCAAAGCGCACGCAGCGGGTGCAGTGGATGCAGCGGCTCATCTCCTCCATGGAGATCAGCGGGCCAACATCCTTGTGGAAGACCACGCGCTTTTCTTCCTCGTAGCGCGAGGCGCCACTGCCGTAACCCACGGCCAGGTCTTGCAACTGGCACTCGCCGCCCTGGTCGCAGATGGGGCAATCCAGCGGGTGGTTGATCAGCAGGAACTCCATGACCGACTTCTGGGCCTTGACGGCCTTGTCGCTCTGGGTGCGCACGATCATGCCCTGCGTCACGGGCGTGGCGCACGCCGGCATGGGCTTGGGCGCCTTCTCCACGTCCACCAGGCACATGCGGCAGTTGGCGGCGATGGAGAGCTTCTTGTGGTAGCAGAAGTGCGGGATATAAGAGCCCGCCTTTTCGGCCGCATGCATGACCATGCTGCCTGGGGGCACTTCGACCTTGCGGCCGTCGAGTTCAATTTCGATCATGGTGATATCCGATGTCCTGCCGGTCACGAGGCCTGGGCAGCGCTGGCCGCCGCGATCTTGGCCTCGAACTCATGACGGAAGTGCTTGATCATGGCGCGCACCGGCATGGCCGCTGCATCGCCCAGGGCGCAAATGGTGCGGCCCATGATGTTTTCGGCCACGTTGTCGAGCAGGGCCATGTCGTCCGGGCGGCCCTGCCCACGGTCAATGCGGTCCACCATGCGCCACAGCCAGCCCGTGCCTTCGCGGCAGGGGGTGCACTGGCCGCACGATTCGTGCATGTAGAAGTACGACAGGCGCTTGAGCGACTCGACCATGCAGCGCGAGTCGTCCATCACGATGACGGCACCCGAGCCCAGCATGGAGCCGGCCTTGGAGATGGAGTCGTAGTCCATCGTGCACTCCATCATGATGTGCGCGGGCAGCACCGGGGCAGACGAACCGCCCGGGATCACGGCCTTGAGCTGGCGACCCTTGCGCACGCCACCGGCGAGTTCGAGCAGTTTGCTGAACGGCGTGCCCAGAGGCACCTCAAAGTTGCCGGGCATTTCCACGTCACCGCTGACCGAGAAAATCTTGGTGCCGCCGTTGTTGGGCTTGCCGCACTCAAGGTAGGCCTGGCCGCCATTGCGGATGATCCAGGGCACCGCCGCGAAGGTCTCGGTGTTGTTGATGGTGGTGGGCTTGCCGTACAGACCGAAGCTGGCGGGAAATGGCGGCTTGAAGCGCGGCTGGCCCTTCTTGCCTTCCAGCGATTCGAGCAGCGCGGTTTCTTCGCCGCAGATGTAGGCGCCGAAGCCATGGTGGGCGTGAAGCTGGAAGCTGAAGTCGCTGCCCAGAATCTTGTCACCCAGCAGGCCGGCCGCACGGGCCTCTTCCAGGGCTGCCTCGAAGCGCTCGTACACCTCAAAGATTTCGCCGTGGATGTAGTTGTAGCCCACGGAAATGCCCATGGCATACGCCGCGATCGCCATCCCTTCGATGACGATGTGCGGGTTGTGCATGAGGATGTCGCGGTCCTTGCAGGTGCCCGGCTCGCCCTCGTCGGAGTTGCACACCAGGTACTTCTGGCCCGGGAACTGGCGGGGCATGAAGCTCCACTTCAGGCCGGTGGGGAAACCCGCGCCGCCGCGACCACGCAGGGCCGATTCCTTCACGGTGGCGATCACCTGGTCTTGGGTGAGGCCCTCGCCCCCGTCCTTGCCCAGGATCTTGCGCAGGGCCTGGTAGCCACCGCGCGCCTCGTAGTCTTTGAGCGACCAGTTGCTGCCGTTCAGATCCGCGTATATCTGCGGATTGATGTGGCGGCCATGGAAGCAGGTCTGCACGCCGGTGGCGGCGAACTGGCGAAGAATCTGGTCGGCGTTCATGCTTGCCCCTCAGCGGCGCGCAGGCCGTCGATCAGCTGGTCGAGCTTGTCGTTGCTCATGAAGCTGCACATGTGGCGATCGTTCACCAGCATCACCGGCGAATCGGCACAGGCACCCAGGCACTCGCTTTGCTGCAGGGTGAACATGCCATCGGGCGTGGTCTCGCCCATGGCAATGCCCAGCTTGTGCTCCAGGTGGTGCAAGGCTTTTTGGCCATCGCGCAGCTGGCACGGCAGGTTGGTGCAGACGTTGAGCTTGAACTTGCCCACCGGCCGCTGGTTGTACATGTTGTAGAAGGTGGTGACCTCATGCACCGCGATCGGCTCGATGCCGATGTAAGCGGCCAGGGCGGCCTCGGCCTCGGGGCTGACCCAGCCCTGCTCTTGCTGGATGATCGAGAGGCAGGCCATCACGGCCGAAATGCGTTGCTCGGCCGGGTACTTGGCGCACTCGCGATCGAAACGGGCAATGGTGGCGGCAGAAAACTGCGTGGGGGCGTTCATCGGTCAATCTCCCCGAAAACAATGTCCATGGTGCCGATGATGGCCACGGCGTCGGCCAGCATGTGGCCACGTGCCATCTCGTCCAGGGTGGCCAGGTGGGCGAAACCCGGCGCGCGAATCTTCAGGCGGTAAGGCTTGTTGGCGCCGTCGCTCACCAGGTAGATGCCGAACTCGCCCTTGGGGTGCTCGACAGCGGCGTAGGCCTCGCCTTCGGGCACGTGGAAACCTTCAGTGAAGAGCTTGAAGTGGTGGATCAGCTCTTCCATGTTGGACTTCATGGCCTCACGGGCCGGCGGCGCCACCTTGTGGTTGTCGGTGATGACCGGACCCGGGTTGGCGCGCAGCCAGTCCACGCACTGCTTGATGATGCGGTTGGACTGGTTCATCTCTTCCATGCGGACGAGATAACGGTCGTAGGTGTCGCCAGTCTTGCCCACCGGGATGTCGAACTCCATGCGGTCGTACACGTCGTACGGCTGCTTCTTGCGCAGGTCCCAGGCGATGCCAGAGCCACGCAGCATGGGGCCGGTCATGCCCAGGTTCAGTGCGCGCTCAGCCGGCACCACGCCGATGCCCACGGTGCGCTGCTTCCAGATGCGGTTGTCGGTGAGCAGCGTGTGGTACTCGGCCAGGTAGGTGGGGAAGCGCTGGGTGAAGTCGTCGATGAAATCGAGCAGCGAGCCCTGGCGGTTCTTGTTGAGCTCGTCCACGCCCCGCTGGTTGCGCACCTTGCTCGCCTTGAACTGCGGCATGGTGTCGGGCAGGTCGCGGTAGACACCGCCCGGGCGGAAGTAGGCCGCGTGCATGCGAGCGCCAGAGACGGCCTCGTACATGTCAAACAGGTCTTCGCGCTCACGGAAGGCGTAGATCAGGATGGTGGAACTGCCGCAGTCGTTGCCGTGCGAACCCAGCCACATGAGGTGGTTGAGCAGGCGAGTGATCTCGCTGAACATCACGCGGATGTACTGGGCGCGGATCGGCACCTCAATGCCCAACAGCTTCTCGATGGCCAGGCAATAGGCGTGCTCGTTGCACATCATGGACACGTAGTCCAGACGGTCCATGTAGGGCAGCGACTGGATGAAGGTCTTGTGCTCGGCCAGCTTCTCGGTGGCACGGTGTAGCAGGCCGATGTGCGGATCGGCGCGCTGGACGACTTCGCCGTCCAGTTCCAGCACGAGGCGCAGCACGCCGTGCGCGGCCGGGTGCTGGGGACCGAAGTTCAGGGTGTAGTTCTTGATCTCTGCCATGGTGGTTCACCAAGAGGGACGAGCCCTCAGTGCAGGCCCCCGTAGTTGTCTTCGCGAATGATGCGAGGGGTGATTTCGCGCGGCTCGATCGAGACCGGCTCGTAGATCACGCGCTGGCGCTCGGCGTCGTAGCGCATCTCGACGTGGCCCGACAAGGGGAAATCCTTGCGGAAGGGATGGCCGATGAAACCGTAGTCGGTGAGGATGCGGCGCAGGTCGTTGTGGCCCTCGAACACGATGCCGTACAAGTCAAAGGCCTCGCGTTCGTACCAGTTGGCAGCAGCCCAGATGCCCATGACGGACGGCAGCAGCGGAAAGTCGTCCTCGGGGCAGAACACGCGCACGCGCACGCGCTGGTTGAGCGACACCGACAGCAAATGCACGACGGCGGCGAAACGCGGCCCCTCCCAGCGGCCATCGCCGTAAGTGGAGTAGTCCATGCCGCAGAGGTCAATGAGCTGTTCGAAACGGGCCACCTCGGCATCGCGCAGCGTCTGCATCACGCCCAGGTATTCCGCCGCCGAAACGGTGATCGTCACCTCGTCGCGCTCGACGTCGATGGATTGCACCTTGCCGTCCAGCAACTGGGACAGGGTGGCTTGCAGGGCCTGAGGGGCCACGGCGTAAGGGGTGGTCTGGGTGTCTGTCATGAGCAGGCTCACGGGTCTTGATCGAGCAAGGGCAGGCCGATGGGCTTGCCGTCAGGCGCGAGCGATGGTCTGGGTGCGCCGGATTTTTTGTTGCAGCTGGATGATCCCGTACAGCAGCGCCTCGGCCGTGGGCGGGCAGCCCGGAACGTAGACGTCCACCGGCACGATGCGGTCACAACCGCGCACCACCGAGTAGCTGTAGTGGTAGTAGCCGCCACCGTTGGCGCATGAGCCCATGGACAGCACCCAACGAGGCTCGGCCATCTGGTCGTACACCTTGCGCAGGGCCGGCGCCATCTTGTTGCACAGCGTGCCGGCCACGATCATCAGGTCGGACTGGCGCGGACTGGCGCGAAAGACCTCCGAGCCGAAACGGCCGATGTCATAACGGGCCGCCGCGGCGTGCATCATTTCCACCGCACAGCAGGCCAGACCAAAGGTCATCGGCCACAACGAACCCGTCTTGGCCCAGTTCACCACCGCGTCGTAGCTCGTGGTGACGAAGCCTTCCTTGAACACACCTTCAATCATGCTTTGCTCCGCAGCGGCCACGAAAGTGGGCCGGGTTTACTCCCAATCGAGAGCGCCTTTTTTCCACTCGTAGGCAAAGCCGACGGTCAGGATGGCCAGGAAGACCACGCCCGCCAGGAAGCCGGTGGCACCAATGTCGCCAAAGGCCACGGCCCAAGGAATCAGGAAGGCGATCTCAAGATCGAAGAGGATGAAGAGGATGGCCACCAAGTAGTAGCGCACATCGAACTTCATGCGAGCGTCTTCGAAGGCCTCGAAGCCGCATTCGTAGGGGGAGTTCTTTTCCGCGTCTGGCAGGTTGGGCCCAAGGATGTAGCCCAGCAGTTGCGGAATGACCCCGACCGCTATGCCCACCAGAATGAACAGGAGAACGGGCAAGTATTGGTCGAGGCTCATCTTGGGTCGTTTCCGCTGACACGGCGCCAAGGCCGTGTTGTCCAAAGATCTGGTGCCGACGGCGAGACTCGAACTCGCACAGCTTTCGCCACTACCCCCTCAAGATAGCGTGTCTACCAATTTCACCACGTCGGCTGGTTTGAAGTGTCAGGCTGCTCGATTTGTGATTTTGCGTTCCTGACAACCACGAGAGTTTACCCTGAATTGACACCCTTTTTGGGCTTGGCCTGAAGGATTTTCAAACCAAGCCCGACCATTGCACCCAGCAGGACCGCACCCGGGCGAGGCACGGCCCAGAAAGGCTTTATTTGGCTGGAATCTGGCCAGCGCCGCTGGCGGCAGGCGCAGCGGGTGCCGCGGGCGTGGCCAGCACGGCGCCAGTGGCGCCGTTGGTGCCGGGGATCTGCTGCACCGGGTCGGCAGGCGCGGCTGGCACCTGCACGCTCTCCAGCACAGAGCCGGTGCTAGGGGCGCTGCGCAGGTTGCCAAAGTAGGCCAGGGCCAGCGTGCAGACCAGGAAGACCCCCGCCAAGACAGCGGTGGTGCGAGACAGGAAGTTGGCGCCGCCGGTGGCACCGAACAGGGTGGCAGAGCCGGCTCCGCCGCCGAAGGCGGCGCCCGCATCGGCGCCCTTGCCGTGTTGCACCAGGATGAGGCCGATCATGCCGAGGGCCGCCAGGATTTGCACGGCCAGCAGAATGGTCAGGAAAACGTTCATGAAAAACTCCGAATGGAAGGCGCAGGCAACAAGGCCGCGGTTTACTGGGCGTTGGCAGCGGCCACGATCTGCAGGAAATCGGGCGCCTTGAGGGAAGCACCACCGATCAGGCCGCCGTCAATGTCGGGTTGAGCCAGCAAGGTGGCGGCGTTGGCAGCGTTCATGCTGCCGCCGTACAGGATCTGAATGCGCTCGGGGTGCGGCGTGGCGGCCTTGAGCTGGGCTCGCAGCACCGCATGCACCGCCTGCGCCTGCTCAGGCGTGGCGGTCTTGCCAGTGCCAATGGCCCACACAGGCTCATAGGCCACCACGATCTCGGTGATGCAATGGCCCACCAGGTGGATCACGGCGGCGAGCTGGCGCTTCACCACCTCTTCGGTCACGCCCGCTTCGCGCTCGGCCAGGGTCTCGCCCACGCATACGATGGGGGTGATGCCGGCGGCCAGCGCACGCTGGGCCTTTTCGGCCACCACGGCATCGGTCTCGCCATGGTACTGGCGACGCTCAGAGTGGCCGACGATGGCGTAGCGGCAGGCGAAGTCGCGCAGCATGGCCGCCGACACTTCACCCGTGAACGCGCCCTGCTCGTGGGCAGAAACGTCTTGGCTGCCCCAGGCGATGGGCGACCCGTTGAGCAGCAACTGCAATTGGGACAGGTAGGGCGCTGGCGCGCAAAGGGCCACATCGGCCTTGGGCGAACCAATGCCGGCCAGCATGGCTTGCACCAGGGCCTCGTTGGCAGCCAGGCTGCCGTTCATTTTCCAGTTACCGGCGATGAGTTTCTTCATGCGTCAGAAAGGTGGTGGTCAAGCCCAGCGGATGACGAGCTTGCCGATGTGGGTGTTGGACTCCATCAGGGCGTGGGCCTGAGCCGCCTCGCCCGGCGCGAAGACCTGGTGAATGACCGGGCGAATGGCACCCGATTCGAGCAGAGGCCACACGCGCGAGCGCAGGGCCGAGGCAATGGCGGCCTTAAAAGCCACCGGGCGCGGACGCAGGGTGCTGCCGGTGATGGTGAGGCGACGGCGCAGCACCAGGCCAGCGTCAAAGCCCGCTTGCACACCACCCTGCACCGCGATGATGACCAGGCGGCCGTCTTCGGCCAAGGAGCTCACCTCGCGCGCCACGTAGTCGCCCGCGACCATGTCGAGAATGACATCGACGCCTCGCCCGTTCGTGAGTTCGCGCGCCACGGCGGCGAAATCTTGCGTGCGGTAGTTGATGGCGTGGTCGGCACCGAGCGTCAAGCAGGCGGCGCACTTCTCGTCGCTGCCAGCGGTGGCGATCACGCGCGCGCCCATGGCCTTGGCCATTTGAATGGCGGTCACACCGATGCCGCTGGTGCCACCCTGGATGAGCAGGGTTTCGCCGGCTTGCAGGCGGCCGCGATCGAACACGTTGCTCCAGACCGTGAAGAAGGTCTCCGGCAGCGAGGCCGCGGCCACGTCGTCGAGGCCGGCCGGCACGGGCAGGCACTGCCCCACCGGGGCCACGCACCAAGGCGCATAGCCGCCACCGGCCACGAGCGCGCAGACGCGATCGCCCAGCTTCAAGCCAGCCTCGGCCATGGCGGCGGCGTCACCTGACTCGATGACGCCGGCCACCTCCAGCCCCGGAAGGTCAGAGGCGCCAGGCGGCACCGGGTAGAGGCCTTTTCGCTGCAGCACATCGGGGCGATTCACGCCCGACGCGGCCACGCGAATCAGCACCTCACCCGCACCCGCCTGCGGCACGGGGCGCTCCGCCAGGCGGAGCACCTCGGGCGCGCCGTACTGGGCGATTTCGACGGCTTGCATCACGGCCATGGTGGGCTTACTGCTGCTGTTGCTGCTGGGCTTGCTCGCCACCGCCGTTGCGGTCGATGAGCGCCTTCATGGACAGCTTGACGCGGCCCTTTTCGTCGGTCTCGAGCACCTTGACCTTGACGATCTGGCCTTCTTGCAGGTAGTCAGACACCTTCTCCACGCGCTCGTGGGCGATCTGGCTGATGTGCAGCAGACCGTCCTTGCCGGGCAGCAGGTTGATCAGGGCACCGAAGTCGAGGATCTTGGTGACCGGGCCTTCGTAGACCTTGCCCACTTCCACTTCGGCGGTGATCTGCTCGATGCGGCGCTTGGCTTCGGCGGCCTTGTCGCCGTCGGTGGAAGCGATGGTGATGGTGCCGTCTTCACCGATGTCGATCTGGGTGCCGGTCTCTTCGGTCAGCGCGCGGATGGTGGCGCCACCCTTGCCGATCACGTCGCGGATTTTCTCCGGGTTGATCTTCATGGTGTACAGGCGCGGCGCGAAGGTGCTGATCTCGGTCTTGGCTTCGCCCATGGCTTCCTGCATCTTGCCCAGGATGTGCAGGCGCGCTTCCTTGGCCTGGGCCAGGGCGACTTGCATGATTTCCTTGGTAATGCCCTGGATCTTGATGTCCATCTGCAGGGCGGTGATGCCGTTGGTGGTGCCGGCCACCTTGAAGTCCATGTCGCCCAGGTGATCTTCGTCACCCAGGATGTCGGTCAGCACGGCGAAGCGGTTGCCTTCCTTGATCAGGCCCATGGCGATGCCGGCCACGTGCGCCTTCATGGGCACGCCAGCGTCCATCAGTGCCAGGCAGCCGCCGCAGACGGAGGCCATGGACGAGGAGCCGTTGGACTCGGTGATCTCGGAGACCACGCGCATGGTGTAGGGGAACTCTTCCTTGCTCGGCAGAGCGGCCACCAGGGCGCGCTTGGCCAGGCGGCCGTGGCCGATTTCGCGGCGCTTGGGGCTACCCACGCGGCCGGTTTCGCCGGTGGCGAAGGGCGGCATGTTGTAGTGCAGCATGAAGCGGTCTTCGAACTCGCCGGCCAGGGCGTCAATGCGCTGGGCGTCGCGGTCGGTGCCCAGGGTGGCGATCACCAGGGCCTGGGTTTCGCCGCGGGTGAACAGGGCCGAGCCGTGGGTGCGGGGCAGCACGCTGTTGCGGATTTCAATGGCGCGCACGGTGCGGGTGTCACGGCCGTCGATGCGGGGCTCGCCGGCGAGGATCTGACCGCGCACGATCTTGGCTTCGATCTCGAACAGCAGGCCTTCCACGACCACGCCGTCGAATTCCACGCCGTCGGCCTTCAGGCCGGCCATCACGTCGGCGTAGGCGGCGCGGCAGGCCTGGGTGCGGGCCTGCTTGTTGCGGATCTGGTAGGCGGCTTCCAGCTTGGCCTGGGCCAGGGCGCCAACCTTAGCGATCAGGGCCTCATCCTTGGCCGGGGCTTGCCAGGTCCACTCGGGCTTGCCGGCTTCGCGCACCAGCTCGTTGATGGCGGCGATGGCGATGTTGCCCTGCTCGTGGCCGAACACCACGGCGCCCAGCATCACGTCTTCAGACAGTTGGTCGGCTTCGGACTCGACCATCAGCACGGCGGCTTCGGTGCCGGCCACCACCAGGTCCATCTGCGAGTTCTTGCGCTCGGTCTGGCCGGGGTTCAGCACGTACTGGCCATTGACGTAGCCCACGCGGGCGGCACCGATCGGGCCGTTGAAGGGGATGCCGGACACAGCCAGCGCGGCCGAGGTCGCCACCATGGCGGCGATGTCGGCATCGACTTCGGGGTTCAACGACAGGGTGTGGATCACCACCTGCACTTCGTTGAAGAAGCCTTCGGGGAACAGGGGGCGGATGGGGCGGTCGATCAGGCGGCTGGTCAGGGTTTCCAGCTCGCTGGGGCGGCCTTCGCGCTTGAAGAAGCTGCCGGGAATCTTGCCGGCGGCGTAGGTCTTCTCGATGTAGTCGACGGTCAGGGGGAAGAAGTCCTGGCCGGCCTTGGCTTCGGTCTTGGCGACCACCGTGGCCAGCACGACGGTGCCGTCCATGTCGAGCAGCACGGCGCCGCTGGCCTGACGGGCGATTTCGCCGGTTTCCATGCGGACCGTGTGACGGCCCCACTGGAAGGTCTTGGTGACTTTGTTGAACATGGTCATGTGTTTCTCCTGTGCCCCCGCTCAAGCGGAGGCTGGGTGTTGTGCAGCGAGCTGCACGGCCCTGAATTCACCCCCCAGAACACGATGCCATTCCAGAGACGTTGCCGGTGGGCAAGGCCTTTGGAATGACACAGCTTCGATCTGCGGCAATGTCTCCAGGCTCGAAAAACGGGCGCACCAAACAAAAATCGCCCGAGCCAGCGAACCAACTCAGGCGTTTTTTGGCGGGCACACCCGTGGGGATTACTTGCGCAGGCCCAGCTTCTGGATCAGCGCGACGTAGCGGTCAGCGTCCTTGGACTTGAGGTAGTCCAGCAGCTTGCGGCGACGGCTCACCATGCGCAGCAGGCCGCGACGACCGTGGTGGTCTTTGGCGTGGGTCTTGAAGTGGGGGGTCAGCTCGTTGATGCGAGCGGTCAGGATGGCCACTTGCACTTCGGGGCTGCCGGTGTCGTTGGCGGCGCGCGCGTTGGCCGCAATGACTTCGGCCTTGACGGATTGAGCGATCATGAAATTTCCTTCAGTTACATGCGTCCCGCGACAGCCTGAGCCGCTGCGGGCGTGACACTGCCCGAACGGACAGCAACCACGGATTATAGCCGAGCCTGCCCCGCCAGCCACCCCTTGAGCCGATCCACCCCGTCAATGAGGCGCTGCGGCTCACGGCTGGCGAAGCACCAGCGCAACCAGCCCGTGGCCTCGGGCCCGAAGGCGCTGCCCGGGGCCAGGCCCAGCCCGGCCTCGCGCACCAGGCGCTTGGCCACCGCCAGGCAGTCGTCGTGTCCGGCCAGGCGGAAGAAGGCGTACATGCCGCCCTTGGGCACCGCCAGCTCCACGCCCGGCAGGGCCTGCAGCAGCGGCACCAGGGTGTCGCGGCAGGTGCGCAAGTGGGCCACCAGACCGGGTGTGATCTCGTCGCCACGGGCCAGGGCGAGCTGGGCGGCGCGCTGCACGAACACGGGCGCGCACGAGGTGTTGAACTCGATGAGCTTGCCCACCGCCTCGGTGAGAAACGCCGGCAGCACCAGCCAGCCCAGGCGCCAGCCGGTCATGAGAAAGCTCTTGGAGAAGCTGTGGGCCACCACCAGGCGGTCGTCGGGCTCGGCCACGTCCAGAAAGCTGCTGGCCGCGCCGTTGGGGGTGTCATGGGCGTAGTACAGGCGCTCGTACACCTCGTCGGCCAGCACCCAGGTGCCGGTGCGGCGGCAATGCGCCAGGATGGCGCGCTGCTCGTCGGCCGACAAGGTCCAGCCGGTGGGGTTGTTGGGCGCGTTGACGATGAGCAGGCGTGTGCTGGGCGTGATGGCGGCGAGCAGCGCGTCCAGATCCAGCGCCCAAGCGCCCGCCTGCACGCGCAAAGGCACGCAGCGCACCCGCGCGCCCATGATGGCCGGCTGGGCCGCGAGGTTGGGCCAGGCCGGCGTGACGACCACCACCTCGTCGCCGGCGTCCACCAGGGTTTGCGAGGCCAGCATCAGGCCATTGACGCCGCCCGAGGTGACGGCCACGCGGTCCAGCCAGTGGGCGGCGCCACGGCCGGGGTGCAGCCGGTCGGTGTAGGCAGCGATGGCCTCGCGCAGTTCGGGCAGGCCCAGGTTATGGGCGTAGAAGGTGTCGCCGGCCTGCAGCGAGGCCATGGCCGCCTCACGCACGAAGTCAGGGGTGACCTGGTCGCTCTCGCCGAACCAGAAGCGCAGCACACCTTCGCGCCCCATGCCCTCGTTGGCCACCTCGCGAATGCGCGAGCCAGCCAGGTCGGCCACCACCGCGCGCATGCCATGGGCCTTGTCCAGGCCCGCGCTCATGGGCGCACCATGCGGCAGGTGTGGGGCAGCTCGGCCTGCTCGGGCGTGAGCTGGCGAATCACGCGAAAGCCGTAGCCCGAGCCTTCCACGTCGAACTTCACGCCGGGCGCGCCCTGGCGGTCCATCACGGCCACGGCCAGGCTTTGCTGGAACTGGTGGTCGCCCGCGCGCATGCGGGCGCGCTGGCCGGCCAGGCTCACGTCGGCCTTTTCCAGTTGAGCGGCGATGGCGCCCGCCTCGACCTTGCCGGCGCGCTCGATGGCCTGGGCCAGCGACTCGATCATGAGCTGCATGCGCATGTGCACGTAGTCGTCGGCCGGGCTGGGGAAGCGCTGGCGGAAGCCGCGGTAGAAGGCCTCGGACTCGGGCGTGGGCACGTTGGGGAACCAGTCGGCCACGGCCACCACCTGGCCGATGCCGGCCTCGCCCATGGCGGCCGGTGCGCCCAGGGCGTTGCCGTAGAAGGTGTAGAAGCGGCCGTCAAAACCCACCTCGCGGGCGGCCTTCACCAGCAGGGTGAGGTCATTGCCCCAGTTGCCGGTGAACACGGCCTGCGCCCCGCTGGCCTTGATCTTGGTGGCGTAGGGCACGAAGTCTTTGACGCGGGCCATGGGGTGCAGCTCGTCGCCCACGACCTTCACGTCGGGTCGCTGGGCGGCCAGTTGCTCGCGCGCGGCGCGCAGCACGTTCTGGCCGAAGCTGTAGTCCTGCCCGATGAGGTAGATGCTCTTGAGGGCTTTGTCGTCCTTCACCACGCTCATCAGCGCCTTCAGGCGCATGTCGGCGTGGGCGTCGAAGCGAAAGTGCCAGTAGCTGCAGTCCTGGTTGGTGAGGGACGGGTCCACCGCCGAGTAGTTGAGGAACACCATTTGGCGCTGGGGTTCGCGCTCGTTGTGCTTCTCAATGGCCTTGATGAGGGCGCTGGCGGTGGCCGACGAGTTGCCCTGGGTGACGATGGCGATGCCGCGGTCATTGGCCGAGCGCAGCGCCGACAGGGCCTCTTCCACCTGGCCCTTGCTGTCAAAGCGATCGATCACCAGGGGGCGGTTGCCGCCGGGCAGCTTCACGCCGCCACGGGCGTTGACGCGCTCGGTGGCCCAGACCAGGTTGCGGAACACCGCCTCGCCTGCATTGGCCACCGGGCCAGACAAGCCTTCGATCATGGCGATGCGAATGGGCGCGCCGGTCGGCGCGGGCTGGGCCCAGGCGGCCGGCACCAAGGCCGAGGCCACGGCGCCAGCCATCAGGGCACGGCGCAAGACAGACAGAGGGGGCATAAACACTCCTTGGGTTCGGCGAGAAGCTGGGCGCCCGAGGGGGCGCCCGGGCTCAGGCGGCCAGTTCGGCCAGGGGCCAGCGCGGGCGCACGTCAAAGCGCCAGCCGGCCTCGATGGGTTCGGTCACCAGCAGACCGGCCTGGGCGCGCAGGCCCGCGGCCAGGGCGATCATGGCGCCGTTGTCGGTGCACAGGTGCAGCTCGGGGTAGTGCACTCGCAACCCGCGCTGGGCGCAGATCGCATTGAGTTGTTCGCGCAGGCGGCGGTTGGCGCCCACGCCGCCGGCCACCACCAGGCGCTTGAGGCCGGTGGCGCGCAGGGCGGCCAGCGATTTCTTGACCAGCACCTCCACGATGGCGGCCTGCGCGCTGGCGGCCACGTCGGCCTTTTGCTGCAGGGTGAGCGGGTCGGCCAGGTGGCTGGTGGCGGGGCCTTCGGGCGCCGCGTGGGCCAGGCGCTTGACCTGGGTGAGCACCGCCGTCTTGAGGCCGGCAAAGGAAAAATCGAGATCGCCGCTGTGCAGCAGTGGGCGCGGAAAGGGGTAGGCGGTGGCGCTGCCCTGCTCGGCCAGGCGCGAGAGGGCCGGCCCACCGGGGTAGCCCAGGCCCAGCAGCTTGGCCGATTTGTCAAACGCCTCGCCAGCGGCGTCGTCGATGGTCTCGCCCAGCAGTTCGTAGCGCCCTACCCCGTCCACGCGCATGAGCTGGGTGTGGCCGCCCGACACGAGCAAGGCCACGAAGGGAAATTCGGGCGGGTCGGCACTGAGGAAGGGCGAGAGCAAATGGCCCTCCAGGTGGTGCACGCCCACCACCGGCTTGCCCAGCGCGAAGCCCAGGGCACTGGCCACGCCCGAGCCCACCAGCAAGGCGCCAGCCAGGCCGGGGCCGCGCGTGCAGGCCACGGCGTCAATGGCCGACAAGGGCAGGCCGGCCTGCGCCATCACGGCGTCGGTCAGGGGCAGCACGCGGCGGATGTGGTCGCGGCTGGCCAGCTCGGGCACCACGCCGCCATAGGCTTGGTGCATCTCGATCTGGCTGTGCAGGGCGTGGCCCAGCAGGCGGGGCGTGCCGCTGCCGCTGGCGTCGACAAGGGCGACGCCAGTTTCGTCGCAAGAGGACTCGATTCCCAGGATTCGCATGGGCGAGGAGTGTACGGGGCGGCACGGATGTTGCTGCTGCGTCGGGACTCTTCCGCCCCTTGCCCCACCGCCCATGAGAACTGGCCTGCACTTTCTGGTGGCCGCCAAACACTGCGAGATCGACGAGCTGCGCCACCTGGCCCTGACCACCGAGTTGGTGGCCGTCACGGCGCGGCTGGTGCACGCGCTGCAGCGCGAGCGCGGGCTGAGCAACCTGGTGCTGGCCTCACAGGGCCAGCGCTTCGGCGCCGAGCTGGCGGCCCGGGTGCTGGAGAACCGGGTCGTGGAGTCCGAGTGGCGGGCCTGCGTGCAACGGCTGGACCCGGGCGACATTCGCGGCGGGCACGGCGCGCGCCTGTACAGCCGCCTGGCCTATGCCCTGCAAGGCCTGGATGCACTGGAGGCCCTGCGCGAGCGGGTGCGGGCGCTGGACTGGACGCCAGCGCAGGCCACCGAAGCCCTGGTGCGCCTGGTCGCGGCCTTGCTGGCGGTGGTGTTCGAGGCGGCCGACAACGCCAGCGACCCCGACATCTCTCGCCTGCTGGTGGCGCTGTTCCAGTTCATGCAGGCCAAGGAGTTCGCCGGCCAGGAACGCGCGCTGGGCGCCGCCCGCTTTGGCACCGGCCGGGCCGAGGGCGGCGACCAGCAGCGCCTGCTGCATTTGATTGAATCGCAAGAGCGTTGCCTGGAGGTGTTCAACGGCTTCGCCGATGACGCCACCCGTGCCCTGTGGGCCGAGAGCGAATCGGGCGCCCTGACGGCCGGGCTGGAAAAACTGCGCCGGGTTCTGTGCACCACGCCAGAGGGCGCACCGCTCAAGCCCGAGCTCAGCCAAGTGTGGTTCGATGCCTGCAGCGAGCGCATGGACCGCATGAAGCACGTGGAAGACCAGCTCGCCGCCCGGCTGGCCAGCACCTGCGAGGCGCGCCTGCTGGGCGCGCAGCGGGAGGCCGCCGCCATCGAGGCGCTGCTGCAAGCGCCCTCGGTGCCCACCGACCCGCTGGGCTTTTTCGCACAAGAGCCCCCCACCCAACGGGCGCCGGGCTTTGGGCCGCAGGTGGAGCGCTCCATCCTTGACCTGCTGCAAGAGCAGGCCCTGCGCTTGCAGACCATGGCCGGCGAGCTGGACACCGCCCGCGCCAGCCTGAACGAGCGCAAGCTGATCGAACGGGCCAAAGGCCTGCTGATGGCCCACCGCCAACTGAGCGAGGCCGAGGCCCACAAGACCATGCGCCAGATGGCCATGAACCAGAACCGGCGCCTGATCGACGTGGCCGAGGCGGTGCTGGCCATGGCCGAGGTGCTGCCCGAACGCGGACGCTGAATCGCGGCGATCTTGCTGCGGCGCACAAGATTCGTGCCGATCGCCCAGTGGCGCGCACCAAGCCGGTGAACACCGCAGTGAACAACGCGCATTGCGTTGACTCACGCCGGTAATTTCCGCATCCCAATGCGCGAATACCCACGGTTTTCACAACAGTTCACCCGAAACAGCGCTGGCACGCTTGCTGCATAGAAGAGGGCACGGGGCCGGGCCAATGGCGGCCAGGCCCCCTGGGATCTCTTCCCGACAAGGACAACGGCGTCCACCCCCCTCCCGCGGCCACGCGGGACCGGAGGTGGGCGCCGTTTTGCTTTTGGCCTTCTCGACGGGTTCTTCACCAGGAGTTGCACATGACCGCTGACACCCCCACCTCCCCGGCCGCCCCTGGGCGCCGCCGCTTCCTGCAGCAAGGCGCCGCCGCTGGTGCGGGCGCCCTGTTCGCCAGCCTGGGGCACCAGCCCGTGTGGGCGGCCGGCTCTGATGCACCGGAGAAGAAGGAAGTGAAGATTGGCTTCATTCCCTTGACCGACTGCGCCAGCGTGGTGATGGCTTCGGTGCTGGGCATTGACCAGAAATATGGGGTGAAGATCGTCCCCACGAAAGAGGCGAGCTGGCCCGGCGTGCGCGACAAGCTGGTCAATGGCGAGCTGGACATGGCCCATGTGCTGTGGGGCCTGATCTATGGCGTGCACCTGGGCACTGCCGGCCCCAAGAAAGACATGGCGGTGCTGATGAACCTGAACCACAACGGGCAGGCCATCACGCTGTCGAAGAAGCTGGCCGACAAGGGCGCGGTGGACGCCCCCAGCCTAGCCAAGCTGATGGCCACCGAGAAGCGCGAGTACACCTTCGCGCAGACCTTCCCCACCGGCACGCACGCCATGTGGCTGTACTACTGGCTGGCCTGCGTCGGCGTGAACCCGATGAAGGACGCCAAGGTCATCACCGTGCCGCCGCCGCAGATGGTGGCCAACATGCGCGTGGGCAACATGGACGGCTACTGCGTGGGCGAGCCCTGGGGCCACCGGGCCATTGCCGATGGCATCGGCATCACCGGCGCCACCACGCAGGACATCTGGAAAGACCACCCCGAAAAGGCCCTGGGCACCACGGCCGAGTTCGCGCAGAAGTACCCCAACACCTGCCGCGCGGTGATCGCCGCCATCCTGGAGGCCAGCAAGTGGATCGACGCGGGCCTGCAGAACAAGCTGAAGATGGCCGAGACCGTGGCCGACCGGGCCTACGTGAACACCAGCGTGGACGTGATCAACCAGCGCATCCTGGGCCGCTACCAGAACGGCCTGGGCAAGACCTGGGACGACCCCAACCACATGAAGTTCTTCAACGACGGCTACGTGAACTTCCCCTACCTGTCTGACGGCATGTGGTTCCTCACGCAGCACAAGCGCTGGGGCTTGCTGAAAGACCACCCCGACTACCTGGCGGTGGCCCAGCAGATCAACCGCATCGAGCTCTACAAGCAAGGCGCGGCGGCCGCCAAGGTGAGCGTGCCCAAGGACGCGATGCGCAGCAGCAAGCTGATGGACGGCGTGGTGTGGGACGGCAAGAACCCCAAGCAGTACGCCGACGGTTTCAAGGTCAAGGCCTGAGGAGCACACCATGGTCAGCGCCGTTTTTCACACCCCCCTTCCCGCCCACGCCGAGGCAGCCCCCGTGCGGGCTGAGCATACCCCGGTTCGGACTGAGCCTATTGAAGCCCCGCGCACCACCGCTCGCCTGCCTTTTGACTGGCGCGCTTTGTGGCTTCGCGTGGTGCCCCCCCTTCTTGGCCTGGGCCTGCTGGTGCTGCTCTGGCAATTGGTCGCCCAGTCCACCGGCAGCGGCATTCCCTCGCCCGCCTTCACCTGGGACGCGGCGGTGAAGCTGTTTAGTGACCCCTTCTATTCCAACGGCCCGAACGACCAGGGCATTGGCTGGAACGTGCTGTCCTCGCTGCAGCGCGTGGGCATGGGCTTTGGCATGGCGGCCCTGGTGGGCATACCGGCGGGCTTCCTGATCGGGCGCTTTCGCTTTCTCTCGCGCATGTTCAACCCGCTGATCAGCCTGCTGCGCCCGGTCTCGCCGCTGGCCTGGCTGCCCATCGGCCTGCTGGTGTTCAAGGGCGCCAACCCGGCGGCCATCTGGACCATCTTCATCTGCTCGATCTGGCCCATGGTCATCAACACCGCCGTGGGCGTGCAGCGCGTGCCGCAGGACTACCTGAACGTGGCGCGGGTGCTGAACCTGAGCGAGTGGAAGGTGATCACCAAGATCCTGCTGCCCGCCGTGCTGCCCTACATGCTCACTGGCGTGCGCCTGGCCGTGGGCACGGCCTGGCTGGTGATCGTGGCGGCCGAGATGCTGACCGGCGGCGTGGGCATCGGCTTCTGGGTGTGGGACGAGTGGAACAACCTCAACGTGGCCCACATCATCATCGCGATCTTCACCATTGGCCTCGTCGGCCTGGTGCTGGAGTTCGCGCTCGTCCAACTGGCCACGGCCTTCACCTACGAAGAGGTCAAGTCATGAGCACGACCAAGTACATCGAGATTCAAGGCGTGGCGCAAACCTTCAAGACGAGCAAGGGCGCGTTTCCCGCGCTGCGCGACATCCACCTCACAGTGGCCAAGGGCGAGTTCGTCGCGCTGATCGGGCACTCGGGCTGCGGCAAGTCCACGCTGCTGAACCTGATCGCCGGCCTGACCACGCCCACACAAGGCACGCTGCTGTGCGCCAACCGCGAGATCGCCGGCCCCGGCCCCGAGCGCGCGGTGGTGTTCCAGAACCACTCGCTGCTGCCCTGGCTCACCTGCTTCGAGAACGTGTACCTGGCGGTCGAGCGCGTGTTCGGCGCCCGCGAGAACCGCGCCCAGTTGCGCGCGCGCACCGACGCCGCCCTGGCCCTGGTGGGGCTGGGCCACGCCGCGCAGAAGCGCCCGGGCGAAATCTCGGGTGGCATGAAGCAGCGCGTGGGCATTGCCCGCGCCCTGTCGATGGAGCCGCAGGTGCTGCTGATGGACGAGCCCTTCGGCGCGCTGGACGCGCTCACCCGCGCCAAGCTGCAAGACGAGCTGCTGGACATCGTGGCGCGCACCCAGAGCACGGTGGTGATGGTCACGCACGACGTGGACGAGGCGGTGCTGCTGTCCGACCGCATCGTGATGATGACCAACGGCCCGGCCGCCACCATCGGCGAGGTGCTCACGGTGGACCTGCCACGCCCGCGCCAGCGCGTGGCGCTGGCCGATGACCCGCGCTACCAGCAGTGCCGCAAGGCAGTGATCGATTTTCTGTACACGCGGCAAGGCCACGTGGAAAAAGCCGCCTGAGGAGACAGCCATGGACATGCGAGTCAATCCCAAGGCCAAGATGCCCAAGATGCGATTGGTGCTGGTGGGCAACGGCATGGCCGGTGTGCGCGCGCTGGAAGAGCTGCTCAAGCTGGCGCCCGACCTGTACGACATCACCGTCTTCGGCAGCGAGCCGCACCCCAACTACAACCGCATCCTGCTCTCGCCGGTGCTGGCCGGTGAGCAGACGCTGGACGAGATCGTGCTCAACGACTGGGCCTGGTACCGCGACCACGGCATCGCCCTGCACGCCGGCTGCACCGTCACGCGCATCGACCGCGTGCGCCGGGTGGTGGTGGCCCGCGATGCCCAGGGCCAGGAGATGGAGGCCGGTTACGACCGCCTGGTGCTGGCCACCGGCTCCCACCCCTTCATGCTGCCCGTGCCGGGCAAAGACCTGCCCGGCGTGCTGGCCTACCGCGACATCGCCGACACGCAGGCCATGATCGACGCCGCCGCGCGCCACCGCCACGCGGTGGTCATTGGCGGCGGGCTGCTGGGCCTGGAAGCGGCCAACGGCCTGATGAAGCGCGGCATGGACGTGACGGTGGTGCACGTGGCGCCCTGGCTAATGGAGCGCCAGCTCGACGAGCATGCCGGGCGATTGCTGCAGCAGTCGCTGCAGGCGCGTGGCATGAAGTTCCTGATGGGTGCGCAGACCGAGGCCCTGCTCGGCGAAGACCGCGTGCGCCTGGTGCGCTTCAAGGACGGGCGGGAAACCCCGGCCGACCTGGTGGTGATGGCCGTGGGCATCCGGCCCAACACGGCACTGGCCGAATCGGCCGGGCTGCACGTGAACCGCGGCGTCGTGGTGAGCGACACGCTGCAGACCGTGACCGACCCGCGCATCTACGCCGTGGGCGAATGCGCCGCGCACCGGGGCGTGGCCTATGGGCTGGTGGCGCCGCTGTTCGAGCAAGGCAAGGTCTTGGCCAACCACCTGGCGGAGTTCGGCATTGGCCGCTACACCGGCTCGCAGACCTCGACCAAGCTGAAGGTGACCGGCATCGATCTGTTCTCCGCCGGCCATTTCATGGGCGGCGACGGCACCGAGACCATCGTCATGAGCGACCCTGGCGCGGGCATCTACAAGAAGCTGGTGCTCAAGAACGACCAGCTCGTGGGCGCCTGCCTGTATGGCGACACGGTGGACGGCAGTTGGTACTTCAAGCTGCTGCGCGAGGGGCGCAACGTGTCCGACCTGCGCGACCGCCTGATGTTTGGCGAGCACTTCAGCACCAGCGCCATCGGCGACGTGGGCCACCAGGGCCAGAGCAAGGCCGCGGCCATGGCCGACAGCGACGAGGTGTGCGGCTGCAATGGCGTGAACAAGGGCAGCATCTGCAAGGCGATTCGCGACAAGGGCCTGTTCACGCTCGACGAGGTGCGCAAGCACACCAAGGCCAGTGCGAGCTGCGGCTCGTGCACCGGCCTGGTCGAACAGATCCTGATGGCCACGGCGGGCGGCGACTACTCGGCCACGCCCAAGCTCAAGGCCATCTGTGGCTGCAGCGAGCACGGCCACCAGGCGGTGCGCGACGCGATCCGCGACCAGCACTGGACCACCCGCGCCGAGGTGTTCACCGGCCTGGGCTGGCGCAGCGCCGACGGCTGCGCCACCTGCCGCCCGGCCATCAACTACTACCTCATCAGCACCTGGCCCAAAGAGGCTCGAGACGACCCGCAAAGCCGCTTCGTGAACGAGCGCATGCACGCCAACATCCAGAAAGACGGCACCTACAGCGTGGTGCCGCGCATGTGGGGCGGCGAGACCACGGCGGCCGAGCTGCGGCGCATTGCCGACGTGGTGGACAAGTACCGCATCCCCACGGTGAAGGTCACCGGTGGCCAGCGCATCGACCTGCTGGGCGTGAAGAAGGAAGACCTGCCGGCGGTGTGGCGCGACATCGGCATGCCCAGCGGCCACGCCTACGCCAAGGCCCTGCGCACGGTGAAGACCTGCGTGGGCAGCGAGTGGTGCCGCATGGGCACGCAAGACAGCACCCAGCTGGGCAAAGACCTGGAGCGCGCCATGTGGCGCATGTACGCCCCGCACAAGGTGAAGTTCGCCGTGAGCGGCTGCCCGCGCAACTGCGCCGAGGCCGGCATCAAGGACGTGGGCATCGTGGGCGTGGACAGCGGCTGGGAGATGTACGTGGCCGGCAACGGCGGCATCAAGACCGAGGTGGCGCAGTTCCTGGTGAAGCTCAAGACCGCCGAAGAAGTGATGGAGCACACCGGCGCCTTCATGCAGCTCTACCGGCTCGAGGGCTGGTACCTGGAGCGCACGGTGCACTACGTGGCCCGTGTGGGGCTGGACCACATCAAGCGCCGCATCGTTGACGACGCCGAGGGCCGCCGCGCGCTGTGGGCGCAACTGCAGGCCGCGCTCGACGGCGAACCCGACCCCTGGTTCGAGCACCAGGCCGCCGCGGTGGACACCCGCCAGTACATCCCCATTCAGCCGGTTTCATCCGGCCACACCGAAGGGAGCGCCGCATGAACGCCTCGACACCCGAGTGGATCGCTATCTGCGCCGTCACCGACATTCCCGTGCTGGGCTCGCGCACCGTGCCGCGCGCCCAGGGCCTGGACGTGGCGCTGTTTCGCACCCCCGATGACCAGGTCTTCGCCCTGCTCGACCGCTGCCCCCACAAGGGCGGCCCGCTGAGCCAGGGCATCGTGTTCGGCCAGCGCGTGGCCTGCCCCCTGCACAACTGGACCATCGGCCTGAACGACGGCCAGGCGCAGGCGCCCGACCAGGGCTGCACGCCGCGCTTCGCGGTGCGGGTGGCCAACGGCCAGGTGCTGCTGAACGCACACGAGCTGGCCACCCTGGGCCTGAACCTGAGCCGTCCCGTGGCCGGCCCCGCTCGCCGCGCCGCACCCTGCCCTTCCACCGCCCACCCCTGACGCGCCATGGCCACCCTCGACACCCGCCACACCCGTTCCACCTGCCCCTATTGCGGCGTGGGCTGCGGCGTGATCATCGAGTCGCAAGGTGAGCAGATCACCGGCGTGCGCGGCGACCCCGAGCACCCGGCCAACCGGGGCCGGCTGTGCTCAAAAGGGCAGACCCTGCACCTGAGTGCCGCCCCCCACATCGGCGCGCAAACCCGGCTGCTGCAGCCCCTGCACCGCGCCACGCGCGGCGCCACGCCGCAGCCGTTGGGCTGGGACGCCGCGCTCACCCTGGCCACCGAGCGCGTGGCCCATGCGGTGCGCCAGCATGGCCCCGACGCGGTGGGCTTCTACATCAGCGGCCAGTTGCTCACCGAGGACTACTACGCCTTCAACAAACTGGCCAAGGGCCTGATCGGCACCAACAACATCGACACCAACTCGCGCCTGTGCATGAGCAGCGCCGTGGCCGGCTACAAGCAGACGCTGGGCGCCGACGCGCCCCCGGCCTGCTACGACGACATTGACCACGCGGGTTGCCTGTTCATTGCCGGCAGCAACACCGCCTACGCCCACCCGGTGCTGTTCCGCCGCATCGAGGCCGCCCGCCAGGCCAACCCCACCCTGCGCCTGGTGGTGGTGGACCCCCGCCGCACCGACACCGCCGCCGCGGCCGACCTGCACCTGCCCCTGGCGCCCGGCACCGATGTGATGCTCTTCCATGGCCTGCTGCACATCATGCTGCGCGAGGGCTGGATCGACCGCGACCACATCGCCCGCCACACCACCGGCTTCGACGCCCTGGCCGCCCTGGTGCAAGACTGCCCGCCGGCCCGGGTGGCCCAGGTGTGCGGCCTGCCGCAGGCCGACCTGTTCACCGCCGCGCGCTGGTTCGCCTGGGGCGGGCAAGACACGCCCCCGCCCAGCGGTCGCGCGCCCACGCTGAGCCTGTACTGCCAGGGCCTGAACCAGAGCAGCAGCGGCACCGACAAGAACGCCACCCTCATCGGCCTGCACCTGGCCACCGGCCAGATCGGGCGCCCCGGCGCCGGCCCCTTCTCGCTCACCGGCCAGCCCAACGCCATGGGCGGGCGCGAGGTGGGCGGCCTGGCCAACCTGCTCAGCGCCCACCGCGACCTGGCCAACCCCGCACACCGCGCCGAGGTGGCCGCCCTGTGGGGCGTGCCCAGCGTGCCCGAGCGCCCCGGCCTGAGCGCGGTGGAGATGTTCCAGGCCGCGGCCGACGGGCAAATCCGCGTGCTGTGGATCGCCTGCACCAACCCGGCCCAGTCCATGCCCGACCAGGCCACCGTGCGCCGCGCCCTGGAGCGCGCCGAGTTCGTGGTGGTGCAAGAGGCCTTCGCCCACACCGCCACCGCCGCCCACGCCGACCTGCTGCTGCCCGCCACCACCTGGGGCGAGAAAGACGGCACCGTCACCAACAGCGAACGCTGCATCAGCCGCGTGCGCCCGGCTGTGCCCGCCCCCGGCCAGGCGCGGCACGACTGGCGCATCGCGGTGGACCTGGCCCGGCGCCTGCAGCCCGTGTTGCGACCCGAGTTGCCCGATCTGTTTCCCTTCTCCACACCGCAAGCGATCTGGGAAGAGCACCGCGAGTCCACCCGTGGCCGCGACCTCGACATCACCGGCCTCAGCTACGCCCGCCTGGAACATCTTGGCCCGCAGCCCTGGCCCCTGCCCGAAGGCCAGACCGAGGGCCGGCGCCGCCTGTACACCGACCACCGCTACACCACGCCCGACGGCCGCGCGCGCTTCGTGGCCGCGCCCTACCGCCCCGTCAGCGAGTCTTGCGACGAGCGCTTCCCCTTGGCCCTGACCACCGGCCGCCTGCGCGACCAGTGGCACGGCATGAGCCGCACCGGCACCCTGGGCCGCCTGTTCGGCCACGTGAACGAACCGCAGATCGAACTGAACCCCAGCGACCTGCAGGGCCTGGGTCTGCGCGACGGCGAACTGGTGCGCGTGGCCGGCCACCGGGGCGAGCTGGTGTTGCCCGCCAAGGGCAGCGACGGCGTGTTGCCCGGCCGCGCCTTCACCGCCATGCACTGGGGCAGCGAGTACCTGGGCGGGCGCGGCGCCGACGGCCAGCCGGCCCTGGGCGTGAACACCCTCACCAGCGCCACCGCCTGCCCCCACTCGCGCCAGCCCGAGCTGAAACACGCCGCCGTGCGCGTGGAAGGCGCCAAGCTGCCGTGGCGACTGGTGGCCATGGCCTGGCTGCCCGACGACCGCGCCCTGACCGTGCGCGAGCAACTGCGCGAGCTGATGGCTGCGTTTCCCTTCGCCAGCTGCGTGCCCTTCGGGCGTGAGCGCACCGGCCTGTGTTTTCGCGCGGCCGACCGCGCACCGGCCACCGACGAGCAGCTTCAGCGCATCGAACACCTGCTGGGCCTGGACCGCGCCGACGCGCTGCGTTACGCCGACGCCTCTCGCGGCCAGCGCCGCTGCGCCCTGCTCGACGGCGAGGGAGAACAGCGTCCCCTGCGCGGCTTTCTGCTGGCCGGGCAAGACGAGGCCGAGGCCTGGCTGCGCCCCCTGTTGCTGGACGAAGCCCCCGCCACCGCCCTGGGCTGGCGCCTGCTCATGCCGGGCACCCAGGCACCGGCGGGCCAGCCACCGCGAGGGCGCCAGGTGTGCACTTGCCTGAACGTGTCGGACACCGCCATCCAGGGCCACCTCGCCCAGGCCAGCGGCTCGCCAGACGAACGCCTGGCCTCGCTGCAAGCGGCCTTGCGCTGCGGCACCCAATGCGGCTCTTGCGTGCCCGAGCTGCGCCGCCTGATTGCGGTGGCGCCAGCGCCCGTTTGCTTATAACGGCAAGTCATCAAACTTCGCCCACAATGCCGCCCCATGAGCATTCGGCAGTACCTCAAAGAGATCGGACGCGGCAAGGACGGCGCCCGAGCGCTCAGCCGCGCGCAGGCGGCCGACCTCATGGGCCAGGTGCTGGATGGCCAGGTGGACCCGCTGGCCCTGGGCGCCTTTTGCGCGGCCATGCGCATCAAAGGCGAAACCCCTGAAGAGATGGCCGGCTTCCTGGACGCCACCGAAGCCCGCCTGCACAAGCTGCCCAATGCCGGCGTGCCCACCGCGGTGCTGCCCAGCTACAACGGCGCCCGCAAACTGCCCGTGCTCACGCCGCTGCTGGGCCTGCTGCTGGCGCAACGCGGCGTGGCGGTGGTGGTGCACGGCACGGCCACCGAAGACACCCGCGTGAGCAGTGCCGATGTGTTGGCCGCCCTCGGCCACGCGCCCGCCCCACAGCCCCCTGCGCCGCTTCAGGCCGGCCAACTGGTGTTCGTGCCCACCGGCCAGTTGCACGCTGGCCTGCAGGCGCTGCTGGCGGTGCGCCGCGTGGTGGGCTTGCGCAACAGCGGCCATGCCATGGTGAAGCTCATGAACCCCTGCACCGGCCCGGCCCTGGTGGTGGGCAGCTACACACACCCCGAATACGCCACCAGCATGGCCGCCACCTTCGCGCTGACCGGCGCGCACGCCCTGCTGCTGCGCGGCACCGAAGGCGAGCCGGTGGCCGACCCGCGCCGCCTGCCGCGCCTGCAAGCCTTTCGCGGTGGGCAGATCCAGGAACTGCGCCCAGCCCAAGAGGGTCCATTGACCCAGTTGCCCGATCTGCCCGCACCAGAAGCCAGCGCCACCGCCACCTGGACCCGCGAGGTGCTCGACGGACGGCGCGAAGTGCCGCCCCCAATGGCGCAGCAAGTGGAATGCATCTTGCGAGAACTCGATCACCATGCCTGACACCACCCCCACCCACCCCTTCCGCCCCGGCACCGTCACCCTGGTGGGCGCCGGCCCGGGCGACCCCGAACTGCTCACGCTGAAAGCCGTGCGCGCCATCCAGAGCGCCACCGTGCTGCTGGTGGACGACTTGGTGAACGACGCCGTGCTGGCCCACGCTTCGCCCTCGGCGCGCGTGGTGCACGTGGGCAAGCGCGGCGGCTGCAAGAGCACGCCGCAGGCCTTCATCGAAAAGCTCATGGTGATGGCCGCGCGCGAAGGCGAGGTGGTGGTGCGCCTCAAAGGCGGCGATCCGTTCATCTTTGGTCGTGGCGGCGAAGAGGTGGAGCACCTGCAGGCCCAGGGCATTGCGGTGCAGGTGGTCAACGGCATCACGGCCGGGCTGGCCGGGCTGAGTTCGTTGGGGGTGCCCCTCACCCACCGCGACCACGCGCATGGCGTGGTGTTCATCACCGGCCACGCCAAGCCGGGCGACGCCGGCACCGACTGGCAGGCCCTGGCCGCCACCGCCCACTCGGCCAAGCTCACGCTGGTGATTTACATGGGCGTGTCGCACGCCAGCCAGATCGAGCAAGACCTGCTCACCGGCCTGCCGGCGCACACGCCGCTGGCCATCATTCAGCACGCCAGCCTGCCGCAGCAGCGCCACGCCGTCACCACGCTGGGCCAGCTCAGCGCCACGCTGCAGCGCGAAGGGCTGGGCAGCCCTTCGGTGATCGTGGTGGGCGACGTGCTCAGCGGCTTGGCTGCCCTGGCCCAGCCGGCAGTGCGCAGCGCCTGATCGGGCGCGCGCTCAAAGGCGCGCCTCTTCCAGCGCCAGCGACAGAATCTCGATCGGCTGCCGGTTCACCTCAAGCGGGTTGGACTCCAACTCAATCAGCCCTCCCCCCGCGTCTTGCCCGCCTGCGTTGAGCGCCAGGCGTTCATGCCACCAAAGAATGGCGTCCAGGCATTCCATGCGCTGGTGCCTGGGCGTCAGGGCCAATGGCGCTGGCGAGTGGGGACTGAAGAACCCGTAGCGGTACCCAATGGGCAACACCAGCACGTGCACCAGCGGCTCGTCCGGCGCGCGACGCACCGCCAGGCCAAATGCGCGCAAGGGCCGCAGAGCGCGTCGCATGCCACGGCTCTCGCCGTCCAGTTGCATCTCGCCCAGCGCATCCCAGTGCAGCCGCTGCAAGCGAAGCCGCGCCGCGCGGGGATGGGCGCGGTGAAAGTGGGCCAGCACGTCTGCCCAACATAGGCCAGGCTTGAGCAAAGAGTCACCGTCTTCGTTCTGCACCGAATCCAGCAACCAGGCGTAGGCGTGCTCGGCATCGGCGGCCTGACGCCCCAGCAGCTCCATCGTCACCATGTTGAACGCCGCCAGGCAGGCACTTGGCTCTGGGGGCAAGGCCTTGGCCACCTGGTGGAAATAGGGCCTCACGGCCTCGGCGCCAGGCAAGCTGTCAAAGAAGCGATAGCTGCCGCGGCCTTCCGGCAAGGTCAGCTCTCGCACCCGAAATCCCTCAGCCAGCTTCACCGGGTGGAAAGCGCCCGTGTGGCGGTCCAAGGTGAACAAGGCCAGGCAACCCACCTCATGGGGCGTAAGGTCGCGCAGCACCGGCACCACCTCGCCATCCAACTCCACCGGGTGCCCGGCGATCAGGCTGGCCAACTGCGATAGGGCACGCGACTGAAGCCCCCGCGGGTCGCCCACCCCCGTGCGCAACACCGTCAGCAGGGTGGAGCGGCGTGTGCTCAGGGGCGCCTTGATCAACACGTTCAGCCACTTCACGAACAAGGCCGCCCCAGCGTGGTCGCTCAGTTCCAAGGACTTGGCGGCGAACGACAAGGTATCGCCCAAGCCGTTGAACACGCGGCTGCAGCCGTTGTCGAGCACCTCCAGCAGGCCATCGCGCACCTGCGCGGACGAAAACCCGAAAGGATTGGGCACGTCCTTGGGCGAGATGGACAGGGTGGCGGGGTCCACCTCCCCGGGAAACCAACGCATCAGGAAGACAGAAGCCAGCTCGGTGGGGTCGTCAGAAAACCAGTCGGTGAGCATGAGGTAGAAATCCTCGGTGATCACCCGGGTGACCAAGGTCCGCCCGTCGGCGGGCAGCGGGCACCAGACACTCAAGGCCGTGACCAAAGACGCCCCCAGAATGCCGGCCGCGTCGCGAAACACCTGCTGCCGCCACTTCATCGACTTGGGGACCCCATTCAACTGCAGCAGCGGAAAGAGTGGCCCTGAGCTGCCCGTCTGGAAGGCCTGTCGGACGTACTTGGACACAACGGTCAGGTAGGCCTGCGCGGCCGTGAAAGCGGCCGTGCCACCCCAGCGCAAGGTCTTGGCGTGCACATCCGACACCAGGGTGCCCGCCACCACCGGCCCCAGGGCACTGAGCAAAATGGCCGAAATCTGCCCGGCCTGCATCACCACGGTGCTGAAGCGCCAATGGCGAAACTGTTGCGGCAGTGGGTGACGGCTGCGATGCAGCAGGAAATAGACATACCCGGCCGCCAGCGTGCCTGCGCTCAACACCCCGAAGGCAGCAGCGATCTCCCGGTTGGAATAGCCCGCCTCGCGCATCACGTCAAACAGACTCTCCACCGTCTGCCGGGCAATGCATCGCCCAAGAAAAATGCACACCGGCTTTTGCACCAGAACCGTCAAAGGCACCCCAATGGCGAAGCGCCACGGACGCGCCCTTGGCTGGCGCGCGCCTTCGCGGGCCAGCGACGACAACTGCTCCACCGTGTGCTGCACCGACTCGGGAATGAAGCCCACCGTGCTCTGTTGCGTGGCCTGCAGGCGCTGCTGCACCAGTTGTTCCAGCATGGCCGACCACTGCGCAGCCCCAATGCCGTCGCCGCCTTCGTCTCCCGCCTGGGCTCGGCGATCAAGCCCACCAATCACCGTGCCCAACAGCTCGAAGAGATCGTTTTCGCTGTAGCCGGCCTGCAGCAGATTGCTCACCACGGCCTGTGGCGTGGCCAGAGACGTCTCGCCGATGTTCTGCCACTGGGCCTCGACCCTTTGCTGAAAACACTGCAACTCCACGTCCTGCCAAGCCGACTGGAAGCGCGGATGTCTCTCGCCGTACGCCCGCATCCAGCCCCTGAGTCGCAGGCCCGCCTTGCGCTCGTCTTCGCTGGGCGCGAAACGCCAGCGCTGGGCCAGCGCGAACAAACGGTCGCGGCACAACGCGGGGGAGGCCACGGCGAGGTGATCACGACAAAAATGCTTGAGGGCCTTCTTGGAGGTCAGCTCTCCCTGGGGCACACCCAGGATGGCGTGCACGGCCACCGATGCCCAGGCCTCGTCCAGAACGGTCGGCTCGGCAACCTCATCGGAGGACTCGGCAGTGGCGAATGCCGTGTCGCCGCCTTCTTCTTCCAGGCTCACGATCACGTCGTCTTCCTCCAGGTCAAGCTGGCGGTCGTCGGCTGACGGGGTCGACTGGGCCTCGGCGCGCGGCGACGCGGTTCGAACGGAGGCGCGTTGCACGAAGTCGCTGCTCAAGGACCAAGCGGCGTTCAAGGCGTGTCCCAATTGCCCGGTCACGAAGTTCGCGCCGGCGCTAAATCCCGCCCAGTAGCTGGCGGCCGTGGTGGGCGGCTGCGCCGGCACTTCGATCTCCACACGAATATCGGGGCGCGGGTCGGATTCCCTCACCGAGGAGGACGTGCTTTCACTTTCAAGCTCCATGGTCGTCTCACTCCACCCAGGTGGGGGCCATCTGCCCCGACACAGTTGACTGCCCCTTGCCTGGCATGGGTTCGGGTGGTGCCTGCAGCACCTGCCCCGACACCCAGGCGGCCCGCTGCTCGGCCATCAGCACCATCGAGGTCAGCAAAGACTCGGGGCTCACGCGGTCCAGCGGCAGGCAAGCCACCAAAAGCAAAGCCTCGGTCTGCGGGTGACGCCCCAGCGTCATGTGTCGGTTGCGCGCCAGCAGCAGGTTGATCTCCAGCGCCAGCCGCAACACCGCTAACTCCTGCCCCGGGGCTGGCCGGCACAACTCGGTCTCGACCACGAACTGATCGGCGTCCGTTGTGGGCGAGTAGGTCAGGCACAGGGGCGTCTCCTCAATCGTCACGTTCACCCAGATCGGGCCATCGCCCACCTCGGTCGGTGCTGGCGCATCGGCCCCACACAAGCGACACAAGCCCGCCACCAGCGAAAGGAACTGCGCCGTTCTTTCCTGTTTCTCGTCCATTCCATTTCCCCTCTCACCCACGGCGGGAGCCAGACCGTCCGGCCACCCTTGCCCCGCGAGCACCGGGCAGTGTCGGAAGCAGCAGGTGTTTTGACCATGCGCGCCCTGGCCTGAGGCCAGCACCCCAAGACACAGGCGCGGCGCAAAGGACGCGCTCGCTACACTGCGCGCCATGCAGCAATTCGACGTGGTGGTGATCGGCGCAGGCGCGGCCGGCCTGTTTTGCGCCGGCATCGCCGGCCAGCGTGGCAAACGGGTGCTGGTGCTGGACCACAGCGCCAAGGTGGCCGAGAAAATCCGCATCTCCGGCGGCGGCCGCGCCAACTTCACCAACCGCGACCTCGACCCCCGCGCGCCACACAAGCATTACCTGGGCGAGAACCCGAACTTCTGCCGCTCCGCCCTCTCGCGCTACACACCGGCCGACTTCATTGCCCTGGTGCAACGCCACGGCATCCCCTTTCACGAGAAGCACAAAGGCCAGCTTTTCTGCGACCGCTCGGCCGACGACCTGATCCAAATGCTGCTGCGCGAGTGCGACGCTGGGGGCGTGACCCGCTGGCAACCTTGCGGCGTGGCGGCCGTGCGCCGAGCAGGCGACGGGTTTTACGAACTGGACACCGCGCAGGGCGTGGTGCGCGCCGAAAAAGTGGTGGTGGCCACCGGTGGCCTGTCAATCCCGGCCATTGGCGCCACCGACTTCGGCCACCGCCTGGCCGCGCAGTTCGGCCTGCGCCTGGTGCCCACCCGCCCCAGCCTGGTACCCCTCACCTTCGACGGCGCCCAATGGGCGCCCTACGCCGACCTCGCCGGCCTGGCACTGCAGGTGAACATCGAGACCGGCAGCAAAAAGACCCGCATGGCCTTCCTCGAAGACCTGCTCTTCACCCACCGCGGGCTCTCCGGCCCGGCGGTGCTGCAAATCTCCAGCTACTGGCAGGCGGGCACGCCCATCCGCCTGAACCTGGCGCCCGACACCGATCTGGACGCTTCCTTGCTGGAGGCCAAGGCACGCTCGCGCAAACTGCTGGTCAACGAACTGGCCACCCTGGTGCCCAGCCGCCTGGCCGATGCCTGGGTCTCGCAAGACGCCGACTGGCAGCGCCCGGTGGCCGACACCAGCGACAAGGCCCTGCACCGCCTGGCCGAGCGCCTGGCACGCTGGGAAATCACTCCCACCGGCACCGAGGGTTACAAGAAGGCCGAGGTGACGCTGGGCGGCGTGGACACGCGCGACCTGTCTTCCCAAACCATGGAATCCAAGCAGGCAGGGCTGTATTTCATTGGCGAGGTGGTGGACGTCACCGGCTGGCTGGGCGGCTACAACTTCCAGTGGGCCTGGGCCTCGGCGGCCGCCTGCGCGAACGCCCTGTGAACGGGCGCTGGTCAGCCGCCGCCAAAGGGCTATAATCTTGGGCTTTGCTGGCAAACTCCCGTCGGCCAATACTAGTTAATGACGGGAAACTTCGCTGCAACGAAGGCCGGGCCCGATCTTCCCGACCATCCTCTTGCTGCACATTCTGGAAACATTTCGCCAATGACCACCATCCGTGTTAAAGACAACGAGCCGTTTGACGTTGCTCTGCGTCGCTTCAAGCGCACCATTGAAAAGCTCGGCCTGCTGACCGACCTGCGCGCCCGCGAGTTCTATGAAAAGCCCACCGCCGAGCGCAAGCGCAAGAAGGCAGCCGCCGTCAAGCGCCACTACAAGCGCGTGCGCTCCATGCAGCTGCCCAAGAAGCTGTACTGATCTCGCACACCGCTGCCGGCGTTAGCCCGGTTGCAAAAAAAGCCCGCTGGAGGACGCTCAGGCGGGCTTTTTTGTTGTTCATCCCTCTCTCGGAGCACCCCATGAGCCTGAAAAACCAGATCACCGAAGACATGAAAAACGCCATGCGCGCCAAAGACATGGAGCGCCTGGGCACCATCCGCCTGCTCACCGCGGCCATCAAACAAAAAGAAGTGGACGAGCGCGTGGAGCTGGACGACGCGGCCGTGATCGCCGTGATCGACAAGATGGTCAAGCAGCGCAAAGACTCCATCACCGCCTTCGAGCAGGGCGGCCGCGACGACCTCGCGGCCAAGGAAAAGGCCGAAATGGCCGTGCTGGCGGCCTATCTGCCCGCACGCCTGTCGGCTGACGACATTGCCGCCGAGGTCAAGGCCATCGTCGCCGAACTGGGCGCCAGCGGCCCTGGCGACATGGGCAAGGTGATGGGTGCGGTCAAAGCACGCCTGGCCGGCAAGGCCGACATGGGTGCCGTGTCCGCCGCCGTGAAGGCCGCCCTGGCGGGCTAAGGCCACCACGGTCCACCGGGGTCCCTGCGGGACCCGGCAAGCCACCCGAACGGCCCATCGGCATTTCCCAGGCTTGTAATTCTTTTGGCTTATGGCAAAGTCGGCGCCGCCCAGTGGGCAAGGCGCTGGTTCTTGCCCCGTCAACAGGAGACTGCCCGTGGACCCGATTCGCCGCCTGCGCCACTGCTGCGCCGCCCTGCTCGTTCTTTTCTGCCCAATGGGGATGGCGCAAACGGCTGCGCCCGAGCCGGTGAAGATCGGCGTGATCGGGCCCTTCAGCGGCCCATCGTCCGACTTCGGCAAGCCCATGCTGCAGGGCATTGAACTGGCGATCGACGAAATCAACGCCGTGGGCGGTTACCTCGGCCGTCCCCTGGCCCTGGTGATCAAAGACGACGAAGGCAAGCCCGACGTGGGGTTACGCGGCACCCAGGAGTTGATGAGCGAGCGGGTGGTGGCCACGCTGGGCTTTTGCAACACCGGCGTGGCGCTCAAGGCGATTCCGGTCTTCCAGCACAGAGAATCGCCACTGATCGTGCCTTGCGCGGCTGGCGCCCCAGTGACCGCTCAGGCTCCCGCACCCGACAGCTACGTGTTCCGCAACGCCCCCTCCGACGCCATCCAGGCACCGTTCGTGGTGAACGACCTGGTCCGCCGAGGCTGGACGCGCGTGGCGATCTTCGCCGACACCACCCCCTACGGCGAAGCCGGTCTGCAAGACGTGCAGGCCGCACTGGCCACGCATCGGATCAAGCCCGTGCACGTGGCGCGCTTTGACCTGGGCGTGAAAGACCTCAGCGACGCCCTGCGCCAAGCACGGGACGCTGGCGCCAACGTGGTGTTCAGCTACACCGTCGGCCCCGAAAACGCGGTCATCGCCAAGGGCCGCCAAGCCATCAAGTGGGACATGCCACAGGTAGGTGGCTGGCCTTTGTCATTCCCCTTCTTCATCCAAGGGGCCAAGGCCGCAGCCGAAGGCGCCATGATGGCGCAGAGCTTCATTGCAGAGCCCAGCAATGAGCGCCGAGCGGCGTTTCTGAGCGCGTTTGCCCGCAAGCACCAGCAAGCCATCACCGTGCCCATGGCCGCCGCCCAGGGCTACGACGCCGCCTACCTGCTGGCGCATGCGCTCTTCAGCCTGCGCAACGGGCGCTTCCCCGGCCCTGCCGTCAAGGCTGCGCTGGAAAACCTGCCTCGCACCTACTACGGCGTGGTGGCCACCTACGAGAAGCCTTTCAGCCGGGACGACAAGGAAGCCATTACGGCCAACATGCTGGTCATGGGCATGGTGCGCGATGGCAAAGTGACCTTCGCCTACCCCGAAGACGCCAAGCGCAACCTCATGGTGCAGCGCAAACCGCGCCCATAAGGCATGCGCTGTTGTCAGCTGCCGGCCACCTTCATGCGGTTGACCAGCACCGAGCCCACCGTCTTGGCACCGTAGTTGTAGGCATCGGCACCCACGGCCTCAATGCCCAGGAGCATGTCCTTGAGGTTGCCGGCGATGGTCACCTCTTGCACCGGGAAGGCGATTTCGCCGTTTTCCACCCAGTAGCCGGCGGCACCGCGCGAGTAATCGCCGGTCACGTAATTGACGCCCTGGCCCATCAATTCGGTGACGAAGAGGCCACGCCCGAGCTTCTTGAGCATGGCCACCAGGTCATCGCCCGGCTGGGTGAGCCGGCTGCTGAGGGTGAGGTTGTGCGAGCCCCCGGCGTTGCCGGTGGTGCGCATGCCCAGCTTGCGCGCCGAATAGGTGGACAGGAAATAGCCTTGCACCACGCCTTCGTCCAGCACCACGCGGCGGGCGGTGCGCACGCCCTCGTCGTCAAACGGCGCGCTGCCCTTGCCGTTGACGATGTGCGGGTCTTCCAGAATGTCCAGGTGCGGGGCCATCACGCGCTGCCCCAGGCTGTCGGCCAGGAAGGTGGTCTTGCGGTACAGCGCACCGCCGCTGGTGGCCTGCACATAGGCGCCCAGCAGGCCAGCGGCCATGGGCGACTCGAACAGCACCGGGCATTCGGTGGTGGGGATCTTGCGGGCGTTCAGTCGCGCCAGCGCGCGCTCGGCGGCGTAACGGCCCACGGCCTGCGGGCTTGCCAGGTCTTGCGGCGCCCGGTGGCTGGTGTACCAGTAATCGCGCTGCATCTTGGCGCCCTTGCCCGCAATCGGCGAGACGGACAGGCTGTGGCGCGAACTGGCGTAGCCGCCGCTGAAGATGCCGGGCTTGCCGCGTTCGCCCCCACGCAGGTGAGCGGTGTAGAAGTGCGACTGCTGGGCCGACACACCGGCCCCTTCGCTGTTGCTGATCTTCTTGCTGGTAGCAAAGGCCGCGGCCTCGCACTCCAGCGCCAGGCGCACCGCCTCTTCGGTGCTGATGGCCCAGGGGTGGAACAGGTCAAGGTCGGGGTAGTGGTCGGCGATGTCTTGCGCATCGGGCAGGCCGGCCACCGGGTCTTCGGCGGTGAAGCGGGCGATGTCGTAAGCGGCCTGCACGGTCTGGCGAATGGCCGCCGCCGAGAAGTCCGAGGTGGAGGCGTTGCCTCGGCGTCGCCCCAGGTACACCGTGACCCCCAGTGACTTGTCGCGGTTGCGCTCCACGTTCTCCAACTCGCCCTTGCGCACCGACACGCTCAGGCCGGCGCCCTCTGACACTTCGGCTGCGGCATCGGCTGCACCCAATTGTTTGGCGTGCGACAGGGCCAGGTCGACCCATTCTTCAAATTGGCTGCGGGCGTATTGGAAACCGGCAAGCGGCTGAGTGGAGGCGGTGTTTTTCATGTCGGTCGCTATGATACGGGCCGCTCTACACCGGCGCTGCCCTGCGCGCAGTGCCCCTCCCCCATGCCCCGCAAACCCACCAAAGGCTACTTCGTCCGCGGCCAGTTCGTTGCCATTGGCAGCGAACTGGACCAGGAACTCAAGCGCGAGCTCAAAGGCTCGGTCGAGCACAGCAAGACCGATCTGAAGAAGCACAGCGAGCACCTGCAAGCGCTGGGCGAAGCCCTCCTGACCCTGCGCAGCGACCTGATGGCCCGGCTCGACCTGAGCGACAAGCTGCTCGACGCGCTGGCCGAGGCCAAGCGCATCACCAACTTCGAAGGCAAGCGCCGCCAGATGCAGTTCATCGGCAAGCTCATGCGCGCGCTCGACGAATCGGTGGTGCATGACATCGAGGCCGCGCTGGAAGAACAGCGCAAGCCTTCTGCCCGCGAAACCCTGATGCTGCACCAGGCCGAGCAATGGCGCGACGCGCTCATTGCCGACGACGCTGCCCTCACCCGCTGGCTCGAACAAGACCAGCAAGCCGATGTGCAGCACCTGCGCGCCCTGATCCGCCAGGCGCGCAAAGACGCCCAGGCCACCGCCAGCCAAGAACGCCCCGGCGAGGCCGTGCGCCACGGCAAGGCCTACCGCGAAATCTTCCAGGCCGTGCGCGCCGCGCTGGCCCGTGACGACGAGGACACCCCGCCCCATGACCACGACTGACACCCCGTTTGAGCCGGTGCGCATCGGCATCGTCTCCATCAGCGACCGCGCCAGCACCGGCGTCTACGAAGACAAAGGCCTGCCCGCCTTGCAAGAGTGGCTGGGCCGGGCGCTGAAAAACCCCATCACCTTCGAGCCGCGCCTCATTCCCGATGAGCAAGAGCGCATCAGCGCCACCCTGATCGAGCTGGTGGACGCTGGCTGCTCGCTGGTGCTCACCACCGGCGGCACCGGCCCGGCCAAACGCGACGTGACACCCGAGGCCACCCTGGCCGTTGCCCACAAGGAAATGCCGGGCTTCGGCGAACAGATGCGGCAGATCAGCCTGGCCTTCGTGCCCACGGCCATCCTCTCGCGTCAGGTGGCGGTCATCCGCGACAACAGCCTGATCATCAACCTGCCAGGCCAGCCCAAGGCCATTGCCGAGACGCTGGAAGGCCTGAAGAACGCCGACGGCACCCAAAAGGTGAACGGCATCTTCGCGGCCGTGCCCTATTGCGTTGACCTCATTGGCGGCCCCTACCTCGAGACGAACGACGAGGTGTGCAAGGCCTTCCGCCCCAAATCCGCCGTGCGCCCCGCGCGCTGAGCCCCTTTGTCCGAGAGCCCGAACATGAAGATCACCAAAGACACCGTCGTCACCCTCACCTTCCAGGCCCGCGACAGCCAAGGCAAGCTGCTGGAAGACGGCAAAACGCCACGCGCCTACCTGCACGGCGGCTACGGCAACACCCTGCCCGGCATTGAGGTGGCACTGGAAGGCCAGGAAAAAGGCTTTGCCACCACCATCACCCTGCAACCCAAGCTGGCCTTCGGTGATCGCGACGAGTCACTGGTGACCACCCTGCCCAAGAAAGACTTTCCCCCGGGCGTGAAGGTGGGCGGGCAGCTCGAAGGCACCGACGACCAGGGCCGCCGACAAGTCTTCACCGTGAAGAAGATCAAGGGGGACACCGTGCACCTGGATGGCAACCACCCGCTCGCGGGTGAGGACCTGACCTTCAGCCTGAAGGTGATCGATGTGCGGGCGGCGACGGCTGAAGAGGTGGCGCATGGACATGCTCATGGGGACCATGGGCATCACCACTGATCGGCTGATCGGCTGATCGCTGGTCGGGTTGGATTTTTGAGGGGTTCGGCTGGCGCCGGACTTTTTGTAGTCCCCCCCTATCCCCCCACCCCCCTTTCCACCCCCGCCGGGGTGGAAAGGGGGAGCCTCATTTGGCCTCTGGTCGCCGACTGTGGCACCACGGGCGTGACGTTGCCCCTACCTTTTCGCGCCAGCATGTGGTGCCGGCGGTCGTAGGGAGTGCCTGCGATGTCGGCGCTCCACTGACATGGGCGGCGTGTTGGGTGTTGACGGGTTCGGCTGGCGCCGGGCCTTTTGTATTCCCCCCCTATCCCCCAGCCCCCTTTCCACCCCCACCGGGGTGGAAAGGGGGAGCCTGATTTGGCTTTTGGTCGTCGGCTACTGAACCACGGGCGAGGCGTCGCCACCGGAGTTGGCTCGCGCAGATTTCTCGGCTGCTGTTGGGGCCGCCGGCTGACGATTCTTGGGGTGAAACGGTGCATCGGCTGTCACGCCCTGCGACCGCATGCCTGCCTGTATTGGGGACGGCAGGAGTCTTTCCGGCTGAGCGCCTTAAGCGCAGGCCCTCTCTACGACCGCCGGCACCACATGCTGGCGCGAAAAGGTAGCGGCAACGTCACGCCCGTGGTGCCCTGGTCGGCGCGAAGAAACCAAATCAAGCTCCCCCTTTCCACCCCGGTGGGGGTGGAAAGGGGGTTGGGGGGATAGGGGGGGGAATACAAAAGGCCCGGCGCCAGCCAAACCCCTCAAACCAAACCAAGCAGAGAAATCACTTCCCCACCAACTGATTCAGCTTCTCCGCCTCAAAGTTCTCCTTGCGCGCCGCGTCGTCCGGCACACAGTCCCCACGTTGCGCGCAGGCCAGCTTCTCGATCGCTTGCCACAGCAAGGCAATCTGGTGTTCCTGGCTGGAGGCGTTGTCGATCAGGCCGCGCATGGCCTGGGAGAGCGGGTCGTCGTCCTGGGTGATGCCGTAAGCCGTGAACTTAGGCGGTTCTTTGCGCTCTTCGGTCACGTCGGCGCTTTCGCCCTTTTTGCTGGGGATGATGCGCGCCGGAATGCCCACGGCGGTGGCGCCGGCGGGCACGGGCTTGATGACCACGGCGTTGCTGCCGATCTTGGCGCCGTCGCCCACCTCGAAGCCGCCCAGCACCTTCGCGCCAGCGCTCACCACCACGTCTTTGCCCAGCGTGGGGTGGCGCTTGGTGCCTTTGTAGAGCGAGGTACCGCCCAGGGTGACGCCCTGGTAGATGGTGCAGCCGTCGCCGATTTCCGCGGTTTCACCCACCACCACGCCCATGGCGTGGTCGAAGAACACCCGGTTGCCGATCTTGGCGCCGGGGTGGATTTCGATGCCGGTGAGGAAGCGGTTGAGGTTGGAGATGAAGCGCGCCAGCCACTTCAGGCCGTGGTGCCAGCACCAGTGGGCAGGCCGGTGCAGCAGCACGGCGTGCAGGCCGGGGTAACAGGTGAGCACCTCCCAGGCGCTGCGCGCGGCGGGATCGCGCTCAAGAATGCACTGGATGTCGGAGCGGAGGCGGTCAAACATAGGTCGGCCAGTCTATCGCTTTGCCTTCTCGGCGGCCTGGATCATGGCTTTGGCAACACCGCGAAGGATGTGGATTTCTTCCTCGGTCGGTGCGGCCCGGTTGAACATCTGGTTAAGCCGGGGCATGAGCTTTTTGGGCGCGGCCGGGTCCAGAAAACCCACGGCCACCAGGGCCTGCTCCCAGTGGCTCAGCATGCCGGCCACGGCGGGGACATCGGCGGCCGGGCGCTGCGTGGCGCCGGGGGGCACCTCAAAACCGCCAAGGGCCTGGCGCCACTCGTAGGCGATGAGCTGCACCGCCGCCGCCAGGTTGAGCGAGCCAAAGCCCGGTGCGGTGGGAATGCTCAGGGCCACGTGGCATCGGTAGACGTCTTCGTTGGCCATGCCAAAGCGCTCGCTGCCAAACAGAAAGGCCACGCCTGCGGGTGGCTCGGGCTGGGCCACCAGGGCTTCAAAGTGCTGGCGAGGCGCCTGGGTGGGCGGGCCGAAGTCGCGCGGGGTCATGGCGGTGGCGCACAAGTGCGTGATGCCGTCGAGGGCTTCGTCCAGGGTGTCGACCACGCGGGCACGGGCCAGCACATCGGTGGCGCCGCTGGCGCGCTGGATGGTTTCTTCCTTGCGCAGCACGTTGGACCAGCGCGGCGCCACCAGCACCAGCTCGTCAAAACCCATGACCTTCAGGGCCCTGGCCGCGCCGCCCACGTTGCCGGCGTGGCTGGTGTTGATCAAAACAAATCGGGTTTTCATACACAGGGCAGTAAAATCGCGCCTATTGTCGCCGCCCGCATCGCCGGATCGGTCCTGTCTGCTCTTCCACCGCTGCGCCATGCGCCGAGGTCCACAATTCATGTCGTCCAATCTCCACCCCATGCTCAACGTGGCCATCAAGGCCGCCCGCACCGCAGGTGCCCTCATCAACCGCGCCGCGCTGGACGTGGAGACCGTTCGTGTCTCGGCCAAGCAGACCAACGATTTCGTCACCGAAGTCGACCACGCGGCCGAAGCGGCCATCATCGACACCCTGCTCACCGCCTACCCTGACCACGGCATCTGGGCCGAGGAATCGGGCCAGCGCGAAGGCAAAGGCCGCGACAAGGACCACGTGTGGATCATCGATCCGCTGGACGGCACCACCAACTTCATCCACGGCTTCCCCGTGTACTGCGTGAGCATCGCGCTCATGGTGGGCGGGCGCATCGAGCAGGCCGTGGTGTATGACCCCACCCGAAACGACCTCTTCTGCGCCACCCGTGGCCGCGGCGCCTACCTGAACGAGCGCCGCATCCGCGTGGCCAAGCGCAACTCGCTGCGCGAGTGCCTGATCTCCACCGGTTTCCCCTTCCGCCCCGGTGACGCTTTCCAGACCTACATGCAGATGCTGGGCGACGTGATGCCCAAGTGCGCTGGCGTTCGCCGCCCTGGCTCTGCCGCGCTTGACCTGGCCTACGTGGCCGCTGGCTTCGCCGACGGCTTCTTCGAGATGGGTCTCTCGCCCTGGGACGTGGCCGCCGGCTCGCTGCTGGTCACCGAGGCCGGTGGCCTGATCGGCAACTTCACCGGCGAATCCGACTTCCTGGAACAGAAGGAATGCCTGGCCGCCAACCCCAAGATCTATGGCCAGTTGGTGGCCCTCACTGGCAAGTACAGCAAATTCGCCAGCGCAGGTGACAAGGCCGCCGTGCGCCAGACGCGCCTGGCCGCACGCAAGGGCACTGCCGCAGACGAAGCACCCGCCTCGGACGACACGACGCCGCCCGCCGCCGCCGCCGACACCCAGCCCGACGCCCCGTTCTGATCGCGTTCAGGCCAGCGGCAGGCGCAACCAGAAGGTGGCGCCTGCGCCGGGTATCGAGTCAGCCCACACCTTGCCTCCATGGCGCTCAACGATGCGCGCCACGATAGCCAGCCCCACGCCCATACCCGGCACGTCGCTGCCGGCATGCAAGCGCTGGAAGAGTCCGAACAGCTTGCCCGCATGGGCCATGTCAAAACCCATGCCGTTGTCGCGGATGAAATAAGCCCCCTGCTGGCGGTCGTGCCCCACGACCACGGCGGCGCCAGGCCGATGCCGCGAGTACTTGATCGCGTTGTCCAGCAGGTTGCTCAAGACCTGACGCAGCAGGATGGCGTCGCCCAGGGCCTGGGGCAAGGGTTGCACATCCAGCGTCACGTCGCCAGCCTGCGGGGCCAGCGTGTCCCAGACCGATGCGATCAGCGCCTGCATGTCCACCGGCAGCAGCGTGAGGTCCACCCGCACCACGCGCAACAGCTCCAGCATGTCGGTGATCATCTGTCCCATTTGGCCCGAGGCCTTCGCAATGCGCTGGAACATCTGGCGACCGGGTTCGCTAAGGCACTCGTCGTTTTCCAGGATAAGCGCCGCAAAGCCGTTCATCGAGCGCAGGGGCGCACGCAAGTCGTGGGCCATGGAGTAGGAAATCGCCTCCATGTCGCGCAGGGTGCGCTCCAACTCGGCGGTGCGGTCCTGCACGCGCTGCTCCAGGCCCGCGTTCAGGGCACGGATTTCCTCCTGGGCGGCCACGCGTTCGGTGATGTCGGTGTGAGTGCCTGACATGAAACGCGAACGGTCCTGCGAGTCAGGCAAGTGAATTCGGCCGCGCGAATTCACCCATACCCAATGCCCGTCGCGGTGACGCATGCGCGCATCGCAGTCGAAGAACGGCGCCTCACCCGCAATGTGACGATCGCGCTCCAGGTTCACTCGTGGCAGGTCGTCGGGGTGCACCAGTGCTTCCCAGGTGGCGTAGGTCACGGGCTCGAGCTCGGCCAGCCGGTAGCCCACGATCTCAGCCCAACGCTCGTCCACCGTGAGGCTCATGTCGGCCAGGTCCACTTCCCACACTCCCGCCCGCGTGGCCGCAAGCACCCAGGCGAGGCGCTGACGCTGCCGCCGCAGGTCTTCCTGCACCTTGAAGTAAGAAGTCACATCCGTGAAGGTGCGCACCATGCCGCCGCTGGCCAGGCGACGGGTGCGAACCTCCAGGGTTCGGCCGTCGCGGGTATGGCGCCAGTAGAAATCGGGGGTGGAACTCCAGTCGGCAGCGATCATCTGCTCGCGCACCTCTGGCTGCACCAGGGCCTGGCCTTGGCCGAAGTCGCCCCGGTCGACCTGGAATTGCAAAACCTGGGAGAACGGCGGACCGTTGCGCAGCATCTCCTCGGGCAGATGCAGCAGCTCCAACAGGCGTTGGTTATAGAAGGTCACCCGCGCCTGCGCGTCCACCCGCACCAGGCCCTGGCTGATGCTGTCCAGCGTGGTTTGCAAGGCTTCGCTCTTTTCGGCCAACAGGTCGCGAGCGGTCTGCAACTCTCGCCGCGTGCGCCGCCGCTCGGTCTGGGCGCGCCAGGCCAGCACCAGTTGGCGAACGGCACCCAGCATGGGTTGCAGGAACTCGATGTCGGCCTCGCTGTAGCCACCGGGCTGGTTGGCCAGGCCCACCATGGCCAGCGTTTCCTCGCCCACCTTGATCGGCACGCCGAGAAATGCATCCAGGGGTGGATGGCCTTGCGGGCGCCCGCCGCGCCGGGGGTCGCTGTCGGGGTGGTTGGCGATCACGGGCTCACCGCTCACCAGGGCGTGACCGAACAGGGTGTCCGGGTTGCGAAACAACATGCCGGCCTCGCGCTGCTCGTCAAAGGCTCGGCGGGATTCCTCATCCCAGGCAATGTTGGTGATGGCGTGCATGCGCACGGCTGGCTGGTCTTGTTCGTCCTGGATCACCTCGCCAATGAAGCCGTAGGCGCTGCCGGTGACGTTGAGCAATGCATCCAGCAGGCCCTCGAAGGCCTGGCGCTTGTCGTCCGCGCTGATGTAGGTGGCCTGCGCCTGGCGGATGGCCTCGATCATGCGGTGCTGGCGCTCGAGTTGCTGCGCCACGCGCCGAGACTCGCTCACGTCCATCACAAAGCCGTGCCACAGCACCGAGCCATCGGCCTCGCGCTGTGGCACCGCGTCCACGTGGTGCCAGCACACGCCCTTGCTTGGCAGCACCACGCGGTACACCAGGTGCCAGGGCATCAACTCACGCGTGGAGCGCCGCAAGGAATCGATGAGTTGCGGGCGATCGTCGGGATGCACCCGGGAGAACAGCAGGCGGGCGTCTTGCTGCAGCTCTTCGGGCGTCAGCTCCAGCATTTCCTTGGCCGCGTCGTTCACGTAATGAAACCGCGTGCTGCCATCGGGCAACTGGCGGGCCTGGTACATCAGGCCCGGCGCGCGGCTGGCGATGTTTTGCAGCAGCGCCAGCTGCTCGGCCAGCTTCTGGCCGGCTTCGTGCTCCGCGGTGATGTCTTGCATCACCCCGAAGTCGGAAGGCCCCGACCCGCCCTGTGACGTCAGGCCGATCATGGAGCGCAGCCAGCGGATCTGCCCGTCAGGCCGCACACAGCGAAAGATGACTTCTCGGCCGTCCGCGGCATTGCGCGCCGCCAACCAGCGAGGAAGGTCATCAGGGTGAATGCTGGCGCGGGCCTGAGCTCGCGTGACGATGGGGCGAGGCGCCCAGCCGGCAATCTCGAACATGCCAGGTGACCAGATCACCTCGTCAGGGTTGGGCCCGTTTCGCCAATGCCCCACGCGGGCCACCTTTTCAATGGCGTCGTGCAACTCAAGCCGCTCCAGCAGCAGCGCGTGGGTGTGGTCACGCTCGGCCATGGCTTGCGCTTCGGGCTCAGCGTCAATCACACAGCACAGCAAGAAACCGGGTTCGCCTTGCAGGGCGCTGAGCTGCAGGCGCACCGACACCGAGCGCCCGGTGGGCAGGCGCCACTGCTGCGGGTGGTCTCGCAGGGGCAGCGAGCGCAAGGCCTCACCTCGCTCTTTGGCGTCTTGCCACAGCCCGAGCTCCAGGGTGGTCATGCCCAGAATCTGGTCTGGCGCCATGCCAGTCAGTGACGACCAGGCCGGGTTCACGGCCACGATGCGCCCGTCGTCTCGCCGGGTGAGGGCGCAGGGCATAGGGGCGCCAGCAAACAGGGTATCGAAGGCGGCCAGCGCCGATGGCGACCGTGCGGCCGGGTCCAGATCAGACTCGCTACTGGTGATTGCCACAGAAATATTGCCCCCAAAACAATTGCCAGCAACCCAATTGCACGTGCTTCGCCGCCTCGTGCAACCCGCTGGCGGCCGCCCCACCTGCCCAAGGGGGATTGTCAAGCCTGGCCTGCTACATTCTGCGGCTGTCTTTCCAACGCCTCCGTCAGCCTTGACCGCCCCCCTGGACGCCCACACCCCCATGATGCAGCAGTACCTCGCCATCAAGGCGGGGTATCCCGACACGCTCGTGTTTTACCGCATGGGCGATTTCTACGAGCTGTTTTTTGCCGATGCGGAAAAGGCCGCTCGGCTGCTGGACATCACGCTCACGCAGCGCGGGCAGTCGGCGGGGCAGCCCGTCATCATGGCGGGCGTGCCCTTCCATTCGGTGGACAGCTACCTGGCGCGCCTCATCAAATTGGGAGAATCGGTCGCCATCTGTGAGCAGGTGGGCGATGTGGCCACCAGCAAGGGCCCCGTGGAGCGCAAGGTGGTGCGCGTGGTCACCCCCGGCACGCTCACCGACGCCGAGTTGCTGTCCGACAAGACCGAGGCCCTGCTGATGGCCGTGCACCCCGGTGCTCGTACCGGTTGTGGCTTGGCCTGGATGTCGGTGACGCAGGGCATTGTGTTCCTGGCCCAGTGCGCCAGCGACGAACTGGCCGACTGGGTGGCCCGCATCGGGCCGGGCGAGTTGCTGTACAGCGCCGAGGTCACCCCCGCTTTCGAGAAATCGCTTCAGGCGCTGGCCGCCCAACCCGCCACTGGCGGTTCGCGCCTGGTGGCCGTGGTGCGCCCCGCCTGGGCTTTTGACGCCGCTCTGGGCCAGCGCAAGCTGCTGGAGCAGCTTCAAGCCGCCAGCCTGGGCGCCTGGGACGCCACCGACCTGCCCGACGCCCACGCCGCCGCCGGCGCCTTGCTGGCCTACGCCGAGCACACCCAGGGCCGCGCCCTCACCCACGTGCGCCACCTGCAGGTGGCCCGTCGCGACGACCGCATCGACCTGCCGGTGAACACCCGGCGCAACCTGGAGCTGGTGCAAACCCTGCGCGGCGAGACCAGCCCCACCCTCTTGAGCCTGCTTGACGTGTGCTGCACCGGCATGGGCAGCCGCGCGCTGCGCCAGTGGCTGCTGGAGCCGCGGCGCGACCGCACCGAGGCCCGCGAGCGCCTGAGCGCCATTGGCGTGCTGCGCGCCGGCGGCTGGAACGCGCTGCGCGGCACCCTGAAAGGCGCCAGCGATGTGGAGCGCATCACCGCGCGCACCGCGCTGCGCCAGGCCAAACCGCGCGAGCTGGTGGGCCTGGGCCAGACCCTGCAGCGCGCCGAAGCCCTGGCGCGGCAGACCGTCACCCTCTCGGCCTCGCCCCTGCTGGCGCGGCTGGCGCAAGACCTGCTGCCGCCGCCGGGCTGCGCCGAGTTGCTGGCGCGTGCCTTGCTGCCCGAGCCCGCCGCGCTGGTGCGCGACGGTGGCGTCATCAACGACGGCTTTGACGCCGAACTCGACGAACTGCGCGGCATCCAGAACAACTGCGACGGCTTCCTGCTGGAGCTTGAAGCCCGTGAGCGCGCCCGCACTGGCATCGCCAACCTGCGCGTGCAGTTCAACAAGGTGCACGGTTTCTACATTGAGGTCACGCAAGGCCAGCTTGACCGCGTGCCAGACGACTACCGCCGCCGCCAGACCCTGAAAAACGCCGAGCGCTTCATCACGCCCGAGCTCAAGGCCTTCGAGGACAAGGCCCTGAGCGCGCAAGAGCGCGCCCTGGCGCGCGAGAAGTGGCTGTACGAGCAATTGCTCGACGAACTGCAAGCCCACGTGCCCGCCCTCACCACGCTGGCGCGCGCCCTGGCCTCGCTGGACGCGCTGTGCGCCCTGGCCGAGCGCTCGCTCACGCTGAACTGGAACGAGCCGCAGTTCGTGCCCGAGCCCTGCATCGACATTCGCGACGGCCGCCACCCGGTGGTGGAGGCCCGCCTGAACGAAACCAGCGGTGGCGGCTTCATTGCCAACGACACGGTGCTCGGCCCCAAGGCGCGCATGCAGGTGATCACCGGCCCCAACATGGGCGGCAAAAGCACCTACATGCGCCAGGTGGCGGTGATCGTGCTGCTGGCCAGCATGGGCAGCTACGTGCCGGCCAGCGCCTGCCGCCTGGGCCCGATTGACGCCATCCACACCCGCATCGGTGCGGCCGATGACCTGGCCAACGCGCAGTCCACCTTCATGGTGGAGATGACCGAGGCCGCGCAGATTCTTCACGCCGCCACGCCCAACAGCCTGGTGCTGATGGACGAAATCGGGCGCGGCACCTCCACGTTTGACGGCCTGGCCCTGGCCGGTGGCATCGCCACGCACTTGCACGACAAGTCGCGCTGTTTCACCCTGTTCGCCACGCACTACTTCGAACTCACCGAATTCCCCGCCACGCACCACGCCGCGGTGAACGTGCACGTGAGCGCCACCGAAGGCGGCAAAGGCGGCATCGTGTTCCTGCACCACATCGAGCCCGGCCCGGCCAGCCAAAGCTACGGCATTCACGTGGCCCGCCTGGCCGGTGTGCCCGCACCGGTGGTGCAGCACGCACGGCACGCCCTGGCGGCGCTGGAGGCGCAGAGCGAGCAGCACCGGGTGCAGGTGGACCTGTTCGCACCCCCCCCACCCGAGGCCGAGCCCGAACCGCACCCGGTGGTGCGCGCCCTGGGCACGGTGGACCCCGACAGCCTGAGCCCGCGCGAGGCGCTGGAGCACCTCTATTCCCTCAAGAAACTACTGAACGCATCATGACCTACTGTGTTGCCGTCAAGCTGAACGCCGGTATGGTGTTTCTGTCCGATTCGCGCACCAACGCCGGGCTCGACCAGATCAGCACCTTTCGCAAGATGATCGTGTACGAGAAACCGGGCGAGCGCTTCATGTGCCTGCTCTCGGCCGGCAACCTGAGCATTTCGCAATCGGTGCGCGAGATCCTGCAGGTCGAGCAAATCAAAGACCCGGAGGGCGGCGAGCCCATCACCATCTGGAACGCACGCAGCATGTTCGATGCCGCGCGCGTGCTGGGCGCGGCGGTGCGCCACGTCTACCTGCGCGATGGCGAGTCGCTCAAGCGCGCGGGCGTGGATTTCAACGTCTCGATCATCTTTGGCGGCCAGATCGCCGGCGAAGGCATGCGCCTGTTTCAGGTGTACTCGGCGGGCAACTTCATCGAGGCCACGGCCGAGACGCCCTTCTTCCAGGTGGGCGAGAGCAAGTACGGCAAGCCCGTGCTGGACCGCGTCATCACGCCCGACACGCCGCTGGACGAGGCCGCCAAGTGCGTGCTGGTGTCAATGGACTCCACGCTCAAATCCAACCTGTCGGTGGGCCTGCCGCTGGACCTGGCGGTGTACGAGGTAGACAAACTGCAAAGCGACAAGATCACCTGCATCGACGAGCAGAACCCCTACTTCCGCATGGTGCGCGAGACCTGGGGCCAGAAGCTTCGCGAGGTGTTCGACAGCATTGAAGACCCCACCTGGAACGGCGGCCACACCGAGGTGCCGCTGGTCTGCGCCGGCGCCCGCACCAAGCCACTGAAAAAGATCACACACTCGCGCGAGAAGTTGATCTGAGGCCATGTCGCTCATCGTTTTCTCGCACGCCAACAGCTTTCCTGCGACGGTGTACGCGGTGCTGTTCAAGTCGCTGCGCGCTCGCGGCCACACGGTGCGCGCGCCGGAGAAGTTTGGCCACGACCCGCGCTACCCCGTTACCAGCAACTGGCCGCACCTGGTGCAGCAGCTCGCCGACTTTGCCGCGCCCGAGATCGAGAAACACGGTGCGCCGGCCTGGCTGGTGGGCCACTCGCTCGGTGGCTTCCTGAGCCTGATGTGCGCCGCCCGCCACCCTGACCTCGGCGGGCATGGTGTGCGCGGCGTGGTGCTGATCGACTCGCCCGTGCTGGGCGGCTGGCGTGCCCGCACGGTGGAACTGGCCAAGCGCACCCAACTGGTGGGCGCCGTGTCGCCGGGCAAGATCAGCCGCCGCCGGCGCAACACTTGGCCCGACCAACAGGCTGCACACGATCATTTTGCGCACAAGAAAGCCTTTGCTCGCTGGGACCCGGCCGTGCTGCGCGACTACATTGAGCATGGCACGCACGACCAGACCCTGCCCAACGGCCAGACCCAGCGCGTGCTGAGCTTTGACCGCGACATCGAAACCGCGATCTACAACACCCTGCCCCACAACCTGGACCGTTTGCTGCGCCGCCATCCGCTGCAATGCCCTGTGGGCTTCATCGGCGGCACGCAATCGCAGGAAATGAAGCAAGTGGGCATGACCATGACCCACAAGCTGGTGGGGCGCGACCACCCCGAGCGGCTCGTGATGCTGGAGGGCAGCCACCTGTTCCCCATGGAGCGCCCACAAGAGACAGCCGCGGCCATAGACCGCCTGCTGCAGGCGCTGGATTCCTAAGACCCATCAACGTCACCAAGCACTTCCCACTCTTAAAACCACCCTTGATGACAAGCGCCTTCCTGCGGCTGCGAAACGCCATTTCCCAATGGGACCCTGACCGACACCCACTGTGGTTGCGGCTGCTGGCGGCCGTCGCCATCACCACGGTGGCTGCGGCCATGCGCATGGCGCTGGCGCCCGCCGAATCGGGAGGGCGCTTCATCACCCTGAGCCTGGCGGCGGCGTTGGCGGCGCTGTACGGCGGCTTCCGGGCCGGCCTGCTCAGCACGGTGCTGGGCATGGTGCTGGTGAACTTCCTGATGGTGAAGCCTTACCTGAGCCTGGCCATTGGTGACCTTCGCGAGGCGGTCTGGCTCAACGCCTGGCACTTGCTCACGCAGCTGCTGGTGGTGGGCGCCATCTCGGTGATGCAGCAGCAGAACCGCAGCCTGCGCCAGGCCGTGGCACTGGCACGGCGACACCACCAGCAGCTGAAAGACACCTTCGAGAACAGCGCCACCGGCATGGCGCACACCCACATCGACGGCCGCTGGATTCGCGTCAACCGCACCTACTGTGAGCTGATCGGTTACACCCCCGACGAGGTGCTGGCCACCAACTTCCGCGCCTACTCGCACCCCGAGGACATGGCCGAGGATGACCGGCAGCTCAAGCGCTGCGAGGCAGGCGAGATTGACCACTTCAGCATGGAGAAGCGCTACCGCCACCGCCAGGGCCACTGGGTGTGGGTGCACCTGACGGTGTCTCTCATCAGAGACCACGAAGGCAGGCCCGACTACTACATCGCAGTGGTGCAAGACATCTCGGCCCGCAAGGCAGCCCAAGAGGCTCTGGCCCTGCGCGAGGAGCTGCTGCGCCAGGCGCAACTCATCGCGCGCCTGGCCACTTGGCAATACGACTTCACCACGCGGCGCTTCACCGCATTGGCCAACTCGCGCGAGTTGCTGGGCATGCCATCTGACGAGTACGACGAGACCGATGTGATCGAGCGCACCCACCCGGATGACTTGCCGCGCGTGCAAAGCGCCTGGCAAAAGGCGATCGCCGGGGAAGGCTCCTACGACCTCGAATGCCGCATGCGCCTGGGCCAGGACTACGGGTGGTACTCGGTGCGGGCAGTGCTTCAGCGCAACGAGAGTGGCGAGGCGGTGCGGGCCCTGGGGGTGCTGCACGACATCACGGCGCGCAAACGCAGCGAGATGGAGATCCACCAACTCAACGCGACGCTGGAGCAGCGCATACAAGAGCGCACCCAGGCGTTGAAGGCCGCCTACGACGAACTGGAAAGCTATTCCTATGCGGTGGCGCATGACCTGCGCTCGCCGCTGCGCATCATCAACGGCTTCGCCGCCGCGCTGCTGGAAGACCTGCCCAACCTGCCGGCCGACAGCCGCGGGCACCTGGCCCGCATCATGGAAGCCAGCCGCAAGATGGGCGAGTTGATCGACGGCCTGCTCAAGCTGTCGCAAATGGCGCGGGGCGACTTGCAGCGCGAACCCGTGAACCTCAGCGCCATCGGCACCCGGCTGCTGCGCGACCTGGCCGCCACCGACGCGCAGCGCCAAGTGCAATGGAGCGTGCAGCCCGGTCTGTGGGCCAACGCCGACGCCGCGCTGGTGGAAGCCGTGTTGCAGAACCTGCTGCACAACGCCTGGAAGTACACCGCGCACACCGAGCACGCGAGCATCGAACTCAAGGCGCAGGATGCCAACGGCCAGCGCTGGTTCTGCGTGGAGGACAACGGCGCCGGCTTTGACATGGCCCGCGCGGCCAAGCTGTTCCAGCCGTTCCAGCGCCTGCACGGGCAAGAAGAATTTCACGGCCTGGGCATTGGGCTGGCCACGGCCAAGCGCGTGGTGCAGCGCCATGGCGGTGAGCTGCGGGCCGAGTCGGCACCCGGCAAGGGTGCCTGCTTCTGCTTCACGCTGCAGCCGCCTGCCCCTGGCGGCTGAACAAGCCCCGTGAGCGGGGCTTGTGGGCATCAACGAATCAAGCCGTCCAGTCGATCCAGCCCATGCCGGCGGTGAGCAAAATCACGCCGCCGAACACGATGCGGTACCAGGCAAATGGCACGAAGGTGTGGCTGCTCACGAAGCGCAGCAACCAGCGCACGCACACCCAGGCCGACAACCACGAGAAAAACAGGCCCACGGCAAACAGCGGCACATCGGCCGTGCTGAGCAGGTCGCGGTGCTTGTAGATGTCGTAGGCGGCGGCACCGAACAGCACCGGAATGGCCAGGAAGAAGCTGAACTCGGTGGCGGCGCGGCGGTTGAAGCCCAGCAGCATGGCGCCGATGATGGTGGCGCCCGAGCGGCTCACACCCGGAATCAAGGCCACGCACTGCACCAGGCCTACCTTGAGGGCATCAGTCCAGTGCATGTTGTCCACCTCGGTGATGCGGGCCTTGGCGCCGCGCTTTTGCAGCGCCTCGGCCCACAAAATCACGAAGCCGCCCACGATGAAGCCCAGCGCCACCACCAGCGGGTTGAACAGCACGCCCTTGATCACGCCGATGAACAGAAAGCCCAGGAAGGCGGCGGGGAAGAAGCCGATGAGCACGTTCATCGCAAAGCGCTGCGCCTGGCGCTCGCGCGGCAGGCCGACGAGCGTGCCCCACAGGCGCTGGAAATACACCGAGACGATGGCCAAAATGGCCCCGGTCTGGATGACCACCTCAAACAGCTTGATCTTGTCGCCGGGCATGTTGAGCAGCGCGGCGGTGAGGATGAGGTGGCCCGTGGAGGACACGGGGATGAATTCGGTCAGGCCCTCGACCACGCCCATGACGGCGGCCTTGAGCAGCAACAGCAAGTCCATGAATCAACCGGAAAGTGAAAACAGCCCGAGATCGTACCCGCTGCCCTTCTCGGGGCGGTGACAACGGGGGCCGCGCCTCACTCGTGGCGCAGGGCCTGAATGGGCAAGAGGCGCGAGGCACGGCGCGCCGGGTAATAGCCGAAGAACACGCCCACCAGCGCCGAAAAGCCCGCGGCCAGCAGCACCGACTCAGGTGTCATGCTCACTTGCCACTGGCCCAGGCGCGCCGCGCCCCAGGTGGCCAGCGCCCCCAGCGCCACGCCTATGGCGCCGCCAATCAGGCTCAGGGTGACGGCCTCGATCAGGAACTGCGCCAGGATGTCGCGCGAGCGCGCGCCCACCGCCATGCGCAGGCCGATTTCGCGGGTGCGCTCGGTCACGCTCACCAGCATGATGTTCATGATGCCGATGCCGCCCACCACCAGGCTCACGCCGGCCACGGCGGCCAGCAGCAGCGTCATCACCCGGCTGGCCTCTTCCTGCGCCTGCAGAATTTCGGAGAGGTTGTTCACGCCAAAGGTGTCGTCGCCGCCCGGCGGCACGCGCAGGCGCTGGCGCAGCAGCTCGCGCACCGCCTCCTCCGTGGCCTTCATGTCTTGCCCCTCGCGCACCTTCACGTGAATCGTCCAGATGCGCTTGACGTTGCCGCCCGCGTTCCAGATGCGGTTGCGAAAGGTGGACATGGGCATGATGAGCACGTCGTCCTGGTCTTGCCCCGAGGCGTTCTGGCCCTTGGGCGCCAGCACGCCCACCACGGTGAAGGGCACGCCGCGCACGCGAATGACCTGGTCAATCGGGTCTTCGTCGCCGAACAGCTCACGCGCCACCGTCTGCCCCAGCCAGGCCACCTTGGCCGAGCCGGCCTGCTCGGCCGGCTCGAAGGGGCGGCCGCTGGCCAGCGACCAGTCGCGCACCTCCAGGTAGTCGTTGCTGGTGCCGAAGATGGTGGTGTTCCAGTTGGCGTTTTGCGCCACCGCCTGCGCGGTGGTGCGCGAGCCCGGCGCCACGGCCTGCACCTCGGGCACCTCCAGCGCAATGGCCTCGGCGTCTTCTTCGGTGAAGCGCGATCGCGTCTGCGCGGCCTGGCGCACGCCCGCGGCCGAGAGGCTGCCGGGCACCACCACCATCACGTTGGAGCCCAGCGATTTCATCTGCTCTTGCACGCGCTGCGTGGCACCCGTGCCCACGGCGATCATGGTGATCACAGCCGCCACGCCAATGATGATGCCCAGCATGGTGAGCACCGAGCGCAAGGCGTTGGCCGTGAGCGCCCGCCAGGCGCTGCGCACCGCGGTGAGCGCGTTCATGCCTCGCCCCCGGCGGTTTCTTCGGGCCGCCAGGGCACCTGCCGGCGGTCTTCCACCAGGTGGCCGTCGCGGAACACCAGGCGGCGCTGCGCCCAGTCGGCAATGTCGTTCTCGTGCGTGACCATCACCACCGTGATGCCCTGCGCGTTCAGCTCGGCCAGCAGGCCCATGATGTCTTGGCTGGTGTGCGAATCGAGCGCGCCGGTGGGCTCGTCCGCCAGGATGAGCGAGGGCTGGTTCACCAGCGCCCGCGCAATGGCCACGCGCTGCTGCTGCCCGCCCGAGAGCTGGGCCGGTGTGTGGTGCGCCCGCTCGGCCAGGCCCACGCGGCGCAAGGCCTCGGCCGCGCGCTGGTGGCGCTGCGCGGCCGGCACGCCGGCGTACAGCAAGGGCAGTTCCACGTTTTCGCGCGCGCTGGTGCGCGGCAGCAGGTTGAACTGCTGAAACACAAAGCCGATGCGGCGGTTGCGCACATCGGCCAGGGCATCGGGCGACAGGTCTTGCACCGCTTCACCGCCCAGCCGGTACGCGCCAGCGTCGGGCCGATCGAGGCAGCCCAGGATGTTGAGCAGCGTGCTCTTGCCTGAGCCCGAGGCACCCATGATGGCCACGAACTCGCCGGCCTCGATGGCCAGCGACACGCCATCGAGCGCGCGCACCGCCTGGTCGCCTTCGCCGTAGGTTTTGCGCAGGCCCTGGGCTTCGATCAATGCCATGGTGCGGCCTTCAGAAGGGGAGGCGCAGGCCGGTGGCGCGTGCCGGGGCGCTGGCGCTGCTGCCATTGGCGGCCGTGCCCGACACCCCCGTGACCACCAGGGCACCTTCCACCAGGCGGTCGGCACCCGTTGTGTCGGGCTTCACCACGATCTCGGTGAAGCTGCCGTCGCTCACGCCCGTGCCCACGGGCACGGCCTGGGGCTTGCCCTGGGCATCGAGCAGGTACACCCGGCCGCCGCGCCCACCGCGCGTGGCGCCTGGGCGTGCGCCCGAGGCCGCTGCCTCGGGGTCGGGCAGGCGCACGCGCAGCGCCGCGTTGGGCACCTTGAGCACGTCCGCCCGCGATTCGGTCACCACCCGCACATTGGCGGTCATGCCCGGCAGCAGGCGGTTGTCGCGGTTGGCGAAGCTCACCACCGCCACGTAGGTGATCACGTTGGACACGTTGGTGGCGGCCTTGCGCACCTGGCGCACCTGGCCCTCGAAGGTCTGGCCCGGGAAGGCGTCCACGGTAAACGTGGCCTTCTGGCCGGGCTGGATGCGGCCCACATCGGCCTCGTCGATGCTGGCGTCCACCTGCATGTCCGAGAGGTTCTGCGCAATCACGAACAGCTCGGGCGACTGCAGACTGGCGGCCACCGTCTGCCCGCGCTCCACCGCGCGCTTGATCACGATGCCGTTCACCGGCGAGGTGATGCGCGTGCGAGACAGGTCCACCCGCGCCTGGGCCAGCGCCGCCTCGCGCTGCTTCACGTTGGCCTGGGCGCTGGCGATCTGCGCCTCGCTCACGCCCACCAGCGCCTCGTTGGCGCGCACGGTTTCCTGCGCGGCGGCCAGGGCGGCGCGGGTGCGGTCGGCCTCGCTCTGGGCAATGAAGCCCTGCGCCACCAGGCTCAGGTTGCGCTCGTGGTTGCGCTGGGCCTCGGCGGCGTCGGTGCGGGTGCGCGCCACGTTGGCGCGGGCGGAAATGGCGTTGGCCTGGGCAATGGCCACGGCGGCGCGGGCGGCGTCCAGGTCGGCCTCGGCCGAGCGCACGCGGTACTCGAAGGTCTTGGGGTCGATCTCGGCAATGAGCTGCCCGGCCTTCACCTCGCTGTTGAAGTCCACGTAGATGTCGCGCACCTGCCCCGACACCTGGGTGCCCACCGACACCTGCGTCACCGGGTTCACCGCCCCGCTGGCCGACACCGTGGCCTGCACCGTGCCGCGCTCGATGGCCGCGCTGCGGTACGAGGCGGCCGGGCTGGCGTCGCGCTGCGACCACCACCAGCCACCACCGGCCACCGCCGCCAGCAACACCACACCAACCATCCAGGGCTTTTTCGTCATGCGGCGGATTGTAGGAACGCCCCTGCAACCCACGGCGGCCGCGGGCTTCTGCCGCCATTGGCGCCATTGGCGCCGCGCCGGGCACAGGTCGCGCCGCCATTGGGCCGTTTCGTCGCACGCCGCTGGCCCACTAAGCAAGCCCCGGCCACAGTGCGGCCCACACCAGGAGCCTTGCCATGAACCTCACCCCACTGATCGCCGTGCACGCCACCGCCGCCATTGCCGCCCTGCTCATCGGCCCCGTGGCCCTGTGGGCCAGACGCGGCCCCGCCAGCACCCACCGCGTGCACCTGCATCGCGCCGCCGGTTACGCCTGGGTCACGCTGATGCTGCTCACCGCCTTCAGCGCCCTCTTCATTCGCGACACCCAACTGCCCAACATCGCCGGGTTCACCCCCATCCACCTGCTCATCCCGCTCACCCTGGGCAGCCTCTTCGTGGCCTTTCGCCGCCTGCTGCAGGGCAACATCGCCGGCCATCGCCAGGCCATGGTGTCGCTCTACATCGGCGCCTGCGTGGTGGCCGGCGCCTTCACCTTGTTGCCACAGCGCTACCTGGGGCAGCTGTTGTGGAGCCAGTGGCTGGGCCTGGTCTGAGCACCACCCGTCCGCCCACCCACTCACCCGGAGTTCACCGTGCTGATCCAACTGCTGATCGACCAACCCCAGGCCGCCCTCACCATCGTTCAACGCACGCCCACCTGGGTGTGGGCCCTGCTGGCCGGGCTGGTGCTGCTGGGCCTGGTGCAAATGCGGCCGCGCCGCGTGCGCCCCATGCAAACGGCCGTGCTGCCGCTGGCCCTGGCGGTGCTTTCCCTGGGCGGCTTGCTGGGGGTGATCGCCTCCATCCCCTGGGCACTGGCCGCCGCCGCGCTGTGGCTGCTGGTGGCCGTGGGCGTGCTGCTGGCCAGCTGGCGGCGCCCGCCACCCAACGCGTGCACCTGCCCGGCAGCGGCACGCCCCTGCTGGTGATGCTGGCCATGTTCCTGCTCAAGTACGCCGTGGGCGTGGAACTGGCCCTGCAACCCGCCTTGCGCGAACACGCCGGCTTCGCCATGGGCCTGGCCGTTGCCTACGGCGCCCTCGGTGGCCTGCTGGCCACCCGCAGCGCCGCCATCTGGCGCTTCGCTGCCCAGCGCTCGCCTGCCTGACGTCTTTCATCACCCCACGAGCCCGCCATGAACCACGACCTTCCCACCACCGCCTCCCTGCCACCCGAACTGGAGCGCCAGGCCCAACGCAACGTGGCCCTTCGCCTGGGCTGGCTGACCCACGCGGCGGTGTTCACCCTAGTGAACGCCGGTTTGTGGCTGGCCAGCCACCGCCACGGCTGGCTGGGCCTGCCCACTGGCGGCTGGGCCATCGGCCTGCTGGTGCATGGGCTGGTGGTCTGGCTGCGCCCCACCGGTGAGGCGCTGAAGCAGCGCCTGCTGCAGGCCGAGCGCCAGCGGCTGAAAAGACACTGACCCCCACCACCAACACCCCATCAGAAAGGACACCCCACCATGCTTTCCTCGACACACCCGCTGCGCCTGGCCTTGCTGGGCCTGCTGTGCACCCTTGCCTCGGCGGCCAGCGCCCAGGTGGGCATGCGCGACTTCCAGGCCCAAGGTATTCCCGTCACGATGGTCTACCCCACCTCGGAGACCGCCACGCCCCAAACCAAAGGCCCATTCACCATCGAAGTGGCCACCGATGCCACACCAACGCAAGGGCGCCATCGCCTGATCGTGATGTCGCACGGCACCGGCGGCAGCGCCATTGCCGACCACGCCCTGGCCGCCCGGCTGGCACGCGCGGGCTTTGTGGTGGCACAACCGCTTCACACGGGCGACAACTACCTCGACCAGCGATTGAGCGGCCCAGCGTCGTTCGAGAAGCGCCCTGGCGAGGTCACACAGGTCATCGATGCCTTGGCGCAAGACTCACTGTGGTCTGGCAGGCTGGCGCTTGACAAGGTGGGCGTGCACGGCATGTCGGCCGGTGGCGTCACCGGCATCGCCCTGGCCGGAGGCCAATGGCGCCTGCTCAACCTGGTGCGCCACTGCGATGCACACGCACAAGACGACGAATCGTTCTGCTTTCAGGGCGCCAAGGACGCCCAGGCCCGCGCAGACTTGCAGGCCCGCTACGCCAGGGGCCGCCAAGTGCCCGAGGCCTTCCTGCCTGCCGATCTAACGACGCTGCACGGCGGGCGCAGCCCCAGCACCGCTCAGGTGGTCGACCCCCGGCCCGACGCGCGCGTGGCGTCCGTGTCGCTGGCGGTCCCCTTGGCCGCCATCTTCAGCCCTGAGAGCCTGGCGCGCATCCGCATTCCGGTGGGTGTGGTCAGCGCCCAGCGCGACGAAGTGCTGGTGCCCAGCTTCCATTCCGACTACCTGCTGCGCCACTGCACCGCCTGCACCCGCCTGGCCGACCTGCCCGGCGCCGGCCATCGCGACGTCCTGTGGCCCAGTCCCGATTCGGCGGCCCAACGGGCGGCGGCCGAGCAGGAGCCCAGCCGCGTACCAGTGCCCGGCTTCGACGGCCGCTTGCGCGACGCCGCACATGACAGAATCGTCGCGTTCCACCGCCAACACCTGCTGCCCCCGCCATGACCCACAACCCCAGCCCCTGGTGGCTGCGCTGGCTGCCCGCCGACAGCCGCGCCAGCGTACAGCGTCGCGCGCTGGTGGTGTGGGGCGTGGCGGCCGTGATTGCGCTGGTGCAGCACGGCCTGAAACCGGCTGAGCACGAGCTGCTGCCCTCTTTCGTCTACAGCTACGCCATCAGCACCTCGATCTGGTTTTTGTCCGACCCGATGCGCATCGTGCTCAGGCGATGGCTGCAGGTGCAAGCGCCTTATTACTGGCGCTTTAGCCCGGCCACCATGGCTTACCTCGTGCTGGCCATCCTGCTGGGTTATGCCCTGGGCACCGCCGTGGGCGACGCCTACACCGCCCGCTCCACCTGGGCGTTGCTGATGCTCTCGCCCGAGCGCTTCTGGGGTTTTCTGGTCTGGTCGCTGGCGGTCAGCGGCGCCTTTCTTTTCTACTTCTACCACCGCGAAAAGGCCCACGCGCTGGAGCAACTGGCCACCGAAACCCGGCTCAAGCTGCTGGAGAGCCAGCTTGAGCCGCACATGCTGTTCAACACCCTGGCCAATCTGCGTGCGCTAATCGCCACCGACCCGCCCCGCGCCATCGACATGCTCGACCGGCTCAACGCCTACCTGCGCGCCACGCTGGCGGCCTCGCGCGCCGATGCGCAGGCGCACACCCTGGCGCGAGAGTTCGAGCGGCTGGACGACTACCTGGCCTTGATGGCGGTGCGCATGGGCCCGCGCCTGCGCTACCGGCTGAACTTGCCGCCCGAACTGGCCGCGCACCCGCTGCCGCCGCTGTTGCTGCAACCCCTGGTGGAAAACGCCATTCGCCACGGACTGGAGCCCGCGGTGGCGGGCGGCGAGATCGAGGTGGAGGCCGCCCAAGAAGGCGGCGCGCTGCGCCTCACCGTGCGCGACAGCGGCGTGGGCCATGACGGCCCGCCCCAAGCCGGCTTTGGCCTGACGCAAGTGCGCGAGCGCCTGCAAACCGCCTACGGCAACGCCGCCCAGTTGGACTGGCGCAGCGCCGCCGGCCACGGCAGCCAGGCCACGCTCACCCTGCCCTTGCAAACCCCAGCAACGCCACGGCCATGAACGCCACCGCCCTGATCGCCGAAGACGAACCGCTGCTGGCCGCCGCGCTACAGGCCGAGCTGGCCCGAGCCTGGCCAGGTCTGCGCGTGCTGGCCACGGCGGGCGATGGCGACACCGCCTTGTCGCAAGCCCTGGCCCTGCAACCGGACCTGCTGTTTCTGGACATCCGCATGCCCGGCCTGAGCGGGCTGGAAGTGGCCGAGGAACTGGCCGATGCCTGGCCTGGCGGCCAGCCCCTGCCGGTGCTGGTGTTCGCCACCGCCTACGACCAGTACGCCGTGAAGGCCTTCGAGGCCCAGGCGCTGGACTACCTGCTCAAGCCGGTGCAGGCCGAGCGCCTGGCGGTCACGGTTCAACGGGCGCAAGCCGCCCTGGCCCAGCGGCGCCAAGGCCTTGACGACCCCACCCTGCAGCGCCTGCGCGCCCTGCTGGCCGCCGCGCCCGAACCCGCGCCCGCGCACGAGCGCCTGCGCGTGATTCAAGCCAGCGTGGGCCAGACGCTGCGCCTGGTGCCGGTGGACGAAGTGCTGGTGCTGCAGGCCGCCGACAAGTACGTGCGCGTGCTCACGGCGCAAGACGAGTTGCTGGTGCGAACGCCGCTCAAAGAGCTGCTGGCCCGGCTCGACCCCGAGGCCTTCTGGCCCATTCACCGCGGCACGGTGCTGCGCGCCACCGCCATCGAGCGCGTGGAGCGCACCGAGGCCGGCCGCCTGGTGGCCCGGCTGCGCCAGCGCCCCGAGCCCTGGCCGGTGAGCCGGCTGCACGAGGCGCGCTTTCGCGCCATGTAAAGACGGCGCTCGGGCAGGCAAAAAAAATCCGCGCCATGCGCGGACCAACGGAGGCCTGGAGACACAGAGATCAATCGTCCCAATCGTGGTGACGATGGTGGCGCTTGTGCCACTTGCGGTGGCGCCGTTCTTCCCAGCGGTAGGCGGGCGGGCCGTAGTACACCGGCTGCGGCGCCACCACCACGGGGCGGGGGTAGACCACCACCGGGCGCGGGTCGTAGACGGGATAGCCGTACACCACCGGCGGCGCGTTCGACACGCCCACGGCCACGCCGGGCGAGTTCACGCCGATGGACCAGTACACGTTGTCGCGGGCCTGCGCCTGGCTGGCGGCGGTGGACAGGCCCCAGGCCGCGACCACCAGGGCCACACCCAGGCCGGCGCGCGCGGCATTGGGGAGAAGGCGAAGGGACATCATGAGCAGGCTCCTTGAAGAAATCGCCACTGAGGCGGTATGAGTCGCGATTAGACGGGACAAACGCGCGCCTTCTGCTGAACCGCGTGTCAAAGCCGTTTCAAGTCGTAAACAGGCGCGGCGCCATGGCGGGCGCCTGTCATGCGGATGTCCTCATGTTGTCAATTCAATTTCACACAACAAGACGATAACCCCGAGGTTTCGACACGTTTTCACTGCCCTTCTTCATGCAAGCCATTCATTCCACTCGCCTGGCCATCACCACCCTCGCGCTGGCAGCCCTCGCCGCCTGCGGCACGGCCCCTCTGCAGGGCAACACCGGCCCCACGCCCAAAACCCTGGAACTCGCCAAGATCGGCGGTTTCGCGCACCAGGGCGGCGAATCGTCGGCCGAGATCACGGCCTTTGACCCGCTGAGCAAGCGCCTGTTCGTGGTGAACGGCGCGCAGGCCTCGGTGGACGTGCTCGACCTGAGCAACCCCGCTTCGCCCAAGCTGGTGGCGTCGGTGCCGGCCAGCCGCTTTGGCAGCAACCTGGGCGGCATCAACAGCGTGGCGGTGCACAAGGGCATCGTGGCGCTGGCAGTGGAAGCCAAGAACAAAACCCAGCCCGGCCTGGTGGCCTGGCTGCGCGCCAGCGATCTGGCCCCGCTGGGCACCGACACCGTGGGCGCCCTGCCCGACATGCTGACCTTCACGCCCGACGGCCGCCACCTGCTGGTGGCCAACGAGGGCGAACCCAGCAGCTACGGCCAAGCCGACTCGGTGGACCCCGAAGGCTCGGTGAGCGTGATCGCCGTCAGCGGCCTGGGCCCCACCGCCAGCGCCATCCAGCGCCAGGTGTTCACCGCCGGCTTCGGCGCTTACAACGCCCAAGCCGCTGAGCTGCGCCAAGCCGGTGTGCGCCTGTTTGGCCCCGGCGCCAACGTGGCGCAAGACCTGGAGCCCGAATACATCGCCGTCTCGGCCGACAGCAAAACCGCCTGGGTGACCCTGCAAGAGAACAACGCCGTGGCGGTGGTGGACATTGCCGCCCGCCGCGTGAGCGCCATTCGCCCGCTGGGCTTCAAAGACCACAGCCGCTCTGGCATGGGCATGGACGTAAGCGACGAAGACGGCGTGCTGAACTCCAACGACGGCAAGCCGGTGATCAAGATCGCGCCGGTGCCGGTGAAGGGCCTGTACATGCCCGACGCCATCGCCAGCTACACCGTGGGCGGCCAGACCTACCTGGTGACCACCAACGAAGGCGATGCGCGCGACTACAAAGGCTTCAACGAAGAGACCCGCGTTCGCGAATATTGCAAGGCTGGCCTGGCGGCCAGCGCCTTTGCCGACCCGGCCAACCAGATTCTGGACAGCAACCTGGGCCGCCTGCGCGTGACGCTGGCCCCCAACGGCGGCGTGAGCGGCAAGAACGCGGCTGGCGAGTGCACCGAGCTGTACAGCTTCGGCGCGCGCTCCATCAGCATCTGGTCCAGCGACGTGGCCCTGGTGGCCGACACCGGCGACACCATCGAGCAAAAAACCATCGTGCTGCCCAACGCTGAGTTCAACGCCAGCCACGGCGACAACAAGCTCGACAGCCGCAGCACCAGCAAAGGCCCCGAACCCGAGGGCGTGGTGGTGGGCACCTTTGGCGAGCGTTCGTTCGCCTTCGTGGGCCTGGAGCGCGTGGGCGGCGTGATGGTGTTTGACGTGAGCAACCCCAATGCCCCGCGCTACGTGAACTACCTCAACACCCGCGACGGCGCCAAGGGCGGCGACCGCGGCCCCGAGGGCCTGACCCTGATCGCCGCCAGCGACTCGCCCAACGGCAAGCCCCTGCTGGTGGTGGGCAACGAGGCCAGCGGCACCACCGCGATCTTCCAGATCAACCTGGGCTATTGAGCCCCTTGAGGCGCCCAGGCCACCGGGCGCCCCTCAGCCTTGCGCCAGCGGCCGCAGCGCCGCTGGCAGCCAGCCCGCCAGCCGGGCGTGAATGGCCACCTCGTGCCGCTGCCACCAGATGCCCAGCCCCACCACCCCCAGGCCCAGCAGCGTGAGGGCAAAGGGGAACAGCAGGCTGTCGGCGAACACGCGGTGGCTGAGGTAACCCAGGTACCCCGCCACGCCCAGCGCGCCCAACACGGTGAACACCCGCCGCCCGATGGCCGCCCCCAGAAAGACCAGCGCCACGTTGATCAGGCCATAGCCCAGCTTGGCCAGTTCGCTGTCGCTCTCGCGCAGCGACAGGCCGCCCCAGGCCATGACGGCCCCGAACAGGTACAGCCAGAACGCGAAGTCTTGCCGGTGCTCGGGCTCGGTGGCCAGGCGGCAGCGCAAATCCACCCACACGGCCAGGCCGCAGGTGGCCAGGCCAAACACCAGCGACACGTCGCGCGTGAACACCCAGTCGAAGCCGTCTTTCTGCGTCAGCAGGTGGGCCACGTCCATGTTCAGGTACCACAGCGTCACCGCCACCGGCATCACCAGAAACGGCAGGCGGTAGCGCCACAGGGCCACCACGGCGGCGGCCAGGGTGGCGAATTCCAGCGTGAGCCAGCGCCAGTCTATGAAGCGGTGGTAGTCGCGGTACTCGGCCGGGCCGCCCACCGGCCACAGGCCCAGGCCGGTCTGCAGCGCCCACACTGCCAGCGGCGTGAGGCACACCGCCAGCGTGGCCAGCAGGCCGGCCGGCGTGCGCAGGCCTTGGCGCAGCAGGTGCTGCGTCACCGCCAGCGCCGCCACGGCATAGCCCACGGCCAGGGCCAGCACGCCCCAGGGGCCGAACAAGTCCCACCCCAGGGTCATGAACAGCGTCATGGCACCAATGGCCAGCAGGCCGCCCAGGTAATACAGCGTGTGCGTGAAATCAAATCGCGGGGCGGCAATGGCGGGCGGGTGCGGCGCCGCCTGCGCGGCCGACCAGCGCGCCCACAGGCGCTCGGCCTGCTGCGGCGTGATCTCACCGGCCTGCGCGGCGGCCATCACATCGGCGCGCGAGAGCCACACGCGCGACTCGGGCGGGTTGGGTGTCATGGTTTTCCTCCTGGCCCACGACGATAGCTCACCACGCCCGCAAGCCAGCAGGGCCGCGCCCTAGAATGCCCGGATGAGCTCGAACACCCCCCCGAATACCGCCCAAAACAACAACGCCGGCACCGACACCACCGGCGAGGCCAAGGTCAGCAACTTCCTGCGCCAGATCATCGAACACGACCTGGCCAACGGCACCTACGCCAGCCGCCGCTGGGGCGGTGGCCCCGGCGACGCCGCCCACCACGAGGCCGGCCAGCCCGACCCGGCCAAGATCCGCACCCGCTTCCCCCCCGAGCCCAACGGCTACCTGCACGTGGGCCACGCCAAGAGCATCTGCCTGAACTTTGGCCTGGCGCGCGACTACGGCGGCGTGTGCCACATGCGCTTTGACGACACCAACCCCGAGAAGGAAGAGAAGGAATACGTCGATTCCATCCTCGACGCCGTGCAGTGGCTCGGCTTCGGCTGGAACAGCGCCTTCAACGGCCAGACCGAGAGCCACCTGTACTACGCCAGCGACTACTTCGACTTCATGTACCGCGCGGCCGAGGCCCTGATCGAGCGCGGCCACGCCTACGTGGACGAGCAGACCCCCGAAGAAATGCGCGCCAACCGGGGCGACTTCGGCAAGCCCGGCGTGGACAGCCCCTTCCGCACCCGCACCCCGGCCGAGAACCTGGCCCGCTTCCGCGAAATGCGCGATGGCCAACTGGCCGACGGCGCCGCCGTGCTGCGCGCCAAGATCGACATGGCCTCGCCCAACATCAACCTGCGCGACCCGGCCATCTACCGCATCCGCCGCGCCACCCACCACAACACGGGCGATGCCTGGTGCATCTACCCCATGTACACCTTCGCGCACCCCATCGAAGACGCGCTGGAGCAAATCACCCACAGCATCTGCACACTCGAATTCGAAGACCAGCGCCCCTTCTACGACTGGCTGCTGGAGCGCCTGACCGAAGCCGGCCTGCTGAAAGCCCCGCCGCCGCGCCAGTACGAATTCGCCCGCCTGAACCTCACGTACGTGATCACCAGCAAGCGCAAGCTGGCCCAACTGGTGAACGAAGGCAAGGTGAGCGGCTGGGACGACCCCCGCATGCCCACCATCGTCGGCCTGCGCCGCCGTGGCTACACGCCCGAGAGCATCCAGCTCTTCGCCGAGCGCATCGGCGTGACCAAGAGCGACAGCTGGATCGACTACAGCACCCTGGAAGGCTGCCTGCGCGAAGACCTGGAAAACAAAGCCCACCGCGGCATGGCCGTGCTTGACCCGGTGAAGCTGGTGCTGACCAACTGGGCCGAGGCCTTCGGCAGCGACAGCTACACGGAAGACTGCACCCAACCCGCCCTGCCCCACTCGGCCATCGCCGAAGGCCAGACACCCCCGGCAGACCGCGTGTTCAAGATCGGCAAAGAGGTGTGGATCGAGCGCGAAGACTTTGAAGAAGTGCCGCCCAAGGGCTACAAGCGCCTGTTCCCTGGGAACATCGTTCGCCTCAAAGGCGGCTACGTGATCGAGTGCACCGGCTGCGCCAAAGACGCCAACGGCCAAGTGACCGAAGTGCACGCCAAGGTGATTCCCGGCACCAAGAGCGGCACCCCCGGCGCCGACAGCGTGAAAGCCAAAGCCGCCATCACCTGGGTGGGCGTGGCCGACGGCGTGAGCGCCGAAGTGCGCCTCTACGACCGCCTCTTCACCGACGCCCACCCCGACGCCGGCGGCAAAAACTTCCTCGACGCGCTCAACCCCAACAGCCTGAAGGTGGTGACGGCCTATGTGGAGCCATCACTGGCCGCGGCCAAGCCGGACCAGAAGTTTCAGTTCGAGCGGCACGGGTACTTCGTGGCGGACCGCGTTGACCATGCGGTGGGCGGGAAGGTGGTGTTTAACCGGGTGACGGGGTTGAAGGATAGTTGGGGGAAGTAAGGCCCTATCTCCCCAATAAAAACCCCAGCGATGGTTCTGCCTCGCTGGGGTTTTTTATGGGCTGTTTAGGACCCTATACGGGCATCTGAAAGGCTGATTTCAAAACCGAATATCGACCATTCAATTTTGGCTGACGTTGATAGCAGGACGGACGGTTAGAGTACGGCAGAATCGTACGTTTTGCACGCCCGTGCACTTGACATCGAGCCCGGCCTTCGCCATGAACAGGAGAACAGGGTCACACAGGGTCTACCAGAGTTCCAATACCCTTTAAACAAAGATAAAACATGAATAATCCGCGCAAAGAAACAATTGAAGAACAGAAGCTCTCGCTCGAAAGCAAGAAGTTAGTCATTGAAACAATGAAGCTCGAGCTCACCAAGAACGGCTTTTACATTGATATTTTTTCCAAAATTGCCCTACCATTAGCACTTACCGGTTTAGCATGGGCTACATACTTGGCCAACACGAGGGCAGTCGAAGATCGGATGAATTTTGACATCAACGTCAAACAGACCGAGCTAAGACAAAAGGAAGATGAGTTATTCCTAAGAAAGTCTGACGCTGAACACAATAAAGAATCATTGAAGGCCGCATTCATACAGAACAATTTTTCATTGATTACAACAGCTACACCAGAGGCCCGCCTTAAGACTGAAGCACTTGCAAAAGCAACGTTTTCTGCTGGGGATCTGACAGACATTTTGATGAAGTTGGAACAGGTAAGAGAAAGTGCATCACGGGCGATTTCTGGTTCGCCAGCAACGTCGCCATTGCTACAGGCTGATTACAAAGCTACTGGACTACAGTCCGTGAGAGCAAACAACTACACGCAAGCTTTACAGTACTTTGAAACGGCCACAACTCTACTGCCGTCTGATGCGGAGGCCTGGAACTTCAAGGCATATGCACAAATGCGAACAGGCAACCTTGAAGCAGCTCTAAAAAGCATTGAAACTTCGATTTGGCTACGCCCAACAGACAAGAAATTGCAGAATTTCGTCATGCTAAACGCCACAAAAATACTCTGCTCGTTAAATCGAATAACTGATGCCCAAGACTATTTGCGCAAAAGCATTGCCGCATTTCCCGAACTATCCATCATTGCTCAACAAGATTTGGAACTTAGAAAATTATGCAATTTCTCATTTTGAGTCAATTGACCGCGAATAAAATAAACAAGAGATCCCGGCACCCCCTAAGCCATCCGCCTTTCGGGTCTATACAGGGCACTTAAAGCTCAGCGGAATAACCAAATACCTCCGATGAAAAGCATCCGCAGCTTTAATAGACCGACTGAAACTCTTTCCCCACCGATCAAGCCCAGAATCAGACAACACATCACGCCTTAGCCCACGCCCACACCACACCAACCTGCGGCATCATCTCCCCCACCAAAACAAGCCACACAGGGAGTTCGCCATGGGCAGATACCGCCGAGGCGCTGGTTCGCGATCGGGCCGCGCCAAACGACCGTTGTTGGACATGGGCCTGCGAGGGCTGGTGATTGGGCTGGGGCTGTTTGGGTTTTCTTGGGTGCTGGGCGGCATGGGCCCGATGGGGGCCGCGGCCAAGGGGCTGCACGCGCCGGCCTGGTGGGCCGTGATCATTGGCGGGGTGCTGATCGTGATCGATGGGGTGTTGGTCCGCGTAAAGGCGGCTGATGCGCCACCAGCACCGCCAGCGCCGGACGCGCGCAGCCGATCCACACCGCGCAAGACCGCCGAGGCGGTGCCCAGCAAGCCATGGGGTCGCGCCGATGCCCAGGCACTGCCAGCCTCGAAGCCGACGCTCGCGGTGGTGGACGCCGAAACGGTGCCGTTCAACGAGGCCCGCTGGGGGCCGAATGTGTTTGCCGCCATCGAGTGGCGGCGGTTTGAGGCGGTGGTGGAAACGCTGTTCAAGCAGGCCGGGTTTTCCACGCGTTCGCAATCGCACGGCGCGGACGGCGGCGTGGACATCTGGCTCTACTCCAACAACGCGGAAGGCCCGGTGTCGGTGGTGCAGTGCAAGCACTGGCAGGGCAAGCCAGTCACGGTGAAGGAAATGCGCGAGTTCCTGGGTGTGATGGTGTCCAAAGGCGTGAAGCGCGGCACCTATGCCACCACCTCGCGCTACACGGCAGATGCGCTGGAGTTCGCCAAGGCGCACGGCATCAACGCGCAAGACGGCAGCGGCCTGCTCAAGCTGATCGCGCAACGCAGCCCCGAGCAACAAGCGCAGCTTCTGGAAGTGGCCTACGAAGGTGAATATTGGAGGCCCACTTGTGCGAGTTGCGGCGTGAAGGTGACGGAGCGCCTATCCAGCAAAGACGGTTCCCGATTTTGGGGTTGTGTGAACTACCCCCGCTGCCGGCGCACGCTGGCAATCAAGGCCGGCTAGGGACAGCCCCGCACGGGGCGACACAGGCAATGGCTCGGATAGCGACCTTGCCATCACCAGAAGAACACACGAAGCCATCAATCCCATTCTGGGTATGATCAACCCCATTATGGGTATGAAAACTCCAGCCCCTACGCCATCCCTGGCAGACGCGCTTTTCCCCAAGGTGCGCCAGCGCGTGCTGGCGGTGCTGTTTGGCACGCCGGACCGCAGCTTCTACACCAACGAGGTGATTGGCCTGGCGCAGTCGGGGGCGGGGGCGGTGCAGCGCGAGCTGTTGAGCCTGGCCGAGGTGGGCTTGCTCACCGTTCGCATGCAGGGCAACCAAAAGCACTTTCAGGCCAACGCGGCGTCGCCGGTGTTTGCCGAGTTGCGGGGCCTGGTGCTCAAGACGATGGGCTTGGTGGACGTGCTGCGCGGCGCGCTGGCGCCACTGGCGCCGCAGATTGAGCGGGCTTTTGTGTTTGGCTCCATCGCCAAGCAGCAAGACACGGCCTTGAGCGACGTGGACTTGCTGGTGGTGAGCGACACCTTGAGCTATGGCGATGTGTTTGCCGCGCTGGAAGGCCCGGGCCAGACGCTGGGGCGCGCCATCAACCCGGTGCTGTACACCGCGGCCGATTTTCGCGCTCGGTTGCAGGGTGACAATGCGTTCATCAACCGTGTGATGCAACAGCCAAAGATATGGCTGATCGGCCAGGAGGAATCACCGCAGCATGAGCCCACCCACCCCACTTGAAAACCTGAGCCGCCCTGGTGGAGCGCTCAAGCCGGAGCCCCCCGACAAGGCCGAGATCGCCGGTCTGGTGCGAACGGGCTACGCGCGGCTAAAAGATGCCGCCAACACGTCCCTGGCGCTGGAGAGCCGCTTTGACTTGGCCTACAACGCCGCCCACGCCCTGTGCCTGGCCGCTCTGCGTGCAAAGGGCTACCGCGCGGGCAATCGCTACATCGTTTTTCAGGCGCTGCCGCACACGCTGGGCCTGGGGCCAGACGTGTGGCGCGTGCTGGACATGTGCCACAACAAACGCAACCTGGGCGAATACGAGGGCCTGCTGGAAGTGGACGAACGCCTGGTCAGGGACTTGATCGCAGCGGCGCAGCGAGTGGCATCGGCCTTGGCTGCCGGCACATCACCAGACGGCGCGGCCTAGCCCCTCAACACCGCAACTCGCGATAGCGGTGGCGGCTGAGGAACAGCTTGGCTTCTGCCTGCTGGGCCGCGCCGGGCGGAGCCTGGCGAACGGCAGCCTCTTCAGCGAGTAGGCGCTCGTCCAGCGCACGGCACTCGCGCCGGTCTGCGGGTGAGAGCTTGTGCCGACGGCGTTGCGCTTCCATCTCTGCATGGGACTTGCCGGTCAAGGGCTTCACCGCGTCGTCGAACAGGCGGTTGTATTCGTTCTGGCGAACGTCCTTGCCTTTGCGGCTCTGCCCGGTGAACTTGTCCAGGCCCTGGGTGGGCGTGGTGTCCACCACCTTGGCGCCCACACAAGGCTCGTGCGAGTACGTCACCTTGCCCTTGGTCTCGCACCGGTACACCGGTTGGGCCACGGCCTGCGCGCAGAGCACACCACCCAAGACAAACCCCATCAGCAAGGCACTGAACACAAGGGGGATGAAGCGAGGTTCGCGGCTGGACGTGGCTCTGCAAGCCCCCAGCGCAGGCATGAGTGTGGCCATTGGCGTGTAAGTATTCGTTTCCCTGAGCGACACATGATGCACGCTTTTGGCCGCTGAAGGCGAATAGTGGCGACCGATCGTGTTGTGTCCAACACCGTTGGGGGATGGAAGTCGCGCAAAAGCCTGTGCCCAGATGTATCCGCCGCCCCTGCCCCGACACGTTCGGTAACAGCGCCCTGCCCGGCCACGGCTAGATTGCGCGCCTGAAAGGATGACGAACATGGACGCATCAATGATCAAAGGCATGGCGGTGGGTGGTTTGGCCATGGTGGTGCTGGGCGCTGGCGCCGTGGGCGGCTATCAGCAACTCACCAAACCCAAAACCGCCGAGGTGGTGGCGGTGAAAGAGGTGATGGAAACAGTGGTCACGCCGCGCGAGCGCTGCCAGGACGTGGCGGTGCGCCGCCAGGCGCCGGTGGCCGACCAGCACCGCATCGCGGGCACGGTGATCGGCGGCCTGGCCGGTGGCCTGCTGGGCAGCACCGTGGGCAATGGCAGCGGCAAGACACTGGCCACGGTGGCGGGCGCTGCCGCGGGTGGTTACGCCGGCAACCAGGTGCAGAAGAACATGCAGCAAAACGACGCCGTCACCTCGGTGGAGCGGCGCTGCCAGATGGTGAATGAGAAGACCCGCCAGCTCAGCGGCTACGACGTGACCTACCGCTACGCCGGCCAGACCGGCACGGTGCGCACCAGCTTCAAGCCGGGCCCCACCCTGCCGGTGAAAGACGGCCGGGTGGACACCACGCCGCCCCAGGCCGAGCAGTCCTGAGGGCGGGGGCGTTCAGCAGAGCGAGCCGCTGCGATGTGGTGGGGGCGAATGCCGCGACAATCGCGCCCCATGAACTTCGCTGAACGCCTCAAAACCTTCCCCTCCGTGTCCCACCTGGCTGCTGTGCAACTGCTCGACGAGCAGGGCCAGGTGGTGGCCACCATTGAAAACAAGCCCGGCCAGGCTGGCTCGATGGCGCTGTACCACGCGCTGGCCCAGCAGCATGGCGGCACCATCACCCCGGCGGCGGCGGCCCTGGGCGTGGACTGGTACGGCGAGCACAAGGCCGACGCGCTGGCCAACCCGGGCAAGCACGCCAACCTCGACCGTCTGCTGGCCTGGTCGCAAGGCAGCGCGGTCTACACGCTCAAGGCCATCGCGGCCTGATCGGCGCCACGGTGCCACGCGCCGCCGGTCGGCGCGGGGTGGCCAGGGCGGGCGCCGATGCGCCATCGTTGCCGCCTGGCACTCGCCCGATCTGTTCACAGGAGGCCCCATGAGCACCCCCACTGGCACCGTCACCCTTCATCGCGTGTTCCGGGCGCCGCCCGAGCGCGTGTACCAGGCCTTTCTTGACCCGGACGCCATGGCCAAGTGGCTGCCGCCGCATGGCTTTACCGGGCGGGTGTTGTCGCAAGACCTGCGCCCCGGCGGCCAATACCGCATGCAGTTCACGCAGTTGAGCAATGGGCAGGTGCACGCCTTTGGCGGTGAGTACCTGGAGCTGGTGCCGGGCCAGCGCATCGTGAACACCGACCGCTTCGACGACCCGAGCCTGCCCGGCGAGATGCGCACCACGGTGACGCTGAAGGCGGTGTCGGTGGGCACCGAGATGCAGGTGGTGCAAGAGGGCATTCCCGCCGCCATTCCGGTGGAGGGGTGTTACCTGGGCTGGCAAGACTCGCTGCAGTTGCTGGGCCTGCTGGTAGAGGCCGCCGTGCCCGGCTGAGCCCGGGCCCGGCACCTCCAGCGCTTCAATCGAGCCAGTTCACCACCGGGCCCAGGCGGCGCTCGGCCAGGAACATGGCCTCGCGCAATGAGAGCGCGGCGCCACCGTCGCACCAGGCCTGGCCGGGCATGGGGCCGTGGTAGCGCACATAAAAGCAGGGCATTTCGCGGTCGGCGGCCAGCTCGGGCGGGTCGTCGGCGTCGCCGCTGCCAAACAGCGTGTGGTGGTGAACGATGCGCACGTGGCACGTGGTCACGCCCGCATAGAACCAAAGCCCTTCTTTGACGGGCGGTAGCTGGTCAACCTCGTTCATGTCTCCTGCCCCCCGAGAGTGAGAACACTTGGGTGACCGGTGGGCAGGCCGCCTGGGGCTTGCGCCGCCGGTGGGCCATGATAGGCCGCACACCCGCCGCGTGCCAAGGGGGCCGGGCGCGCGAAGGGCGCGCGCCCCACAAGGCTCAGGCGGGTTCGGCCTGCAGGTCTTGCCAGCGGCGCAGGGCCTCGTCGTCTGGCGGCGTGGTCTGGCTGAGTTTGGCGCTGAGGTAGCGCGAGGTGAACACGTCAAGGTAAGCGCCCAGCACATCGGCCGCGCGCGCCTCGCCTGCCAGTTCCAGGCACAGCGCGGCCACCTCGGCGGTGCAGAAGTGGTCGCCCCGGCGCGAGCGGCGCAAGCGGTAGTTGGACAGGTGCCCTGGCTGCAGGCTGAGCACGGGCAGGCCGTCCAGGTAGGGGCTTTTGCGGAACATCTTGCGGGCCTCGCTCCAGGTGCCGTCCAGCAGCACGAAGAGGGGGCGGCGGGTGTTCGCCGGTGAGGCCACGCTGGGCGCCACCTCGGCCACGGTGGACACCACGCGGGCCGGCTCGGCGTATTCGCCGGGGAACACCAGGTAGGGCTGCCAGCGCGGGTCGGCCAGCAGGGCCAGCATGGCGGGGTCGGGCGCGGTGCGAGACCAGGCGAAGGCCCAGGTGTCGGGCACCACGTCGGCAATGATCCAGCCGGTGTTGCTGGGCTTGAGGGCTTCGATGTCGCCCATCAGCAGGCACACGCCGGCTGGCGTGGGCGTGGCGGGCTGCAGGTGGCACATGCAGTGGCTGGGCGCCAGGCGGCAGCCGGGGCAGCGCTCGGTGCGCGAGCCGCGGGCCACGAAGGGCTTGCTGGCGGCGGCCAGGCGCGCGGCGCGCAGGCGGGCCACGGCGTGGCCCGGTGCGCAGGGGTCGATTGGGTTCATGCCCCGCACTGTATGCCTTTGCGCAGGCACACTCGGGCCCTCACCGCCATCGCCCGCCACCACCATGACCGACGCCCCGCCCTTCAGCCCTGCCGCCGAGCGCAACCGCGAGCCCATCCTGGCCACACTGCGGCAGGTGCTGCCGGCGCACGGCCAGGCGCTGGAGGTGGCGTGCGGCACCGGCCAGCACGCGGCCTGGTTCGCCCAGCACCTGCCGGGCTGGCACTGGTGGCCCACCGACGCAGGGGCCGACCTGTTCCCGGCGGTGCTGGCACGCACCCATGGCGCAGGCCTGCGCAACGTGGCCGCGCCCAGCGTGCTGAACCTGCTGGCCCCCGAGGCCTGGCCGCTGGGCGAGCAGTGCTTTGATCTGGTGTACGCCGCCAACCTGCTGCACATCGCGCCGTGGGCCTGCGCAGAGGCGCTGATGCGCCTGGCCGCGCAGCACCTGGCCCCGGGCGGCCGCCTGGTCACCTACGGGCCTTACCTGGAAGACGAGGTGCCCACGGCCGAGGGCAACCGCCAGTTCGACGCCAGCCTGCGCCAGCAGAACCCGGCCTGGGGCATTCGCCGCCGCGAAGACCTGCAGGCCGAGGCCGCGCGCGCCGGGCTTGCCCTGGCCCAGCGCCACGCCCTGCCGGCCAACAACCTGCTGCTGGTGTGGGTGCGCGCCGAAGGGGCTGGCGCCTGATCGGGCCGGGCACCTGCACCATCTGACAGGCGTGCCGGGGCCGACACCTGAGGGCATTGGCACCATGGCCGCCACCACCCCTGCAGGAGCAAGCCATGGCCAAGCGCAGACGCGGTGCCCGCCGGCACCCCACCCCTCCCCTATCGCCCAAGGCCAACGGCCTGGCCTTGCTGGGCCTGGGCGTGCTGGCGCTGCTCTTGAGTGGGGCCGCCAGCCAGCACGCGGTGCTGGCGCCGCTGCTCACCGTGATCCGCGCCCTGGCCGTGGGGCTGATGGGGTTGGGTCTGCTGGTGTTGTGGCTGGCGCACCACCGCGAGCGCCGCCAGCAAGCGGTGGCGTTCCTGCCCACCATCGCGCCGCTGCAGGTGTTGGCGCCGCTGGGCTCGGCCGAGGCATCGGCGCCCGTGAAGGCATCGCCCCCCCAGCCCAAGCCCAGGTTGGTGGCCACGGCCTGGAGCGGCGGGGTGTTTGCGGCCATCGAGTGGCGCCGCTTTGAAGCCGTGTGCGAGGCGCTTTTCGCCCAGGCCGGGTTTCAGACCGACAGCCAGTCGCACGGGCCAGACGGCGGGGTGGACATCTGGCTGCACTCGCGCCACGCCGACCGCGCGGTGTCGGTGGTGCAGTGCAAGCACTGGCGCAGCCGCCCGGTGGGCGTGAAAGAGGTGCGCGAGTTCTTTGGCGTGATGGCCTCGCACGGGCTCAAGCGCGGCACCTACGCCACCAGTTCCACCTTCACGCCCGACGCCCTGGCCTTTGCCCAGGCCAACGGCATTCACACGCTGGATGGCGAGGGCCTGCTGGCGCTGATCGCCCGGCGCACACCCGAGCAGCAGCAGGCCCTGCTGGCGGTGGCGCACGAGGGCGAGTACTGGCGCCCCACTTGCGCAAGCTGTGGCTTGAAGATGGTGGAGCGCGCGCCGCGCGAGGGCGGCGCGGCCTTCTGGGGCTGCCCGGCCTACCCGCGATGCCGCCGCACGATGGCCATGGCCATGGCGGCAGGCTGACGCGGGCTCACTTCAGCACCGGGTTGGCCGTGAGCGACTCGGCCGCGAAGGCGCGCATGAAATCGCGGGCCTTGTCGGGCGTGCTGGCGTTGAGCCAGGCGCTGTAAGCCCCTTCGCCCAGGATGGCGGGCATGCGCTTTTCGCTGCCGGGCTGTTCGTAGCGGTGCATGAGGGCGTGGCTGTTGGCGTTCACCGTGAGCAGGCAGAAGCTCACGATGGTCTCGCCGTCCTTGTGCCAGTGTTCCCACAAGCCGGCCACGCCCATGGGCTGGCCGTCCACCCGCGAGATGCGCGTGGGCACGGCACCGCCCTTGCGGTAGTCGTCCACGATGAAGGCCATGAGCGGCACGATGCAGCGTTGCGCGCCCAGCCAGGCCTCGCGGAAGTTGTTGGAGGTGGTGACGATTTCGTGGCGCGCGTTCACCAGCTTGGTCGAGCGCAGCTTGGCGTCTGACGCCGACTTGACCCAGCGCGGCACCAGGCCGAACTGGCCGCGCACCAGCTCGCGGCCGGGGGCGGCCGGGGTCTCGGGGGTGTTCTCAGGCGTGTCCTGGGGCGTGTTCTCAGCGGCATCCACGGCGGGGCTGGCCGCGCGGCGAATGAACAGGCCGGGCTGGCGCGGCCAGATCTTGCGGCCCACCGGCTCGGCGGGGGCCTCGACGCCAAAGGCCTCGGCGTACAGGGTGTCGGGATGCAGGCTCTCGTATTGCGTGGTCATGGGCCATGCTAACCGGCGCGGCAGGGCGCAGGCTTGGCGCTCAGCGCAGCACGGCCCCGCACAGCTCGCGCTCCAGGCCTTGCGGGTCGGCCAGCCAGCGCTGCTGCAGGCCCACGCCAATGGGCATGTCGGGCACGTGGCGCAGCAGGTGCACGGCCTCGCCCGGCGCGGCCTCGTTGTTCACCACGGTGCGGTAGCGAATGCCTTTGGCGGTGTAGCGCGTGCCCGTGCTCAGCGCCACCTCTTCGCTGTAACGCTGGCCCACCAGTTGCCAGTGGCCCACGTGCACCACCTGGCCCGGGGCGCGCGGCACGCACAGCACCACGCGGGGCCAGCTCACTTCGCTGTCGGAATTGAGCACGCCCAGGCGCGAGACCACGTAGGCGCCGGGTGGCAGGCGGCGGCGAAAGGCGCCATCGCTGGCGCGCACCTCGCCCATCACCTGCGGGTCACCGGTGGTCAGGCTCAAGGCCATGAAACGCGGGGTGGACCAACCAGGCTGGTCGTAGGGGGCCATGGGCTGTCCGTCCACCACGTAGTTCAGCCGGCCGCTGATGACGGTGGTCTTGTCGTCTGAGCGCTCGGCCTCGGTGGCCTGGGGCACCCAGGTCAGGGCGCAGCCGCCCAGCAGGGCGCTGCCGATCACGGTGGCGGTCACAAGTCGGGTGTGCATGGCGACTCCTCAGAACAAGGCGTGTTGCACCGGCGCGGGTGGCGCGCCGCGGGGGGCGGGCTCGCCCACCAGCAGCTCGTCGGGCGTGCGGCGCATGAAGGTGGCGGCCTGCTCGGGCGTGGCCTCCAGCCAGCCTTGCCAACGCTCGGGCGGCACCAGCACCGGGGTGCGCTTTTCGTCGCCGGGGCGGTGCATGCGGCCCAGCAGGGGGTGGCCGTCGGCGTTGACCGTGAGCAGGGTAAAGCTGTGCACCACTTCGCCGCTGGCGCGGTCGGTCCATTGCTCGTGCAGGCCGGCCACGGCGAAGGGCTGGTGGTCGGGGCGGTGAAGGCGCCAGCGCACCGATCGGTTGCCGTGAAGCGCGGCGTCTTCCCAGCAGGGTTCGAAAAAGTCCAGCATGGGCACCAGGGCGAAGCGGCGCTCGCGCCAGGGCTGGCGAAAGCTGGGCTTCTCGGCCACGGTCTCGCTGCGGGCGTTCAGGGTGCCCCGGGCCAGGGTGCTGGCGTGGGCCGCGTCGCGGGCCCAGCGCGGCATAAGGCCAAAGCGCGCCACGCTGGCCACCACCTCGCCCTGCGGGTGGCGGTGCACGATGGGCGCGGCAAAGCCGGGGTAGGTTTCGGCGGGCCAGGTGTCGGCCGGCAGGTGGCGCAGCTTCAGGCCCGGCAGCGTGCCCAGGTGCTGCGGCGTGACCGGCGTGTAATTGGTGCACATGGCCGCGCATTCTGGCAGGCGTGCCCATAATCCGCCCACCATGGACATCTCCTCTCTCTTCCCTTTCGGCTGGTCGCACTACCTGGTGGGCGGCCTCATCATCGGCCTGGGCGTGGCCCTGTTGTTCGTGTTCACTGGCCTGGTCGGTGGCATGAGCTCGGTGTACTCGTCCACCTGGTCTTACCTCGTCAAGCGGCCCTTCTTCCAGCAGGCCAAGTTCACCCAGTCGCGCGCTTGGCGCCTGGTGTACGCGGCGGGCCTGATCGTGGGCGCCCTGGTGTGGTGGCTGGCCTTCTCGGACGGCACGGCCCAGCACACCGGCGTGCCCGCCTGGCAACTGGCCGTGGGTGGCTTCATTGCCGGCTATGGCGCGCGCCTGGGCAACGGCTGCACCTCGGGGCACGGCATCTGCGGCCTGAGCTCGCTGAGCCTGCCCTCGCTGGGCGCGGTGCTCACCTTCATGGCCACCGCCTTCCTCACCGCCAACCTCTTCGCCTGGGTGCAAGCATGAAAGCCGCGCATTACCTTGTCGTCCTGATCGCCGGCGCCCTGTTCGGCTTCGGCCTGTCGTACTCCACCATGGTGCGGCCGGAAGTGGTGCTGGGCTTTTTGAAGTTCCAGGACTGGGGCCTGATGCTGGTGATGGGGGGTGCGGTGGCCGTCACCGTGCTGGCCTACCAGTTCGCCCCGCGCCTGATGCGCGCGCCGCTGCTGGGAGGGCGCTTCGACACCAAGGCCATTCCCTGGAACCGCGACACCGCCGTGGGTGCCGCGCTGTTCGGCGTGGGCTGGGGCATCGCGGGCGTGTGCCCGGGCCCGGCGATTGCGGGCCTGGGCACCGGCAACTGGGACTTGCTCTGGGCGCTGGGTGGCATGGCATTGGGTGCGCTGGTGCAAGGCTGGCGCGCCAAGGCCTGAGGCCTCCACCAGGCCAGCAACACCCCGTGCCACCGTTTGCGTGACGGTGGCACGCCGTTTACAGGGCCGACACACAGGCCCCGCAGCATCAAGGCTCCTTCATCCCCCACAGGAGACCGCGATGAACACCCGTCACCTCATCACCGCCGCCCTGGCCGCCGCCACGCTGGGCATGGCCGGCACCGCCAGCGCCGACGATGACCGCCGCCACGGCCCGCGCGGCGAGCGCTGGGAACACCGCCACGATGACCGTCGCTTTGACCGGCACGATGACCGCCGCTTCGATCGCCACGGTGGTTACCACGTGCAACGCGACGTGCGCATCGTCCACGAGCACCGCTACGGCCCGCGGGCGGCAGGCCCTCGCTGGCACCGGGGTGGCTATGTGCCGCGCGAGGTGTGGCAGCACCGCCGCGTGGCATGGAACCACCACCACCACCCGCGCCTGTACGCGCCGCCGCGCGGCCACCAGTGGGTACAGATCGATGGCGAGTTCCTGCTGGTGGCGGTGGCCACCGGGCTGATCGCCAACGTGATCCTGAACCGCTGAGCCACACAGCCCTTATTGGCCGACAATCACCCGATGCAAAGACGCCACTTCACCCTGGCCCTGGTCGCCACCACCGCGCTGGCGGCCTGCTCTCGCCAGGCCGACGCGCCCGCCCAGCCCCCCATCGACAAAGCCCAGGCCCTGGACGCGCTGGCCACACAAGGCAAGGGCTTCAGCGTGGGGGCGCTGATGGCCAAGCAGTCGGTGTACGTGCTGTTTGACCCGCAATGCCCGCACTGCGCCCACCTGTGGGAAGCCTCTCAGCCCCTGCTGCCGCGCGCGCGCTTTGTGTGGCTGCCGGTGTCGCTGCTCAACGCCAAGAGCCTGCCGCAAGGCGCGGCCATTCTGGGCGCGGCCAACCCGACAGAAACCATGGCGGCCCACGAAAAAAGCCTGATCGCGGGCCAAGGCGGCATGGCCGCGTCGTCGAGCATTCCCGCCGACATCGAGGCCGCCATCAAGACCAACACCGCCCTGCTCGACCGCCTGGGCGCCACCTCGGTGCCCTTCCTGGTGGCGCGCCACGCGCGCACCGGTGAGACCATCACCCACGCCGGCGCCCTGGGCACGCAAGAGCTGGCCTTGCTGCTGGGCCTCTGAGGCCAGCCGCCTTCGCCTACCATCGCGCCTTCGCGCCAGCATTGGCGCGCCACCCCAGCAACCGGAGAACACCACCATGGGCAAAGAACAGCGCAACGAAAAAATGAGCAAGAAGCCCAAGAAGGACACCTCCGCGCCCACCAAGGGCCCGGTCTCGTCCGACCGACCGGTGGCACCGGTCACGGCCGTGATGCCGCGCGGCAAAGACAAGAACAAGTAAGGCCTGCAGGCCGTCGCCAGCACTTAGCGGCGGGCGACCAAAGGGGCCCCACTGGAACACCCCCCGGGCGTATGCTGAACGCCTGTCCGTTTCCGTGGAGCTCAACCATGAAAACCGTGTCAATGGCCACGCTCGTGGCCCTGGCCCTCTCGGGCTGCGCCAATCCTTATCCACCCCAGCATGGTCGTTATGGACCGCCCGGCGACGGCAGCGCCATGCCTGGCCCAGGGATGGGCACGGGCATGGGCATGGGAATGGGACCAGGCATGGGGATGGGGCCGGGCCCCATGGGCAGCGGGCCACCCACGCCACCGGCTCAAGTGAGCGCCAGCGTGCAGCACCTGCCCTCGGGCTACCACAAGGCCGCCGCGCCAGCCGGGGCCAGCGTGTACTTCGTGAACCTGCGCAACGGCATGGTGGTGAACAACCCGGTGCGCGTGGTGTTTGGCTTGAGCGGCATGGGCGTGGCGCCCGCGGGCGTGGACAAGCCTGGCACCGGACACCACCACCTGCTGGTGGACGTGGCCGCCTGGGACGCCAATGCCCCGCTGCCCGCCACCGACCAGCACCGGCACTTCGGCATGGGGCAGACAGAGGTGACGCTCACGCTGCCGCCCGGGCCGCACACCTTGCAACTGGTGCTGGGCGACCAGAACCACATTCCGCACCACCAGCCGGTGATGAGCGAGCGCATCACCGTGCAAGTGCGATAGACCTCAGGCCCCCTGTGCGCCCAGCGCGCGCAGGCGCTGGGCCCAGCGGTCCACCCCGCGCTGGCCCAGGCCGTCCACCTGCCCGATCAGGTTGGTGTGAATGGGCGCGAACCCCACGAAACCGAGCAGGTTGCGCTCCAGCGAGCGCACGCTGTGGGCGCGGTAGAACCAGCGGTAGGCCAGGGCCGGCATGCCCATGGTCACCACCACGCGGGCCGATCGGCCCGCCAGGGGCTTGTGGGCAAAGGGGTTCTGGCGGTCAGCGGCCATGAGCGACCCCGGGCGAACCACCTGCTCCAGATAGGCCTTGAGCAAAGCCGGCATGTCGCCCATCCACAAGGGGAACAGCAGCACCAGGTGCTCACACCACTGCAGCGCCTCTTGCGAGGCCTTCAGGCTGGGCGGCACCGGCTCGCGCTCCCAGGCCTGCGCGCTGCGCAGCACGGGAAAATCCAGCGCGCCCACCGCCAGGCGGTGCACCAGGTGGCCTGAGGCAGCCGCGCCCTCGGCGTAAGCCTCGGCCAGGCGGTGGTTCAGGCGCTCGGGCGAGGGATCGGGGTGCCCCTCAACAAGCAGGATGCGGCGTGGTTCGACCATGGTGACCCTCCGGCAAAAACGCCATGGTCAATCGAATTGCGCGCAACGGGCTTACGCACGCTCAACGGTGCGACGGGCGGCGGCCGGTGGGGCGTTGTGCCTGGCGCTCTTGCTTCAGGCGCTGGCGCTCGGCATCGGCGGCCTTGCCGGCTTTCAGCCAGGCCAGGAACTGCTCGGGCGTTTCCAGCGTGATGCGCCCCAGCAGGCCGCTGCGAAAGTCGGCGATCACCTGCTCGGCGGCCTTGGTCATGTTCACCCGGCCGCCGGCCACCAGGGCGCCGCGCTGGCGGCCCACGGCCTCCAGCAACTGGTCATCGGTGGACGCCGCCACCGCGTCGAGGGTGAGCTTGTAGCGCTCTGCCAGCAGGGCCGGGTAGTCGCGCCGCAGGTCGGCAATGAGTTCCAGCGCCACCACCTCGTCGTCGTAGGCGTTGCGGCCCACCGCGCCGCTGGCGGCCAGGTGGTAGCCGCTCTCGGGCACGACGATGCGCGGCCACAGCATGCCGGGCGTGTCGAAGAGGTAGCAGTCGTCGGCCAGGGCCACGCGCTGCTCGGTGCGGGTCACGCCGGCTTCGTCACCCGTTTTGGCGGCGCGCTTGCCCATGAGGGTGTTGATGAGCGTGCTCTTGCCCACGTTGGGAATGCCGCAGATCAGCACGCGCAGGGGCTTGGCCATGCCGCCGCGCAGGGGCGCCAGCTCGCGGCTCTCCGCCACCAGCGCCTTGGCCGGGGCGGTGTTGCTTGCGTCCAATGCAATGGCGCGCGTGTCTTTCTGGGCGTTGTAGTGCGCCAGCCAGAGCGCGGTGCGCGCGGGGTCGGCCATGTCCTGCTTGTTCAGGATCTTCAGCGTGGGCTTGTGACCGGTCATCTCGCCCAGCAAGGGGTTGGCGCTGGAGCCCGGCAGTCGGGCGTCAAGCATTTCGATCACCACGTCAATGCTCTTCACCCGCTCGGCGATGGCTTTGCGCGTGAGGTGCATGTGACCGGGGAACCATTGGATGCTCATGGCGTGCTGCTGGTGAAAAACGGAGCCGGCATTGTGCCTGTGTCGCGACGCGCGCATGGGACTGCCCGAGCGCGTGTGGACAATCGCGCATTTGTCCCCGGGAAATGGGGAAAAGGGTGTGAATAACTTTGGGTCATCGCTGTACGGCTGATCTAAGTCCTTGTCGCCCAAGGGAATCCACTGGATTGCTTAATGTTTGAGCACGATACGAAGACTTGGCGCCTGACCGTGGCCGCCACCGGCCAGACCTTGCCCGCCCCAGCCGGCCAGACACTGCTGCGAAGCCTGCTGGACGCGGGCGTGGCGTGGCCGGCCTCGTGCCGCAATGGCACCTGCCGCACTTGCATCGGGTGGGTGGAAGAAGGCCGTGCGCGGCACGGCATTGAGTGGCCGGGGCTGCTGCCCGAAGAGAAAGCGCAGGGCGCGGTGCTGCCCTGCGTGGCCTACCCCGAGAGCGATGTGTGCCTCGGGGGGCCTGGACTCAAGCCGTGACGGCGGCCTCGGCGGCGCTGCGCGGCTGGCCCAGGCGCGTGGGCGAGGTGTATTCCTGCCGGTAGAGCTCGAAGGGCATGGTGTCGGCCGCTTCGATGGCCTTCTGGTCGGCCACCGAGCGCTCGGCCATGGCCTCGAAGCGGGCCTGTTGCTTGGCGCCCCAGTGCAAGCCCAGCAGGTGCTGGTGCACCTGTTGCGAGCGTTCGCGCACAAAGCCCACGAAGGAATTGCCGTGCTGCGCACCCATGGCCTGCAGCACGCGGGCCGAGGGCAGCGTGTCGGGCGACAGCAGGGCGGCGCGGGCATCGGCCACCGCTTTCGCGTGCACCTCGCCACCGTCCAACGCGTCCAGCCGGTCGGCGATGGGGCCGAGCTGGTCGATCACCTCCAGCGCCCAGTCCATCAGCGACACGCTGTCGCCGTGGCGCAGCAGCTTCAGACCAGGTTCGCGACCGCGCGCGGCCGTGTGGTGCTGGTTGTGCGCCATCTCGCGGATTTCCTCGGGCGTGTCCGGCGGGCTGTCGGCCAGCAGGCAGTGCAGCAGGAACACGTCAATGAAGTGCAGGGCAGACGCGCCGATGCCGATGGGCTCGAAGGGGTTGAGGTCGAGCAGGCGCACCTCGATGTATTCCACGCCACGCTCGCGCAGCGCGTGCAGCGGGCGTTCGCCCGGGAAGATCACGCGCTTGGGGCGGATGTTGCTGTAGAACTCGTTTTCGATTTGCAGCAGCGTGGTGGCGAGCTGGATGTACTCACCGCCCGGGTTGCGAATACCCAGCGCCTCGTAGGCGGGCCAGGGGCGGGTGAGTGCGTCGTGCAGCGAAGCGGCGTAGCCCTCCAGGCCGTTGTAGCTCACGGCCAGCGTGGCCTGCGCTTCGCTCTGGTAACCCAGGCGCCCCATGCGCAGCGAGGTGCCGTGCGGCATGTGCAGGGTGCCGGTGGCGCCCAGGGGTTGCAGCTCGTGTTGGCGGCCTTCCACAAAGCTGGAGCACACCGCGGGCGAAGCGCCAAACAGGGTGAGCAGCAGGAAGGCGTGGCGGCGGAAATTGCGGATGAGGGAGAAGTAGCCCTCGTTGTCGATGCCGGGCATCGACCAGTTGTAGTGAATGCCCGAGATGGTTTGCATGCGCCGGCCATAGCGGTGGCCCAGGCCCATGCGGTACACGCTCTTGGCGCGGCCCACGTTGGACGAGCCATAGCGCCCCAGCGGAATGGTCTCGTCGGTGGGCAGGCCGCAAGGCATGCTGGACACCCACAGCATTTCGTCGCCCTGCGCGCGCAAGGCGCGCACGGTGTACTGGTGAATCTCGGTGAGCTCGGCCAGCATGGCGTCGACGCTGCCGTGCACGCCGGTGATGAGTTCCAGCTGCGATTCGCTGTAGTCGGTGGTGATGTGCGGGTGCGTGAGCGCGCTGCCCAGCGCAGCGGGATGCGGCGTGAGCGCCAGCTTGCCATCGGCTTGGGCGCGCAGGCTTTCTTTTTCCAGCCCGCGGCGCATGCCACGAAGGCGCTCGGCGGTCAGGGCATCGAGGCGCTGTTGCAGGGAAGTCATACTGGGGCGGGTTCTTCGGATTCCGGGGGGAGGGAAGTTAACACGGTTGCGCCAACTCTGCAGGCGGGGCCTCGACCGCAGCGGCGACGCCCGTGGCACGGGCCAGCCAGGCCTCGATCGTGGCCGGGTCGTGCACCAGGCGCAGCTCGTCGAAGGCGGCCTGGGCCTCGGGGTAACGCCGGCGCAGGCTGTTGAGCCATTGCTTCAGGCGCCCGGCGCGGTGGCGCCGCTCCACCCGCGCGCTCACCTGGGTCCAGAACAGAGGCAGCAGCGGCAGCACCTCGGCCCAGGGCACGGGCGCCTGCCCGGCGATCTCGCGCGCCAGGCCCGGGTCGGCCACCTGGCCGCGCCCCACCATCAGGTGCTCGCAGCCCGTGGCCTCGCGGCAGCGGCGGGCGTCGTCCACCGTCCAGATTTCGCCGTTGGCGATCAGCACCGGCCGCTGCGCCGGCAAGGCCTGCGCCACCTCGGCGATGCGTTCCCAGTAAGCGGGTGGCTTGTAGCCGTGGGCCTTGGTGCGGGCGTGGATCACCAGCTCGTCGGCACCGGCCTCGGTGATGGCCAGGGCGTTGGCCTCGGCCACGCCACCGTCGTGGTAACCCAGGCGCATCTTGGCCGACACCGGAATGTGCGCCGGCACCGCGCGCCGCACGGCGCGCACGATCTGGTGCACCAGCCAGGGCTCGTCCAGCAGGATGGCGCCGCCGCGGCTGTTGTTCACCGTCTTGGCCGGGCAACCAAAGTTCAGGTCGATGCCGGGCGGGTTGAGCGTGGCCAGCCGCGCTGCGTTCTCGGCCACGCACACCGGGTCAGACCCCAGCAACTGCGGGCGCACCGGCACGCCCGCGCGCGTGCGCCCGCCATTGAGCAGTTCGGGCACCACGCGCGTGAAAGCGCGCTCGGGCAGCAGGGTCTGGGTGATGCGGATGAACTCGCTGGTGCAACGGTCCACCCCGCCGGTGCGGGTGAGCACATCGCGCAAGGTGGCGTCCAGCAAGCCTTCCATGGGCGCGAGCAGGAGCATGGGCGGTATTGTCCACGCGCGGGCGATACCCCCATGGGCTGGGCTACGATCCCGGCCATGGCACACGAACCCCGCCTCACCACCCTGTTGCGCGAGTTGCTGGCCGCGCACCGCGTGGCCGCGCTGGCCACGGTGGACGCCGACGGCGCCCCCGGCGTGTCGATGGTGCCCTTCGCGGTGGACCCGCAACAGCGCTGCCTGGTGGTTCACATCAGCGCGCTGGCGCCGCACACCGCGCAACTGCAGCGCGAGCCGCGCGCCGCCTTGCTGGTGGCACAAAGTGAGACCGCCGGCGAGCCGGTGCACGCCCTGCCCCGCGTGAGCGTGCAGGTGCTGGCCCACGCCGCGCAAGGCGAGGCCCTGGCCTCGGCCCGCGCGGCCTACCTGGCCCGCTTTCCCGAGGCCGAGCCCATGACCGCCCTGCCCGACTTCCGTTTCGTCTGCCTGCACCCGCAAGCCGGCCGGCAGATCGTGGGTTTTGGCGCGGCGCGCACGCTCGACGCCGACACCCTGCGCGCCGCCCTGGGGCCGGCACCATGACGCTGGCAACCGGTCTGGACGTGGTGCACGAAGACGAGCACCTGCTGGTGCTCAACAAGCCCTCGGGCCTGCTGGCCGTGCCCGGGCGTGGGCCCGACAAACAAGATTGCCTGAGCGCGCGCGCTCAGGCCCGCTGGCCCGATGCGCTCATCGTGCACCGGCTGGACATGGCCACCTCGGGCCTGCTGGTGCTGGCGCGCGGGCTGCCCATGCAGCGCGCCCTCAGCAGCGCCTTCGAGCAACGCCGCGTGCACAAGCGCTACGTGGCGGTGGTCAGCGGCAAGTTGGCCAACCCCGCGCCCGACAACGGCTGGCAGACCATCAACCTGCCGCTGATGATCGACTGGATGAACCGCCCGCGCAGCATCGTGCACTGGGGCATGGGCAAGCCCAGCGTGACGCACTGGCGCCTGCTCGACGCTGGCCATGCACAGGCAGTGGGCACGCGCATCGAGCTGGAGCCCCTCACTGGCCGCACCCACCAGTTGCGCGTGCACCTGCAGGCACTGGGCCACCCCATCGTGGGCGACCCGCTCTACGCCAGCCCCGAGCAGCAAGCCCTGGCGCCGCGCCTGCTGTTGCACGCGGCCGAACTGTCTTTCACCCACCCGGCCACGGGCCAAGTGCTCACGCTGCACAGCCCGGCCCCGTTCTGAGCACCCGCGATGCCGCGCCACCTCACCGTTCTCACTGGCGCCTCGCGCGGCATGGGCCTGGCCATGGCCCGGCAGTTGCTGGCGCCCGATCGCACTTTGCTGTGCGTCTCGCGCCACGACAACGCCGCCCTGGCCGATGAGGCACGGGCGCGCGGGGCCACGCTCATTCAATGGCGGCAAGACCTGGCCGACACCGAGGGCGCACGCCAGCGCCTGCACGACTGGCTGGCCGCGCAAGACCCCGCCACGCTGGCCAGCGCCACCCTGATCAACAACGCGGGCGTGATTCCCCACATCGGCCCGCTGGACACCGTGCCCGCCGAGCAGCTCGCCACCGCCCTGCGCGTGGGGCTGGAGACGCCCATGCAGCTCACCGCCGCCTTTCTGCACGCCACCAACACCTGGGTGGCGGGCGGCTGGCGCGGGCCGCGCCGGGTGCTGAACGTGTCCTCCGGCCTGGGCCGGCGCCCGATGGCCGCTCAGGCGGCCTACTGCGCGGCCAAGGCCGGGCTGGACCACTTCACCCGCTGCGTGGCGCTGGAGCAGGCCCCACTGCCCCACGGCGCGCGCCTGGTCTCGCTGGCGCCGGGCGTGATCGACACCGACATGCAGGTGCAATTGCGCAGCGGCGACCCGGCCGCCTTCCCTGACCGCCAGCGCTTTGTTGACCTGAAAGCCCACGGCCAGCTCAGCACGCCCGACGACGCCGCCCGGCAGGTGCTGGCCTGGCTGGACCGGCCCGACTTCGGCCGCGAGCCCGTGGCCGACGTGCGCCAAGCCTGAAGGAGCCCCGCATGCGACGCCGCACCTGCCTCATCGCCGCCCCGCTCGCCCTGCTGCGCCCGCCCGCCTTCGCCCAGGCACCCGACTTCTGGGCCTTGCTGCGCGAGGGCGGCGTGGCCGTGCTCATTCGCCACGCCCAAACGGAACCCGGCCTGGGCGACCCGCCGGGCTTTCGCCTCGGCCAATGCCAGACACAACGCAAGCTCAGCGCCGAAGGCCGGGCCCAGGCCAAGCGGCTGGGCGAGGCCTTTCGCCGCGCCGGGGTGCGCGTGGACGAGGTGCGCAGCAGCGCCTGGTGCCGCTGCGTGGACACCGCCCAACTCGCCTTCGGCCAAGCCACGGTGTGGCCGGCGATCAACTCGTTCTTCCGCGACAACGGCGGCGACGCCCAGACCGCCGAGGTGCTTCAGGCCTTGCAAGGGCTGCAGCGCCCGCGCAACTGGGTGCTGGTGACGCACCAGGTGAACATCACCGCCCTCACGGGCGAGGTGCCGTCCATGGGCGAGGTCTTGCTGGCGCGCACACAGCCAGGCCAGACGCGCCTGCAGGTACTGGCGCGGCACGCCTTCCACTGAGCGCCAGGCGGTCGCCGGGGCGCCAGTACTTGGGCGGGCGCGGGGGTAGGATGCCGGTTTTTCACCATCCTGCTACGGAGTCGAGAACATGAGCCGAGAAGTCGTTGTCGTCAGCGCGGTGCGCACCGCCATTGGCACTTTCGGGGGCAGCCTGAAAGACATTCCGCCCACCGAACTGGGCGCCCTGGTGGTTCGCGAGTCGCTGGCCCGCGCCCAGGTGGAAGGCAAGGACGTGGGCCATGTGGTCTTCGGCCACGTGGTGAACACCGAGCCCAAGGACATGTACCTCTCGCGTGTGGCGGCCATCAACGGCGGCTGTGCCGAAGGCACGCCGGCCTTCAACGTGAACCGCCTGTGCGGCTCGGGCCTGCAGGCCATCGTGTCGGCCGCGCAAAGCATTCTGCTGGGCGACGCCAACATCGCCATTGGCGCCGGTGCCGAGAACATGAGCCGCGCGCCCTTTGCCAGCCTGAACATGCGCTGGGGCGCCCGCATGGGCAACACCCAGATGGTGGACATGATGGTCGGCGCCCTGCACGACCCCTTCCACACCATTCACATGGGGGTGACGGCCGAGAACATCGCCGCCAAGTGGGGCATCAGCCGCGAAGACCAGGACAAGCTGGCCGTGGAAAGCCACAACCGCGCTCAGCGCGCCACCGAGGCCGGTTACTTCAAAGACCAGATCGTGCCGGTGATGCTCAAGAGCAAGAAGGGCGAGGTGGCCTACGCCACCGACGAGCACTTCCGCGCCAACGCCACGCTGGACGACATGGCCAAGCTCAAGCCGGTGTTCCTGAAGGAAAACGGCACCGTCACGGCGGGCAACGCCTCGGGCATCAACGACGCGGCCGCTGCCGTGGTGCTGATGGACGCCGACACGGCCCGCGCCCGTGGCCTCAAGCCCCTGGCCCGTCTGGTGGGCTACGCCCACGCTGGCGTGGACCCGAAGTACATGGGCATCGGCCCGGTGCCGGCCACGCAACTGGCGCTGAAGAAGGCCGGCCTGACGGTGAACGACCTGGACGTGATCGAGGCCAACGAGGCCTTCGCCGCCCAGGCCTGCGCCGTCACGCGCGACCTGGGCCTGGACCCGGCCAAGGTGAACCCCAACGGCTCGGGCATTTCGCTAGGCCACCCGATTGGCGCCACCGGCGCGCTCATCACCGTGAAGGCCCTGCACGAGCTGCAGCGCGTCAACGGCCGCTACGCGCTGGTGACCATGTGCATCGGTGGCGGCCAGGGCATTGCCGCCATCTTCGAGCGCACCTGATGCGCCCGGCTGGGACGCTGGCCCCAGCCCCCTTTTCGCTGGCTCAGCCGGTGGCCAGCGCGGCGCGCCAACGCTGAAGTTGCGGCAGAAACTGCCGCTCCTGGTTGCGCTGGATGCGCTCGAGTTGCTCGTCGATCTCCAGCACGGCCTGCTCGCGGCGGCCCAGCTCGGCCAGGATCTCGGCCTTCAGGCAGACGAACCAGGTCTGCCAGTTCTCAAAGCCGGTGGACTGCCACAGGCGCACCCCCTCCTCCAGATCGGCCAGGCCTTGCTCGGGCTGGCCCCGCCGGGCCGTGGCCCAGCCGCGCACGATGCGCGCCATGCCAATGAACTCGGGGAAACCAAACTGCGTGGAGAAGCCCACGCACTGCTCGGCAAAACGAAGCGCCACCTCGGGCTCTTGGCGCATGACGGCGATGTTGAAGTTCGCCAGCATGGAGAAGCCCAGCGAGTGCGGCTGGTTCAGGCGCTGCGCCAGGGTGTAGGCGTCCAGTGCGTGCTGCTGCGCGGCCTCGGCCTCGCCACAGGCCATGTGGGCCAGCGCCAGGTAGAAGCGGCCAAAAATGCCAAAGTCCATCAGGTACACCGGGTACAGGGCAGCGTCGCGCTCGGGCTGGTACAGCGAGACCGAGCGCTGCAGGTGCGCCAGCGCCTGCACTGACTCGCCCCGGTGAAAGGCGATCATGCCGTTCATGTTGCACGCGGCCATCACGGCCTCGTGCGGGGCCACGCCCAGGTCCAGCTCGCCGCACTCAATGGCGTTGGCCGTGTGCAGGAGCTGCTGCGCCAGGGGCAGCGCCTGGTCGAACTCGGCGCGCCCCCAGTGGTAGAGGCACAGGCCGTAGGTGATGGGGAACTGGCGGGGTTTGCCCGGCAGCGACTGGCACAGCGCATGGGCGCGCTTTTGCACCTCGCCAAACTGGGCGCTGCCCGGGCCCATCAGCACCATGGTGGTGGGGCCCAGCACCGACAACAGGCCCAGTTCCACCTCGGCGCGGGCTGGCCCTTCGGCCACGCCCTGCAAGGCCTGCAAGCCGGCTTTGAGGTGCTCGGCCGCCTCGCGCGGCGCCCCGCCCTGCAGCGACTGCACGCCCGCTTGCAGCAGGTAGCGCGCGGCCTCCAGGGCGCGGTTGGCGCGGGCCAGGTGGTGGGCCAGCAGCTCGGGCGCGCCCTGGGCCAGCGCCGCGAACTCGCCCTGCAGGCACTCGACCACGCGCCCGTGCAGCGCCACCCGCGTCTTGAGCAGGGTGGTGTCGTAGGCGGTGTTCTCCACCAGCGCGTGCTTGAACTTGAGCTGGCCCGGGCCGTGAGGCAGCAGCAAGCCAGACGCGAGCAGGCGGTTGAGCTGGTCTTCAAAGGTGGTGGCGGGCAACTGGGCCACCGCCGCCAGCAAATCGGTGGGGAAGGTCTGGCCCAACGCGGCGGCGGCCTGGGCCAGCGCCTTGGCCGGGCCCAGGCGGTCCAGGCGCTCGGTGAGCAGATCGAGCAAGGTGTCGGGCACGCCCAGGCCTGCGCTGCCCAGGCCCAGGCCACTGCGCACGCCCTGCACGTCTTGCACCATGCGGGTCATCTCTTCGATGAAGAGGGGGATGCCGTCGGTCTTGCTCAGGATCAGGTCCACCGACGAAGCCGGCAGGTCAATGGCGTGACACAACTGCGCCACCATCTGCCGCGATTGCCCGGCATCCAGCCGCCGCAGCTCGATGGTGGGCACCCGGGCTTGGGGCGGGAAGCGGTGCTCGAAGCCTGGGCGCGCGGTCAGCACGAACAAGGTGTGCTGCAGGCGCGCGGTGCTGAGCAGCTTGTCCAGCAACTCCAGCGAGCTGGGGTCGATCCAGTGCAGGTCATCAAAGACGATGAGCAGCGGCTTGCTGCGGGTGACGCCCCGAAAATACAGCGCCAGCAGGGCCTCGGTGGAGACCATGGGCACTTGGCTGGTGAGCTCGGCAAAGTAACGCACCAGCAGCTCGCCGGCCAGTTGCAGCCGCGCGGGTGGCGGCATTTCCAATGGCGGGTAGCGGCCATCCACCGGGATGTCCAGCAACGACGCCATGAGCGCCAGGTCTTGCGGCTCGCTGATGCCGGCAATGGCCAACTGGGCCTCGAGCTTTTCGATCTGCGCCTGCGGCGAGTCGTGGCGCGCGAAACCGGCCGCCGCCATCAGGTGCTGCACAAAGGGGTAGAGCACGCTGTTGGTGTGAAAGGGCGAGCACTGCAGGCGAATCACCAGGTGCGGCTCGTCGTGCAGGCTCTCAGCCAGGGCGGTGGCCAGGCGCGACTTGCCCAGCCCGGCCTCGCCCATCACCAGCACGGCTTCGCCCGGGCCGTGGCGGCAAGCCTCCCAGGCTTGGCGCAGGCGGGCCAGCTCGCGCTCGCGCCCGATCATGGGCAAGGCGCCATCGCGCCCGCGCCAGGCCGAGCGGCTGTTGAAGCCCTTGACGCCCGCCACCGCACTCAGGCGCACCGGGTCGGCGAAGCCCTTGAGCGCCACGGGCCCGAGGTCGTCGTAATCGAACTGCGGGCCGGCGATGCGCCGCGTCACCGGCGACACCAGCACCTGGCCCGGCTGGGCCTCGGCCTGGATGCGGGCCGCCAGGTTGGGCGTGGCCCCGGCGATGGCCAGGGTGTCGGTCTGGCCCACGGTGACGCGCCCGGTGGCCAGGCCCACGCGAACGCCCAGGCCGTAGGGCTTGCCATCAGGGCCAGCCAGCGAACCGATGCCTTCCACAATGGCCAGGCCGGCGTGAATGGCGCGCACCGCGTCGTCTTCATTGGCCATGGGGTAGCCGAAGTACACGTCCACGCCGTCGCCCACCACCTTGGCCACGTGCCCGTTGAAGCGCACGGCGATGCGCTTGACCAGCGTGTGGTACGCGCGCAGTGCTTCGAAAAGGTCTTCGGCGTCCAGGGCTTCGGCCAGGGTGGTGGAGCCCACCAGGTCACAAAACAGCACCGTCATCTGTCGGCGCGAAATCTCACGCGCAGGCGCCTCTGGCGCCGGCACTGGCACGGGCAGGCGGGCGCCGCACTGGCCGCAGAAGCGGCTCGGCGCCATGGCCCTCACGCCGCATTGGGTGCAGAACATGACAGCGAACCCTCAGTGAACCCGCAGGCGCCGGGGCGCGGTGTGGGACAGCCCGCCCGCGGCGGCCTCGGCGGCGCCCACGGCGAACATGATGAGCATGTCGTAGTCCAGCGCCACCGCGCCCGGGGTCTGCGGCGTGCGGCCGCTGCGGTTCTGGAACCAGCGGTTCCAGTCAGTTGAGCCGGGCGGGTACAGCAGGAAGGTGCCGCCATCGGGCGGGAAGGCGCGGTTGGGCGAGGGGTAGAGGTTGGCCATGAAGGGCGACTGCGCCGTGCCGTGGCAGCTCATGCACGACGACGCGCGCTGCGTGCCGCTGCGGGGCTGACCGTCGGTGTAGATCACGCCGTGGCGCTTGGCCACGTCGATCGGGCCAGACAGGCGCCCACCCCAGCCGAGCTGCTCGAGTGCATAAGCGGGCGCGCCTTCGCGGTTGATCCAGGTCTCGGTGAGGGGAGGCAATGGCACGCCGGGTGGCAGCGCGGCGATCTTCGGGTCATTGCCCCACTGCGCGCCCAGGGGCACGAGCTTGTCCCAAGTGCCTTTGCCGGGCGCCTGGGCGTGGTAGACGTAGGTGGCGAACACCCAGCCGGTCTGGGGCGCGGCCACGCTGTCTTTCACGATGATGTCGAACTGCAGCACGCGCAGCGGCACCAGTTGGGGCGGTGGCACCGGCGCGCCGGGCTGGCGGCTGGCCTCATACGCGGCCTGCGCGCTGGGGCGCCACACGTGCCACTGGGTCGAACCCGCCACCACGGGCCACTGCTCTGGCGTGGGGGTGACGGCACCGGCCTTGATCACCATCGCGCCTTCGGGAAAGTCCACCACGCCCAGATTGGGCCGGTAGGGGTTGGCCCACAGGCGCTTGAGCATGGTGGCGGAAAGGCGGTCGTAATAAATCACCGTGTGGTTCTGCAGGGGCACGTCCAGGCCCGGGAAGGTGCCCGGGGCCAGCACCTGGCCCGAGTAGGAGCCCAGAATGGCCTCTCGCCCGGAGGCGGCGTCACCCTCGGCCTGCCAGGGCATGTCGTACCAGCCGGTGGCCTGCGGGCTCCAGCCGTTGGGGTCTTCAATCAGGCGGCGCAAGCTGGGCTCGACGTGTGCCTTGAGCCGGCGCACGTACTCGGGGGCCGACGACACGGTCAGGGCCTGGCGCGGGACTTTGGTCAGCCAGTCGCTGGGCGGGGCGTCGGCGGGGTAATCGAAGTTCGACACCCGCAGCGGCCCGTTCCACAGCAGGCGGGCGGGCTGACCGGGCGCGGCACTCGCCACCGGGTACAGGCCGTTGTTGGCGGCAAAGGGGTCGGCCGCCAAGGCGGTGGTGGCGGTGGTGGCGCAAACACCGAGACCAGCGCTCAGCAGCGCGGCCCAATGCCGCAGGCGGCGCACCGCGCCGCTCGGCCATGCAATCGTTGGCATGTCAATCTCCCTGGTCTTCGAATCTCCCCAATATTAAGGGAGCCCCAGGGGGTATTTTTTGCCACCCGCGTCGGCGGGCTCAGGCTCAGCCGGTTCTGTCGCCAGGAAAGCCGCCGGCGCGGCAGGTCACCACCAGCGTGTCGCGCCAGCCGTAGGCGTCGGGCACGGCGGGCTGGATGGGCGTGGTTTCGTGAATCACGCGCTGGTCGTCCAGCAGCAGCAACGACCAGGGTTCTTGCAAGGTGAAGCGCTGGCCGCGCGGGCCATGGGCCTCGAACACCCGGCTCTCACCGCCCTTGATGCCCTGGCGCGCCACCAGGAACACGGCCACCAGGTCCACGCCGTCGCGGTGCGCCCCCTCGGGCGTGGGGCGGCCGATGCCACCGGCGGTGTCGATGCGAAAGGTGTGCGCCTCGGTGTACCAGGGCTGGGTGCCGCGCAGGGCGCTGGCCGCCTCGCCCAGGCGCACCAGCAGGCGCTGCCACAGCGGCAGGGCCAGGGTCTGCGGCAGCATGGGCTGGAACCAGCGCTGCATGCCGCCGTGCAAGGCGTTGTATTCCACCGGCTGCCAATGGGCACGGTGCGGCACCAGGTCCACCCGCTCGCCGTCCACCACGAAGCAACTGTGCCGGCGCTTGCGGTAACGTCCGCCGTCCTTGAGGTACTCGTCGGGCGGCAATTCGTCCCAGGCCTGCTGCAAGTCCCGCCACTCGGCCGGCGTGGCCGCGAGCCAGCGGCTCACGCTGGCGGAATCGAGCAGGGCAAAGCCTGTGTCTGACAAGGCCCGGTCGAGTTCGGCCAGGGGCACGTAGGGTGGCGGGAATTCGGGTGTCATGGGCCGCCAGTGTAGCCATGGGGAAAACCATGATCCGCCTCGTGGTCAGGGGCGCCGTCGCTGGCGCGATACTGTTTTCAGAGCAGGAGACCCGCATGTCCGCGAACGCGACCGACACCCCAGAACAGCCCGAAACACCTGAAAACGCCACCACGGCCCCTCCCGAGCGTTCGGTGTTTGATCTGCGCATCGCCAGCCTCACCCCGGCCGCGCCGCTGCGCTGGCTGCGCGCGGGCTGGGCCGACTTCCGGGCCTGTCCGCGCATTGGCCTGTTCTACGGCCTGTGCTTCTTTCTGATGGGCCACGCCCTGATGGCCGTGTTCCGATTTGCCCCGGCCTATGTGCTGGCGCTCTCCGCCGGCTTCCTGCTGATGGGCCCCTTTTTGTGCCTGGGCCTGTACGACGCCAGCCGCGCCCTGCAGCGCGGGCAACGGCCGTCGCTGCGCGCCTCGCTGGCGGCCTGGCGCCCCACCAAGGGCACCATGGCCATCTTCGCGGGGGTGCTGCTCATTCTGGAAATGCTCTGGGGCCGCGCCTCGCTGGTGGTGTTTGCCGTCACCTTCAACACCATGCCCAACACCGAGCACCTGCTGGCGCAACTGTTCAGCGCGGAGAACCTTGAATTCCTCATCACCTACACCCTGGTGGGCGGCGTGTTCGCCGGGCTGATCTTCGTGACCAGCGTGGTGAGCATCCCCATGATCCTGGACCGCCAGACAGACGCCATCTCGGCCGGCCTCACCAGCATCCGCGCCAGCCTGAACAACCCCGGCGTGATGCTGTGGTGGGGCGCGCTCATCACGGCGCTCATCGGGCTGTCGATGCTGCCCTTCTTCCTGGGCCTGTTCGTCGCCGGCCCGGTGGTGGGCCACGCCACCTGGCACGCCTACCGCGAGGTGGTGAACGACCCGGTGTGAGCGAGGGCCACCGGCGGCGGTGACATACTGGGGGCCGTATAAACCCTCCCGACCTCACATGAACTTCTGGGACCAGAACTTCGCCGGCACCGAGTACCGTTACGGCACCCAGCCCAACGCCTACCTCGCCCGCCAGGCCCATCGCCTGGCACCCCGCAGCACGGTGCTCGTGCCCGGCGATGGCGAGGGCCGCAACGGCGTGTGGCTGGCCCGCCAGGGCCACCGCGTCACCGCCCTTGACCTCTCCAGCGTGGGTCTGGACAAGGCCCGACGCCTTGCACAGGTGCAAGGGGTGGCCATCGACACCCAAGTGGCCGACCTGGGCCAATGGACGCCAGCCCCCGCCAGCGCCGACGCGGTGGTGTTCGTGTTCGTGCACCTGCCCCCCGGCGTCCGCGAAGCCGCGCACCGGGCGGCGGTGCAGGCGCTGCGCCCAGGCGGTCTGCTGATCTTGGAGGCTTTCACGCCGGCGCAACTGGCCTGTGACAGCGGCGGCCCGAAGGCACCCGAGCTGCTTTACACGCTGGACCTGTTGCGCCAGGACTGGGGCACCGCCCTGGACGAGTTGCACGCCGAAGAAACCACCACCACGCTCGACGAAGGCCCTGGCCACCAGGGGCCAGGCCAGGTGGTGCACGGCGTGTGGCGCAAGCGGGCCCTCTGACTCAACAGATGTGGCGAAAGTGCTGGGGGCCATCGCGCACCAGCGCCTGAAGCCGCGTAACGGCGGTCGCCAACGCGGCCCGGTCAGGTGCTGCGGCAACACACACACGAGCAAAGGCCGGCTGCTGAGCCGGGTCGGCGGCGAAAAGCGCACCAGCGGCCACCCCCACCCCTGAGTCCCTGGCGGCCGCGGCAAACGCTTCGCTGCGCCAGTCGCCAATGGGCATCCACCAGTGAAAGGCGTCGGGTGGCGGTGCCGGCGCGGCCTTGGGCAGCAGCTCACGCAGCCAGGCCTGCCGCTCGCGCACCTGGGCGCGCCGCGCCTGCGCCAGGGCCGGCATCTGCCCTTCGCTCACCAGCCGGCACACCAGGTCCACCATGGGGGCGGCGGCCATCAGCGTGGTGGCGCGCAAGCCGGCGCCCAGGCGGTGCATGAGATAGGCCGGGGCTCGCACCACCCCCACGCGAAGACCAGGCGCCAGCAGCTTGGAAAAGCCGGTGAGGTAGACCGTGCGCTCTGGCGCCAGCGCACACAGCGGCACCACCTCGGAGCCGCCAAACAGGCCGTACACATCGTCTTCGATCAGCACCGCGTCGTGACGCCGGCACACCTGCGCGATGGCCTCCCGCCGCGCCAGGCCCATGGTGCGGGTGGTGGGGTTGTGCAGGGTCGGGTTGCAGTACACCACCCGGCCCTGCTGTGCGCACAAGGCCTCGTCCAGCGCCTGGGGCAGCAGGCCTTCGGCGTCCATGGCCAGCGGCACGAGGCGCCGGCCCAGGAAGTGCGCGGCCGACAAGAGGCCGTAGAAGGTGGTGCTCTCGCACAGAACTGCTTCGTCGGGCCGCGTGGTGGCCTGCAGCGCCAGCAAGATGCCGTGCTGCGCCCCGGCGGTGATGAGCACCTCGTCGGCAGTGGCCTGCACGGCACAACTCGCCAGCCACTGGGCCAGCGCCTCGCGCTGCGTCGGCCGGCCGATGTCGGCCTGCAGCGACAGCGCCTCGGCGCCCGCCCAGGCGCTGCGCTGGGCTGCCTCGATCCAACCGATCAAGGGATGGGTTGGCGCCCCGGCGGGGAAGTTGTGCGACAGGTCAATGAAGGCCGAGGCGTCGGGCGCGGCCTGCAGCAACGAGAGCGGCGCATCGGGCTGGCGGTCGCCCACGAAGGTGCCCCGCCCCACCTCGCTGCTCACCAGACGACGGCGCTTCATCTCGGCATAGGCCCGGCTGACGGTGCCCACGTCCACCCGCAAGCGGGTGGCCATCTCGCGGATGGCCGGCAGGCGCTGGCCCACCCGCAACACGCCACGCTCCATGGCCTCTTCAAACGCCTGCACGATGGCCAAGTAGCGCGGCCCGGGCAACTGCCGGGCCTCACGCTCGATCTCGGCCATGCCGACCAGGGCCACTTCCCGCGTCATGCCATCGCCTCCTCTGCCAGGTCACGCACGGGGACGCCGGGCGATGAAGTCGATCTCCACCCGCGCCTGCCGCGCCAGACCGGTGGTGCCGATGCAGGTGCGCGCCGGAAAGCGGCCGCTGGGGAAGTACGAGGCGTACGTGGCGTTGAAGGTGGCGTAGTCCTCGTCGAAATGCGTGAGGAAGGCGCGCGCGCTGACCACATCGTCCAGGCCCAGGCCCAGGCCTTTCAGCACGATGAGCAGGTTGTCGAAGGTTTTGTGCGTCTGGGCCACGATGCCCTCGGGCAAGGGCGACGGCTCGTGGCCCGGGTCGATGGGCAGTTGCCCGGTGACAAAAACCCAGCCTTCGCACTCGGTGGCGTGTGAGAAAGGGGCCACTGGCGCGGGTGCGCCGGCAATCATGTGGTGAAGGATGTCGCTCATGGAAAGGTCTTTCGGGTAAAGAGAAACAGATGAGACCGGCAAGCGGTGCCGCTCATTGGGTGGAGGCCAGGAAATCGCGCACCCGCTCGGGGGCCTGGGGACCGAAGAAGGTGTCGCGGTCGGCCTGCACCGCGATGGCGCCGGCCTCCAGAAAGGCCACGCTGTCGGCCACGCGCCGCACGAACGCCATGTCGTGCGACACGGTCAAGGCGCAGGCCTGGTGGTCTCTCACGTAGGCCTGCATCAGCTCCACCACGCGCTGCACGTTCACAGGGTCTTGGTTGGCGGTGATTTCGTCGAACAGCACCACGTCAGGCCTCAGACACAGCGAGCGGGCGATGGCCACGCGCTGCTTCTGCCCACCCGACAGTGCCTGGGTGTTCTTGTTGCGGTGGTCGAGCAGCACCAGCCGCTCCAGCAAGTGCTCGGCCCATTCGCGGGCCTGCGCCCGGCTGGCCACGCCCAGGTGCACCTGCGGGTGCGTGAGGTTTTCCAGCACGCTCATGTGCGACCAAAGGTTGGACTGCTGGAAGGCCACGCCGACGCGGCGGCGGTCCAGGGCGCTCAGCGCCTTGCCCTGCCCGTGCTCGATGGCACCGCGCGCACTGCCCACCGCCATGGCCACATAGCCAGCGTCGATGGGGTGCAGGCCGGCCACGCAATTGAGCAAGGTGGTCTTGCCGGCCCCGCTGGGTCCGACGATGACCATCACCTGCCCCGCCGGCACGCGCAGGCGCAGGTCTTGAAACACCGGCACGCGCTGGCGCCCTGCCCCGGCGTGCGAGGCGCTCATGCTCGCGATGTCAATGCCCCAGGGGTTCATGTGCGCTCCACGAAAACACGGTCCTCGTACCGCTTGGCCAGCAGCGCGAAGGGAATGACGATGAGGGCGTAGCACAGGGCCACGGCGGTGTAGACCTCCAGGGTCTTGTAGGTGGAGTTGATGACCTCTTGCGCGGTGTTGATGATCTCGAACACCCCGATCACCGAGGCCAGCGACGACATCTTCACCGTGGTGTAGTACTGCCCCATGAGCGGCGGCACCGAGTTGCGCAGGAACTGCGGCAGGGTGAAGTGCACCAGGGTCTGCCACTCGGTGTAGCCCATGGCGCGCGCGGCCTGCAGCTCGCCGCGCGGCATGTTGCGAAGGCTGGAGCGGAAGATCTCGGCCGCGAAGGGCGAGAGGTTGATGCCCAGGGCGATCACCGCCGTCCAGTACGAACTCAGGCCGATGCCGAGCAGGGGCAGGCAGTAGTACATCCACACCAGCAGCACCAGCGCTGGAATGGCGAGCTGCAGGTACACGTAAAAGGTGCTCAGCGCCCACAGGGGCCATACCCATGCACTGGGCTTGTCGATGGCGCGAATGCCGCCCACCAGCACGCCAATGGCCGTGCCCAGCATGATGGACAGAAGAGAAATCTCGACCGTCAGCAGGATGCTGCGGCCAAACACCCAGCGGTATTCCCATACCCGGGCGAAATCGAATGCGTAGTCCACGGAATGCCTTGGATGAATAAGACCAGGCGCAGGGCCGGAGCAAGCCCCGGCCCGCGGGCTCAGTTGGCGGCTTCCAGCTTGAGTGGCACGGTCATGAAGGGCACATCGGCGTACTCCTTCTTGTTCATCAGGGCCTTCAGGCGCCCGGTGCTCTCCAGGTAGTCGATGGAGGCGTTGAGGAAGTTCAGCAGCTCGCTGTCATCGGCGCGAACGGCCCAGGCAATGGGCTGCACGTTCCAGGGCTGCGCGGCGAACAGGTCGGCGGTGCCGGGGTTCTTGGCCACGAAAGAGCGCACCACGTAGTGGTCGGACAGCGCCACGTCGGCGCGCTTGGCCGTCACCTCCATCAAGCCAGTGGCCAGATCGGCCGACTTGATGACCGTGACTTTGGCGTTCTTGAAGTTGCTCTTCACGAAATCGTGGCTTTGCTCGCCCGAGACCACCGACACCGTCACGTCGGGCTTGTCCAAGTCCATCACGCTCTTGGCCTTGGCCAGCTTCGGATCGCCCTTTCGAATGACCGCCGAGTTGCCCAGGTAAAAGATAGGGCGGGTGAAGGCGGCGGCACTGGCGCGCGGAATGGTCTTGAAGGTGCCGGCGATGCTCAAGTCGTACTTTTTGGCCTGCAAGCCAACGGCGAAGTTGCTCCAGTCGGTGGCCACGTAGGTGATGTTCTCCGGCTTGATGCCCACCTCTTTGGCAATCGCCTCAATCAGGTCAGGGAAAAAACCCACCACCTTGCCGGACGCCAGGTCGCGGCGGGTGAGGTCGTCGTAAGGGATGTAGCCCACGGTGAGCTTCTTCTCCGACATCACTTTGGCCAGCGTGTCGCCGGCCTGGGAAGGCAGGCTCACCAGCGAGAGAGACAGGGCCGACAGCGCCAGAAGCGCAGCGCGCCGACCGTGTGGGCGCGGCGATTTCGCGAACTTGAACATGGGTGACTCCAGATGAGAGCTGAGGAAATGCCAAGACACCAACAACAGTGTCTGCACACACCTCCGCAATCACCGTGCCAACGCCATGGGGCCTTGCTGGGCCTGGATTTGCGGCCTATGGCGGCCCTGATGCACCGAAGCCAGCCGCCTAGCGCTCAATCGTCGGGCCCCCCGCACAAGATTGCAGACATGTCAGGGTGTGAATCCCCACACCCATCCACGCCACCAGCCACGGCCGAGATCACGCCGCCTGCGCCTGCCGCGCCGCCTCCTGCTCTTGCAGCCAGCGCCACATCACCTTGCCGCTGCCGCTCTTGGGCAGCGCGTCCACGAACTCGACGCTGCGCGGGCATTTGTAGGCCGCCATGTGCTCGCGGCACCAGGCCAGCACGCTGGCCTCGTCCACCTGCCCACGGGCCTCGGCGCGCAGCACCACCACGGCCTTCACGCTCTCGCCGCGGTACGCGTCGCGGGTGCCAATGACGCAGGCCTCGGCAATGGCCGGGTGTTTGAACATCAGCGCCTCCACCTCGGCCGGCCACACCTTGAAGCCGCTGGCGTTGATCATGCGCTTGAGGCGGTCGGTGATGAAGAAATAGCCCTCGTCGTCCACCCGGCCCAGGTCGCCGGTGCGAAAGAAGCGGCGACCTTCCAGCTCGATGAAGGCGGCCGCCGTGGCCTCGGGCCGGCGCCAGTAGCCCTCGAACACCTGCGGGCCTCGGATCACGATCTCACCCGCCTCGCCTGGTGGCAGCTCGGTCAGGGTCTCGGGGTCGATCACCCGCGCCTCGGTGCTCAGAAAGGGAATGCCCAGGCACTGCTGCTTGGGCGCATCGGGCGGGTTGCTGTGCGAGGGCGCGGCGGTTTCGGTCAGGCCATAGCCTTCCACATAGCGCAGGCCAAACTGCTCCCACAGGCGCTGGGCCACGGCGGCTGGCATGGCCGCGCCACCGCCGCCGATGTAGACCAGGCTCGACAAGTCGTACCGCGCGAAGTTCGGGCTGGCCAGCAGGTCGATGACCATGGTGGGGATGTTGGTCCAGTGCGTCACGCGCCAGCGCGAGATCAGCCGCCCGGCCAGTTCACGGTCCCAGCGCGGCATGAGCACCAGCGTGGTCCCGGCGTACAGGCCCGCGTGCATGCCCACCACCATGCCGGTGATGTGAAACAGCGGCACCACCAGCAGTTGCACGTTGTCGGGCGCACCGTTGCTCCACAGGCTGCACGCCACGGCGTTGTGCATGAGCGTGCGGTGCGGGTGCATGCAGCCCTTGGGCAGGCCGGTGGTGCCGCTGGTGTAGGGCAGCACGGCCAGGTCGTCGGGGCCCCGGTTGTGGGCCGGCAGGGCCTCGCGGCACGCCAGGGCCTCGGCCCAGTCGGCCACGCTGCCCCCGGGCAGATCGGGGCGCGGGTGGCGCGTGCCCAGCCACGTGGCCCACACCTCGGGCACCTCGGCCTGCGGGCCCATGGCGTCGGCGTAATGGGTCACCACCAGGTGGCGCAGGCGATGCGCCTCGGGCACGGCGGCATTGGCCTGCAGCAACTCACCGGCCAGGTCGGCCGCGCACACCGCCACGCGGGCCTCGGGGTCGGTGATGTAGTGGCCCAGCTCGTCGGCCCGGTTCATGGGGTTCACCGGCACCACCACGGCATTGGCGCGCAGGATGGCGTAGTACGCCACGATCCACTGCGGGCAGTTCTGCAGGTAGAGCAGCACGCGGTCGCCGTCTTGCACGCCGTTTGCCCGCAGGTGCGCGGCCATCGCCTCGGCCTGTTGTTGCAACTGGGCGTAAGTGACGTGACGATCAAAGAACACCAGGGCCGGCTTGTCGGGGTAGCGCGTGGCGCTGACCTGCAGGTTGAACCACAGCGAGGTGGCCGGCGGCTCGATGCGGTGCGGCAGGCGGCGCGGCCAGGCGCGGTGGTGCAGGGTCTGCGCAACGGGGGAAGTCATGAACGTCGGCTCCGGTGAAAAGGCAGGCGTTCAGCATAGAAAGCTGACCCCAAGCCCACCACCGGGAATGCCCTGGGGGGCATCGGCCAGGCTGGCAGAATGCGCGCCAGATCCACGTCCATCCGGCCCCATGAAACGCCCTGCCCCACCCCTGGCCCACGCCGCCACGGCCGTCGCGCTGCTGCTCGGCCTGATGGCCGCGCCCGCGTCGGCCTTTGATCTGCAAGGCCACCGGGGCGCGCGGGGCCTGGCGCCTGAGAACACCCTGGCGGGCTTTGAGCGCGCGCTGGCCGTGGGCGTGAGCACACTGGAGCTGGACGTGACGCTCAGCGCCGAGGGCGTGCCCGTGGTCACGCACGACACCACGCCCAACCCCGACATCACCCGCGATGCCCAGGGGCAGTGGCTCAAGGCACGGGGCCAGCCGTTCTGGCGGCAGCCGCTGCAGGCCATCCAGGCGCTGGACGTGGGCCGCATCCACCCGGCCAGCCGCTACGCCCGAGACTTTGCCGCGCAAGAGCCGCGCGACGGTGAGCGCATCCCCACGCTGGCGGCGGTGTTTGAGCGAGTGAAGGCGCTGGGCGCCACGCAGGTGCGCTTCAACATCGAGACCAAGGTGAACCCGCTCAAGCCCGACGAGTCGCCCTCGCCTGACGCGCTCACGCGGGCCGTGATCGAGGTGATCAAGACCCACGGGGTGGCAGAGCGCACCACGCTGCAGAGCTTTGACTGGCGCACGCTGCAAGTGGCCAAGAAGCTCGCACCCGAGCTGCCCCGCGCCTACCTCACGGCCCACTTGCCGCGCTTTGACACGGTGAGCAGCGGCGACTGGACGCTGGGCCTGAAACTGGCCGACCACGACGACGTGCCCGCCATGGTGGCGGCCGCCGGCGGGCGCATCTGGTCACCGCACTTTGGCAACCTCAGCCGCGCGGCCATTGAGCGCGCACACGACCTCGACCTGCACGTGATCCCCTGGACGGTGAACGAGCCCGCTGACATGGAGCGCCTGGTGGACTGGGGTGTGGACGGCCTCATCACCGACTACCCCGACCGCCTTCGCCACGTGCTGGCCCAGCGCAACCAGCCCTTGCCACCGGTGGTGTCATTGCCCGCCACTTCCTCGCGCACCGCGCGCGCCGAACCATGAGCCTGCACACCCACCTGCCCACCCTGCAACACCTGGCCCAAGACCTGGTCGCCCTGCGTGAGGGCAAGCTCGGTGCCCACGCCTTCAGCCAGCAAGCGCGCACCCACACCGAGCTGATCGCCGCCCTACCGCCGAAGTTCGCGCCGGTGCTGCACGGCCTGCTGGACCGACTGGAGTCAAGCGCCCTGTTCGACGCCGAAAGTTGCTCATTCAGCCAGCGCGACCTGCTCGACAGCCTGCAGCTCTGGCTCGACAAGGCCGAGCAAGCCTTGCGCGCCTGAGCCGCTCACACGTGCCGGCGAGCGCCCGCACCCGCCTTGGGCAAGGGCGAATCGGCCCGCTGGTGCAGCGCCTCGATGATGCGGCAGTGATCGCCCGAGCCGTCGCAGCGCTCGCGCAGCGCGCGCAAGTCGCGCTCCAGCGCCCGCAATTCGCTCAGGCGGGCGCGCACGTGGGCCAGGTGCTCGTCCAGCGCGCTGCGCGCCGTGGCGCAGTCGGCCTTGTTGCCCAGGTCAAGGTCCAGCAGGGTGCGCACCTCGTCTAGCGACATGTCCATGGCCCGGCACAGGCGAATGAAGCGCAGGCGGTGCAGGTCGGCCTCGCTGTAGAGGCGGTAGTCATTGGCCCCCCGGGCCTGGGTGGGCAACAGGCCCTCGCGCTCGTAGTAGCGGATGTTGGCAGCCGACACGCCGCTGCGGCGCGCGGCTTCGCCAATGCGGTGCACAGGGGTATCGTCAATCGGTTCGCGCACGGGCTTGACCTTGTAGTGGCTTGAAGGTTTCCAATCATGGCACTCAGGCGATTTCGCCGCCAACCCCAACTTCAGGAAACCCCATGGCCTGCGCCCACGACCATTGCCACGACGACCAACCCGATGCCACCACCGACCCACGCTGGCGACGCGCCCTGTGGATCGCCCTGGTCCTGAACCTGGGCATGTTTGTGGTGGAACTGGGCGCCGGCCTCAGCGCCAACTCGGTCTCGCTGCTGGCCGACGCGGTCGATTTCGCGGGCGACGCGGCCAACTACGGCCTGTCGCTGGCGGTGCTGAGCATGGCCGTGGTGTGGCGCAGCCGCGCGGCCTGGGTCAAGGGCGCGTCGATGCTGGCCTACGGCCTGCTCGTGGTGGCCAAGGCCATCTGGGTGCTGCGCAGCGGCACCGTGCCCGAGCCCATGACCATGGGCGTGGTGGGCTTTGTGGCCCTGCTGGTGAATGCCGGCGTGGCCTTCATGCTGTACGCCTTTCGCACCGGCGACGCCAACATGCGCAGCGTGTGGTTGTGCTCGCGCAACGACGCCTTGTCCAACGTGGCGGTGATGCTGGCGGCCCTGGGCGTGTTTGGCACCCAGTCGGCCTGGCCCGACCTGCTGGTGGCCGCCGTGATGGCCTCGCTGGCGATCAGCGCCGGCTGGTCGGTGCTGCGCCAGGCAAGGGGCGAGCTGGCCCTGCACGCCGAGCGCGCCCGCGCCTCTTGACACAAGCGCATACCCCCGGACCGGGAACCTCAAGACCCCCGCCCGTATCATTCGCACCATGCGCTTCTGGATCGTCGCCCTCATGATCGCCCTGCTGCCCCTGCGCGGCTGGGTGGGCGACGCCATGGCGCTGGAGCGGCTCGCCCACACCCCCGAGGCACCTGCCGTGGTGGCGGCGCTGGTGCACGACTGCCAAGAGGCAGCGGCGCCCGAGGCCAGTTCGAGCGCCACGCACGCCACGCACGCCGACAGCCATGGCCAGGCCGCCCACGCCGACCAGGCCCCGCACCACAGCCACCTCAGTTGTGACCTGTGCAACGTGCCCGCGCTGCACCCACCCGTCCCGATGCTGGCCACCGACACGGCGCCCCACCCCCTGCGCGTCATTTCGCAAGAGCACTTCGCCAGCGTCGAGCCGCAACGCGACCGCAAACCCCCCATCGCCTGAGATTTCACACCCTAGGTGCGCCCGAAAACCGCCAACAGCGGCGTCGAGGCGAACGCTTTCGTGATCTCAGGAGACCCACATGACCCCATGGCGGCGGAGCTTTCCGCCCATTGACCTGCGCCCCCTGGCGCTGGCCGCCGGCCTTCTGGCCAGCGCGGCCCAGGCCCAGTCAAACCCGGCCGAACTGGCGCTTTCTGCCACCAACCCCAACGTGGCCAGCACCGCCCCGGCCATCCCGGCGCTGCCCGAACCGGTGAACGCCAGCGCCCCGCCCCTGCCGACCGATGCCGCCGAGGCGCTGGCCATCTGGCGCCGCGCCAACGCCCGCGTGGCCGAGTTCCCACGCGGCCATGTTGACCTGCTCAAGCAAGAGCCCGCGCCGCCCGCCGCCGCCGACCGGCGGGTGCCCCCCCTGACCTGGGCCGAGGCCCTGCAAGTCGCCTTGCGCACGCGCCCCGATCTCTTCGTGCGCCTGGGCAGCAACGCGCTGGGCCGTGGCCAGGTGCAGGCCGAACACGCCGCCTTTGTGCGAGAGGTGCAAGCGGCCTGGATCGACGCCATCGCGGCCACCCAAAGCGCGCGCTACCGCCAAGAGGCACTGGAAGCTGCCCGCGTGGGCACCGAGCTGGGCCGCCGCATGGTAGTGGCGGGCAACTGGCCCCAGGCCCGACTGATGCGCGAGCAATTGGTGGAAGCCAGCGCCTGGCAAGCCGCGGCCGACGCGCAGGCGCGCGCCCAGCAAGCCCTTGAGCGCCTGGCGCAAAAACTCGGCCTGTGGGACGCGGCTGCCGTTCAGGCCCTGGCCCAGCGCCTGCCCGATGGCCTGCCGGCGCTGCCTGAGCAAGCCCTGCCCGGCAAGGACTTGCGCGTGACCGACATCGAAGCCGCCGCGCTGCGCAGCGACCCGCACCTGGCGCAGCAACGCGCCGAAGCGCTGGCCGCCATGCAGGCCGTGCCCGCCGAGCGCTGGGCCGCCTGGCAACAAACCACCGACGCCGCCATCGCACAGGCACAAGCCCAGGGCAAAGCCCCCGAGCTGACCGACCGCACGCTGGTGAACGACCACGCCCTGTCCAACGCGGTGCAGGCGCAGGCCGAGCTGCTGCGGCGAGGTGCCCAGCGCCGCGCCGATGCGCGCCTGGCCTGGGCGGCCGTGCCGCTGCGCCACGCCAGCGCCCGCCACGCCGAACAAGTGATCGGCCAACTGCAAACCGCCATTGAGCAAGACACGCTGCAGCGCTACAACGGCATGCTGCTGAGCACCTGGGACCTGCTGGCCAGCGCCCGCGATCGCCTGGCCAGCCTGGACGCCGCCCTGCAGGCCCGCGCCGAATTCTGGCTCGCCCAGGCCAACTGGCAGGCCGTGCTGGCCGGTGCCGACCACGCCGGACGCGAGCCCGCCTCTTCTTCTGCGGCCGCCCCGGCCGCCAACGCCGCAGGACACTGACCATGAACCTCCAACGCCGACACTTCTTCGCCGGTGCCGCCACCGCCGTGGCGGCCGCCAGCGTGAGCCGCGTGGCCCTGGCCGCGCTGCCCGAGGCGGTGCAACAAACCTCCGCCGACACCGCCGGCCCCTGGACGCCGCCTGGCGTCACCGGTGCGGGCCGCCCTTACCAACCCGTGGTCACGCTCAACGGCTGGACCCTGCCCTGGCGCCTGAACAACGGCGTCAAGGAGTTCCACCTGGTGGCCGAGCCGGTGGTGCGCGAAATGGCCCCAGGCTTTCTGGTGAACATGTGGGGCTACAACGGGCAGAGCCCCGGCCCCACCATTGAGGTGGTCGAAGGCGACCGGGTGCGCATTTACGTGACCAACCGCCTGCCCGAGCACACCACCATCCACTGGCACGGCCAGCGCCTGCCCAACGGCATGGACGGCGTGGGCGGCCTGAACCAGCCGCAGATTCCAGTGGGCAAGACCTTTGTGTACGAGTTCACCGCGCGCCGTCCCGGCACCTTCATGTACCACCCGCACGCCGACGAAATGGTGCAGATGGCCATGGGCATGATGGGCTTGTGGATCACCCACCCCAAGGGGCGGCACCCGCACATCGCCCCGGTTCAGCGCGACTACGCCTTCCTGCTCAACGCCTTTGACGTGCAGCCCGGCAGCTTCACCCCCCAGGTGAACACCATGCTGGAGCACAACATCTGGGCCTGGAACAGCCGCGTGTTCCCCGGCATCACCCCCCTGGTGGCCCGCCTGGGCGACCGCGTGCGGGTGCGCGTGGGCAACCTCACCATGACCAACCACCCCATCCACATCCACGGCATCGAGTTCGAGGTGACCGGCACCGACGGCGGCCCCGTGCCCAAGACCGCGCGCTGGCCCGAGGTGACCACCGACGTGGCCGTGGGCCAGATGCGGCAGCTGGAGTTCATCGCCGACGAGCCCGGCGACTGGGCCATGCACTGCCACAAGAGCCACCACACCATGGGCGCCATGGGCCACGGCGTGCCCACCATGATCGGCACCGACCACAGCGGCCTGGTGCGCCGCCTGCAGCGCGCCAGCCCCGACTACATGGTCATGGGCGAGCGCGGCATGGCCGACATGGGCGAGATGCAAATGGAACTGCCCCCCAACACCTTCCCCATGATGACCGGCACCGGCCCCTACGGCCCCATCGAGATGGGCGGCATGTTCACCACGCTGAAGGTGCGGGCCGACCTGGGCGCCAACGACTACCGCGACCCCGGCAACTACGCCTTGCCCGCCGGCACCCAGGCCCGACTGGTGGACACCGGCCAGGCCCCTGAACCCACCCGCCCCGCTGCCGCGCCAGCCAGCGACAAGGCCAACGCCACCGTGCGCAAGCCTGGCGCCAACGACCACTCGGCCCACCACTGATGAGCACCCCCCACATGAAGCGCCCACACCCCAACCGACGCACCGCCCTGGCCGCCCTGTCCCTGGCCACCGCCCTGCCCGCCTGGGCCCATGGCGAAAAGCCGCACCAGGCCAAGGGCCCGGTGGTTCGCGAACAAAAGCCCTGGGGCATCGCCGCCGACGCGCGGCAGGCCCGCCGCACGGTGGAGATCCGCATGACCGATGACATGCGCCTGAGCCCCAGCCACCTGGAGGTGAGCGAGGGCGAGACCCTGCGCCTGCGCGCCGTGAACGCCGGGCGCGTGATGCACGAAATCGTGATCGGCACCCCGGAAGAACTGGCCGCCCACGCCGATCTGATGAAAAAGCATCCCGGCATGGAGCACGACGAGCCCTACATGGCCCACGTGCCCCCGGGGCGGCGCGGCGACATTGTCTGGACCTTCAACCGCCCCGGCGAATTCGCGTTCGCCTGCCTGATCGCCGGCCACTTCGAGGCCGGCATGCGCGGCACCATCCGCGTGAACCCGAAAGGATGACCCCCATGAGCACCAACCGACGCCGCTTTTTGCTGGCCGCCACCGCCCTGGCCCTGCCGGGCCTGGCCAGCGCCCAGGCCAAAAACCCAAGCCCTGCCCCCCTGCCCGTGATGCAGGTCTGGAAAGACCCCAACTGCGGCTGCTGCCACGACTGGGTCGAGCGCCTGCAAGCCGAAGGCTTCACCGTGCAGGTGTTCGACACCGGCAACACCGCCATGCGCCAGCGCCTGGGCCTGCCCGTGAAGTACGCCTCGTGCCACACCGCGCGCATCGGCGGCTACGTGATCGAAGGCCACGTGAACCCGCGCGAAATTCGCCGCCTGCTGGCCGAGAAGCCCGATGCGATTGGCCTGGCCGTGCCCGGCATGCCGGTGGGCAGCCCGGGCATGGACGGCGAGGTGTACGGCAATCGCCGCGACCCCTACGACGTGCTGCTGGTGCAGCGCGACGGCACGGCCCGCGTTTACGCCTCGTATTTCAAATCGTGAATCACCCCAAGGCATTGCCCATGAAAACCATCGTCGCCTCCATCGCCCTCACCCTGGGCCTGTCGCTTCAGGCTCAGGCACAAAGCCACGACGCCCACAGCGCCCACACCACCGTGGCGCAGTCCGCACCGACCGCACCCGCCAGCCCCGCCAAGGCCCCTACCCTCGCCCAGGCCGAGGTGCGCCGCATCGACCTGGCCGCCGGCAAGGTCACCCTCAAGCACGGCGAAATCCCCAACCTGGACATGCCCCCCATGACCATGGTGTTCGTGGTGAAAGACCCGAACCAGCTCAAGGGCCTGAAGGTGGGCGATCGCGTGCAATTCACCGCCGAACAACTAAACGGTGCATACACCGCCACCTCCTTGGAACCAATTCGCTAAAAAACCAAGGACAAGCGACGAATGACCGTCAAGTGGCCGTCATTTGTCGCTTTAGGTTTTCTTCTGGGCGGTCGATATCAGGGTAAATACCGGCGGAGGGTATCCACCACCGCCGACCTGGAGCCCCCATGCGCAACAACCTGCCCGTCACCCAGAAAGAGTTCGTCATTCCAGACGGCGTCACCCTGGTCTCTACCACCGACCTCAAGAGCCACATCACCTACTGCAACCCGGCCTTCATCGCCGTGAGCGGCTATGACCGGGAAGAGCTGATGGGCCAGCCGCACAACATCGTGCGCCACCCCGATATGCCAGTCGAGGCCTTCCGCGACATGTGGACCACCTTGCAAAGCGGCTCGCCCTGGTCGGCCCCGGTGAAAAACCGGCGCAAGAACGGCGACCACTATTGGGTGATGGCCAACGCCACGCCAGTGATGGAAAACGGCCAGGTGGTGGGCTACATGTCGGTGCGCACCAAGCCCACCCGCCAGCAGATCGAAGCGGCCGAGGCGCTCTACGCCCGGATGCGCCAGGAGGCGCAAAACGGGCACGCCAGCCTGGCCCTCAACCGTGGGGCGGTGGTGAGCACTGGCCTCGTGGGCCAATTGCGCCAACGCTTTCAGCTCACCGTGGGTCGCAAGCTCGGCTTCGGCGCGGTGGCCCTGGCCGCCGCCGGCTTGGTCGCCGGCGCGTTGGCTGCCCCCTTCGGCACCACCGGCCTGGCCGCGGCCTGCGCCTCGCTTCTGTTGGTGTCCCTGGTGGGTGCGGCCCTGATGCGCCGCCAAGTGGTCACGCCCCTGAAAGAGGCCGTGGGCTTTGCCAACCAAATGGCCGCGGGTGACCTGAGCGCGCGCTTCCAGGTGCAGCACAAGGCCGAATTCGGTGAACTGGCGCGCGCCCTCAACCAGCTCAACGTGAACCTGCAAGCCGTGGTGTCTGACGTTCGCCATGAGGTGGAAGGCGTGCAAGTCGCCTCCAGCCAGATTGCCGCCGGCAACCAAGACCTGTCCTCCCGCACCGAGTCGCAGGCCAGCAGCCTGCAGGAAACCGCGGCCTCGATGGAGGAGCTCACGAGCACGGTGCAGCAAAGCGCCAACAGCTCGCGCGAGGCCACCCACCTGGCCATGCGTGCTGCGCAGGTGGCGCGCGAAGGCAACGCGGCCATGGAACAGGTCGTGAGCACCATGGACGACATCAACCGAAGCTCGCAGCGCATCGGCGAAATCATCCAGGTGATCGACGGCATTTCCTTCCAGACCAACATCCTGGCGCTCAACGCCGCGGTGGAGGCGGCTCGCGCCGGGGAGCAAGGCCGTGGCTTCGCGGTGGTGGCCGGCGAGGTGCGCCAGCTCGCGCAGCGCACCCTGGCCGCGGCCAAGGAAATCAAGGTGCTCATCGACGAGTCGGCCAGCAAGGTGACGCAAGGCAGCCAACTGGTGCACGACACCGGCGCCACCATCAGCAAGGTGGTGACGGCGGTGGAGCAGGTGAACGGCCTGATCACCGACATCACCGGCGCCACCGACGAGCAGTCCATGGGCATTGCCCAGATCAACCAGGCAGTGGGCCAGCTCGACGCCGTGACCCAGCAGAACTCGGCCATGGTCGAGGAACTGGCCGCTGCGGCCAGCTCGCTCACTGCCCAGGCGGCCGTGATGAACGACGCGGTGCGAATCTTCCGACTGCAGCGCAAGGGCGGCTGATCGCAGGGGGTGCACGCCCCTTCTGCAGGGCAACAGGGCGCAGCAGGGCCACGGTTGCGTGATAACGTGCCGCCATGCCCAAAACCCTGCGCTACACCCTCATCTCGCTGCGCGAGATGCTGCTGTCTTCCGGCCCCTTCGCGCTGCTGACCGTGGGGGTGATCGCCCTGGCCTACTGGTGGCTAGACCCCACCCCGCCCAAGACCGTGGTGCTGGCCACCGGTCCGGCGCAAAGCGCCTACGAAACCTTCGGCCGGCAATACGCCCAGGCCCTTGAGCGCGAAGGCATTCGCGTCGAGTTGCTGGCGTCGGACGGCTCGTCGCACAACCTCGCGCTGATTCGCAGCGGACAGGCCGATCTGGGCTTTGTGCAAGGGGGCACCGCCGACATCGGCGCCGACGACCAGGAAGCCATCGTCTCGCTGGGCAGCCTGTTCGTCGAGCCCCTCTGGCTGTTCTACCGAGAGGCACGCGCTCGCCAGCAACACCCCAGCGGCCGCCTCGACGGTCTGAGTGACCTCAAGGGTTGGCGCGTCAACGTGGGCTCGGCCGGCAGCGGCGTCCCGCGCCTGTTCGCCACCTTGCTGGACATCAACCACCTCACCGAGAAAGACCTCAGGCTGAGCGAGCTGGACCAGACCCCGGCCACCGTGGCCTTTTTGAACGGCAGGCTCGATGCGCTGGTGTTCGCCTCAGCCCCCGAGTCGCCCATGGTGCAGATGCTGCTGCAGACGCCGGGCGTGAAGCTGCTGCCCTTTTCCCAAGGCGAGGCGTACTCGCGCCGCCTGCCCTACCTCACCCCGGTGCTCATGCCGCAGGGCATGGTGGACCTGGCGAACAACCTGCCCAGCCGCGACGTGAAGCTGGTGGCCACCACCACCAGCCTGCTGGCCAACAACGGCACCCACCCGGCCGTGCTGCAACTCTTTGCGCAAACGGCCACCGAGCTGCATGGCCGGGCGGGCTGGTTCAGCCGAGCACGCCAATACCCCAACCTGGAGCACAGCGAAGTGCCCATCGCCACCGAAGCCGAACGCGCCATCAAAGGCGGCCCGCCCTTTCTGCAGCGCCACCTGCCGTTCTGGCTGGCCAACCTGATCGAGCGCATGTGGCTGGCCATGGGCCTGATCCTGGCGCTGGCCCTGCCCCTGTCGCGCGTGGTGCCGCCGCTGTACACCTTCCGCATCCGCTCACGGGTGTTCCGCTGGTACGCACAGTTGCGCGACATCGAACAGCGCCAAGAAACGGGCGAGGTCGCCGTGGACGAACTGCTGCGCGAAGTGAACGCGCTGGAGGCCAAGGTGGAGCACGTGGTCGTGCCGCTGAGCTACACCGACGAGCTGTACGCCCTGCGCAGCAACATCCACCTGGTGCGCAAAAAACTGCTGCGCGCCCGTGAGGCGCCGGCAGCCGATCAGGCCTCGCCCGATTTGCCCGAGTTCAGCAAGGCTTGACGGGCCACCGCATCCAGGGCCTCGTCCACCACGCCAGCCGCCGCGATCAGGCGCAACCGGTCTTGCTCCACCAAGCGGTCGAGGCTGCGACGGGTCATGGACATGGAACGCCCGTTGGACGTGGTGAACAAAAACAAGGTGCCGTGTGGGCTGGCCCAGGTCAGCTGACAGCGCAGGGCCAGGCCATCGTTCCACATGTCAAACCAGCTGCCCACCACCAGGTGGGTCACGGTGCGGGCGGCCAGGTCAGCCTTCACGTCGGCCCAGTCGCGCTGCACAGGCAGGGTGTCGGCAAAAGCCGGCTGCGTGGACTCGGCAGGGGCCGAGTCATGGAGGAAGTTGGTCTCTTGCGCCTCGTGGCTCTGCATCCACAACGCGGCGTCTTCCTCGCTGTGCCGGCTGCTCGGGTCATCGGCTGGCTGCTCGATGCGCTGCGTCTTGTAAGCCGCCTCATGCAGCCCCATGAGCGCCTGGAAGAAGGCCTCCGATTGCTCACGCGGGTAGCCGATGCTGTCCAGCCCTTCGCGCAGGGTGCGCAGCAGACGGGGAATGATCTTGACCAGTCGGGGCCGGTTAAGGCTGGCCAGCGCCAGTTGGCTGGACCACAACAGATCGCCCAGGATGTCGGTGTAACGGATCGCCGGTGAATCGGCTGGCGTGAGGGGCATGCCGGCACTGTCGGCCATGCGCGCGTGTGCTACCACCTGGGCCCACGGCCCAGTCAGAAAGCGTCGCACGACACCGGGAGCCTTGGGGTAGTCTTGGCGCGCGCGGAACTCATTGGCCACGCGCTCGGCCAGCAGCTTTCGCTGCTCTACCTTCACCAGGGTCTGCATGGCCTGACCACGCGCCTTCATCTGATCCGGCGGCGCCGTTTCAACTTGGTACCGCTTGAGCCGCTCCAGCAAAGCCTGGAAGCGTTCCGACAGGTCATCGCCAGGGGCCAGCAGCGCTTGCACGATCGCCCGCACCTCGCGAGCAAATCCGGCATAGGCGTCGTCCAGTTCGCTGGTGTAGGCCAGGCTGCCTTCGGTGATGGCGTCCAGCAGCCTGCGGGCGGGGTTCTGCCGGTCGGCAAAAAAGCGGGGGTCGTTGCGCGCCAGCGCCAGCAAGGCGGGCTTCATGCCCATCAGCATTTCCCGAATCGGCTGCAGCAGGCGCTTGTCAGCGGCGATCTGCTGAAGCATCAGGCTCACCACCTCGCCTGCCAGGCTGCGCGCCATGCCGCCGGTCTCCGCGCTGGACGAAGAACGGTCCAAGTTGCCAACGAGTAACTGATGCAAATGATCCAGTGTGAGCAAGCCCTCGCCTGAAAGCCCGGTGGGCAACGGCGCCGCCTCACGCCCGCCGGACGACGCCATCAGGCGGCTGGGACTGACGGGCGGGGGACTGACCACGTACACCGCTGGCTTGACCCCCGCCTGCGCAAGCTGCTGCGCCAAGTGGGTGAACAGTTGCGCCAACTCGGCGCCCAGGGCCATGGCGCCCGCCTGAAGCCAACGCGAGCGAGCAGCCGGCGAGATATGCAGCCGCTTGAGGGTGTCCATGAGCGCCCGCACAAACACATCGGCCTGCAACGACACCGCCTCGGGGCGCACCTCGCGCAACCCGAGCGCCCCGCACAGCAGAGCCACCAAGGCACCTTCGTGCTCCTCCACGGTCATGCTGACCACTTGCTGCAAGCGGGCCAACTCCACCGTTTCCTGCACTTGGTCGTCGCCCATCAACTCCAAGTCATCGAAGCCGAACGACGTGGTGGGTTGGCCTCGCCCTGCGTCGGCATCGCCGATGTGCAAGGCCTCGGCCAGGCTGACCAGGTACTGGGTAATGACGCGATCTCGGTGTTCGGTCAAGGCCACCCGAGCGCTGGCCAGGGCCTGCTTTTCCAGGGCGGTTGGCGCCGTTACCTCACGCTCTCGCAACCCGGCGTGCACTTGGTCCAACCACCTGGGCATCCACTCTCGCGTGCGCGACAGTGCATCGCTCAAACAGGCTTCAAACACTTGGGGTTGCGCTTGGGGCATGGTGCTGATCTCTCCGAGACCCGCAACATGGGTCACGATGCAATTGTCATCGCGATAACTGCACGCAATGGATTGAGGACCTGTGAAAAAAGCCACCAGTTCAGCGTTTGGCCCACAGGGCCTGCCAGCCCGCCAGGCCCAGGCGGCGCAAGGTCTCGATGTTGCGCTCGACGATCTCGTCGGCGTTACCGGCATCGGTGGCCACCGCGCGCTCGATGCTGTCTTCGCGCAGCAGGTGCAGGGTCGGGAAAGGCGAGCGATTGGTGAAGTTGGAAATGTCGTCCGGCTCGGTGCCTTCAAACTGGTAATCGGGGTGGAAACTGGCCACCTGGATCACGCCCTCCAGATCGTGCTCGGCCACCACCTCGTCGGCGATGTCAAGGAAATCGTTGAAGGTCAGGAAATCGGGAAACAAGGTGGGGTGCACCAGCAGCGTGGTGTCGATCTCCTCGGCTGGCGTGCTGGCCAGCAGGTCCAACTCGCGGTCGAGGTCGTCGAGCAGGCCGTCCACATGGCGCGCCGTGCTCACCACGATGCGCACCTGGTTCTTCACCCACACCGAGCGCGCGAAGGGGCAGAGATTCAGGCCGATCACGGCCTTCTCCACCCATTCGCGCGTGGCGGCGATCACATCGGCTTCGCTCGCCATGCCGATCAGCCCAGCGACTTGAAGCGCACGCGCTTGGGCTTGGCGCCCTCCTCACCCAGGCGCTTCTTCTTGTCGGCCTCGTACTCCTGGTAGTTGCCGTCGAAGAAGTACCACTGCGAGTCGCCTTCGGCGGCCAGGATGTGGGTGCAAATGCGGTCCAGGAACCAGCGGTCGTGGCTGATCACCAGGGCCGAGCCGGCGAACTCCAGCAGCGCTTCTTCCAGTGCGCGCAGGGTTTCCACGTCAAGGTCGTTGGAGGGTTCGTCCAGCAGCAGCACGTTGCCGCCCTCGGCCAGCATTTTGGCCAGGTGCAGACGGCCGCGCTCACCACCCGAGAGGTTCTTCACCAGCTTCTGCTGGTCACCGCCGGAGAAGTTGAAACGGCCACAATAAGCGCGGCTGGGCATCTGGAACTTGCCCACGGTGATGTGGTCCAGACCGCCCGAGATGTCTTCCCACACGGTCTTGTCGCCAGCCAGGCCATCGCGGCTCTGGTCCACGGCCGAGATCTTCACGGTCTTGCCGATGGTGACCTCGCCAGCGTCGGGCTGCTCTTTGCCGGTGATGAGCTTGAACAGCGTCGACTTACCGGCACCGTTGGGGCCGATGATGCCGACGATGGCGCCGGCCGGCACCTTGAAGCTCAGGTTGTCGATCAGCACGCGGTCGCCAAAAGACTTGGTGACACCCTTGAACTCGATCACCTCATTGCCCAGGCGCTCGGCCACGGGAATGAAGATCTCATTGGTCTCATTGCGCTTCTGGTAATCGACGTCGCTCAGTTCCTCGAAGCGGGCCAGGCGCGCCTTGCTCTTGGCCTGGCGGCCCTTGGCGTTGGAGCGCACCCACTTGAGTTCTTCCTTCATCGCCTTCATGCGGGCGTCTTCGGTGCGCTGCTCCTGCTCCAGGCGCGCTTCCTTCTGCTCCAGCCAGGTGGAGTAGTTGCCCTTGTAGGGGATGCCATGGCCCCGGTCGAGTTCGAGAATCCACTCGGCGGCGTTGTCCAGGAAGTAGCGGTCGTGGGTGATGGCCACCACGGTGCCGGGGAAGCGTTGCAGGAACAACTCCAGCCATTCCACCGACTCGGCGTCCAAGTGGTTGGTGGGTTCGTCCAGCAGCAGCATGTCGGGCTTGGACAGCAACATGCAACACAGCGCCACGCGGCGCTTCTCACCACCGGACAGCACGCCGATCTTGGCGTCCCAAGGTGGCAGGCGCAGGGCATCGGCAGCGATTTCGAGCTGGTGTTCGCTGTCGGTGCCGGCGGTGGAGATGATGGCCTCCAGCTCGGCCTGTTCGGCGGCCAGGGCATCGAAGTCGGCGTCCGGCTCGGCGTAGGCGGCGTACACCTCTTCCAGGCGCTTCTGGGCAGCGCGCACACCGCTCATGCTGGTTTCCACCGCTTCGCGCACGGTCTGCTCGGGGTCGAGCTGAGGCTCTTGCGGCAGGTAGCCGATCTTGATGCCAGGCATCGGGATGGCTTCGCCCTCGATCTCCTTGTCGATGCCGGCCATGATCTTCAGCAGGGTGGACTTGCCCGAACCGTTGAGGCCCAGCACGCCGATCTTGGCGCCGGGGAAGAAAGACAGGGAGATGTCCTTGAGGATCTGGCGTTTGGGCGGCACGGTCTTGCCGACCCGGTTCATGGAAAAGACGTATTGGGCCATGGTGGGTAGTTCTGTTCGGAAAGGCGCCCGCCGGGCGCGCAAAACCCGGGATTATCCCCGTTTGGGGCTCAGGTGCCCCCTGGGCGGCTGACCCGGGCGTCGGGCCGACGCGGCAAGACCCCGCGGCTCGTGCGACAATATGCGCTGCTTTGCACTTCAGTTGGCTGAGCACCAGCGTCTGTGCTGGGGCGCGCAACACCCCTCGTTGCCGCCACCGATCCCCTGATTTCATCGACCCCGACTGAACGGTCCTGCCCCGCGCAGGCCGACATGGCCGATGCCCCAGCACCCTGGAAGGGTGCCGCTTCACACAATGAATTTCGAAGAACTGAACCTGGCCCCGGCCATCGTGCAAGCCGTGCGCGAGCAAGGCTACGACACGCCCACCCCCATTCAGGCCGAGGCCATCCCAGCGGTGCTGGCGGGTCGCGACCTGCTGGCTGGCGCCCAGACTGGCACCGGCAAAACCGCCGCCTTCACGCTGCCCATGTTGCAGCGCCTGTCCACCACCGAGCGCGGCAAGAACCGCTTCGGCGGCGTGGCCATCCGCGCCCTGGTGCTCACCCCCACCCGCGAGCTGGCCGCCCAGGTCGAGGAATCGGTGCGCAACTATGGCAAGCACCTCTCGCTGACCTCTGCCGTGGTGTTCGGCGGCGTGGGCATGAACCCGCAGATCAATGCCATGAAAAAGGGCGTTGACATCCTGGTGGCCACCCCCGGTCGCCTGCTTGACCTGCAGCAGCAGGGCTTCCTTGACCTGTCCCAGGTGCAGATCCTGGTGCTCGACGAAGCCGACCGCATGCTCGACATGGGCTTCATCCACGACGTGAAGAAGGTGCTGGCCCTGGTGCCCAAGGACAAGCAAAGCCTGCTGTTCTCGGCCACCTTCAGCGACGAGATCCGCGACCTGGCCAACAACCTGCTGAAGGACCCTCAGCACATCCAGGTGACGCCGCGCAACACCACGGTGCAGCGCATCACCCAGGTGATCCACCCCGTGGGCCGTGGCAAGAAAAAGGCCCTGCTGGTGCACATCATCAACCAGCACAACTGGAGCCAGGTGCTGGTGTTCACCCGCACCAAGTTCGGCGCCAACAACGTGGCCGAATACCTCACCAAGAACGGCATTCAGGCGATGGCCCTGCACGGCAACAAGAGCCAGGGTGCCCGCACCCAGGCCCTGGCCGGCTTCAAGAGCGGCGAAATTCGCGCCCTGGTGGCCACCGACATCGCGGCGCGCGGCATCGACATCGACGAGCTGCCGCACGTGGTGAACTACGAAATCCCGAACGTCAGCGAAGACTACGTGCACCGCATTGGCCGCACCGGCCGCGCGGGCAAGAGCGGTGAAGCCGTCAACCTCGTGAGCCTCGACGAAGAAGGCTTCATGATGGACATCGAGCGCTTCACCAAGCAGCAGATTCCGGTGCAGATCTTCCCCGAGTTCATGCCTGAGCCCGGCGAGAAGGCCGAGCCCATCGCCATGGGCCGCCAGACCATCTGGGGTGGTGCCGGCAAGCCGCCGAGCCGCGAGGTGATGGCGGCCGCCGCCAAGGCCGCGCGCCAGGAAATGGTGCAGCGCATCCGCGAGAAGAAGGGCAACGAAGGCGGCCAAGGTCGCCAGCGTGGCCCGCGCGCCCAAGACGGTGAAGGCCAAGGCGAAGGCCAGCCGCGCAACGGTGGCCAGCCCCGCCCCCAGGGTGCACAGGGCAAGGGCCCGCGCCCGCAAGGCAACGGCCAGCAGCGCCAACGCCCGCCGCGCGGTGACCGCCCGGACCGCGGTGACCGCGGCCCTCGCACCGAGCGCGACGGCGAAGAGCGCCATGAGCGCCAACCCGGCCCGAACGCCCACCTGGGCAGCCTGCGCATCCGCGACCCCAAGCCGCGCGTGGGCAACCCGGGTGGCCAGCCTGATCCGCTGCGCACCAGCATCGACGCCATGCGCACCGGCAACCGCAACAAGAAGCGCGGTGGCGGCGGCGGTGGGCGCGGCAGCAAAGAAGCCGGTGGCCCGGCCGATCCGCTGCGCACCAGCTTTGGCCGCATCGGCCACTGACCAAAAAGCCCTGCGGGGCTCAGCCCCGCACGAAAGCCGTCACCAGCGGCTCATCCCCTACCTGCCGGCTCCAGTGGCCGTGCACGGTGGGGTCAAAGGTGGCACCCACGGGCAGGGTGTCGGCCGAATAGAAATGCTCCCCCGGGCCAAAGACGCGGCTGCTCCCATCCTGCAGCCCGATCTCCATGCGCCCGCGCAGCACGAACAGCCATTGCGGCACGCCCGTGCAATGGAAATCGCTGCGGAACCCCACCGGGCTTTCGCGCAGTTGCAGACCCGTGGCCGGCAACACCGGCGACAAGCGCGCCGCCGGCGTGCCCTCGCTCAATTCCAGGGCTTCTTCACGGAACCGGGCGCGGCCATCGGTATCGGTGAACAGAACGACGCGGGTGAAGGTGCTCATGTGGCGACTTTCCTCAAGGCTTTGACTGGGCGGCGGTTGTATCAGATCGCACGACCTTAACCCTTCACTAAGTCTGTCGCCGCCAGAATCCAAGGTTGGGCCGCGATTCCCGACGGCCGTTTGCCGCACACTGCATCGCCATGAAATTGTTGCTCGCCGAAGACGACAGCATGCTCGGCCAGGGCCTGGAGAGGGGCCTGCGCATGGCCGGGTTCACCGTGGACTGGGTCCGCAACGGCCTGTCCGCGCAAAACGCCCTGCAAAGCCAGGACTACGACGTGCTCCTGCTGGACATCGGCCTGCCTGGCCAGGATGGCCTGACCCTGCTGCAATGGCTGCGCACCGCCAACATGCCGCTGGGGGTGATGGTGGTCTCGGCGCGCGACGCAGTGACCGACCGCGTGGCCGGTCTGAACCTGGGCGCTGACGATTACCTCACCAAGCCATTTGACCTGGACGAGCTGATCGCCCGCGTGCACGCGCTGGGCCGCCGCCGCCAGGGGCGCACCCAGCCCGACCTGCGCCTGGGCCGCCTGGAGATGAACCCGCTGCGCCGCGAGGTGCGCCTGGGCGATGAAGTGGTTCCCCTGTCACCCCGCGAGTTCGACGTGCTGGCCGCGCTGATGGAGCGCCCAGGCACCGTGCTCTCGCGCCACCAACTGGAAAGCCGCCTGTACGGCTGGGGCGAGGAAGTGGCCAGCAACGCCATCGAAGTGCACCTGCACCACCTTCGGCGCAAGCTCGGCAGCGGCTGGATCAAGAACGTGCGCGGCGTGGGCTACAAGCTGGTGGAGTCGCCATGAAGGGCATTCGGCAGCGCCTGCTGATCTGGCAGATCACCGCCTTGGTCATCACCGGTGTGCTGGCCAGCGTGCTCACCTACCAGATGGCCTGGAGCGGCTTCAACCGGGTGCGCGACTACGGCCTGCAGCAAATCGCCTACTCCGTCGTGCGACACGGGGTTCGCACCCCGCCCTCAAGACCCTCCGCGCCACCACCAGCAGCACCCGCCGCCGAGCCGGCGACCGGTGCCTCGGCTGCCACGCCGAGCGAGAGCGACGACGACGCAGCCAGCGGTGACCCAGCCGAAGACCTGGGTCAGTTCGTCAGCCAGATCTGGAGCCCCAAGGGCAAGCTGATCTACAGCTCCATTGACGACACCGGCCCGCCCCTGCAAGAAGCCGGCATGCACATCGTCGATTGGGACGGCGAGTCTTGGCGCGTCTACACCTTGCCCGACCGCCACCAGGTGGTGCAGGTGGCGGTGAGCGCGGCGGGGCGTGCCAATCGCTTCTCGACCATGGTGCCCTGGCTGCTGGTGCCCCTGGCGCTGCTGGTGCTGGTGCTGGCGCTGCTCAACCACGCCACGGTCACACGGGCCCTGGCGCCGCTGGACGCCCTGGGCCGTGACATTGGCCGGCGCGAGGTAAGCCAGCTCCATGCCGTGCAAACCCAGTCGCTACCGGAGGAACTGGTGCCGCTGGGCGAAGCGCTGAACCAACTGCTGGCTCGGGTAGAGGCCTTGCTGTCCGGGCAGCGCCGATTGCTGGCCGACGCCGCACACGAACTGAACACGCCGCTGGCGGCCATCAAGCTGCAAGCGCAACTGGCACGACGGGCCACCGAGCAACAGCGAGAAGCCGCACTGAACGAGCTGGACCAAGGCATCGAACGCGCCACCCACCTGGTGGCACAACTGCTGCAGATGGCCCGGCTGGAGCCGGAGGCGCGCGAACGCGAACCCACGGCGGTGCGGGTGGACACCTTGGCCGCGCGCGTGGTGGCGGCGCTGTCGGCCCAGGCCGAGGCACGCGACATTGACCTGGGCTTGGAGCGCAGCGACGTGGCCGAGGTGTGGGGCGACGCCCCTGACCTGCGAGCCCTGCTGGACAACCTGGTGGAGAACGCGCTGCGGCACGCGCCACCTGGCAGCCGGGTGGACGTCAAAGTGGAAAAAACCGACCAAACCGTGGCGCTTGAGGTCAGCGACAACGGGCCTGGCATTGCACCAGAAGATCGGGAGCGGGTCTTACAGCGCTTTGTGCGCCTCAACCCTCAGGACAGCACCGGCAGCGGCTTGGGCCTGGCCATCGTGGCCCGCATCGTGGAGCAACACGGGGGCACGTTGACCTTGACCGACAGCCCCGCCGGGGGCCTGCGGGTGCGGGCGGTGTTCGCCGCGCACCCTGGTCACAGCGGCTGAGCCGCTGGGCTTGCTCAGTTGACAGAGGTCTGGAGCTGGCCGTTGCGACGGGCTTCCACCAGCTCTTGCTTCACCTGCTCGCGGGTCTTGGCCTGAGCCGAGTCCTGGGCGGGGTAACGGTGCGGGTAGAGCTGGCGGTAGGTGGCGCCGGTTTCGCCATCGGCGATCAGGTCGCCGTTGCGCTGGGCCTCGGCCAGTTCGGCGCGCACTTGCTCACGCGTCTTGCCCTGAGCCACTACCTCAGCCTTGGCAGCCGGCGACTTCACGGCAGCGTAAGCGGCGGGGAACAGCTCGTTGGCCTTGGCGCCGGTCTGGCCGTCGGCAATCACGTCACCGCGAGCGATGGCGTCGCGCAGCTCGGCCTGCACTTCGGCGCGGGTCTTGCCGGCCACGACAGGGGCGGCGGGGTACTGGGCGGGGAACAGCTCGCGGAAGGTGGCGCCGGTTTCGCCATCAGCGATCAGGGTGCCGTTGCGCTGGGCTTCGGCCAGTTCGGCGCGAACTTGTTCGCGGGTCTTGGGGGCATCGGCGAAGGCTTGACCAGCGGTCAGGGCAGCAAGGGCAATGGCGATCACGGAGAGACGGGTGGCGTTCATGACAGGTCCTTTCGGGGGGTTTCGATGCCTAGGCATCAGGGTTTGTATCGATGGACAAACTGTATACCTGTCGATTTCATCAAAAAATAGCAAATTAGAAAGTTATCTATTGCTATTTGTGAAACAATCCAGCAAAACATCCACCCATCACCAGCACCATGGACAGACTCACTTCCATCCGGGCATTCCAAAAAGTCGTGGACGAAGGCGGATTTGCCGCCGCCAGCCGCGCCCTGAACCTCTCGCCCGCCGTGGTCACCCGCCTGGTGGCCGACCTGGAAGACCACCTGGGCGTGCGGCTGCTGCACCGCACCACCCGGCGCGTATCGCTCACCGAAGCGGGCGAGACCTACCTGGAGCGCATTCGGCAGGTCCTGCAAGACCTCGACGAGGCCAGCTCAATGGTCAGCTCTCAGACCCGCGAATTGGCCGGCGTGTTGCGTGTCCTGTCTTACCCCGTGCTGGCCACGCACGTCATTGCGCCACTGGTGGCGGGCTTTCGTCGCGCCTACCCCAAGATCACCCTTGACCTGGAGGTGATCTCGCACAACCAGTTCCCCATCGAAGACTTCGACATCACCCTGCTGGGGGCGAACAACGCGTTCGACGGCAACGTGATCGCGCGCAAGGTGGTGTCTTCCGAGGCCATCTTGCTGGCCGCCCCGAGCTACCTCAAGGCGCGTGGGGCGCCCCGCACCCCCGACGAACTGGCTCAGCACGACTGCCTGCGGCTGCGGCCACTCGCGGGCCGCTCCAGCCGCTGGCGCCTGCTCAACGCCGACGAAGGTGACCGCGCCATTGAGGTGGACGTGCACCCCGTGGTGTGGGCCAACCACACCGACACCCTGATGGGCGCAGCGCTCGACGGGGCGGGCATCACCTCCACCACGGTGGAACTGGCCGCACCCTACCTGGCCAACGGTCAGCTGGTGCGCGTGCTCAGCCCTTGGATCACCGACCGGCTGAACCTGTACGCCGCCCTGCCCAGCCGCAAGTTCATTCCCCAGCGCACCCAGGTCTTCCTGGACTACCTCATGACGCAAACCCGCCTGCGGGTGAGCGAAGCCATGGCCGCCACCCGACAGGCGTAAAAAAACCCGGCCTGGGCCGGGTTTCGCGAACCGAGAGCAGACGGGGCTCAGGGAGCGATCGTGACCTCGACACGGCGGGCCTCGGCGGCGCTGCCGCTGCCAGTGGTTTCTTCAGGCTTCTTCAGCTCCAGAGCGGCTTCGGCCACACCGGCGCCCACCAGGGCGTCGCGCACCACCAGGGCGCGCTGCTTGGCCAGTTCGGCGTTGGCGGCGGCGCTGCCAGTGGCGTCGTGGAAGCCGGAGACCACCAGCTTCTTGCCGCCCTTGGCGGCTTCGATGGACTCGGCCAGGGCCTCCAGGGCGCCGGTGGCCAGATCGGCCTTGCCGGTGGCGAAGTAGAACTTCACCACGCCGTTTTCCACCACGATGCTGGCGTCTTCTTCCGACACCACCACGGCCGCGGGGGCTTGCGCTGCAGGAGCAGCGGCGCGGGTGCCAGTGGCGCGCTGGATGCCGAAACCGATCACGCTGCCCACCACCAGCACGAGGATGGCGATGACAACCGCCGCCACGACGCGGGTTTCGATTTCGTTATTCTGTGTGGACATGACTGAGATCTCCGAAAAGGGTTTGTTGGGGTTAGCCCTCGATTTTAGCCAGCGCGATGGCGAGGCCATGAAGCGCAAGGTGCTCGAACAATGGCGCGCCCAGGGTGAGCGCCCTGACCTGTGGGTGTTTGGCTATGCCTCGCTGGTCTGGCGCCCCGAATTCCCTGCCGCCGAAACGCGGCTGGCCCGCGTGCACGGCCACCACCGAAGCCTGCAGATGTGGAGCCACGTCAACCGAGGCACGATGGCCCGGCCCGGCCTGGTGTTTGCCCTGCTGCCCGGGGGCAGTTGCGACGGTCTGGTGCTGCGCATTCCGCACGACGAGGTGGAAGGCGTGATGCCTGGCCTGTGGGCGCGCGAAATGCCCGACCCGGTGTATGACCCGAAGTGGCTGCGCTGCCGCACAGCGCAGGGCCCTGTGCTCGCGCTGGCCTTCACCCTTTCACGCCAGAGCCCAAGCTTCACCGGCCACCTCACGCCTGCGCAATACCGCGACATCTTCGCGCACGCGAGGGGACGCTACGGCAGCACCCTGGCCTACGCCCAACAAACCTTCGATGGTCTGCTGGCCCACGGCATTCACGACCGGGCGCTGGAGCGCCTGCTGCGCCACGCCAGGGATTGACCCGGCGCAATGGTGGTGCGCGTGGGCCTGCCTATACTGCCGCGCATGAACATTGCCGACCTGCGCAAAAGCTACGAGAAGGCCGAACTCAGCGAGTCGGCCTCGCACAGTGACCCGCTGAAGCAGTTTGACCAATGGCTCAAGGAAGCCATTTCGGGCGAGCTGCCCGAGCCCAACGCCATGACCGTGGCCACCGTGGGGCCTGACCTGCGACCCAGCACCCGCGTGGTGCTCATCAAAGGCTTCGACGAACGCGGCATCGTCTGGTACACCAACTACCACAGCCGCAAGGGCAGTGAGCTGGCAGGCAACCCCTTCGCCGCGCTGCAGTTCCACTGGGTGGAGCTGGAGCGGGTGGTGCGCATCGAAGGCCGAGTGGAGCGCGTGTCGGCTGAGGAAAGCGACGCCTACTTCCACAGCCGACCGCTGGACAGCCGCATCGGCGCCTGGGCCAGCCCCCAGAGCCAGGTGATCGACAGCCGCGCGGTGCTGGTGACCAACGCCGCCAAGTACGGCGCGCAGTTCCTGCTCAACCCACCACGCCCGCCACACTGGGGCGGCTTCCGGCTGGTGCCCGACCGCTGGGAGTTCTGGCAAGGCCGCAAGAGCCGCCTGCACGACCGCCTGCGCTACCGCCTGGAGGGTGGCACCTGGGTGCGCGAACGCCTGGCGCCCTAAGCCGGGCCCTTTCTAACGCAAGGGCTCGATGCCCTGCCCCGCCACGGCCTGCAAGGCCGCTGGCGGCACGAGTTCGGGCGCGATCTCGGCCAGCGGCATGAGCACAAAGGCACGCTCCCACATGCGGAGGTGCGGCACTGTCAGGCGCACCGACTCGATGCGGGCATCACCGTACAGCAGCAGATCAAGATCGAGTGTGCGAGGGGCGTTGCGGTAGGGGCGCTCGCGGCCTGCGGCGTTTTCGATGGCCTGAAGGGCGTCCAACAGAGCCGGAGCAGTGAGCGTGGTGGCCACCTGCGCCACGGCGTTTACGTAATCGGGCCCGCTCGAATCGATGGGCGCGGTGCGGTACAGGCCCGAGGCCTGCACGAGCCGCACGCCCGGCACACCCAAGAGCGCGTTCAACGCGTCGCGCAGGGCCTGCGCGGCATCGCCCAAGTTGGCACCCAGGGCGATGAAGGCTGTGACGTCAGGCCGCGCCATCGGCGGGGGGTGCATCGCCCTCGGTGCGCCCAGCGCCAGCGGGCTTGCGGCGGCGCCGGCGGCGCTTCTTGGGCGCGGCGTCGCCGTCGGCGGGCGCCGGGCTCAACGCGCCGGTCGCCTCATCGTCCCCCTCCTCGCCCTCGTCGCCGTCCACCGGGCGGAAACGCGGATCATCGGCTGGCTGGTTGGCGGGGTGATCGGGGTCGGTGCGCTTGACGCGGCGGGCCTTGGCGGCGCCGGGCTTGGCCTGGTTGTCGCGGCGCTGGGCGTCCACCATGTCGCGGCGCATGTCGTCGCTGGCGGTGCTGTAGGTTTCCCACCAATGGGCCAGCTCTTCCGGCACCTCGCCCACCAGGGCGCGCAGGCGCAAGAAATCAAAACCAGCGCGAAACCGCGGCTGCTCCACCAGGCTGAAGGGCGAGCTGCCCACGCGCTTGTCAAAGCGCGGCTGCATGGTCCAGATTTCGCGCATGTCGGTGCCGAGCTTGCCGCGGCCCGACACGTCGCCGATGCGCGCGTCGAAAGCCTCGTCCACCGCGTCTTGCAGGGCGGCAAATGGCGTGGGGGCGCGCTGGCCACCACGCGGCTGCAGGCGCTGCTGCCAGCCTTGGCGCACATCGGCCCACAGCACACACGCCAGCAGGAAGCTGGGCGCCACCGGCTTGCCTTCGGCCACGCGGCGGTCGGTGTCTTGCAGGGCCGCTTTCACGAAGGGGTCTTCGGCGCGCTGCACCACCACGTCGAGCAGCGGGTAGATGCCGGTGGCCAGGCCGGTGGCCTTGAGCTGCGCGATGCTGGCCAGGGCGTGGCCGGTCTGCAGCAGCTTGAGCATTTCGTCGAACAGGCGGCTTTGCGGCACGTCGGCCAGCAGTTGGCGCGAGGCGGCCAGCGGGGCCAGGGTTTTTTCCTCGAAACGGAAGCCCAGCCCGCTGAGCTTGGCGCCGAAACGCACGGCGCGGATGATGCGCACCGGGTCTTCGCGGTAGCGGGTGGCCGGGTCGCCGATCATGCGCAGCAGCTTCTTTTGCGCGTCGCGAATGCCATGGTGGAAATCGACCACGGTCTGCGACTGCGGGTCGTAGTACATGGCGTTGATGGTGAAGTCGCGGCGCGCGGCGTCTTGCTCGATGGGGCCCCACACGTTGTCGCGCAGCACACGGCCACTGGCGTCCACCGCGTGCTTCATGCCGGCGAGTTCGCCCTTGCTGGTGCGCTCGTTGCCGGCCACTTGCTCGGCGTCGGCGCTGTCAAGGTAGGCGCGGAAGGTGGAGACCTCTATCACCTCGTGTTCGCGGCCACGGCCATACACCACGTGCACGATGCGAAAGCGACGGCCAATGATGAAGGCGCGGCGGAACAGGCCCTTGACCTGCTCGGGCGTGGCGTTGGTGGCCACGTCAAAGTCTTTGGGGCGCAGGCCCAGCAGCAGGTCGCGCACGGCGCCGCCCACGATGTAGGCCTCGAAACCGGCGTCTTTGAGGGTGCGCACCACGTCGAGTGCGCGGGCGTCCACCAGCTTGGGGTCGATGCCGTGCACGCTGACGGGCACGTCTTCGCGTCGGCCGAACTTGGGGCCCTTGGCCGTCGGCGCGGACTTGCCCAGCAGCTTGTTGATGAGTTTCTTGATCATGCGAAGAGTCGGAGGATGCGCCAGCCGCGTTCTTGCGCGATGGCGGTGAGCCGGTCGTCCGGGTTGGTGGCCACGGGCTCGTGGACCTTCTCCAGCAGCGGCAGGTCATTGGGCGAGTCGCTGTAGAAGGTGCTGTGCGCCAGATCGGACCAGCCCAGGCCTCGATCGGCCAGCCATTGTTCCACACGAGCGACCTTGCCCTCGCGGAACGAGGGTGTGCCGCGAATGGCGCCGGTGGGTTCGCCGTCGGCGCCGGTCTCCAGCTCAATGGCGATGAGCTGGTCCACACCGAAGGCACGGGCGATGGGGCGGGTGACGAATTCGTTGGTGGCGGTGACGATGAGCACCTCGTCGCCGGCATCCTGGTGGCGCTTGACCAGCGAGAGTGCCTGCTCGGTCATGGCCGGGCGAATGACCTGCTCCATGAATTGCGCGTGAGCGGATTGTGCGCGAGCCAAACCGTGTTCGCGAACGGCGCCGATGGCAAAGCGCACGTACTCGTGGATGTCGAGCGTGCCGTCTTTGTAGGCGGCGTAGAAGTCGTCGTTGGCGCGGCTGAAGGCTTCGGCGTCGCGCCAGCCGAGGGACACGGTGAACTGGCCCCAGGCGTGGTCGGAGTCGAGGGGAATGAGGGTGTGATCGAGATCGAAAAGGGCCAGGCGCATGGGTTATTCGTTTTCCAGCATCGACTTGATGAGCGGAATGGTGATGGCGCGCTGGGTGCGCAGCGCGTAGGCGTCGAGCTGATCGAGCAGCATCATGAGACTGGAGAGATCGCGTGAGAACCGGGTGAGCATGAAGTCCATGACCTCGTCGCCCAGGAACACGCCGCGCTCGTCGGCGGCGCGGCGCAGCACGGCACGCCGCTCGGTCTCGCCCAGGGAATGCAATTGGAACACGTGGCCCCAGCCCAGGCGGGTGCGCAGGTCTTCGCGCAGTTTCAGGTCAGCCGGGGGACAGGCCGCGGCCGCCAGCACCCAGCGCGACGGCCCGTGGGCAGGTGTCTGGGCGTTGACGAACCAGTTGAAGGCGGCGGCCTGTTGCGCGGCGGTGTAGAGGTGGCAGTCGTCCAGCACCACTGCCTCCCAGCGGTCGTCGAACTCGGTGGGCGCGAGCGTGGTGGCGTCCAGCCAACCCACGCGACCACCGTGTTCGCGAAACGCCTCGCGCACGGCGCTGAGCAGGTGGGTCTTGCCACTGCCGCCCTCGCCCCAGAGGTAGGTGGGCACGGGCGAGCGCAGCGGGTTGCCAACCCACAGCTTGAGGTGCTCCAGCAGCGCTTCGTTGCCCACGGCAACGAAATTGTCCAGCGTGGGAATCGGGGCCAGGCCGATGTCGAGGGCGAGCTGTTTCATGCGAAAGCGTCAGGCACGGGGCGCGCCATCTCGGTAAAGGTCACTGGCGAGGTAGCCGCGCTGGGCGCGTCGGAAGGCCACCAGCAGCACGGCGCTGGCCGGCAGGGCCACCAGCATGCCCACAAAGCCGAAAAGGTGGGCGAAGGCCAGCAAGGCGAAGATCACCGCGATGGGGTGCAGGCCGATGCGCTCACCCAGCAGGCGTGGGGTGAGGTACATGCTCTCCACCACCTGCCCCAGGCCATAGACGGCCCCCACCAGGGCCACGCCCCAGAGGGCCTGAAACTGCAGCAGCGCGGCCAACAGGGCCACCACCAGACCCAGACCGAAGCCCAGGTAGGGCACGAACACGGCCAGGCCGGTGAACACGCCAATGGGCAAGGCCAGCTTCAGGCCCACCAACGCCAGGCCCACGGTGTAGAACACCGCCAGGATGCCCATGACCAGCAGCTGGCCGCGCAGGTACTGGCCCAGCACCGCGTCGGTCTCGTCCAGAAACCCTTGCACAGACTCTCGGAAGCGCGGCGGAATCAGGGCCTTGGCGCGATCGACCAGCCGGGCCCAGTCCACCAGCAGGTAGAAGGCCACGATGGGCATCAGGATGAGATTGCCCGCCAGGGCAGCCACGGCGCTGCCGCCAATGCGCAGGGACGAGAGCAGGCCGTCAATGATCTCGCCCTCATGCCCGGTGATGAGGCGGCGCAGGCCGTCGCGCACCAGGGCCACGTCGATCTGCAGATCCAGGCCGAAGCGCGCGGCCAGGGGCGCCAGCCAGGTGTTCACGCGCCCCAGCAGTTCGGGCACCTGGTCGCGCAGCAGCGGGATCTGCTTCGTGATCACCGGCACGATGAGCAGCGCCACCGCCAGCAGCACCAGCATGAGCAGCGCGATGGCCAGGCCTGCGCCCAGCCAGCGCGGCACACGCCGCGCGGCCCAGCGCTCCACCAGCGGGTGCAGGGCATAGGCGATCACCGTGGCCAGCACGAAGGGCATGAGCACGGGCGCCAGCAGGGTCAGGAGCAGCCAGGCCACCAGGGCGATGGCGACCCAGGCCGCGGCACGGGTCTGGTTGGGGGTGAAGTTCATGAATGCGCGGGCGAAAGAGGCCACAAAGGGCGACCCCGTAAAATCGCGGGTCAAATTCTATCGGGCGCACCCAGATGCCCCCGGCAGCCCCCTCACCCCTTGACCGCCGGCCCGAACGGGCCGCTCGTGTGCCATGACCTCGAACACCACCCCTCTCTCCTACAAAGACGCCGGCGTTGACATTGACGCGGGTGATGCACTGGTTGAGCGCATCAAGCCCCTGGCCAAGAAAACGATGCGCGAGGGCGTGATGGCCGGCATTGGCGGCTTCGGCGCCCTGTTCGAGGTGCCCAAGCGCTACCAGGAGCCCGTGCTGGTGAGTGGCACCGACGGCGTGGGCACCAAGCTCAAGCTGGCGTTTGAATGGAACATGCACGACACGGTGGGCATCGACCTGGTGGCCATGAGCGTGAACGACGTGCTGGTGCAGGGCGCCGAGCCCCTGTTCTTCCTGGACTACTTCGCCTGCGGCAAGCTCGACGTGGACACCGCCGCCGCCGTGGTGGGCGGCATCGCCAAGGGCTGCGAGCTCTCAGGCTGCGCGCTGATTGGTGGCGAGACCGCCGAGATGCCCGGCATGTACCCCGTGGGCGAGTACGACTTGGCCGGCTTCTGCGTGGGCGCGGTCGAGAAGAGCAAGATCCTCACCGGCCAGAACGTGAAGCCCGGCGACGTGGTGCTGGGCCTGGCCTCGCATGGCGTGCACTCCAACGGCTTCTCGCTGGTGCGCAAGTGCATCGAGCGCGCGGGCGCCAACCTGCCCGCCACGCTGGACGGCATGCCCTTCAAGGAGGCGGTGATGCGCCCCACCCGCCTGTACGTGAAAAACGTGCTGGCCGCCCTGGCGAAGCACCCCATCAAGGCACTGGCCCACATCACCGGTGGCGGCCTGCTGGAAAACATTCCGCGCGTGCTGCCCGAGGGCACCGGCGCCCACCTCAAGAAGGGCAGCTGGCCCCAGACCGAGCTGTTCGCCTGGCTGCAGAAGACCGCCGGCATCGACGACGTGGAAATGAACCGCACCTTCAACAACGGCATTGGCATGGTGGTGGTGATTGCGGCCGACCAGGCCGCCGCCTGCGCCGCCACCCTGCGCGAGCTGGGTGAGACCGTGTATGAGATCGGCACCATCGGCGAGCGCGGCACGGGCGCGCCCGTCACCGTGTCCTGAAACGCACGAAACCTGTCGTTAGACGGGTGGCCCGCGGCGAGCCCATCGCCGCAAAATGCGGACATGCCTCAGGAGACTGACATGTCCGTTTGTGCTTCTTCGCCTCAGATCACCCGCGCCCGCGAGTTCACCGCCGAGCGCAGCCTCTGAGGGTCGGCACCCGCACAGGCTGAAGCGCTCAAGCCGGCGGCTGCAGCAACACCTCGGACGGCAGCACGTGCACGCCGGGCTGGGCCACGATGGCGGCGCGCAGCAGGTGCTGGGCAATGGACTCGGCCGGCACCACGCGCCAGCGACGCGGTAGCAAGGGTTGCAGCAGCCCCGTGAGCACCACGGCCAGGCGCTCCAGCGGGCGGCTTTCGGCGCGGGCACCCCCAATCAGGCCGGGCCTGACCAGGGTCAACGAGGCGAAGCCCACGGCCTGCAGGTCGCGCTCGGTCTCGCCCTTGGTGCGCGAATAGAACACCCGCGAGCCGGCATCGGCCCCCAGCGCTGAGTTGAAAGCCATGCTGCGCGCACCATGGCGTCGCGCCAGGTAAGCCACCTCCAGCACGGCGTCGTGGTCCACCTGATAGAAGGCCTGTTGTGAACCGGCTTGGCGCAAGGTGGTGCCCAGCGTGCACACCAGCGCGTCCACCGCCCACCACTCGGCCTGCGTCGGCAAGCGGCGAAAGTCCACCACCGGGTTGAGCAGCTTGGGGTGTGCGGGCAGCGGTCGGCGCGTGGGGGCCACCACCTGTGCCACGCGCGGATCGGCCAGGGCCTGCTGCAGCACGTGCCCACCCACCAGGCCAGTGGCGCCCACCAGCATCAGGCGACTCATGGGCGGCGCCCCTCCAGGCGCTCGAGCAGCTCGCGGTACTGCGGCAGGCGTGGCCCGCCCAGGGCCACGGCGCGGCGGGCCGCGTCACGCGCGGCGTCGCGGCGGCCCAACTCCAGGCGCACCTGGGCCAGGTTGTTCCAAGCATCGGCGAAGTCGGGATGGGCCTGCACGGTCGCCTCGTAGGCTTGCGCGGCTTGCGCACGCTGGCCTTGGGCATACGCGGTGTTGCCCATGCCCAGCATCATGATGCGATGCCCGGGCCAGCGGCGCAGCCCGGCCGCGTAGGCACTGCGGGCGGCGGCCACGTCCGACCGCTCCAGGGCGGCCACGGCATTGGCCCAGCCATCGGCGGTGGCGGTCACGGGAATCTGGTCGGGTGCGCTCACGCGCAGACCCCAGTGTTCAGAGCGGGCCCAGGTGCGCTCGAAGGTGGACAAGGCCATGGGCATGCGCGCGGTGGTGCCCGAATGCAGCACGATTTCTTCGCGAGCGCGGTCGTAGCCGATGGCCACGGCGTAGTGCCACTGCGGCGCGAACGCCAGGCCCAGGTTCAGCAAGACCAGCACCGGCTGCCCGGCGGCCAGTTCGGTGAGCAAGGCCTTGAGCTCGGGCGCGACGGGATAGGCCACCAGGCCCTGGCGCCGGGTCGCGGCCTGCATTTCGGCCTGCAAGGCACCCTGGCGACCGGGCAGGTAGACCTGCGGGGTGAGCTGCTCGGGCGTCACGCGCTTGCCCGCGGCCTGCGACACCATGGCCAGGGTGGCCGGGCCGCAGAGGAAATCGTCTTGCGGGAAGAACGGCACCTTGGGCAGCAGCACCTGCGCCGGCAAGCCCGTGGGCCAGGCCTGCTGCAACTCGGCCACCGGAGGTGGCGCCGCGCAGCCGGCCAACAGCGCCACAGAAAGCACAACCCCCGCCAGGGCGGGGGTTGCGGCGTGAGGACGCCAGGGCGTCATCGGATCGGGCGGGTGAAGGGGTAAACCTTGGTGAAGCCCAGGATGTCCGTGACCAGCAGGATCAGGAACACCGTGAACAGCACCCCCACCACACCGGCACCGGCCGGGGCCTTGTCCACGCGGTCGGCCAGCTGGGCCACCTCGGCGTCCGACATGGCCTGCACGCGGGCGATGGCGTCGTCGGCGCTCACGCCCTGCTCGGTCAGCGATTTGCGCACGTCTTCGCGGGCCAGGAACTGGGTCACGCGGTCACGGTTGGCCTGTCCGGCGGGGGTCACCAAGGCCTGCTCGGTGCCGACGATGGCGGCCTGTGCAGACAAGGGCACGCTGGCCAGGGTCATGCAGGGAATGAGGGCAGCGGCCACGATGCGGTAGAGAGATTGGGTCATGGTAGGAATGCTTGTTGTGGGGATCGGGCGATGTTCGTCGCCCGAGCGGCCGCGCGTCAACCGGTCTTACACGCCGAAACAAGCGCCCGGCGCAGCACCCTTAGCTCAGGGCGCGGCGAAGCTCTTGCATCCGGCGCTCGATGGCGTCGCGGTCCATCGTGTCCTCGGTGTGGGCCACGTAAATCTCCAGGTCGCTCACCGCTTGCCGGGGATCGCCCATCTCGGCCCAGGCCAACCCCCGATCGCGGTACTCGATCCAGGCGTCAGGCAGCAGCACGAGCAACCTGTCTTGCACCGCAATCAATCGCAGCCAATCTTCTTGCGTGCGATGAATTTCCTTCAAATTACGCAACATCCGGGCCAGGATGTCGCGCGAATTGGCGGGCTGCAGGTACAGGCCAACCGGCACGTCGTAGTCGTCCACCAGGCCCTGGCGCCGCTTGTAGGGCTCAAGGCGCTCGGACAGGTCTTCCCGGCTGAGAGACTGGCCAGTGAAGGGATCGATCACCACCTGTCCGTTGGGCAGGTTCACCTTCACCATGAAGTGCCCCGGGAAGTTCACGCCCCGCGCCTTCAGGCCCATGCCCTGCGCCAGCTCCAGCCACAGAAGGGCCAGGGTGATGGGAATGCCACGCCGCGTGCGCAGGATGACATTGAGGTAGCTGTTGTCCGGGTCGTAGTAGTTGTTGACGTTGCCGCCGAAGCCCATGTCCCGGAAGAAAAACTGGTTCAGCAGGCGCAGACGCTGCATGGGGCCGGCGTCTGTGGGGCAGCGGCGGCGCAACCGAGCCACCATCTGGTCCACGTCGCCCAGCACCTGCTGCACGTCCAGGTCGGGGTATTCGTCTTGAGCGACCGACACCGCTGCCTCGAAAAGGGGCAGTGCGTCGTCGTCCCCCACCAGCATGGCGAAATACGCCAGCGGCGTGATGGACGGAGGCTCAAAGGGCAAGGACATGGGTGCGACGGGCGATAGGCCCGCGTCATTTTCGGACGAACTGCCGAAGATGCAAACCCGAGAGCAGCAAGGTCACAAAATAAACCACCACCGCCCCCAGCACCACCAGGCCCAGCGTGACCACCCGCATCAAGGCCCGGCCCTCGAAGCCAGTCCAGGCAATGTGCGAGTTGAGCCACATCAAGTAAACCGCCAGCAGGGCGCTGGCTGCAATCACCTGCAGGGCAAACCGCGACCAGCCCGGGGCCGGGCGGTAAGCCCCGCGGCGCACCAACCCGATCAACAGGAAGAGCGCATTGACCATGGCGCCCAGGCCAATGGCCAATGCCAGGCCCGCGTGGGCCAGGTGCGGCACCAGCACCACGTTGAGCAATTGCGTGAGCACCAGCACCCCGATGGCGATCTTCACCGGGGTGCGGATGTCTTGTCTGGCGTAGAAGCCTGGGGCCAACACCTTGATGGCGATCAGGCCCAGCAAACCCGCCCCGTAGCCCATCAGGGCCACGGCGGTCTGCTGCACATCGGCCGCGCTGAACTTGCCGTAGTGATAAAGCACCGCCACCAGCGGCTGCGCAAAGGTGAGCAACGCCACCGCGCAGGGCACCGCCAGCAGCACCACCAGGCGCAAGCCCCAGTCGAGGAGGCCGCTGTAGCGCTGCGTGTCACCGGCGGCCTGCGCCGCGGCCAGCTGCGGCAGCAGCACCACGCCCAACGCCACGCCGAGCATGGCGGTGGGAAATTCCATCAGGCGATCGGCATAAGTGAGCCAACTCACGCTGCCCACCACCAAATGCGAGGCGATCTGGGTGTTGATCAGCAACGAGAGCTGCGCCACGCTCACGCCCAGCAGGGCGGGCAGCATCAAGGTGGTGACGCGCCGGGTGCCCGGGTGGGCCCAGGCGGCTTTCAAGGCCGACCACCGCCAGCCCACGCGGGGCAGCAAGCCCAAGCGATGCAGTGCGGGGACCTGCACCCCCAGTTGAAGGGTGCCGCCCAGCAGCACGCCGCCGGCCATGGCGTAAATGGGGTTGATGCCCATCGAGTCAAACCAGGGGGCGCCCCAGGCGGCGGCCGAAATCATGGCAACGTTCAGCAGCACCGGCGTGGCCGCGGGCACGGCGAAGCGTTTCCAGGTGTTCAGAATGCCGGCCGCCAGCGCCACGAAGGACATGAAGCCGATGTAGGGAAACATCCACCGCGTCATGACCACGGCGGCCTCGAAACCCTCGGGCGACTGCTTCAAGCCAGAGGCCATGGCGTACACCAGCACCGGCGCGGCCAGCACACCCAGCACACAAGTGAGCGTGAGCGCCCAGGCCAGCACGGTGGCGATCTGGTGAATCATCTGCCGCGTGGCGTCCTCGCCCTCTTTTTCGCGAGCGGCGGCCAGCACGGGCACAAAAGCCTGACTGAAAGCGCCCTCGGCGAACAAACGCCGCAAGAGGTTCGGAATGCGAAACGCCACGTTGAAGGCGTCGGTCAGCGCGCTGGCGCCAAAGGTTGAGGCGACGAGCAGCTCTCGCGCCAGACCGGTGATGCGCGAGGCCAGCGTCAGCAGCGAAACGAGGGAGGCGGACTTGAAGAGCGACACCCGGGCAGTGTAACGAGCCCCCGTGACGGCCCCGGGCGAGTCTGGGCAGGCTGGCGAGCGCGGGCTATAATGCTCGGCTTTGCTGGCAACATCCACAAACACTTAAGGAAACTACCATGGCAACCAAGCCGAAGAAAAAGAACCCCCGCCTGGCGTCCGGTCGCAAGCGCGCCCGCCAAGACGTCAAGCTGAACGCCGCGAACTCGTCGCTGCGTTCGAAGTACCGCACCTCCGTCAAGAACGTCGAGAAGGCTGTTCTGTCTGGCGACAAGGCCAAGGCCACCGAGCTGTTTGCCAAGATGCAAGCCGTGGTGGACGCCGTTGCCGACAAGGGCATCTTCCACAAGAACAAGGCCGCTCGCGACAAGAGCCGCCTGTCCGCCAAGGTCAAGGCTCTGGCCGCGGCCTAAGCCTTACCCACCAGTCGCCCTGGCCCTTCTCGGGCCTGCCGTTTGAACCGGGTGCGCTGCCAGCAAAGCAAGAAGCCGTCGCAAGACGGCTTTTTTGTTGCCTGTTCGCGGCGACTTGGCGTCAATGTCCCGCCCCGTGGCGAAAAAAAAGCCGCTGGTTAGGCGGCCGGTGGATCGGGCAGAAGGCAGGCTTCTATCACCTGCAACTCGTTGTCTTTGGCGAAGTTCATGCAGAAGTCCCAGGCCATGGGCTCGGCTTCGCGCAGGTCGCTGTGCACGACCACGCACTTCACGCCATTGAGCGTGGTGGGCACGCACCAGGGGGAGTAGCTGAGGTGGCTGCCGGGCTGGGCACCACCGGGTCGAAACTGGCTCATGACGCCGGCCAAGCGCTCCGCCCAGTCGCTGGGCCGGAAGGTGCGTCCACCACGGGTGATGCCCTGGATGAACACTTGCTTGGCGGTAGGTGAAGCCATTCGGAATGCGCCGTCGGATGGAGGGCTGAGGGGTAAACGATAACCGGTTCGACACCACGGGGATCACCCGCCGTCGAAACTCGGTATTGTATCTTATATAAGACTTGGCCCTGGGGATAACCCGAGTCTGGGGTGCGGCATCGCACCGATGCGCTAGTGTCATGGATGGCCTGCCGGGCTGCCCCTAAAATGCCCCTTCAACGGCTCAACCTGCTGGCATCAGGCGTTGAGCCGCTTCTTTTTTCGGGCATCCCTCGCCCTGTTGACCGGAGTTCCGCATGACCGCTGCCTCGCACACCGCCGCCTCGCCCCACGTGATGAACACCTACGGCCGACTGCCGATCGCGATGTCGCATGGTCGAGGCTGCCGCGTGTGGGACGTCAACGGCAAGGAGTACCTGGACGCGCTGGCCGGCATCGCGGTGAACACCCTGGGCCACGCCCACCCCAAGCTGGTGCCCGCGCTGCAGGACCAGGTGGCCAAGATGATCCACTGCTGCAACTACTACCACGTGCCCGACCAGGAAAACCTGGCGCGCCTGCTGGTGGAGCGCTCGGGCATGAGCAATGTGTTCTTCTGCAACAGCGGCCTGGAAGCCAACGAGGCGGCCCTGAAGCTGGCGCGCAAGTACGGCCACGACAAGGGCATCGAGCGCCCCGAGATCGTGGTCTACGAAAAGGCCTTCCACGGCCGCTCCATTGCCACCCTGTCGGCCACCGGCAACCCCAAGGTGCAGGCCGGCTTCGGCCCGCTGGTGGAGGGCTTCGTGCGCGTGCCGGTGAACGACATCGAATCGCTGAAGAAGGCCACCGAGGGCAACCCCAATGTGGTGGCCGTGTTCTTCGAGACCATCCAGGGCGAAGGCGGCATCAACCCCATGCGCGCCGAGTACCTGCGCCAGGTGCGCGCCCTGTGCGACGAGCGCGACTGGCTCATGATGATTGACGAGGTGCAGTGCGGCATGGGTCGCACCGGCAAGTGGTTTGCCCACCAGTGGGCCGGCATCGTGCCTGACGTGATGCCCCTGGCCAAGGGCCTGGGCTCCGGCGTGCCGGTGGGCGCGGTGGTGGCCGGCCCGAAAGCCGCCAACATCTTCCAGCCCGGCAACCACGGCACCACCTTCGGCGGCAACCCGCTGGCCATGCGCGCGGGGGTTGAGACCATCCGCATCATGGAAGAAGACGGCCTGCTGGCCAACGCCGAGCGCGTGGGTGCCCACCTGAAGGCGGCGCTGGAGAAGGGCCTGGCAGGTCAGGCCGGCGTGAAGGAAATCCGCGGCCAGGGCCTGATGATCGGCATCGAGCTGGCCAAGCCCTGCGGCGTCATCACCCAGCGCGCGGCCGATGCCGGCCTGCTGCTGTCCGTCACGGCGGACACGGTGGTGCGCCTGGTGCCCCCGCTGATCATGACCACCGCCGAGGCCGACGAAGTCGCCGCCATCCTGCTGCCCATCATCCACGCCTTCCTGGCCGAGTAATCCCCACGGAACACGCCATGACGATCCGCCACTACCTCCAGTTCAAGGACCTCAGCGCCGACGAATACGGCCACCTGCTGCAGCGCGCCGCCTTCATCAAGGGCAAGTTCAAGGCCTTTGAGAAGTACCAGCCCTTTGCCGACCCCGACCGCACCCTGGCCATGATCTTCGAGAAGGCCAGCACGCGCACCCGCGTGAGCTTTGAGGCCGGCATGTATCAGCTCGGCGGCTCGGTGGTGCACCTGACCACCGGCGACAGCCAGCTTGGCCGCGCCGAGCCCATCGAAGACAGCGCCCGCGTGATCAGCCGCATGGTGGACATCGTGATGATCCGCACCTTCGGGCAAGACAAGATCGAGCGCTTCGCCGCGCACTCGCGCGTACCGGTGATCAACGGCCTGACCAACGAGTTCCACCCCTGCCAGATCCTGGCCGACCTGTTCACCCTGGTCGAGCACCGCCCCGCCGCCAGCGGCAACCCGCTGGACGCCATTCGCGGCAAGGTGGTGGCCTGGGTGGGCGACGGCAACAACATGGCCAACACGTGGCTGCAGGCCGCCGAGTTGCTGGGCTTCACCGTGCACGTGAGCACGCCCAGCGGCTACGAGGTCAACCCCGAGCTGGCCGGCATCACCGACCGCAACTGCTTCAAGGTCTTCCAAGACCCGCGCGAGGCCTGCGCCGGTGCCGACCTGGTGACCACCGACGTGTGGACCAGCATGGGCTTCGAGGCCGAGAACGAAGTGCGCCGCGCCGCCTTCGCGCAATGGTGCGTGGACGAAGCCATGATGGCCGTGGCCAAGCCCGACGCCCTCTTCATGCACTGCCTGCCCGCCCACCGCGGCGAAGAAGTCACCGGCGAAGTGATCGACGGCCCGCAAAGCGTGGTGTGGGATGAGGCTGAAAACAGGATGCACGTGCAAAAGGCACTCATGGAGTACCTGTTGCTGGGACGTCTGGCGTAACGCAGCCTACCCTCACCTTCACCACCAACGGCCGGGCAATGCCCGGCCCTTTTGTTTGACCATGCAAGCCTTGCTCGACGCCATCGCCACGATGGACCGCCCCACCGATGCCCAGCGCCTTTTCCACGGGCGTGGTGGCCTGCACCCGGGCTGCGAGCACTGGACGCTCGACGCCTACCCGCCCGTGTGGGTGCTGACCAGCTTTGCGCCGGTGAGCGAGGCAGACCTCGCCACCGTGGGCGAGGCCCTGCAAGCGCGCTGGGCGCAGATCGCGCCGGGCGAGCCGCTGAACTGGGTGTTCCAGAGCCGGGCCGAGGCCCGCAGCGAGACGCGCCTGATGGCCGGCAGTGTGCCCGACCCGCACGTGGTCACCGAAGACGGTGCGCGCTACCTGGTGCACGTGCTGCGCGGCCAGAACCACGGCCTGTTCCTGGACATGGCCGAAGGCCGGCGCTGGGTGCGCCAGCACGCGGCCGGGCAGAAGGTGCTCAACCTCTTCGCCTACACCTGTGCCTTCTCGGTGGCGGCGCTGCAAGGTGGCGCGCGGCAGGTGGTGAACCTGGACATGAGCGGCGGGGCCATTGCCATCGGCCAGCAGAACCACGCGCTCAATGGCCTGGCCGGCGCCAGCTTTCTCGCGCACGACCTGTTCAGCACCTGGGGCAAGGTGAACCGCCTGGGCCCGTATGGCCTGGTGATCGTTGACCCGCCCAGCTACCAGAAGGGCAGCTTCGTGGCCACGAAAGACTACGCCCGCGTGCTGCGCCGCCTGCCCGATTTGCTGCGCCCGGGCGGGCATGCGCTGCTGTGCCTGAACGCCCCCGAGCTGGGCCCCGAGTTCGTGCAAGACACCATGCGCGAGACCGCGCCCGAACTGGTGTTCGAGCAGCGCCTGCCCAACCCGAGCGCCTTTGCCGACATCGCCCCCGAGCGTGCGCTCAAGGTGCTGCTGTACCGCGCGCCCGACCTGCCACCCCGCCCCACCGCCCCATGACCGCCTGCACCACCTGTGGCGCCTGCTGCGCCTGCTTTCGCGTGGACTTCTCGGTTCACGAACTCGACGACTTTGGCGGCCACGTGCCCTCGGGCCTGGCCGTCGAGCTGAACGACACCCTGGCCCGGCTGCGCGGCACCGACCACGCCCGTCCGCGCTGCGCCGCCCTCACCGGGCGCGTGGGCGAGAAGGTGGCCTGCGGCATCTACGAGTGGCGGCCCAGCCCCTGCCGCGAATTCGAGGAAGGCAGCGAGGCCTGCGACCGGGCGCGCCGCCAGCACGGGCTGCCGCCACTGAACGCCTGAGGCTTGCCATGTCGGCCTGCCAGAATTGCGGCGCCTGCTGCCAGAGCTACCGGGTGGAGTTCGCGGTGTACGAGCTCGACACCCTGGGCGGCACGGTGCCAAGCGAACTGACGGAAGAGGTCAATGGCGTGACCTGCCGCATGCGCGGCACGGGGCAGGTGCCCATTCGCTGCGTGGCGTTGCGGGGCGGCGCGGGCCAGCCCTTTGCCTGCGGCATCTACGCGCAGCGGCCGCGCCCCTGTGCCGAACTGCAAGAAGGCAGCTACGCCTGCCACAAGGCCCGGCAACGGCATGGGCTGCCACCGCTGGGCGAAGCGCCGGTGGTCTGAGCCCCCGGGCGATTTCCGGCCCTGTTGGAATTAACCGACACCACGGGTTTCGGGCCGGTGCTACTTTCGCCGCCCATGAAAACGCTTTGGGACATTTCGCCTGCGGTGCACGCGGCCGCGCCGGTCTTTCCCGGTGACACGCCCTACTCGCAAACCTGGGTGGCCAGCATCGGCCCAGGCTGCCCGGTGAACGTGAGCGCCATCACCCTCTCGCCCCACGTAGGCGCCCACGCCGATGCCCCGCTGCACTACGACCCGACGGGCGCGCCCATCGGCGAGGTGCCGCTGGAGACGTTCATCGGCCCCTGCCGCGTGGTCCACGCCATCGGCTGTGGGCCGCTGGTGCGGCCCGAGCACCTGCGACACGCGCTGGACCACTTGCCGCCGCGCGTGCTGGTGCGCGTGTACGAGCGCCAGCCCACCGATCGCTTCGACGACGCCCTGCCCGCCTTCGCACCCGAGACCATCGCCCTGCTGGCCGACCTGGGCGTGCGCCTGGTGGGCATTGACAGCGCCAGCGTCGACCCGGCCAGCAGCAAGTCGCTGGAGAGCCACCAGGTGCTGCGCGAGCGCGGCCTGCGCGTGCTGGAAAACCTGCTGCTGGACGACGTGCCCGAAGGCGACTACGAACTCATCGCCCTGCCCTTGAAACTGACCACGGCCGACGCCTCGCCGGTGCGCGCCGTGTTGAGAAAGCTGCCATGACCACCACCCTGCAAGACTGCCAAGCCCTGGACGCGCAAGACCCGCTGCGCCCGCTGCGCGACCTGTTCACCCTGCCGCCGGGCACCATCTACCTGGATGGCAACTCCCTGGGCGTGATGCCCGCCGCCGCCCCGACCCGCGTGGCCGATGTGGTGACGCGCGAGTGGGGGCAAGACCTCATCAAAAGCTGGAACCAGGCCGGCTGGTTCGAGGCCCCGCGCAAGGTGGGCGACAAGATCGCCCGCCTGATCGGCGCCACGCCAGGCACGGTGGTGGCCACCGACAGCACCTCGGTCAACCTGTTCAAGGTGCTCAGCGCCGCGCTGCGCCAGAGCGCGCAAGACCGGCCGGGGCGCTGGCGCATCGTGAGCGAGCGCAACAACTTCCCCACCGACCTCTACATCGCCGAGGCCCTGTGCAAAGACAAGGGCTGGGAGCTGGTGCTGGTAGAGCCCGAAGAGATCGGGGCCCACCTGGACGATCGCCTGGCCATCCTGATGCTCACCCACGTGAACTACCGCACCGGCGCCATGCACGACATGGCCGCCGTCACGAAAGCCGCCCACGACGCGGGCGCGCTGGTGGTGTGGGACCTGGCGCACAGCGCGGGCGCGGTGCCGGTGGACCTGACGGGCGCCGAGGCCGACTTCGCCGTGGGCTGCGGCTACAAGTACCTCAACGGCGGCCCGGGCGCCCCGGCCTTTGTGTGGGTGAACCCGCGCCACGCCGACCGCTTCTGGCAGCCCCTGTCGGGCTGGTGGGGCCACGCGCAACCCTTTGCCTTCACGCCCGATTACCAGCCCGCGCCCGGCATCGCGCGTTACCAGTGCGGCACCCAGCCCATGATCAGCCTGGCCGCGCTGGAGTGCGGCGTGGACACGGTGCTGGCGGCCGAGCCACTGGGCGGCATGGCCGCGCTGCGCGCCAAATCGCTGGCGCTCACCGACCTGTTCATTGAACTGGTGAACGGGCGATGCGCCGGCCATGGGCTTGAACTTGTCACGCCGAAGGATCACGCCCACCGCGGCTCGCAAGTCTGTCTGTCCCGGGACACCGGCGCCTACGCCATCGTGCAGGCGCTGATCGCGCGTGGCGTGATTGGTGACTTCCGTGCCGGCGACGGCCAGCGCCACCCCGACATCCTGCGCTTTGGCTTCACGCCGCTTTACCTGGGCTTTGCCGATGTGTGGCACGCCGTGGAGCACCTGCGCCAGGTGCTGGAAAGCGGCGAATGGCAGCGTCCCGAGTTCCACCGCCAGCACGCCGTCACCTGAGGAGAGCCGCATGTGCCCGCACGCCAACCCGTCCCCCGCACACCGCACCGAGGCCATCGTTCAGCAAGAAGGCGCGCAACTCGACTTCAGCCGCGACATGAGCTATGGCGACTACCTGCAGCTCGACCGCATCCTGGCGGCCCAGAAGCCGCTGTCGCCGGCCCATGACGAGATGCTCTTCATCGTGCAGCACCAGACCAGCGAGCTGTGGATGAAGCTCATGCTGCACGAGCTGCACGCCGCCGTGCGCCATGTGGCGCAAGACGAGCTGCAGCCGGCCTTCAAGATGCTGGCGCGCGTGTCCAAGATCATGGAACAACTGGTGCACGCCTGGGACGTGCTGGCCACCATGACACCGCCCGAGTACAGCGCGGTGCGGCCCTACCTGGGCAAGTCCAGCGGCTTCCAGAGCCACCAGTACCGCTGCATCGAGTTCATGCTGGGCAACAAGAACGCCGCCATGCTCAAGCCGCACGCCCACCACCCCGACCGCATCGCGGCGGTGCAGGCGGTGTACGAGGCACCTTCGCTGTACGACGAGTCGCTGCGCCTGCTGGCGCGGCGCGGCCTGCCTGTGCCGGCCAGCCACCTGCAACGCGACTGGACTCAGCCCTACGAGGCCAGCGACGCCGTGGAACAAGCCTGGCTGGCCGTGTACCGCGACCCCAAGGCCCACTGGGACCTGTACCAGCTGGGCGAAGAACTCACCGACCTGGAAGACGCCTTCCGGCTCTGGCGCTTTCGCCACCTCACCACGGTGGAGCGGGTGATTGGCTTCAAGCGCGGCACCGGCGGCACGGGCGGCGTGAGCTACCTGCGCCAGATGCTCGACGTGGTGCTGTTCCCCGAAATCTGGCACCTGCGCACCGCGCTCTGAGCGCGGCGCACAGCAAGGGCGAGAAGGGGCGAGATGGGGCGCATCAGCCCCCGGGCTTGATCTGGTTGCGCCGGATCACGTCCGCCAACACGGGGGTTTCGGCCTGAATGCGCCGCGCCAGGCCCTCGGCGTTGGTGCCGGCCACCGTCCAGCCCTGGGCCAGGATTTTTTCGCGAATCTCGGGGCGGCGCACGATGTCCACCAGCAGCGCCGAGAGCTTGGCCACGTGCGCCTTGGGCAGGCTGTTGGGCGCGGCCACCGCGTTCCAGATTTCCAGTTGCAGGTTCTGCACCCCGGCCTCCGACAGGCTGGGCACATCGGGCACCACGCTGCTGCGGCCCGGCGAGGTAACGCCGATGGCGCGCAGCTTGCCGCCACGCACCTGGGCCATGGCCAGGCCTGGGGGCAGCAAGGCCATTTGCACCTGGCCACCGATCATGGCGGTGATGACCTGCGGGTTGCCGGGGTACGGCACGTGCACCGGCGCGAGCTTGGCGCGCGACTTCAGCACCTCCATGCCCAGGTGGGCCACCGTGCCCACGCCGGGGCTGCCGTAGTTCCACTTGTCACCGGCCTGGCGCGCGGCGGCCAGGAAGGCCGCGCCGTCGGCCGGGGCCGACAGGGGCGCGGTGAGCACCAGCGGGGCGGTGGCCAGCAGGGAGACCGGCGTCAGTTCCTTGAGCGGGTCGTAGGTGGCGTCGGGGTTGAGGATCTTGGCGATGGTGAGGTTGCCGTTGATCATCAGGCCGATGGTGTGGTCATCGGTGGCGCGGGCCACGGCGGTGGCGCCAATGTTGCCGCCGGCACCGGGGCGGTTTTCCACCACCACGGGCTGGCCCAGGGCCTGGGCCAGTGGCTCGGCGATCAGGCGGGCCATCAGGTCGGGCGACGAACCGCCAGGGAAACCCACCACGATCTTCAGCGGGCGATTGGGCCAGGTGGCCGCCTGGGCGGGCAGCGCGCTGGCGGCCACCAGCGCGGCGGCCGTGGCGATCAGGTGGCGGCGGTTGGGGTGTCGGGTCATGAAGGGGTCTCCTGTGGTGTGGGGGTCAAGGCTGTGGCTCAGGCTTGGGCGGCCCGCCGTACAGCCAGGGATTGTCCAGCAGGCGCTCGCGCAACAAGGCCATGGCGCTGTTGCGCCCCCAGCGCACCAGGCCGGTGGCGTGAAACACGCTGCCATTGCGACGCGACTGGGCCTGCACCCGCGCGTTGCGGCGCCAGCGCAGCGCGGCGTAGCGCTCGAACACGCCCGGCCAATCGATGGGGTGCTGGTGCCGGTCGACCAGCTTGCCCAGGGTCCAGGCGTCTTCCAGGGCCATGGCCGCGCCCTGCGCCAGGTAGGGCTGCATGGGGTGGGCGGCGTCGCCCAGCAGGGCCACGCGGCCGCTGGCGTGCTCGCCAGGGCCGGCCATGGGCGCGCGGTCGTGCAGGGCCCACAGGCTCCACTGGGGCACGGCCTCGATCATGCCCAGCAGGTCGGCGTGCGCCGCCCCCAGCAAGGCACGCAACTCGGCATGGCCGGCCTCGTGGTACCAGCCGCGCGGGTCCACCGGGCCCAGCGCCGCTTCGCGCATCGCGGCCTGCACCACCACCACCACGTTGAAGGCCTCGCCCCGGCGCACCGGGTAGTGCACCACGTGCAGCCTGGGCCCCAGCCAGGCGGTGACCACCGGCGTGCGCAAGCCCACCGGCAGATCGCGGGTGGGCACCAGGCCACGGTAGGCCAGGTGGCCAGTGGGCGCGGCCGGCGCGTCGCCCAGCAAGGCAGCACGCACGCGGCTCCAGACACCATCGCAGCCCACCAGGGCATCGCCCATCAGGGCTTGGCCGTCTTCCAGCGCCACCGAAACGCCGCTGGCCGATGGCGCCATGCCCTGCAGCCGCGCCCCCAGCACCAGCTCGGCCGGCGTTCGCGCACGCACGGCGCCCAAGAGCATGGCGTGAAGATCGGCACGGTGCACAGTGGCATAGGGCTGGCCATAGCGCGCCAAGGCCACCGGGCCCAGGCGCAACTGGCCCAACAGGCCGCCACCGCCGGCGTCTCGCACGCGCAGCGCATCGGGAAAAGCCGCGCACGATTGCAGCGCATCGGTCAGCCCCCATTGGGACAAGACCCGCACCGCGTTGGGGCCCAGTTGCACACCGGCCCCCACCTCACCGAACGATTCGGCCTGCTCCAGCACCGTCACCGGCACGCCTGCCCGGCCCAGGGACAGCGCGCACGCCAAGCCCCCAATGCCACCACCTGCCACCAACACCCGTCTGTTCATTGGGGCATGGTACCGAGAGGGCAATGCCGTGGCGTTGACGTGGGTCAGGCCCGGGCCAGACTGAGCCCCAAGACCTCACACCACGCGGTTGAACCACCACAGCGACAGGCCGGCCGCCCCCAGCACCAGCACGCCAGCCAGCAAGGCCAGCAGGCCGGCCACCTCGGTCTCTTTTTTCTCCACCGTCAGGCGGGTGCTCAGCGTCTCGTAGACCTTGCGCAAGCCCTCGGCGGTGCCGGCGTAGAAGTACTCGCCCACGGTGGTGCGGGCGACCTCTTTCAAGGTGTCCTCGTCCAGCCGCACGCGCATGGACCAGCCCTCAAAGCCGATCACCTCGCCGTCCACCGTGCCCACGCCCACGGTGTACACGCGCACGCCGCGATCGGCCGCCATCTTGGCCGCCTCCATCGTGTCCACGCCGGTGGTGCGCTGGCCGTCGGTGAGCAGGATGATGGCCGCCGAACCGTAAGAGCCCGGCGCCACCGGGGTGAAGGCATTCTCTTCGCTGCGCGGCTGGTCAATGGCGCGGCCCTTGGGCGCGAAGGGATCGCTGGAGCGGTTGAACACCATCTGCCCCACGTCGATTCCCTGGTTGGGGAACAGCTCGGCCAGCGACACCACGATGGCGCTGCCGATGGCGGTGGCGCGCTGCAGTTGGAACTTGTCGATGGCCGCCACCAGGTCTTCGCGACTGAGCGTGACGGGCTGCACCACCTGGGCCGAACCGGCGAAGGCCACGATGCCCACCTTCACGTGGCGCGGCAGCTCGGCCAGAAAGGCCTTGGCCGCGTTCTGCGAGGCCACCAGGCGGTTAGGCTGCACGTCCTCGGCGCGCATGCTGCCCGACACGTCCATGGCCAGGATGATGGTCTGCTGGGTGGACGGCAGGTAGAGGGTGGTCACCGGCCGCGCCGCGGCCACCATAAGCGCGGCCAGGGCCAGCGCGATCAGGGCGGGGGGCACGTGGCGGCGCCAGCCAGCGCCCCGGCCCATGGCCTGGCGCACCAGGGCCAACTGGGCGTACGGCAGGGCCTGGCGGCTGCGGCGGCGCAAGAGCCAGAAGTAGAGCCCCACCAGCAGGGGCAGCAGCGCCAGCAGCCACAGAAACTGCGGCCAGAGAAAGCTCACGGGCAGGTTCATGGTCGGGCTCCTTGGGTGCCGCGAGCGGCTGTGCCGGGCAATCGCACGCGGCGGTGGCGCAGGTCAACGAAGCGGCGCAGCGCCTCGGCCAGGTCGTCGTCGGTAGACAACTCCAGCGTGTCAACGCCCGCGCGCGCCAGGCCTTCGCGCAACTGCGCCTCGCGCTGCGCGGCCAGGCGGGTGAAGCGCTGGCGAAAGCCGGGGTCGCTGGTGTCCACCAGCAGTTGCTCGCCGGTCTCGGCATCGCGAATCGGGATCAGGCCCAGGTTGGGCAGGTTCAGCTCCAGCGGGTCCAGCAGGCGCACGGCCACCACGTCGTGGCGGCGGGCCAGCTCGCCCAGGGGCTTTTCCCAGCCGGGCTCGCTGATGAAATCGGACACCACGAACACGGTGCTGCGCTGGCGCAGCGTCAGCCCGGCCGAGCGCAGCAGCGTGCCCAGCTCGGTGGGGCCAGGGGCGCGGGCAGGCGCATCGGCCAGCAGCAACTGCAGCAGGCGAAGAACGTGCAGGCGCCCGCCCCGGGCCGGCAGCACCGCGTCGGCCCCGCCCGAGCCGCGCCCGCCGTAGAGCATGGCGCCCACGCGGTTGCCGTGGCGGGCCACCAGGCGGGCCAGCACCACGGTGAAATCGCGCAGTACCTCGCGCTTGCGCTGGTTGCCCGAGCCGAAGTCCACCGAGGGGCTGAGGTCCAGCAGAAACCAGGCGGCCATTTCGCGGTCTTCGGTGAACACGCGCACATGGGGCTGCTGCAGCCGGGCGGTCACGTTCCAGTCGATGTGGCGCACGTCGTCGTGCAACTGGTACTCGCGCAGGTCGGCCAGGTCCAGCCCGGTGCCGCGCATCACGGTGCGGTGGTCGCCCTGCAGCCAGCCGTCCAGGCGCTTGAGCACCGTCCACTCCAGGCGGCGCAGCAAGGCCTCGGCGCGCACCGCAGGGGCGGCGGCCACGGGCGGCGGTGGCGTGGCCTGGGCCGGGCGTGAGAACAGGCGGCGCCACATGGCTTGCCCCTCAGGCCACGCGGGCCTCGGCCTCCAGCGGGCGCGGCGGCGGGGCGATCTGTTTCATGATGCGCGCCACCAGGGCATCGCTGCTCAGGCCCTCGGCCAGGCCTTCGTACGACAGCACCACGCGGTGGCGCAGCACGTCGGGCACGAGGTCCACCATGTCTTCGGGCAGCGCATAGCGGCGCCCGCGCATCAGCGCCAGGGCGCGCGCGCCTTCCACCAGCGAGATGGTGGCGCGCGGGCTGGCGCCGAAGGTGATGAGGCGGCCCATGTCCTTGAGGCCATGGCGCTCGGGCTGGCGCGTGGCCGACACCAGGCGCACCGCGTACTGCACCAGCGAGGGATCGACATACACCTCGCGGCACTGGGCCTGCAGGGCCGCGAGTTGCTCGGTGCTGGCCACCGCCTGCACGGCGATGGCGGGGCCGGTGACGCGCTCGACGATGGCCACCTCTTCCTCGTCGCTGGGGTAGTCCACCGTCACCTTCATCATGAAACGGTCCACCTGGGCCTCGGGCAGCGGGTAGGTGCCCTCGGTCTCGATCGGGTTTTGCGTGGCCATCACCAGAAAGGGCTCGGGCACGCGGTGGCTTTCGCCGGCGATGGTGACCTGCCGCTCCTGCATCACCTCCAGCAGCGCGCTCTGCACCTTGGCCGGCGCGCGGTTGATCTCGTCGGCCAGCAAGAGGTTGGCGAACACCGGGCCCAGGGCGGTGCTGAAGTCACCGGTCTTCTGGTTGTACAGGCGGGTGCCCACCAGGTCGGCCGGCACCAGGTCGGGCGTGAACTGGATGCGCTTGAAGCGCCCCTGCACCACCTGGGCCAGGGTCTTCACGGTGAGGGTCTTGGCCAGGCCAGGCACGCCCTCCACCAGCAAATGCCCCTGGGCCAGCAGCGCCACCATCACGCGCTCCAGAAACCGGTCTTGCCCCACCACCACGCGCTTGACCTCGTAGAGGATGCGCTCCATCAGTTCGGCGGTGTCGGGGGTCTGGGATAGGTCGTCCATGGTGCCTCCAAAAAATCAGTTGACACCCAGCGGGGGGCGCGAGGATGCGTCGTCGAGAGCCACCGCCGGGCCGGCTTTGCCGGACGGCTGGTGCCGCCCCCTTGAGGGGGTAGCGCGGAGCGCTGCGGGGGTGTTCATGCGCTCTTTCAGAAAGGGGGCAGCCCGGCCGCCGTGGCCGCGCTTTCGATGGGCACCGCAAAGCCGATGCCCAGAAAGGTTTTGTGCGAGGTGGGGTTGAGGATGCCGGTGACGATGCCCACCACCGCCCCATCGAGCGTGACCAGCGGGCCGCCCGAGTTGCCGGGGTTGGCGGCGGCGTCGAACTGAATGAGGTTGCCGATCTCTTGCTGCCCCTCGGGCGAGCGGAACGAGCGCCCCTTGCCCGACACCACCCCGGCCGACACCGAAGGCCCGATGCCGAAGGGAAAGCCCACCGCCACCACCGCGTCGCCGGGCAGCAAATCGTCGGTGGAGCGCATGGTGGCGGCCTTGAGGTCATCGGGCACGGTGTGGGCCTGCAGCACCACCAGGTCTTGCTCGGGCCGCGCGCCCACCACCGAGGCGCCCGATTCGGTGCCATCGGCAAAGGTCAGGCGCACGCTGCGCGAGCCTTGCACCACGTGCAGGTTGGTGAGGATCAGGCCCTTGTCCACGATGACCACGCCGGTGCCCACGCCCAACTCCACTTCTTGCCCCTTGGCGTTGCGGCCCAGCGATTGCACGTGCACCACCGACGGCGCCACGGCGGCGGCCGCGCGGGCCTGGGGCGAGGGCAGCACCTCGGTGCTGAGGGTGCGCAGTACGGCTTCGTCAATGGCCTTTTGGGTGAGGGGCGCGGGGGCGTGCTGCAGGCGCCACCCCAAGGCCAGCACGGCAGCGGCCAGCAGGCCGATCACGCCCCACAGCGTGGCCGGGTGGCCCAGGCGGCGGGCCCAGGCGCCAGGGCGCGGCCCGCGCGCGGCCGCCGCCTCGGGCGGGACGGCGGGCATTGGCGGTTCACCGGGCGGCGTCGGGGCCGTGGGCGGGCGCGACGCGCTGTACAAGGCAGGTCTTCGCATGGCGGCCCCTGTTGACGGCGGACAGGGCCATCATGCCGCGAGACGCCAACCCGCTCAAGCGCTCAACAATTGCCGCAGCACGAAGGGCAGGATGCCGCCGGCCCGGTAGTAGCCCACCTCCACCGGGGTGTCGATGCGCAGGATGAGGCGGTGCTCGTCTTGTGTGCCATCGAGTCGCGTCACAACCAATCGCGCCTCACTCTGTGGCGCGAGGTCTTCGGCCGGCACGATGTCGATCACCTCGTCGCCGCGCAGGCCCAGCGTCTGCCAAGACTCACCGGGGCGGAACTGCAGCGGCAGCACGCCCATGCCCACCAGGTTGGCGCGGTGGATGCGCTCGAAGCTGCGCGCCACCACGGCGCGGATGCCCAGCAGGCGCGTGCCTTTGGCGGCCCAGTCGCGGCTGGAGCCGGTGCCGTATTCCTCGCCGGCGAACACCACGGTGGGCACGCCCTGGGCCTGGTAGCGCTGGGCGGCGTCGAAGATGGCCATCTTTTCGCCCGTGGGCTGCAGCAGGGTGAGACCGCCCTCTTCGCGCGAGCCGTCGGCCCGGGGCGGGATCATCAGGTTCTTGATGCGCACGTTGGCGAAGGTGCCGCGCACCATCACCTCGTGGTGGCCGCGGCGTGCGCCGTAGCTGTTGAAATCGGCCGGCTTCACGCCCTGGGCCTGCAGCCACAGGCCCGCTGGCGAACTGGCCTTGATGGAGCCGGCGGGCGAGATGTGGTCGGTGGTGATGGAGTCGCCCAGCAAGGCCATCACGCGCGCACCGCGCACCGCCGCGTCAGTGGCGGCTGGCGCTTGCAGGGCGAAACCATCGAGGAACGGCGGGCGGGCGATGTAGCTGCTGGCCGGCCAGTCGTACACCTGGCCACTGGCGCCCTGAATGCGCGACCACAGCTCACCCGGCTCGGCCTTGGCGCGGGCGTAGTTGTCGCGGTAGGCGGCGCCGTTCATGGCGCTGGCCATCAGCGCGTGGACCTCATCGCTGCTGGGCCAGATGTCGCCCAGGTACACATCGCGCCCGCCCTTGCCCTGGCCCACGGGCTCGGTCATCAGGTCGCGCATGACGGTGCCGGCCAGGGCGTAGGCCACCACCAGCGGTGGGCTGGCCAGGAAGTTGGCCTTGAGGTTGGGGTGGATGCGCGCCTCGAAGTTGCGGTTGCCCGAGAGCACGGCCGCGCAGACCAGGTCGTTCTGCGTGATCACGTCGTTCAGCTCAGGCGTGAGGTCGCCGGCGTTGCCGATGCAGGTGGTACAGCCATAGCCCGCGAGAAAGAAGCCCAGTTGTTCCAGGTAGGGCAGCAGGCCGGTGGCGCGCAGGTACTCGGTGACGATGCGCGAGCCCGGGGCGAGCGAGGTCTTGATGTGCGGCTTCACCTTCAAGCCCTTCTCCACCGCCTTCTTGGCCAGCAGGCCGGCGGCCAGCAGCACGCCCGGGTTGCTGGTGTTGGTGCAACTGGTGATGGCGGCGATCAGCACGTCGCCGTTCTTCACCGCCAGGCCGTCGCGCGTCTTGAAGGCCTTGCCCAGCTTGGCCTTGGGCTGCAGGAAACCGCCCTGCTCCATCGGCGCGCTGAACAGCTCGCCAAAGCGCCGCGCCACCTGCCCGATCTCGATGCGGTCTTGCGGCCGCTTGGGGCCGGCCAGGCTGGGGGCCACGGTGCCCAGGTCAAGCGAGATGACCTGCGAGTAGTCGATCTCGCCCTTGCCCTGCGAGGCGCCCGGCGCACCGGGCACGCCGAACAGGCCCTGGGCGCGGAAGTAGGCCTCGAACAGTGCGATCTCGTCGGCGCTGCGGCCGGTGCCAAGGAAGTAGTCGAGCGTTTTCTCGTCCACCGGGAAGAAGCCCATGGTGGCTCCGTACTCGGGCGCCATGTTGGCGATGGTGGCGCGGTCGGGCAAGGAGAGCGAGGCGGTGCCTTCGCCAAAGAACTCGACGAACTTGCCCACCACCTTGTGCCGGCGCAGGATCTCGGTGACGGTGAGCACCAGGTCGGTGGCGGTCACGCCTTCGCGCAGCCGACCCGTCAGCTCAAAGCCCACCACGTCGGGCGTGAGGAAGTAAACCGGCTGCCCCAGCATGGCGGCCTCGGCCTCAATGCCGCCCACGCCCCAGGCCACCACCCCCAGGCCGTTGATCATGGTGGTGTGGCTGTCGGTGCCCACCAGCGTGTCGGGGTAAACCACACCGTCTTTCACGTGCACGCCGCGGGCCAGGTGCTCCAGGTTCACCTGGTGCACGATGCCCACGCCCGGCGGCACCACGCCGAAGGTGTCAAAGGCCTGCATGCCCCATTTCATGAACTGGTAACGCTCGCGGTTGCGGTGGAATTCCAGCCGCATGTTCAGGTCAAGCGCATCGGGCGTGCCGTAGTGGTCCACCGTGACCGAGTGGTCCACCACCAGGTCCACCGGCACCAGCGGCTCCACGCGCTGGGGGTCGCGGCCCAGCGCTTGCGCGGTGCTGCGCATGGCGGCCAGGTCGGCCAGCAGCGGCACGCCGGTGAAGTCTTGCAGCACCACGCGCGCCACGGTGAAGGGAATCTCGTCGGTGCGCACGGCGTTGGGCTGCCAGCACGCCAGTTGCGTCACGTGATCGGGCGTGACGCGCTCGCCATCGCAATGGCGCAGCACGCTCTCCAGCACGATGCGCAAGGACTGCGGCAGGCGGTTCACCGAGGGGAACTCGCGCGCCAGTTCGGGCAGCGAGAACAGCTGTGCCTGGCCCGTGCCAGGCAAGGGCAGTGCCCGGATCACATGGGCGAAGGAATGGGCGCGACGTGTCGATTGAGACATGGCTTGGATCCTCAGTGCAAAGTGGAGGCGACCCATTCTGGCGCGGACAAATGACCCTCAGCGCACTCACGGTTTCAACCCGATAGGCGGGGCAAAGGCAACAGCCCAAAGTGGCGTTTTGATCCTGACACATCGGACGCCTTCATGATCCCTAAGACCTTGGCACAAACGCGTCGCCTTTGCCCATGGGCCTCGCTTCCCGCCCCTCACACCCGCCAGTTCGTTAGCCTCGAGGTGCTTCGTCTTATCCAGAGCACCCCATTGGGATGCGCGGCGATGTCGGCCTTCAGGTTCCAGTTGCGCGGTGACTGTGAGGCCAATTCTCGATGGATGCAATGGGCATTGACCAACATCCTGGTGGGCGGAGGTTTTGCCTCGCGACTCGCCTTGGAATCACCGAACGAGAGCTCCTGCCAGTGGCCCATCGAAAGCGCGGGGGCTCTCCTGAAAGTCAACGCCGAATGCGGCCCCTTGGTGCTCACGCTTTTCAGAGCCTTGGCTGCCGATCAGGGAGCCGACGTCTACCTGCGACAACACTGCGTCGTGCTGCTCACCAGTTTCAGACACCGGGAGCGTGACCTGGGCCTGCTGCTCGATGGCAACGACCTGCAAAACAACCCCGTGATGGACCACTTGCGCGAGTGGCTGCGCAACGAGGGCCGGGGCCGCTCAGTAGGCGACCTCACAAGTGAAGAGCTGATCCAGATCGGTCGGACCTGGGCCCATCAGACTGGAAACAAACCCGAGCTTCACCAGAGCGCCTTCCGGCTGGTGGATCTCGGCGAACTGATCCGGCGATCCCGGGCAGAGGATGCCCACCAGTCTCCAGCTGGTTGGTGGGAGTGGCTCATGGGGAACGCACCACGCACACAAATGCGTTGGGCCAAGTACTACAAGTGCCACAAGCCCTGCCTGTCCGACCAAGCGCTCTGCGAACTCAAGGCACTTGTCGATCAGAACCCTCAGTTAGTGGAAACCGCCATGCCAGAACGCCCAGAGCTTTGAGCCTTGATCCACCGGAACGCAAACCACCCCGGGCCATCAACATCGATCCACCCCAAAGAAGCACCATGAATTTTGACCAGTACCAGGCCCTGTGCGCCGCTGCCATTGCCTCCCTCAATACCGCATCAATCGCCGTGACAGCTGTTAAGGGCGACAGCTTCACCCTCAACGGCGTGACTTTGGATCTGCTGTTCGATGAACCGCAGTCGGTGTTGTCGGTGGTCTGTCATCTGGGACAACCAGCCGATGCACATCGCACGCAGGTCTACGAGCAGCTGCTGTACCTGCAAACGATGACTCTCCACCTGACAGGTGTTCGGTTCGGCTACGACCCGAAACTGGATGAGGTGCTGTTCTGCTCCAGTGCCGAAGTGGGCACCGACACCCCACCCGAATGGCTGGCCAGGCTCATGAGCACCATGGCGCAGCAGGCGCTGGCTTGGCGAGACGGCATGCTCGACGGTCAGGTGGCAAGACTGGCCACGGAGTTGGAGGAGGAACTGCAGGGCAACTGAAGCGAGAAATTCATGATGGACATCGAAATCCAAGGCAATCCAGCGAAACGTCAACGCCGGACCGACGAAGAAGCCGACTCTTACACCGATCACTTGGCGGCCCGAATCAACTTCCAGGCCATCGAGTGGAATGCCTACCTGAAGTCACCAAGCCGACGACGGCATGCCGGACAGCCAGAACTGACCGATCGAACAAACGAGGCCGAGAACACGGCCATTCAGCTGAAAAAGGCCTTCTGCCAGGCCGTTCAGGAGATGCAGCAGACTGCAGCCCATTTGCTGAATAGCCACGAGCACCAAGCCCAGGCGATCAAAGCACACCCGCCGGCCACTGCCAGCTTCTGGCGCGGCGCGCTGGCAGGTGGGAGCGCGGGTTACCTCGTGTCGTTCTTCGCTGCCAAGGCTCTGACCCTAGCATTCGTGCAAGTTGGCGAGCAAGCGCGGTGGGCATTTGCGCCGCTGGCAGGAGTGCTTCACGCGACGCTAGGCGAAGCCGTCGGAGGCGGCCTGCGGTCCACGTTCGCCACCTATCAATCCCCCGACGGCGCACTGTGGGCAAATCTCATCAGCGCCATGAGCGACTACGCGCTGTACACGGTCGGCGGCCGCACACGAGGACGAGCCAAGGCCAGGCATGCCATGCAGGAAGCCGTGACCCATATTCAGAGGAGTCTGGATGCTCGTCTGGGTCCCGATCCCAATAGATCACAAACCATCGCTCTCTTTGGCGCGTGGTGGCGGTCTCTGGTCTGCGATGAGCTGGCCTTCCTTGCCTTCGCCGTGGCCTACACAGGCACCGGCGCGCTACAGCCCGTCTTGCGCAGGATGGTGGACACCCGCCTGAGCCGGGGGGTCGATTTCGGCTCTACCCTGGTGTGTGGATTGCTGGGAGCTTCGTTCACGGGCGCGCTACAGAACTGGATGCGCCAACATCTCCAGCGCGCGGCGTTCATCACCGGCAGCAACCACAACGCGGAGCGCGTGGCCCGACAGGGGCTTCTGACCGAAACCATCAAGGCTCTGCAGCATGAGCGGGCCCGCATTGAGCACTGCAGCCAAAAATTCCTCGATCTGTTCACTTCCGACGAGACCAATGAGGCCGTCATCGGACAGCGCAGGGCCATCCAAGCAGAGGCACAAAGGGCGATCCAGTCAATCGACTCGAAGTTGGACGAATTTGCCAAGGAACTGCTGAAATGCGAAACCAATGAGCGCATCGGCGCCACCAGCCAGGCAATCATCGCCACTGGGAAGGCTCTGTTCTGCGGGCCTGCCGACCCCAAGACGCCCTGGCTGGGGGGTGGTGCCAAACTGCGTCGGGCACTGGCCAAGTCAATCGCCAACACCGCTGCCGTGGCCACCTATCTGTACTACCTGAACGAGGTAGCCAACACGCTGCACCCGCTGGCCCCCACGACAGTGGTCAATCAGACAGCCGACTACCCTGCCATGACCACGCCATCTCCGCCAGCCGCGTTGATGGAGCATGTGGACTTCGCACTGCACGGCTTCGTCCTGATCGGAGCCTGGTGCGCACGTACCATCGTGAGCAACGCCACTGAACTGGTTGCCTTGTCCGCGGTTCCTGGCCTTGGTTTGCGCATAGCTTCTGCCACCCAGATGCTTTGGGGATGTGCTCACGCGGGCCATGTGCCAGAAACCGATGCCACACAGAACCACGCGGCTCCATCAGATGATGACGAGCTCAGTTCAAGCAGCCCACTGAATGCACAAGACGAGGAGAGTCGAAGCAACTTGGATGGGGGTTCTGCCAATACCCAGAACAATGAGCACGGCAGTCGCGCCAGGGAAGACGATGGCACATCCAGCGAAAGTGAGAGTGCACACCAGTCAGCCGGCGAGATGATCGCGGACGCGGGTGATGTGGTCTTCGATTTGACGGAAATCGGAAAGGCTCTGGGCTCACCTTACGACAACGAAGCCTCAAACCACGCTGACAACTGAGCGCGCACCACATCGAGCCCGGCGTGCGCCAAGCTAGGCCACCTTGACAAAAAACCCCCGGCACCTCGCGGTGCCGGGGGTTTTTCTTCAGGTGGCGAGTGCTCAGGCCTTCACGGTCTTGGCGGTCTCGGCGTATTCCTCGATCTGGTCGAAGTTCATGTACTTGTACACGCTGGCGGCATCCTGGTTGATGATGCCCATGGCCTCCTGGTACTCGGCCACGGTGGGGATCTTGCCCAGCTTGGAGCAAATGGCGGCCAGTTCAGCCGACCCCAGGAACACGTTGGTGTTCTTACCCAGGCGGTTGGGGAAGTTGCGGGTGGAGGTGGACATCACCGTTGCGCCTTCCTTCACCTGCGCCTGGTTACCCATGCACAGCGAGCAGCCCGGCATTTCGGTGCGCGCACCGGCGGTGCCGAAGGCGGCGTAGTGGCCTTCCTTCATCAGCTCGCTCTGGTCCATCTTGGTCGGCGGGGCCACCCACAGCTTCACCGGGATGTCGCGCGCGCCGCCCAGCAGCTTGGCCGCGGCACGGAAGTGACCGATGTTGGTCATGCACGAACCGATGAAGGCCTCATCGATCTTGGTGCCGGCCACTTCCGACATGAACTTGGCGTCGTCCGGGTCGTTGGGGCAGCAGACGATGGGCTCCTTGATCTCGTTCATGTCGATCTCGATCACGGCGGCGTACTCGGCGTCCTTGTCGGCCTCCAGCAGCTCGGGCTTGGCCAGCCAGGCTTCCACCTTCTCGATGCGGCGCTGCAGGGTCTTCGCGTCGGCATAGCCGTCGGCGATCATGTTCTTCATGAGCACCACGTTGCTCTTGAGGTACTCAATGACCGGCTCTTTGTCGAGCTTGATCGTGCAGCCGGCGGCGGAGCGCTCAGCCGAGGCGTCAGACAGCTCGAAAGCCTGCTCCACCTTCAGGTCAGGCAGGCCTTCGATTTCCAGGATGCGGCCCGAGAAGATGTTCTTCTTGCCGGCCTTGGCCACGGTCAGCAGACCGGCCTTGATGGCGTACAGCGGAATGGCGTGCACCAGGTCGCGCAGGGTCACGCCGGGCTGCAGCTTGCCCTTGAAGCGCACCAGCACCGACTCGGGCATGTCCAGTGGCATCACGCCGGTGGCGGCGCCGAAAGCCACCAGGCCAGAGCCGGCCGGGAAGGAAATGCCAATGGGGAAGCGGGTGTGCGAGTCACCGCCGGTGCCCACGGTGTCGGGCAGCAGCAGGCGGTTGAGCCAGCTGTGGATCACGCCGTCGCCCGGGCGCAGGGCCACGCCGCCACGGTTGCTGATGAAGGCGGGCAGCTCGCGGTGCATCTTCGCGTCCACCGGCTTCGGGTAAGCGGCGGTGTGGCAGAAGGACTGCATCACCAGATCGGCCGAGAAGCCCAGGCAAGCCAGGTCCTTCAGCTCGTCGCGGGTCATGGGGCCAGTGGTGTCCTGCGAACCCACGGTGGTCATCTTGGGCTCGCAGTAGGTGCCCGGGCGGATGCCCTGACCTTCGGGCAGGCCACAGGCGCGGCCCACCATCTTCTGGGCCAGGGTGAAGCCGGCCTTGGTGGCGGCAGGCGCCTGGGGCAGGCGGAACACGGTGGAAGCGGGCAGGCCCAGGGCTTCGCGCGCCTTGGCGGTGAGCGAGCGACCGATGATCAGGTTGATGCGGCCGCCGGCGCGCACTTCGTCGAACAGCACGTCGCTCTTGAGCTTGAACTCGGCCACGGTCTCGCCGTTCTTGACGATCTTGCCGTCGTAGGGCAGCACGTCGATGACGTCACCCATTTCCAGCTTGGACACGTCCACCTCAATCGGCAGCGACCCCGAGTCTTCCTGCGTGTTGAAGAAGATGGGGGCGATCTTGCCGCCCAGGGTGACGCCGCCAAAGCGCTTGTTCGGCACGAAGGGGATGTCTTGGCCGGTGGCCCAGATCACCGAGTTGGTGGCCGACTTGCGGCTGGAGCCGGTGCCCACCACGTCGCCCACGTAGGCCACCAGGTGGCCCTTCTTCTTCAGGTCTTCAATGAACTGGATCGGGCCACGCTTGCCGTCTTCCTCGGGCTTGAAGGCCGCGTCAGGGCGGGTGTTCTTCAGCATCGCCAGGTAGTGCAGCGGGATGTCCGGGCGGCTCCAGGCGTCGGGCGCGGGCGAAAGGTCGTCGGTGTTGGTCTCGCCGGGCACCTTGAACACGGTGACGGTGATCTTCTTCTCGACCTCGGGGCGGCTGGTGAACCACTCAGCGTCGCCCCACGACTGCAGCACTTCACGGGCCTTGGCATTGCCGGCCTTGGCCTTCTCGGCCACGTCGTTGAAGTAGTCGAACATCAGCAGGGTCTTCTTCAGGCCCTCGGCGGCCACACCCGCCACTTCGGCGTCGTCCAGCAGCTCGATCAGCGGGTGCACGTTGTAGCCACCCACCATGGTGCCCAGCAGCTCGGTGGCCTTGGCCTTGGAGATCAGGCCCACCTTCACGTCACCGTGGGCCACGGCCGCCAGGAAGCTGGCCTTGACCTTGGCCGCGTCGTCCACGCCGGGCGGCACGCGGTGGGTGAGCAAGTCCAGCAGGAAAGCGTCCTCGCCAGCGGGCGGGTTCTTGATGAGGTCGATCAGGGCGTCGACCTGCTTGGCGTCCAGCGGCAGCGGCGGAATGCCCAGCGCGGCGCGTTCGGCGGCGTGGGCGCGATATTCGGACAGGAAGTTGGACATGGCGATCTCCGTGGGAGGGGTGGTAATCAGATCAGGTCGGGGCCACAAGGGCCAGAATCTGTGACGGCAGCGGGCGGCCCGTGCGGTGGGCACGGTCCAGCACCTGCCAGTAATAGCGGTAGCTCGCGCGGTCGTGCAGGCGACCGCCAAATTGCACCGGCGCCCACTGGGCAGCGGCGGCGCGTTCGATCAGCTCAGCGGCCTCGTCCACCTCATCGGTGGCGGGTGCCATGGCGGCCAGAATGGGCCGGATCTGATCGGGGTGAATGCTCCAGACGCGGGTGTAGCCCAGCTCGCCAGCGGCCCGGCGAACCGCCACCTGCAGGGCATCGGGGTTCTTGAACTCGGTGATGACGCAATGCGCGGGCACCTTGCCATGGGCATGGCAGGCACTGGCCATGTCCATCTTGGCGCGCAGCACCAAGGGGTGGGTGAACTGCCCCTGCACGCTCATGGCGCTGGCGGGAATGGCCCCGCCGTGGGCAGACACAAAATCCATCAGGCCAAAGCTCAGGCTTTGCACCCGGGGATGCGCCGCGATGTCAAAAGCGCGGTGCACCGCCGCCGGCGACTCGATCAGCGCGTGCAGCATGAGACCGGTGGCGCCAGCGGCGTCCAGGGCATCGGCGGCGCGCTGCACGTCCTCCACCCGCTCCACCTTGGGCACCATCACGTGGCACAGGCGCTGGCCAGCGCGGCCCACGATGTGGGCCACGTCGGCGTCAAAGGCGGGGTGATCGACGGCGTGCACGCGCACGGCCACGCGGGCCTTCGGGTCAGCCGCCAGGGCCAACTCCGTCACCAGCGCGGCGTGCTCGGCCTCGCCCCCCACCGGGGCACCGTCTTCGCAATCGAGCGTCACGTCAAAGACGCAAGCGCCGAACTCTTGCGTGAGTTCGGCCTGCAGCGCCAGGCTCTTGCGCATGCGCGCCTCCACCCCGCTGTAGTGGTCACAGACCGGCAGCGAAAACGCGCCGGCCTGGGCACCCAGCAAGATGGCGGCGGGGTTGGCAGGCACGGGAGTTACCAAGCGGTTACAGCAGGTGCTTCACGCCGTCCTGCTCGCCTTGCAGCTCGGCCAGGGTCTTGTTGATGCATTCTTGCGAGAAAGCATCGATCTCCAGGCCTTCGACGATCTTGTACTCGCCGTTCTCGGTGGTCACCGGGAAGCCGAACACGATGCCGGCGGGAATGCCGTATTCGCCATTGGAGGGCACGCCCATGGTGACCCACTCGCCCTTGGAGCCCAGGGCCCAGTCGCGCATGTGGTCAATGGCGGCGTTGGCGGCCGAGGCGGCGGACGACAGGCCACGTGCAGCGATGATGGCGGCGCCACGCTTGCCCACGGTGGGCAGGAACACCTCAGCGTTCCACACCTGGTCGTTGATGGCGTCCTTCACCGACTTGCCGTCCACGGTGGCGAAGCGGTAGTCGGCGTACATGGTGGGCGAGTGGTTGCCCCACACGGCCAGCTTCTCGATGTCGCCCACGGCAACGCCGATCTTGGCGGCGATCTGCGAGGCGGCACGGTTGTGGTCCAGGCGCAGCATGGCGGTGAAGTTCTTGGCCGGCAGATCGGGGGCCGACTTCATGGCGATGTAGGCGTTGGTGTTGGCGGGGTTGCCGACCACCAGCACCTTCACGTTGCGCGAGGCCACGGCGTTCAGGGCCTTGCCCTGCACGGTGAAGATGGCGGCATTGGCGGCCAGCAGGTCGGCGCGCTCCATGCCAGGGCCACGGGGACGGGCGCCAACCAGCAGGGCGTAGTCGGTGTCCTTGAAGGCTTGCATCGGGTCAGAGTGCGCCTCAATGCCGGCCAGCAGCGGGAAGGCGCAGTCTTCGAGTTCCATGATCACGCCCTTGAGCGCGTTCTGGGCCTTCTCGTCCGGGATCTCCAGCAGCTGAAGAATCACAGGCTGGTCTTTGCCCAGCATTTCGCCAGAGGCAATGCGGAACAGCAGGGCGTAGCCGATCTGGCCAGCGGCGCCGGTGACGGCGACGCGAACGGGCTTCTTGTTCATGGTAAGAACTCCAAGTGAGAGGGAAAGACTGGGCCAGAAGCGGCCGAGACCCCGGGCGCGGGGAGTTGAGCCCGGGATGGAATCGGGGCATGAGTGTACCCGCGCAAACCCTAGAGCGTCAATTTGTCTTATGTCTTATATAAGATATGATTGACTCGCCTCCGCCACGACGCAGCGGCCCCAATCCCCATGCCCTCTTCATCGCCCCTCACCCCAGACCAGTCCGGCGCCGACAACCGCCCGGGCGGTGACGGAGCGATCGCAAGCGCCACGCCCACGCCAGCCTTCAGCCCGCTGTACCAGCAGATCAAATCGTTAATACTGCGCAGCTTGCAAGACGGCGAATGGAAGCCGGGCGACATGATCCCCAGCGAACTGGAACTCGCCGGACGCTACAAGGTGAGCCAGGGCACAGTGCGCAAAGCCATTGACGAACTGGCCACAGACAACCTGCTCGTGCGCCGCCAGGGCAAAGGCACTTTCGTGGCCACCCACGCCGAGCAGCACATCCAATACCGCTTCCTGCGCCTGCTGCCCGACGCCGGCAGCCTGGACAGCCAGGGCCCGGCCGAGCGACGCATCATTGAGTGCCGCCGCCTGCGCGCACCAGCCGAGGTGGCGCGCCTGCTCAACCTCAAGACAGGCGACGCAGTGCTGCAGGTGCGGCGCGTGCTGTCGTTTGGCGGCCAACCCGCCATCCTGGAAGAGATCTGGCTGCCCGGCACCCCCTTCAAAGGCCTGACGCTGGAGACGCTCTCCAGCGACAAAGGCCCGATGTATGCCCTCTTCGAGACCCAGTTTGGCGTGCGCATGGTGCGCGCCACCGAAAAGATCAAGGCTGTCGCCGCAGACCGCGAGGCCGCTGAGCGGCTGGCCCTGCCCCCTGGCGAACCGCTGCTGAGCGTGGAGCGCCTGGCCTTCACTTACAACGACGTGCCCATGGAACTCCGCCGCGGCCTGTACCGCACCGATACCCGCCATTACCGAAACGAATTGAGCTGATAGCCCCCCCACTCCCCACCGATGACCCCGAAGCCTGCTCGAATGTCCCCCCGGAGACATGTTGCGTTGCAATAGAATTTGCGACCGCTGGCTGCGAGTTACCAGTCGGTTACATACCTTTCCCCCCCAGCCCTCATCGGAGCCCCCTCCGACAGAAAGCCCCACCATGACCGAGTTGACCCGAAAGCGGCCCGAGTTCCGCAACATCAACGCCTTCAAAGACCTCACCACCTACCGCATGGCCGCGGCGGCGTGGGTCTCGATCCTGCACCGCGCCAGCGGTGGCCTGATGTTCCTGCTGCTGCCGCTGATCGTCTGGCTGTTTGACACTTCGGTGTCCTCGGAAATTTCCTACGAGCGCTTCACGTCGGCCTTCCAGGTGGGCGTGGGTTTCGTGCCAGGCTGGCTGTTCAAGCTGGTCGTGCTGTCCATCATCTGGGCCTACCTGCACCACCTGATCGCTGGCGTGCGCCACCTCTACATGGACGCCACCCACTCGGTGTCCAAGCAGTTTGGCCGCTCCTCCGCCATCGTCACCCTGGTGCTGAGCATTGGCCTGACCGTGGTGCTGGGCGCCAAGCTCTTCGGTCTGTACTGATCGCCTGTCTCTTCAAGGACCTCTCTCATGTCTGTCAACTACGGATCCAAGCGCGTCGTCACCGGCGCCCACTACGGCCTGCGCGACTGGCTGGCCCAGCGCATCACCGCCGCCCTGATGGTCATCTTCACCCTGATCCTGCTGGCCAAGGTGCTGCTGGTCAGTGGCCCTCTGGGCTACGAGGGCTGGGCCGGCGTGTTCGCCCCTCAGTGGATGAAGGCCCTGACCTTCGCCGTGTTCCTGGCCCTGGCCTACCACGTGTGGGTCGGCATTCGCGACATCTGGATGGACTACGTCAAGCCCGCCGGCCTGCGCCTGGCCCTGCACGTGTTCACCATCGTCTGGCTCCTGTCCTGCCTGGGCTGGGCCGTTCAAGTTCTCTGGAGGCTCTGAAGCCATGACCGCAACCGCAAATCTCCCCAAGCGCCAGTTCGACGTCGTCATCGTCGGAGCCGGTGGCTCTGGCATGCGCGCCTCGCTGCAACTGGCGCGCGCCGGCCTGAAAGTGGCCGTGCTCTCCAAGGTGTTCCCCACCCGTTCGCACACCGTGGCCGCGCAAGGTGGCATCGGCGCTTCGCTGGGCAACATGAGCGAGGACAACTGGCACTACCACTTCTACGACACCATCAAGGGCTCTGACTGGCTGGGCGACCAGGACGCCATCGAGTTCATGTGCCGCGAGGCACCCAATGTGGTGTACGAGCTGGAACACTTCGGCATGCCGTTCGACCGCAACCCCGACGGCACCATCTACCAGCGCCCCTTCGGCGGCCACACCGCCAATTACGGCGAGAAGCCCGTGCAGCGCGCCTGCGCCGCGGCCGACCGCACCGGCCACGCCATGCTGCACACCCTGTACCAGCAGAACGTGGCAGCCCGCACCACCTTCTTCGTGGAGTGGATGGCCCTTGACCTGATCCGCGACGCCGATGGCGACGTGGTGGGCGTGACCGCCCTGGAAATGGAAACCGGCGACGTGTACGTGCTGGAAGCCAAGACCACGCTGCTGGCCACCGGCGGCGCCGGTCGCATCTTCGCGGCCTCCACCAACGCCTTCATCAACACCGGTGACGGCCTGGGCATGGCCGCTCGCGCCGGCATCCCGCTGCAAGACATGGAGTTCTGGCAGTTCCACCCCACCGGCGTGGCCGGCGCGGGCGTGCTGCTGACCGAAGGCTGCCGCGGCGAGGGCGCCATCCTGCTCAACAGCGAAGGCGAGCGCTTCATGGAGCGCTACGCGCCCACCCTGAAAGACCTGGCCCCGCGTGACTTCGTCTCGCGTTGCATGGACCAGGAAATCAAGGAAGGCCGTGGCTGCGGTCCCAACAAGGATTACGTGCTGCTCAAGCTCGACCACCTGGGCGCCGAGACCATCCACAAGCGCCTGCCCTCGGTGTACGAAATCGGCGTGAACTTCGCCAACGTCGACATCACCCGCGAGCCCATTCCCGTGGTGCCCACCATCCACTACCAGATGGGTGGCATTCCCACCAACATCAACGGCCAGGTCGTCACCCCTGACGGCAACGGCGGCCAGAAGGTGGTCAACGGTCTGTACGCGGTGGGCGAGTGCTCCTGCGTGTCGGTGCACGGCGCCAACCGCCTGGGCACCAACTCGCTGCTCGACCTGCTGGTGTTCGGCAAGGCTGCCGGCAACCACATCGTCCAGTACAACGACAAGAACAAGACCCACAAGCCCGTGCCCGCCAACGGTGCCGACCAGACCCTGGCCCGCCTGGCCCGCCTGGACAGCGCCACCAGCGGCGAGTACGCACAAGACGTGGCCAACGACATCCGCTCGGCCATGCAGCAGCACGCCGGCGTGTTCCGCACCCAGGCCAGCATGGACGAAGGTGTCCAGAAGATCAACGCCCTGCGTGCCCGCGTGAACAGCATCGGCCTGCAGGACAAGTCCAAGGTCTTCAACACCGCCCGCATCGAGGCGCTGGAAGTCGAGAACCTGATCGAAGCCGCACAGGCCACCATGACCTCGGCCGCCGCCCGCAAGGAATGCCGTGGCGCCCACACCGTGAACGACTACGAGCGTCCCGCTGACGACGCGCAGTTCCCGCTGGGCCGCAACGACGCCGAGTGGATGAAGCACACCCTGTGGCACAGCGCCGACAACAGCCTCACCTACAAGCCGGTGAACCTCAAGCCGCTGACGGTGGAATCGGTTCCGCCCAAGGTCCGTACCTTCTGAGCGCCCCACGCACTGGAGTCAAGAACATGGCAAAACGCACTTTCAAGATCTACCGCTACGACCCCGAGAAGGACGCCAAGCCTTACATGCAGAGCATCGAGGTGGAGCTCGACGGCAACGAGCGCATGCTGCTCGACGCGCTGATGAAGCTCAAGAAGGTGGACCCGTCCATCTCTTTCCGCCGCTCCTGCCGCGAAGGCGTGTGCGGTTCGGACGCGATGAACATCAACGGCAAGAACGGTCTGGCCTGCCTGACCAACATGAACACGCTCAAGGGCGACATCGTGTTGAAGCCGCTGCCCGGCCTGCCGGTGGTGCGCGACCTGATCGTGGACATGACGCTGTTCTTCAAGCAGTACCACAGCATCAAGCCCTACCTCATCAACGAAGAGATCGCCCCCGAGAAGGAGCGCCTGCAGTCGCCCGAAGAGCGCGAAGAGCTCAACGGCCTGTACGAGTGCATCCTGTGCGCCAGCTGCTCGACCAGCTGCCCCAGCTTCTGGTGGAACCCCGACAAGTTCGTCGGCCCCGCCGGTCTGCTGCAGGCCTACCGCTTCATCGCTGACAGCCGCGACCAGGCCACTGGTGAGCGCCTGGACAACCTCGAAGACCCGTACCGCCTGTTCCGCTGCCACACCATCATGAACTGCGTCGATGTCTGCCCCAAGGGTCTGAACCCCACCAAGGCCATCGGCAAGATCAAGGAAATGATGGTCTTGCGCTCGGTCTGACGCACGCCCCCACACGCCATGAGCCACACCACCCCCGACCTGGACGTCCCCCTGGACGAGCGCGCCCTGAGCAAGCTGCGCTGGCGGTGTCGCCGCGGCCTGCTCGAGAACGATCTGTTCATCGAGCGATTCTTCGACCACCACGCCAACAGCCTGACCGTGCGCCAGGCCGAGGCGTTGGGTCGGTTGATGGACCTGTCCGACAACGATCTGCTCGATTTGCTGCTCGGACGCAAAACGCCCCAAGCTGAGCTTGCCGACCCGGATGTCGTCTCGGTCTTGAGCCTCTTGCGCGCGGCCCGCCCAACCGCCTAAGTTCGCCCATCAGAAGGAAAACGCATGAAACCCGTCGACTACAAAGCCACCCTGTCGTTCTCCAACGGCAGCCCCAGCGTGGACCTGCCGGTGTATGCCGGCAACATCGGTCCTGAGGTGATCGACATCCGCAAGCTGTACGCCCAGACCGGCATGTTCACCTACGACCCGGGTTTCCTGTCGACCGCTTCCTGCCAGTCCGCCATCACCTACATCGACGGCGACAAGGGCGAGCTGCTGTACCGCGGCTACCCCATTGAGCAGCTGGCCACCCACTGCGACTTCCTCGACACCTGCTTCCTGCTGCTCAACGGTGAGCTGCCCCAGGAGCAAGAGCGCAATGACTTCCACAAGCTCGTGACCAACCACACCATGGTCAACGAGCAGATGCAGTTCTTCCTGCGCGGCTTCCGCCGCGATGCCCACCCCATGGCCGTGCTGACTGGCCTGGTGGGCGCCCTGTCGGCCTTCTACCACGACAGCACCGACATCAATAACCCCGAGCACCGCCGCATTGCCGCGATCCGCCTGATCGCCAAGATGCCCACGCTCGTGGCCATGGCCTACAAGTACGGCATTGGCCAGCCCTACATGTACCCGCAGAACGACCTGAGCTACGCCGGCAACTTCCTGCGCATGATGTTCGGCACCCCCTGCGAGGAGTACAAGGTCAATCCGGTCATCGAGCGCGCGATGGACCGCATCTTCATCCTGCACGCCGACCACGAGCAGAACGCCTCCACCTCCACCGTGCGTCTGTGCGGCTCGTCGGGCACCAACCCCTTCGCCGCCATCGCCGCTGGTGTGGCCTGCCTGTGGGGCCCGGCCCACGGTGGCGCCAACGAAGCCTGCCTGAACATGCTGGAGGAAATCCAAGCCAGCGGCGGCGTGGCCAAGGTGGGCGAGTTCATGAACCAGGTCAAGGACAAGAACTCGGGCGTTCGCCTGATGGGTTTTGGCCACCGCGTCTACAAGAACTACGACCCGCGCGCCAAGCTGATGCAGGAAACCTGCAAGGAAGTGCTGCTGGAACTGGGCCTGGAAAACGACCCCCTGTTCAAGCTGGCCATGGCCCTGGAAAAGATCGCCCTGGAAGACGACTACTTCGTGCAGCGCAAGCTCTACCCGAACGTGGACTTCTACTCCGGCATCGTGCAGCGCGCCATCGGCATCCCGGTGAACCTGTTCACCGGCATCTTCGCCCTGGCCCGCACCGTGGGCTGGATCGCCCAGCTCAACGAAATGATCAGCGACCCCGAGTACAAGATCGGCCGTCCGCGCCAGCTGTTCACCGGCTCGCCGCGTCGCGACGTGCCCGCTTCGCTGAAGAAGTAAGCGGCCTCGCTCACACCGGGCCTCGCCCGGTCGGGACGCCCGCCACACCCTCGGGTGCGGCGGGCGTCTTCACTTGAGACCCCGTAAAATCGTCGCCCGGTCACCCCGATCGACCCCACCGAATCGATATGGCACGCACGCTCTACGACAAGATCTGGGACGAACACGTCGTCCACACCGAAGAAGACGGCACCGCCGTTCTCTACATCGACCGCCACTTGGTGCACGAAGTCACCAGCCCCCAGGCGTTCGAGGGCCTACGCCAGGCCGGCCGCAAGGTGTGGCGGGTGAGCTCGGTGGTGGCCACGGCCGACCACAACACCCCCACCACCGGCTGGGAGCGCGGCTACGACGGTATTGCTGATCCGATCAGCAAAGAGCAGATCGTCACGCTCGACGCCAACATCAAGGAATTCGGCGCCGCCGCCTTCTTCCCCTTCATGTCGCAGCGACAGGGCATCGTGCACGTCATCGGCCCGGAGAACGGCGCCACCCTGCCCGGCATGACCGTGGTCTGCGGCGACTCGCACACCAGCACGCATGGCGCATTTGGCGCCCTGGCACACGGCATCGGCACCAGCGAGGTCGAGCACGTGTTGGCCACGCAAACCCTGCTGGCCAAGAAGGCCAAGAACCTCCTGATCAAGGTGGACGGCGATCTGCAAAAAGGCTGCACCGCCAAAGACATCGTGCTCGCCATCATCGGCAAGATCGGCACGGCAGGCGGCACGGGCTACACCATCGAATTCGCCGGCTCGGCCATTCGCGCCCTGAGCATGGAAGGCCGCATGACGGTGTGCAACATGGCCATTGAGGCCGGCGCCCGCGCGGGCCTGGTGGCCGTGGACGACAAGACCATCGAGTACGTCAAAGGCCGCCCGCTGGCCCCCACGGGCGTCGAATGGGACCAGGCCGTCGCCTACTGGAAGACCTTGCACTCCGATCCGGGCGCCAAATTCGACGCCGTGGTCGAACTCGACGCCTCGCAGATCGTGCCGCAAGTCACCTGGGGCACCTCACCCGAGATGGTGCTGGGCATTGATGCCACCGTGCCCGACCCCGACAAGGAAAAAGACGCGGTCAAGCGCGGTGCCATCGAGCGCGCCCTCACCTACATGGCGCTGGAGCCCGGCAAGCCGCTGAACGACATCTTCGTCGACAAGGTGTTCATCGGCTCGTGCACCAACAGCCGCATCGAAGACATGCGCGAAGCCGCCGCCGTGGTGAAAAAACTTGGCCAGAAGGTGGCCAAGAACATCAAGTTGGCGCTCGTGGTGCCTGGCTCTGGTCTGGTGAAGGCACAGGCCGAGCGCGAAGGCCTGCACGAGATCTTCAAGGCCGCCGGCTTCGAATGGCGCGAGCCCGGCTGCTCGATGTGCCTGGCCATGAACGCCGACCGCCTGGAGCCCGGCGAACGCTGCGCCTCCACCAGCAACCGCAACTTCGAAGGCCGCCAGGGCAACGGTGGGCGCACCCATCTGGTGTCACCCGCCATGGCCGCGGCCGCCGCCATTCACGGCCATTTCGTCGACATCCGCCAATTCGCCTGAAAGGAGACTCCATGAGAAAGATCGCTGCCCTCTTCGCCCTGAGCGCCGTGTTCGCGCTGGTGGGTTGCAACACCGTTCAAGGCATTGGCCAGGACATCCAGAAAGGCGGCCAAGTCCTCGAAGACGCGGCCAAGAAGAAATAAATGAGAGCCTTCACCGTACACAAGGGCCTCGTGGCCCCCATGGACCGGGAAAACGTCGACACCGACGCCATCATCCCGAAGCAGTTCCTCAAGTCGATTCGCAAGACCGGCTTTGGCCCCAACCTGTTCGACGAGTGGCGCTACCTGGACCACGGCGAGCCCGGCCAAGACCCGACCTCGCGCAAGCCCAACCCGGACTTCGTCCTGAACCAGTCGCGCTACCAGGGCGCTTCGGTGTTGCTGGCGCGCCAGAACTTCGGCTGCGGCTCTTCGCGCGAGCACGCGCCCTGGGCCATTGAGCAGTACGGCTTCCGCGCCCTGATCGCCCCGAGCTTCGCCGACATCTTCTTCAACAACTGCTTCAAGAACGGCCTGCTGCCCATCGTGCTGCCCGAAGCCACGGTGGCTCGGCTGTTTGACGAAGTGGCGGCATTCCCCGGCTACGAACTCACCATCGACCTCGAGCGCCAGGTGATCGTGAAACCGCAGGGTGAAGAGATTCCGTTTGACGTGCAGCCCTTCCGCAAGTACTGCCTGCTCAACGGCCTCGACGACATCGGTCTGACCTTGCGCCACAAAGACAAGATCGCCGCCTACGAGTCACAGCGCCTGGCCACCAAGCCTTGGCTCGCCCACACCATGGTCGGGCAGTAAGCCCTTCGATCGCAAAACACACACATGAAAATCGCAGTTCTTCCGGGTGACGGCATCGGCACCGAAATCGTGGCCGAGGCGGTCAAGGTCCTCAACGTGCTCGACCTGTCGTTCGAGATGGAAACCGCCCCGGTGGGCGGTGCCGCCTACGAGGCCCATGGCCACCCCCTGCCTGAGTCCACCCTGAAACTGGCGATGGAAGCCGACGCGGTGTTGTTCGGCGCCGTGGGCGACTGGAAATACGACAAGCTCGACCGCCCCCTGCGCCCGGAACAAGCCATCCTGGGCCTGCGCAAGCACATGGGCCTGTTCGCCAACTTCCGCCCGGCCATCTGCTACCCCGAGCTGGTGAACGCCTCCAGCCTCAAGCCCGAGCTGATCGCCGGGCTGGACATTCTCATCATCCGCGAGCTGACCGGCGACATCTACTTCGGCCAGCCCCGTGGCCGCCGCGTGGCCACCGATGGCCACTTCCCCGGTGCCGAAGAAGCCTTTGACACCATGCGCTACTCGCGCCCGGAGATCGAGCGCATCGCCCACGTGGCCTTCCAGGCCGCGCGCAAGCGCAACAAGAAGGTCACCAGCGTTGACAAGGCCAACGTGCTGGAAACCTTCCAGTTCTGGAAAGACGTGGTCACCGAGGTGCACAAGGAGTACCCCGACGTCGAGCTCGAGCACATGTACGTGGACAACGCCGCCATGCAACTGGTGCGCGCGCCCAAGAAGTTTGACGTGGTCGTCACCGGCAACATGTTTGGCGACATCCTCTCCGACGAGGCTGCCATGCTCACCGGCTCCATCGGCATGCTGCCCTCGGCCTCGCTGAACGCGAAGAACCAGGGCCTCTACGAGCCCAGCCACGGCAGCGCACCGGACATCGCGGGCAAGGGCATCGCCAACCCGCTGGCTACAATCTTGTCCGCTGCCATGATGCTCCGCTTCTCACTCAACCAGCCCACCGCCGCCGACCGGATCGAATCCGCCGTCGCCAGCGTGCTCGCGTCTGGTCTGCGCACGGCCGACATCTGGTCGGAAGGCACCACGAAGGTGGGCACCCGCGAGATGGGTGACGCCGTCGTGAAGGCGATTACCAAAACCATTACCAAGGGCTGATTCAGCTCCGGTTCGTCGCGCCCTTACCCGGCAGGACGAGCCGGGGAAAAACAGGTTGTTTTTTTGAAAGGGCATTGACATGACGACGAAACTGGTTGGGCTTGTGGGTTGGCGGGGCATGGTTGGCTCCGTCCTGATGGACCGCATGGTCGAAGAAGAAGACTTCGACCTCATCGAACCCGTGTTCTTCTCCACCTCCAACGCGGGCGGCCAAGCCCCCGCGATGGCGAAGAACGAAACCAAGCTGCAAGACGCGCACGACATCGAAGCGCTCAAGCGCTGCGAAATCATCATCACCTGCCAAGGTGGCGACTACACCACCGAGGTCTTCCCCAAGCTGCGCGCCGCTGGCTGGACCGGCCACTGGATCGACGCCGCCTCCACCCTTCGCATGAAGGACGACGCGGTCATCATCCTGGACCCGGTGAACATGCCGGTCATCAAGAGCGCACTGGCCAAGGGCGGCAACAACTGGGTGGGCGGCAACTGCACCGTGAGCTGCATGCTCATGGGCGTGGGCGCGCTCTACAAGGCCGGCCTGGTCGAGTGGATGAGCACCCAGACCTACCAGGCGGCCTCCGGCGGTGGCGCACAGCACATGCGCGAGCTACTCACGCAATACGGCACCCTCAATGCCGAGGTGCGCGCCCTGCTGGACGACCCCAAGAGCGCCATTCTCGAAATCGACCGCAAGGTAATCGCCAAGCAGCGGTCGCTCACCGAAGCCGAAACCGCCAACTTCGGCGTGCCGCTGGGTGGCTCGCTCATTCCCTGGATCGACAAAGACCTGGGCAACGGTGTGAGCCGCGAAGAGTGGAAAGGCATGGCCGAGACCAACAAGATCCTCGGTCAGGGCGAAGGTTTTGGTACCGCCGCCGTGCCGGTAGACGGCTTCTGCGTTCGGGTGGGCGCCATGCGCTGCCACTCGCAGGCCCTCACGTTCAAGCTCAAGAAGGACGTGCCACTGGCCGACATTGAAGCCATGATTGCCGCCGACAACCAATGGGTGAAGGTGGTGCCCAACACCCGCGAGGCCACGCTGAAGGACCTGACCCCGGTGGCGGTGACCGGCACCATGACCATTCCGGTGGGCCGCCTGCGCAAGATGGCCATGGGTCCCGAGTACCTGGGCGCCTTCACCATTGGCGACCAGCTGCTGTGGGGTGCTGCCGAGCCGCTGCGCCGCATGCTGCGCATCCTGTTGGGCGCCTGACCGGCCTCCCGCCTTCAGCCCCAGAGATGGGGCGAATAGGACATCACGTTGCGCCTCTGCAACGTGATGTCCCTCACGAAAATTGATGGGCGGCAGGCTTTGAAACTCAAGCGGATTGTTAGCTTGTCAGCGTAATTCCTTGATGCTATGGTCAATTTTCGGTTTTTCACGTCGAGGTCCAAGTGCCAGCCAACACCCGCCCTTCTCCTGCCGCTCAAGACGGTTTGCCCCTGACGCAAACCGGTTCCCGAGGGCTTGCCCGGCTGAACGCCGTGGCGGCTGCGGCGCTGCTGACCATTGGCCTTGGCCAACCACTCGACGCCCACGCCCTGGCCCTCGGCCGGGTGGTGGTTCAGTCGGTGTTGGGTGAGCCCCTGAAGGCGGAAATCGACATTCCCGACATCACGCCCGACGAGGCCTCTACCCTGCGTGTCACCCTGGCCTCATCCGAGGCTTACCGGGCAGCGGGCATCGAAGTGAACCCGGTGCTCAACGCCCTGTCGGTAACCTTGCAGCGCCGCCCGGATGGCCGCGCCTATCTCCGCCTCACCGGCGCGCGGCCCGTGAACGAGCCTTTTGTCGACCTGATCGTCGAGGCCAACTGGTCCTCCGGTCGCCTGGTGCGCGATTACACCCTGCTGTTCGACCCCCCTGCCCTGAAGGCGACCAAACCCGCACCGCAACCGGTGGCACCGGCAGTGTCGGCTGCGCCAGCGCCCACCCCCGCGGCGCCTCGTGCGGCTGCCCCAGCCCCATTGGCGCCAGCGGCCCCGCGCCCGACCACGCCTCCCGCCGTCGCCACACCCCCTGCAGCGATGCCGGTGGCGCCCAAGGCCCCTTCTGCGGGCACGCAAGTCAAGGTGAAAACGGGTGACACCGCAAGCGGACTTGCCATGAAACACGCACCGGCTTCTGTGTCGCTTGACCAGATGCTGGTGGCGATGTTGCGAGCCAACCCCAATGCCTTCGTGGGCGGCAATGTGAACCGGCTTCGCTCGGGCGCCGTCGTTGACATTCCCAGCGCCAGCGACGCCGCTTCCATCGACGCCAGCGAAGCACGCCAGACCATCGCTGCCCAAAGCCGTGACTTCGACGAATTCCGACGCCGCCTGGCCGCCGCAGCCCCCGCCGCGGCCGTGGGCAACGCCGACCGCAGCACATCCGGGCGGGTGCAGACGGAAGTCCGAGATCAGCGACCCACGCCACCCACCACCGACAAGCTGACCCTCTCCAAGGAAGCGGCACCTGGCAAACCCGCCGCCGAGGACAAGATCGCCCAGCAGCGCCAGGCCAAGGACACCGAACAACGCGTGGCCGAACTGGCGCGCAACATTGAGGAGCTCGGCAAACTGGGCGCCGCCTCTCCCAGCCCGGCCTCCGCAGCGCCCGCCAACCCTGCTGCAGCGCCCGCGACCACAACAGCTTCCGCCGCCCCGGCCACTGCAGCCGCAACGCCAGGCACAGCCCCCGAGGCCTCGACCGCAGCCCCCCCTGCGCCACAAGCCACCCTGCCCACCGAGCCCACCGCCGCCTCCGCCCCGGCTGCCAGCGAACCGGCGCCAGCGGCGGCTCCCGCTGCGCCCGAGCCCGCCGCAGCACCCAAGATCACCGCCGCCGTGCCCCAGCCGGTGCCGGAAGGCGAACCTTCGCTGTTGGACGACCTGCTGGCAAATCCCCTCTTGCTGCCGCTGGGTGGCGTTCTGGCCGCGTTGCTGGCGGGCCTTGGGCTCTACCGCATGCGCCAGCGCAAGACCACGAGCAGCGTGGACAGCTCCTTCCTGGAAAGTCGCCTGCAGCCCGACTCGTTCTTCGGCTCCAGCGGTGGCCAGCGCATCGACACGGCGGAAGCCACGGCCACCGGCTCGTCCATGGTGTATTCGCCCAGCCAGCTCGACGCGGCGGGCGATGTGGACCCCGTGGCCGAGGCCGACGTTTATCTCGCCTACGGCCGCGACTTGCAAGCCGAAGAAATCCTTAAGGAAGCCATGCGGACCTCGCCCACCCGGGTGGCCATCCATGGCAAGTTGCTGGAGATTTATGCCAAGCGCCGCGATGCCCGCGCCTTCGAAGTGGTGGCAGCCGAGGCCTTTGGCCTCACCAGCGGCCAAGGCCCCGAATGGGATAGGGCCTGCGAACTGGGCCGGGACCTCGACCCCAACAACCCGCTGTACCAGCCAGGTGGCAGGCCACCCGCCAAATCGGCCGCGGCAGCCGGTGGCGCGGCCCCCGAGATGGTTCACACCCGGCCGTTCGAAGGCAGCTCTCTCGCCGGTCTCAGCCCCGCGGCATCGGCCACGCCGGACATCGACCTCGATCTGTCGCTGGACGAATTGGGCAGCGAGCCCGTGCAAAGCGGTCCTGTGTCGCGACTCGACGATCTCAACTCGACCGACGCCCTGACCAGCTCGCCGCGCGGGGTACCCCCGGTGCCCGAAGCACCCGCACCGGCGTCATCGCCTGACATGAACGACCTGGGCCTTGACCTCGATTTCGACATTCCGGCCACCAGTCCCGCCAGCCCGTCTTCCCTGGGCGCGCTGCCCGCGGAACCTGACGAGGCGCCCGCCCTGGACTTGCCCAGCTTTGACCTGAATGCCGCCGGTGACGCCGCGGACGCGGCCCCCGCTCCGGTGGCAGAAGCCCTCAACTTCGACCTGAACGACCTCAGCCTGGATCTGGAATCGCCAGCCGACAGCACCGCCAGTGCCAACGAGTCCCCTGCGCTGACCGAAGAGAACCCGCTGGAGACCAAGCTGTCGCTGGCCGAGGAATTCCGCGCCATCGGTGACCTGGAAGGCGCACGCTCATTGGCCGAAGAGGTGCTGGCCGAGGCCACTGGGTCGCTCAAGACCAAGGCCACCGCCTTCCTGGCCGATCTGTCCTGACCCCGCCACCTGACTTGACCAACGACTCCGCTTCCCCCCCTACGCCCAGCCCGATGCAACGCATCGCGCTGGGCGTGAGCTTTAATGGCCGGGCTTACGATGGCTGGCAGAGTCAGCCGAGCGGCCAGACCGTTCAAGACCAGTTGGAGATGGCGCTCACGCGCTTCACCGCTGCCGAACCCGTGCGCACGCTGTGTGCCGGACGCACCGATGCAGGGGTGCACGGCCTGATGCAGGTGGTGCACTTCGACACCCCCCTGCAACGGCCAGACAACGCCTGGGTGCGCGGCACCAACACCTTCCTGCCACCGGACATTGCGGTGCAATGGGCCCGCGCCATGCCATCCAGCTTCCATGCCCGGGCCAGCGCAAAAGCCAGGCGCTACGCCTATGTGCTGCTCGAATCGCCGGTGCGCCCCAGCGTCGACTCGGGGCAGGTCGGCTGGGTGTTCCGCCCCCTGGCCATGGAGCCCATGCAGCAAGCCGCGCAAATGCTGCTGGGGGAGCATGACTTCACGTCCTTTCGGGCATCGGGCTGCCAGTCGCACACACCCGTGAAGACCCTGAACCGCATTGACATCTCGAGGCGCGGCGCCTACTGGCGCTTTGAGTTCGAGGCCAACGCGTTCCTGCACCACATGATCCGCAACATCATGGGCTGCCTCATCGCCGTGGGCACCGGCAACCGCCCGCCTGCCTGGATGGCCGAGGTGCTGGCCGCGCGCAGCCGCGACGCCGCCGCCCCCACCTTCTCTCCTGACGGCCTGCATTTTCTCGGGCCGATCTACGATTCCGCCTGGGGCTTGCCGGAGCGCACCCCGCTGTTTGACTGGCTGCCCTGACATGCCCACCCTGCACCGCACACGCATCAAGATCTGCGGGCTGACCCGCGAGCAAGACGTAGACGCCGCCGCTCAAGCCGGCGCCGACGCCATTGGCTTCGTGCTGTACGAGAAAAGCCCGCGCTTCGTGTCGCCCGAGCGCGCCGGCGAGCTGGCCGCTCGGCTGCCCGCCTTCGTGACACCCGTTCTGCTCTTCGTCAACGCCAGCCCCGAGTGGATCGCCCGGGCCACCGCGGCTGTGCCGCATGCCCTGCTGCAGTTTCACGGCGACGAAACCCCGGCCGACTGCCTCGCCAGCGGGCGCCCGTTCATCCGAGCCGCCCGGGTTCCCCCTGGCCCGGCCGGGCAGGGCTTCGATCTCCTAAAATACGCGCAGGACTATGCATCCGCTCAAGCCCTGCTTCTCGACGCCCACGTCGAGGGCTATGGCGGCAGCGGTCAATCTTTCGACTGGACGGCTTTCCCTTGGTCACACCCTCGACTAAACGCCAGCTCTCGCCTCGTTTTGTCTGGTGGACTCACGCCTGCAAACGTGACCGATGGCATCCGGCTCGTTCGGCCCTGGGCCGTTGACGTGAGTTCCGGCGTCGAGGTGTCCAAGGGCATCAAGTGCGCCGACAAGATACAGGCTTTCGTGGCGGCCGTGCGTGCGGCCGACCTCTCGCTGTCTTCCCCCTCCTGAGTGTTCGCCTCGGGGGGCGGGCCAACCCCGAATCGACACCACCATGCAGACCTCCTATCAGCAACCCGACGCCCGCGGCCATTTCGGCATCTACGGCGGCAGCTTCGTGAGCGAAACGCTCACCCATGCGATCAACGAGCTCAAGGCGGCTTACGCCCGCTACCAGCACGACCCTGAGTTCCTGGCCGAATTCCGCAAGGAACTGGCGCACTTCGTGGGCCGGCCCAGCCCGGTCTACCACGCCGAGCGCATGAGCCGCGAGATGGGTGGTGCGCAGATCTTTCTGAAGCGCGAAGACCTCAACCACACCGGCGCACACAAGATCAACAACGTGATCGGTCAGGCCATGCTGGCCAAGCGCATGGACAAGACCCGCATCATTGCCGAGACCGGCGCCGGGCAGCACGGCGTGGCCACGGCCACCATCTGCGCCCGCTATGGCCTGGAGTGCATCGTCTACATGGGCAGCGAAGACGTGAAGCGCCAGAGCCCGAACGTTTACCGCATGAAACTGCTGGGCGCCACGGTGGTGCCGGTGGAAAGCGGCAGCAAAACCCTGAAGGACGCGCTGAACGAGGCCATGCGCGACTGGGTGGCCAACGTGGACAACACCTTCTACATCATCGGCACCGTGGCGGGCCCGCACCCCTACCCGATGATGGTGCGCGACTTCCAGAGCGTGATCGGGGAAGAGTGCCTCAAGCAGATGCCCGACATGCTCAAGGAAGCCGGCTGCCAAGGCTCGCAGCCCGACGCGGTGGTGGCCTGCGTGGGCGGCGGCAGCAACGCCATGGGCATCTTCTACCCCTACATCAACCACGCCAGCACCCGGCTGATCGGCGTGGAAGCCGCCGGTGAAGGCCTGGACAGCGGCAAGCACTCGGCCTCGCTACAAATGGGCAGCCCTGGCGTGCTTCACGGCAACCGCACCTACGTGCTGCAAAACGACCACGGGCAAGTCACCGAGACGCACAGCGTAAGCGCCGGTCTGGACTACCCCGGCGTGGGCCCCGAGCACGCCTTCCTCAAAGACATCGGCCGGGCCGAGTACGTGGGCATCACCGACAGCGAGGCACTGGAGGCTTTCCATTACCTGTGCCGTGTCGAAGGGATCATCCCGGCGCTGGAGTCTAGCCATGCCGTGGCCTACGCCATGAAGCTGGCCAAGACCATGCGCCCCGACCAGTCCATCCTGGTGAACCTCTCCGGTCGGGGTGACAAAGACATCGGCACCGTGGCCGACCTGTCCAAGGCCGATTTTTATTGCCGCCCCAGTTGCCGTGGCCAGTCGGTCAAGGGCGGCGAGTCCGTGATTGAGGTCCGCAAATGAGCCGCATCGACAACACCCTCTCCGCCCTGAAGGCGCAGAACCGCAAGGCGCTGATTCCCTTCGTCACGGCGGGCTTTCCCTACCCCGCCATCACGCCCGAACTGATGCACGGCATGGCAGAGGCTGGCGCCGACGTCATCGAACTGGGCGTGCCCTTCTCCGACCCGTCGGCCGATGGCCCGGTGATCCAGAAAGCCGGTGATCGCGCGCTGGCCGCTGGCATTGGCCTGCCGCAAGTGCTCGCGATGGTGAAGAAATTCCGCGAGCGCAACAGCACCACACCCGTGGTGCTGATGGGCTACGCCAACCCCATCGAGCGCTACGACCAGAAAAACGGCGAGGGCGCCTTCGTGCGCGATGCGTCCGAGGCAGGCGTGGACGGCGTACTGGTGGTGGACTACCCGCCCGAAGAGTGCGAAGACTTCGCCCGCTCGCTGCGCGAGCACAACATGGACCTGATCTTCCTGCTGGCGCCCACGTCCACCGACGAGCGCATGGCCCAGGTGGCCCGCGTGGCCAGCGGCTATGTGTACTACGTCTCGCTCAAGGGCGTGACCGGCGCGGGCACGCTGGACGTGTCACAGGTGGAAGCCATGCTGCCGCGCATTCGCCAGCACGTGAGCATCCCGGTGGGCGTGGGCTTCGGCATCCGCGACGCCGACACCGCCCGTGCCATCGGCCGCACCGCCGACGCGGTGGTGATCGGGAGCAAGCTCATCCAGCTCATCGAAGACGAGCCCTACGAGAAAGTGGTGCCGGTGGCGGCCAATTTCCTTCGCACCATCCGAAACGCCCTCGACGCATAATCCGCCGTCCATTGCCGATAGGAGGACCCATGTCCTGGCTTGAAAAGCTTCTTCCCCCCAAGATCACCCCCACCGACCCCACCGAGCGCCGCAGTGTGCCCGAAGGCCTGTGGGTCAAGTGCCCGAGCTGCGAAGCCGTGCTCTACAAGAACGACCTGGAGAAAAACCAGAACGTCTGCCCGCACTGCAGCCACCACCACCGCATCGGCGCCCGCGCGCGCCTGAATGCCTTCCTCGATGCCGAGGGCCGCTACGAGCTGGCGCAAGAAGTGCTGCCGGTGGACGCCCTCAAGTTCAAGGACAGCCGCAAGTACCCCGAACGCCTGAAAGAAGCCCTGGAGAACACCGGCGAGACCGATGCCCTGGTGGTGATGGGTGGCGCGGTGCATGGCATAAGCCTGGTCGCGGCCTGCTTCGAGTTCGACTTCATGGGCGGCTCCATGGGCTCGGTGGTCGGCGAGCGCTTCGTGCGCGGCGTGGAAGAAGCCATCGCCCAGAAGGTGCCCTTTGTGTGCTTCACCGCCACCGGCGGCGCCCGCATGCAAGAAGGCCTGCTGTCGCTCATGCAGATGGCCAAGACCAACGCGTCGCTCACGCGCCTGGCCAAGAAGGGCCTGCCGTACATCAGCGTGCTCACCGACCCGACCATGGGTGGCGTGAGCGCTGGCTTCGCCTTCGTGGGTGATGTGGTGATTGCCGAGCCCAAGGCCCTGATCGGCTTTGCCGGCCCGCGCGTGATCGAAAACACCGTGCGGGTGAAACTGCCCGAGGGCTTCCAGCGCGCCGAGTTCCTGCAAACCAAGGGCGCGGTGGACTTCATCTGCGACCGCCGCGAGTTGCGTGGCCAGGTCGCCAGCATCCTGGCCATGCTGCAGCGCCAGAGTGCCGACGCGGTGGTCAACGATTGACCTCGCCGAGTGCTGGGCCGCTCACGCTGACCCAGCTGCCTCTTTTCCCTCTGCACACCGTCCTGTTCCCGGGCGGTGTGCTGCCGCTGAAGATCTTCGAGGTGCGTTACCTCGACATGATCGGACGCTGTCAGCAACTGGGCGCCCCGTTTGGGGTGGTGACCCTGACCGAGGGAGAAGAGGTGCGGCGACGCGCCCCAAGCGCCCAGGGCGCTGAGCCGGGTATCGTGCGCGAGGGTTTTCACCCCATTGGCGTTCTGGCCCGCATCGAAAAACTGGAGAAGCCCCAGGCAGGGCTCTACCTCGTGCAGTGCCGGGGTCTGCAACGGTTTCGGATCAACCGCCGCGAGCAATTGCCGCACGGTCTGTGGACCGCCGATGTCACGCTCGATCCACCCGAGCCCAACCTGCCCGTGCCCGATCACCTGCTGCCCGCCCGCCAGACGCTGGAGCGCGTGGTGGAGGGGCTTGCGCAACAGGGCACGCCAGACACCCACCCGGTCCCAACGCCCCATCAGTGGGATGACTGCGCCTGGCTGGCCAACCGATGGGCCGAGTTGCTGCCGCTGCCCCTCGAAATGAAGTACCGGCTGATGTCGCTCGACAGCCCGGTGCTGCGCCTGGAACTGGTGGCCGACCTGCTGGACCGCATGGGCCTGCAGGACTGAATTCGATCAGGCCGGCAACAGCGACAGCGCCTGCATGTAGCGGGCACTCACCATCAGCTCATCCCAACCCAAGGCCGCACCGGCGGGCAACAGGGCTTGCCGTCGCTCCTCGCAGGCCGGTGAGGGCACCCACTGGCCCTGCACCACCGTACGCGCCAGGTCGTCGATGGCCTGGTCGATGGGGGCGCCACCGTCCACCACCGACTGGTTGCACAGCAAGACCATGTCGGCGCCGGCGCCCAGCGCCGCCAGGGCGGCCTCACTGAAGCCCACTTGCCGCCCTTCGATCTGGCGGGCCGCTGCCATGCTGAGGTCATCGCTGAAGACCGCACCCGTAAAACCCAGCCGTTGGCGCAGCACATCCTGCAGCCAGCGGGACGAAAAGCCGGCTGGGCGGGTATCGACCCTGGGGTAGATCACGTGCGCAGGCATCACCGCTGAGAGACTGGCGGACAACCAGCAGTAAGGTGCAGCGTCTTCGGCCAGGATGGCCTTGAGCGATCGGTGGTCCACCGGGATGGCGTGGTGCGAGTCGGCCTGCACAAAACCGTGCCCAGGAAAGTGCTTGCCGCAGTTGGCCATGCCCGCCTGTCGCAGCCCGTGCATGGCGGCCTGCGCCAGCGCGGTCACCACCCGGGGATCGCGGGCAAAGGCGCGGTCGCCGATGACCGAGCTTTCGCCGTAATCGAGGTCGAGCACGGGCGCGAAGGTCAAGTCAACGCCACAGGCGCGCAGCTCGGCGCCCAGCACGTAACCAGCGGCGGTGGCGGCGTTCATGGCCTCCATCGCGGATTGCCCGTCGCCATTGCCCGCCATCCACATGGCGCCCAGCGCGGCCATGGGCGGCACGTGGGTGAAACCATCGGTTCGGAAGCGCTGCACCCGACCGCCCTCGTGGTCCACCGCGATCAGCAGGTCGCGCCGCACCGACTTGATCTGGCGGCACAGGGCAGTGAGCTGGGCACGGTCATGCCAGTTGCGGCCAAACAGAATGACGCCACCCACCAGCGGGTGGGCCAGGCGCTGGCGGTCCATCGCGCTCAGGCGCAGACCAGCGACGTCAATGATGAGCGGGGCGTGTGGGTTCATGGCGCAGAGACTGGAGACGACGCATCGCGCTCGACCACCACAAAGCTGGCGGCGTAGTCCGATTCGTCGGTGACGGTGACGTGGGCGCGCAAGCCGCGCTCCTCAAACCAGGTCTTGAGCACCCCATTGAGCACGACGATCGGCTGTCCCGAGGGCTGGTTGAGGATCTCGCAGCTGCGCCAGGTCATGGGCATTCGCATGCCCAGGCCGATGGCCTTGGAAAACGATTCCTTGGCGGAGAAGCGGGTGGCCAGGTAGCGCACGCCACGCTCAGGCCAACGCGCGCCGCGGGCCTGCCAGACGGCGTACTCGGCCTCACCCAGCACCTTGCGGGCAAAACGGTCACCCTGGCGAGACAGCGTGGCCTCAATGCGCCGGATGTCGCACACGTCGGTGCCGATGCCGTAGATCATGCAAAGGCCTGGTCGATGCAGCGGTTATAGGCCCGCACGGTGTCGGCATAGCCCAGTTCCAATGCGTCAGCGATCAAGGCGTGGCCAATGGACACCTCCAGGATGCCCGGCACCTCGCGCAGGAAGGGCGTGAGGTTATCGCGGTTCAGGTCGTGACCCGCGTTCAGCTCCAGCCCCGCCGCCAAGGCGGCCTGTGCCGCGGCACGGAACCGCGCCAGTTGGGCCGCCTGCTCTGGTCCGCCGAAGGCGGCGGCATAGGGCTCGGTGTACAGCTCGACTCGATCGGCCCCCACGGCCTTGGCCGCGGCCATCTGCTCGGCCTCGGCGTCCATGAACAAGCTCACCCGTACGCCCAGTGCGTGGCACTCATCGATGAGGGGCTTGAGGCGCTGTGCGTCTTGCGGAAAGCGCCAGCCATGGTCGCTGGTGAACTGCCCTTCGCTGTCGGGCACAAAGGTCGCCTGGTGCGGCCGCAAGGCGCGCACGTGGTCCATCAGGTTGTGAAACGGGTTGCCTTCGATGTTGAACTCGCGGTCGGGCCAGGCGGTGAGCAATTGGTGCAGGTCAACCACATCGTGCGGCCGGATGTGGCGCTGATCAGGCCGGGGGTGCACCGTGATGCCGGCCGCGCCGGCCTGCAGGCAAAGCGTGGCCGCACGGGTGACGGATGGAATGCCGAGGTGGCGCGTGTTGCGAACGAGGGCCACCTTGTTCAAGTTCACAGACAGCGCAGTGCGAGGGTGCCGATGGGTCATGATTCGCGGTCAAAGGCCGGGGTGGAAGGATGGTGCTGCCGGGTGATCGAGCGCACGTCCAGCATCAACTGGCGCGTGCGAAATTGGCGCACGCCGCCATGGTAGTGCAGCAGATTTCGAAGGGGGATTCGCAGCACGGGCGCCACGTCGGCGCACGCGCGCAGCAGCGGCACGAAAGCCGATCGCTCGTCCAACGCGTCTTGCAGCGCTTGCCAATGCTCGCCCGCAAGCGCATGGGCATCGTCCTCGTGCGCCGCGCGCAGACCGCCCTCGGGCATCAGCACGTACGAATGACCAGGCTCCAGCGGCGCAAGAGAGGCGCTGTCGTGGGCCAGGTCGGGCAACAAACCCGCGTCCCGCAAGAGCAGCAGTTCAAACACGCGCACCACCAGCGACTGCGTCTCGCTGCCCCGCTCGGCCAACAACTGCACGGCGGTGGCGTAGTGGTCAAACAGTTGGGGATGGGCGTCGTCGCGCGCGAGGAAACGAAGCAGCAACTCGTTGAGGTAGCTGCCTGCCAGCAAGGCATCACCCGTGGGCATCACATGACCGCCTTGCCACTGAGCGGCCTTCAGGGTTCTCACCTCTGCATCGCCCGTCCACGACAAGGCCAGGGGTTGCAAAGGCAGCAAGACCGGCCGGAACTGCGACGTGGGCCGTTTGACGCCCTTGGCCACCAGGGCGATTCGCCCGTGGTGGCGCGTGAACACCTCCAGCACCAGACTGGCCTCGCTCCAGTCGTAGCGATGCAGGACAAAAGCAGGCTCGTCGCTCGTGCGTTTCAGCGCCATGGGCTGCCCGGGGCGTTGGTGGTCAGTGCGGCTTCAACACCGTGGCCCGGCAAACCCGGCCGCAGGTGCCATCACTCGTAGCCAAAGGAACGAACGCGCGCATCGTCGTCGGCCCAGCCCGAGCGGACCTTCACCCACAACTCCAAAAACACCTTGCAGCCCCAGAGTTTCTCCAACTCCATGCGGGCCTCGGTGCCGATGCGCTTGAGCTTCTCGCCCTTCTCGCCGATCACCATGCCCTTGTGCCCTTCGCGCTCCACCACGATGGTGGCTGCGATGCGCTTGAGACCACCCTCTTCCTCGAACTTGTCGATGATCACGGTGGAGGTATAGGGCAACTCATCGCCCGTGAGCCGGAACAGCTTCTCGCGCACCATCTCGCTGGCCATGAAGCGCTCGCTGCGATCGGTGAGCTCGTCGGGGTCGTACATCCACGCCTGTTGCGGCAGGTACTTCTCGCAGATGGCAAACAGGCGCTGGATGTCGCGCGGCGTCTTGGCCGACATCGGCACGAACTCGGCAAACGGGTGGCGCTCTTGCATCGAGCGCAGCCAGGGCGCCAGGTCACCTCGTCGGTGCACTAGGTCAAATTTGTTGGCCAGCAGAATCACCGGCACGTTGGACGGCAGCAGCGACAGTACCTTGGCATCGGCCAGGTTGAAGTGACCAGCCTCCACCACAAACAAGATCAGGTCCACATCGGACACGGCACCCAGCACCGTCTTGTTCAAGGATCGGTTCAGCGCATTTCCGTGCCGGGTCTGGAAACCCGGCGTGTCCACGAACACGAACTGGGTCGGCCCCACGGTGCGCATGCCCGTGATGCGGTGGCGGGTGGTCTGGGCCTTGCGCGAGGTGATGCTGATCTTCTGCCCCACCAGAGCATTGAGCAGGGTGGACTTGCCCACGTTGGGCTTGCCCACGATCGCCACATAACCGCAGCGCTGCTCGGCCGGATCGACGGGCGCGGCGACCTCGGGGGTCTCTTGTGCGTCCGGCTCGGGCACCGGCTCGGTGGGGGCCTTTCGCAGGGCCCGCGCCAGCATGGCCTCAAGTTCGGGAGAGACGGGCGGCTGTTCAGGGGGTTTGGTCATGGATCAAGGGACCTTCGGTGAGGTACGGGCCGTGAGGTGCTGCAGCATGGCCGCAGCGGCAGCTTGTTCGGCAGCTCGACGAGAGGCGCCAATGCCGCGCTCGGCATGGCCGGTCTCGAGCACGGCGCACTCCACATCAAAGGTCTGCTTGTGCGCTTCGCCGGTGGTGGCCACCACGCGGTACGCAGGCAGTTTCATCTTGCGCGCTTGCAGCCATTCCTGCAACTCGGTCTTGGGGTCCTTGCTCATGGCGCTCATGCCCACGCTCAAGTCCACATCGGCGAACAGGCGATGCACCAAGGCGGCCGCCACGTCAAAGCCAGCGTCCAGGTAGACGGCGCCAATCACGGCCTCCAGCGCATCGGCCAGGATGGATGGGCGCTTGTTCCCGCCAGACCGCTTCTCGCCGTCGCCCAGACGAAGGCCGGAAGACAGGCCCAGGCGGTTGGCCAGTGCCGCCAGCGTGTCCTGCTTGACCAGATTGGCCCGCACACGCGACAAGTCGCCTTCGGGCAACTGGTTGAGCTTCTCGAACAGCAGCCCCGAGACGGCCAGGTTCAAAACAGAATCGCCCAGGAATTCCAGGCGCTCGTTGTGATCGGCACTGAAGCTGCGATGGGTCAGGGCCCGCTCAAGAAGGCGCGGACTGGTAAATTGGTGTTGCAGGCGCTTTTGCAGCGCCAGTAGTTCAGGGTTCAAAGCGTCACTGGGAACTGCCCGCGTACTTCATCACGAGGTAAGCGGGCCCGGCGAGATGGATCTCGCGCTGATAAGAAAACGACACGACGACGTTGTTGCCTTGCTTGCCCACCTCCAGGTCTTTGCCAGAAATGGAGCGGATATCGTCGATTTGGGCGGCTTTGTCGAAGATGCTGCGAACGTCGGCCACCGTGGTGCCAGCGGCGGCCTTCTTGGCCGCCTTTTGCACAGCAAGGTACTCGATGTAAGTGGGAAAAACCTGTGCAGCGATCAAGCCGGCAATCGCCAACAGACCACCAACCACCAGCAAGCCGATGAAGGTCATGCCACGTTGTTGCCGCTTGAATGCCATGGTCGAATTTCTCCCGTTTGAATTGATGTCAATCGAATGAGCCAATGCGCCCCAGGTCACCAAAGTTCATCCACACGAAGAATGCCTTGCCGACGATGTTCTCTTCGGGCACAAATCCCCAGAACCGTGAGTCCAGCGAATTGTCGCGATTGTCACCCAACATGAAATAGTGCCCGGCCGGCACTTTGCACGTCACGCCCTCCACCGTGTAGCGGCAATTGTCGTGAAAGGGAAAGGCAGCGGCACCAGGGATGAACGCGGGGCGGGCGTCGTCATTGAGCGTGTTGTACGACTTGCTGCCCAAGGTCTCGCGGAACTGCTTGCTGTACGACATGCTGTCCCGATCGAAGAAGTCGGGTTGGGCGGCACGCGGCACCGGCTGACCATTCACGGTCAGCTGTTTGTTCAGGTACGAAATCTCATCACCCGGCACCCCCACCACACGCTTGATGTAGTCAAGGCTGGGCTGCGGCGGATAACGGAACACCAGCACATCGCCACGCTGCGGGCTGTGGTTGTCGATGACCTTGGTGTTGAGCACCGGCAGGCGCACGCCATAGTAGAACTTGTTCACCAGGATCAAGTCGCCCACGCGCAAGGTCGGGATCATGGAGCCCGACGGAATCTTGAAGGGCTCGAACAGGAACGAGCGCAGCACGAAGACCGCCAGGATCACCGGAAAGAGACCTGCGGTCCAGTCCAGCCACCAGGGCTGCGCCAGCAGCTTCTGGCGGGCTGGCTCGATATCGCCCTCCACCTGGGTGAAGCCCTGGGCTTCCAACGCCTTGCGGCGGCGGGTGTGCTCATCCAGCAGTTGGTCTGCAGCCGCTCGGCGCTGAGGCAAGAAGACCAGGCGGTCGGCCACCCAGTACACGCCCGTGACCACAGTGGCCAAGAACAGCAGCAAAGCGAAGTTGCCCTCCACCCATCCGGCATACCAAGCTGCCCCGTAGGCCCCAAAAGCGGCCAGCACCACGCCCGTGATCGACGCCATGAGCGCTTGCATCAGTCTTGCACCTGGAGAATGGCCAGGAATGCCTCCTGCGGGACTTCCACCGAACCGATTTGTTTCATGCGCTTCTTGCCTGCTTTCTGTTTTTCGAGGAGCTTGCGTTTGCGGGTGATGTCACCCCCGTAGCATTTTGCCAGCACGTTTTTGCGCAATGCCTTGATCGTCTCGCGCGCAATGATGTTGCCCCCAATCGCCGCCTGGATCGCCACGTCGAACTGCTGGCGGCTGATGATTTCGCGCATCTTGGCGGCCACCGCCCGGCCGCGGTATTGGGCCTGCGAGCGGTGAACGATGATCGACAGCGCATCCACCTTGTCGCCATTGAGCAGGATGTCCACCTTCACCACGTCGGACTTGCGGTATTCCTTGAACTCGTAGTCCATCGACGCATAGCCGCGGCTCACGCTCTTGAGCTTGTCGAAGAAGTCCAGCACGATCTCGCCCAGCGGCAGTTCGTAGGTGAGCATCACCTGCTTGCCGTGGTAAGCCATGTTGATCTGCACGCCGCGCTTCTGGTTGGCCAGGGTCATCACCGGGCCCACGTACTCTTGCGGCATGTAGAGGTGCACGGTAACGATGGGCTCGCGGATCTCCTCGATCTGGCCCGCCTCGGGCATCTTGGAGGGGTTCTCCACCATGATGACTTCGCCATTGCCCTTGACCACCTCGTAGACCACGCTCGGCGCGGTGGTGATCAGGTCTTGATCGAACTCGCGCTCCAGGCGCTCCTGCACGATCTCCATGTGCAGCAGCCCAAGGAAGCCGCAACGGAAACCAAAACCCAGGGCCTGCGACACCTCGGGCTCGAAATGCAGCGAGGCGTCGTTGAGTTTGAGCTTTTCCAGGGCGTCGCGCAGGGCGTCGTACTGGTTGGCCTCGGTGGGATACAGGCCCGCGAACACCTGCGGCTGCACCTCCTTGAAGCCGGGCAAAGGCTCAGCGGCCGGGCCCAGGTTGTTGGGGAGCTTCTTCTCCAGCGTGATGGTGTCGCCCACCTTGGCGGCCGTGAGTTCCTTGATGCCCGCGATGATGTAGCCCACCTCGCCCGCCTCAAGCGACTCGCGCGGCTGGTTGGCCGGCGTGAAGACGCCCAGGTTACCCGCCTCGTAAACGGCATTGGCGGCCATCAGCTTGATGCGCTCACCCTTGAGCAGGCGACCGTCCACCACCCGGACCAACATCACCACGCCCACATAGCTGTCGAACCAGCTGTCAATGATCATGGCGCGCAAGGGCGCGTCTGCCTTGCCCTTGGGATGGGGCACCTTGGCGACGACCATCTCCAGGATGTCTTCCACGCCCATGCCCGTCTTCGCCGAGCAAGGAATGGCCTGCGAAGCGTCAATGCCGATGACGTCCTCGATCTCATGCTTGGCGTTCTCGGGATCGGCGTTGGGCAAGTCCATCTTGTTCAAGACAGGCAGCACTTCCACGCCCAAGTCCAGCGCGGTGTAGCAGTTGGCCACCGTCTGGGCCTCCACACCCTGGCTTGCGTCCACCACCAGCAGCGCGCCCTCACACGCCGAGAGAGAACGGCTCACCTCGTACGAGAAGTCCACGTGACCGGGGGTGTCGATGAGGTTCAGGTTGTACACCTGCCCATCTCGGGCCTTGTACTGCAAGGCCGCCGTCTGGGCCTTGATGGTGATGCCCCGCTCCTTCTCGATGTCCATGGAGTCGAGCACCTGTTCACTCATCTCTCGATCGGACAACCCTCCGCAGCGGGAGATGATGCGATCGGCCAAAGTGGACTTGCCGTGGTCGATGTGCGCGATGATGGAAAAATTGCGAATGTGCTTCATCGGGAAGGGCTAGGACACCAGGCTCGGCACCCTCAAGGAGGGCCAGGCGAGCCATAAAAAAGGGCGCGTCAACTGCTGACGCGCCCGGAACCAACAATCAATGGCAACTGCGATAGTTGGGGTTTCATTGTAGGCAAAAAGCCCGGAATGCAAACCGCCAAGCTGGCCGCGTCGCCTTGTCGCAGGGCTGCAACAGGCAAAATATTCACAGGAAATCCACAGAAAATCCACAAGCTCTGTGAATCAACTGTGGATGGTTTCAGCCAAGCTTGCTGGCATTCCACATCATGGGGGAGACCCCATCGGAAAACCGCGCAATCGGGCGCTTTCTCCCCGGATTTTATCGAATCCAGTCATTAAGACTGAGTGAAATGCAAGCGAACACTCACATCGGACCCAAAAGCCCAGGCCAATGAGGCGACCACCGGCATGTGGCGAATCCACCAACAGGGGCAATACCCCCGCGGATCACCGGGGCATGGGTGCACCGGCGATCACCATCCGAGGTCAACGCGCGGGCCGAATCACGGCGTACTGAGCCCACTCACCTCGGCGAATCAACACACTGATGGGCTTGCTTTTGTCCTGACGGGCCACCACGGCCTCAAACTGCCGCACGTTCGCCACCTCGGCGTTGGCCACGCCCACGATCACATCGCCTTCACGAAGACCTGCACGGGCCGCTGCACCTTCGGCGCTCGCCACGCGCACCCCACCCTTGATCTGAAGGTTCTCGCGCTCGGACGCGGTCAGCTCCGCCACCGTCAGGCCCAGCGACTGCGCCGCGACGCCGGCCTGCGGCTTGGTGCCCTCGGGCGCACTGGCACGTTGCTCGGGTTTGTCGGGCTCCAGCTCGGCCACGGTGATGCTCAGGTCTCGCGCAGCACCCCGGCGCCAGATCGACAAGGTGCTGCGGGTCCCAGGCTTGGTATTGCCCACCAGACGCGGAAGGTCCAGCGACTTCTCAATGGCCTTGCCATCGAACTTCAAAATGATGTCGCCCGGCTCTACGCCAGCACGTGATGCCGGCGAGTTGGCCTCAACGCCTCGCACCAGGGCGCCTCGAGGTTGCCCCAGGCCCAGCGATTCGGCGACGTCTTTGCTGACCTGATCGATCTGCACACCAATGCGGCCTCGCGTCACGCGCCCGTTGGCCTTGAGCTGATCGGCCACACGAACGGCTTCGTCGATCGGGATGGCAAACGAAATGCCTTGGAAGCCACCTGAGCGCGAGTAGATCTGGCTGTTGATGCCCACCACTTCCCCGCGCATGTTGATGAGCGGTCCGCCCGAGTTGCCCGGGTTGATCGCCACATCGGTTTGAATGAAGGGCAGGAAATCGCCCGTGTCGCGCTGCTTCGCGCTCACGATGCCGGCGGTCACGGTGTTCTCGAGGCCAAATGGAGAGCCAATGGCCATCACCCACTCACCCACGCGAAGCCTGTTGACATCGCCCACCTTGACGGGCGCCAGACCGGTGGCCTCAATCTTCACCACCGCCACGTCGGTGCGCTGATCGGCCCCGACGATCTTGCCCTTGAACTCGCGCTTGTCAGGCAAGGTCACGATCAGTTCGTCGGCGCCATCCACCACGTGGGCGTTGGTCATGATCAAGCCGTCGGCGCTGAGAATGAAACCTGAGCCCACGCCGCGCGGCCGCTCTTCGCCCTGGCCACGCTCCTGACGAGGGCCCCGCGGCCCCACGCCAGGGGGCACGGGAATGCCGAATCGCCGGAAAAACTCCAGCATCTGCTCGTCGGCGGCACCTGCGCCCGAGGCAGAAGCGCGCTCAAGGGTGCGGATGTTCACCACCGATGGCCCGACGAGGTCTACCAGCTCGGTGAAATCTGGCAAGCCTCGCACCACTGGCGCAGCGGCCGGCGCTTGTGCGGACGACGGCGCGTGCGCCATGAACATGCTGGCGCCCACTGCAGTGACGATCACCGTGGCCAGTGCCGCTGGCCAAGACTTGCGCGAAAAGATGCGGGGACTCATGTGACTCCTTGCGGGATATCGCCATCGGCGTCCGCCTGCTTTCACGGCTGCGTGCGTTCGATGGCTTGAATGAAGCGTTTCAGCGTAGCGACGGGCACCTCGCCCATGGCCGTGACCCAGTGGTCGCCTACACGGCGGCCCACGGAATGCGTGGCGCCGACAGCGGCTGGTTTCTCTTGACGATGGCGCTGCTCGTCGAATGGTTCCACAAACAGCGACACCGAGGCCAGGCCGTCAGAAAAGACCCATTGCATGGGCGCCTGCCCCGGTGCGAGCCCCTGCCCCGTCTCGCGGGTGTGACAGCTCATGGACTGAAAGCCCGGGATGGCTTCTTTCAGCCGCCAACCCTGGGCTTCGGCCGTGGTCTTCTTCAGCGCGGGCTTGATGACCTCGTAGCCGCGCGTGTCCTTCATGGCTTGCTTGAGCTTGTCCATGCTCACGGGCGCGTCCAACTGCAACTCGGTGAAGGCCACCTGCTCCAGCACGGCACCCTGTTCGCCCAGGGTCTGGATCTTGACCACCAGCCCTGACTGCTGCTCTGACCAGATGCGGTATCCGAATCGCCACTCGTCACGGGGCAGAATCTCCACCGTGTCGGCCAAGTGACCGGCCACCCGCTGCACCCCCACCTCACGCGCCGAGTAAAACTGAGGTATCTGGTTGCTCGGCGTGCGCCCCATGTCCGGGAACAAGCCGAGCGACTCACGCTTTTCCACCGTGGCGGTCTTGCTCTCCGGCGCGAAGGTGATGACCTCGTTGTTGCGCCGAATCGTGGTGCGCGGAGCGCCGGTGAGCGAATCGATGCGCTCTACCTGCTGCTGCCCATCGCACACATGCCAGATTTTCGAGGCCGACATGGCGGCTCCAGCCGACACCACCAAGGTGCCCGTGTAGGAGCGCTGACGAGAGGCCTCGTGCATGCGGCTCAGCCACTCGCTCACGCTTCGCGAACTGGTCGGCGCAGGCGCGGGCTGGGCTAGCACACTGACACATGCACCGGCGGTGAGGGCTGCCACCATCGCCACGCGCCATGCGCGAGGCGCTGATCGGACCGGGTGGCGCACGGCGCTCAATGACCCACGTCGCCAAGCTCGGAAAGGCGTCAAGGACATCAACGGTTGTCCCCCGCGTCAAAAGTGGCGTTGCGCAAGAAGCCGGTGGAGGCCTGCAGGGCGGTCATGCCACCGTGTTGGCGGTGCTCTGCCAACAACTGCTCCAGCCGCGGATCGCGAACCACGGCGCCCTGTGGCGTGGCCACCAACACAGCCTCTGGAGAACTGGCGGGCGCCTGCACCAATTGCGGGGCGGCAACAGGCCCGGTGACACCACTGCCCAGCCAAGTGCTCCAGCCGACCGCGGCCACCGCCGCCAACGAGGCAAAACCGGCGACCATCTTCCACCGGAAGACCGAATCGTTCGCTGCGTCCCGCGTGGGCACAGTCACTGCCGCCTGCGACTCCACCGCCACTTGAACCGGCGGCTGACTGGCGAGCTGAGCGCGAACGCCCGCCAGAAATTCGGCAGAGGATTGCAGGCGGTGCTCACCCGGCGCGCGCAACACATCGCCGATCAGCGCATACGTCGTCCATTGGGCATGGGCTTCAGGGTCGGCACTGGCGGACAAGAACTGGTCGACAGAGGCCGGATCGCCCTCACCATCGAACAAGGCCGACACCGCCTCGAACGAGAACTCTTCGCGGTCAGACGTGGGTTGCAGCTCGTGTTTCATGGTGAAAATCTCGGGTTCGGACATCGAATAGGCAGGCGCTTGCGGCACGTCACCAGCGCTTGCCACCTTGCCGCTCCAGCAAGGGCTTGATGCGCTGGGAAATGGCCTCGCGGGCCCGGAAAATACGGGATCTGACCGTACCAATCGGACACTCCAGTGCCTGGGCGATTTCCTCGTAGCTCATGCCCTCGATCTCTCGCAAAGTGATCGCCATGCGCAATTCTTCGGGCAAGGCGTCCATCGCAGCGTTGACCGCTTGGGCGATTTCTTTGCTGGCCAACACCGCGTCGGGCGTTTCGGCATCGGCCACTCCGGCGTTTAGTTCGCGTTCCGGCGCGGAAGTTTCATCGTCATCACCCGACTTGAGCTGTGACTGGAACACCAGCGGGTCTCGCTTGAGCTCCATCAGCTGTTTCTTGGCGGTATTGACGGCGATCCGGTAAAGCCAGGTGTAGAACTGGGCGTCGCCACGAAACTGCGCCAGCGCCCGATAGGCCCGGATGAAGGTTTCCTGTGCGATGTCCTGCACCAGGTCCACGTCGCGCACCATGCGGCCGATGAGGCGCTCCACCCGGCGCTGGTATTTGATGACGAGCAGTTCATAGGCGCGCTGCTCACCCGCCAAGGTGCGCTGCACCAACATGGCATCGCTGTCGGGCGGTGGTGGTGCGTTGTGGTCTTGGGGGGTCATGCGCGCGGGAATATACCCCAAGGCTTGGGTGGCATTCGGGTCAGCCGGTATTGGCCTGGGCTTCAACGGCACGCCGCAGCTCTCCCCAGCGGCTCTCGGCAAGGGAAGCGCTCAACCAGAACCAGCGCGTTCCCCCCTCGGTGCGCCCGCGCACCAACATGCCCCGCCCCCAGTCGAGGCGACGCTCAAGATGGCACACCGGCATCGGCTGCGCACGCCCCTCTTCCTGCCACCACCAGCGGCCCGCACCCGGCGCCCACCCCTCTCCCATCGCCTGGGCATCCCACCGCAAGGTGCCAGCGGGGCAAAGGATTGCCTGGCGCCCAGCGCCCCATAGCCACAGGCCCCAGCCCACGCCGAGCAACAGAACAAGGGAGAGTCCTCCATCGGCCGGCCAGACAAAAGCCAGGCCAATCACATTGACGCCCCCAAGCAAGGCCAAGCCAACGAGAGCGAAACGCGATGGCCATGAAAAACGCCCCACCGGGTAAGCCACGGATGGGGCGTTTTGCATGGACAGCGCCGGGGGTCAGACGCGGCGGAAAACCAGCGACCCGTTGGTACCACCGAAGCCGAAGTTGTTCTTCAGGGCGACGTCCATCTTCACATCACGCGCCGTGTTGGCGCAGTAATCGAGATCGCACTCGGGGTCTTGCTCAAAAATGTTGATGGTGGGCGGCACCTGCTGGTGGTGAAGCGCCAGCACAGTGAACACGCTCTCGATGCCCCCGGCACCACCGAGCAAGTGCCCAGTCATGGATTTGGTCGAACTCACCACCATCGACTTAGCGTGTTCGCCCAACGCCGCCTTGATGGCGTTGGTTTCGTTCACGTCACCCAAGGGGGTAGAGGTGCCATGGGCATTCAAATAGCCCACCTGGTCGGCATTCACGCCCGCGTTTCGCATGGCACTGACCATGGCCCGGCGGGGACCGTCCATGTTGGGCGCCGTCATGTGACCGGCGTCGGCACTCATGCCGTAGCCTGCGACTTCACCATAAATCTTGGCGCCTCGGGCCTTGGCGTGCTCGTATTCCTCGAGAACCATCACACCCGCGCCCTCACCCAGCACGAAGCCGTCGCGATCCTTGTCCCAGGGGCGGGACGCGGTGGCGGGATCGTCGTTGCGGGTGGAGAGCGCGCGCATCGCGGCAAACCCACCGATGCCCAGGGGCGAGACGGTGGACTCAGCACCACCCGCCACGATCACGTCGGCATCGCCGTACTCGATCTTGCGGGCCGCTTCGCCAATGCAATGCAAGCCAGTGGTGCAAGCGGTCACCACGGCCAGGTTGGGGCCTTTGAAGCCGAAGCGCATGGACACGTGCCCGGAGATCATATTGATGATCGAAGCCGGCACGAAAAATGGGGAAATGCGGCGGGGACCGCGGTTGAGGTACTCGGAATGAGTCTCCTCGATCATCGGCAGACCGCCGATCCCCGAACCGATGATGCAGCCGATCCGCGTGGCCAATTCTTCGTCCAGCTGGTCACCCGTAGGCAGACCGGCGTCGACCACCGCCTGATGGGCTGCGGCAATGCCATAGTGGATGAAGGTGTCCATGGTCCGCGCCTCTTTGGCGCTGATGTAGGACTCCAGATCGAAATTCTTGACCTCTCCTGCAATCTTGCAGGCCATGTTGGAGGCATCGAACTTGGTGACAAGTCCGATGCCCGAACGGCCAGCGAGGAGATTCGCCCAGGCCTCAGACACCGTGTTGCCCACGGGACTGATGCAGCCCAGGCCGGTCACGACGACGCGACGGCGGCTCATGGGTTTATCAGGCCTTGGCGTTGTTCTTGGCGTAATCGATGGCGTTTTGCACCGTGGTGATCTTCTCGGCTTCCTCATCGGGAATCTCGATACCGAACTCGTCTTCCAGCGCCATCACGAGTTCCACCGTGTCCAGCGAGTCAGCACCGAGGTCGGCAACGAAGGCCTTTTCATTGGTGACCTCCGCTTCGGCCACGCCGAGTTGCTCGGCAATGATTTTCTTGACGCGTGCTTCGATATCGCTCATGTGTCCCTCTGGGGATTGGTTGAAATACAGCCCGCCATTTTAGCCCGGCATGAGACAGAGTCCCGAACGCGAGCCGCCAAGCGGGCAGGGAGTGAAAATTGACCAGCGGCCTCAGGCCATGAACATGCCACCGTTGACGTGCAATTCCTGCCCCGTCACGTAGGCGGCCTGGGGGCTCGCGAGATAGGCCACGGCATGGGCGATATCCGCCGGCTTGCCAAGATGCCCCAAGGGAATTTGCCCCAGCAAAGCCTTCTGCTGATCTTCGGGCAAAGAGGCCGTCATGTCGGTCTCGATAAAGCCTGGCGCCACGCAGTTGACCGTGATGTTGCGGCTGCCCAGTTCGCGCGCCAGCGCGCGGGTCATGCCGGCCACGCCGGCCTTTGCTGCCGCGTAATTGGCCTGCCCCGGGTTACCGGACGCTCCCACCACACTGGTAATGCTGATGATGCGGCCATAACGCTGCTTCATCATCGGCCGCATCACTGCGCGGCTGGCACGGAACACGGCCTTCAGGTTGGTGTCCAGCACCGCATCCCAGTCGTCGTCTTTCAGGCGCATGGCCAGCATGTCGCGCGTGATGCCGGCGTTGTTCACCAGCACGTGCAGACGGCCATGGGTCTTGACGATGTCATCGACCAGGGCATCAACAGCGGCGCCATCGTTCACGTTGAGTACCGCCCCTCGGGTGCCCACAGCCACGCCAGGCACGGCCCCAAGGGTGGCCGAAATCTTGGCGGCGCCATCTTCGGACGTGGCGGTACCGATCACGATCAGGCCACGGGAAGCCAGCTCGTGGGCGATGGCCGCGCCAATGCCACGCGATGCGCCAGTGACCAAGGCCACTTGGCCCGCAAATGCAACTTCAGACATCAAGCTCTCCGTCAATCAAGCCAGCAACGCCTTCACTTCGGCCAGCGAAGCGGGGTCGTACAGGGCGGCGCCCATCAGTTCAGTGTCAATGCGCTTCGTCATGCCTGCCAGCACCTTGCCAGGGCCGCATTCGATGATGGTGCTCACGCCTCGGGCACGAATGGCGTGCACGCACTCCACCCAGCGAACCGGGCCAAAGGCCTGGCGGTACAGGGCGTCGCGGATGCGATCGGCGTCGGCCTCGACCGCCACATCAATGTTGTTGACCAAGGGAATCTGGGGGGCAGCAAAACTCAGACCTGCCAGCTTCTCTCGCAGCTTGCCGGCCGCCGGCTTCATCAGGCTGGAATGGAAGGGTGCCGACACTGGCAGGGGCAGAGCGCGCTTGGCACCATTGGCCTTCAGCACTTCACAGGCCTTTTCAACAGCGGCCTTGCTGCCAGCGATCACGGTCTGGGCGGGGTCGTTGAAGTTGACTGCCTCCACCACTTCGGCACTGGTTTCGCCAAACGTGGCTTGAGCCTCGGCGCAACCGGCCTTCACCTTTTCGGCGTCCATGCCCAGGATCGCGGCCATGGCCCCAACCCCCACCGGCACAGCCTCTTGCATGGCGGCAGCGCGGAAACGCACCAAAGGAGCGGCTTGCGCCAACGTGAGCACGCCAGACGCCACCAGTGCGCTGTACTCGCCCAGCGAGTGGCCTGCCACCGCGGCAGGCTGGGCACCGCCGTCAGCACACCACACGCGCCAGGCGGCCACTGCGGCGACCAGCATCACGGGCTGGGTGTTGGTGGTGAGCGCCAAGGCCTCTTTGGGGCCTTCGTGAATCAGGCGGCCGATGTCTTCGCCCAAGGCGTCCGAAGCCTCCGCGAGGGTCTGGGCGACCACCGGGTGGTCGCCCCAGGCGTCGAGCATGCCGACCGACTGCGAACCCTGACCCGGGAATACAAAAGCAAATGGTTTCATGAGTGGAGATACAGCAAAGAGCTGGCGTCAGTTGCCATCAGAAATCGAGCAGCACCGCACCCCAGGTGAAGCCACCACCCACCCCCTCGAGGAGCAGCGTGTCGCCCTTTTTCACCTGTCCCGCACGAACGGCGTGGTCCAGCGCCAGCGGAATAGAGGCGGCAGAGGTGTTGCCGTGTTCGTTCACGGTGACCACCACTTTGTCCATGGGCAACTTGAGCTTGCGGGCGGTGCTTTGCATGATGCGAATGTTGGCCTGGTGCGGAATGAGCCAATCCACATCGCTCTCTTGCTTGCCCGCCTTGGTCAGCACCGCGCGGGCAGCGTCTTCGAGCACACCAACCGCCAGCTTGAACACCGCCTGGCCGTCCATCTTGAGCAAGGGATCGCCCAACACGGTGCCACCGGACACATGCCCCGGCACGCAAAGGATGCCGACGTGCTTGCCGTCGGCGTGCAAATCGGTGGCCAGGATACCGGGCGTATCGGACGCCTCAAGCACCACCGCGCCAGCGCCGTCGCCAAAGAGCACGCAGGTGGTGCGATCATTGAAATCGAGCAAACGGGAGAACACCTCGGCACCGATGACAAGGGCCTTGTTGGCGCTGCCGGTGCGGATCATGGCGTCGGCCACCGTCAGGGCGTAGACAAAGCCACTGCACACCGCTTGCACGTCAAACACCGGGCAGCCAGCGATGCCCAGCTTGTGCTGCACGATGGCCGCCGTGGAGGGGAACACCATGTCCGGCGTGGACGTGGCCACGATGATCAGGTCAATGTCGGCCGGTGCCACACCAGCCGCCTGCATGGCCTGGCGCGCCGCCTCGGCGCCCAGGTCACTGGCGAACACGCCATCGGCCACAAAGTGGCGGGCGTGAATACCAGTGCGCTCCACAATCCACTCGTCACTGGTTTCGATGCCGCGCTCGGCCAGGCGGGCGGCCATGTCGGCGTTGGTCAGGCGCAAAGGCGGCAAGCAGCTGCCGGTACCAGAAATGCGGGCGAAGCGGTTCATGCGCGGTCAGGGGTATCGGTGATCAGGCGTTCGAAGCGTCGGGCGTCCCGACTGCCGGTGTGCCGTCGATCGGGTGCGGTTGGGCATGCGCGATGCGCTCTTTGACGTTTTGCAGCATGCCGCGGTGGGCCGCATCATAAGCGCGGGCCAGCGCGTGCTCGAACGCAAAAGCGTCAGCCGACCCGTGGCTCTTGAACACCAGGCCCTGAAGGCCCAGCAAGGCAGCCCCGTTGTAACGGCGGTGATCGACCCGACGCTTGAATGACGTTAACACCGGATAAGCGACGATGGCCGCCATTTTTCGCCAGAAGCTGCGCGAGAACTCGTCTTTGATGAACCCGCCAATCATGGACGCCAAGCCTTCGCTGGCCTTGAGGGCCACATTGCCCACAAAGCCGTCGCAAACGACGATGTCGGCCGTGCCCTTGAAGATGTCGTCGCCTTCCACATTGCCAATGAAATTCAGGCTTCCCTGATCACCCGCCGCGCGCAACAGCACGCCGGCCTTCTTGATCACCTCGCTGCCCTTGATGACCTCTTCCCCTACGTTGAGCAGGCCCACGCTGGGGGAAGGCCGCCCCGCAGTGGCCGCCACGAGGGCAGAACCCATGAGCGCGAACTGAAAAAGATGCTCGGCCGTGCAATCGACATTGGCCCCCAGGTCGAGCACCGTGGTGGCGCCACCACGGGCATTGGGCATCTGGGTGGCAATGGCGGGGCGGTCTATGCCATCCAGCGTCTTCAGGACATAACGGGCGATGGCCATCAAGGCCCCCGTGTTGCCCGCCGACACCGCAGCCTGCGCGCGACCCTCCTTCACCTGCTGGATGGCGACCCGCATGGACGAGTCCTTCTTGCGGCGTAAGGCCACCTCGACCGGATCGTCCATCGTGACCACCTCGCTGGCGGGCACGATCTCGCAACGGGGATGGGACGCGAGCGCCGACACCGCTCCGATGGCGTCGGGCCGGCCAACCAACAGCAAGCGCGCGTCAGGGTATGAAGCCAGGAAGGCCTGGCAGGCCGGCAGGGTGGTGGAGGGACCGTGGTCTCCTCCCATGCAATCCACAGCGACGGTGATCATCTCAGCATCCCAAGTGGACGCTTACCGCGCCCGTACCAAGAAAAAAGCCCGCATGCAGCATGCGGGCCAGTGTCATGTGCAGCGCCAAACCGCGCCCGGGCGCGACTCGGCACAGCAGCCCGTGGCTTAGGCTTCAGACTTGTTCTTCAGCACTTGGCGACCACGGTAGAAGCCGTTGGGGCTGATGTGGTGGCGCAGGTGGGTTTCGCCGGTGGTCGGCTCAACGGCGATGCCGGGCACGGTCAGGGCGTTGTGCGAACGGTGCATGCCGCGCTTGGAGGGGGACTTTTTGTTTTGCTGGACAGCCATGGTGGGCTCCTGAAATCGGTGAGGTCAAACGGTAGGGTGGCAGAAACGGCGTGCAACCACACCGCTCGACCGGTCGGCGCCTCACCCGAGCATGGTTCCATGCAAACAGGTGCCAGCGCAAAGCCAAGCATTATAGCCCGACAGCGAACAAGACGCGAAACATGCCGTCTACTTGGCTTTTTTCAGGGCAGCCAAGGCAGCAAATGGATGGGGCTTTTCTTCCGCCTCAGTCGCAGGCAACGAGCGATCTTCTGCGGGATTCACCAAGCCCTGCGGGCATTCCTCGTGCATGGGCACCAAGGGCAGGCCCATGATGAGTTCGTCTTCGAGCACCTCAACCAGATTGGGCAATGGCTCGAGCGCCAGCAGGTCTTCTTCGCAATCGTCGTCTTGCGCCTCGGCGGCCGCTTCGTCTGCCACCATGCGGAACCAGTGGTCGATCTCCAGCGGGGTCTGCACGGCACCCAGACACCGCTGACAGGTCAGGGGGACGCTGGCGGTGGCCTGCAGGTGGAGCCAGGCATCCGGGTCTGCGCCGCCGGCACCGGGACGCAACTCACCCGATAGCACCCACTCAACCGGTGGCGCCGCGCCCACCAGGGCGCGGTCGTGCAAGTCTTCGGTCAAGCGAGACAGGGCGGACAGGGCCAACTGACCCGACACACGCCCCTCTGCCCGCGCAAAAGCCATCGCATCCAGGCGTGCAGGGTTCCAGGTTGACTTGCCTTCGTTTCTCATGGCGGCAGTGTAAGAGATGCCCCGACAATACCGGCCATGTCTTTGCACCCTCTTCCCTCCCAGCCGCGCCGCTTGGTGCTGGGCTCCACCTCCCGTTATCGGCGCGAGCTTCTGCAGCGCCTGGGCCTGCCGTTTGACGTCGCTTCGCCAGAAGTGGACGAAACCCCGCTGGCTGGCGAAACACCGGCCACCCTCGCCACTCGCCTGGCCCTGGCGAAAGCCCGTGCCGTTGCGCAGCGGCACCCTGAAGCCGTCGTCATCGGCAGCGACCAGGTGGCCGACCTGAACGGCGAACCACTGGGCAAGCCGGGCACGCACGAAAGGGCTGTGGCCCAACTGCGCCGCATGAGCGGCCAGACCGTGGTGTTCCAGACCGCCCTGGCGGTGCGCTGCGAAGCCACTGGTTTTGAGTCGGTGGACCTGGCCGCCGTGCGCGTGGTGTTCCGCACCCTGGGTGACGCCGAGATCGAGCGCTACCTGCGGGCCGAAGAACCCTATGACTGCGCGGGCAGCGCCAAGAGCGAGGGCCTGGGCATTGCATTGCTGGAGCGCATCGACAGCGACGACCCCACCGCCCTGGTCGGCTTGCCGCTGATCCGCACCTGCCGCCTGCTGCGCAAAGCCGGTCTGATGGTGCCTTGATGCCTGGCCGCCTGTACCTCTTGCCCACGCCGCTGGATTTCGGCACACAGCAGACGACGGCGCTGCCGGTGGACCTGTGGCTGCCCCGCGAGACCCTCGAGGTGGCAGCCCGCCTGGGCCACTGGATCACCGAAAACGCCAAGTCCACGCGCGCCTTCCTGAAGCGAGTGGACCAGATCCGGCCACTGAGCAGCCCGATCCAGGGGATGCACATCGTTGAATTGCCTCGCGAGTCGCACAAAAAGGGCGATCACGCACCCGGCGCAGCCGACCAGGCCGCCGCTGCCCTGCTGGCGCCTGCGCTGCAGGGGCACGACGTGGGCCTGGTGAGCGAAGCGGGCATGCCGGCCATTGCCGACCCCGGCAGCGCCGTGGTGCGTGCCGCGCACCAGGCGGGGCTGGCGGTGGTGCCGCTTACCGGTCCGGTGTCGCTGATGTTGGCGCTGGCCGCCAGCGGCCTCAACGGGCAAGGATTTGCCTTCGTGGGCTATGTGCCTCAGAGTGCCAATGAGCGGGCCCAGCGACTGCGCGAGCTGGATGCCCACGCGCAGCGAACGGGCCAGACACAAATCCTGATTGAAACGCCTTACCGCAACGAGGCTCTGCTGGATGCGCTACTGGCCACCCTGAACCCCAACACACGCCTAGCCGTGGCCTGTGGCCTGGGACTGCCAGAGCAGACCATCCAGAGCGCGCTGGTGCGCGACTGGAAAAGCCAACCGGCCCGGCGACAGGCCCTGGCACTGGGCCTGCCCGCCGTGTTCCTGTTCGGCCGCTGATCAGCCCGCCACGCGCTGAATGTGAGCGCGCACCGAGTCGCGCAGTTCGGGGTTCGCCAACGCCAGGTCAATGGTGGCCTGCAGAAAGCCTTCTTTGCTGCCGCAGTCGTAGCGCTGGCCGTCGTAGCGGAAGGCCTGCACTTTTTCGCGGCCAATCAGGGCGGCAATGCCATCGGTGAGCTGGATTTCGCCACCAGCACCGCGGGGCTGGTTTCGAATGCTGTCAAAAACAGCCGGCGTGAGGATGTAGCGCCCAGCCACTGCCAACGTTGAAGGCGCTTTCTCCGGGGCGGGCTTTTCGACCATGCCGAACACCTCGGCCAGGCGCTGGTTCACCCCGTGCACGTCCACCACGCCATAGCGGCGGGTGTCTGCGCGCGGCACGTCTTGCACGGCCAGCACGGTGCCGGGGCTGGAGGCGAAGGCGTCCACCATCTGCTGCAGCACGGTGGGGCCGCCCGCCATCTGGTTGGCGCCGATCATCAGGTCGTCGGCCAGCAGCACAGCAAAGGGCTCGTCACCCACCAGGCGCTCGGCGCAGAGCACCGCGTGGCCCAGACCCAGGGCGCGGGGCTGACGCACATAGAAACAATCCATGTCGTCGGGCTTGATGGAGTGCACCAGGTCCAGCAACTGTTGCTTGCCGGCCGCTTCGAGTTCGGCCTCCAGCTCGTAGGCGGTGTCGAAGTGGTCTTCGATGGCCCGCTTGTTGCGCCCTGTCACAAAAATCATCTGGCGAATGCCGGCTGCATAGGCCTCTTCCACGGCGTACTGCATGAGCGGCTTGTCCACCACCGGCAACATCTCTTTGGGGATGGCTTTCGTGGCGGGAAGGAAACGGGTGCCGAGGCCCCCAACGGGAAACACGGCTTTGCGGATGCTTGTCATGAGAAATGGCGATGACGCAATCGATACTGGGAGGCACACATAATACCGACGCACTCAATGCACTACCGTGACCGAATGAACATCACCCCCGTGATCCTGTGTGGCGGCTCTGGCACCCGCCTGTGGCCTTTGAGCCGACAAAGTTTTCCCAAGCAGTTTGTTCCACTGCTGGGCAACAAAAGCCTGCTGCAATTGACGCTGGAACGCCTGGCCTGGTGCCAGTCGCCACCGATGTGTGTGGCCTCCGAGGATCACCGATTCCTGGTGGCGGATGCCATTGAGTCAACGGCCAAGCAAGGCAGCGTGGTGCTGGAGCCCGCGGCACGCAACACCGCGGCGGCCATGGCCCTGGCGGCCTTACAGGCAGCAGACCCTGCCCAGGCCATGCTGTTCTGCCCCGCCGACCACCACATCCCCGATGCCGCCGCCTTTGCGACCACCGTGCAGCGCGGCTTGCCTGCGGCCAATGAGGGGGCCATCGTCACCTTCGGTGTGGTGCCGTCGTTTCCGAGCACGGCCTATGGCTACATCGAGCAAGGCACGGATCTCGGCAATGGCTCGCTGCAGGTCAAGCGTTTCATTGAAAAGCCCGACGCCACCAAGGCCCAGGCCCTGCTGCTGCAAGGCAATACGCTGTGGAACGCCGGCATCTTCCTGACCCGCGCCGACACCCTGCTGGCCGCCCTGCGACAGCACGCGCCAGACATCTTGCAAGCCTGCGAGCAGGCGATGGCCGCGCCGCAGCACGAACAGATCGGCAACATCGGCTTCGTGCGCCCAGAGAAGACTGCCTTCCTGGCGTGCCGCTCACAGAGCATCGACTACGCGGTGCTGGAGCAACACGACAAGGTGGTGGTGGTGCCCTTCCAGGGGCAATGGAGCGATGTGGGCAGCTGGAACGCCGTGGCAGACCTCACCCCGGCCGACGCCGAGGGCAACCGTGTCGTGGGCCAGGGCCATGCGCTGGTGGCCCACAACACCTACATTCACGCGCCGCATCGCCCGGTGGTGGCGCTGGGCACCCAAGACCTGCTCATTGTCGATACGCCCGACGCTTTGCTGGTGGCCCACCGCGACCACGCCGAGCGCGTGAAAGACGTGGTGGCCCACCTCACGCGGAGCGAAGTGCCGCAGGCCGGCACGCACCGCCGCGTAGCACGCCCCTGGGGCTGGTACGACAGTATCGACACCGGCGAGCGCTTCCAGGTCAAGCGCATCGGCGTGAAGCCCGGGGCCTCGCTGAGCCTGCAGAAGCACCACCACCGCGCCGAGCACTGGATCGTGGTGAAGGGCACCGCCGAGGTCACGCGTGGGCAAGAGGTGTTTCTGGTCTCAGAGAATCAGTCCACCTACATCCCGATTGGCGAACTGCACCGCCTGCACAACCCGGGCAAGCTGGAACTTGAAATGATTGAGGTGCAGTCGGGCTCTTACCTGGGCGAAGACGACATCGTGCGCCTGGAAGACCGCTACGGCCGACAACCGCAACGCTGATGGCCACGATGAACATTCTGCTCACCGGTGGTGCCGGCTACATCGGCAGCCACACCGCCGTCGCTCTGGTCGAGGCTGGCTTTCAGCCCATCGTGCTCGACAACTTCTCCAACAGCCACCCGGCGGTGATGGAGCGCCTGGCGCGCATCACCGGCACCACCATTACCCTGGAACGCGGCGACGTGCTGGACACCCCCTGGGTCGAGTCGGTGCTGCGCCAGCACCGCCCGGTGGGGGTGGTGCATTTCGCGGCCGACAAGGCCGTGGGCGAAAGCGTGGCCCAGCCGCTGAAGTACTTTCACCACAACATCGGCGGGGCCGTGAGCTTGCTGCGCGCCATGGAAGCCACCGCCAGCGAGGCCGACATGCCAGCGCCCACGCTGGTGTTCTCCAGCAGCGCCACGGTGTACGGCGACCCAGCCTCGGTGCCGATCACCGAGGACTTTCCTCGCAGCCACACCAACCCCTACGGTCACACCAAGCTGGTGGTGGAGGACATGCTCACGGCGTTGAATGCCGCGCAGCCAAATTGGCGCATCGCGACGCTGCGCTACTTCAACCCTGTGGGCGCCCACCCCAGCGGCTTGATTGGCGAAGACCCGGCCGACATTCCCAACAACCTCATGCCCTATGTGGCGCAGGTGGCGATTGGGCGCCGTGAAGCCCTCAGCGTGTTTGGCGATGACTACCCCACGCCAGATGGCACTGGCGTGCGCGACTACATCCACGTGCAAGACCTGGCTGCAGGCCACGTGGCGGCCTTGCAGACCCTGCTGAACAAAGGCAAAAGCTTCACCGTGAACCTCGGCACAGGCCGGGGCCACAGCGTGCTGGAGGTGGTGAAGGCGTTTGAGCGGGCCAGTGGGCGACCAGTGCCTTACCGCATCGCTCCACGCCGGCCTGGCGACGTGGCCCAGTGCTGGGCCGACCCGACCCGCGCCGAGGCTTTGCTGGGCTGGAAGGCCCAGCGCACGCTGGACGAAATGTGCGCCGACGCCTGGCGCTGGCAGCAAGGCAACCCCAACGGCTACCGGCCTTGAGGCGTGTTGGCCGTGGCATCAAGCCCGGCCGCACGGCACGGCCTCAGCGCAGTTGCACCCCAGCGGCGCGCGCGGCGTGGAACATGCCTTCACCGATGCTGGCGCCAAAGCGCTTGGCCAGGCGAAGCCCCACGTTTTCGCGGTGGGTGTAGTCCACGATGTCTTCGGCTTTCACCACTTCGCGGGCCACGAAATCGAGGTTGCCCAGGCCATCGGCCAAGCCCAGTTGCACCGCCTGCTGGCCGTTCCAGACCAGACCGCTGAAGGTGTCAGGCGTTTCCTTCAGGCGCTCGCCACGGCCCTTCTTCACCACCGCAATGAACTGCGCGTGGATTTCGCTGAGCATGGTCTGGATGTAGGCGCGCTGCGTTTCGTCCTGCGGGCTGAAGGGGTCGAGCATGCCCTTGTTGGCGCCAGCGGTGAGCAAGCGGCGCTCGATGCCGAGCTTCTCCATCAGACCCGTGAAGCCGAAGCCATCCATGAGCACGCCAATGCTGCCCACCATGCTGGCCTTGTCCACGTAAATTTCGTCGGCCGCCGAGGCGATGTAGTAGGCGGCGGACGCACAGGTTTCCTCCACCACGGCGTACACCTTCTTGTCGTGCAGGGCCTTGAGGCGGTGGATCTCGTCGTTGATGATGCCGGCCTGCACCGGGCTGCCGCCCGGCGAGTTGATCAACAGCACCACGGCCTGAGCACCGCTGTCTTCAAACGCTGTCTTGAGCGAGCCCACCACGTACTCGGCACTGGCCTCGGCACCGTCAGCGATCTCGCCCTTGATGTCGATCACCGCCGTGTGGGGTGAGCTGGTCGTGGTGGTGGTCGCCTCGCCCACATAGATCAACCAAACCACTGCGGCGAACAAGGCAATCCACAGCAAGCGGCTGAACAGGCGCCAACGGCGCGCCGCCTGTTGCTCGCGCAGCGTGGCGAACAGCAGCTTCTCAATCGTCTCGCGCTCCCACTGGGGCGTGGCCGAGGGCGTCTGCGCAAGGGGCGCGCTGGGGCCGGAGGGTTCGTCGGTCATGGCTGAAAGGGCTCAGAAATCAAGGGGTTTGAGGTGGTATTGTGACCGCCAGTGCACCACGCCATCGTGCTCGACCAGTTCAATCTTGAACAACCCGCCGCGACAAGGCCCGCCACGGCAGGCGCCAGTGTCGGGCTCGTAGGCGGCGCCGTGGGTGGCGCACAGCAGCCAACGGCCTGAGTCGTCAAAGAACCGGTCGGGCTGCCAGTCGAGTTCCATGGCCACGTGGGTGCATCGGTTCAGGTAGGCGTGTGCCTGCCCCTCGTAGCGGATGGCGAAGGCCCGGCAGGTCTGGCCGGCGTAGTTCACGTCAAACGACACCGCGCGGCCACCGTCTTGCAAGTCGCCCGACTGGCACAAGGGAATCAGGTCGTCGGCTGGCGACATGGTCGGTCAGGCGTGGGCGAGAAGCCAGTCGTGCAACTCGCCTACGGAGTGCGCCACGAAGCGGGGCGACAGCACGGCGAAAGCGTCGGGCTCGTGCGCACCGTAGCTCACGCCCACGCTGTGGCAGCCTGCATTCACCGCCATCTGCAGGTCGTGCGTGGTGTCGCCGATCATGAGCGTGCGCTCGGGGTCCACGCCGAATTCGCGCATGAGCTCGTGCAACATCAAAGGGCTGGGTTTGCCAGCGGTTTCGTCCGCGGTGCGAGAGCCGTCGAACACGCCACGCAATTCGACCGCGTGCAAGGCTTCGTCCAGCCCGCGGCGGCTCTTGCCAGTGGCCACCGCCAACCAGTGGTGGCGGGCCTTGAGGTCGGCCAGCAGGGGTAACACGCCGGCAAACAGGCTCAAGTCGTGCTGCTGGGCCAGGTAGTGGTGGCGGTAGCGCTCGCCCAGGCGGGGGTAGAGCTCGGGCGGCACGTCGGGCGCGGCGTGTGCCAGGGCCTGCATCAGGCCCATGCCGATCACATAGGTGGCGGCGGTGTCGCTGGGCGGCGTGCCGCCCACGTCGGCCACGGCGCGCTGAATGCTGCGGGCGATGATGGCGGTGGAGTCGAACAGGGTGCCATCCCAGTCGAAGGCAATGAGGTCGTATTGGCGGGCGCGAGGGGAGTGAGTCATCGTGCGTGGATTATGGGCAAGCCCCAAAAGTTGTCTTCAAGCCCCATGAAAAAGGCCCGCCGAAGCGGGCCTTAAGTAGCCGATGCGCGGGATCAGGCGCGGCGGCGGCGGGCCACGCCGGCAGCGATCAGGCCGGCGGCCAGCAGGGTGAGCACGCCGGGCTCGGGCACTTGACCGCCGTTGCCCTTGCCGATCAGGTAAATGTTGGACAGGCCATTGAGCTTGGCGTCCACGCCGGTGAGTTCCCAGCGACCGGCGGCATCCGGATCGGCCAGTTCCACAATGAAGGAGTCGGGGTTGCTGTTGCTTTCATCACCACCGCCACCGAAGTGGAAACCCAGGAAAAGACGATCCCAGGTTTCCCAGAGGCTCTGAGAGAAGGACCAAGTGCCGTATTCCTTGCCATCGCGCGTGAACTTGAGCTCGCCAGTGGTGCCGGACGTACCGCCCTCCGAATACACGTCTTTCTCGATCAGCGACAAACCGAGGGCGGCGATGTCCGCGTTTTGCAGGTTGCCGTTCTGGGCGTAGCAGTAGCCGTCGACCAGGGCAGGATCGATGTCCACGACGCGAATGCCAAGGGTTGAGTTGCCGCACGACACCTCGGCGGCTTGGGCGGACAGACCCAGGGAAAACACCGCAGCGATCAGGCCGGTTTTGACGATGCGCATTAATTTCATGGTGGCTCCTCGTGGCAGATAAGGAAATGTTTCGAACGGTGTCACGCAACAAGCACGAGTCATGCCACACATTTTTCCCTATACAAATCAATGGTCTAGCTAACTCAGATCCATCTCCTGTCAGGTTTTTCGACAGTCCTTTGTCACCATCCGGCACACCTCATGAAAAAGGCCGCCAGGCTTTAGGCCGGGCGACCTTCTGTTGCCAGGCGAAGCCGAGGAACGACGACAGCCTCAGCGTCGCCCCTGACCACGCACTCAACATGTCAGGCCAACGGCCTGCGGCGCGTGAAAGCGAGCAACCCGATCAAGCCCGCGCCCAGCAACGCCAGGCTGGCAGGTTCCGGCACCTGGCTGGCGCCACAGCCACCGCTGTAAGAGGACTGGGGTTGCGTCGTTGAGCCATCAAAAGTGGCCACAACGCAGTCAAGTCTCACCTGCGCGGTGGAGGGCGCAGAGAACTGGATCCAAGAGACATCGCTGAACAAATCGCCGAAGGTGGCGATGTAACCAATGTTCTTCAGCAGGTCCCCGGCCAGGTCCCCCGCGTTGACCCCCTCGTAAAAGGTGACGTCTGGCATTGCCGCCCCATCGTAGTTGTCGCCCAGCGCAAAGGTAAAGGTCTTGCCGTTGCTGCCCGTTACCGTGATCGCGTTCTCTGACCCCTCTCCCCTACCCGTGAGGAGGAAATAGAAGGCGTCCAAAGTGAACGACAGCAGTTGCCCGGAAGCGTCTGGGTCCGAACTGGCCGAGCCCTGAAGGGTGGTGCCGAACTGGGGACGGGTCATGAGCGGCAGCACGCCTTGGGTGCCTTCGATCACGCAACTGCCGTTGCCGCCACTCGTCGAGTCGGCACACAGCGTCGAGGATTGAAGGTTGGTGGGGTCAAACAGGAAATTCCTGTCCACGTCGCTGTACCACTTCCAACCGTTGGTGGCGTCGTCGAAGTGAATCAACTGCGTCACGAGTTCGGCTTGCGCTGGGGCACTGAAGGCCATCGCCGTGGCCAACAGCAAGCCCCCTCCTAAGTGCTTGATGCGTTGTCCTGTGTTCATCACTATCTCCTGATCGAAATGAATAGGTTTGTGAAAGCTGGAACAAGCCGCCGTTACAAACCCTTCATTTCAGACACAAGTTGATCAAGCGACGGCCTGCGTGCCAAACAGTGCATACGCCGTGCCAGCGTGAAAAAAGTCATGAATTTCAAGCGGTTCCACCATCCGCTCGGTGCGCCGGCAATGCAGGTCGCCGCCACCTTGTCAAAAAAGGTGACACCTCCCGCCTGAGGCACACCCAGGCAAGGGGCCAAGGGGTTTCGGGGGAAGGGCTTGTCGTCCCCCTGGAGGGGGACTTGCGTGCCATGGCATCGCACCGACAAAGGCTGTCAAAAATTCCGACAAGGGCCGTGCCAGCTGCCCTCGTGCCGGGCCGCCAGCCACTGCGTGGCGCAGAGCCCACCGGCCACGGCAGCGGCCAGCGGGGCTTTGCGTCTCAGCCCAGTTGCGCGGCGTGGTGCCGCAAGTGGTCTTCCACGAAGCTGGCGATGAAGTAATAGCCGTGGTCGTAGCCGGCATGGCGCCGCAGGGTAAGCGGCTGGCCGCCCGCTTCGCAGGCCTGCTCCAGCAGGTGGGGGTGCAGCTGGCCGGCCAGGAACTGGTCGGCCACGCCCTGGTCGATGAGCAGGGGTGGCACGCGATGACCGCTCTTGATGAGTTCGGTGGCGTCGTGCCCCGCCCAGACCAGGCGGTCGTCGCCCAGGTAGCCGCCAAACGCCTTTTCGCCCCAGGGGCACTGCGTGGGCGCGGCGATGGGCGCGAAGGCCGACACGCTGCGGTACAGATCGGGGTGACGCAGGGCCAGCGTCAGGGCGCCATGGCCGCCCATGGAATGGCCAAAGATGCCCACGCGCGCCGGGTCGATCGGGAAATGCGACAGCACCAGCTCGCGCAGTTCGCGGGTCACCCAACTCTCCATGCGGAAGTGCCGGCTCCAGGGGGCCTGGGTGGCGTCCAGGTAGAAGCCGGCGCCGTGGCCAAAGTCCCAGGCGGCGCTGGCGCCGTCGATGCCGGTGTCGCGCGGGCTGGTGTCGGGCGTGACGATGGCCAGGCCCAGCTCGGCGGCCACGCGCTGCGCCCCCGCCTTGATGGCGAAGGTTTCTTCGGTGCAGGTCAGGCCGGCCAGGTAGAAGAGCACCGGCACCGGGCCATTCTCGGCCTGGGGCGGCAGGAACACGCCAAACCGCATCGGCAGGCCGATCTCGTTGGAGGCATGGCGGTAAAAGCCCTGCACCCCCCCGAAACAGCGGTGCTCAGACAGGGTCTCGAACGGCTGGGACATCAGTACTCCACCACCGTGCGGATGGACTCGCCGCGCTTCATCAGGTCAAAGCCTTCGTTGATGCGCGACAGCGGCAGCTTGTGGGTGATGAGGTCGTCGATGTTGATTTTGCCGTCCATGTACCAGTCAACGATCTTGGGCACGTCGGTGCGGCCACGGGCACCACCGAAGGCCGAGCCTTCCCACTTGCGGCCAGTGACGAGCTGGAACGGGCGGGTGCTGATCTCGGCACCGGCCTCGGCCACGCCAATGATGATGCTGCGGCCCCAGCCCTTGTGGGTGCACTCCAGTGCCTGGCGCATGACCTGGGTGTTGCCGATGCACTCGAAGGAGTAGTCGGCCCCGCCGTCGGTGAGCTGCACGATGGCGTCGACCACGTTGTCCACGTCCTTGGGGTTGATGAAGTGGGTCATGCCGAACTTGCGGGCCATGGCCTCGCGCTCGGGGTTGAGGTCAATGCCGATGATCTTGTCGGCCCCCACCATCTTGGCGCCCTGAATCACGTTCAGGCCAATGCCGCCCAGGCCGAACACCACCACATTGGCCCCCGCCTCCACCTTGGCGGTGAAGATCACCGCGCCGATGCCGGTGGTGACGCCGCAGCCGATGTAGCAGACCTTGTCGAAGGGCGCGTCTTCGCGGATCTTGGCCAAGGCGATCTCGGGCACCACGGTGTGGTTGGCGAAAGTGCTGGTGCCCATGTAGTGGAAGATGGGCTGGCCGTCGATGCTGAAGCGGCTGGTGGCGTCGGGCATGAGGCCCTTGCCCTGCGTGCCACGAATGAGCTGGCACAGGTTGGTCTTGCGGCTCAGGCAGAACTTGCACTGGCGGCATTCGGGTGTGTACAAGGGAATGACGTGATCGCCTTTTTTCAGCGTGGTCACGCCCGGGCCCACGTCCACCACGACGCCGGCACCTTCGTGGCCCAGGATGGCCGGGAAGATGCCTTCGGGGTCGGCGCCCGAGAGGGTGTAGTAGTCGGTGTGGCAGATGCCGGTGGCCTTGATCTCCACCAGCACCTCACCGAACTTCGGCCCTTGCAGGTCAACGGTTTCGATGGTCAGGGGTTGGCCGGCCTTCCAGGCCACGGCGGCTTGCGTCTTCATGCGAGTCTTCCTTGGGTTGGCAACAGCCGCCGAGGGTAACCGCGATCGGGTGCCCTTTCATCGCACCCTAGAACATCGCACGCAAGGTGTCAGTCGATGCGCGCGCCCCCTTTGAACCAGGCACCCAACAGGGCACGCTCTTCCTCGGTGATGCCGGTGGCGTTGTTCATGGGCATGAGGCGGGTGACCACCACCTGCTGGTACACCGCCTGGGCGTGGCGCTGCACCTCGGCTGGCGAATCCAGGCGCACGCCCTTGCTCTGCAAAGCCTCGCCGTGGCACATCACGCAGCGCTGGGCCAGCACCGGCTGCACCTGGGCAAAGCCCACGGTCTCGGGCACCGCCACCACCGGGGCCGGGGCCGGCTTGAGCCAGGCGATGAGCGCCAGCAACAGGGCCACGCCCACGGCGGCATAAGGCCAGGGGTGGCGGTTGCGCCCGAGCTTGAAGCCGTGGCGCAGCACGAAGAACTGGCGAATGGCCGCGCCCGCGGCCATCATGCCGATCAGCACCAGGCCGTTGTGCTCGTGTCCGTAGGTGAAGCTGTAGTGGTTGCTGAGCATGGCGAACAGCACCGGCAGCGTGAAGTAGGTGTTGTGCACGCTGCGCTGCTTGCCGCGCTGGCCATGCACCGGGTCCACTGGCTGGCCTTGGCGCAGTGCCGCCACCACCTTGCGCTGGCCCGGGATGATCCACACGAACACGTTGGCGCTCATGGCGGTGGCCAGCATGGCGCCCACCAGCAGAAAGGCGGCGCGGCCGGCGAACAACTCAGTGGCCAGCCAGGCGGCCAGGGCCACCAGCACCGCCACCAGGGCGCCCACCTTGGCGTCGCCGTTGCGGGTCTGGCCCAAGGTGCGGCAGATCAGGTCGTACAAAAGCCAGAACACCACCAGAAAGCCCAGCGCGGTGGCAATGGCCGCCGGCGGGCTCCAGGCCATCACCTTGGGGTCGATCAGGTAGACCGAGGGGCTCCAGAGGTAAGACACCAGAAACAGCGCAAAGCCCGAGAGCCAGGTGGTGTAGCTCTCCCAGTAGAACCAGTGCAGGTGATCGGGCAGCTTGGGCGGCGCCACCGCGTACTTCACCGGGTGGTAGAAGCCCCCGCCGTGCACGGCCCACAGCTCGCCGCTGACGCCTTCACGCCGCAATTGCTCGTCTTGCGGCGGCGTGAGGCTGCTGTCGAGAAAGACGAAATAGAAGGAGGAGCCAATCCAGGCGATGGCAACGATGACGTGCAGCCAGCGCAGCAACAGATTGGCCCAATCGAGCAGGTAGGTTTCCATGGCACCTCATGTGGCGGACCAGCCGCCAGGGTTGACGATTCACCACCGCGGGCGCTCTGAACCGTCCGAGGGCCGCGAACTGAATGCCTGAAAAGGCACCGGCTCCGCTGCGACCAAGGCCTCAAAGTGTATACACGTTTTGCCCACCATCAAGGGGGCGAAGTGGCCGAGTCGCGAAGCAACAACTGCGCCACCACCGACGCCGCGATCACCGCGGGCGCCTTGCCGGTGATGCCGGGCAGGCCGATGGGGCAGGTCACGCGCTGACACTCTGCCTCGGAAAAGCCGCGCTCGCGCAGGCGGCGGCCGAAGGTGGCCCATTTGGTGCGGCTGCCAATCAGCCCAATGAAGCCCAGGTCGTCTTGCTGGCGCACTCGGGCCAGGCAGGCGGCCACGATGTCCAGGTCTTCCGCGTGCGAAAAACTCATGATGAGCACGTGCGAGCCAGCCGCGAGTTCCCGCACCGCGGCCTGCACCGGGTCGGAGTGTTCGGTGTGCACGGTGGGCGCGAGCGCGTCGGGAAACACCTCGTCTCGGCTGTCGACCCAGCGCACCGCATAGGGCAAAGGCGACAAGGCCTGCACCAAGGCGCGGCCCACGTGCCCGCCACCGAACAAGGCCAGGGGCTGCAAGGGCTGTCGCAGGCGCTCGGCCAGGGCCGGGGCGTCGGCCGCGGACACGCACTCAAAACGCAGGCGCACGGTACCGCCGCAGCACTGCCCCAGGCTGGGACCCAGGGCCACGGCTTCCTCCCAGGCACCGGCCGGTGGCCGCGCCAGGGCCTCGCGGGCGCGCCGCTCGGCGTCCCACTCCAGGTGGCCGCCGCCGATGGTGCCCACCAGCCCGCTGGCGAACACCCCCATCCACGCCCCCACCTCGCGAGGCACCGAGCCCCGGCTGGCCGCCACCGAGACCAGCACGGCGGGCTCATGGGCCAGGCGGTCAAGAAAGGCGTGCTCAGGCAGGGGCATGTGGCGTCTTCGCAGCAGAAGTTGTGTGCATCGGTAAAAGGGCTGTCCGCCTGGCGAGTATGGGGTCGCCACCGACGCCTGGGCGCCGGAAACCGCCATACACTCCATGCTGGTGCCCGTATACGGGCCATGCCCAACCTTGAGGCCAGCACCATGACCCAACACATCGCAACGTCTCGCCCCGACTCAACCGTGAGCCGCGCGCTGGGCTGGATGGGCGCCGCCACCGCCGCTTTCCTGGCGGCCTGCGCCACCCCACCCGCCCCGCAGCCGCCGGCCCCCGTGGTGGTGGCACCGCCGCCAGCGCCAGCCCCGGCAGCGCAAGAGCCGCAGCCCTCTCTGGTGTCGCAAGCCGCCTCGCCGCTGGAATACCGAAAAGACGGTGCGCGCCACATCTACGAACGCAACGCCAACCGCATCTACAAAGGCCAGCTACCGCCGCTGATGCACGCCGTGGGCGTGCTGCAAGTGGAAGTGGACCGGATGGGCAATGTGAGCCAGCTGAACTGGATGCGCGCCCCCAGCCACGTGCCTGAGGTGATGCGAGAGATTGAACGCACCGTGCGCGCCGCCGCGCCCTTCCCTGCCCCGGTGCGCATGGGCCGCGTCACCTACACCGATGTGTGGCTGTGGGACAAGAGCGGCAACTTCCAGCTCGACACCCTCACCGAAGGCCAGCGCCGCAAGTAAGCGCTGCAGGCCGCCAAGAGATACCCGCCGATGGCGGGTATTTTTTTGCCTGTTGCCGCCAGCGCGGCGCTCAGCTGCCCCGGTAGGTCGAGTGGCTCCAGGGGCTCACGAGCAAGGGCACGTGGTAGTGCTGGTCGGTGTGGGCGATGCCGAAGTCCAGCGTGACCTGATCGAGAAAGCGCGGCTCGGGCAGCGCCACGCCGCGCGCGTCAAAGTAACCCTTAACGTCGAACACCAGGCGGTAGGTGCCCACCTGCACGGTGGCGTTGTCCAGCAACGGACCATCGGGGTTGCGCCCGTCGGCGTTGAGCGTGAAGCGCTTGAGAAGGGTGGCCTCGCCACCGGTGGTGCGGTACAGCGCCACTTGCATGCCGGCGGCGGGGCAGCCGTGCATGGTGTCCAGGACGTGTGTGCTCAAGCCCATGAGGTGCTCCTTGGTCTGGTGTTTCGTCGACCGAAAGTGTATACAGTTTATGGCGATTGCCGATATCATCCGGCCATGGAATCGTCCAGCACCCACCACATCGTCGAGGCCCTGACGCGCGCCATCGTCGAGCACCGCCTGCGGCCCGGCACGAAGTTGGCCGAGCAGAAACTGGCCGATCACTTCGGCGTGTCGCGCACCCTGGTGCGCCAGGCGCTGTTCCAGTTGTCGCGGCACCGGCTCATCCGCATGGAGCCCCAGCGTGGTGCGTTTGTGGCCTCGCCTTCGGTGGAAGAAGCCCGCCAGGTGTTTGCGGTGCGCCGCATGCTGGAGGCCGAGATGACCCGCGCCTTCATTCGCCAGGTCACGCCCGCCCAGCTCAAGGCCCTGCGTGAACACCTGGCCCGCGAAAAGAAGGCGGTGAGCCAGCTAGACGTGCCGGGGCGCACCGAGTTGCTGGCCGACTTTCACGTGCTGATGGCCGAACTCATGGGCAACCACGTGCTGGCCGAGATGCTGCGCGACCTGATCTCGCGCTGCGCGCTCATCACCCTGATGTACCAGAGCAACCAGGCCGCCGAACACTCCAGCGAGGAACACGTGGCCATCGTCAAGGCCCTGGCCGCGCGCGATGAGGCGCTGGCGGTGTCGCTCATGGAACAACACTTGCAACACGTGGAGGACGGCCTCGCCTTTGACCGCGTGCGCCCCCTCAACGACCTCTCCATGGCCTTGTCATGACCTACGACAGCACCGCCCCTTACCCGCGTGACCTCATCGGCTACGGCCGCGACGTGCCCCATGCCCGCTGGCCGGGCGGTGCGCGCATCGCGGTGCAGTTCGTGCTGAACTACGAAGAAGGCGGCGAGAACTCGGTGCTGCACGGCGACGCCGCCAGCGAGCAGTTTCTGTCGGAGATGTTCAACCCGGCGGCCTACCCCGAGCGCCACATGAGCATGGAAGGCATTTACGAGTACGGCTCGCGCGCCGGCGTGTGGCGCCTGCTGCGCGAGTTCGAGTGCCGTGGCCTGCCGCTCACCGTGTTTGGCGTGGCCACCGCCCTGCAGCGCCACCCCGAAGTGACCGCGGCGTTTCGCGAGCTGGGCCACGACATCGCCTGCCACGGCTGGAAATGGATTCACTACCAGCACATTGACGAGGCCACCGAGCGCGCGCACATGGCGCAGGCCATGCAGCTCATCACCGACCTCACTGGCGAGCGCCCGCTGGGCTGGTACACCGGGCGCGACAGCCCCAACACCCGCCGCCTGGTGGCCGACTTTGGCGGCTTCGAGTACGACAGCGATTACTACGGCGACGACCTGCCCTTCTGGATGAAGGTGCGCAAGAGCGACGGCAGCGACACGCACCAGCTCATCGTGCCCTACACCCTTGACTGCAACGACATGCGCTTCGCGCTGCCGCAGGGCTACTCGCACGCCGACCCATTCTTCCAGTACATGAAGGACACCTTCGATGCGCTCTACGCCGAGGGCGACCCGGCCGGGCTGAACCGGCCCAAGATGATGAGCATCGGCATGCACTGCCGCCTGCTCGGCCGCCCCGGGCGCATCACCGCGCTGCAGCGCTTTCTGGACCACATCCAGTCGCACGACCAGGTGTGGGTGGCACGGCGCCTGGACATCGCGCGCCACTGGCGCCAGACCCACCCCCTGGTGGCCTGACAAGGGGCATTGGCATGACGCTCACCCTCGACCAACTCAACTCCGCCCCCACCGACGTGGCACTGGCCTGGCTGGACGGCCTGTACGAGCACTCGCCCTGGATCGCCGAGGCCGCGCTGGCGCAGCGCCCTTTTGCCAGCCTGGCCGCGCTGAAGTGGGCACTGGTGCAGGTGCTGGAGGCCGCCACGCTGGAGCAGCAGCTCGCGCTCATCCGCGCCCACCCCGAGCTGGCGGGCAAGGCCATGGTGGCCAAGTCGCTCACAGCCGAGTCCACCAACGAGCAGACCCGTGCCGGGCTCACGCACTGCACACCTGAGGAGTTCGAGCGCCTCCAGCAGCTCAACCGCGACTACAACGCCCGCTTCGGTTTTCCCTTCATCCTGGCGGTGCGCGGGCCACGAGGCACGGGCCTGAACAAGCAGGAGATCATCGCCACCCTTGAGCGCCGCCTACACCACCCGGTGGACGTGGAGCGCGCCGAGGCGCTGCGAAACATCCACCGCATCGCCGAAATCCGCCTGGCCGACAAGTTCGGCGAGCCGCCCGAGTGGGGCGACCGCGTGTGGGACTGGCACGAAGACCTGGCCCGCCACAGCGAGCCTGGCTACCTGGAGCGCGGCCAACTCACCGTGACCTACCTCACCGACGCGCACCGCGCCTGTGCGGCCGAGCTGGTGCAGCGCATGAAAGCCAGCGGCTTTGACGAGGTGGGCATCGACGCGGTGGGCAATGTGGTGGGGCGTTACCACCCGGCGCAAGCATCCAGCAAGCATCGCTACCTCCTCACCGGCTCGCACTACGACACCGTGCGCAACGGCGGCAAATACGATGGCCGCCTGGGCATCTTCGTGCCCATCGCCTGCGTGCAGCAGCTTCACGAAGCCGGCCGGCGCCTGCCTTTCGGCATCGAGGTGGTGGCCTTCGCCGAAGAAGAAGGCCAGCGCTACAAGGCCACCTTCCTGGGCTCCAGCGCCCTCACCGGCCACTTTGACCCGGCCTGGCTGGACCAGCGGGACGCGCAAGGCGTGAGCATGCGCGAGGCCATGCGCGCGGCCGACCTGCCGGGCGAGCTGTCGGCCATTCAGGCCTTGCGGCGCGACCCGGCGCAGTACCTCGGCTTCGTGGAGGTGCACATCGAACAAGGGCCGGTGCTCAACGCGCTGAACCTGCCGCTGGGCGTGGTCACCTCCATCAACGCCAGCGTGCGCTACCTGGGCGAGGTGGTGGGCATGGCCAGCCACGCCGGCACCACGCCCATGAACCAGCGCCGCGACGCCGCCGCCGCCCTGGCCGAGTTCATGCTGGCGCTGGAGCGCCGCGCCCGGCTGGACGGCGACTCGGTGGCCACCGTGGGCCAACTGGAGGTGCCCAACGGCTCGATCAACGTGGTGCCCGGGCGCTGCCGCTTCTCGCTCGATCTGCGCGCCCCCAGCGACGCCCAGCGCGACGCCTTGGCCCGCGACGCGCTGGCCGAGCTGCAAGCCATCTGCGAGCGCCGCGGTGTGCGCCACACGCTGGAAGAAACCATGCGCGCCAGTGCCGCCCCCAGCCACCCCGCCTGGCAGGCGCGCTGGGAGCGCGCGGTGCAGGCGCTGGGCCTGCCGGTGCACCGCCTGCCCAGCGGCGCCGGGCACGACGCCATGAAGCTGCACGAGGTGATGCCGCAGGCCATGCTCTTCGTGCGCGGCCTCAACGGCGGCATCAGCCACAACCCGCTGGAATCGAGCACCGGCCACGACATCGACCTGAGCGTGCGCGCCTTCGCCCACCTGCTCGACCAACTTGCCCACGAACACAAGGCCTGAGCCATGAGCCCCCTTCACCACCAGCTCGACACCTGGATCGACGCCCACTTCGACGACGAGGTGCGTTTTCTGCAAGCCCTGGTGCAGGTGCCCACCGACACACCGCCGGGCAACAACGCGCCGCACGCCGAGCGCACCGCCGAGTTGCTGGCGGGCATGGGCCTGGTGGCCGAGAAGCACCCTGTGCCCGAGGCGCAGGTGCGCGCGGCCGGGCTGCAAAGCGTCACCAACCTCATCGTGCGCCAGCGCTTTGGCGACGGCCCCACCATCGCCCTGAACGCGCATGGCGACGTGGTGCCCCCGGGCGAGGGCTGGACGCACGACCCCTACGGCGGCGAGATCGCCGATGGCGCGCTCTACGGCCGCGCCAGCGCCGTGAGCAAGAGCGATTTCGCCAGCTTCACCTTCGCCCTGCGCGCGCTGCAGGCGCTGGGCGTGCCGCTGCACGGCGCGGTGGAGCTGCACTTCACCTACGACGAAGAATTCGGCGGTGAACTCGGCCCAGGCTGGCTGCTGAGCCAGGGCCTGACGAAGCCTGACCTGATGATCGCCGCCGGTTTCAGCCACCAGGTGGTGGTGGCCCACAACGGCTGCCTGCAGCTGGAGGTGACGGTGCAAGGCGAGATGGCGCACGCCGCCATCCCCGACACCGGCACCGACGCCCTGCAAGGCGCCACCCACATCCTCAACGCCCTGTACGCGCTCAACCGCGACTACCTGCAGGTGCGCTCTGGCGTGGAAGGCATCACCCACCCCTACCTGAATGTGGGCCTGATCAGCGGCGGCACCAACACCAACGTCATCCCCGGCAAGGTGGTGCTCAAGCTCGACCGTCGCCTGATTCCCGAAGAAGACCCGGTCGAGGTGGAAGCCGCGCTGCGCCGCACCATCGAACAGGCCGCCGCGAGCTTCCAGCCACCGCGCGGCGGCCGCGAGCTGCAGGTGAGCGTGCGCCGCCTGCTGCTGGCCCGCGCCATGCAGCCCCTGCCCGGCAACCGGCCGCTGGTGGCCGCGCTGCAGCGCCACGCCAGCGCCGTGTTCAACGAAGACGTGCCCGCCGTGGGCACGCCGCTCTACACAGATGTGCGCCTGTACGTCGAGCGCGGCATCCCTGGCGTGATCTACGGTGCCGGGCCGCACACGGTGCGCGAGTCCAACGCCAAGCGGGCCGACGAGCACGTGCGCCTGAGCGATCTGCGCGGTGCCACGCGCGTGATCGCCCGCGCCCTGCTAGACCTTCTTCACCCTAGCGACTGACAGCCCCGCGGGGGAAGGCACAATTGGTCCCGATTGGTTGCCCTGGGGCAACCGTGTTGAACGGAGAACCGAATGACCCCCGCCGAACAAGCCCTGCGCGACGCCGCGCTCGAATACCACCGCAGCCCCCGCCAGGGCAAGATTTCGGTCACCCCGACCAAACCCCTGTCCAACCAGCGCGACCTGTCGCTGGCCTACTCGCCCGGCGTGGCCTACCCCTGCCTGGCCATCCAGGCCGACCCGAACAAAGCCGCCGACTACACCAGCCGCGCCAACCTGGTGGGCGTGGTCACCAACGGCACCGCCGTGCTGGGCCTGGGCGACATCGGCCCGCTGGCCGGCAAGCCGGTGATGGAAGGCAAGGGTTGCCTGTTCAAGAAGTTCGCCGGCATCGACGTGTTTGACATCGAACTGGCCGAGCGCGACCCGGACAAGCTGGTCGAGATCATTGCCTCGCTGGAGCCCACGCTGGGCGGCATCAACCTGGAAGACATCAAGGCCCCCGAGTGCTTCTACATCGAGAAGAAGCTGCGTGAGCGCATGGGCATTCCGGTGTTCCACGACGACCAGCACGGCACCGCCATCATCAGCGCCGCCGCCCTGCTCAACGGCCTGGAACTGGTGGGCAAGGCCATCGGCGAGGTGACGGTGGCCGTGTCGGGCGCCGGTGCCGCCGCCATCGCCTGCCTGGACGTGATGGTGGGCCTGGGCGTGAGCCGCGACCGCATCTTCGTGTGCGATTCCAAGGGCGTGATCTACCAGGGCCGCCCCGGCTCGCTGGACGAATCCAAGGCCCGCTACGCGCAGAACACCGACAAGCGCACCCTGGCCGATGCGGTGAACGGCGCCGACGTGTTCCTGGGCTGCTCGGCACCGGGCGTGCTCACCGCCGAGATGGTGAAGACCATGGCGCGCCAGCCCATCATCCTGGCGCTGGCCAACCCCGAGCCGGAAATCCGCCCCGAGCTGGCCAAGGCCGTGCGGCCGGACTGCATCATCGCCACCGGCCGCAGCGACTACCCGAACCAGGTCAACAACGTCCTGTGCTTCCCCTACATCTTCCGCGGCGCGCTCGACTGCGGCGCCACCCGCATCACCGAAGAGATGAAGCTGGCCTGCGTGCGCCAGATCGCCGACCTGGTCAAGAGCGAGACCAGCGAAGAAGTGGCCAGCGCCTACGCCGGCCAAGACCTGACCTTCGGGCCTGACTACCTCATTCCCAAGCCTTTCGATTCGCGCCTGATCCTGCGCATTGCGCCGGCCGTGGCACAGGCCGCCGCCGACTCCGGCGTGGCCACCCGCCCCATCACCGACATGGACGCGTACCGCCAGCAACTGGGCCGTTTCGTGTACCAGACCGGCATCCTGATGGAGCCCGTCTTCAACGCCGCCAAGGCCGTGCCGCCCGCCAGCAAGCGCGTGGCCTACGCCGACGGTGAAGACGAGCGCGCGCTGCGTGCCGCGCAGATGGCCATTGACGATAACCTGGCGCGCCCCATCCTGATCGGCCGCCCGGCCGTGATCGCCGCGCGCATCCAGAAGGCCGGCCTGCGCATGCGCCTGGGCGTGGACGTGGAAAACGTCAACCCCGAAGAAGATTCGCGCTTCCGCCAGTACTGGGAGGCCTACCACCAGCTCATGAAGCGCAATGGCGCCACGCCCGAGGTGGCCAAGGCCGCGGTGCGCCGCTCCAACACCATCATCGGCTCGCTGATGGTGAAGCTCGGCGACGCCGATGCGCTGATCTGCGGCCTGGTGGGCAACTACATGACCCACCTGGAACGCATTGACAGCATCCTGGGCCGCCGCGCCGATGCGCGCCAGTACGCTGCGGTCAACGCGCTCATGACCGACCGGGGCGCGCTGTTCGTGGCCGACACCTACGTGAACGAAGACCCCAGCGCCGAAGAGCTGGCCGAGATCGCCTGGATGGCCGCGCAAGAGGTGCAGCGTTTTGGCCTGCCGCCCAAGGTGGCCTTCCTGTCGCACTCCAGCTACGGCTCCAGCAAGCGCGCCTCGGCCCGCAAGATGGCGCTGGCGCGTGACCTCTTCGTGGCCGCCCACCCCGAGATCGAGTGCGACGGCGAGCTGCACGGCGACGCCGCGCTGCAACCCGAGATCCGCAGCGCCTACCTGAGCGACAGCACGCTCACCGGCTCGGCCAACCTGCTGGTTTGCCCGAACCTGGACGCCGCCAACATCCTCTACAACGTGCTCAAGACCACCACCAGCGGTGGCGTCACCGTGGGCCCGATCCTCATGGGCGTGGCCGGCACGGCGCACATCCTCACCCCGGCGGCCACCGTGCGCCGGGTGCTCAACACCACGGCCCTGGCCGCGGCGGCCAAGGCCTGACGGCCCAAGCACCCACAAAAAAGGACGCCACGCAGGCGTCCTTTTTTTCGTCTGTTGGCGGCGATCAGATCACCACCGGCTCGGTCTCCAGCCGAATGCCGAAGCGCTCGTACACGCTGGTCTGGATGGCCTTGGCCAGCGTCACCACCTCGCCGCCGGTGGCGCCACCGCGGTTCACCAGCACCAGGGCCTGCTTCTCGTACACGCCGGCGTTGCCCACGCCCCGGCCCTTCCAGCCGCAGGCATCGATCAGCCAGCCCGCCGCCAGCTTGATGCTGCCGTCCGGCATGGGGTAGTGCACCACCTTGGGCTCGCGCGCGATGATGTCGGCGCATTGCTCGGGCGTGACGGTGGGGTTTTTGAAAAAGCTGCCGGCGTTGCCAATCACGGCCGGGTCGGGCAGCTTGGCGCGGCGAATGGCCACCACCCAGTCAAAGATTTGCTGCGGCGTCGGCTCGGTGATGCCCGTCTCGGCCATCTTGCGCTCCAGGTCGGCGTAGCCCAGCACCGGCTTCCAGGGCTTGGGCAGCCAGAAGCGCACCCGGGTGATGAGCGCCCGGCCCGCCAGCCCCAGGCCACGGCCATCCGCCGGCGCGTGCTTGAACACCGAGTCGCGGTAACCAAAGCCGCACTGCGCGGCGTCCAGCGTGAAGCTGGCACCTGTGCTGAGGTCAATGGCGTCCAGCGAATGGAAGCGGTCTTGCAGCTCCACCCCGTAAGCGCCGATGTTCTGCACCGGCGAGGCGCCCACCGTGCCGGGGATGAGCGCCATGTTCTCCAGGCCAGGCCAGCCCTGCTCCAGTGTCCATTGCACAAAGGCGTGCCAGTTCTCGCCCGCGCCAGCTTCGACCAGCCAGCCGCGCGGCGAATCTTCCAGCAGGCGGCGCCCGGGAATCTCGACCTTGATCACCAGCGGCTTCACATCCCCCGTGATCACCAGGTTGCTGCCGCCCCCCAGCACAAAAGGCGGCATGTCTTGCGTGAGGGCGGCCCAGGCGGGCGAGGCCCGCAGGGCGGCGATGTCGGCCTCGCTGCGAACCCGCGCCAGGTGCTGCGCGCGGGCCACGATGCCGAAGCTGTTGTGTGCCTGCAGCGGCACCTGCTTCTCAACTATCATCCGGCGATTGTCTCACCGGCCCCGCGCGTGGCCGGCATTCGGACCATCGACGTCCTCCCCATGAACCTCATTTGCTGACCGCTATGCCTTCTTTTGACACCGTTCTCGAAGCCGACCTTGTGGAAGTGAAAAACGCCGTGGAGAACACGGCCAAGGAAATCGGCACCCGCTTTGACTTCAAGGGCACCAGCGCCGGCATTGAGCTCAAGGACAAGGACATCACCTTGTTCGGCGACGCCGATTTCCAGCTTCAGCAGGTCGAGGACATCCTGCGCAACAAGCTGACCAAGCGCAACGTGGACGTGCGCTTCCTCGACATGGGCAAGGTCGAGAAGATCGGCGGTGACAAGGTCAAGCAGGTGGCCAAGGTGCGCAACGGCATTGCCAGCGAAGACGGCAAGAAGATCCAGAAGGCCATCAAGGAAAGCAAGCTCAAGGTGCAGGCCGCGTTGCAAGAAGAGAAGGTGCGGGTCTCCGGCGCCAAGCGCGACGACCTGCAGGCCGCCATGGCCATCATCCGCGCCGAGATGAAAGACCTGCCCCTGTCTTTCAACAACTTCCGCGACTGAGCCCGTCCATGCTCGCCCGCGCCGCGCTGCTACTGGCCTTGGCCCTGTGCGGAAGTGCGCAGGCGCAGCAGGTGGCGCTCAGCGGTTTGTCGGGCAACCGCGCGTTGCTGGTGATCGACGGTGGCGCCCCGCGTTTCCTGAGCCCGGGCCAGAGCGTGGGCGATGTGCGCCTGCTCAGCGCCAGCGGCGACAGCGCCGTGATCGAGGTGAAGGGCCAGCGCCAGACCTTGCGCGTGGGCGATGCCCCCGTGAGCCTGGGCGCGGCACTGGCCACGCAGGGCTCGGCCAGCGTGGTGCTCACCGCCGACGGCCAAGGGCATTTCACGCCCACTGGGCAGATCAATGGCCGCAGCGTGCAGTTTCTGGTGGACACCGGCGCCACCCAGGTTGTCATGGCCGAGGCCGAGGCCAAGCGCATCGGCCTGAACTACCAGGCCGGCCAGCGCCTGCGCGTGACCACGGCCAACGGCGCGGTCACGGGCTATGGCGTGCGGCTCGATTCGGTGCGCGTGGGCGAGGCCACCGTGTACAGCGTGCCCGCCGTGGTGCTGCCCCAGCCCATGCCCTTTGTGCTGCTGGGCAACAGCTTTTTGAGCCGCTTCCAGATGAAGCGGCAGAACGACCAGCTCACGTTGGAGCGGCGCTACTGAGCCACTGCACCGCCGTGCGGCCTCAGGCCTGCGCAGCGGTCACGACGATCTCGATGCGGTAGGCCGGGTTGGCCAGCGGGGCCTGCACCGTGGCGCGGGGCGGCGCAGCGCCGGGCACCACCCAGGCGTCCCACACCTCGTTCATGGCGCCAATCTCGCGGATGTCGGTCAGGTAAATCTGCGCACGCAGAATGCGCGACTTGTCGCTGCCGCACTCCAGCAGGCGCTGCTCCACCTGGGCCAGCACGTCTTCGGTCTGGCCACGGATGTCGGTGTCACCGCGCTCGGGCACCATGCCGGCGAGGTAGACCACGCCATTGAAGATTGACGCCTCGCTGTAGCGGGCGGCCATGCCCACGCGGCCAATGTCTCGGCTCATGCCTTTTTGCTCCCCAGCCGGCTTTCTTTGCCAGCAATCAAGCGGTTGATGTTCTCGGCGTGGCGCCACACCAGCAGCACGCCCATCACCGCCAGGCTCAACACCTGAACGCCGGGGGCGTCCCAGGCCACGTCGGCACCCAGCAGGAAAAAGGCGGGGGCAAACACCGCCGTGACGATGGAGGCCAGCGACGAGTAGCGGAAAAAGAAGGCCACGATCACCCAGGTGAGCAGCGAAGCCAGGCCCAGCCAGGGGTTGAATGCGAAGATCACGCCGGCCGCCGTGGCCACGCCCTTGCCCCCCTGGAAGCGAAAGAACACCGGGTACAGGTGGCCCAGGAAAGCGGCCAGGCCCACCAGGGCCACCGTGCCATCGCCCAGGCCATGGGCCGAGCCCCACACCTTCACCGCCACCACGGGCAGCCAGCCTTTCAAGGCGTCGAGCAGCAGGGTGACCAACGCGGCCTTCTTGTTGCCCGAGCGCAGCACGTTGGTGGCGCCGGGGTTCTTGCTGCCATAGGTGCGCGGGTCGGACAGGCCCATGAGCCGGCTCACCAGCACGGCGAACGACAGCGATCCGATCAGGTAGGCGGCCACGGTGGCCAGCACGGGGGTCAGGGTCTGCAACAGCCTCTCCTCGGGGGTTTTTCTAAGGGCGCCTATTCTGCCAGCGCGCACTGCACCGGCCGGGCCCCCAGCGGGCCACTGAGCACGGCGGGGTCGATGCCCACCAGAAAGCCGCGACGCCCGCCGTTGATCCAGATCTTGGGCAAATCGAGCACGGTGGACTCGACGTACACCGGCATGGCCCGCTTCAGCCCGAAGGGCGAGGTGCCGCCCACCAGGTAGCCGCTGTGGCGGTTGGCCACCTCGGGCTTGCAGGGCTCCACCGACTTGGCGCCGATCTGGCGCGCCAGGTTCTTGGTGGAAACCGTGCGGTTGCCGTGCATGAGGATGGCCAGGGGCTTGGCGGCCTCGTCTTGCATGATCAGGGTCTTGACCACGGCAAACGGGTCGAAGCCCAGCACCTGCGCGCTGTGTTGCGCGCCGCCGTGCTCCAGGTACTCATACGGGTGCTCGGTGAACGCCACGCCGTGCGCCTTGAGCCAGGCGGTGGCGGGAGTTTCGCTGACGTGGACTTTTTTCGACATGCAGAACCGCGGCAGGGTTGATCCTTTTCACTGGGCTGGGTCGCGGTGCTGCCAGCGCAGGCGGTCAATGGCGGCCAGCAACTCGGGCGTGAGCGTCACGTCCCAGGCGTCCAGGCACTCGTCGAGCTGGGCTTGCGTAGTCACGCCAATGATGGTGCTGGCCACGCGCCAGTTCTGGTAGCAGAAGGCCAAGGCCAGTTGTGTGGGCGTGAGGCCATGCTCGCGCGCCAGCGCGTTGTACTGGCGCGCCACCGCCAGCGCCTCGGGCCGGCCCCAGCGCTGCTTGCGCATGCTCTCGTAAATGGCCAGGCGACCCTGCTGCCCCACCAGGCCGGTGTCGTCGTACTTGCCGGTGAGCAGGCCGAAAGCCAGCGGCGAATAGGCCAGCAGGCCCACGCCCAGACGGTGGCAGGTTTCGTCCAGGCCGTTCTCGTGTGAGCGGTTCACCAGCGAGTACGGGTTCTGCACCGTGGCCACGCGCGGCAGGCCATATTGCTCGGCCAGGCGCACGAACTCGTGCACGCCGTAGGGCGACTCATTGCTCAGGCCAATGGCGCGCACCTTGCCGGCCTTCACCAGCACGGCCATGGCCTCAAGCTGCTCGTGGATGGACGCGCAGGCCTTGTCTTTGCTGGGGTCGAAATAGAGCTGGCCAAAGGCGGGCACGTTGCGCGCGGGCCAGTGGATCTGGTAGAGGTCGATCACCTCGGTTTGCAGGCGGCGCAGGCTGCCCTCGCAGGCGTTGAGGATCTCGGTCTTGGTAAGCCCGCCCTGGTCGCCGCGAATCCAGGGCATGCCGCGCGAGGGGCCGGCCACCTTGGTGGCCAGCACCACTTTCTGGCGCAGGCCCGGGCGGCTGGCGACCCAACGGCCGATGATGGTTTCGGTGGCGCCGCAGGTCTCGGCCTTGGCGGGCACGGCGTACATCTCGGCCGTGTCCAGGAAGTTCACGCCCCGCTCGATTGAGCGGTCCAGGATGCGGTGGGCCGTGGCCTCGTCCACCTGCTCGCCAAAGGTCATGGTGCCCAGGCAAATGGCCGGCACCTTCAGCGCACTCGCGCCCAGGGTCACGTGTTTCATGAAAGCGTTTGTAAAGTTGAGCGGGGTCTTCCAGACTTCATGCTGGCAGGGGTATAAGTCTAGTGGCGACGGCCCGTGCGAAGGGTCGCGGCCGCATCAACTTCCCCACACAGAGGAGTGAACAACATGAAACAAGGGATTTGCCGCGGCTTGCGCGGCCTCACGCTGTGCACCGCAGCCGCCGCCATGGTCTTGAGCGGCTGCGCGAACATGACCGAAACCCAGAGCGACACCGCCAAGGGGGCAGGCATCGGCGCCGTGGCGGGCGCGGTGCTGGGCGGCCTCACGGGTGGCTCAAAGGGCGCCACACAAGGCGCTGTGCTGGGCGCTGGCGCTGGCGCGCTGGGCGGCTACATCTGGTCGAAAAAGATGCAGGAACAAAAGGCCGCCATGGAGCAGGCCACGCAAGGCACCGGCATTGGCGTGAGCCAGACCGCCGACAACCGCCTGAAGCTCGACGTACCGGCCGACGCGGGTTTCGCCTCGGGCCGATCCACCATCAGCCCCACGCTGGGCGGCGTGCTCACCAAGTTCGCCGGCACGCTGCAGCAAAACACGGTGACGCAGGTGACCATCATTGGGCACACCGACAACACTGGCAGCGACGCCATCAACAACCCCCTCTCGGTTGACCGCGCCAACGCCACGCGCGACTACCTGGTGGCGCGCGGCGTGTCGGCCGCTCGCTTCACCACCGATGGCCGTGGCTCGCGAGAACCCATCGCCGACAACAGCACCCCCGCCGGGCGCGCCGCCAACCGCCGCGTGGAAATCTACGTGGCCGAGCCGGCGGCCAAGTAAGCGCGCCACCCCCACGAAAAAGCCCGGCCTTGGCCGGGCTTTTTTTCGCCAGCGCGGTGCGATTCAGGCGCGCTGGCGGGCACGCTCTTCTTCCTGCAGGCGCAGCACGCGGCGCTGCACCTTGCCGGTGGTGGTCATGGGCAGGGCGTCGATGAACTCGATTTCCTTGGGGTACTCGTAAGGCGCCAACTGGCCCTTCACGTGGGCCTGCAGCGAGGCCACCAATCCCTCATCGCCCGCGTGGCCAGCGGCCAGCACCACGTAGGCCTTCACCACCGCGCCGCGCTCGGCGTCGGGCTTGGGCACCACGGCGGCATTGGCCACGGCCGGGTGCTTGACCAGGCAGTTCTCGATCTCGCTGGGCCCGATGCGGTAACCCGCGGCCTTGAACACGTCATCGGCCCGGCCCTGGTACCAGAGGTAGCCGTCGGCGTCGCGCACGGCCAGGTCGCCCGTGCGGCACCAGCTATTGGCCGGGTCACCGCTGTACTTGGCCTGGGTGGCGCGCTCGTTTTTCCAGTAGCCCAGAAAGAACACCGGGTCGGGGTCGCCATGCCGATCGAGCCGGTGCACCGCCACCTCGCCGGGCACACCCACCGGGCATTCCTGGCCTTCGTCGTCGATCACCGACACACGGTGACCGGGGTAGCCCTTGCCCATGCTGCCCGGGCGGGCCGGGTACAGGCGAGCGCAGTTGCCCACGATGTAGTTGATCTCGGTCTGCCCGAACATTTCGTTCACCGTCACGCCGAGTTGCTGCTGGCAGTAAGCAAACACCGCGTCGCCCACCGCCTCGCCCGCGCTCATGATGGCCTGCAGGCCCAGGCGGAAGTGGCGACGCGGCTCGGGGTAGGCCTTCATCATGGCCTTGAGCGCGGTGGGAAACAGAAAGGTATGGGTCACGCCGTGGCGTTCCATCAGTTCGAACGCGGCCTGGGGCGAGAAGCGGCCATTGAAGGCCACGATGGGGCGACCGAAGTACAGCGTGGGCAGCAGCGCGTCCATGAGGCCACCCGTCCAGGCCCAGTCCGCCGGTGACCAGAACACCGCCAGCGAGCGCACCGAGGCGTCGAAGGGGTCAAAGCCGAACCAGTTCTGGCTGCACACGAAGCCGGTGAGGTTGCCAATGAGCGCGCGGTGCGGAATGAGCGCGCCTTTGGGGTTGCCGGTGGTGCCGCTGGTGTAGATGAGCACGGCCGGGTCGTTGGCCCGGGTGGGCACCAGCTCGAAAGTCGGCGCCTGGGCGGCGAGCAAAGGCGACCAGTCGAGCACGTCGGGTAGGCCCGGGTCGTCCACCGCGATCAGGTGGCGCAGGTCGGGGCACTCGCCGACCACGCCGCGCACGGCGCCCAGGGTGCTGGCGTCGGCAATGGCGACCACGGCTTCGCTGTCTTGCAGGCGGAACTGCAGGGCCTCGGGACCGAAGAGCTGCGACAGCGGCATGCCCACCGCGCCGAGCTGCATGACCGCCATGTAGGCCACTGCCGTCTCGAAGCGCTGCGGCAGCACGATGGCCACGCGGTCACCTCGTTGCACCCCCAGGGCGCGCAGCGCGCGTGACAGGCGGTTGGCGCTGGCCTGCAACTCGACATAGCTGTGGTGGCGCTCGGGCTGGCCCGGGGCGCTGGCGATGATGGCCGTGGCGTGCGCGGTAGCCGGATCGGCGGCCCAGCGGCGTGAGCAGACCTCGGCCATGTTGAAGCTGGGGGGGACGAGCCAGCGAAAGTGCTGGCTCAGGTTTTCGTGAAGGTCCAGGGGCGTGTCTCGGCCTTGACTGCGCGCCATCATTGTCTCCAGGCTCATCCTTATGATGATTTGAATGTACCAAGTGAAACGCGAATCCCGCAGCGAGTTTCTGAGCCTGCGAGGGTGGAACTATCACCTGCGCGTCTGGGGTTTACCCGATCCAGCGCGCCCTCCCCTGGTGCTGGTGCACGGCTGGATGGACGTGGCGGCCTCTTGGCAATTTGTGGTGGACGCCTTGCGCGAAGACCGCTGGATCGTGGCCCCCGACTGGCGCGGCTTCGGCCTGACCCGCCCCGAGGGACCGCCGGTGGACAGCTACTGGTTCCCTGACTACCTGGCCGACCTGGACGCCCTGCTCGACCACGTGGCCGGCACCCGGCCCGTGGACCTGGTGGGCCACAGCATGGGCGGCCACATCGCCACCCAGTACGCCGGGGTGCGGCCACAGCGCGTGCGCCGACTGGTGAACCTGGAAGGCTTCGGCATGCCGCAGAGCCGGGCCTCGCAGGCACCGGGGCGGCTGGCCCAGTGGCTGGACGAAATCGCCGCGCTGCGCCGGGGCGAGTCTGACCTGAAAGACTACGACAGCCCCCAAGGCGTCTCGCGCCGCCTGCGCAAGACCAACCCGCGCCTGGACGAGCACAAGGCCGACTGGCTGGCCCGCCAATGGGCCGAACCCGATGGCACCGGGCGCTGGCGCATTCGGGGCGACGCCGCCCACAAGGTGATCAATCCCATCTTGTTCCGCGTGGACGAAACCCTGGAGGTGCTGCAGCGCATCGAAGCCCCCAGCCTGGTGGTGGTGGCCAGCGACGACAGCCTGGGCCAATGGTGGAAGGGCAAGTACACGCTGGAGGAGTTTCACCAGCGCATGGACCGCGTGCCCCATCTGGAGCGCGCCACGGTAAACGACGCCGGGCACATGCTGCACCACGACCAGCCCGAGGCCCTGGCCCGGCTGATGGAAGACTTTCTGGCTCAGGCCTGAGGCCCGAAGGGGCACGGCTGGCGGGCTTGCATGAGAAAATCCGCGTTTTGTGAATCGCCAGGAACAGAACGACATGGAAGCCGAACGCAGCAACGCCATCCGAAGCCAGCTTGAAGACCTGACCACCCGCGTGGTCGAACTTCGGAGGTATCTTTGACTACGATGCCAAGGCATCGAAGTTGAAGGAAGTCGAGTCCGCTCTCGAGGACCCGACCGTCTGGGACAACCCCAAGCGCGCCCAGGAGCTGGGCAAAGAGAAAAAATCGCTCGAAGACGTGGTGCTGGTGCTTGACCGCCTGACCAGCGAGCTGGCCGACAACACCGAGCTGTACGAGATGTCGGCCGCCGAAGACGACGAAGCCGGCCTCATCACCATCGAGACCGAAGCCTCGGCCCTGCGCGCCGACGTCGAGAAGCTCGAATTCCGCCGCATGTTCAACAACCCGGCCGACCCGCTGAACTGCTTCCTGGACATCCAGGCCGGCGCGGGCGGCACCGAGGCCTGCGACTGGGCCAGCATGCTGCTGCGCCAGTACCTGAAGTACGCCGAACGCAAGGGCTTCAAGACCACGGTGGAAGACGAAACCGCCGGCGACACCGCCGGCATCAAGGGCGCCACCATCAAGATCGAAGGCGAGTACGCCTTCGGCCTGCTGCGCACCGAAACCGGCGTGCACCGCCTGGTGCGCAAGAGCCCGTTTGACAGCTCGGGCGGGCGCCACACCTCGTTCGCCTCGGTGTTCGTCTACCCCGAGATCGACGACTCGGTGGAGATCAACATCAACCCGGCCGACGTGCGCGTGGACACCTACCGCGCCAGCGGCGCCGGTGGCCAGCACATCAACAAGACCGACTCGGCCGTGCGCCTGACGCACATGCCCACCGGCATCGTGGTGCAGTGCCAGGACAGCCGCAGCCAGCACAGCAACCGCGACCTGGCCTGGCAGCGCCTGCGCTCGCGCCTGTACGACCACGAAATGCGCAAGCGCATGGAAGAGCAGCAGAAGCTGGAAGACACCAAGACCGACGTGGGCTGGGGCCACCAGATCCGCTCGTACGTGCTGGACCAGAGCCGCATCAAAGACCTGCGCACCAACGTCGAGATCTCCAACACCCAGAAGGTGCTGGACGGCGATCTCGATCCCTTCATCGAAGCCTCTCTCAAACAAGGGGTCTGACCCATGAGCTCACTGCGTGAAGGCCCCACCACGGTGGTTCGCCGCGAAGACTACGCGCCCCCGGCCTACTGGATCGACACCGTCGAACTCACCTTCGACCTTGACCCGGCCAAGACCCGCGTGCTCAACAAGATGCACCTGCGCCGCAACGCGCAAGTGCCCGCCCAGCCCCTGCGGCTTGACGGCGAAGACCTGAACCTCGCCCGCGTGCTGGTCAACGGTGCCGGCTGCTCGTTCAAGATGGACGACGGCCAGTTGGTGCTGGACAACCTGCCCGAGGGCGAGCAAGGCTTCGACCTGGAGATCTTCACCACCTGCATGCCGGAGAAGAACTCGCAGCTCATGGGCCTGTACGTGAGCCAGGGCACCTTCTTCACGCAGTGCGAGGCCGAGGGCTTTCGCCGCATCACCTATTTCCTTGACCGGCCCGACGTGATGGCCAGCTACACCGTGACGCTGCGCGCCGACAAGGCCCGCTACCCGGTGCTGCTGTCCAACGGCAACCTGGTGGAGCAAGGCGAACTGGACGCGGGCCGCCACTTCGCCAAGTGGGTCGATCCGCACAAGAAACCCAGCTACCTGTTCGCCCTGGTAGCCGGCAACCTGGTGGCGCGCGAGCAGCGCATCGTCTCGCGCAGCGGCAATGAACACCTGCTGCAGGTCTATGTGCGCCCCGGCGACATGGACAAGACCGAACACGCCATGAACTCGCTCATCGCCAGCGTGGTGTGGGACGAGGCCCGCTTCGGCCTGCCGCTCGACCTGGAGCGCTTCATGATCGTCGCCACCAGCGACTTCAACATGGGCGCCATGGAGAACAAAGGCCTGAACATATTCAACACGAAGTACGTGCTGGCCAACAGCGCCACGGCCACCGACACCGATTTCGCCAACATCGAATCGGTGGTGGGCCACGAGTACTTCCACAACTGGTCGGGCAATCGCGTCACTTGCCGCGACTGGTTCCAGCTCTCGCTCAAAGAAGGCCTCACCGTCTTCCGCGACCAGGAGTTCAGCATGGACCTGTGCGCCGAGCCCTCGGCGCGCGCGGTCAAGCGCATCGAAGACGTGCGCGTGCTGCGCACCGCGCAGTTCCCCGAAGACGCCGGCCCCATGGCCCACCCGGTGCGGCCCGACAGCTACGTCGAGATCAACAACTTCTACACCGTCACCATCTACGAAAAAGGCGCCGAGGTGGTGCGCATGCAGCACAACCTGGTGGGCCGCGAGGGCTTCGCGCGCGGCATGAAGCGGTACTTCGAGCGCCACGACGGCCAGGCCGTCACCTGCGACGACTTCGCCCAGGCCATCGCCGACGCCAACCCCGACAGCGAACTGGCGCGCCGCCTGCCCCAGTTCAAGCGCTGGTACAGCCAGGCCGGCACGCCGCGCGTGCGCGCCGAAGGCCACTTCGACGCCGCCCAGCGCCGCTACACCCTCACCCTGAGCCAAAGCTGCGCACCCACGCCCGGCCAGCCCGCCAAACAGCCCTTCGTCATTCCCATGGCGCTGGGCCTGCTGGACGCACAAGGCCGCGAAATCGCGATTGACCCGGCCCAGGCCCGCCACGTGCTGGCCGAGGCCAGCGAGACCCTCACCTTCGAGAACATCGATGCCGAGCCGGTGCCCTCGCTGCTGCGCGGCTTCTCGGCCCCGGTGGTGCTCGATTTCGATTACACCGATGCCCAGCTTCTGTCCCTGCTGGCGCACGACACCGACCCCTTCAATCGCTGGGAAGCCGGCCAGCGCCTCACGCTGCGCCGTGCCCTGGCCGCCATTCAAGACAGCGGCCCGGTGAACCCCGCGCCGCTGGACGCCGCCGCCATCGAGGCCCTGCGCGCCGTGCTGCGCCACGACACGCTGGACGCCGCCTTCAAGGAACTGGTGCTCACCCTGCCCAGCGAAACCTACATGGCCGAGCAATTGCCGGTGGTGGACCCGCAGCGCATCCACGCCGTGCGCGAGGCCATGCGCGCGCAACTGGCCGAGGCCCTGCATGACGACTGGGTGTGGGCCTTTGAAGCCCACGCCGACAGCGGCGCCTACCGGCCCGACCCGGTGAGCGCCGGCCGCCGCGCCCTCACCGGCATGGCCCTGGGCATGTTGTGCATCGCCGCGCGCACCCGCCACGACCCGGTGTGGCCCGGCAAGACCTACCAGCGCTTCAAGGATGCCCACAACATGACCGACCGCTTCAACGCGCTGTCGGCCCTGGTGGTGAGCGGCCACGCGCTGGCCCGCGAGGCACTGGACCGCTTCCACACGCTCTTCCAGCACGAGGCGCTGGTGATCGACAAGTGGTTCGCACTGCAAGCCGCCGCCCCCGACCACGGCGGCAACGTGCTGCCCCTGGTGCGCCAGCTCATGGCCCACCCCGACTTCCAGTTGCGCAACCCCAACCGCGCGCGCAGCGTGATCTTCAGCTACTGCAACGCCAACCCCGGTGCCTTCCACCGCGCCGACGCGGCGGGCTACGTGTTCTGGCGTGAGCGCGTGCTGGAAATCGACCGCTTCAACCCGCAAGTGGCCGCCCGCCTGGCCCGCGCGCTTGACCGCTGGAAAAAGCTCGCCGAGCCCTACCGCAGCGCCGCGCGCGAAGCCATCGCCCGCGTGGCCGCCCAAACCGATCTGAGCAACGACGTGCGCGAGGTCGTCACCCGCGCGCTGGCCGACGAATAAGGAAACCCTCTCATGGCAAAACGCATCAGCCTCACCCGCTACCTCGTCGAGCAACAACGCGTCGACGGCCTCATTCCCGCGCAACTGCGCCTGCTGCTCGAAGTGGTGGCCCGTGCCTGCAAAAGCATCAGCCAGGCCGTCAACAAAGGCGACCTTGGCGGCGTGCTGGGCGTGGCCCACACCGAGAACGTGCAGGGCGAGGTGCAGAAGCAGCTCGACATCATCGCCAACGAGGTGCTGATCGAGGCCAACGAATGGGGCGGCCACCTCGCCGCCATGGCCAGCGAGGAAATGGACGGCATCTACGTCGTGCCCAACCGCTACCCCCAGGGCGAATACCTGCTGCTGTTCGATCCCCTGGACGGCTCGTCCAACATCGACGTGAACGTGAGCATCGGCACCATCTTCAGCGTGCTGAAAAAGCCCGAAGGCGGCACCGGCGTGAGCGAGCACGACTTCCTGCAGCCCGGCATGCAGCAAGTGGCCGCCGGCTACTGCGTGTATGGCCCGCAAACCACCCTGGTGCTCACCGTGGGCGACGGCGTGGCCATGTTCACGCTTGACCGCGAGCAAGGCTCTTTCGTGCTCACCAAAGAGAACGTGAAGATCCCCGCCGACACCAAGGAATTCGCCATCAACATGAGCAACATGCGCCACTGGGACGCCCCGGTGAAGCGCTACGTGGACGAGTGCCTGGCCGGCAAGGAAGGCCCGCGCGGCAAAGACTTCAACATGCGCTGGATCGCCAGCATGGTGGCCGATGTGCACCGCATCATGACCCGCGGCGGCATCTTCATGTACCCCTGGGACAAGCGCGAACCCGAGAAGCCGGGCAAGCTGCGCCTGATGTACGAGGCCAACCCCATGTCCTGGCTGATCGAGCAGGCAGGCGGCGCCGCCACCAACGGTCGCCAGCGCATCCTCGACATCCACCCCACCAAGCTGCACGAGCGCGTGAGCGTGATCCTGGGCAGCAAGAACGAGGTGGAACGCGTCACCAGCTACCACCTCGAACAGCGCTGATGTCCTACACAAGCCCGCTATAATTGCGGGCTACGCCGGAATAGCTCAGTCGGTAGAGCAGCTCATTCGTAATGAGAAGGTCGGGGGTTCGATTCCTCTTTCCGGCACCAACAAGCAAACGGGTGGGTGGCCATTGGCCACCCACCCGTTTTTCTTTTTGCCTGATGCTTGCCGGCAAACAGCAAGTCGCTTGGGACTGGGCCTGACCTCCTCGAACAATCGGCACACAGGGTCGGGGCTCAATGATGACGTGCGCCGGCTCAATGACTCCGTCTCATTGCGCATGTCGCTGAACACCAAACAGTGTTCTGACTGGCCCCCAAGACCGGGAACCGGGCGCCCTGCCCGGATCGATTCTGCGCAGCTTGGTTTTCCCGCCTCCTGACCGAACTCGCGTGTCCAAACCTCAGGCATGAAGGCGGCATGCGTATCCCTTGTATGCGCGTTCATCGGCCGTGAAACGAGCGCCACTCAGCCCCTTCTGCCGGAGCCGTGCAATGCAAGGCATGGCGTCAACATAGGCAACAGAAGCGTTGCAGCAAACCAACACCAAAACTGTCAGGAATAAAAAATCCAGCAAATCAATCACTTACCCGATGTTCGTGACATATTTGATGAAGCAAAATGAAAATGCGGATAGCCCATTCGTTGTATCCGTATCACTTTGAAAGGATTGGAAATGAAATCTCTGACAGAAATGGGGACTCGTCTGTTCGTCCTGGCGGCAACTCGCCGCCAAAAGGGCGCCACGATCATCGAGTACGTGCTGCTGGCCGCCCTGATCGGTGTGTTGCTGCTGGCTACCTTCGGCGGCGTCAAGGATGCGATCAAAGGCGCGTTTGATACCGTCTGTACCGCTATCAACGGCGCCGCTTGCACCGGCGGCTAAGCCCAGGTGAAACAGCAGTCCTTGATTGCCCTGGCGCTGGTCCTGGCCGCGCTGGTCACCTACATGGTGGCCCGCGCGCTGGGGCTGGTGGGTGTGGGCTCGTCTGCGCCGCCGCGTTCGATGGTGGTGGCTGCCACCACCATCGGCGCCGGCCAGCCGATCGATGCAGCCCAAATCAAACTGGTGCCTTGGCCCGTCGGCCATGCGCCCGCTGGTGTCTTTGAACAGACTTCGGCGGTGGTGGGGCGGGTGGCCAGGCAAACCGTTTACCCCGGGGAGCTGTTGCTGGAGCCCAAGCTGGCGCCCACTGATGCCCGCGGCGGTTTGGCATCGACCATTGAAAATGGCAAGCGTGCCATTTCGGTCAGGGTCAATGAAGTAATTGGCGTGGCGGGTTTTGCGCTGCCCGGCAGCCACGTGGATGTGCTGGTCAGTGCCAAGGACCTGAAAGACCAACCATTTTCGACCACGGTCCTGACCCGCATCAAGGTGTTGGCGGTGGCGCAAGAAACGCAGTCGACCCACACCGATCCGACCAAGCCCAAGACGGTGAATGCGGTGACGCTGGAGTTGACGCCCGCTGAGGCTGAGAAGCTGGATCTGGCACGCAGCGTGGGCAGCCTGTCGCTGGTGCTGCGAAACGACAGTGACACCTCAGGCGTGGAAACCATGGGCACGCGGCTCAGCCACATCTTGCCTGGCGAATCCACGCATCCCCCAGTCGCACCCCGCGCCAGCGCCCCCGCTACCGCATCGGCACCCGCGCACGCTCGGCCCCGACCGCGCGACGCGGGCCAGCCCGCGTCGCCAGGATCGATCACGGCGATTCGGGGCATTGCCCGAAGCGAGGAGTTGCCTTGACACACGACCCGCCAGGAATGCACACGATGCACTGTCTGACCCGCTGGACTCGGCTGCTGACGCTGGGCGCGGCGGCTTTCGCAGTGGCCCTGTCTGCCACGGCGACGGAGCCGCGCAAGACCATCTCCAAGGCAGACAAATCGGCCAAGCCCTCGGCCAAGAAGGCCAAGCCTGCCGCCGCGGGCCAGAAGGCCGCAGCCATGCCCGTCGCAGCCAAAAGGCCAATGCCGCCTGCCCGGTTGCCAGCCTCTCTGGACATTGCGGCCGGAAAGGCGCATGTCCTGACCCTGCCGTTTGCCGCGCGGCGTGTGGCCGTGGGCAACCCCCTGGTTGCCGACTTCACATTGGTGAGCGCCAGTGAGTTGTACATCTTAGGCAAGAGCGTGGGCACCACCAGCCTCATTTTGTGGGACCAGTCGGGTGCTTCGCGAGTGATCGACCTCACCGTCGGGGCGAACCTGGGGGCATTTGCCGAGGTGTTGGCGCGCGTTCTGCCCCAGGAGAAGGGGATCAAGCTCAGTAGCGCCTCTGGCTCGATCGTGCTGAGCGGACTGGTGTCTGACGCCCTTGCCGCCGACTCGGCGGTGAACCTCGCCTACGCTTTCCTGCGTGAGATCCAGCCCCCTGCCAACATGGCCACTGGAAGCGGCGTCACCTCAGCTGGCCCTACCCGTTCGCCGGTAACGGCCCAGCCGAGCGCAACAGCCACCAGCGCCAACCAGGGTGTGGCGACGGCGCCGAGGGCCCAGGTCATCAACCTCATGCGGATTCGCGACGCTCAGCAGGTGATGCTGGAGGTGAAGATTGCTGAGATTTCCAAGACCTTGCTGGACAAGCTGGGGGTGCGAGGCGTCGATCGCGACGGCCTGATGCGCTGGAACATCATCCCCAACGTGGTAGGTGGGGCCTCGGACAGCAGCCTGGGCTTGTTGCTAGGAGGCGGCACCACGGGCAAGGGCGCCTTGCTCGAAGCGGCCAAGAACGATGGCCTGGTGAAGATATTGGCTGAGCCAACCATCGTGGCCATGAGCGGACACGAGGGCAAGTTCCTGGTGGGCGGCAAGGTTTTCCTTCCGGTGAATCAGGTCACGGGAGGCGGGACCTCTGTCACCCTGGAAGAGCGCGAGTTTGGCGTGGGCCTGAAGTTTGTACCCACCGTGCTGGACGCAGGACGGGTGAGCTTGCGCGTGGCGTCGGAGGTATCCGAGATCAGTAAGGAGCCACTGGTATTTTCGTCCGGCACGACCAACACCGTGCTGCCAGCCATGACCACGCGCAACGTGGCAACGACGGTGCAGCTGCGCGACAGCCAGAGCCTGGTGATCGGCGGCCTGCTGCGCAACAACATCACTGAGTCAGTCAGGGCCTTCCCGCTGCTGGGTGAGCTGCCGGTGCTGGGAGCATTGTTTCGCAGCAGCGAGTTCAACTCGGAACTCACCGAACTGGTGGTGGTGGTGAGCCCCCGTCTCGTCAAGGCCACCGATCAGGCACCACCCTTGCCAACCGACGCCTTTGTGCCGCCGTCGCGCGCGCAGCTCTTGCTGGAAGGCAAGCTGGAGGGCGCTCCGGTCTCCCCCTCGTCTGGAGCGAAATGATGAAGCGATTGCATTGGGGCCTGGGCTGGGTATTGGCCAGCGCGTTGGCGTTGACGGGCTGCGCCGACTGGCCCAGATCCACCACTCCCTTGCTGGACGCCCGCTTCGGGGAAGCCTTGGGCCAAGCCAAACGCCAGCAAAGCTTACCTGCCCCAGCGCCCTTGTCCGATGAGGCAAGTGCCACGGGATCCGGCCAGCCCACGGCGACTGAAATCGGTAATGGCCTGCAAGCCCAGCAACAAGGAAGGCCGGTTGCACCTGCATTCAGCTCTGCGCGATGAAGCACAGCCTGGTCGTTCGGCAACGCGGTGTCTTCACCATCATTTCGACACTGGCTGCCGTCACAGTATTGTTGTTCGTGGGCTTGGTGGTAGATGCCGGCCGGATGATGCTGGTGCATGCCGAACTGCAGAACGCGGCCGATGCATGTGCACTGGCCGCGGCCGGGGAGCTCAACAACAGCCCCAACGGCACCGCCAGCACGCGAGCCGCCCTGGCCGGCAAACAAATTGTGGCCAATTGGTCGCTACAAAACTTCCAATCTGAACCCATCAGCAGCGCCGACGTCGCCCTGCGATTCAGCACATCGCTCAATGGCACCTTCAGCGAAACCGGCAGCGCCAGCGCGCGTGTGGCGGAATGCCGCATCACCCACCCCGGCCTCAGCAGCGTGCTGATGAAACTGGCGGACCTGACAAACTTGACCCCGCAAGCCGTGGCACGCGCCGGCTTGGTGCCGGGGGGCCGGGTCTGCACACTCCCGTTGGCACTCAGGAACCAAACCTACGCCGTGGGCACCAGCTACACGCTCGCCCCCTACTTGCTGCTGACCGAGCACAGTGGCGGCGCGCTGAAAGACGACGCAAGCTACAACAACCTGATTGCGAACTGGGGCAGTTGTCTGGTCAGCACCCTACCCCACATCGTCACCTTGGGAGACTTGTCAGCGTCTGTGATCGCTGCGATTGATGCGCGCCATGCCAACGACCCCGAGGTGGGTGCTGGCACTGGTACCACACCGCGGCGTGTACTCGCAGTGCCCTTGGTCGACAGTACCACCAAGCTCACCGACAGGCGATGGGCGTGCATCGAACTGGTTGGCAACGGGTATTTCAAGTTCCTGGGCTACGCCAATGACGGCACTTTCGTGCCGCCGGCCACCACCAAACCGTGGTGCATTGCTAGCGGGCAGCCGCTGGGCATTCACAAGGTGGGCACCATCACCTACACCACCGGCCCTTTCGTGCCGGCCTTGCTGCAATGACAAGTTCGGCTCGCCACCTGCCCCCCTCGCGCGGGGACCGCGCCCGTGGGCACGCCCAACAGGGCGCCGCCATCGTCGAACTGACGGTGGTGCTGGTGTTCCTTCTCATCCCGCTGCTGATGCTGATGGTCGAGTTCGGTCGGCTGGTGCAAACGTACAAAACACTAGTGCACCAAGCCAACCATACCGCACGCTACCTATCGGTCAGGCAACCCGGGCAGGCGCACGACACCGCACGATGCCTGTTTCTCACCGGTCAGGCGGTGGACAGCTGCGATAGCTCGGCCTACGTGCTTCCGGGACTGGTGACGTCCGATTTCGTGCTGCGGATCGCGGACGCCAGCCAGGGCGGAGTGCAGAAGGACTGGCCGGTAGACGCAGCCAATGGGGCTCGGCGTTTGAACCTGGTCACGGTGTCAGCCAGTGGCTACCCCTACGCCCTCACCTTCTTTCCTCTCTTTGATCTGCCCTCGCTGACATTGCCGACAGTGACGGTCACTTACAGGCAGGTGAACTGACATGCTGCGCCGCCGATCACGCCAAGCAGGCGCTGTGCTACTGGAGTTCACCCTGACCTTCGTGGTCTTCTGGGTCGTCTTCATCGGTCTGGTCGAGTTTGCTCGCACGGTGCTGACCTGGAATGCAGCGCAGGAGGTGACGCGAATGGCCGCTCGCTACGCAAGCCTCTGCGACAAAAACCTGTCTCAGCAAAGTCTGATCATGGGCCGCCTGCGCTACCTGGTGATGGCCACCGGCCAGGTCGATGTGGGTGATCGTCTGGACTGGTTGCAGTTCGAGTACCTCCCTGCCGGATGCACAGAGGCCACCTGCGAGCAGGTTCAGGTGCGGCTGAACGACGTCAGGCTGCACCTGATGTTGTCGGGCTTCCCGGGGTTTCCCTCCGACGTGGCGCTGCCCGACAACCAAGTCACGGTCGCGCGGGAAACCATGCGCAACTACGTGGCAACGAACACCGTTTCATCGAACCTGAACGGTGTTTGCCAACCGTTCTGAACCCACCGAGCACCCTCATGCGAATCGTTGTCTACACCCCCACCCACTGGACTCTGCCCCCTGGCTTTGCGCCTGTGGGCGCAGATGAGGTGCAAGTGCTGGAAGGCCGCCTGGATGCCCTCGTTGAAAACGTGGTTCCACTGCACCCGGACGTGCTGCTGGTGGCGGGTTTTGCAGATGCTCCTTCCCTTCTGATGGCACTGGAGCGCACCGGCCAGGTACTCGTCCACACCACGGTGTTGGCCGTCTGCCCGGACCCCAACCCCGACTTGCTCTTGCGCATGATGCAAATTGGCGTGCGCGAAGTGCTCAGCGCCGAGCCCACTCAATGGCAGGCAGCCTTTGAGAGGGCACGCTCGCGCTCGCTCACACTGCCCTCCGACAAGGTGGCTGCACCCTTGGCGATGCAAATCGGCTTTATTTCGGCCAAGGGCGGTGACGGCAGCACCAGCCTGGCGGTGAACATGGCCGCGGCACTGGCTGGCGATGGCCTCAACCGGGTGCTGTTGATGGATCTGGCACTGCCCTTTGGCGATGCCGACATCAGCGCCTGGAGCAGAACTGCCGAGCACGATCTTGCCGATTTCTGCCGTGAGGTGCACAGGCTCGACGACGCGCTGCTGGCTTCCATGGTGGCTCAGATCAAACCCAATCTGCATTTCGTGCCCTCGCCAGCCGAGTTCGACAAGGTCATTGGCATCGAGCCTGCAGCGGTGCAGCAACTGCTGGCCTTCTTGGCCACGCGCTACCACTTCATCCTGATCGATGTGGGCAGCCACGTAGACCCGATCACGCTTCGGGTCTGGGAACGGCTGAACGAGGTCGTGATGGTGAGCACAGCCACCGTGCCATCGCTGCGCCGGCTCAAGCGCTTGAGGCAACTGTGGGAAAGCCTGGGCCAGGACACCGGGCACCTGAAGGTGGTGGTCAACCGACTGACCGGCAAACCCGACATGGAGTTGGCCGCTTTTGAACGCGTCTGTCCCGGCGCGACCTTGCGCCGCCTGCCAGTGGAAGCAGAAGGCATGAAGGCATCGGTCATGCAAGGCACGCCACTGGTGGAACTGCAGCCGCGGTCTGCCTACGCCCGACACGTGCAGGCCTGGGCCGCGGAATGGTCGGGCCGTCCACGAAAAGAGAAATCGATATGGCAACGCTTAAAGAAAAAATAAGCGCCTGGAGCTATGGCAGCTCCCCCCCGCGCGAGGCAGAGGGACAGACACCCACGCGCTCGGTAGCGCCCACCAAGAGTGATTCCTTGCCAGCGCCGCAGCCCTCTGCTGCACTGCCAGTGGTGCCCGCGGTCTCGAGCAACTATTACGCGCTCAAAACGCGCCTGCACCAGTCGCTGATCGCACGCATCGACCTGGCCGCGGCCGAGGCCATGCCGCCGGAGCAGCTGCGATTGCAACTGCGGGAGGTGTTACAGGGCTTGATCGCGGAAGAAACCGTACCCATGAACGAGCACGAGCGGCGCGCCCTCGTGTCAGACCTGCAGAATGAGGTGATGGGCCTGGGGCCACTGGAGCCGCTTCTGGCCGACCCGGATATCTCCGAGATCATGGTCAATGGCTACGACACCCTCTTCGTAGAAAAGCGCGGCCGCATCGAACGGGTAGCTGCACGCTTCAACGACGACGCACACCTGCTCAAAATCATCGACAAGATCGTCTCGCGCGTGGGCCGTCGCATCGACGAGTCCAGCCCCATGGTGGATGCCCGTCTGCCCGATGGCTCACGGGTGAACGCCATCATTGCGCCCGTAGCAGTCGACGGACCTGCCCTTTCCATTCGGCGGTTTGCGGTCAAGCCACTGAAGATGGCCGATCTCATTGATCGGCGCACGCTCACCCCAGGCATGGCCCAGTTGCTGGCGGGCATGGTCAAGGCCAAGACCAATGTGCTGATCTCTGGCGGCACCGGATCGGGCAAGACCACCTTGCTCAACATCCTGTCGGGCTACATACCCGAAGAGGAACGCATCATCACGATCGAAGACACGGCCGAGCTGCAACTGCAGCAAAGCCACGTGGTTCGCCTGGAGACACGACCGGCCAACTCCGAAGGGCGAGGTGAAATTTCCATGCGTTCGCTGGTGAAAAACAGCCTTCGCATGCGACCTGACCGGATCGTGCTCGGCGAGGTGCGGGGCGGCGAGGTAATTGACATGCTGCAGGCCATGAACACAGGCCACGATGGCTCACTGACCACGGTGCACGCCAACACGGCCCGTGATGCGCTCGCACGCCTGGAAAACCTGGTGGGCCTGGGTGGCGTGACCTTGCCCGTGAGGGCGTTGCGCCAGCAGATTGCATCGGCCATCAACGTGGTCGTTCAGGTCAGCCGCCTAAGTGACGGCAGCCGCAAAGTCACCAGCCTGCACGAGATCACGGGCATGGAAGGCGATGTGATCACCACACAGGAAATCTTCCGCTTCGAGCGCACGGGTGTGAGCGCCGATGGCTCGGTGCAAGGGCAGTTCAGGCCCACGGGCGTGCGGCCGGTGCTGGCAGAACGCCTGAAGGTGTTTGGCATCGATTTGCACGAAGACCTGTTCAACCCGAGGGCTGCGGCATGAGCGCGCGTGGCCTGGACAACCCCCTGGCCTGGCTGCTGCTGGCCTTCGTCTTCGCGGTCAGTGTGCTGTGCGTGTTATGGCTGGTGTCGATCTGGCGGCACCGGCTGGGCCCTCAGGGGCGGGCGCTGCGCGGGCGCATGGACCGCTTGCTGGGCCCCACTGATGCCAGCACGGGCGAAGATCGCCTGCTCAAGGCCAGTGCGGACCGGGAGATGGACTTTGTCCAGAAGCTGCCGGGCATGGAGAGGCTGAGCCATTGGCTGGAACGCACCCAGTCCAGCCAGACCGCCACCGCCTTCCTCGGTATGGTCGCCGTGCTGTTCGCGGCCACCTTTCTCGCTGTGGGGGTGCTACTGCAAACATCCTGGCAAGCCGCGCTGGGCGCGGCACTGGTGGTGGCGGCCTTGCCCTGGCTGGTGCACCTGCAAAGAGACCATCGCCAAAGGCGGCGGTTCGATGAGCTGTTCCCCGACGCGCTGGACTACCTGGCGCGGGCCTTGCGGTCCGGGCAGGGGCTCTCGGCGGGATTGGCGTTGGTCGGTCAGGAGTTTGCTGACCCCATCGGCCGCGAGTTCAAGAAGACGGTGGATGAGATCAACTACGGCCTGAGCTTTTCCGACGCCATGGGCAACATGGCGCGGCGCGTGCGCAGCGCAGACATGGACTTCTTTGTGGTTGGCATCGTGCTTCAACGCGAGACCGGGGGCAACTTGGCGGAGCTGCTGGAGGGGCTGTCAGCCACAGTGCGTGAGCGCATCAAGCTGGCAGGCAAAGTGCGGGTGATCTCGTCGGAGGGACGGCTCTCCGGCATCGTGCTGGGCGTGCTGCCATTCATCCTCGCTGGCCTGCTGACAGTGCTCAATCCCGAGTACATGAACACGCTATGGAAGACAGAGGCCGGCATGAAGATGGTGGGCGCCAGCCTGGTGATGATGGCCCTGGGTGGCCTGTGGATCTGGAAGATCGTTCGGGTGAGGGTCTGAACATGGGCACGCCAATGGATGGGCTTCTTCTATGGCAGCTGCTCTTCAGTTTTCTGGTGTTCGCCTCGGTGGTGGTGGCTGTGCTGGCCATTCACCGCGGACTGGAGCGACGTCGCGAGCATCGGCGTCTGCGACAGCTGGTCGGTGGCGAGCCAGCCCGCACAGCGCCGGTGCCGACGCCAGTGCGCACACCGCCCAAGACCTCGCGCTGGGTCGACTCGCTCTACAAGCTCTCATTGCCGAGCGAAGGCTGGTCGGAATCCGCCGGTCGGCTGAAGTTCCTGCGCGCCGGCTTTCGCAGTGCTCAAGCGCCAAAGGTCTACCTGGCCCTCAAGAGCGCGCTGGTTCTGCTGCTGCCGCTGCTGGTCCTGACCGGATTGGCTTTGGCCGGCGTTGACTGGGACACCACCCGCAAGGTGTTGTGGGCGTTGCTGGCCGCTGCACTGGGGTATTACGGCCCGGATGTGTACCTCCACTGGCGCACGCGCACGCGGCAGCAACTGATGCAGCGGGGATTGCCCGATCTGGTGGACCTGATGGTGGTGGCCCTGGAAGCCGGCATGGGACTGGACCAGGCCATGACCCGAGTGGCGCGGGAACTGGTGCGCAGCCACCCCACCTTGTCCGAGGAGTTTTACCTGGCCGGGCTTGAAGTGCGGGCCGGTGTGGCGCGCGCCGTGGCGATGAAGAACCTGGCCCAACGCATCGCTCTCGAGGACCTCAATTCACTGGTGACCATGCTCAACCAGTCTGAACGCTTTGGCACCGGCCTGGGAGAGTCCCTGCGCGTGCAGTCCGACGTCATGAGGGTTCGGCGCGGGCAGCGGGCCGAGGAGATCGCGGCCAAGATTCCGGTGAAGCTGCTGTTCCCCCTGATCTTCTTCATCTTTCCTTCCATCATGGTGGTGCTGATCGGACCAGGCTGGATGCAGATCATGGCAGCGCTGCGTTTCTCATGATCACGACAACTTGGGCACTGGGCCTTGCCGCGATGCTGGGTGCGCTGGCCGGGCTAGCCACGGCGGTGCTGGCCATCTGGCTGCCTCAGCGCATCCTCAACGAAGAAAACCACTGGATCGCCCACCTCAAGGGCGAGACGCCCCAAGCTCTCACCCCGCACCGACTGAGCGAATGCGTGGCGTATGCGTGGCAAGGCCGGCGCAAGCTGCTGGCCCTGGTTGGCATGGGCATGGCCATCGGCACGATCCTGGTGGCTCTGCGCGGGGCCTCATGGCCCACTCTGCTGTGGGCGGCCTGGGTATGGACCTTGCTCACCGCTGCGCTGATCGACGCCAGAACCCAACTCCTGCCGGACGCGCTCACACTACCCCTGCTCTGGGCGGGCCTGCTCGTGCAATCGGTAGATGGGCTCGCCTACCTGGGCCTGCAGCAGGCCGTCTGGGGCGCAGCCGCAGGCTACCTGGTGCTCTGGGCCCTGGAGTGGCTCTATGTCTGGCGACGCGGCCAATCGGGCGTGGGGCAAGGTGACATGAAGTTGATGGCGGCCATCGGCGCGTGGTTGGGGCCACAAGCAATACCCCAGGTGCTGCTGCTGGCCGCGCTGGGGTCGCTGCTCTGGCAATACGGGCGCCGCGGACGCCAGGGCCTCTCGGGCCAGTCCGAATTTGCCTTTGGGCCCTGGATTGCGCTGGGCGCCGTGGCCTGGCTGGCGTGGAGCATGGGGTAATCCATCACCTGCCGCCCCTAGACCACGCAAACTCAAGCCAAGTAGGGTCAGTGGTCCATGCGGCTGTAGGCCAGGCGGCCCGCCATCCAGTGCAGCATCACGTGCGCGGGCATGCGCCCTGGCGGCTGCACCACCAGCACATCGGCGCGTTGGCCTGCGGCGATTCGCCCGCGGTCGGTGAGGCCGGCGGCATCGGCTGCGTGGGTGGACACCAGGGCCCAGGCTTGCTCAAGGGGGCAAGCGTCGTCTTGCGCCAGGCGGAAGGGGGCCTGCAGCATGGCGGGGTAGTAGTAGTCGGAGGTGAGCACGGTGCACAGGCCCTTGGCCACCATGTCGGCCGCGGCGACCGCGTGGCGCTGGTGGCTACCGCCACGCACCACGTTGGGTGAGCCAAAGACGATCGGGTTGCCCAGGGCCTGGGCGGCGCGAGCGGTTTCTTCGTTCTTGGGGAACTCGGAGATCGTGCAGGCGATGGCTTGGTATTCGTGTCGGGTCTGTGGCGTGAGGTCGTCGTGAGAGGCCATGGGAATGCCCGCCTGTTGCGCGGCGGCCGCGAGCTTGGCGGTGGAGGCGGGCACCTCGCCTGCCCGGTCGGCCACACGGGCGACCAGCGCCTGCAGCTCAGGCGCTGACAGGCCGGTGCGCTGCAGCACCGTTATGGCGTCAGCCGGCTTGTGAAGCTTGCCCTGGATGTCGGCCAGGTGGTCGTTGAAGGCCAGCAGGTCCACGCGGCCACTGGCCAGCCATTCCAGGGCCAGGGCCTCGCCGTCGAGGTTGAAGGTTTCGTGGCGCAGGTGCAGGCGGGTGTCGCACAGCAGGTCGTCGCGGGCCGCTTCCAGCGCGTCCATCACCGCGATCAGGCTGGCCTGGCTGCGCAGGCCTGGTTCCCAGGAATGGGTGACGCCGTGGAAGGCGGTGGAGATGCCGTTGGCCACCAATTGGCGATCGGTGTCGGCCAGCGCCAGACGCATGTCGAAATGCACGCCAGGGCGCGGCATGAGCTGGCGCTCGAAGGCATCGCCGTGCAGGTCGATCATGCCGGGCAGCACCAGGCCCCCACGGGCGTTCACGGCGCGATGGCCATGGGTGCTGCCATCAACGGCCCTCACCACGCCGTCTTCGATCAGCACCACGGCCTCGTCTTGCCAACCCGAGGGCAGCAGTGTTTTGCCGCCGGTGATGGCCCACTTTCCTTGTTCAAGCATCGTTGCGTTTCCTGTGTAGACAAGTCAGCCCGCATGGTGGCGCGCGCGCATGACAAGCCCACGACGACCGGGCACTCGCGCTGCCTTGTCATGAAAACTTCATGCCCTCGGTACGGTGGTGTCACAGGCCAGGGCGAAGCTTGCGAAGTTGTCTAACCAACTTTGTTTTGCGAGGAGTCCCCCATGAACTGGCTGTCTGCCGCCGCCCGACTTTTTGCGGCCACCACCTTGTCCTTCGCCGCCGTTGCCACTGCCCATGCACAGACGGTGCGCCTGGCCGTGACCGACATCGTGGGCCTTGAAAACCTGCAGCGCGAATACCTGCCCTTTCAGAAGCTGCTGGCTGAGAAGTCGGGCCTGAAGATTGAGCTGTACCCGGTGCCCAACCGCACCGCCGCGGTGGAGGCCTTGAACGCCAAGAAGATCGACATGGTGCTGACCGGCCCGGCCGAGTACGTGGTGTTCAAGAAGCGCACTGATGCCAAGCTGGTGGTGGGCTTCAGCCGCCCCGAGTACCACGGCTCGGTGGTCACGATGGTGGGCTCGGGCGTGGACAGCGTGGACGACCTCAAGGGCAAGAAGGTGGCACTGGGCGATGTGGGCTCGACCTCGCGCCACCTGGCGCCGATTCAGGTGATGGCCGACATGGGCCTGCAACCGCAGCGCGATGTGCAGATCGTGCACATCAACCGCAACGTGGCGGTGGAGGCCATGAAGCGCGGTGACGTGGCGGCCATCGGCATCAACCGCACCGACCTGCCGGGCCTGGCCAAGAAGTTCCCCGACGTGGTGTTCAAGGTGATCGCGCGTGGCCGCGACCTGCCCAACGACGTGCTGCTGGCCGGCGCCCACGTGCCCGATGCCACGGTGGCCAACCTGAAGAAGGTGTTCAGCGAGAACAGCGAGGCCCTCATCGCCGCCGTGCTGCAAGGCCCGGACGAGAACCAGAAGTTCAAGGGCATGGCCTTCGTCCCGACCATCAGCGACAGCGACTACCACTACGTGCGAAAGATGTACGCCACGATTGGCCAGCCGCAGTACGCCGCCTTCGTGGGCGACTGAATTCCTCTATCGCCTGCACGGCCTGCCCCCATGTACCGTCCCGAATCTGGCCCCACCGGCTTGCTGCCGCATGGCGCACTGCCCGACGCTGCCCGCCAGCCCCCACCCGCCCGAGACGACGACGTGGGCGACCTGGTGGTGCGAGGCATCACCAAAGCGTTCACCCCGGGCTCGCCGGTGTTGCAAGACGTGAGCTTTGCCATTCCGGCGGGGCAGTCGGTGGCCTTGATCGGCTCAAACGGTGCGGGCAAGTCCACCCTGTTGCGCTGCTGCATGAACCTGATCGAGCCCGACAGCGGCTCGGTGTATCTGTTTGGCCAGCCGCTGCAGGCCCAGTCGACCGCCAGCCTGCGCCACCTGCGCTCGCAGGTGGGCTTTGTGTTCCAGAAGCACAACCTGGTGCCGCGCCTCTCGGCCCTGACCAATGTGCTGCAGGGCGCCTTGGCGCGTGCGCCCTTCGGGCATGCCTGGTTCCAGGGCACGGCGCCGCGCGCCTTGCGCGAAGAGGCCATGCACTGCCTGGAGCGCGTGGGCCTGGCCGACAAGGCCCGCCACCGCGCCGACCAGCTCTCGGGCGGGCAGTCGCAGCGCGTGGCCGTGGCCCGCGCGCTGATGCAGCGCCCGCGTTTTCTCGTGGCCGACGAGCCCGCGGCCAGCCTCGACCCGATATCGGGCGAGGAGGTCATGTCGCTGTTCTCCAGCCTGGTGCAAAGCGAAGGCCTCACGCTGCTGTTCACCTCGCACGACCTGGAGCACGCGGTGCGCTACGCCCACCGGGTGATCGCCCTGAACCGGGGCCGCATCGTCCAAGACGTGCTGTCTGCCCAGACCCAAGCCACCGAGCTGAGAACCTTGTATGACGTCCACCACGCCGCGCCTTGACCGGCACGCCTTGCCCGCGCGTTTTGAGCGCCTGAGCGCCGCCGCCTTTACCGCTTGGGCGCTGGCCCTGGCCTTCTTTGTGTGGTCGCTGCAGGGCACTGGCGCGTCACTCACCGACTTCGTGGAAGGCTTTCCGCAGATGGGCCGGCTGGTGGGTGAAATGCTGCCGCCCTCCACCGCGCGCCTGGAAGCGGTGGGCCGCGCCTTGCTGGAGACCTTCCAGATGGCGCTTGTGGGCACCGTGGTGGGTGTGCTGCTGAGCGTGCCCATCGCGGTGCTGGCCACGCCGCACCTCTCGCCTCACCCGCTGGCCTACCACGCGGCGCGTTCGCTGATTGCCTTCTTCCGCACCGTGCCCGATCTGGTGTGGGCGCTGCTGTTCGTGGTGTCGGTGGGCCTGGGGCCGTTCGCCGGCACGCTGGCCATCGTGGTGGACAAGCTCGGTTTTTGCGGCCGCTTCTTCGCCGAGGCCATGGAAGAGGTGGACCGGGGGCCGCAAGAAGCGCTGTCGGCCATGGGCGCCAGCCGCGGCTCCATCATCCTGTGCGCGGTGATTCCCGCCGCCCTGCCCTCGTTCATCAACACCTCGCTGTTCAGCCTGGAGAAGGCCACGCGCTCGTCGGTGATCCTGGGGCTGGTGGGCGCGGGGGGCATCGGCATCGAGCTGAAGGTGGCGATGGACCTGTTCGGCTACGACGAGGCGGCCACCATCATCCTGGCCATCTTTGCGCTGGTGCTGGTGGTGGAACGCGCCAGCGTGCTGATCCGCCGGCGTGTGCTGTGAACCGCTCGGCCCGCCTCACCAGCTCGGGCGGGCCACCCCCGTGCCGAAGGGCTCGTCGCGCTTGCGCACAGCGCCCTTGAAACCCAGGGCCTGCACATCGGCATCAAAGTCGCGCTTGGCGCGGGTGAGGTGGGCACGGGCGTCCATTTCGGCGGCCAGGCGCTGCATCACGGTAGCGCCACCCACCTCCAGTGCGAGGTTGACGATGCGCTTGTTGCAGGCCAGCAGCTCGGGGTCAAGCGAGGCCATGGCACCGGCCTGGCGGGCCACCTCGGCGTCAAGCTCGACCGCGGGCACCGACTGCATCACCAAGCCGAGCTTGGCGGCGTCTCGCCCGAGCAGCACATCGCCCGTGAGCAGCAGGCGCTTGGCCCACTGAGGGCCCACGTGGTAGATCCACATGTGGTTGGGCGGTGAGCCCATGGCGCGCGTGGCGGGAAAGCCGATGTGGGCGTCGTCGGCGGCAATGAGCAGGTCGCAGTACAAGGCCAGGTCGGTGCCGCCGGCCACACAGTGGCCGTGGATCTTGGCGATCACGGGCTTGTGCAGGTCAAACGGGGTGCGCAGCAACTCGGCGTAACGCTCCAGCTTCCAGGCGTCGTCGTCGAACGAGCCCATGCCGCTGCGGTAGGTGCCTTCTGGGGCATCGGCCTCGCTGGCGTAGCGGGCATAGGAGGCCTTCATGTCGTAGCCGGCGCAGAAGTCGGTGCCCGCGCCTTCCACCACCACCACGCTCACCGCGCGCAGGTCGTCGGCTTCGAGCAAGGCGTCGCGGTACTCGCGCAGCAGGTCGTGCGACAAGGCGTTGCGCCGGTCTGGGCGGTTCAGGCGCACCGTGGCCACGCCATTGGCCACGGAGAAGTCAATGAAGTCGGTGGAGCGGATCCATTTGGCCATGGGCAATCTCTTGTTAAGCGAAGACAAACGCCGGTCTGGCGTGTCGGTGGTTGATCAGCATACCAATCATTGGTTCAACCATCAATTATTAAGCAGTTATCACAGGCCCATGACAGGCTGACGAATACCCCCAACCGGTATCAACACTGTCGCATCCAAGGGAAAACCCGCTTGTGTGACAGCGTTGTCACGAAGGGGTCGCGGCGGCTCGATGAAATCCACCCGTCGTCCTGCATGGTGCAGGAGGCCGGGGGGCCGCACAACGGCCCCCGACCAAACCCAACGGAGTATTTCTTCATGAAAAAGAGCCTGATCGCTCTGGCCGTCCTGGCCACCACCGGCGCCGCCATGGCGCAGTCCAACGTCACCCTGTATGGCCGCATCGACACCTCGATCGGCGCCGAGAAGGTCAATGGCGTGAGCACCACCAAGATGTTCAGCGGTGCCCTGACCACCAGCCGCTGGGGCCTGCGTGGTTCGGAAGACCTGGGCGGTGGCCTAAAGGCCAACTTCCAGCTGGAAACCGGCATCAAGTCGGACACCGGCGCCCAAGGCACCGAGGGCAGCGCCTTCGACCGCCAGTCGTGGGTGGGCCTGAGCGGTGGTTTCGGCTCGGTCAAGTTCGGCCGCACCGACAGCATCTTCAAGGACATCTACGACCTGGGCAACGCCTACAACGTGTGGGATTCCGACTTCACCTCGGGCAAGGTGGCGTATGACGGCGTGAAGAACTTCACCAGCCGCCCGACCAACCAGGTTCGCTACGACACCCCGAACCTCAGCGGCTTCAGCGCTGGCCTGACCTACGCCATGGACGAGAAGGTGGCCAAGGCCGCCGAAATCACCGCGATCGGCGTGCGCTACAACGCTGGCGCCCTGGCCGTGGGCCTGGGCTACCAGGACGAAAGCTTCTACCAGGACCCCACCTCCGACCGCAAGTACACCGCGCTGACCGCCACCTACGACTTCGGCGTGGTGCGCGCCTCGGCCCTGGTTCACAACGCCAAGCAGGCCAACGGCCTGAAGGACAACGACTTCGGCATCGGACTGAGCGTGCCCATGGGCAACCTCGACTTCTCGGTGGGCTACGGCTCCAGCGAGACCAAGCGCAACGGCGTGAAGACCCTGGACGGCTCGGCCTTCTCGCTGGGCGTGACCTACGCCATGTCCAAGCGCACCAAGCTGTACGGCGGCTTCGTTGACGGCGAAGTGAAGACCGTGGCCACCGGCGCCAAGAAGGAAACCCGCCTGTACTCGGTGGGCGTTCGCCACGACTTCTGATCTGACGCGTCAGACTTCCTTTCCCGCAAGGGTTGATGCCCGCCGGCTCTTATGGGCCGGCGGGCTTTTTCATGGCCGTCCTTGGCCGCGCGGACATGAAAAAACCGCCGGGCCCGAGGGCCACGGCGGTTGTTGTTGGGTCGGCGCAAACGATCAGGCCGCGATGCCGGGGTTGCCGCCCATGCCCACGATGCGCGGGGTGTTGACCTTCACGCCCTTGATGACCTTCTTGTCGCGCAGGTAGCCAGCCACCACGTCCCAGATGGGCTCGCCCTGCACGCCTTCTTGCACCGAGGCCCAGCCGGCCACCTTGTACTTCTTGTCCGCCTCGATGGCTTTGCCCTTGAGCGTCATGTTCTGGATGCGCTGGCCCATGGGGGCGTTGGGGGCCACCGTGTATTGCATGCCGCCCACGCGCACCATGTCGCCGCCCTGCTGGTAGTAGGGGTCGGGGTTGAAGATGTTGTCGGCCACGTCTTCCAGAATGCCCTTGATCTGCTCGCCGCTGAACTCGTTGAGCGTGGTGGCCGGGTAGGTCATGGCCATCTGGTCCATCATGCGCTCGTAGGTGATGGTGTCACCCGGCAGCAGCGAGGTGCCCCAGCGCACGCCGGGCGAGAAGGCGATGTCGGCGCCCTTGTTCTGCATGAGCGCGTCGCAAATGATCTGGTCCCACGAGCCGTTGAAGTTGCCACGGCGGTAGAGCAGGTCTTCGGTGACGGCGAGCTTCTCGTTGAGCTTGCTCTCGTAGGGCGCGCGCACCTTGTCGATGTAGGCCTGCATCTCGGCATCGGCCGGCAGCAGGTTGCTGAACACGGGCAGCAGCTTGTAGCGGAAGTCTTGCACCTTGCCGCCGCGCACGTCGAAGTCGAGCACGCCCAGGAACTTGCTGTTCGAGCCGGCGTTGGTCACCAGGGTCTGGCCGCCGGCGTTCTTCACGATGATGGGCGCGGGCATGCCGTCGTGCGTGTGGCCACCCAGCACAGCGTCGATGCCGCGCACGCGCGAGGCCATCTTGATGTCCACGTCCATGCCGTTGTGCGACAGCACCACCACCACCTGCGCGCCTTCGCCGCGGGCCTGGTCCACCATCTTCTGCATGTGCTCGTCCTGGATGCCGAAGGTCCAGTCGGGCACCATGTAGCGCGGGTTGGCAATCGGGGTGTAGGGGAAGGCCTGGCCGATCACGGCCACCTTCACGCCGTTCATCTCGCGCATGGCGTAAGGCTTGAAGACCAGGTCTTCGAAGTCGGTGGTCTTCACGTTCTGGGCCAGGAATTCCATGTGGCCCTTGAAGTCCTTCTCGACGATTTCCTGCACGCGCTTGGCGCCGAAGGTGAACTCCCAGTGCGGGGTCATCATGTTCACGCCCAGCAGCTTGCAGGCGTCCACCATGTCCTGGCCGTTGGTCCACAGCGAGGTGGCCGAGCCTTGCCAGGTGTCGCCACCGTCCAGCAGCAGCGCGTGCGGGCGGCTGGCCTTGAGTTGCTTGATCAGGGTGGCCAGGTGCGCGAAGCCGCCGACCTTGCCGTAGGTCTTGGCGGCCTGGCTGAAGTCGAGGTAGCTGAAGGCATGCGCCTCGGGCGTGCCGGGCTTGATGCCGAAGTGCTTGAGCAGCTGCTCGCCCACCAGGTGGGGCGGGCGGCCCACCGCCTCGGCCACGCCGAGGTTCACATTGGGCTCGCGGAAATAGATAGGGGTGAGCTGGGCGTGGCAGTCGGTGAAGTGCAGGAAGCTCACGTTGCCGAACTTGGGCACGTCGTACAGGCGCTGGCCGGCGCCGGGCTTGGCGGCCAGCACATCGCGGTGGTTGAGGGCCAGGCCCGTGGCACTGGCCACGGCCAACACCTGCAGGAATTCACGCCGGCTGAAACTCATCTCTATTCCTTGATCATTGATAACGAATGTTTGCGGGAAAGGCACGCCCCGCGAACGGGCCGGCGCCAGAGGCCACCGGCCGGGGGAACGGTTACTTGTTGACGGGCGAGGCCGGGTCCAGCAGCAGCGCCATCACGTGCTTGAGCTGGGTCTCGTTCAAGATGCCCTTGTGGCCCACGCGCGGCATTTGCGAGCAGGCGTTGTAGGCGCGGGCGTTCCAGAGCTTGCCCCAGGTGTATTCCACGATGGCCTTGGCCTCGGGGCTGTTGGGGTTGCTCACGCCGCGCAGCTTGCCGTAGTTGTAGAGGCTGGGGCCCAGGGTGCCGAAGGAGATTTCTTCCTTGCTGATCTGGTGGCAGTTGTAGCAATTGCCGCCGTTGACGGTTTTGGCGTCATCGGTCCAGGTCAGCCCACGGCCGCTCTGGGCGATCACCTCGCCCTGTTTCCAGTCGCCCAGGAACTTGCCGTCCGCGGGCCACTTCACCGTCTTCATGTTGGCCTCTTCGATGGCCTTGGCCAGCTTCTCTTCCACCGGCTGGCCGCTGATGTCGGCGGCGGCGCAGGCGGCGTTGGCCTGGTCTTGCTCCAAGCGGTCGAGCGTGGCAATGCCACGGGCCTGGAAGGAGTTCTTCAGCGCATCGGCAGCGGCCTTGTCGTAGTCAACGGCGGAAGGCGACGCCGAGCAGGCGGCCAGGGCCACGGCAGCCACCACGGGCAGGATGAAAGCAAAGGTTTGTCGCATGGTCGGTGCTCCTTCAGCGCTTGATGGCCGGCACGATGGACTCGGCGTTCTTGGCGTTCACGCCCATGTACACGCCCAGGGCAATGGTCACGTCGCTGCCGAACTTGGGCTCGGGGAAACGCTGCTGGCGGAAGCAGTCGTTCAGGCGCTGCTGCATGCCCCACATCTGCGAGTTCGACACGCGGTAGGCCGGCCAGGCCGCGAAGCCCACGCCGTCGCCCGGGTTCTTGGTGAGGTTGGGCAGCTCTTGCAGGCGAATGCGCTTGTCGTCGGCGCCGTGGCACGAGGCGCACGAGAAGTCGTGCGTGCCGCCACGGGTGAAGAACGCCCGCTTGCCCACTTCGTACATGGCCTTTTCCTGCGGGTGCTGCTGCGGCAGGTTGAAGCGCATGCCCTTGGAGGCGGTGGCCACATAGGTGGCCAGGGCGGTGACGTTGGCCATCTCGCCACGGCCGAACGGGGTCTTGGCGATCTCGGCGCCGTTGAAGCCCTGCAGGGTTTCCATGCAGGTGACCAGGCGCGACTCGAGGTCTTGCACGCGACCGGTGTCCTTGAAGTAACGCGGCAGTTGCACAAAGGCACCCTGGATCACGCCGGGGCCCAGGCCCAGGTCGCATTGCTCCAGCGTGGCCTGCTTGGGCCCGCGTTTTTGTTTCCAGAGCTCTTCGCCCTTCATCTCGAACAGTTCGGCGGGGTTGCCGTCCTGCAGCATCTCACGGTACTTGGCGATGCCTTCGGATGCGGACTGCGCGTGGGCAGTGCCCACCGTGGCGAGCCCGGCGACGATGGTCGCCAGGGGTAGAGCCAACAGGTTCTTCATGGGAACGGTCTCCTCGTTGTGGCCTGAATGAAAAAAAGGCCAGACCTTTCGGGCTGGCCTGTGCACGCCTTGCCCGGCTTAGGCAATCGCGGCTTCGTCGGTGCGGGAGTCGCCCTTGTTGTCGCTCCACTTCACCACGATCTTGTCGCCCTTGGCGCCGCCCTTGAACTTGAAGGACAGGAAGGGGTTTTGCGACACCGAGCCGCTGAACTGGGCCTTGAGCACGGTCTTGCCGTTGTGAGTGGCTTCCACGTCACGGATGAAGTGAGCGGGAATGGTGTTGCCGCTGGCGTCCTTGCGGGTACCGGGTTCCATGGGGTGGGACATCAGCACGCGGACGGTGGTTTCTTCGCCAGAGAGGGCAGCGCGGATGCGCATCGGGTCAGCCATGATGGACTCCTGAAATTCTGCAAAAAGGATGGGGTCAGACGGGTTGCAAGGGCATCAGCCGCCGCAACCGCCCAGGGTGACCTTGGTTTCCTTGGTGGCCGAGTACAGCTTGCCGTCGGCCTTCACCACCGCGATCACGTTGGTGCTCTGGCCCATCTTCAGGCGGGTCTGCACTTCGGCCACGGTGCCAGCGGGGATGGTGAAACCGCAGGACAGGGGCATCGGGTTCTTCTCGACGATCAGGAAGATCTCGGTGGTGTTGGGCAGCTTGCTGGTGGCGCCCACGGGCACCACGGCACCGTTTTCGGCGATGTCCGGCGACACCACGGTGACCTGGTCGCTGGTGGCGGGCTTGCCGCCGACGGCCTTGAGGGCGTCGTCCAGGGTCTTCAGGTCAAAGGCGGCACGGTCCACGGCGGCCTGTGCCTGGCTCTGGGTGATCACACCCAGCGAGACCAGGGTGGCCAGGGCGCCGGTGGTCTTGATGGCGGCACGGCGAGAGTGGTTCATGGGGAACTCCTGTCAGGAAAAAGAGGGCAATGAGTTTACTGGTCGGGGGCGCCAGCGAGGATCCAGGCGGCGAGTACCCGCACTTCCTCATCCTTGAGGTTGGGCTGCGCCGGCATGGGCACAGGGCCATACATGCCAGAGCCGCCCGACTTGATGCGCGCGGACACCTTGGCCAGCGCGTCGGCCTGGCCCTTGTGCTTGGCGGCCACGTCTTTGTACGACGGGCCCACCAGCTTCTTGTCCACGGCGTGGCACGCCAGGCAGGCGTTCTTGGAGGCCAGCGCCTTGGCGGCGGCCGCGTCCTGGGCCAGGGCCGAGGTGGCGACACCGCCAGACAAGGCCAGCGCCAGGGTAAGGGGAATCATGCGCATAGCTTAGGTCTCCTGCGATGCAATGGTTAGGGGGTTTACAACTAAATCCGAATATTTCAATTTTCACTTTGCACCGCTGGCGATCCAGCGGGCAATGGCCTGCGCGTCGGCGTCTTTCACCTGCGGCTGGGCCGGCATCGGAATGGCGCCATACACGCCCGAGCCACCGTTCTTGATCTTGCCCACCAGGTAAGCCTCCAGGTCGGCGCGGCCCTTGTGCTTGGTGGCAATCTCATTGAACCCCGGGCCCACGATCTTGTTGGCCACGCCGTGGCAAGCCGTGCAGCTGTTGGCCGACAGCAGGGCCTTGGCGTCACCCGCGCCAGCCGGTGCCGCAGCCACCACCACCGGTGCGGCGGCAGCGGCGCCACTGGGCAGCGACTTGGGCGCAGGCTTGGTGGTGTCGGCGCCGCGCACCGGGCCGATCACGCGGTTCTGCTCCAGGATGTTGCCGTGGGCGTCGCGGGCGAAGTCGGGCAGCGAGGAGCGCACACCGGCTTCCACCGGGCAGTCCTTCATGCAGGCCACGTTCTTCACGTCGCCCTTGCCGTTGACCTTCCACAGCGGCTCGTAGAACACCATGCCGTTGCGGTTGGGCATGCGCTTTTGCACCTCGGCGATGTTCTGGTCGCTCAGGGTGAAGTCGGCGGGCACCACCTCGGCCAGGTTCAGGATGTAGGCCAGCACGCCATAGACCTCATCGGTCTTGAGCGTCTTGGGCGCGTTCCAGGGCATGGCGCGGTTGATGTAGTCCCACAGCGTGGACACGGTGGCCACCTTCATCATGGTGGTCTTCTGGGGGAAGGTGCTGCCCTCCTCCAGGTTCTTCACGCGGCCGCGCTCGATGTCGGCCTTGGTGGTGCCGCCCACGATGGGGGTGAACACCTCGTTGGACTCACCGAAGGTGCCGTGGCAAGAGGCGCACTTGCCTTCCCACACCTGCTCACCCAGCGAGACGCTGCCTGCGCCCTTGGGCAGGCCTTTGAAGTCGGGGCGCACGTCGATGTCCCAGGCCTTCACTTCGGCCGGCGTGGCGTCGCGGCCGATCTCGTGCCAGGGTTGGGTCTGCGCCGACGCGCCAGAAGAAAAGACCAGGCCCGCCAGGGCCGCTGCGGTCAGGACAAGGGCTTTCATCAGTACACCTGCACGTTGGAGACTTCGCCGTTCTCGGCCACGCGCCACGACTGGATGGCGTTCTGGTGGTACACCGAGCGGGTGCCGCGCACGGCGCGCAGCTGGTTGATCTTGGGCTGCACGTAGCCGGTGCTGTCGATGGCGCGGCTTTGCAGAATGGCGGGCTTGCCGTCCCACACCCAGTCAATGTTGAAGCGCGTCAGCGCCTTGGGCAGGATGGGGCCTTCCAGGCGCGCGGTGCGCCAGTTGCGGCCACCGTCCACACTCACGTCCACGCGCTTGATGCTGCCGCGGCCCGACCAGGCCAGGCCGGTGATGTTGTAGTAGCCCTTGTCCAGCAGCGTCTGGCTGCCCGAGGGCGTGGTGATCACGCTCTTGCACTCTTGAATGCCGGTGTACTGGCGGTGGGTGCCATCGGGCATGTGGTCGACGTAGTGCACCGCCTCGTCCTTGGTGGCGTACTTCTCGTCGCCCACCTCGATGCGGCGCAGGTACTTCACCCAGCTCACGCCCTGAATGCCCGGCACCACCAGACGCAGCGGGTAGCCGTTCTCGGGGCGCAGCATTTCGCCGTTCATGCCCCAGGCCACGATGCAGTCGTCCATGGCGCGCTCGATGTCGATGGTGCGCGTCATCGACGAGCCATCGGCACCCTCGGCCAGCACCACCTTGGCGCGCTTCTTGTCGTAGCCGCACATCTCCAGCAGGGTGGACAGCAGCACGCCGGTGAACTCCGAGCAGCTCACCATGCCGTGGGTGTATTGCACCGACGGCAGGGCCACGTTGCCCCACTCAGGCGCCGAGTTGGCGCCGCATTCGATGAAGTGAATGCGCGATACGCTGGGCAGGCGCATGAGGTCGTCCATGGTGAAGACGCGCTCGCGCTTGACCAGGCCGTTGATCATCAGGCGGTGCTTGGAGGGGTCGATGTCCCACCAGCCCTGGTGGTGGCGCTCAAAGTGCAGGCCACTGGGGGTGATGATGCCGAACAGGCCCTGCAGCGGCGTGAAGCTCACCGAGGCCTGGGGCACGCGGGTCAGGCCCGGGCTCTGGCGGCGCTGCAGGTTGGCTTCCCACTTGCTGGGCATGCCGTAGGGGTGGGTGGCCACGGCCTGGCCCAGGCCGGTGCTGTGCTCGGGCAGGGTCAGGATGTTGGGGTCACCTTCATTGGCCATGGCGCGACCAGCGGCCAGCGTGCTGCCGGCCACGCCAGCGCCCATCGCCAGTGCCTTGCCCATGAAGCTGCGGCGCGCCTTGCGGGCCTCTTCGAGCTTGTCGGCGCTCAGGTGGTTTTCGGGCGCGGGCAACACGCGACCGATGACATGGCTGAAATCTTCAGACACGGAAAAATCCTTCAGGAGAGACGGCCTGCCAGACCGCCGTGGCACCCCAGGCCCACCCGCGCCCATAGGCCCCGCCACCCCAAAGGGCAGAAAGAGGCCTCACAGGCGACCCGGGCGGCACCGAGAAACATGAAATCGAGCGCGACTATATTCGCAATCACTAATATTTGGATAAGTATTTTCCCGAATACCCCAGGGTCTATGTCCAGTTCTGGTGCTGGTCGGCCCTATGGCGGCATGCCGCTCGGGGGGACATACCCCCTACCCTTTCGGGTTTGCCCGAAGAAAATCCCCCGATGCCGGTGCTAGCATCGTTTCGACCTACAGGGAAACACCTCGTCTGTCGGCGTGTGGTGCCTTTAGGCTGCTACAGTTTTGGAGGCAATCCCTTCATCCCTCAGGAGACTTCGATGGTGAGATCGACGAAATGGCTGGCCGCCGCCGTGCTGGCCGCCACCGCCGCTGGCGCGCACGCGCAAGTGAACCAGATCAAGGTGTGGGCCGCGGCCTGCGCCAACTGCCACGGCACCGATGGCCGTGCGCAGCCCGGCATGGAAGCCCTGGCCGGCAAGGACAAAGACGAGCTGCTGCAAAAGCTGCTCGATTTCAAGAGCGGCCGCAAGCCCGCCACCATCATGCACCAGCTCTCCAAGGGGTATACCGACGAGCAGCTTGCCCAGATCGCCGGCTACTTTGCCGCTCAGAAAAAGTAAGGAGACCGCCATGCAAAGACGCCAACTCATTCAAGGGCTGGGTGCCGGCTCTGCCCTGGCGGGCCTGGGCCTGCTCTCCGGCTGCGCCACCATCGGCGGCAACGCGCCCAAGGTCGTGGTGGTCGGCGGCGGCTACGGTGGTGCCACCGCCGCCAAGTACGTGCGCCTGTTCTCCGACTACCAGATCGACGTGACGCTGATCGAGCCCAACGAGGCCTTCATCTCGTGCCCGATCTCCAACCTGGTGGTGGGCGGTCACAAGACCATGGCCGACATCACCACGCCCTACGACAACCTGAACAAACGCCACGGCGTGAAGCTGGTGCGCGACATGGTCACCAGCATCGACCCCGACAAGCGCACCGTGAAGCTGGCCGGCGGCGCCGAGCTGCCCTACGACCGCCTGATCGTCTCGCCCGGCATTGACTTCATGCTCGACACCATCCCCGGTCTGAAGGCCGCCGGTGCGCTGGAGAAGGTGCCCCACGCCTGGAAGGCCGGCCCGCAGACCGCCCTTCTGCGCCGCCAGCTCGAAGCCCTGCCCGACGGTGGCACCTACGCCATGTCGATTCCCCTGGCCCCCTACCGCTGCCCGCCCGGCCCCTACGAGCGTGCGTGCATGGTGGCCAGCTACTTCAAGAAGGCCAAGCCCAAGAGCAAGGTCGTCATCTTCGACGCCAACGACGACATCCAGTCCAAGAAGGGCTTGTTCCTCAAGGCTTGGGACGAGCACTACAAGGGCATGATCGACTACCGCCCCAAGCACAAGGTGGTGGACGTGGACGTGGCCACCAACACCCTGAAGTTCGAGTTCAACGACGACTTCAAGGCTGGCGTGGCCAACGTCATCCCCAACATGCGCGCGGGCGAAATCGCGGTGAAGACCGGCCTGGCCACCGCCAACGCCCGCTGGTGCGAGGTGGACTTCCTCACCTTCGAATCCAAGGCGGCCAAGAACATCCACGTGCTGGGTGACGCCATCCAGATCGCCCCGGCCATGCCCAAGTCGGGCCACATGGCCAACCAGCACGGCAAGACCTGCGCCGCCGCCGTGGTGTCGCTGCTGCAAGGCAAAGAGCCGCCGCAGTTGCCGCTGTACGCCAACACCTGCTACAGCTTCGTCACCGCCGAAGACGTGGTGCACGTGGCCAGCGTGCACCGCTACGACGCCGAGAAGAAGACCATGCTGGCCGTGCCAGGCTCCGGTGGTGTCTCCAGCGCCGCCAGCGAGCTGGAAGGCCGCTACGCCATGGCCTGGGCCCGCAACATCTGGGCCGACACCCTGGCGTAACGCCACACAGCCCTGGCCGCCCGGCCAGGGCTTTTTTGCGCCCTGAATATCCGTTTGAGGTTATGCAATGAAGTTCTCGCCCCTCGCCACCACCGCCGCCCTGGCCGCCGCGCTGAGCCTGAGCGCCGGCAACGCCTTTGCCCAGGCCGACGAAGCGCGAGCCAAGAAGATCGTCGGCGGCTCGTGCTTTCTGTGCCACGGCGCGCAGGGCGAATCGACCAGCGAGGTGTTCCCCCGCCTGGCCGGGCAGCACGCCGAGTACATCGCCAAGCAGCTCACTGCCTTCCAGAGCGGCCAGCGCAAGAGCACGGCCATGGCGCCCATGGTGGAAAAGCTCACGCCCGACGAGATGCTGGCCTTGGGCCGGTACTACGAAAAACTGAGCGTGCCGCGCGAAGAGCCCAAGAACCCGCAGCTCGCCGCGGTGGGCCGCTACATCTTCACCAACGGCAACCCCTACAGCGGCGTGCCCGCCTGCGCCAGTTGCCACGGCACCACGGCCCAGGGCGCGGCCAACCTGCCCCGCCTGGCCGGCCAGTTCTCGGGCTACCTGCACAACCAGCTCAAGTCCTTCAACAAGCGCGAGCGCACCAACGACAACGCGGTGATGCACGCGGTGGTGGAGAAGATGACCGAGCTGGAAATGGCCGCCGTGGCCGAGTACCTCAGCGGCCAGTGACGCCGAGGGGCCGCATCCGGTGTCCAATCAGGGCATGAAAAGCCCTGAACAACGCCTGACCGACCTGGAGATCCAGCTCAGCTTCGCCGAAGACCTGCTCGACAGCCTCAACGCCGTGGTGGCGCGCCAGCAAGAGCAGATCGAGCGCCTGGCCTCTGAACTGGCCGAACTCAAGCGCCGCCGTAGCGAAGAGTCGCCCATCGGCTTTCGCAGCCTGCGCGACGAACTGCCGCCCCACTACTGAGGGGTCAGCGCACCAGCACCGTGGGCAGGGCGCAGGCGCGCAGCAGGCGGGTGGTGCAACTGCCGGCCACCCAGCGGCGCCAGGGCGCGTGGCTGAAGGCGCCCATCACCAGCAGGTCAATGCGGTAAGTGCCGATGCCTTGCTGAACCGCCGTGACCACCTCGTCCACTACCTGGTAAGAGGTGACGCGAAGGCCCGCGGTCATCAGGTCGGTCTGGGCCCGTTCCAGCTCGTGCGCGGCATCGGCCTGCTCCACGTGACCGGCCATCATCAGGTGGCAATGCACCCCGCGCATCAAGGGGCTGGACGCCACCCAGGCCACCGCCCGGCGCGCGGCGGGGCTGCCGTCAAACGCCACCATCACGCGCTCGGGCACCGCGAAAGCCCCCGTCACGGCCAACACCGGGGCGCTCACCGTCTGCACCACGTGCTCCACCACGCAGCGCCTGGCGGGCTGCGCCTCGCGGCCCAGCACCACCAGCGAGGCACCCTCGCTGCGGTCGCGCCAGGCCTGCTCGCTGTGGTCTTGCCACACGCCCTCGCAACTGGGCAGCCAGGCCAGCGGCAGGCTCAGGCCATCGGCCGCCCAATGCGCCGCCTCCACCACCGAGCGCGAGGGTTGCACCGGGCCTTCACAGGCCAGCACGTGGGTGTGCCCGGCCAGCGAGGGCACCAGCGTGGGATGCGGGTCGCAACGGAACATGGGCGATGGGGTGACGAGGCGAGTCCGGTCGCCCACACGGCGCGGGCGCAGATATCCGGGAAAACCCGCATTCTACGAAGCCAAACCAACAGCGCCTGACAAATCCGCCCGGCGGCGATGGGCAATGGGGTCAGAGCGCCATCTGCGCCGAGTCGTCGTCGCGCCAGGCCGGTCCAGCCTTGGCCAAGGCCATCCACAGGTGAAAGGGCAGGCGCGGCAACTCGCGCCGGGGTGCCTCGCGCAACACGGCCCAGCCATCGGGCAGGGCCAGCATCACCCCGCAATCGGGTGGCACGTCATCCACACCGCCAATGGGCCGGCCCTTGGCATCAAGCCCCAGCACGTACCAGCAGGCCGAGGCCAGGCCCAGGTAGGCCAGGCGCTTGGCGGGTTTGCGCACGTCGGCCAGCAAATCGGCGCGGCGCACCTTGATCTCGTGCACCACCGGTTCGCAATAGGCCTCCACCGAGGTGTGCCGAATCGAAAACACATCGGGGCAGGCACTCACCCACTGCACGGCGTCGGGCTCGTCCGGCCGGGGCAAGGGCGAGAGCAGGGCCAAGCCCCGCCAGGCCAGCCGCCCCTGGCGGGCCTGCTCACGGGCCACGCGCTCCACCAGGGCCTCGTGCGGGCCGCGGGCGGCGCGGTGGCTGGCGAACACGCGCGCCAGGCAGGCGATGCCGGCGTCGGTCACGCGCAAGGATTCGTGCCCCTCGCCCGACCAGACCCGCTCCAGCAGGCCAGCGGCCAGCAGGTCCACTTCCAAGGCGTCGTGGCAGGGCCAGCCGGCCGAGCGGTATGTCTCGCGCAGGCGCTGGTGATGGCGGCGGCCCAGGGCCGGCCAAGAGGAATCGTCGGGCTCGTTCATACTGTTTGTCCAACCAGTATCATGCCCCGCCGTGAACGCCTGCCCACCGAATGAACCCTGCCCCCGCGTGGCGGTGCGGGCCTTGTGCGCGTTCGCGGCCCGCAGCGGCGACCTTGACTTGCGCTTCACCCCCTCGCCCTCGGCCGCCGATGGCATCGCCGGCCATGCCACCGTCACCAGCCGGCGGGGGCCCGACTACCAGCGCGAGTTGCCCTTGGCCGCCCTCTGCGCCGGCCTGCAACTGCAAGGCCGGGCAGACGGCGTGGACCTTGTCGCGCGGCGGCTCGAAGAAATCAAGACCCACCGGGGCGACGCGCAGCACATCGCCACCAACCAGCGCGCCCTGCACTGGGCCCAGGCCAAGCTCTACGGCTGGATGCTGTGCGAGCAGCAGGGCTGGGATGGCCTGGAGCTGGCCCTGGTTTACTTCCACATCGACACCGGCGAAGAAACCGTGCTCACCGAGTGGTGCGAGCGCGAAGCACTGGCCGCGCACGCCCAAGACCTTTGCCAGCGCTACCGGCAATGGGCCCACCAGGAGGCCGCCCACCGCGCCGCGCGCGACGCCGCCCTGGCCGCCCTGCGATTCCCGTTTGGCGAGTTCCGCGCCGGCCAGCGCGAGCTGACCGAGGCGGTGTTTCGGACCCAGCGCGGCGGCCGCCACCTGCTGGCCCAGGCGCCCACCGGCATCGGCAAGACCGTGGCCACCCTGTTTGCCACCTTGCGGGCCATGCCCGAGGCACAGGGCGATCAGCTGCTCTACCTCACGCCCAAGACGCCGGGCCGCCAGCTCGCCCTGGACGGCCTGCGCCGCCTGAACGCCCAGCCCCTGCGCGCGCTGGAGCGCGTGGCGCGCGACAAGGCCTGCGAACACCCCGAGGCCGCCTGCCATGGCGAGGCCTGTCCCCTGGCGCGTGGCTTCTACGACCGCCTGCCCGCCGCGCGGCAAGAGGCCGCTCAAGCCGCCTGGCTGGACGCGGCGGCACTGCGCCGCATCGCCCTGGCCCATGGCATCTGCCCCTACTACCTGGGCCAGGAAATGCAGCGCTGGGCCGACGTGGTGGTGGGCGACGTGAACCACTACTTCGACATCAGCGCCCAGGCCTGGGCACTGGCGGTGGCGCAGGAATGGCGCGTGCACCTGTTGCTGGACGAAGCGCACGCCCTGGTGGAACGCGCCCGTGGCATGCACAGCGCCGAGCTGAACCCCGCCAGCTTCGAGGCGGCCCGCGCCCAGGCGCCACAGGCGCTGCGCCGCGAGATGGCGCGCCTGCACCGGCACTGGGGCGAGCTGGGGCGCGACTTGCGCCAGCCCTGGCAGCCCCTGCCCGACCTGCCGCAGGCCTTTGTGCAGGCCCTGCGCCAGCACGTGGGCACCCTCACCGACCACCTCGCCAGCCACCCATCGGCCAGCGCGGGTGCCCTGCAGACCTGGCTGTTCGACGCCTTGCAATGGCTGCGCGTGGCCGAGACCTTCGGCGAGCACGCCCTGGCCGACCTGAGCGCCACGCCCCGCCTGGGCCGTTCAGCCCCCCGCCCGCGCCTGGCCATTCGCAACGTGCTGCCCGCGCCCCTGCTGGCCCCGCGGTGGGCCAGTGCGCACAGCGCCACGCTGTTCTCGGCCACGCTGGCGCCCATGGACCACATCGCCACCCTGCTCGGCCTGCCCGAAGACGCAGCGCGCCTGGCCGTGCCCTCGCCCTTCCCCCCCAAGCACCTGCAGGTGCGCGTGCTGCCCAAGGTGTCCACCCGCTATGCCGACCGGGCGCGCTCCCTGCCCTTGGTGGTGCGGGCGATGGCCGAGCAGTTCCAGGCCCAGCCGGGCAACTACCTGGCCTTCTTCAGCAGTTTCGACTACCTGCAGCAGGCCCTGGACGCCTTCGCCCAAGCCCATCCCGAAGTGCCGGTGTGGCAACAAGAGCGCGGGCCCGACGAAGCCGCGCGCGCGGCCTTCCTGGCGCGCTTTGGGCCTGAGAGCCAAGGCGTCGGCTTCGCGGTGCTGGGGGGCGCGTTTGGTGAGGGCATTGACCTGCCCGGGCGCCGGCTGATCGGGGCCTTCATCGCCACGCTGGGCCTGCCGCCGGTGAACCCGGTGAACGAGCGCCTGCGCGAACGGCTGCAGCAAATCACGGGGCACGGCTTCGAGCACACCTACCTCTACCCCGGCCTGCACAAGGTGGTGCAAGCCGCCGGGCGCGTGATCCGCACACCTGAAGACCAGGGCGTGGTGGTGCTGATGGACGACCGCTTCCAGCGGCCCGATGTGCGCGCCTTATTGCCGCCCTGGTGGCGGCTGTGAGGCTCAAGCCTCCAGCGGGCTTTCCTCGGCCTCGGGCAGGCGGGTGATGAGCACGCGGTCGATGCGCCGCCCTTCCACCGCCTGAACCTCCAGGCGCCAACCCGCGCAATCGACGAACTGGCCCTCGTCCAGCAGGTCGCCGGCCACGGTCTGCATCAGGCCGGCCACGGTGGCGTAGCGGCCCTTGTCTTCGTCGGGCAGCTCGTCAATGTCAAGCCGGGCCTTGAGCTCGGCCACCGGCATGGCGCCGTCCACCTCCCAGGCGCCGTCTTCGCGTTGCGTGGCCCAGGCGTCCACCGGCTTCTCGGGCGAGAGCTCGCCGGTGATGGCCTCGAGCATGTCGCGCGGCGTGAGCAGGCCCTGCACCACACCGTACTCGTCCACCACGAACACCATGCGCGTGGCGCGCGAGCGGAACTGCTCCAGCAACTCCATGCCACTGAGGGTTTCGGGCACGAACACGGCGGGCTGCACCTGGCCGCCGACGGCCGTCTTCACGCCCTCGGCCTGCAAGGCCAGCAAGCGCGGCAGGTGGATCACGCCAATCACGTCTTCCAGGCCGCCCCGGCAAACGGGGTACCACGAGTGGCCCGTGGTCCAGGCCTTCTGCACGGCGGCGTCGATGTCGTCTTGCGCGTCCAGCCAGGCGATGTCGGAAGCCGGCACCATGATGGAGGTGAGCTGGCGGTCGTCCAGGCCGAACACATTGCGCACCATCTGGTGCTCGTGCTCTTCGATGATGCCGGCGTCCACGCCCTCTTCCAGGCTGGCCTTGATCTCTTCCTCGGTCACGTGCTGCACCGCGCTGGTGTCGATGCGCAGCGCCTTGAGCACCCATTGCGTGGTGTGCGTGAGCAGCCACACAAACGGCTTGGCGCCCTTGGCCACGGCGGCCATGGGGCGCGACACCCAGCGCGACACGGCCTCGGGGTAGAGCTGCCCGATGCGCTTGGGCACCAGCTCGCCAAAGACGATGGTGATGAAGGTGATGACCACCACCACCACGGCGGTGGCCACCACGCTGGCGGTGGCAGGCGTCAGGCCAAACACCTGCAGGGCCACGGCCAGGTCGCCACTGAACGCCGCCTCGCCCACGATGCCGTTGAGCATGCCGATGGAGGTGATGCCCACCTGCACCGACGAGAGGAACTGCGTGGGGTTCTCCAGCAGCTTCAGCGCGGCCTGCGAGCCTTTGTCGCCAGACTCGGCCATGGCGGCGAGGCGGGCTTTGCGGCTGGAGGCCAGGGCCAGCTCAGACATGGCGAAGGCGCCGTTGAGCAGGGTGAGAAAGGCAATGAGAACGAAATCCATAATCGAAGCATGGGACTCTACATGATCGGCGACGTTCAAGGCTGTGATGACGCCTTGGACCGCCTGCTGACCGACATTGGCTTTTCACCCAGCCGCGACACGGCCTATGTGCTGGGCGACCTGGTCAACCGGGGGCCGGCCTCGCTGGCGGTGCTGCGCCGGCTGATGGCGCTGGACGGTGCCGTGCACTGCCTGCTGGGCAACCACGACTTGCACCTGCTGGCGGTCTCGCAAGGCATCCGCAAGCCGCACCGCAGCGACACGGTGGACGACATCCTCGACGCGCGCGACCGCCATGTGCTGATCGACTGGCTGCGCGAACGTTCCATGGCCCTGCACGCGCACGGCTGGCTCATGGTGCACGCCGGTGTGCTGCCAGGCTGGGACGTGGCGCAGACACTGGCGCTGGCCGGCGAGCTGGAGGCCACGCTGCGCAGCGCCGACTGGGCGCATGGCCTGCGCGAGATGTATGGCAACGAGCCCAACCGATGGCACGACAGCCTGCACGGCGCCGACCGCCTTCGGGTGATCGTGAACGCGCTCACGCGGCTGCGCTTCTGCACGGCCGACGGCGAGATGGAGTTCCACACCAAAGACAGCGCCGACGCGGCGCCAGCGGGTTTCATGCCCTGGTTCGATGTGCCGGGCCGGCGCACGGCCGATGCGCGCGTGGCCTTCGGCCACTGGTCCACCCTGGGTGGCCTGGCGCGCCCCGGGCTGTTGGCACTGGACACCGGCTGCGTGTGGGGCGGCTGCCTGAGCGCCGCGCGCCTGAGCGATGCCGGCGAGGTACTGGAGACCGTGGCGGTTCGCTGCCCGCAAGCACAGAAGCCCGGGCGAGGCTGAAAAACCTCAGCCCTGGCTGGCCGGCGCGTCGGCTGGGGCCTGCTCGGCCGCGGGGGCGGCGCTCGCCGGGATGGCAAAGCTCTTGAAGAGCGCCGGCACCTTCTTGCGGGTCTTGATGTTGGGCGACAGGCGCGAGTTCACCGGCTTCTGCGCCGTCTCCCAGGCGGGCGGCGCGTCAGACGAGGCGCTGGGTTCGTAGGGCTGATCGAACAGCGGATCGGCCGGCGGGCGCGGCGCGCGCACCGGGCGGGCCGGGCGCTCGGCGGCGGCGCGAGGCGCGCGCTCTTCGCCCTCGCCCCGTTGCCAGGCGCGCTGGCCATCGTTGAAGCGGCCAGGGGGGCGGCGCTCGGCTTCCAGCTCGAAGGGCTCAATGTCGAGCTTCTTGCCCAGCAGCTTTTCCAGGTCGCCCACCAGGCGGGCATCGCGCCCACCCACGAACGACACGGCCAGGCCAGACGCACCGGCGCGGCCCGTGCGGCCAATGCGGTGCACGTAGTCTTCGGCGTTGAACGGGATGTCGAAGTTGAACACCGCCGGCACGTCCTTGATGTCCAGGCCACGGGCGGCCACATCGGTGCAGATCAGCAGGTCCACCGCGCCACTCTTGAACGCCTCCAGGGCTTTCAGGCGCTCGTCCTGGCTTTTGTCGCCGTGCAGGGCCGTGGTGTTCAGACCGTCGCGCTCCAGCGAGCGCGCCAGGCGGGCACAGCCCAGCTTGCTGTTGACGAACACGAAGGCTTGCTTGATGCCGCGATCGCGCAGGATCTGGCGCAGCACGGCGCGCTTGTCGTCGTCTTCCACGCGGTAGAGGTGCTGCTCAACCGTGGAGGCGGTGGCGTTGGAACGCGCCACTTCCACCGTGATCGGGTCTTGCAGGTAGCTGCCGGCCAGGCGCTTGATCTCGGGCGAGAAGGTGGCGCTGAAGAGCAGCGTGGTGCGCTGCTTGGGCAGGTAGCTCAGGATGCGCTGCAGGTCGGGCAGGAAGCCGATGTCGAGCATGCGGTCGGCTTCGTCGAGCACCACGTACTCCACTTGGTTGAGCACGCAGTTCTTGGCCTCGATGTGGTCCAGCAGGCGGCCCGGCGTGGCCACCAGCACCTCCACGCCTTTCTTCAGCTCGGCGGTCTGGGGCTTCATGTCCATGCCACCGAACACCACGGTGCTGCGCAGCTGGGTGTACTTGGCGTAGAGCTTCACCTGCTCGGCCACCTGGTCGGCCAGTTCGCGCGTGGGCAGCAGCACCAGGGCGCGCACCGGGTGGCGCGCCGGCGAGGTGGAGGCGTTCTCGTGCTTGAGCAGGCGCTGCAACAGCGGCAGCGAAAAAGCCGCCGTCTTGCCCGTGCCGGTCTGGGCCGCGCCCATCACGTCGCGGCCGGTCAGCACCTGCGGAATGGCCTGCGCCTGGATGGGCGTCATGGTCTCGTAGCCCATCTCGGCCACCGCGCGGGCCAGGGCCGGCGCCAAGTTCAATTCAGAAAAGGATTGCGTCATTGCGTTCAAAGTTAGCCCGATATTGTCGCACCTTGGGGTATTTGCACCGAATTCGCGCGACGCAAGGGCTCATAAGCGTTCGGTCTTGAAGGTGTCACAGGCCTGTACCCGGCCCGTGCTCAAGCCGGTGTGGAACCAGCGCTGGCGCTGCTCGCTGGTGCCGTGGGTGAAGCTGTCGGGGACCACGTGGCCCTGGCTGCGGCGCTGCAGCGCGTCGTCGCCAATGGCCGATGCCGCGTTGAGCGCCTCGTCCACGTCACCGGGCTCGATCACCTGGCCGGTCTTGTCGTTGTGGTGGGCCCAAATGCCAGCGAAACAGTCGGCCTGCAGCTCCAACCGCACCGACAGGGCGTTGTATTCGCGCTGGCTCACGCGGCCGCGCACGCGCTCCATCTGCTCGGTGATGCCCATGAGGTTCTGCACGTGGTGGCCCACCTCGTGCGCGATGACGTAGGCCTGGGCGAAATCGCCCGGCGCGCCGAGCTGGCGCTTGAGGGTCTCGTAAAAGGCCAGGTCGATGTAGACCTTCTGGTCGGCCGGGCAATAGAAGGGGCCCATGGCCGACTGGCCGGTGCCGCAGGCCGTGGGCGTGGCCCCGCTGAACAGCACCAGGCGGGGTTTGCGGTACTCGGCCCCGCCTTCGCGAAAGATGGCGCCCCAGGCGTCTTCGGTGCCGCCCAGCACCGAGGCCACGAAGCGGCCCATTTCATCGGCCGGCTGAGCGGGCGCAGAGCGTGGGGCCTCCACCGCCACCGGGGCGCCCATGTCGCCGCCGCTGAGCGCGCCCAGAATGGTGAGCGGGTTGATGCCAAAGAGCCAGCCCGCCACCAAGGCGATCACGATGGTGCCCAGGCCAATGCCTCGCCCGCCCACGCGGGGGCCACCACCGAATCCGCCCATGCCGCCGCTGTCACCGCGCCGGTCTTCGATTTGATCGGACTCGCGGTTGTTTTCCCATTTCATGGCCCTGCCCCCCGCGCCACACCGTGTGGCGAGCGCCGATGATACGGAGGGAGGGTATTCAACCCAAGGCGGGCGCGATGTCGCTGGTCTGGCGGCCCTGGAAGTCGGTCCAGCAGCGGCGGGTGAAGTCGTAGAGCTTGCAGCGGCGCGCGGTGTCGAAGTACCAGCGCCACGAGAAGCGCTGCACGATGATGCGGCCGGGCAGCGCCTGCTCCAGCAGCGATTGCGCGCCCTTGAGCTTGTAGAGCGGAATGCTCATGTCCACGTGGTGCGCGGTGTGTTCCATGATGTGGTGCATCAGCGCGCCGATCTTCATCGGGAAGGTCAGGTGCACGGTGGTGGACACGAAGGGCGCGGCCTTGCCCCAGAGCACCTTGTCGTCGTGCCACTGCACCGAGGTGTGGGTGTGGTGCACGTACACCACGAAGCCGATCATGGCGTTCCAGAACACGAAGGGCACCACGAAGCCATAGCCCAGCATGGCCCAGACCGAGCGGTCAAGCGCCAGGGCCGCGGCCACCAGGCCGCCGATCCACACCGCGCCGGCCACCGCCGACACGACGCCGTCGCGCACGAACTCGGCGCGGCGCGAGGCCATGTACTGCTTGTTCGGAAAGAACATGCGCAGCCACCACATTTCAATGAAGTAATAAGCCGCCGGGCCAAAGCCGCTGCGGTAGAAGCGCTCCAGCAGGCGACGGCCGGGGCTCAGGGCGTCGAACTCGGCCTTGGTGAGCGGGGCCCAGACGAAATCGACGCCCTTGAGGTTGGTGTAGCCGTGGTGCACCACGTTGTGCCCCACTTCCCACAGGCTGTAGGGCGTGAGCGAGGGCAGGAAGGCAACGCGACCCAGCCAGCGGTTCAGGGCGCGGTGCGGGGTGTAGCTCTGGTGGCAGGCGTCGTGGCCAATGATGAACAGGCGGCCAATCATGAAGCCGCAGGCCAGGCCGCTGAGCAGGCGCGCCCACCAGGCCTCGAACAGGATGGTGCCGGCCATGAGCGCGGCGTAGATGACCAGGTCAACCGCCAGCAGCACGATGGCCAGCACCGTCTGGCGCTGGGCCAGGGGCGTGAGCCAGCCGCGGATCACCTTGCGGTGCGGCATGGGCGTGTCGGCGGGAATGGGCGTGGGCAGGGAGGGGGGATTCATCGACATGGGCCGGGATGCTAGGCAGCCCCCCGGCCCCGCGCTTTGACCCAGGTCAAGGCCCCGGCCAGCCGCGCCAGCCCAAAAAACAACGGCCCGATGAACGGGCCGTTGGTGGGGGAGTGTGGTGTTTCAGGCCTTGGGCAAGGTCACGCCCACCTGGCCCTGGTACTTGCCGCCCCGGTCTTTGTAGCTGGTCTCGCAGACCTCGTCGCTCTCGAAGAACAGCACCTGGGCGCAGCCCTCACCGGCGTAGATCTTGGCCGGCAGCGGCGTGGTGTTGCTGAATTCCAGCGTCACGTAGCCTTCCCACTCGGGCTCGAAGGGGGTGACGTTGACGATGATGCCGCAGCGGGCATAGGTGCTCTTGCCCAGACAAATCGTCAGCACGTTCCGCGGAATGCGGAAGTACTCCACCGTGCGGGCCAGCGCGAAGCTGTTGGGCGGGATGATGCAGACGTCGCTGTGGATGTCCACGAAGCTCTTTTCGTCAAAGTTCTTCGGGTCGACCACGGTGCTGTGGATGTTGGTGAACACCTTGAATTCGGGCGCGCAACGGATGTCATAGCCGTAGCTGGAGGTGCCGTAGCTGATGACGCGCTTGCCATCGACCTGCCGAACCTGCTGAGGCTCGAAGGGCTCGATGAGGCCGTGTTGCTCGGCCATGCGGCGGATCCACTTGTCGCTTTTGATGCTCATGGAGCGCGATTGTAGGCAGTCGCGGCCCGGGTTCAGGTGCCCACCACCGCGCCCACGATCAGGAAATACGTCAACAGGCTCAGCAGGTCTTGCACGATGGTGGCCAGCGGCCCGCTGCCGTAGGCCGGGTCGCTGCCCAGGCGGCCCAGCAGCCAGGGCAAGGCCAGGCCGATGGTGGACGCCAGGCCACCGGCCACCACCAGGGCGCTGGCCACCGCCAGGGCCAGGCGCGCGTCGCCAAAGGCCAGCCACACCGCCGGGAAGGTGATGCTCCCCAGCACCAGGCCGATCAAGAGGCCGGTGCGCAGCTCGCCGCCCACCAGCGTGGACACCCGCGAATGGCTCAGCGACAGGCCGCGCACCGCCACGGCCTCGGACTGCGTGCCGATGGCATCGGCCAGGTACACCAGCCCCGGAATGAAGAAGGCGATGGCGGGGTGCATGGCCAAGGCCACCTCGAAGCGCGAGACCACCAGCGTGGCCAGCATGCTGCCCAGCAGGCCCAGCAACAGCCAGGGCAGGCGGTGGCGCAGGCGGCGCAGCGGAGGCGCTTCAATGGCCTCGCGGGCGCGCTGGGCCTCGCGGGTGATGCCGGCCAGGCGGTGCAGGTCTTCCACGTGCTCGCGGCGAAGAATGTGCAGCAGCGCAGCGGTGGGCACCACGCCCAGCAGGCGGTCATTGGCGTCTACCACGGGCACGGCGGTCAGGGTGTGGTGCAGGGCCAGCGAGGCCACGCGCTCCTGGTCGGTGTTGGCGCGCACGCGCGGCGCCTGCCGCTCGGCCACGTCGCCCAGGCGCACGCCGCCCGGCAGGGACAACAGGCGCCCCAGCGGCAAGGTGCCGAGCAGGCGTTCGCTGTCGTCAAGCACGCAGACCACGTCGGTGCATTCGGGCGGGTGCTCGCGCCAGGCCGCCAGGGCCTGGGCCACGGTGTGGTCGGCCATCGCCCGGGGCACGCTGGCCACCGCGTGGTGGGCAGCGGTCTCGCCGGCAGCGATCGGCTGAGCCATGGGATTCACAGGTGTCGAGGCGTCCATGCAGGGGCTCCGCGCATCGCAAGGGGATGCCCGGCGATTCTGCGGGATACACCCGCGCGCCACACAGGTATTTTCAGAAACTTCTGAAAATTCAAATCCATCTGAATACAGTGGCGCACCATGCCACTACAAGACCACCTTCCTCCCCTCAACCGCGAGTTCGTCGCCCACTTCGGTGAAATGGGCAGCCGTTGGGGCATCAACCGCACCGTCGGCCAGATCTACGCCCTGCTGTTCATTTCGTCGCGGGCACTCAATGCCGACGAGATCGCCGAGACGCTGGAGTTTTCGCGCTCCAACGTGAGCATGGGCCTGAAGGAGCTGCAGGCCTGGCGCCTGGTGCGCCTGCGCCACCAGCCAGGCGACCGCCGCGAGTACTTCGAGGCACCGGCCGATGTGTGGGAAATCTTCCGCGTGCTGGCCGAGGAGCGCCGCCGCCGCGAGGTGGAACCCACGCTGTCGATGCTGCGCACCGCCCTGCTGGAGACCCCCAAGACCGACGCCGAGCGCCACGCCCAGGCCCGCATGCGCGAGATGCACGACCTGATCGACCGGCTCATGACCTGGTTCGATGACGTGCAGAAACTCGCGCCCGAGACGGCCATGCAGCTCATGGGCATGGGCGCCACGGTGACCAAGGTGCTCGAACTCAAGGACCGGCTCACGGGCAAAGGCGGCGCCCGGGGCGACACCAAGACCAACGCCGCCTGACCCAGAAGGAGCCCCGCATGGACGCCCTGCTTCTCTCGCGGCTGCAGTTCGCCGCCAACATCAGCTTTCACATCCTTTTCCCCACCATCACCATCGCGCTGTGCTGGTTTCTGGTGTTCTTCCGGGTGCGCTACCTCGTCACGCGCCAGCCGGCCTGGGAAGAGGCCTATTACTTCTGGACCAAGGTGTTCGCGCTCACCTTCGCGCTGGGGGTGGTCTCGGGCATCGTGATGAGCTTTCAGTTCGGCACCAACTGGCCGGGCTTCATGGAAAAGACCGGCAACATCTCGGGCCCCTTGCTGGGCTATGAGGTGCTCACCGCCTTCTTTCTGGAGGCCAGCTTCCTGGGCATCATGCTGTTCGGCCGGGGCCGCGTGAGCGAGCGCGTGCACCTGATCGCCACCTTGCTGGTGGCCGCGGGCACCACGATGTCGGCCTTCTGGATCCTGAGCCTGAATTCGTGGATGCAGACGCCCGCGGGCTTCGAGATCGTCAATGGCCAGTTCATCCCCACCGACTGGCTGGCCGTGGTGTTCAACCCCTCTTTCCCTTACCGCTTTGCGCACAAGCTGCTGGCCTCCACCCTCACCGCGGGCTTCCTGATCGCCGGCCTGAGCGCGTGGCAGTTGCTCAAGGGCAGCGCCACGCCGGGCACCCACAAGGCGCTGCGCACCGCCGTGGCCGCGGTGATGGTGGCCATGCCGCTGCAGTTCGTGGTGGGCGACCTGCATGGCCTGAACACGCTGGAGCACCAGCCAGCCAAGATCGCCGCCATGGAAGGCGTGTGGGAAACCGAGCGCGGCGCGCCAATGACGCTGTTTGGCTTTCCCGACGAGGGCGAGCGCACCACCCACCTGGCGGTGAAGGTGCCCAAGCTGGCCAGCCTGATCCTCACCCACGAGTGGGACGGCGAGATCAAGGGGCTGAACGAATTTGAAGGCCAGCACCCCCCCGTGGCGCCCGTGTTCTGGGCCTTTCGCGTGATGGTGGGTGTGGGCTCGCTGATGCTGCTGGTGGCCGCCGTGGCCGCCTGGCAGGTGTGGAAGGGCCGCCGCCGCGCTGAGGTGGTGCTGCCCAAGCCCCTGCTGTGGACGCTGGCCGGGATGACGTTCTCCGGCTGGCTGGCCACGCTCTCGGGCTGGTACGTCACCGAGATTGGCCGCCAACCCTTCATCGTCTATGGCGCGCTGCGCACCGCCGAGGTGGCCACCCACGTGGCGCCGGCCAACATCGCCCTCACGCTCACGGCCTATGTGGTGGTCTATGGCCTGCTGCTGGTCACCTACGTGGGCGTGCTCAAGTACATGGCCGAACACCCGGTGAAGCACGCGCCCACCGACCTCACCACCGCCGAACTCGGCAAAGCCGGAGTCTGACCATGGCACACATGACCTGGGCCGAATGGCTCCCCCTGATCTTCATGGCCGTGATGGGCCTGGCCCTGCTGGCCTACGTGGTGCTCGACGGCTACGACCTGGGCGTGGGCCTGCTGCTGCCGCTGGGCGACAACGGGCAGAAGGACACCATGGTGGCCAGCATCGGCCCTTTCTGGGACGCCAACGAAACCTGGCTGGTGCTGGGCGTGGGCGTGCTGCTGGTGGCCTTTCCCATGGCCCTGGCGCCGGTGTTTCAAACGCTCTACCTGCCGGTGGCGCTCATGCTGATCGGCCTGATCCTGCGCGGCGTGGCCTTTGACTTTCGCGTGAAGGCGCCGCTGCCCTACAAGGCCTTCTGGAACCGCGCCTTCTTCGTGGGCTCGCTCATGGCCAGCGCCTCGCAGGGCTGGATGCTGGGCAGCTACATCACCGGCTTTGACACCGGCGCGCTGGGCCTGGCCTTCAGCCTGGGCATTGCCCTCACGCTGCCGGCGGCCTATGTGCTGCTGGGCGCGGGCTGGCTGATCATGAAGACCGAGGGCGCGTTGCAGCAGCGCGCCGTGGTGTGGGCGCGGCGCGCGCTGTGGCCGGTGGCGGTGGCGCTGGTGGCCATCTCGGGCGCCACGCCGCTGGTGAACCCGGCCGTGATCGACAAGTGGTTCAGCGTGCCCCTGGTGTTCGCGCTGCTGCCGGTGCCGCTGGCCTGCGCGGCCTCGCTGTTCGCGGTGCGCTGGGTGCTGACCCACCCCGAGATCATTCGCGCCGGCCACGGCTGGGTGGTGTTCGTGGCCACGGTGCTGATCTTCGTGCTGGCCTTCTTCGGCCTGGCCTACAGCATCTACCCCGACATCGTGATCGGCCGCATGACCGTGTGGCAGGCCGCCATTGGCACCGCCTCGCTGAACGTGGTGTTCGTGGGCGTGGCCATTACCTTGCCCGTGATCATCGCGTACACGATCTTCATGTACCACGTGTTCTGGGGCAAGGCGCGCGAACTGACCTATAAGTAACCCCCCGCCGCGCTGCGCGCGACCCCCCAGGGGGCGATGCCCTGCGGGCCGGCAGAGCCGGACCCGCGGCATCCTCGATTGAGGGAACCCTTCGCGCCGGACAGGCCTGGGTTTGTCTCAGGTTTTCCCGGCGATCACCGTCTGCGCGACGGCGCGGTCGTCGCCTAGCACGATGAGGGAGAAGAGCAGTTCGTCGAGTGAGTTGGCTTGCGCGGTTTTGCGGGCCAGCAGGGGCGTGGCCTGGGGGTTGAGGCGCACGAAGTCGGCTTCTTGGCCGACGCGCAGGCCGCCTACCACCTGGCCCAGGCCGAGGGCCTGGGCGGCGCCGGCGGTGTGCAGCCACCACAGGCGCGAGGGCGTGAGGCTGAGACCGGCTTTGGTGTGGCCTTCGCGGCCCACGAAGTAGGCGGCGAGCATGGTGTGAAAGGGCGAGAAGCTGGTGCCGCCGCCCACGTCGCTGGCCAGGCCGTGGCGCATGCCGGCGTCTTGTGCGGCGCCGAAATCGAAGAAGCCGCTGCCCAGGAACAGGTTACTGGTGGGGCTAACGGCGGCGGCGGTGCCGGTGGCGGCCATGAGGGCGCGGTCGGTCTCGTCCAGGTGGATGCAGTGGGCGTAGACGGCGCGCTCGCGCAACAGGCCGAAGCTGTCGTACACGCCCAGGTAGCTGCGCGCCTGCGGGTACAACTCGGCCACCCAGCGCACCTCGTCGCGGTTTTCGGCCACGTGCGACTGGATCCAGACATCGGGGTAGCGCGCGGCCAGCTCGCCCGCGCCGCGCATTTGCGCGTCGGTGCTGGTGGGCGCGAAGCGCGGGGTGATGGCGTAGCCCAGGCGGTCCACGCCGTGCCAGCGGCGAATCAGGTCTTCGGTGTCGATCAGGCTCTGCTCGGTCTGGTCGCGCACGCCGTCGGGGCTGTGGCGGTCTTGCAGCACCTTGCCGGTGATGAAGCGCAGGCCACGGGCGCGCGCCTCGGCAAAGGCGGCGTTCACCGAGGCCGGGTGCGAGGTGGAAAAGGCCAGCGCCGTGGTCACGCCGTGGCGCTGCAGCTCGTCAAAAAAGAAGCGCGCCACCTCGGCGGCGTAGGCCAGCTCGGCAAAGCGCGACTCGTGCGGAAAGGTGTAGTGCTCCAGCCAGGGCAACAGGCCGTCAGCGGGCGAGCCGATCACGTCGAGCTGCGGGTAGTGCAGGTGCAGGTCAATGAAGCCGGGGGCGATGAGGTGCCCGCGCCAGTCTTGCACCGGCAGATCGGGGTACTGGCCGATGAGCGCGGCGTGGTCGCCCGCGGCGTGCACCACGGCCTGGCCCTGGGCGTTGGGGCCCACCACCAGCAGGCCATCGGCGTCGTACAGGGGGGTGCCGTCGTCGGCAAAGCGCAGCAGGGCCGCGCGGTAGGCATGGGTCGTCATGGAGGCCAAGCCTAACCGCTGGCGGGGCGGGCGGCATACGCGATGGCCAATGACGGCCATCCAGCGGCCATCGCGTGGGTCAGGGCTTCACCTGGCCCTGCACGCCTTGCACCAGCCAGTTCATGTTGGCGATGGCGTCTTCGCCCAGGCGCTGCCCGGCGGGAATGACCACGTGGCCCTCGTTGTCGCGCAGGGCCTGGCCGCGCGGCGCGGCGAACACGGTGATCTTGCCGGCCGCCATTTCCGATTGCCGGATCAGCACCTCGCGCTGCACCTTCTCGGGCACGCGGCGGCCAAAGCCTTCGACGCGGATCATGCCGTCGGCCACGCCGCCCCAGGTGCTGCGGCTGGCCCAGCTGCCGTCGAGCACGGCCTTCACGCGGGCGGTGTAGTAGTCGTCCCAGCGGTGGGTCACGGCCACCACCTGGGCGTCGGGCGCGATGCGGCGCATGTCGGAGTGGTAGGCCACGGCCAGCTTGCCGCGCTCTTGCGCGGCCACCATCACGGCGGTGGAGCCCACATGAAAGGCCAGCACCTCGGCGCCCTGGTTCATGAGCGCCATGGCGGCGTCGCGCTCGCGCGGCGGGTTGAACCACTCGCCCATCCACACCACCTTCACCGTGGCCTTGGGGTTGACCGAGCGCATGCCCAGCGCAAAGGCGTTGATGCCCTGGATCACCTCGGGAATGGGCAGCCCCGCCACGTAGCCGGCCTGCGTGGCCAGGCGGCCGGCGGCCACGCCGGCGAGGTAGCGGCCCTCGTAGTAGCGAGCGTTCACCGTGGCCACGTTGGGCGCGGTTTTGTAGCCGGTGACGGACTCGAACTTCACGTTCGGGAATTCGCGCGCCACCTTCAGCGTGGGCTCCATGTAGCCAAAGCTGGGCGTGAAGATGATCTGGTGGCCCTGCTGCGCCAGGTCGCGGATGACGCGCTCGGCGTCGGCCCCTTCGGGCACGTTTTCCACGTAGTGCGTCTGCACGCGCGGCCCCAGGGCCGCCTGCACCGCCTGGCGGGCGATCTCGTGCTGGCGCACCCAGCCCGCATCGGTGAGCGGGGCCACATAGACAAAGGCGGCCTTCACCGGCTCGGCCTTGGCCAGCTGGGCGTGAACGATGGGGGAGACGAAAAAGCTGGCGGCCGCCAGGACGCAGGCGCGCCGGGCCACGAGGTTTTTGTACATGGTGTTCCTCTACATGGCTTCCGGTGAATGAAAAACGCGAGCCGGGGAAGCACCGGCTCGCGTAGGACCGGGATTTTACCTAGTGCACGAAATCCACGCCGGCCACGTCAGCACCCTGCAGCGTCACGTCGCGCCAAGCCGGCTGGTAAACCACGCAACCGGGGCAATACGGGTCGCTGGGCGTCACGCGGTACAGCCCATCGGGCAGCACAAACCCATAGGTCCCCTGCGCATTGCTGAGCCGCGCCAGCGAGTTGCCCCCTTGCGAGACGGTGAGCAGGTCGCCCACGCTGGGCTGGCCGTTGGCGGCCCAGCTCACCCGCCCACTCAGGCGTTGCGCGGGCGCCTGAAAGTCCACCCCGCTCACGTTGGACGCCACCACGTCCACCACCCGCACCGAGGGAGAAAACGCAAACTGCCATGGCACGGCCTGCGGGCGCACTTGGTACTGACCGGGCGGCAGGCAGCTCAGCGTGTATTGCCCGCCGCCTGCACCGCTGCTGGGCAGGGCGCTGGCCTGCACCGGCCCCACCGCCTGCACCGAGGCGCCGCTTTCCACCTGGCCGATGCCCCAGTCGCCATTGGCGGTGGCCATCCGACCGGAGATGGTGTACGAGGCCCCAGTCTTGTCCACCGTGGTGCGCGCCGTGGCAGTGATGCCGGCCACGTCGGTGGCGGTGATGGCAATGCGGTTGCTGCCCAGTACCAAGGGCACGGTGGCCGTCCACACGTGGTCGTACAGCGGCACCAGCGTGCCCACCTTCACCGACTGGCTGGCCAGGCCAGAGGCGCCCGTCGTCTCGTTGCGCCACGACACGGTGACCGCCGTCATCTGCTGTGCGGTGCCGCTGCAGCAGTTCCAGTAGGTGGGGCTGATGAAGGCCTCGCCGCTGAGCGTGGCGCCGTCGCACACCGTGCTGGGCACCGGGTCAATCGTCACCCAGCCGCTGGGCGAAGGGCCCCAATAAAACTCCACACTGCCACCGCCACAGGCGCTGAGCCCCAGGGCCAGCACCCACAGCACCACACGCCGCCAGACCTTGACCATGGGCACACCCCGTTGACTGTTGTGCGCCACATGATCGCCCGCCATCGAACGGCGCGCAATGAGCTAACTCAAGGCCTCAAGCGGCGGCCACCGCCGCCAGCTCGGCCAACAACTCGACGCGGCGGGCCTCGCTCACAAAGCTGGCCTCGATGCTGTTGCGCGCCAGGGCGATCACGTCGTCGCGAGACAGGCCCAGCGCCTGCACCGTCTGCTCAAAGTTGGCGTTGAGGTAGCCGCCGAAGTAGGCCGGGTCGTCGCTGTTCACGGTGGCGCACAGGCCAGCGTCCAGCAGGCGCTTCATGGGGTGGTCGCGCAGGTCGTTCACCACGCACAGCTTCAGGTTGGAGAGCGGGCACACCGTCAGCGGCACGCGCCGGCGCGCCAGCTCGGCCACCAGGGCCGGGTCTTCCAGGCAGCGCACGCCGTGGTCGATGCGCTCCACCTTCAAGTCCTTGAGTGCCTCCCAGATGTAGGCTGGCGGCCCCTCTTCGCCCGCGTGGGCGACGATGCGCAGCCCCAGTTCGCGGCAGCGCGCGAACACGCGCGAGAACTTGCTCGGCGGGTGGCCCACCTCGCTCGAATCCAACCCCACGCCGATGAAGTGCTCGCGGTACGGCAGGGCATCTTCCAGCGTGGCGAAGGCCGCTTCTTCGCTGAGGTGGCGCAGGAAACACAAAATCAGTTCGCTGCTGATGCCCAGCTCGGCCTGCGCCCGCTCGCACGCGCGCCGCAAGCCGGCAATCACCGTGCCCACCGGCACGCCGCGCGCGGTGTGGGTTTGCGGGTCAAAGAACAGCTCGGCGTGGCGCACGCGGTCGGCATGGGCGCGCTGGAAGTAGGCCCAGGCCATGTCGAAAAAGTCGGCCTCGTGCAGCAGCACGCTGGCGCCGGCGTAGTAGATGTCCAGAAAGCTCTGCAGGTCGGTGAAGGCATAGGCCTCGCGCAGCGCCTGCACGCTGGGGTAAGGCAAGGCCACGCCGTTGCGCTGCGCCAGCGAGAAGATCAGCTCAGGCTCCAGCGAGCCCTCAATGTGGATGTGCAGCTCGGCCTTTGGGATGGCGCGGACCAGTTCGATGGCGTTCATGACAATCCTCCGGTTCAGCAGACGCCAAGAGCGACGCCCACGCGGGCCAGGTAGCGCCGGTACGCGCTGGACATGCGGTCGGCCGGGCCGTGCACCTCGGCAATCGGCCCGTCTTGCCCGATGGGCAGGCGCTTGGGGGTTTGCGATTCCACGATAGGCCGGTCTTGCGCGAACACCGCGTCTTGAAAGGCGCGCAGTTCCTCGTCGTCCGACAGGTCACCCAAGGTCGCCATGGCGAACCAGGCGGTGCAGGCCTCGGGCCCGTCGGGGCGAATGAACAGCGCAATGGCGTTGCTCACCGGGTCGCCCTCGGCAGCGTCTTTGTGCAGAACAGCGGCGAAGGGGTGCGGCACGGTGTATCGGTAGGCCACCCAGGTGCCGTCTTGCGCGCCCGCATAGGCGCGCGGCTGCCAGGCCTTGCAATCGCGGGCGTGCACGCCGTCCATGCCCTCTTCCACCCGCCCGGTGTCCACCTGCGCGTGGTGGCGCGCGCCCAGCCAACCCTCGTGCACGAAGCCGAAGTGGCTCAGGTCCAGAAAGTTCTCCACCAGGCGCGGTGCGCTGGTGGCCACCTCGTAAGGGCCGCAAATGAGCTGGCGCCAGAGCGGGTCGCTCCAGGGCGCGAACGCGGGCGGCTGGGCCAGCGAAGGCGGCACCTGCGTGAGGTCGGGCCGCTCCAGCCGCACCCACACCAGGCCGTGGCGCTCTTGCGCCTCAAACACCTGGGCGGCATGCCGCTCGGGCGACTCGAAGGTGGGCGCCGCGGGCACGTGCACACAGCGCCCCACCGCCACCGGCCCGCCATGGTGCCCATGCGCCGCCGCGCCATGGCCCGCGAACTGCCAGCCGTGGTACGGGCACTCCAGCCGCGCGCCATGCAAGTTGGTGAGCACCCGCCCCAGCGACAGCCTCGCGCCCCGGTGCGGGCACTGGTCCGCCCACGCGTGCACCCCCCCCGCCTCGCCCTCGTGCCCCGGCTCCCGCCACAACACCAGCGCCTGCCCCAGCAGTTCCACCGCCACCGGCGCCTCGCGCAAGTGAATGCCCGCGATCACCGGGTGCCAGAGTTGTCGTTCGACCATGTGCTGTGCCCTCCAAAGAAAAACGCCGCTGCAAAACGCAGCGGCGAACAGATCCGAAGCGCGTGCCTTCAGTCCAGCACCCACCGTGGAACCGGCTCCGCCGGGCCACAGGTGGGGTCCCCCCTCAGGGGGGAAGACGCGAAGCGGCGCAGGGGGAACCTTAGTTAGGCAGCTTGCCTTCTACACCCTTGACATAGAACTTGATGCCGCCCAGGAACGCATCGTCCGCCACCGCGTCCTTGGCCAGCACTTCCTTGCCGTCCTGGCCAGCGATCGGGCCCTTCCAGATCACGAAGGAGCCGTCTTTCAGGCCGGCCTTGATGGTGTCGATCTTGGCCTTGACGTCAGCGGGCACGTCTTCGGCGATGGACACCATGTCGATCGCGCCTTCCTTGTGGCCCCACCACACGCCACCGGTGGTCCAGGTGCCTTCCAGGGCGTCCTTGGTGGCCTTGATGTAGTACGGGGCCCAGTTGATGACGGCCGAACCCAGGTGGGCCTTGGGGCCGTAGGCGGTCATGTCGGAATCCCAGCCGAAGGCGCGCTTGCCCATTTTCTCGGCGGTCTGCAGCACGGCCGACGAGTCGGTGTTCTGGAACAGGATGTCGGCACCGCCGTTGATCAGCGAGGTGGCGGCTTCGGTTTCCTTCGGCGGGTCGAACCAGCCGTTGACCCAGACCACGCTGGTCTTGATCTTCGGGTTCACCGACTGGGCGCCCAGGGTGAAGCTGTTGATGTTGCGGATCACCTCGGGGATTGGGATCGAGGCCACCACGCCGAGCTTGTTGCTCTTGGTCATGCTGCCGGCGATCACGCCAGCCATGTACGCGCCTTCGTAGGTGCGGCTGTCGTAGGTGCGCATGTTCTCGGCCGTCTTGTAGCCGGTGGCGTGCTCGAACTTCACGTCCTTGAAGTCGGCGGCGACCTTGAGCATGGGCTCCATGTAGCCGAAGGTGGTGCCGAAGATCAGCTTGTTGCCCTGGCTGGCCATGTCGCGCAGCACGCGCTCGGCGTCGGCGCTCTCGGGCACGCTTTCCACGAAGCTGGTGACGATCTTGTCGCCGAACTCTTTTTCCAGCGCCTTGCGGGCGTTGTCGTGGGCAAAGGTCCAGCCGCCGTCGCCCACCGGGCCGACGTAGGCAAACGCGATCTTCAGCGGCTCGACCTTGGGAGCCTCGGCGGCGGGGGCCGGTGCGGGCACGGCCGGCTCCTCCTTCTTGCCGCAGCCCACCAGGGCGGCGCCAGCCAGCGCGGTCAGCGCGGCCACTTTCATGAGGGAACGTTTGCTCAGATCGGTCATGGAGATCCTCTGTGATGAGAAAGAAAATGGGACAAAACCCGATTGCTCAAAAGATTATGAACCGGGGTAGAACGGTTTGCCGATAGAGCCGGGCATGTTCACGCGAATCCAGGTCGGGTTGCGCGAGATCAGCACCAGCACCACCACCGTGGCCAGGTAGGGCAGCATGGTCAGCAACTGGCTGGGCAGGTTCACGCCAATGCCCTGCAAGTGGAACTGCAGCATGGTCACGCCACCGAACAGGTAGGCACCCAGCAAGACACGTGCCGGGCGCCAGGTGGCGAAGGTGGTGAGGGCCAGGGCGATCCAGCCCTTGCCGGCGATCATGCCCTCCACCCATAGCGGCGTGTACACGGTGGACACATAAGCGCCAGCCAGGCCGCACAGCGCACCACCGGCCATCACCGCCATCAGGCGGATGCGGCGCACCGGGTAGCCCAGTGCGTGCGCCGATTCGGGGCTCTCGCCCACGCTGCGCAGCACCAGGCCGGCGCGCGTGCGGTACAGGAACCAGATCAGGCCCAGCGTGAGCGCCACGCAGGCATAGACCATGGGGTGGTGGCGAAACAGCGCGTTGCCCAGAAAGGGAATGTCGGCCAGCACCGGAATGGCGTGCACCACCTGCTCGGGCAGCTTCTCTTGCACGAAACGGGTGCCCGCGAAGGCCGAGAAACCCGCGCCGAACAGGCTGAGGGCCAGGCCGGTGGCGTACTGGTTGGTGTTGAGCCAGATCACCAGCACACCGAAGATGGCCGACAGCGCGGCCCCCGCGGCCATGCCGGCCACGAAGCCCAGCAGCGTGCTGCCGGTGTGCACCACGGTGGCAAAACCGGCCAGCGCGGCGCAGAGCATCATGCCCTCGGCGCCCAGGTTGACGATGCCCGCCTTCTCGTTGATGAGCAGGCCCAGCGCGGCAATGGCCAGCACGGTGCCCGCATTGAGCGTGGCGGCGATGAGCAGTGCGGTGGGTTCCATGTTCACTTCTTCCAGACGAGGCGATAGGCGATCAGCGTGTCGCAGGCCAGCAGCGCGAAGAGCAGCAGGCCCTGGAACACGCCGGTGATGGACTTGGGCAGCCCCAGGCGCGACTGCGCCAGCTCACCGCCGATGTAGAACATGCTCATGAGAATGGCCGAGAACACGATGCCCACCGGGTGCAGCCGGCCCACGAAGGCCACGATGATGGCCGCGAAGCCATAGCCCGCTGGCACATAGGGCGTGAGCTGGCCGATGGGCCCCGCCACCTCCAGCGCGCCGGCCAGGCCGGCCGCGCCGCCTGAGATCAGCAGCGCCGTCCACAGCGCGCGGCGCGACGAAAAGCCCGCGTAGCGCGCCGCCGCGGGCGCCAGGCCCCCCACGATCTGCGCGTAGCCCGCGCGGGTGCGGAACAGAAACAGCCACACCGCCACCACGCCGCCCAGGGCCATGAGCAGGCCGATGTTCACGCGCGAGCCGTCCATCAGGCGCGGAATCTGCGTCACGCGCTCAAAGGTCTTGGTCTGCGGGAAGTTGTAGCCCATGGGGTCTTTCCAGGGGCCATAGACCAGGTAATTGAGCACCTGCACCGCCACGTAGACCAGCATCAGGCTCACCAGAATCTCGTTGGCGTTGAAGCGGTCTCGCAGCAAGGCGGTGATGCCCGCCCACAACAAGCCCCCCAGCACGCCCGCGGCCAGCACGGCCGGCACGATCCAGGGGCCGGTGCTCTTGTCGGCCGTGAGCGCCACGCCCGCGGCGAAGATGGCGCCCAGGATGTACTGGCCCTCGGCGCCGATGTTCCACACGTTGGAGCGGAAGCACACCGCCAGGCCCAGCGCGATGATGAGCAGCGGCGTGGCCTTCACCATCAGCTCGGACAGGGCGTAGGGGCTTTTGATCGGCTCCCAGAAAAACACCTGCAGCCCGCGCACCGGGTCTTTGCCCAGGGCCGCGAACAGGCACACGCCAATGACGACGGTGATCACCAGCGCCAGCAGCGGCGAGGCAAGGCCCCAGGCCTTGGAGGGCTGGGGTCGGACTTCAAGCCGCAGCATGGGCGGTCTCCTTCTTCTTGTGGTTCGCGCTGGCGTCGTCCCACAGGCCCGACATCCACTCGCCAATGCGCTCGATGCTGGCCTCGGCACGGTCGAGGGTGGGCGAGAGCCGGCCCTTGGCGATCACGTGCAGGCGGTCGCTGATCTCGAACAGCTCTTCCAGTTCTTCGCTCACCACCAGCACCGCGCAACCGGCGTCGCGCAGGGCCAGAATCTCGCCGCGAATCTGCGCCGCCGCGCCCACGTCCACGCCCCAGGTGGGCTGGCTCACGATGAGCAGGTGTGGCTTGGCCTCGATCTCGCGGCCCACGATGAACTTCTGCAGGTTGCCGCCCGAGAGCGACTTGGCCGCCGCGTCGGGCCCGTTGGCCTTCACCTGGTAGCGCGCAATGATGTCGGCCGCCTGGCGCTTGAGCGCGCCCACGCGCAGCCAGCCCAGCGGGCCCACCGCGTCGCGGCGCGAGAGCAGCAGGTTGTGCGCCAGCGACATGGTGGGCACGGCCCCGCGCCCCAGGCGTTCCTCGGGCACGAAGTGCAGGCCCAGCGCGCGGCGGCGGCCCGGGCCCAGGCGGGCCACGTCTTGCCCGGCCACGCGCACGCTGCCGGCCGGAGCGCGGCGGTCCTCGCCCGACAGCGCCATCAGCAGCTCGCCCTGGCCGTTGCCCGACACGCCCGCGATGCCCACCACCTCACCGGCGCGCACCGTCAGTGCGATGCGCTCCAGCGCGGTGCCAAACGGGTCTTCGCTGGCCAGGCTCAGGCCGGCCACCTCCAGCACCGGCGCGCCGGCGCGCGAGGGGCGCGGCGTCAGCGCAGGCGGCTCGGCGCCGATCATCAGGCGCGAGAGCGAGGCGTTGCTTTCCTGGCGCGGGTCGCACACGCCGGTGACCTGGCCACCGCGCAGCACGGTGCAGGCAGTGCACAGCGCGCGAATCTCGTGCAGCTTGTGGCTGATGTACAGAATGCTGCAGCCCTCGGCCGCGAGCTGGCGCAGCACCACGAAGAGCTTGTCCACCGCCTGCGGCGTGAGCACCGAGGTGGGCTCGTCCAGGATGAGCAGCTGCGGGCTGGTGAGCAGCGCGCGAATGATCTCCACCCGCTGCATCTCGCCCACCGACAGGGTGTGAACCGGCCGCGCCGGGTCCACGTCCAGCCCGTACTCGGCGGCCTTGGCGGTGATGCTGGCGGTGACCTCGGCCAGCGAGAGCGATTTGTCCAGCCCCAGCCACACGTTCTCGGCCACGGTGAGCGTGTCGAACAGGCTGAAGTGCTGGAACACCATGCTGATGCCCAACGCCCGCGCCTCTTGCGGGTTGCGAATGTGCACCGGGCGGCCGTTGAACAGCACCGAGCCCTCGTCGGGCTTCACGGCGCCGTAAATGATCTTCATGAGGGTGGACTTGCCGGCGCCGTTCTCGCCCAGCACGGCGTGAATTTCGCCGGGCTGCACGGTGAGTGACACGCCGTTGTTGGCCACCACGCCGGGGTAGCGCTTGGTGATGCCGGCCAGTTGCAGCCGGTGGGGTGAAGTGGGTGGGGTCATGCGGCCTCTTGGGGGGCAACGTGTTCGGGTTGTCGCAGCGATGCGGCCACGTGTTTGATTTGCTCGCGCAGCCAGCGCCCGGCCGCGCTGGCGTGGGTGCGCTCGTGCCAGAGTTGGTAATACATCATGCGCGGGAAGTTCACCGGGCAGGGCAGCACCTGCACCGGCAGCACCGCTGTGTAGCGCTCGGCGTACTGGCGTCCGGTGGTGAGCACCAGCAGGCTGCCGGCCACCATGGCCGGTATCAGCCCGAAATGCGGGCAGCGCGCGGTGATATTGCGCGCAAGCCCCTTGCGTGCAAGGTGTTCGTCGATAAAACCCCGCGCACCGGGGTAGGCGGGCATGGGCGCCACGTGCTCGGCCGCCAGCCAGGCGGCTTCGTCCCACCCCCGGCGCACCGCTGGGTGCTGGTTGGACACCAGGCACACCACCTCGTCGCCAAACAGGCGGCCCAGGTGCAGATCGCCCGGTGGCTCGACCCAGTTGCCGATCACCACGTCCACCGTGCCCTGCGCCAGGTGGGCGCGGTAGTCGGCGTCGCGCGAGAGGGCGTGGATGTCGATGGCGCAATGCGGCGCGGCGGCCTTGAGGTGAATGACGAGCTGCGGCAGGAAGAAGGGGTCGAGGTAGTCGCTGGCGGCCAGGCTGAAGGTGTGGCGCGCGGTGGCCGGGTCAAAGCGGCGGGCGTCGGAAAACATCACCTCGGCGCTGCGCAGAATGTCGGCGGCCGGCTCGATCATGCGCAGGCCGGCCACGGTGGGCACCATGCCCGCGCCCGAGCGCACCAGCAGCGGGTCGCCCGCCAGCTCGCGCAGGCGCTTGAGCGCCGCGCTCACCGCGGGCTGGTGCATGCCGAGCTTGAGCGCCGCGCGCGAAACATTGCGCTCGGTCAGCACGGTGTGCAGCACGCGAATGAGGTGCAGATCGATCTTGTCGAACATGGACATGTATTCCAACCTTTGTCACGGGGCGGAGCATGGCGCGGGCGGCATGCCCGGCATACGGCTGAGCATATGTCGTGCCTGGGGGGCGGCGCTATGCTGGCGCGCATGAAGCCCTCTGACCTCTCTCAACCGCTGACGTTCTGGCGGCGTGGCCAGCCCGTGACGCTGGGCAATGTACCACCCGACCGCACCCTGCTGGAGGTGCTGCGCGAAGACCTGGGTTGCACCGCCGTGAAGGAGGGCTGCGGCGAGGGTGACTGCGGCGCCTGCACCGTGGTGCTGGGCGAGGCGGTGGGCGGCGAACTGCGCCTGAAGGCGGTGAACAGCTGCATCAAGCTGGCGCATTCGGTGCACGGCCAGGCCGTGCTCACCGCCGCCGACATCACCGCCCCTGGCGGCGAGCTGCACCCGGTGCAAGAGGCCCTGGTGCAGTGCCACGGCAGCCAGTGCGGCTTCTGCACACCGGGCTTCGTGATGAGCCTGTTCGCCATGTACGAGGGCAGCGGCGGCACCGGCGTGGGGCGCGAGCAGGCCCAGGCCGACCTGTCGGGCAACCTGTGCCGCTGCACCGGCTACCGCCCCATCCTGGACGCCGCCCAGCGCATGGGCGACTTCCCCCTGCCCCCTGGCGCCGGGCTGGACCGCAGCGCCACCCTGCGCGGCCTGGCCAGCCTGCCCGCCCAGCGCGGCGGCGCCTACCTGCGCCCCACCACCCTGCCCGCGCTGCTGCGGGCGCGGGCCGAGCACCCGCAAGCCCAGGTGGTGGCCGGCACCACCGACGTGGGCCTGTGGGTGACCAAGCAGCACAAGCGCTTCCCGCAGGTGCTGGACGTGACGGGCGCCGCCGAGATCCGCCAGGTGGAGACCTACCCTCACCACATGGCCATTGGCGCGGCCGTGAGCCTGAGCGAGGCCTTTGCCGCCCTGGTGGCCGAGCGCCCCGAGATCAAGACCTTTGCCGAGCGCTTCGCCGGCCTGCCCGTGCGCAACGCCGGCACCCTGGGCGGCAACGTGGCCAACGGCTCGCCCATTGGCGACAGCATGCCGCTGCTCATCGCCCTGGGCGCCAGCGTGGTGCTGATGCGCTGGGATGCCAAGCGCCGGCAGGTGGCGCACCGCGAGCTGCGCCTGGAAGACCTCTACACCGGCTACCGGCAGAACGTGATGAAGCCCGACGAGCTGCTGGCCTGGGTAAAAGTGCCGCGCCCCACGGCGGGCGAGCGCCTGCGCGTGTACAAGATCAGCAAACGCTTTGACGACGACATCTCGGCCGTGTGCCTAGCCTTGCGCCTGCACCTGCAAGACGGCGTGGTGGCGCAGGCCAGCATCGGCGTGGGCGGCGTGGCCGCCACCCCGGTGCGCGCCCGCCAGACCGAGGCCGCCCTGCTGGGCCAGCCCTGGCACGGCGACACCGTCATGGCCGCCATGGCCACGCTGCGCGCCGAGTTCCAGCCCATCAGCGACATGCGCGCCAGCGCCGATTACCGCCGCGCCGTGCTCGGCAACCTCTTGCAGCGCTTCTGGCTGGAGAGCCAGGGCCAGCAAGGCATTCACCTGGAGGCCCTGTGATGAACGCCCCAGACCACACGATCACCACCCTGCCCCTGGCCGCCGGCACCTCGCGCGTGCACGAAAGCGCCCGCGCCCAGGTGGCGGGCCTGGCCACCTACGTGGACGACATGCCCGAGGTGCGCGGCACCGTGCACGCAGCGCCCGTGTGCTCACCCGTGGCCCACGGCCGCCTGCGCGGGGTTGACCCGTCACCCGCGCTGGCCCTGCCCGGCGTGCGCGGCTTCGTGGACGCGGCCAACGTGCCGGGCGACCCGATCCTGGCGGCCTTTGGCCACGACGAGCCGGTGTTCGCGCACGACACGGTGCAGCACGTGGGCCAGGTGATCGGCCTGGTGCTGGCCGACGACGTGATGACCGCGCGCCGCGCCGCGCGCCTGGTCAAGCTTGACATCGAACCCCTGCCGCCCGTGCTCACGGTGCACGAGGCCCACGCCCGCCAGCAGTACGTGCTGCCCCCGGTGCACGTGGCGCGCGGCGACGCCGCCGCCGCGCTGGCCCGCGCGCCCCACGTGCTGGAAGACAGCTTTGAAGTGGGCGGGCAGGAACACTTCTACCTGGAAGGCCAGGTGGCCTATGTGCTGCCGCTGGAACAGAACCAGTGGTGGGTGTGCAGCAGCACCCAGCACCCGGGCGAGGTGCAGCACTGGGTGGCGCACGCGCTGCGCGTGCCCAACCACGCCGTCACCGTGGAATGCCGGCGCATGGGCGGTGGCTTCGGCGGCAAGGAAACCCAGGCCGGGCACCTGGCGGTGTGGGCCGCCGTGGCCGCGAACAAGCTGGGCTGCCCGGTGAAGCTGCGGCTGGACCGCGACGACGACTTTCAAATCACCGGCAAGCGACACCCCTTCGCCTACAGCTACCGCGTGGGCTTTGACGGCAGCGGCCTGCTCTGCGGCCTGCAGCTCACCATGCTGGCCAACTGCGGCTTCAGCGCCGACCTCTCCGGCCCGGTGGCCGACCGCGCCATCTTCCACGCCGACAACGCCTACTTCCTGCAGGACGTGGCCATCAGCTCGTACCGCTGCAAGACGAACCTGCAAAGCCACACGGCGTTTCGCGGCTTCGGCGGGCCGCAGGGCGTGATCGTGATCGAGCGCATCCTGGGCGACATCGCCCGCCACCTGGGCCTGGACCCGCTGGACGTGCGGCTGCGCAACCTCTACGGCACCAACGAACGCCACGTCACCCACTACCAGATGCCGGTGGAGGACAACATCCTCGACCCCCTCATCACCACCTTGGCGCAGACCAGCCGCTACCGCGAGCGCCGCCAGCAGATCGCGGCCTTCAACGCCGAGAGCCCGGTCATCAAGAAGGGCCTGGCGCTCACGCCGGTGAAGTTCGGCATCAGCTTCACCGCCACGCTGTTCAACCAGGCCGGCGCGCTGGTGCACGTGTACACCGACGGCAGCGTGATGGTGAACCACGGCGGCACCGAAATGGGCCAGGGCCTGAACACCAAGGTGGCGCAGATCGTGGCCGACGAGCTGGGCGTGCCCTTCGAGCGCGTGGTGTGCACCGCCGCCGACACCAGCAAGGTGCCCAACGCCAGCGCCACCGCCGCCAGCAGCGGCACCGACCTGAACGGCCGCGCCGCGCAATTCGCCGCGCGCCACGTGCGCGACAACCTGGCCGCCTTTGTGGCCGGGCTCGACGGCTGCGGCGCGGGCGCGGTGCGCTTTGCCGGTGGCGAAATTCACACGCCCAAGGGCACCCGGCGCTGGGAAGACGTGGTGGGCGCGGCCTACGCCAACCGCATCCAGCTCTGGAGCGACGGCTTCTACCGCACGCCCAAGATTCACTACGACAAGACCACCCTCACCGGGCGGCCCTTCTATTACTTCGCCTATGGCGCGGCCTGCAGCGAGGTGGCCATCGACACCCTCACGGGTGAATACCGCGTGCTGGCGGTGGACATCCTGCACGACGTGGGGCACAGCATCAACCCGGCGCTGGACATCGGGCAGATTGAGGGCGGTTTCGTGCAGGGCATGGGCTGGCTCACCACCGAGCAACTGGTGTGGAACGCGAAAGGCCAACTCACCACCCACGCGCCCAGCACCTACAAGATTCCCACCACCGGCGATGTGCCACGCCACCTGCGGGTGGACCTGTGGCCCGAGGCCAACCGCGAAGACAACGTGCACGGCAGCAAGGCCGTGGGCGAGCCGCCCTTCATGCTGGCCATCAGCGTGTACGAGGCGCTGCGCGACGCCATCGACCAGGCCGGTGGTGACGCCGGTTCGGTGAACGCGCCGGTCACGGCCGAAGAGGTGCTGCGCGCCCTGGGTGGCTGAACGCCGCTGGCCAGGCCCTGACAGCCTTAGGCCAGCAGCACGTCAAGCCCGGCAAAGGGCCGCTCGCGCGCCAGGCGGCGCAGCCCCAGGTCATGCAACCAGCGGCGATAGGCCAGGCTGAGCGGGCTGCCAATGGCCTCGGCCTCGTCGGCCGCGCCAAGTGGCAGGTTGAAAGGGCGCAGCGACTCCACCAGCCAGCGCTCGTCTTCGGGCAGCACCAGCTCGTGCTGCTCCCGTGCCAGGCGGTCTGGCGCCTCAACGTGCGATGGGAGGCACAGCATCAGCCAGAGCGACGCACGGTCCAGGGCCACGGGCGTCCAGGCGCACCAGACGAACCACGGTTGCGCCTGCCCCACGCCTTTTTCGATGCAAGCCACCGTGGGGCTCAGGCAGTGGTAACGCGCCAGGGCCGAGTCTTGCCCCATTTCCTGGGCCTCCTGCTCGCGCAGCGAAACGGCGAGGGGCGTGGTGAACAAACCAAATTCGCTGGCCTGCACCTCGTAGGCCGTGGAAGTGGTGGCCAGCACATCGAAAGGCCCGCGCCCATGGGCTGAGGCGGCGACCGGCGACTCGTGCAGGAAGTGGTCCATGCACCGCAAGGCATTGGCGCGGTAAGACACAGGGCTGGTGAGCACGTGCTGATAGTCGGGCGCGTCCCAGCTGGGGGGGTGAGGCAACTCGGCGGGCGGGCTGCCCATGCAGATCCAGACCAGGCCATAGGCCTCGCGCACGGCATAGGCCTGGCCGTCGCGCTGGTGGCGTTGCGGCAGGCCCGGCGGCAGCTCAACGGGCACCGCCAGCAGCGCGCCGTTGTGATGGCTCTTGCGCCCGGCCCAGGCCTGCAGCTCGCCCCGGGCGCTGCGCCAGACCATCAGGTCCTGGCCAAGCAAGCGGACTTGCACGGTCACGCCGTGGCCGATGTCTCGGCCGCGCGCCACCACGTGCCACTGATCGAGCAAGGCCAGGTAATCCAGGCCGTGGCGGTCCCAATGCGGGGCCTGATGGGGGGCAATGGTCTGCATGCGATGGTTCTCCCTGGTGCAACAAGGCAGTGAAACCTCGCCTGGGCAGCCCATTGCCGAGGCCTATCACTGCGCTTTTATGAATACTTTGGAATTCATGAAACTTTACCTTTACGTCAAAGTAAACACAATTGTGTTTTTCAGAGATTTGCGGGAATTGCCAGGGGCCACAACGCGAAAACGCCCGGCCAGGCCGGGCGCGATCGACCAACGGTAAGTGGTGCGCGCCGCCTGCCGCTCAGACCTCGGCCGCCAGGCGGCTGGCCTGGTTGATGGCGCGCTTGGCGTCCAGCTCGGCGGCCTCGAAGGCGCCGCCCACCAGGGTGGACTTGACACCACGCGCCTGCAGCTCGTCGTGCAGGGCGCGCTGTGGCGTCTGGCCGGCGCAGACGATGACGGTGTCCACCTCGAACAAGCGCGGCTCGCCGTGCACGCGGGTGTGCAGGCCAGCGTCGTCGATGCGCAGGTACTCCACGCCATTGACCATCTGCACCTGGCGCGCGCTCAGCGTGGCGCGGTGCGTCCAGCCCGTGGTGCGACCCAGGTGGCGGCCCACCGGGTCGGTCTTGCGCTGCAGCAGGTACACGGTGCGGTCGGCCGCGGCCACCTGGCGCGGCACGCCAGTGACGCCACCGCGCGGGTGGTTCTGGAAATCGATGCCCCACTCGCGGGCGAAGGTGTCGATGTCTTGCGCCGCCGAGGGGCCGCTGTGGGTGACAAGCTCGGCCACGTCAAAGCCGATGCCGCCCGCGCCCATGATGGCCACGCGCCGGCCAATGGGCTTGCGGCCCAGGATGGCGTCGATGTAGGGCACCACCTTGGCGTGGCCGATGCCCTCGACCTGCGGCTGGCGCGGGGTGATGCCGGTGGCCACGATCACCTCGTCGAAGCCGCCGGCCTGCAGCGCGCCGGCGTCCACCCGGGTGTTCAGGCGCAGGTCGATGCCGTGCACCTCGATCATCTTGCGGTAGTAGCGCAAGGTTTCGTGGAACTCTTCCTTGCCCGGCACGCGCTTGGCCAGGTTGAACTGGCCGCCGATCTCGCTGGCCGCGTCAAACAGGGTGACGCGGTGCCCGCGCTGCGCCGCCACCGTGGCGTAGGCCAGGCCAGCCGGGCCGGCGCCCACCACGGCGATGCGCTTGGGCGCGGCGGTGGGCAGGTACTGCAACTCGGTCTCATTACAGGCACGCGGGTTCACCAGGCAGGTGACCTGCTGGCGGCCGTCGAAGGCGTGGTCCAGGCAGGCCTGGTTGCAGGCGATGCAGGTGTTGATCTCGTCCTCGCGGCCTTGCGCGGCCTTGAGCACCAGCTCGGGGTCGGCCAGCATGGGGCGGGCCATGGAAACGATGTCGGCATCGCCGCGCGAGAGCACGTCTTCGGCCACCTGCGGCATGTTGATGCGGTTGCTGGTGATCACCGGCACGCCCACCTCGCGGCGCAGCCGGCCAGTGACCGACGCGAAGGCCGCGCGCGGCACCATGGTGGCAATGGTGGGCACGGGCGACTCGTGCCAGCAGAAGTGGGTGCTGATGATGCTGGCGCCGGCCGCCTCCACGGCCTTGCCCAGCGACACCACCTCGTCCCAGGCCAGTCCGCCCTCGAGCATGTCCATGGCCGGAATGCGGAACACCACGATGAAGTTCGGGCCCACCGTGGCGCGCACGCGCTTGACCACCTCTTGCGCAAAGAGCAGGCGGTTCTCCCAGGGGCCGCCCCAGCGGTCGGTTCGGCGGTTGGTGCGCTCCACCAGAAAGGTGCTGATCAGGTAGCCGGCCGAGCCGATGATTTCCACCCCGTCGTAACCGGCCTGCTGGGCCATGGCCGCGCAGTTGGCGAAGTCGGCGATCTGCTTCTCGATGCCCTCTTCGGTGAGTTCGTTGGGCGTGAAACGGCCAATGCGCGACTTCACCGGCGAGGGCGCCACGCAGGCCGCCGTGTCGGCCAGGGCACCGGCGTGCAGGATCTGCAGGCAGATCTTCACCTGTGGGTCCACTGCGTGCACCGCCTCGGTCACCACGCGGTGGCGCGCGGCCTCCTCGGGCGTGGAGAGCTTGGCGCCCAGGCCGCCCTCTTCGTTGGGCGAAAAACCGCCGGTGATGATCATGCCCACCCCACCCCGTGCGCGCTCGGCGAAGAAAGCGGCCATGCGCTCGAAGCCACCCTCGGCCTCTTCCAGGCCGGTGTGCATCGAGCCCATCAGGGCGCGGTTCTTCAGGCGGGTGAAGCCCAGGTCCAGCGGGGCGAACAGGTGGGGGTAGCGGGTGTGACCAATCATGGTGGGGCCTTTGCAAAAAGTGGGGCCGCGCGGGCGGCCCTTGGCGGGATCGATAGCCAGTTGACGCAAGAATTGCAACGAGTTGCAGTCCACTCTAGCGCCTGCTGGCCCTATGTGCAACTGGTTGCAACCCCTAGGTCCAGCCGGCCTGACCGGGCGCGGCCAGCCTGTAGACTGGGCCACCTTTTCCGCGCCCATGTCCCTGCCCCACGCCATCCTCACCGCCCTTGTCGAACGGCCGTCCACCGGCGCGGTGCTGGCGCGCCGCTTCGACCGCGCCATCGGCTACCTGTGGCAGGCCACGCACCAGCAGATCTACCGCGAGCTGGCCCGCCTGGAAGAGGCCGGTTGGGTGGCCTCCGAGCCGGTGGAAAGCGGCCCGGGCATGCAGCGCATGTACCGCGTGCTGCCGGCCGGGCGCGAAGAGCTGCGGCAATGGGTGGCGTCGGAACTGCCCGCCACGGTCTTGCGCGACACCTTCATGGTGCGGCTGCGCGCCGAGGCCGCCATCGGCCACAGCGGGCTGGACGCGCAGATCCGCCAGCGCATGGCGCAAGACGACGACACGCTGCGCCTGTTCCGCGAAATCGAGGCGCGCGACTTCGCCACCCCCGGCCCCGGGCGCGAGCAGCGCCTGCAACACCTCATCCTGAAAACCGGCATCCAGTCGGTGGAGCAGCGCCTGCAGCTCTACCGCGAAGCGCTGGACATCCTGGCCCTGCCGGCCGACCCCTCGCCCTCCACCGACGGCGCCTGAGCGCGGCCCCAACCCTGGGCCTGACAAGGTTTCGCCAACCTTTGCCTTGCCAATATTTGCTCAGGCAAATAATATGCCGCCATGCATTCCCCACCCCCGGCGCCGCCCGTGGCGCACGCGTTCTACCGCCCTGGCAGCTACCAGCCCGAAGAAAGCACCGCCCACCTGATGCGCAGCATCCTGGTGGAAATGGCCGACCAGATCGACCGCGAGCTGGAGCCCTTCGCCCTGACCAATGCCCAGTGGCTGCCGCTCTTCAAGCTGGACCAGGGCCAGGCCAACACCGCCACCGCGCTGGCCCGCGAGTGCCGCATGGACTGCGGCGCCATGACCCGCATGCTCGACCGCCTGGCGGAAAAAGGCCTGGTGCAGCGCGTGCGATCAGCCCAAGACCGGCGCATCGTGCACGTGGAACTCACGCCCGAAGGCCGCGCCACGGCCCAGCGCATCCCCGAGGCCCTGTGCCGCGTGCAGAACGCCTACCTGCGGGGCTTCCAGCCGCACGAACGCGATGCCTTGCTGGCCCTGCTGCGCCGGGTGCTGCACAACGCGCAAGCCTTCAAGAACGAGGGCGTCGCCGCCCCTGCCCAACCATGACCCGACCTTTTCTGCTCGGCGCCCTGGCGCTGGCCGTGCTGGCCGGCTGCGCCAGCCCCCAGGGCATCGCGCCCCCCAGCGAACAGCCGCTTCAAGCCACCGCGCTGCTGCCGGCCGGCGCCACCGACACCGCCCCGCTGGCCACCCGCTGGTGGCAGGCACTGGGCGATGCCCAGTTGGACGCGCTGGTGGACCAGGCCCTGGCCGGCAACCCCAGCCTGCGCCTGGCCCAGGCTCGCGTGGCCAAGGCACGCGCGCAGGCCGACCTCACCGACGCCAGCGCCGGGCCGCAGGTGAACGCCGCGCTCGACGCCACGCACCAGCGTTACACCGAAAACGGCATGGTCCCCGCGCCCCTGGCCGGTGACATTCGCGACACCGCCACGCTGCAGCTCAATGGCGCGTGGGAGATCGACTTCTTCGGCAAGCACGAGGCCGCCTTGCAAGCCGCGCTGGGCCAAGCCCGCGCCGCCCAGGCCGACGCCGACGCCGCCCGCGTGCTGCTCTCTACCCAGGTGGTGCGCACCTACCTGCAACTGGCGCGGGCCGAGGCCCAGCAGGCCGTGGCCCAGCGCACGCTGGCGCAGCGCGAGCACCTGCTGCGGCTGGTGCAAGAGCGCGTGGCCGCCGGGCTCGACAGCGAACTGGAGCGCCGCCAGGCCGAAGGCGCGGTGCCCGAGGCGCGGCAGCAAATCGAGGCCTGGGCCGAGCAGGCCCAGCTCGCCCGTCTGGCCCTGGCCGCCCTGGCGGGCCAACCCGGGCAAGCCGTGGCACCGCGCGCCCCCGACCTGCAGGCCCTGCGCGCCCTGCCCACGCCCACCGTGCTGCCGGCCGACCTGCTGGGCCGCCGCGCCGACGTGGCCGCCGCGCGCTGGCGAGTGGAGGCCGCCACGCAAGACGCCGCGCAGGCCCGCGCGCAGTTCTATCCCAACGTGAACCTGGTGGGCTTCGTGGGCCTGTCCAGCATCGGCCTGAACCAATTGCTCGACGCCGGTTCGCTGCAGTGGGGCGTGGGCCCGGCCATTCGCCTGCCCCTGTTCGATTCGGGCCGCCTGCGCGCGCAACTGCGCGGCAAACACGCCGACGTGGACGCCGCCACCGCCAGCTACAACGCCACCCTCATCGACGCCGTGCGCCAGGTGAGCGAACAGCTCGCCAGCGGGCAGTCGGTGGCGCGCCAGCAGGCCCAGCAAACGCAGGCGCAGCAGGCGGCCGAAGCCGCCCTGCAAATGGCCCAACTGCGCTACGAGAAGGGCCTGGGCAACTACCTGCAGGTGCTCTCCGCAGAGACCCAGGTGCTGGCCCAGCGCCGCCTGGCGGTGGACCTGCAAGCCCGCGCGCTGGACGCGCAAGCCAGCCTGGCCCACGCCCTGGGTGGTGGCTGGGTGCCCACCACCGACGCCACGCCCGTGGCCAGCGCCCGCCCCTGACCGCGCCGCGTTCGCGCCCCCTATCGCTTCCCGACATGAACCCCTCAGACAACACCCCCCAAGCCGCGTCCACCGATCCCCGCCAGGCCAAGCGCAAGAAAGCATTGCTCACCATCGCCGCTGTGGTGCTGCTGGGCGGTGCCGCCACGGGTGCCTACGAATGGCTGGTGGCCAGCAAGATCGAAACCACCGACAACGCCTACGTGCAAGGCCACCTGGTGCAGATCACGCCGCAGATCGGCGGCACCGTGGTGGCCGTGCAGGCCGAAGAGACCGACTACGTGAAGGCTGGCCAGCCCCTGGTGCGGCTTGACCCGGCCGATGCCCGCGTGGCCCTGCAACAGGCCGAGGCCCAGTTGGCGCAAACGGTGCGCCAGGTGCGCACGCTCTACGCCAACAACGGCGCGCTCGCCGCTCAGGTGACGCTGCGCCAGGCCGACGTGGCCAAGGCCCAGGCCGAGGTGGCGCGCGCCACCGAAGACCTCAAGCGCCGCGAATCGCTCAGCGGCAGCGGCGCCGTCTCGCGCGAAGAGCTGCAGCACGCCCAGGCCCAGCTCGCCAACGCCCGCAGCGCCCTGGCCGGTGCCGAGGCCGCCGTGGTGGCCGCGCGCGAGCAGTGGCAAAGCAACCAGGCCATGACCGAGGGCACCTCGGTGGAACAGCACCCCAGCGTGCAGGCCGCCGCCGCCCGCGTGCGCGAGGCCTGGCTGGCCACCCAGCGCGTGGCGCTGGCCGCGCCAGTGGACGGCTACGTGGCCAAGCGCAACGTGCAACTGGGCCAGCGCGTGGCCGCCGGCAGCGCGCTCATGACCATCGTGCCGCTGCAGCAGGTGTGGGTGGACGCCAACTTCAAAGAGGTGCAGTTGCGTCAACTGCGCCTGGGCCAGCCGGCCAAGCTCACGGCCGACGTGTACGGCAAGACCGTCACCTACAGCGGGCGCGTCGCGGGCCTGGGCGCGGGCACCGGCGCGGCCTTCGCGCTGCTGCCGGCGCAGAACGCCACCGGCAACTGGATCAAGGTGGTGCAGCGCGTGCCGGTGCGCATCGCGCTGGACCCGGCGCAACTGGCCGAGCACCCGCTGCGCGTGGGCCTGTCGATGGCGGTGGAGGTGGACGTGCGCGACCAGGGCGGCAAGACCCTGGCCGATGCCCCCAGCACCGTGCAAGCCCAGGTGGCCACGCTCGATGACGCCGGCGCGCAAGAGGTGGTGCAACGCATCGTGCGCGCCAACCTGGCCCAGCCCGCGGGGCGCTGAGCATGGCCAGCCCCGCGGCGCGCGCGCCAGTCTCAGCCCACCCTCCGCTTGAGGGCTCGGCCCGGGTGTGGGGCACGGTGGCCCTCTCGGCGGCCACCTTCATGAACGTGCTCGACACGTCGATTGCCAACGTGTCGCTGCCCGCCATCGCGGGCGACCTGGGCGTGAGCCCCAACCAGGGCACCTGGGTCATCACCAGCTTTGCCGTGGCCAACGCCATTGCGGTGCCGCTCACCGGCTGGCTCACGCAGCGCTTCGGCCAGGTGCGCCTGTTCGTGACCAGCGTGCTGCTGTTCGTGCTGGCCTCGTGGCTGTGCGGGCTGGCGCCCAACATGCCCATGCTGATCGCGTTTCGCACGCTGCAGGGCTTCGTGGCCGGGCCCATGATTCCGCTCTCGCAAGCCCTGCTGCTGCAGGCCTACCCGCCCGCGCTGGCCGGGCTGGCCATGGCCATGTGGGCCATGACCACGCTGGTGGCGCCGGTGATGGGCCCGCTGCTGGGCGGCTGGATCACCGACAACATTTCCTGGCCCTGGATCTTCTACATCAACGTGCCCATCGGCCTGGTCGCCGCCGTGGCCTGCTGGGGCATCTTCCGCCAGCGCGACAGCGCCATTCGCAAACTGCCCATCGACAAGATCGGCCTGGCCCTGCTGGTGCTGTGGATCGGCGCGCTGCAGATGGTGCTGGACCTGGGCAAGGAACACGACTGGTTTGAGTCGCCCCTGATCCTGGGCCTGGCCGTGAGCGCCGTGGTGGGCTTCGCCTTCTTCCTGGCCTGGGAACTCACCGACGAGCACCCGGTGGTGGACCTGCGCCTGTTCGCGCGGCGCAACTTCTGGGCCGGCACCAGCGCCACCGCCGTGGCCTACGGCCTGTTCTTCGGCAACGTGGTGCTGGTGCCGCTGTGGCTGCAGCAGTTCATGGGCTACACCGCCACCGACGCCGGCATGGTCACCGCGCCGGTGGGCCTGCTGGCCATCGTGTTCTCGCCCATCGTGGGCCGCACCGTGGCCCAGGTGGACCCGCGCCGCTACGCGACCTTCGCCTTCCTGGTGTTCGGGCTGGTGATGTGGATGCGCTCGCACTTCTCCACCCAGGTGGACTTCAACACCATCCTCATTCCCACGGTGATCCAGGGCGTGGCCCTGGCCTTCTTCTTCATTCCGCTCACCACCCTCACGCTGGCCGGCCTCACGCCCGACCGCATTCCCGCCGCGGCTGGCCTGAGCAACTTCGTTCGCATCACCTTCGGCGCGCTGGGCACATCCCTGGCCACCACCGTGTGGGAAAGCCGCGCCGCCCTGCACCACGCCCACCTGAGCGAGGCGGTGCAGGCCGGGCGGCCGGTGGCGCAGGCCACGCTGGACGGCTTGCGCGCCAGCGGCCTGAGCGCCGAGCAAGCCCTGGCCAGCATCGAGCGCCTGGTGCAGCAACAGGCCTTCACCATGGCCGCCAACGACATCTTCTGGCTCTCCTCTGCGCTGTTCGTGCTGCTCATTCCGCTGGTGTGGCTCACGCGCCGGCCCGCGCCGGTGGGGCCCAAGCCCGCCGGCGCCGCGGCCGACGCGGCGGCCTCGGCGGCGCACTGACACAGCCCGATACACCCTGCCCGCACCCCGGTGCGCGCCCGCGCTACACTGCGCGACTGCTCCGGGGTGCACAGGCGAAAAGCCTGGCGCTGAGACGGCCACCTGGCCGAACCCGTGAACTTGATCCGGTTAGTACCGGCGAAAGAAGAGCGCACGCCACGGGCGTGCTGGCGGCCGCCACCCCACGCGGGTGGTGGGCCGCCGCACACCATGGGGCGGTTCTCCGGAGCGACTTGTGTCCAACCACCGGAGAACGCCATGAACGCCCCCGACAAGCTGCAGCAAATGCTCTCGATCACCCGAGAGCCCTTCCCCGCCTCTACCAAGGTCCACGCCAGCGGCAGCCAGCCCGGCGTGCGCGTGCCCATGCGCGAAATCGCGCTGAGCAACGGCGAGCGCGTCACGGTGTACGACACTTCCGGCCCCTACACCGACCCCTCGGCCAGCATCGACGTGCGCCGTGGCCTGCCCGACCTGCGCGGCCCCTGGCTGGACGCGCGCGCCGACACCGAAAGCTACGAAGGCCGCCAGCGCCAGGCCCTGGACGACGGCGCCCGCCACGACGAGCGCGACGCCCCCCGCATCGAGGCCCTGCGCGCCGAGGCCGCTGGCCTGCAGCGCACGCCCCGGCGCGCCCGCAGCGGCCACAACGTGAGCCAGATGCACTACGCGCGCCGCGGCATCGTCACGCCCGAGATGGAATTTGTGGCCCTGCGCGAGAACGGCCAACGCGAGTGGATGCGCGAGTACCTGGGCGATGCCGGGCGCGAAGCCCGCCTGCGCGGCAACGCCATGGGGGTGCGCCTGCCCGAGGTCATCACGCCCGAGTTCGTGCGCGACGAGGTGGCGCGCGGGCGCGCCGTGATCCCGGCCAACATCAACCACACCGAACTGGAGCCCATGGCCATCGGGCGGCTGTTCCGCGTCAAGGTGAACGCCAACATCGGCAACTCGGCCGTGACCTCGTCCATCGAGGAAGAAGTGGAAAAACTGGTGTGGAGCATCCGCTGGGGCGCCGACACCGTGATGGACCTCTCCACCGGCCGAAACATTCACACCACGCGCGACTGGATCGTGCGCAACTCGCCCGTGCCGATTGGCACCGTGCCCATCTACCAGGCGCTGGAAAAAGTGGGCGGCGTGGCCGAAGACCTGAGCTGGGAAATCTTCCGCGACACGCTGATCGAGCAGGCCGAGCAAGGGGTTGACTACTTCACCATCCACGCCGGCCTGCGCCTGCCCTTCATTCCGCTCACCACCCAGCGGCGCACCGGCATCGTCAGCCGTGGCGGCAGCATCCTGGCCAAGTGGTGCATCACCCACCACAAGGAAAACTTCCTCTACACGCACTTCGAAGAGATCTGCGAAATCATGAAGGCCTACGACGTGACCTTCTCGCTGGGCGACGGCCTGCGCCCCGGCAGCGCCGCCGACGCCAACGACGAAGCGCAGTTCGCCGAACTGAAGACGCTGGGCGAGCTCACGCAGATCGCCTGGAAGCACGACGTGCAAACCATCATCGAAGGCCCGGGCCACGTGCCCATGCACCTGATCCAGGCCAACATGGACGAGCAGCTCAAGCACTGCCACGAAGCGCCCTTCTACACCCTGGGCCCGCTCACCATCGACATCGCGCCGGGCTACGACCACATCGCCAGCGCCATCGGCGCGGCCATGATCGGCTGGCTGGGCACCGCCATGCTCTGCTACGTCACGCCCAAGGAACACCTGGGCCTGCCCGACCGCGACGACGTGAAGCAAGGCCTCATCGCCTACAAGATCGCCGCCCACGCCGCCGACGTGGCCAAGGGCCACCCCGGCGCCCGCGCCCACGACGACGCCATGAGCAAGGCGCGCTTCGAGTTCCGCTGGCGCGACCAGTTCGCCCTGGGCCTGGACCCGCAGACCGCCGAGGCCTACCACGACGAAACCCTGCCCAAGGACAGCAGCAAAGAGGCGCACTTCTGCTCGATGTGCGGGCCCAAGTTCTGCTCGATGAAGATCACGCAAGACGTGCGCGACTACGCCGAGCAAGGCATGGCGCAAAAGTCGGCCGAGTTCAAGGCAGCGGGCAGCGAGTTCTACGTGCCCGTGGACAGCCTCACCAAGAAAGGCTGAGCCATGGCCCGCATTGGCATTGCCGGCGCCGGCGTGCTGGGGCGGCTGCTGGCCTGGCGCCTGGCCCGCGAGGGCCACGCGGTGCAGGTGGTTGACCCCGCGCCCGGCCCCGACGCCCCGCCCACCGGCTCGCTGCTGCCCGGCCAGCCCCACGCCGCCGGCTTCACCGCCGCCGGCATGCTCAGCCCCCTGGCCGAGCTGGACTGCGGCGACGTGGAAGTGGCCCGCCTGGGCTGGCGTTCGCTGCCGCGTTGGCGCGCCCTGTGCGCCGAACTCACGCCGCCGGGTTACCCGCAACCACTGATGCGCCAGCGCGGCAGCCTGCTGCTGGCGCACGGCAGCGACGCCGGGGCCGCGCAACGCGTGCTGGCCCGACTGCAGGCCGCGCCCGACCAACCCAGGCCCGAGGCGCTGGACGCCGCTGCGCTGCACGCACTAGAGCCCGCCGTGGCCCCCAACCTGACCGCCTGGTACCTTCGCGACGAGGGTCAGGTGCTGCCCCGCGAGATGCTGCAGGCACTGGTGCACCAGTGCCCAGAGGCGCAGTGGCACTGGGGCCGGCGCGTGCAGCGCGTGCTGCCCGGCGAGCTGCTGCTCGACGATAGCCAGGCCCTGCGCTGCGACCTGGCCATCGACACCCGGGGCCTGGGCGCACGCGAGCAGGTGCCCGGTGGCCTGCGCGGTGTGCGCGGCGAGATCGTGTGGCTGCACGCCCCCGGTGTGTCGCTGCAACGCCCTCTGCGCCTGCTGCACCCGCGCCACCGCGTGTACCTGGTGCCGCGCCCGAACGACCTGATCGTGGTGGGGGCCAGCGAAATCGAAAGCGAAGACCGCTCGCCCGTGAGCCTGCGCAGCGCGGTGGAACTCATGGCCGCCGCCCACAGCGTGCTGCCCGCGCTGGCCGAGGCCCGCGTGGTGCACCAGGAAAGCAACCTGCGCCCGGCCACGCCCGACCACGCCCCCGTGCTGCAACACCAGCCCGGCCTGCTGCGCCTCAACGGCCTGTTCCGCCACGGCTGGCTCATCGCGCCCGCCCTGGTGGACGACGCCCTGGCCGCCTGCGGCCTGGCCCCTCTCGTGGAGACCGCCCATGCCTGACATGGCCCCAGACACCCTTCAATTCAACGACCACCTGCTGCCCTGCCCCAGCGGCCTCACCTTGCAGGCCCTGCTGGCCTCGCAAGGCCTCGCGCCCGAGCGCGTGGCCACGGCGGTGAACGCGCGCTTCGTGCCGCGCACGCTGCACGCCAGCACCGCGCTGCAACCCGGCGACCACGTCGTCACCTTTGAAGCCATCGTGGGAGGCTGACCATGCACGAGACCCACAAGCCCTTCACCGTGCACGGCGTCACCCTGCACAGCCGCTTCTTCCTGGGCAGCGCGGGCTACCCCTCGCCGCAGGTGCTGCGCGAGGCGCTGCAGGCCTCGGGCGCGCAAGTCGTCACCGTGGGGCTGCGCCGCAGCCACGCCAGCGGGGGCGACAACGGCTTCGTGGCCAGCGTGCTGCAGGCCGTGCGCGAACGCGGTGGGCAATTGCTGCCCAACACCGCCGGCTGCCGCAGCGCCACCGAGGCCGTGGCCCTGGCCCACATGGCGCGCGAACTGTACGGCACGCACTGGATCAAGCTGGAGGTGGTGGGCGACGAGCACACCCTGCAGCCCTGCCCCTGGGGCACGCTGGAGGCCGCCACCCAACTCGTGAAAGACGGCTTCGCCGTGTTCCCCTACTGCACCGACGACCTGGTGAGCGCCCAGCGCCTGGTGGACGCCGGCTGCCAGGTGCTCATGCCCTGGGGCGCGCCCATCGGCTCGGGCCAGGGCCTGCTCAACCCCTGGGCCCTGCGCACCCTGCGCGCGCGCCTGCCCGACATCACCCTGGTGGTGGACGCCGGGCTGGGCCTGCCCTCGCACGCGGCGCAGGCCATGGAACTGGGCTTTGACGCGGTGCTGCTGAACTCGGCCGTGTCGCAGGCCCGCGAACCCGTGCGCATGGCCCGCGCCTTCGCCCACGCGGTGCAGGCCGGGCGCCTGGGCTTCGAGGCCGGCGCCATGGCGCCGCAGCCCATGGCCGTGGCCAGCACGCCCGTGACCGGGCGGCCCCTGCTGATCGGATGAGCATGAGCCCTTTGATCTGGAGCATCGCCGGCACCGACAGCGGCGGCGGCGCCGGCCTGAGCGCCGACCAGCGCGCCGTCGAGGCCTTCGGCCTTCACCTGTGCCCGGTGCCTGCCGCCATCACGGCGCAGAACAGCGTGACCGTGGCCCAGGTGCAGGCCATCTCGCCTGACCTGCTGCGCGCCCAATTCGCCACCCTGCACGCCGACCTGCCCCCCCGCGCCGTGAAAACCGGCTTGCTCGGCAGCGCCGAGAACGCCCGCGAACTGGCGCGCGCCATCGACCGCCTGCGCCGCGAGCGGCCTGTGCCCCTGGTGGTGGACCCGGTGCTGCGCGCCAGCACCGGCGCGGCGCTGGCCAACGGCGCGCTGCTGGGGGCCTACCGCCACGAGGTGCTGCCCCGCACCACCGTGCTCACCCCCAACCGACGCGAGGCCGTGGCCTTGCTGTGTGCCGCGCCCGACACCCCGGTGCCCGAGCTGGCCCAAGGGCTGCGGGGCATGGGCGCGCAGGCGGTGGTGATCACCGGCGGCGACGACGGCGGGGCCTTGAGCGCCGACTGGCTGCACACGCCCCACGCCCAAGGCTGGCTCAGCCTGCCGCGCGTGCCCACGCGCCACCACCACGGCACCGGCTGCACCTTCGCCAGCGCACTCGCGGCCGCCATGGCACTGGGCTGGGTGGCGGCCGATGCCGCCGTGCTGGCCAAGATGCTCACCACCCACGCGCTGCGCCGAGCCACGGCGCTGGGCGCGGGCGCCGGCCCGGTGCGCGCCGGCTCCGGCTTTGGGCACGATCCGTCGCTCATGCCCCAGCTCTCGCTGGGCGACACCGCCCCCAGCACCTGGGCCGCCTCGCCAGCATCACCAGCACCGGGGCTCTACGCCATTGCCGACAGCGCCGCGCGCGTGCAGGCCTGCGCACGCGCCGGCGCCGACACGGTGCAACTGCGCTTCAAGCACAGCGACCCGGCGCGCATCGCCGACGAGGTGCGCGCCGCCCTCGCGGGCACCGACGGGGCGCGGCTGGTCATCAACGACCACTGGCGCCTCGCGCTGGACCTGGGCGCGCGAGAGCTGCACCTGGGCCAGGAAGACCTGCTGGCCCTGGGCGCGGCCGAGCAGCGCCAACTGGCGCAAGCGCGCGCACAAGGCGTGCGCCTGGGCCTGAGTTCGCACAGCCTGTGGGAGCTGTGCCGCGCCCGCGCCCTCGCGCCCGACCTGATCGCCTGCGGCCCGGTGTGGCCCACCACCACCAAAGACATGCCCTGGCGCCCGCAAGGCCTGGACAACCTGGCCTGGTGGGCGCGCATGGCCGGCGCGCCGGTGGTGGGCATTGGCGGTGTGCTGGCGCCCGAGCAGTTGCACGCCGTGGCCGCCAGCGGCGCGGCCGGTGGCTGCGTGGTGCGCGGCCTGGGCGATGACCCCGCCCTCACCCTGCCTGCCTGGCGCGCCGCCTGGCAGGCCGGCCGCGACGACACGCCACTGCCCTGCCCCGAGCTGCCGCACCCCACGCTCTGAACCTCGTGCTCTGAACCTCGCGCCAGAAACGACAAAGCCCCGCCAGGGCGGGGCTTTGCCAACAGGGTGGTGGCGAATCAGGCGGCGCTCTTGCTCACGGCCATGTGGTCCACCTTGCGGTCCAGGATGGCCTCGGGGTCTTGGGCCTCTTGCGCGGTGGGGTGGTTCAGGCCCTGGTTCAGGCGCTTCATGTCCAGGTCACCCGTCCAGCGCGCCACCACCAGCGTGGCCACGCCATTGCCCACCAGGTTGGTCAGGGCACGGGCCTCCGACATGAAGCGGTCAATGCCCAGGATCAGCGCCAGGCCCGCCACGGGCACGCCGCCCACGGCCGACAGCGTGGCCGCCAGCACGATGAAGCCGCTGCCGGTGATGCCCGCCGCGCCCTTGGAGGTGAGCAGCAGCACGGCCAGCAGGGTGAGCTGCTGCACCAGGGTCATGGGCGTGTCGGTGGCCTGGGCGATGAACACCGCGGCCATGGTCAGGTAGATGGAGGTGCCGTCCAGGTTGAAGGAATAACCCGTGGGAATCACCAGGCCCACCACCGACTTGCGCGCGCCCAGGTTCTCCAGCTTTTCCATCATGCGCGGCAGCACCGATTCGCTGGACGAGGTGCCCAGCACGATGAGCAGCTCTTCCTTGATGTAGCGCAGGAACTTCACGATGCTGAAGCCGTGAAGTCGGGCGATGGTGCCCAGCACCACGAACACGAACAGCAGGCAGGTGAGGTAGAAGGTGCCCATCAGCTTGCCCAGCGAGAACAGCGAGTCCACGCCGTACTTGCCGATGGTGAAGGCCATGGCGCCGAAGGCACCGATGGGGGCCACCTTCATGATGATGCCCACGATGTCGAACAGCACGTGCGATGACTTCTCGATGAAGTCGAACACCATGGTGCCGCGCCCGCCGAACTTGTGCAGCGCAAAGCCGAACAGCACCGAGAACAGCAGCACCTGCAGGATGTCACCCTTGGCGAAGGCGTCCACCACCGAGGTGGGGATCACGTTCATCAGAAAGTCGGTGGTGCTTTGCATCTTGCCCGGTGCGGTGTAGGCCGCGATACCCTTGGTGTCCAAGCTGGCCGGGTCCACGTGCATGCCCTCGCCGGGCTTCACCAGGTTCACGATCACCAGGCCAATCACCAGGGCCACGGTGGAGACGATCTCAAAGTACATCAGGGCCAGGCCACCTGTCTTGCCCACCTTCTTCATGTCTTCCATGCCGGCGATGCCCACCACCACGGTGCAGAAGATGATGGGCGCGATGATCATCTTGATGAGCTTGATGAAGGCATCGCCCAGCGGCTTCATCTCGGTGCCCAGCTCGGGCCGGAAATGGCCCAGCAGCACGCCGATGGCCACGGCGACGAGCACCTGAACGTAAAGAGAACGGTAGAGCGGCTTGCGCGCCACGGTCGAAGACATGAAGAAGTCTCCTCGGGGGTTGGGGTGTGGGGACAGCGGGCCAGCGGGCCCGCCACGGTGGGCGACCGGGCCGCAAGGCCGGGGTCTCCCGAGTGGGTGCGGACGATACGCAGCGCCCGCAGCCGCGCCAACTGTGGCGTTTGACAGTAGGGTTACTACTTAGCCAAAAGGGCCGCGCGAACGTCCTTCAGCCACTGGCCTTGCGGCCCACGCTCAACCATTTGACTGACACCGCGCAAGGCCTGCCGCAGGCCGTTCCGCTCGGCCTCACTGGGCTGGTGCACCGCCACCCCCGTCTGCCGCTGCAGGGCCAGCAGCGCATCGCGGTCCAGCTCGGCCGCCCAGCGGTTGCCCTGCGCCAGCGCGGCGCGCAGCGCGTCGGTGAGCAGGCGCTGGTCGGCCATGGGCAGGCTGGCCCAGAAGCGCGGGTTGGTGACCACCGCGTAGCCCAGGTAGCCGTGGCCCGTGAGCGTGAGCTGCGGCTGCACCGAGGCCAGGCCCTGGGTCAGGAAGTTCGACAGCGGGTTCTCGGTGGCGTTCACCACGCCCGAGGCCAGGGCACGGCGCGTCTCGGCAAACGGCAGCACCACCGGCTGCGCGCCCAGCGCGCGCCACTGCGCCTCGATCACGCGCGAGGCCTGCACCCGCACGCGCAAGCCCGCGAAATCGGCCACGCGGCGCAAAGGGCGCTGCGCGCTCATGTGCTTCAGGCCGTTGTCCAGAAAACCCAGGCCCAGCATCTGCTGGCGCTCCAGCCGGCGCAGCAAGGCCTGGCCCACCGGCCCTTCGGTCACGCGGCGCACCTGCGCGGCCTCGCTGAACAGATAGGGCAGGTCAAACACCTCGAACTCGGGCACGCCGGCCATGCCGAACTTCGACAGCGAGGGCGCCAGCATCTCCACCGCGCCAAGGCGCAGCGCCTCGATCTCGTCGTCGTCGCCCCAGAGTTGCGAGTCGGGGTGCACCTCCACCCGAAGGCGGTCGCCCGCGCGCTCGTGCACGAGCGCCTGGAAATGCAAGGCCATGCGCCCCTTGGGCGTGTCGGGCGCCACCACGTGCGAAAAGCGCAGCCGCACCGGCCCGCGCCCGCTGGCCAGCGCGGGCAGCGCCACGGCGGCGGCCAGCAGCGCGCGCCGCGTGACGGCACGGGGCACTGGCGGTGGCAGGGCAAAGGGCATGGCCGCTATGCTAGCGATACCCCCCCGCCACCATGCCCACACCCCCGCTCGACTTCGCCACCCTGGACCTCAACCCCCAGAGTGCCCTGGCGCCCACCCGGCGCACCATCGCCGGGCTGGTGGCGCTGCTGGTGCTGGTGGCCGCCTCGGCCCTGCTGATGGTGGTGTACCTGCGCGGCGAAGAAGCCCAAGAGGCCGACCGCCGCCGCGTGGCCGACAGCGAGTGGTTGGACCAGACGCTGCGCTTTCACTTCCGCCGCCTGGAACGCGACCTGGGCGCGCTGGCCCAGGGCAGCCCGCAAGCCCCCGCCAGTCTGCGCGTCAGCCCCTGGTGGTCCGAGCCGGGGCTGGTGGCCTTCCATGGCTGGCTGCCCGCCGCCGACCAGCCCGACACCGCCCGCTGGCCACGCGAGCTGCGCGCCGCCGCCGCGCTGGCCGACAACGCCGACGCCCTGGCCGTGATGCTCGACACCACCCGTGGCCTACAGCGCCCGGCCTACAGCGGCCCGCTGCCGGCCGCCGATGGCTCGGGCACCGAGTGGGTGTGGCTGGCCGTGCCGCACATTGAGCAAGGCCAGTTCCGCGGCGACTACCTGGCCGCTGTGCCGGTGCAGCGCGCCATCACCGCCTTTGTGCCCGACTGGTTCGCGCAAGAGCACGAGATCGGCCCCGCCACGGGCGCGGCAGGGCTGGAGGCCGACGGCCGCTTTCTCGTGCCGGTGAACCTGCCCGGCGCCACCTGGCGCCTGCAGGTGCGCTGGCTCGGCAACCCGGTGCCGCTGGCGCCGCGCCTGTTCTTCGGCGTGGCCCTGGTCTGCCTGGCCGGCATGCTGGTGGCGCTGTACGCCCTGTGGCGCGACACCCGCCGCCGCCAACGCGCCGAGGCCCGCCTGCAAACCCAGCTCGCCCTGCGCACCGCGCTGGAACACTCCACCAGCGTGGGCTTGCGCGTGCTGAGCCCGGCCGGTCAACTGCGCTACGCCAACCCGGCCTTCGCCCGGCTGGTGGGCTGGTCGGCCGACGAGTTGCTGGCCCAGGCCGATGCCCCGCCCTACTGGCCCGCCCACGCCGGGCCCGAGCTGGCGCCGCTGCGCCCGCTGCTGCAAGACCCAGACGCCCACCCCGGCGGGCTGGAGCAAACCCTGCTGCACCGCGACGGCCGCCGCCTGGAGGTGCTCACCCAGGCCGCGCCGCTGCGACTGGCGAACGGCCAAGAGGTCGGCCAAGTGGTGGGCTGGGTCGTCTCCACGCTGGACATCACCGAACGCCGCCGCGTGGAGCGCCTGGCCGCGCGCCAGCAGGAAATGCTGGAGGCCTCGGGCCGGCTGGTGGCCGTGGGCGAGGTGGCCTCCACCCTGGCGCACGAACTCAACCAACCCCTGGGCGCGCTGGCCAGCTTCGCCAACGGCCTGCTCAACCGCCTGCGCGCGCAGAACATCGCCCTCGACGACATCGTGCCCGTGGTCGAGCGCATGGACCGCCTGGCCGACAAGGCCGGGCGCGTCATCCAGCGCGTCAATGCTTTTGCCCGCCGCCAGGAAATGAGCCGCCAGCCCCTGGCGCTGGCCCCCTTCGTGGCCCGCGTGGCCCAGGGCGTGCCCCTGCCCGAGGGCGTGCGCCTGCTGCTGAACCTGCCCGACGGCGACGGCCCCACCGTGCCGGCCGACGCGCTGCTGCTGGAGAACGCGGTGCACAACCTGGTGCTCAACGCGGGCGAGTGGGCGCAGCCGGGCGCCTACGACACCCCCACGGTCGAGGTGTCGCTGGTGGCGGGTGAGGGCATGGCCGGCGTGCGCGTGGCCGACACCGGCCCCGGCGTGGCGCCCGACATCGAGGCCAACCTCTTCGACGCCTTTGCCAGCCGCAAACCCGGCGGCATGGGCATGGGCCTGGCCATCTGCCGCTCGATCGCCGAGGCCCACCACGGCCGCATCGAGGTGGAACGAAGCCCCCGCTGGCGGGGGGCACAATTCACGCTGTGGCTACCCCTGCAACCCTGAACCCCACCGTGCACCTGGTCGATGACGACGCGGATTTCCGCGACGGCCTGGCCTGGCTGCTCGACTCGCGCGGCCTGCCCACGCAGGCCTGGGCGGCGGGCGACGCGTTCGTGCAGGCGGTGCGCGAGCAGGGCCTGGCCGACACCTGCGCCGTGGTGCTGCTTGACATCCGCATGGAGCCGCTGTCTGGCCTGGCCACCTTCGAGCAGCTCAAGGCCCTGGGCTGGCACTGGCCGGTGCTGTTCCTCACCGGGCATGGCGACGTGGGCATGGCCGTGGCCGCCGTGAAAAACGGCGCCTGGGACTTTCTGGAGAAGCCCTTTCAGAACAACGAGCTGGTGGACAAGGTAGAGGCCGCGCGCCAGGCCGCCATCGACTGGCACACCCACTCACACGAGCGGCTGCGCTTTCAGCGCGCCCTGGCCAGCCTGAGCGCGCGTGAGCGCGAGGTGCTGCACGAAATGCTGCAAGGCCACTACAACAAGAACATCGCCGACCACCTGGGCATCACCCAGCGCACGGTGGAGTTCCACCGCGCCAACATCCTGGACAAACTGCAGGTGCAATCGGCGGTGGAACTGGCCCACCGCATGGGGCAACTCAACGCCCAGGGCCGCGGCCCGACCGACCCGACATGAGCGCCCCCACCGACCACGACCTGCCCCCGCTTAACGCCACCCCGCCCGGCCTGTACCGCCACTACAAAGGCGGCTGGTACGAGGTGATCGACACCGTGCGTTGCAGCGAAACCCTGCTGGGCATGACGCTCTACCGCGCGCTGTACGGCGGCTTTGGCCTGTGGGTGCGACCGGCCGCCATGTTCAACGAGACCGCCGAGTTCGAGGGGCGCACGCAGCGGCGCTTTCGGCCACAAGACGCGGCCAGCGTGCCACTGGCCGACCTGGCCACCGCACAAGCCCTGATCGCCCACCTGCGCGGGCGTGCCCAGCGCGCCGGCCTTGACCTGGACGCCGCCCTGCGCCGCCCACCGCCCGAGCCCACCACCTGCTGCGGCCGGGGCTGCAACGGCTGCGTGTGGGAGGGCTACTACGCCGCGCTGGCCTTCTGGCGCGACGACGCCCTGGCCCTGCTGGCCGAGCGCGGCGCGGCCTGAGCGACCGGCCACCCCCTCACCCACTTCACCAGCCCGGCCAAGCCCCGGGCGGCTGGGCCCTGCGCGCCCTTTGACACACGCCATCGTCAAACCTAAAATGGTTGAACCACTAACCATATGGAGACAGACATGCGCGCCCTCACCGCCCGCCGAACCCTGATCGCCGCCCTGGGCAGCACCCTGCTGCTGGGCGCCACCCTGGCCCAGGCCCAGGACAAATTCCCCAGCAAGGCGGTGCGCTTCGTCATCCCCACCGCGCCGGGCGGCAACCTCGACCTGCTGGCCCGCCTGGTGGCCGACAAGATGAGCCAGGCCTGGGGGCAGCCGGTCATCGTGGAACCGCGCCCGGGCGCCAACACCATCCTTGCCACCACGGCGGTGGCTCGCTCGCCGGCCGATGGCTACACCGCGCTGTTCACCATCAGCGGCTTCGCGCAAAACCTGGTGCTGCAGACCAACCCGCAATACAAGGCCGAAGACTTCACGCCCGTGTCGATGGTGGCGTCCTTCCCCATCGCCCTGGCGGCCACCACCAACCTGCCGGCCGACGACCTGGCCGGTGTCGTCAAGCTGGCCAAGGCCTCGCCCGGCAAGCTCACCTTCGGCTCGTACGGCATGGGCTCGGGTGGGCACGTGATCGGCGAAGGCCTGAACAAAGAGGCTGGCATGCAGATCAAGCACGTGGCCTACAAGGGCGAAGCGCCGGGCTTTGCCGACCTGGTCAACGGCAGCATCGAACTGGCCTACGGCTCGGTGGGCTTTTACGGTCGCCAGCTCAGCGGCGGCAAGGTCAAGCTGATTGCCGTGGCCAACCCCACGCGCCTGAAGACGTACCCCAACGTGCCCACCTTCGCCGAGGCCGGCTACCCCGGCGTGAACCTGCCCGGCTGGGGCGGCGTGCTGCTGCCCGCGGGCACGCCGCCGGCCATCGTGGAGAAGTTCTCCAAAGAGCTGCAGCGCATCACCGCCCTGCCCGACGTGCAAGCCAAGATCTTCGAGATGGGCTTCGAGCCGGTGGGCAACAGCAGCGCCGACTTTGGCCGCCAGATCGCCTCCGACGTACAGCAATGGGGCAAGATCGTTCGCGAAAACGACATCAAGCTGCAATGAGCGAGCGCGCCATCCACAACGCCGTGACGCAACGGTTGGGCATTCGCTACCCCATCGTGCAAGGGGGCATGCAATGGGTGGGCCGCGCCGGGCTGGCTGCCGCCGTGTCCAATGCTGGGGGCCTGGGCATGCTCAGCGCCCTCACCCAGCCCACGCCCGACGAGCTGGGCCTCGAGATCGACCGCGTCCGCGCCCTCACCGACCAGCCCTTCGGCGTGAACGTGACCATGCTGCGCACCGTCACACCGCCGCCCTACGAGCAGATCTTCGACACCATCATCGGGCGGCGCGTGCCGGTGGTGGAGACCGCCGGCAACGTGCCGGCCGAGGTGTTCGACCGCCTGGTGGGCGCGGGCATCACCGTCATCCACAAGTGCACCTCGGTGCGCCACGCCCTCACCGCCGAGAAGCGCGGGGTGCACATCGTCAGCATCGACGGCTTCGAGTGCGCCGGCCACCCGGGCGAAGACGACGTGCCGGGGCTGGTGCTCATTCCCGCCGCCGTGCAGGCCCTGAGCGTGCCGGTGATCGCCTCGGGCGGCATTGCCAACGGGCGCGGCCTGGCCGCCGCCCTTGCCCTGGGCGCGCAAGGCGTGAACATGGGCACGCGCTTCGTGGCCACGCAAGAAGCGCCGGTGCACGAGCACATCAAGCAGGCCCTGGTGCAGGCCCGTGAGACCGACACGCGCCTGATGTTCCGCACCCTGCGCAACACCGCGCGGGTGTTGTCCAACCGCGTCTCACACGAGGTGCTGGCGCTGGAGAACCGCCCCGGCGGCTGCACCTTCGACGAGCTTCGACCGCTGGTGGCTGGCGCGCGCGGGCGCGCCACGCTGGAGAGCGGTGCGCTGGACGACGGCGTGGTGTGGGCTGGCCAGGTGGTGGGGCTGATCGACGACATCCCCAGTTGCGAGGCCCTGCTGCAGCGAATGGTGGCGCAATGCCGCCAGCGGCTGGCCGAGACGGCCACCCTCTGAGGGCGCGAGCGGGTCAGGCCCGCTCGCCCAGGCGGCCGTCGCGGAAATCGGCCAGGGCCTGGTAAATCTCCTGCTGCGTGTTCATCACGAAGGGCCCGTACTGCACGATGGGCTCGTTCAACGGCCGGCCCGACACCAGGATCAACCTGGCGTCGGCGCTGGCCTCGATCACCACGCCATCGGCCTGGGCCGCGTTCGCCAGAATCGCCATGCGCTGCACCGGCACCGCCTGCCCGGCGATGCGCACCTCGCCCCGGTACACGTACAGAAACGCGTTGTGATCGGCCGGCAGCGTTTGTTCAAAGCGCGAGCCACTGGGCATGTGCACGTCCAGGTACAGCGGCTGGGTGATCTCGCGCGTCACCGCGCCCTGCACGCCATGGCTCACACCCGCGATCACGGTCACGTCCACGCCCTCGGGGGTGCGCAGCTTGGGCAGCTGCTCGCTCTGGAAATCGCGGTACCAGGGGGCGTTCATCTTCTCGCTGCTGTGCAGGTTCAGCCACAGCTGAAAGCCCTCCATCACGCCCTCTTCCTGCTGAGGAATCTCGGAATGGATCACGCCCCGGCCGGCCGTCATCCACTGCACGCCGCCGTTTTGCAGCAAGCCCTCGTGGCCCGCGCTGTCGCGGTGCAGCATGCGCCCGGCGATCATGTAGGTCACGGTTTCAAAGCCACGGTGCGGGTGGTCGGGGAAGCCGGCGATGTAGTCATCGGCCTTGTCGCTGCCGAAGGCATCGAGCATCAGGAAGGGGTCAAGCCGGCGCTGCAGGTTCTGCGTGAGCACACGGGTGAGCTTCACGCCCGCGCCGTCTGACGTGGGCTGACCAGCGATCAGGTGCTCCACCACGCGCGATGCGGTGACCGGCTGGGTTGAGGTGTTGGCGTTCATGTCGGGCTCCTTTCTTGAGCGGCAGGCAATGAGGGGGGAAGTTGGGGCCGGCGGGTTTTGGCAGGCCAACGTCCATTGCGCACAGTCTATTGGGGAACAATCCTCTTGTTAATGCTGTTGCCCGGATATCATTGATTCTCAAATGGAACAATCCAGCCCACACATCGATCCCAACGACCTGCTCATCTTCGCCAGCGTGGCCGAGTTGGGCAGCTTCAGCCGCGCGGCCGAGCGCCTGGGCTTGCCCAAGTCCACCGTGTCGCGCCGTCTGGCCGCCCTGGAACAACGCCTGGGTGAGCGCTTGCTGACGCGCACCACCCGGCGCCAGTCATTGACCGAATTCGGCCTGCAACTGCTGGAGCACGCGCGCCAGGTGGCCTCTGAAGTTGAGGCCGTGGCGGCGCTGAGCGAGCGGCGCCAGGCCACCCCCAGCGGGCGCTTGCGCGTGTCCATGCCCAGCGACTTCGCCAGCCTGCTCTTGGCCGACACGCTGGCCGCGTTTGTGGCGCTCTACCCGGCCATTCGGCTGGACCTGGATTTGTCCCCCCGCCGCGTGGACCTGCTGGGCGAGGGCTTTGACGTGGCCCTGCGCATGGGGCAACTGCCCGACGACGCCTCGCTGGCCGCCCGGCGCCTGGCGGTCTTTTCCTTCGGCTTGTACGCGGCCCCCAGCTACCTGGCCGAGCATGGCGACCCGCAACACCCGGACGACCTGGTGCGGTACGAAGCCGTCCACCTGCTGATGACCAACGGCGAGGCCGCCATCTGGACGCTGTCACAAGGCGACGAGCGCTGGCAGGGCTCCCCGCCGGGCCGCGTGAGCGCCAACGCCCCCGAGCTGCTCATCAAGCTCGCCTGCGCTGGCGCCGGCATTGCCGCGGTGCCCGACCACTTTGCCGCGGCCGAAGTGCGCCGAGGCGCCTTGCGGCGGGTGTTGCCCGGCTGGTGCCTGCCCAGCCACACCGCCTGGGCCGTGTTCCCCGAACGCAAGCTGATGCCGGTGAAGACCCGCGTGTTCATTGACATGCTGCAGACCGCCCTGGCCCAGGTGCAGACCTGACCGATCATCGCCCCCGACCGCCCTTTTTGTCTCACCAATGGAACGATCATTCCCAGAATGACCGTCTAATCAAGGAAAGACACCAAAAATAGAATAGTTTCATGGCCGGCGCACACCGCGCTGGCGTCTTGACCGAAAGAAGACCCACCATGAAACTGCTCCACGTCGATTCCAGCATCCTGGGCGCCCACTCCGTGTCGCGCCAGCTCACCGCCGACATCGTCGCCAAGTGGTGCGAGAACCACCCTGACACCACCGTCGAGCACCTGGACCTGGCGGTCAACGCCCCCAACCACTTCAGCGCCGACGCCATCGCCATCAAAGGCATCGCCCAGCCCGAGCCCACCGAAGCGCAACGCGCCGAGAACGCCCTCTCGGAAAAGCTGGTCAGCCAGTTCCTGGCCTCAGACGTGATCGTCATTGGCGCGCCCTTCTACAACTTCTCCATCCCCACCCAGCTCAAGGCCTGGATCGACCGCCTGGCCCAACCCGGTCGCACCTTCAAGTACACCGAAAAAGGCCCGGTCGGCCTGGCCGGTGGCAAGACGGTGATCGTGGCCTCCACCCGCGGCGGCATGTACGCCAACAGCGAAGGTGGCCAGGCCATGGAACACCAGGAAAGCTACCTGAAGGTGGTGATGGGCTTCTTCGGCATCACCGACGTGCGCATCGTGCGCGCCGAAGGCCTGGCCATGGGCGAGGACGCCAAGAACCAGGCCCTGAGCACCGCCAAGGCCGACATGGAACAGGTCACCGCCTGACCCAACGGGGTGGCGCCGCCCCTCCCGCGCCGATTCACCCCATCCGTGTCCCAAGTGCTTTGCCTTTTGCGCCGGCATTGCCAACTCCCCACGCACTAAGATCGGGCTCGTTTTGCACCAACATGGTGCAATTGAATACGATCTCGGGAGAGTTGCATGGACATTCTGGGCATGGGCCCGCTGGCCCACATCGCGTTGCTGCTGGCGGCGGCGGCGCTGGCGGGGGCCTTGAACGCCGTGGCCGGCGGGGGCAGCTTCCTCACCTTGCCCGCGCTGGTGTTCACCGGCGTGCCCCCCGTGGCCGCCAACGCCACCGGCACCGTGGCCCTGCTGCCCGGCTACATGGCCGGCGCCTGGGGCTTTCGGCGGGACATGGAAGCCCCGCCAGGCCTCTCCATCCTGGCGGTGGTGGCCATCTCGTTGATTGGCGGCTCGGCCGGTGCCGCGCTGCTGCTGTTCACGCCCGACGCCACCTTTAACAAGGTGGTGCCCTGGCTGCTCTTGGCCGCTACCGCCATGTTCGCCTTCGGCCCCCAGATCCGGCGCTGGACCGGCGCGACAGGCCACGGCACCGCCTCCCCCTGGAAAGCCGGCCTGGGCATGCTGCTGGTGGCGGGCTACGGCGGCTACTTCAACGGCGGCCTGGGCATCTTGCTGCTGGCGCTGTTCGGCCTGCTGGGGCAAACGCGGCTGAACGCCATGAACGGCCTGAAGAACCTGGTCTCGGCCCTGCTCACCACCATCGCCGCGGCCATCTACGCCGCTGGCGGCATCGTGCAGTGGAAACAGGCGCTGCTCATGATGGTGGCGGCCACCGCCGGCGGTTACGGCGGCGCCGTCCTGGCGCGGCACATTCCCGCAAACGTGATGCGCTGGGGCATCGTGCTCACCGGCCTGACCATGACGGCCTTGTTCTTCTGGCGGCAATAAGCCCCTCACCGCAAGGTCAACAGGGGGATGGAACTTCCCCTTTAGCACTCACTCATAGAGAGTGCTAATATTTTGGGAACACCACAGGAGGTACCCCCGCATGACCCACTCGCTCGCTCCCGTTGCCCAGTCCGGCGCCGTGGCCGTGGCCAACCCGTGGTCGCTGGTGCCCCCCCTGGGCAACCTGGACGCCTACATCTCGGCCGTCAACCGCCTGCCCCTGCTCACCCTGGAAGAAGAGCAGCAGGCCGCGCGCAAGCTGCGCGACGACAACGACCTGCAGGCCGCGAGCCAACTCGTGATGTCCCACCTGCGCCTGGTGGTCTCCATCTCGCGCCAGTACCTGGGTTACGGCCTGCCGCACGGCGACCTGATCCAGGAAGGCAACGTCGGCCTGATGAAGGCGGTGAAGCGCTTCGACCCCGACCAGGGCGTGCGCCTGGTCAGCTACGCCATGCACTGGATCAAGGCCGAGATCCACGAGTACATCCTGAAGAACTGGCGCATGGTGAAGCTGGCCACCACCAAGGCCCAGCGCAAGCTGTTCTTCAACCTGCGCTCGCGCAAGCAAGGTTTTCGTGCCGAGGCCATGGACGGCGACACCCACCGCGAGGTGCTGTCCGACGCCGAGGTGAAGCTGATGGCGCAAGAGCTCAACGTCAAGCCAGAAGAAGTGCGCGAAATGGAAACGCGCCTCTCCGGTGGTGACGTGGTGCTCGACCCCGCCCCGAACGACGACGGCGAAGAAGGCTTTGGCCCCATCGCCTACCTGGCCGACGCCAGCCATGAGCCCACCGCCATGATCGAGTCGGCCCAGCGCGACGCGCTGGCCACCGAAGGCATCGCCCGCGCCATGGGCGAACTGGACGAGCGCTCGCGCCGCATCGTCACCGAGCGCTGGCTGCGCGTGAACGACGACGGCTCGGGCGGCATGACGCTGCACGAACTGGCGGCCGAGTATGGCGTGAGCGCCGAGCGCGTGCGCCAGATCGAGGTGGCCGCCATGAAGAAAATGCGCAAGGCCCTGGCCGCCTACGCCTGAGGTTTCAAGCGCCCAAGAAAAAGCCGCTTCCCGGAGCGGCTTTTTTGCGCCTGGCGCCCGGCGAATGCCGGGCCTGGTGCATCAGTGCTCGCGGCGCAGCGCCGGGAACAGGATCACGTCTCGGATGCTGGGGCTGTCGGTCAGCAGCATCATCAGGCGGTCAATGCCGATGCCGCAGCCGCCCGCCGGGGGCATGCCGTACTCGAGCGCGCGCACGTAGTCGGCGTCGAAGTACATGGCCTCTTCGTCGCCACCGTCCTTGGCGGCCACCTGGGCGTGAAAGCGCGCGGCCTGGTCTTCGGCGTCGTTCAGCTCGGAGAAGGCGTTGCCGAACTCGCGGCCGGTGATGTAGAGCTCAAAGCGCTCGGTCACCTCGGGGCGGGCGTCATTGGCGCGCGCCAGCGGCGAGATCTCGGTGGGGTGGTCCATGATGAAGGTCGGGTTCCAGAGCTTGTCTTCCACCGTCTCTTCAAAGAAGAACACCTGCAGGCTGGCCAGGCTGCGGCTTGAAAGCTGGTTTTTCTCTTCGCTCATGCCCAGCTTCTTCAGGCGCTCACGCAGCCAATCGGCGCTGTCCACGTTGGCGCCAGCGTCGGTGTACTTCACGATGGCGTCGCGGATGGTGAGGCGCTCGAAGGGCGAGTTCACGTCCACCTCGCGCCCCTGGTAGGTGAGCACGCCGTCACCGCGCACCACCTTCACCAGGTGGCGGATGAGCTGCTCGCAGAAGTCCATGAGGTCCTGGTAGTTCCAGTAGGCCGCATAGAACTCCATCATGGTGAATTCGGGGTTGTGCCGAACGCTGATGCCTTCGTTGCGGAAGTTGCGGTTGATCTCGAACACGCGCTCGAAACCGCCCACCAGCAGGCGCTTGAGGTACAGCTCAGGCGCGATGCGCAGGAACATTTCCTGGTCCAGCGCGTTGTGGTGCGTGACGAAGGGCTTGGCGTTGGCACCACCGGGAATGGGGTGCAGCATGGGCGTTTCCACTTCCAGGAAACCGTGGTCCACCATGAAATTGCGCAAGGCCGAAATGGCCTGGCTGCGCGCCACGAAGCGGCGGCGCGAGCTCTCATCGGTGAGCAGGTCAACGTAGCGCTGGCGGTACTTGATCTCCTGGTCCTGCACGCCGTGGAACTTGTCGGGCAGCGGGCGCAGGCTCTTGGTGATCAGGCGGATCGAATCGACCTGCACCGACAGCTCGCCGGTGCGGGTGCGGAACAGCGTGCCCTCGGCGGCGATGATGTCGCCCAGGTCCCAGTGCTTGAAGGCCGCGTAGACCTCGTCGCCCAGGCGATCGCGGGTGACGTAGAGCTGGATGCGCCCACCCGAGGGGCCAAACGAGGCGTCTTGCAAGGTGGCGAAGCTGGCCTTGCCCATCACGCGCTTGAGCATCATGCGCCCGGCCACGCTGGCGCGAACCGGGTTGGCCTCCAGCTCTTCGGCCGTCTTCTCGCCATGGGCGGCAAACACCTCGGCGGCGCGGTGCTCGGGCTTGTGGTCGTTGGGGAAGGCCACGCCCTCGCCGCGCTTCTGCGCCTCGCGCAAGGCCTTGAGCTTCTCGCGGCGCTCGGCGATCAACTGGTTCTCATCTTGCGCGGCGGGCGCGGCCTGGTCGGGGGTTTGGGCTTGGCTCATGAATGACAAGAGGGTCGGGCACCGGATGGCGCCAAACCCTCGATTGTAGTTTTCCGAAAGGCAGCCGCCCGTTGGCCGGGCCGCTGCGTGTTATTCGCCCAGGTAGGCGGCGCGCACCTTGGGGTCGTCAAGCATGTCTTTGCCGGGCCCGGTCATGATGATCTCGCCCGAGTCCATCACGTAGGCACGGTCGGCGATCTGCAGCGCGCGGCGGGCGTTCTGCTCCACCAGCACGATGGTCACGCCCTGCGCCGACACGTCGCGCACCACCTCGAAAATCTTGTCCACCATGATGGGCGACAGGCCCATGGAGGGCTCGTCCAGCAGCAGCACCTTGGGCTGGCTCATCAAGGCGCGCGCCATGGCCAGCATCTGCTGCTCGCCACCGGACATCGTGCCCGCCAGCTGGTCTTTTCGCTCACGCAGGCGGGGAAAGATGCCGAACATGCGCTCGATGTCGGCCTCAATGCCCGCCTTGTCGCGGCGGATGTAAGCGCCCATCTGCAGGTTCTCGGTGATGGTCATGCGCGTGAACACGCCACGGCCTTCCGGCACCATGGCCAGGCCTTGCTTGACCAGGTCCCACGAGCCCTTGCCCTTGATGCTTTGGCCCAGGTACTCCACCTCGCCACCCTCGAAGGGCAGCGAACCGGTGACAGCCTTCATGGTGGTGGTCTTGCCCGCGCCATTGGAGCCGATGAGCGAAATCAGCTCGCCCTCGCGCACTTCCATGTCGATGCCCTTGACGGCCTTGATGCCGCCGTAGGCCACCTTCAGGCCTTTGACTTTGAGAAGCGTATTTGCCATGGGGTGTTCCATCTCAATGGCCGCCGGTGCCGAGGTAGGCCTCGATCACCTTCGGGTCTTTTTGCACTTGCGCGGGCGTGCCAGAGGCGAGCTGCTTGCCGTAGTCGAGCACGGTGACGCGGTCGCACAGGCCCATCACCAGTTTCACGTCGTGCTCGATGAGCAGGATGGTGCGGTTGTCCTTGCGGATGCGGTCGATCAGCTCGCGCAGCTGCACCTTCTCGGTGGCGTTCATGCCAGCCGCGGGCTCATCCAGTGCGATGAGTTGCGGGTCGGTGGCCAGGGCCCGGGCGATCTCCAGGCGGCGCTGGTCACCGTAACTCAGGGTGCGCGATTTGTAGTCGGCGAACTTGCCGATGCCCACGTAGTCGAGCAGTTCTCGGGCGCGCTCGGTGATATCGCGCTCCTCGCGCTTGAAACCCGGCGTGCGCAGCACCGCGCCCACCAGGCCGGAGCGCGTGCGCACATGGCGCCCCACCATCACGTTCTCCAGCGCCGTCATTTCGGCGAACAGGCGAATGTTCTGGAAGGTGCGCGCAATGCCCGCCTTGGCCACTTCGTGCACGGCGCTGGGCGTGTAGGGCTTGCCCGCCAGTTCGAAACTGCCGCTGTCGGGCGTGTACAGGCCGGTCAGCACGTTGAAGAAGGTGGTCTTGCCGGCGCCGTTGGGGCCGATCAGGCCATACACCTGACCGCGCTCGATGGTGATGCCCACATCGCTGAGGGCTTGAAGGCCGCCGAATCGCTTGGAGACGTTGGCCACTTTGAGGATGGTGTCGCTCATGCTGGGGCTCCGCTCACTTGCTCAGGGACTTGCCATGTTCGGGCGCAGGCCACAACCCTTTGGGGCGCACCAGCATCACCACCACCATGGCCAGCGCGATCAGCAGCTGGCGCAGGATCTCGGGCGCCAAGCGCCCATCGGTGAGCTGGGTCAGCGGCGTGGCCACGTGGCGCAGCAACTCGGGCAGGCCCGCCAGCAGCAGCGCACCGAGCACCACGCCCGGAATGTGACCGATGCCACCCAGCACCACCATGGCCACCACCATCACCGACTCCATCAGCGAGAACGACTCGGGCGACACAAAACGCTGGAACGAGGCGAACAGCACGCCCGACACGCCGCCGAACGACGCCCCCATGCCGAAGGCCAGCAACTTGAGGTTGCGGGTGTTCAGGCCCATGGCCTTGGCGGCGATCTCGTCTTCGCGAATGGCCATCCAGGCGCGGCCGATGCGCGAGTCTTGCAGGCGATACGAGATGACCACCGACAGCATCACGAAGAACAGGAACAGGTAGTAGTACAGCGTGACTGGCTGCAGGGTGAAGTCGCCAATCTGCAAGCGCTTGCCCAGGTCAAGGCCGAACACGGTGATGCTGTCGATCTGGCTGATGCCCTTGGGGCCGTTGGTGATGTTCACCGGGCGGTCCATGTTGAGCATGAAGATGCGAATGATCTCGCCAAAGCCCAGCGTGATGATGGCCAGGTAGTCGCCGCGCAGCTTCAGCGTGGGCGCCCCCAGAATCATGCCCACCACGCCCGCCACCGCGGCCGCCACCAGCATGACCAGCCAGATGTTGTAGTGCACCCCGTTGGGAAAGGCCGCCTTGATGGCCGGGAAGGTATCGGCCAAGTGGGGCGAACCCAGCAACGCGAACAGGTAGGCGCCCACCGCGAAGAACGCGATGTAGCCCAGGTCCAGCAGGCCGGCGTAGCCGACCACGATGTTCAGGCCCAGGGCCAGCAGCACGTACAGCAGGGCGATGTCGAGAATTCGCACCCACGAGTTGCTGCCCGTGGCTTGCAGCAGCAGGGGCAGCGCCAGCAGCGCCACCGCAGCGATCAGGAAGGTGATCAGCTTGCCCATTTTGGTGTTCATCATGGCTTGTTCCTTGTGCCTCAGGCGCGGTCGGCCACGCGTTCACCCAGCAGGCCCGAGGGGCGCAGCGTGAGCACGACAGCCAGCACAATGAAGGCAAAGATGTCGGTGTACTGGCTGCCCAGCACGCCCCCGGTGAGCTTGCCCAGGTAACCCGCGCCGAGCGACTCGATCAGGCCCAGCGCCACGCCCCCCACCACCGCACCGGCCAGGTTGCCAATGCCGCCCATCACCGCCGCCACGAAGGCCTTGAGGCCGGGCATGAAGCCCATGGCGTGTTGCACGGTGCCGTAGTTGGAGGCCCACATCACGCCGGCGATGGCCGCCAGCATGGCGCCGATGATGAAGGTGGCCGAGATCACCACGTCGGGCTTGATGCCCATGAGCGCCGCCACGCGCGGGTTCTCGGCGGTGGCCCGCATCGCCCGCCCAAGGTTGGTGCGGTTGACCAGCCACATCAGGAAAGCCAGCGTCAGCACCGTGACGCCCAGGATGGTGATCTGCGTGATCGAGATCACCGCGCCGCCAAACTGCACCGGCTCGGTGGGCAGCATGTTGGGGTAAGACTTCGGGTTGGGCTTCCAGATGATCATCGCAAAGGTCTGCAGCAAGAGCGACATGCCGATGGCGGTGATCAGGGGCGCAAGCCGGTTGGAGTTGCGCAGTGGCCGGTAGGCCAGTTTTTCGATCGTGAAATTGAGGGAGGCGCACACCACCATGGCAATGACGGTGGCGATGACCAGAATCAGCCAGCCCGGCATGCCCGGTGAGGCTTCGCGCATGACACCGATGATGGTCCAGCTCGTCAGTGCACCCACCATCAGCACGTCGCCGTGAGCGAAGTTGATGAGGCCGATGATGCCGTACACCATCGTGTACCCGAGCGCGACGAGCGCATACATGCTGCCCAAGACCAGACCGTTGATGATCTGCTGTAGCAAAACGTCCATGAAGGTTCTCCGTGTTTTTGACCGGTCGGGGCACGTGGGTAATGCGCCCCTTCTCTCAACCTAGCAAAAAACCCGCCAATGCCATCCTGGGTAGAGCATGGCGGGCGGGTCTGGGCGCGATTCTAGACATCGCCCTTCGGCGAAAACATGCGGAAAAGCCCTGAGAAACCGGCGCGGGGGACGCGGTGTCACCCGGTTGGAGAGTGGCAGAAAGGGCTTAGCGGGCCGCTTGGTTGCGGCGCTGCAGTTCGGCGAGTTTTTCGCCAATGCGGATCTCCAATCCGCGATCAACCGGGCGGTAAAACCCGGGCGGCGGCATGCCTTCGGGAAGGTAGTTCTCCCCGGCAGCGAATCCGCCTTCTTCGTCGTGCGCATATCGGTAGCCCTTTCCGTAGTCGAGCTCTTTCATGAGCTTGGTGGGCGCGTTGCGCAGGTGCATGGGAACGGGCCGAGTGCCGTCTTTTTTGACGAATGCCTTGGCCTCATTGAAAGCCTTGTACACGGCATTCGATTTGGCGGCAATCGCGAGATACACCACGCACTCGGCCAGGGCCAACTCGCCTTCGGGGCTGCCCAGGCGTTCGTACACGTCGGCAGCGTCCAGGGCCAACCTCAGGGCACGCGGATCGGCCAGGCCAACGTCTTCGGCGGCCATGCGAATGAAGCGGCGCGCCAGGTAGCGCGGGTCGGCGCCGCCATCGAGCATTCGCACGAACCAATACAGCGCGGCGTCGGGGTCGGAGCCGCGCACGCTTTTGTGCAAGGCGCTGATGGTGTCGTAGAACTGATCACCCCCCTTGTCGTAGCGGCGCATGCGCTCGCCCAGCACCCGCAGCAGCCAGGCGTCGGTCACTTGCTCCAGCCGCTCTTTGTTGGCGGCCACCGCCAGGGTTTCCAGCGTGTTCAGCAGACGGCGCGCATCGCCATCGGCGTACGCAATCATGCGAGCCAGCGCGGCGTCTTCCATGGCCGGCACGGCGCCAATGGCCTGCGCCTTGGCCACGATCTGGCGCAGGTCGTCCTCTTGCAGGGGCTGCAGCACGTACACCGCCGCCCGCGAGAGCAAAGCCGAGTTCACCTCGAACGAGGGGTTTTCGGTGGTGGCGCCGATGAAGGTGAACAGCCCGCTTTCCACGTGGGGCAGGAAAGCGTCTTGCTGGCTCTTGTTGAAGCGGTGCACCTCGTCCACGAACACGATGGTGCGCTGCGCGTGCAGGCCGTCGCGCGCCAACTCGGCCTTCTCCACCGCCTCGCGGATGTCCTTCACGCCGCCCAGCACCGCGCTGATGGTGATGAACTGGGCATCAAAGGCATCGGCCATCAGCCGCGCGATGGTGGTCTTGCCCACCCCGGGCGGGCCCCACAGGATGCAGCTGTGCGGCTGCCCCGATTCAAACGCCAGGCGCAAGGCCATGCCCTCGCCCAACAGGTGCTGCTGGCCGATCACTTCGCCCAGCGTGCGCGGGCGCAGCCGTTCGGCCAGGGGAATGTGCGAGGCGGCGGTGACCACGGTATCAGGGGCGAATCACGTCAGCCCCGGCGGGTGGCTCAAAGCGGAAATCACCCGCCTTCAGGCCCGGGTTGGCTTGCCACTGCGAAAAGCGCAACACCGAGCGCTGGCCCAGGCCGTCTTCGATGTCGAGCACGGCCAGCTCCTTCTCGCGCAGACCGATGCGCACCAAGCGCAGCTGGCCCTCCTTGGCGCGCGGTGTGGCCTCCACCCATTGCAGGCCATCTTGCTCGGGCGCGGACTTCAACTCGAACGCCCCCTTGAGGGCGTCGATCTGCCCGGCAGCGGCGATGATGGCCGCGGGCGTGCTGCCCAGCGCGTCCTTCTGGCGGCGAGCCGTGACCTGGTTCAGGTCCACGTCGTACAGCCACAGGGTCTGTCCATCGGCCACGATGGTCTGGGGAAAGGGCTTGGTGTACTCGAAGCGAAAGCGGTCAGGCCGCAGAAACTCGAAACGGCCGCTGCTGGTCTTGCTGCGGGGCTTGGCCTCACCTGCACGCGTGGGCGACGTGACCACCTGGGTGAAGCTGGCGCGGGCGCTGCCCACTTCGCGCAGAAAGGCATCGAGGGCTTGCAGGCCATCGGCCTGGGCCGAGAAGCCACTCAGGAACAGGGCGGCAGAGAGAAAAAGTCGTTTCATGGCGCTTGGAATGCGTCGGCCAGGGAAAGGTTGCACGGCCCGGTCACTCGCTGCGCGAGGGCACGATGATGTCGCGCTGGCCACTGCTGGTCAGGGCGCTCACCAGGCCGGCGTTTTCCATGTCTTCCAGCAGGCGAGCGGCGCGGTTGTAGCCGATCTTGAGCTTGCGCTGCACGTAGGAAATGCTGGCCTTGCGGTCTTTGAGCACGATCTCCACCGCTTGGTCGTAGAGCGGGTCTTTCTCGCCCGAGACCTCGCCGCCGCCACCGAAGGCATCGCCGCCTTCGCCATCGGCCGGGGCACCGTCGAGCACGCCCTCGATGTAGTTGGCCTCGCCGCCCTGCTCCTTCAGGTAAGCCACCACGCGGTGCACCTCTTCGTCGCTCACAAAGGCGCCGTGTACTCGAATAGGCAGGCCCGTGCCCGAGGGCATGTAGAGCATGTCACCCATGCCCAGCAGGGCCTCAGCGCCCATTTGGTCAAGGATGGTGCGGCTGTCGATCTTGCTCGACACCTGGAAGGAAATGCGGGTGGGAATGTTGGCCTTGATCAGGCCGGTGATCACGTCCACCGACGGCCGCTGTGTGGCCAGGATCAGGTGGATGCCCGCCGCGCGCGCCTTCTGTGCCAGGCGGGCAATCAGCTCTTCGATCTTCTTGCCCACCACCATCATCAGGTCGGCCAGCTCGTCGATCACCACCACGATGTGAGGCAGGCGCTCCAGCGGCTCGGGTTGCTCAGGCGTGAGGCTGAACGGGTTGCCGATGATCTCGCCCTTGGCCACGGCTTCGTCGATCTTGGCGTTGAAGCCGGCCAGGTTGCGCACGCCCATCTTGCTCATGAGCTTGTAGCGCTTCTCCATCTCGGCCACGCACCAGTTCAGCGCGTTGGCCGCGTGCTTCATGTCGGTGACCACCGGCGCCAGCAGGTGCGGAATGCCCTCGTAAACGCTCATCTCCAGCATCTTGGGGTCGATCAAGATCAGGCGCACGTCCTTGGCATCGGCCTTGTAGAGCAGCGACAGGATCATGGCATTGATACCCACCGATTTGCCCGAACCGGTGGTGCCGGCCACCAGGCAGTGCGGCATCTTGGCCAGGTCGGCCACCACCGGCAAGCCGCCGATGTCTTTGCCCAGGCCCATGGTCAGCATCGACTTGGCCTCGTGGTAGACCTGCGAGCCCAGAATTTCGGACAGGCGAATGGTCTGGCGCTTGGCGTTGGGCAGCTCCAGTGCCATCAGGTTCTTGCCCGGAATCGTCTCGATCACGCGAATGGACACCAGCGAGAGCGAGCGCGCCAGGTCACGGCTGAGGTTGACGATCTGTGAGCCCTTCACACCCGTGGCGGGCTCGATCTCGTAGCGCGTGATCACCGGGCCCGGCGCCGCTGCCACCACCCGCACCTCCACGCCAAAGTCCTTGAGCTTCTTCTCGATCAGGCGGCTGGTCATCTCCAGCGTCTGCGGGTCTACCAGCACCTGCTGCGCAGACGGGCTGTCCAGCAGGTCCACCTGCGGCAGCTTGCTGTCGGGCAATTCGGTGAACAGGGGCTTCTGGCGCTCTTTCGCCACGCGATCGCTCTTGGGCAATTCCACCGGCGCGGGCTCAATGAAGACGGGCTTCGGGTGGTGCTCCTCGATTTCTACCCGCTCCACCTTCACCACCTCTTCGCGCTCCTTGGCGGCTTGCTGGCCAATGCGCAGGTCTTCCACTTCTTCGCGCTTCTCGCGGCGGGCTTCGAACCAGCCATCCAGCGTCTGGCCGATCACCTCGGCCCAGTGCCCCCACGAGAAAGTGAACACCCGGGGCAGGCACACCACCATGATCGCCAACATGGCCAGGGCTGCGCCGGTGAAACCCAGCCAGCGCGAGACCCACGGCCCCAGCAGCTGGCCCAGCACGCCACCGGCCGGGCCGGGCAGTGTGTGCTCAAAGCGGTACAGGCGGCTCCATTCCAGGACACCGCTGGCGGCCAGCAGCACCAGCAAGGCCGACCAGAAGATGACGCGCCGCATCGCCGGCCGCTGCCACCAGCGGGCGGTTTCGGGCTCGCTCTGGGTGCCTTCCGCGCGAATCCAGCGCGCCAGGGTGGCCAGCCAGAGGCGAACGCCCACCAGGAAGGCCCACCAGACCGAATAACCCAGCAGGTAATAGCTGCCATCGGCCACGATGGCACCCAGGCGGCCACCCCAGTTGCCCACGGCGCTTGAGGCACCCGTGGTGCTCCAGGCCGGATCGGCCAGGGAATGGGTCAGGAGGGAAATGAGCCAGAACACCAGGGCAGCGGCCCCGAGCACCAGCGCGATCTCCTGCGCGAATCGGGAGACGCCGACCGGCGGCTGTGCAGTGCGGTCGGCGTTGAGGGTGTTGAGCGAATACGTCATGGACCTGCGGCAAACGAGGGGCTAGCTTACCCCATGGCCAAGGCCCGTCCGTCCGTCAACCCAGGGACGTCAGGCGCTCTTTGATGACGGTGCTGCCGTCCTCAGTCACCTCGATGAAGCCACGGTCTTCCAGGTCTTTCATGACGCGGCTGACCATCTCGCGCGAGGCGCCGATCATCTTGGCCACGTCCTGGCGCGACACGCGCTCTTTGATGCGCAGATTGCCGTCCTTGTCGGGCTGGGCGAATTCCAGCAGGGCACGGGCCACGCGGCCGTACACGTCCATCAGCGCCAGCGACTCAATCTTGCGGTCGGCGTGGCGCAGGCGCTGCACCAGCCCCTTCATGACCGCGTAGGCCATGGACGAGTTCTCGGGCAGGCAACGGGCAAACTCGTTGCGCCCGAGGATCAGCACATCGGTCTGCACCTCAGCGCGCACCGTGGCCGAATGGGGCTGGTTGTCGATCAGGCTCATTTCGCCCACGTAGTCGCCCGGGTTCATGGTGGCCAGAATCACCTCGCGTCCGCGCGAGTCGGTGGTGACCACCCTGGCCCGCCCGGTGAGCACAATCGACAGGCAGTTGGACTTCTTGCCCTGCTCCACAATGCACTCGCCGCGCTTGAAGCGCCGCTTGACCACCGCATCGGCCACCGATTCGGCCTGCGCCTGGGTGAGAGTGGAAAACAGCGGAACGCGTCGGATGAGATCGAGATTGGACAGGATGGACATGCGTGTATTTCCCGTGGTGAATCGCGCACCCGAGGCGCTTCCCTACAATGCCTGAGCTGTCTGCCCAAGCGTCTGCAAACCTTTGCCTATCGGCAAGGATCAGGCTATTTGGCTCGCCACTCTAAACCAAATACCCCCCACCCCTGAACCCGACACCCCCACTTTTGATGGGGCCCCGAACCATGAAACACGCGAAAGTCCTGATCCTGGGCTCCGGGCCTGCCGGTTACACCGCCGCCGTGTACGCCGCCCGAGCCAACCTGAACCCCCTGTTGATCACCGGCATCGCCCAGGGCGGCCAGCTCATGACCACCACCGAGGTGGACAACTGGCCCGCCGACGCCAATGGCGTGCAAGGCCCTGAGCTGATGCAGCGCTTCCTGGCCCATGCCGAGCGCTTCAACACCGAAATTGTGTTCGACCACATCCACACGGTGGAACTGAACAAGCGCCCCTTCGTCCTGAAGGGCGACAGCGGCGAATACAGCTGTGACTCGCTCATCATTGCCACCGGTGCCTCGGCCAAGTACCTGGGCCTGCCCTCCGAAGAGGCCTTCATGGGCAAGGGCGTGAGCG